>CAVPDC010000012.1:0-124147 GCA_963702595.1 uncultured beta proteobacterium | reverse complement strand
AACTTAAGCAACCTGTTCCAGGCGCTGCCGCTGCGAGTGTTCGGCATCATGCAGAACGACACGCTGCTGGCCATCCCGTTCTTCACGCTGATGGGCATCATCCTCGAGCGATCCCGGCATCGCCGAGGATCTGCTCGAAACGGTGGGCCAGGTCTTCGGCCCGGTGCGCGGCGGCCTGGCCATCGCGGTGATCCTGGTCGGCGCCCTGCTGGCGGCCACCACCGGCGTGGTCGCGGCGGCCGTCATCTCGATGGGCCTGATCTCGCTGCCGATCATGCTGCGCTACGGCTACAACCGCACCATCGCCACCGCACCTCGCCGCGTCGGGCACGCTGGCGCAGGCCATCCCACCGTCGCTGGTGCTGATCGTGCTGGCCGACCAGCTCGGCCGCTCGGTCGGCGACATGTATGCCGGCGCGCTGATCCCGGGCCTGATGCTGGTCGGCCTGTATCTCGGCTTCGTCGCGCCTGGTGGCGGTTTTCAAGCCCAAGTGGGTGCCGGCACTGCCGGCCGAGGCGCGCATCTACCGCGAGCCCAACGGCGCCAGCGGCCACCGCTCGCTGCTGATCCTGTTCCTGGTCTGCGGCGTCGCCGGCTACCCTGGTCGAAGGTGCACCAGAGCATCATCAACCCGCTGGTCGGCCGCAACGACGCCGGCATCGAGATCAAGGTCAGCGGGTCGGCGGAGGAAACGCTCATCGCCCGCCATGTCATTGTCGCCACCGGGTCGAACGCGCCGCCTTGCCGGCGCGGCGTTCGACGAAAAGCGCATCCTTTCGACGACGGCGCGCTGTCGATCGCCGAAGTGCCGAAGCGCCTCGGCGTCATCGGCGCGGGCGTTATCGGCCTCGAGATGGGTTCGGTCTGGCGTCGCCTCGGCGCCGAGGTGACGGTCCTCGAGGCACTGCCGGCGTTCTCGGCGCCGTCGATCAGCGATCGCCCGGGAAGCGGCGAAGCTTTTCGGGCGCCAGGGGCTGAAGATCTCGCTCGGAGTGAGGATCGATAAGGTCACCGTCGAGAAGAAGGGCAAGGCCGAGGAAGTCCGTGTCGAGTACACCGACTCCGCCGGTGCGGCCCAGACACTTGCGGTGGAGCGCCTCATCGTTTCGATCGGTCGCGTACCCAACACGATCGGACTCGCTCCGGAGGCGATCGGACTTGCGCTCGACGAGCGTGGCTTTGTCGCGGTCAACGACGATTGCCGCAGCAATGTGCCTAACGTCTGGGCCGTCGGCGACGTCGTGCGCGGACCGATGCTCGCGCACAAGGCGGAAGAAGAGGGCGTGGCGGTCGCGGAACGCATCGCCGGCCAGCGTGGCCACGTCAACTTCAACACGATCCCGTGGGTCATCTACACCTCGCCCGAGATCGCCTGGGTCGGCCAGACGGAGCAGCAACTGAAGGCGGCCGGCCGTGCGTACCGCGCCGGAACCTTCCCTTTCGCCGCCAACGGCCGGGCGCGTGCGCTGGGCGACACGAACGGCATGGTCAAGTTTCTTGCCGACGCCGCGACGGACGAGATCCTCGGCGTGCACATCATCGGCCCGCTGGCTTCCGAGCTGATCGCCGAGGCGGTGGTGGCGATGGAGTTCCGCGCCTCGTCCGAGGACATCGCGCGCATTTGCCATGCGCACCCGTCACTGTCGGAAGCCACCAAGGAGGCGGCGTTGGCAGTGGACAAGCGCACGCTCAACTTCTGAGTGCACGCTTCGAGCACCGGACCGTCGTCAGTCAACGCCACACTCGCCGCACCGCGTGCCGTTCCGCTCCCAGCTTGACGCTTTGCTGGCCCAGCGTGGCTACTCGCTCGATGCGGCCCAGGAGCGGGCCGCGGTCCGGCTGCAGCAACTGCAGGACGAGTGGGCCAGCTACAAGGCGCATCGCTCCAGCGCGCTGAAGAAACTGCTGGTGCGCCCGCCGGTGCCCCGCGGTGTCTACCTGTGGGGCGACGTCGGCCGCGGCAAGAGTTTCCTGATGGATGCGCTCTTCGCCGCAGTGCCGTTGATACGCAAGACGCGCGTGCATTTCCACGAATTCATGCGCAGCGTCCATGCGGAGCTGCACGAGCTGAGGGGAACCGCCGATCCGCTCGACGAGGTCGCACGCCGGATCGCGCGGCGCCATCGCCTGATCTGCTTCGACGAGTTCCATGTCTCCGACATCGCCGATGCGATGATCCTGTATCGCCTGCTCGAGCGGCTGTTTGCGCTCAATGTCGGGCTGGTCATGACTTCCAACTACGCGCCGGACGCCCTTTACCCCGACGGCCTGCACCGCGACCGCATGCTGCCGGCGATCGCGCTGCTGAAGGAGCGGCTCGACGTCGTGCACGTGGACGGCGGCGTCGACTATCGCAAGCGTGCGATGGAGCGCATCGAGGCTTACCTGACGCCGTGGGGCGTGGCGGCCGAAGCGGCGCTGACGGCGGCGTTCGAGCGCGTGGCCGAAACCGATGACGACGACCCCGTGCTGACGATCGAGGCGCGCCAGATCCGAGCGCGCCGCCGTGCCGGTGGCGTGGTCTGGTTCGACTTCGCGGTACTGTGCGGTGGACCACGCTCGCAGAACGACTATCTGGAGCTCGCCGCCCGCTTCCATACGGTGCTGCTGTCGAACGTGCCGCGCATGTCGGCTGGCCAGGCGTCCGAAGCGCGGCGTTTCACCTGGCTGGTCGACGTGCTCTACGATCACCGCGTGAAGCTGCTTCTGTCCGCCGAGGTGCCGGCAGGCGAGATTTACCGATCGGGCGCACTGGCCAACGAGTTCGCCCGCACGGTGTCGCGGCTCGAGGAGATGCAGTCGCGCGAGTATCTCGAGTCTGCGCGCAGGAATATCGCCCGCCTGTAGACGGAATCGACGCGTCGGACGTTCATTGCACATGCGCCTGCTGATCCTTGCCATTCTCCTCCTGCTGACGGGCTACGCCCGCGGTGAAGACTTCGCCACGCGCTTCCCGGCGGGCAGCATCGCGACGCGCCAGCAAGCCGACGCTGCCATCAAGGCGGCTCGGCAGGAGGAGGAGCGTCAGACGAAGCTCTTCGATGCGCGCGATACCGAGTGCTACCGCACGGTCCTTGTCAACGATTGTCGTGAGAAGGTGAGGCGCGAGCGCGAGCTCGCGCGACGCGATGTGCAGCGCATCGAGCTGGAAGCCAAGGACACGAAGCGCCGCCTCGATCAGGAGGACCTGGCCCGGCGCCGCGCGGAGGAGGACAAGCAGCGGGCGGCGCAGGAAGCCGGGCGAGCCGGGAAGGAAGCGGCCGCGCGCAAGCAGGCGGAGCAGCGCGGAGCGGAAGCGTCGACGAGGAGTTCGGACAGGTCTCCCGAGGAAGCCGCACAGAACCGTGCGGAGTACGAACGCAAGCAGCAGGAGCATGCCGCCCGGCTCGCGAAGGAACAGCAGGATGCGGCCACCCGCGCGCAGAACGCGGCCGAGTATCAGCAGAAGCAGGCTGACGCCGCCAAGCGGGCGGTGGACGCCGAGGCGGAGCGCAAGAAGCGTGAAGCCCGGCGACTCGAGCGCAAGCAGACCCTGGAAAAGAAAGAGGCCGAGCGCGAAGCGCTGCGCAAGCGCGCGGAAGAGGCCGCTGCCTCGGCGACGCGCTAGGACTGGCCGCGCAGCGCCTGCTTGGGCTGCGGATCCAGGCGGATGATCACGATGGACAAGTTGTCGCCGCGCCCCTCGGCGCGCTCCCGGGCCAGCGAAACGAGGCGCTCCGAGGCCTCGCGCGGTGGCTGGCTGTAGAGAATCTCGCAGAGCTCGTCGTCTTCGAAGTACGCCCAAAGCCCATCACTCGCCAGCAGGAACATGTCGCCCTCGCGCAGGGCGTTTTCCTCGCCGATGGCGACCTTGGGTTTCTTGTTGATCCCCAGGGCGCTCACCAGGATGTTCTTGTAGCGGACGGCAGCGAGTTCCGCGTCTTCGTGACGGCCTTCCAGCCGAAGCTGTTCAGCGTAGGTGTGGTCCTCGGTGCGATGGACCAGTCGTCCGCTGCGGAAGAAGTACAGGCGGCTGTCCCCGGCGTTCGCCCAGATCGCGTAATTCTTTTTGATGATGAGAGCGCACAGCGTGCTGTGCGGCTCCTTTTCGGCGGCGATCGCAGTCAGGCGGATGACGGTGTGCGCTTCGGCCGCCAGGTGCAGCAGCATGTCCCGGTACGTCGAGTCCCGGTCCGTCATGTCCTTGAAGAGGTTTTCGGCCGTGCTGACGACCTGGTCGGAGGCCAACCTACCGCCGGTCCGCCCGCCCATGCCGTCTGCGACGATCGCGAGCATGGCGCCCGGATTACGCGGGCTCGTGATGATGGCCGCGCGGTCTTGTTGTTCCTGCCTGTCCCCGATGTGCTGGGCGACGCAGACGTTGACTTTGAAGCTGGACACGCGGGTCGATCGGACTTTGAAGGAAGTCTATCATCGGCGCTCTCGTGCACTGCCGAGCGCCGGGTACCGTGCCCTTTTCAGGCCCACTTTGACGATTCGCACTGAGAATGGACCAGGACGACATCAAGCGGCGCGTCATCGAGCTGCAGATCGAGCACCGTGATCTCGACGAGGCGATCGAGCGGCTCGCGTTGCAGCCCGGCGTCGATGAACTGGCGTTGCGACGGATGAAGAAGCGCAAGCTGCAGATCAAGGACTCGGTGCGTTTGCTCGAAATGCGCCTGGTCCCCGACATTCCAGCGTGAGTCGGCCCGCCACGGGGGCGGCCGCTCCTTCCACGGACCTTCAAGTCACGCAGGCCTTCGCAGCCGACGGCGCGCTCTCGTCTGCGGTGCCGGGTTTCGTGCCGCGCGGCTCCCAGGCCGAGATGGCAGCCGCCGTGCACCGGGTCATACAACACGGTGGAACGCTCGTGGCCGAGGCGGGCACTGGCACCGGCAAGACCTTTGCCTATCTCGTGCCGGCGCTGCTCGCCGGCGGCAAGCTGCTCATTTCGACCGGTACCAAGCCGCTGCAGGACCAGCTCTATCGCAAGGACCTGCCGGCAGTGCTCAAAGCCCTGAAACTGAGCGCGGCCACGGCGCTGCTCAAGGGGCGCGCCAACTATCTTTGCCTGTATCGGCTGGCGCGGGCGGAAGCGGACGCCCTGGTCGCGACGCGCGAAGATGCCCGGCAGCTCCGCGCGGTCCTGCGCTTCGCCGGCACGACGACGAGCGGCGATCGCGCGGAACTCGCCGAAGTCCCCGAGGGCGCAGCCATCTGGCCGCTGGTCACGTCGACGCGCGACAACTGCCTCGGCGCCGAGTGCCCGCGTCTGACGGAGTGCTTTGTCTTCAAGGCGCGGCGCGAGGCACAGGCCGCCGACATTGTCGTCGTCAACCATCATCTGTTCCTGGCCGATCTCGCGCTGCGTGACGACGCCATCCGGGATTTCCTGCCGACGGTCGACACGGTTGTGCTGGACGAGGCGCATCAGTTACCGGATATCGCGGCTGACTTCTTCGGCAGCTCGCTGTCCCTCGCGCAGTGGCTCGAGCTGGCGCGCGACTGCCGCGCACTCGGCCTCGCACGTGCCTCCGACGGCGCTTCGTGGACGACGCTGACATCCCGCCTCGAGCGCGCCGTGCGGGACGTCCGGCTTGCCCTCGCTGATCTGGGCCTCGCAGCCGGAGCGCGCGTGCCGCTGGCGCGCCTGCCGCACGCCGGCCGTTTGCTGGAATCGCTGGCAGAAGTGGACCGGGAAGTTGCCGAACTCGCGCGCGCGGTGGAAATCAATCGTGGCCGTGATCCCGAGCTCGACTTGATCGGACCGCGCGTGGCGGAGCTCAGGCGCGCCCTGAGTGACTGGCAGGACGCGTTGCGCACCGGCGCCGACGATGACGGTGTCCCACCAGACCCGGACGCGGAGCCGACCGTGCGCTGGATCGCGGTCACGGCGCACGGAGCGCAGTTCCACAAGACACCGCTGGCCGCTGGCCATGCCCTGGCGCGCGCGCGCGCGGCGCAGTCGCAGGCATGGATCCTGACCTCTGCGACGCTGACCACTGGCGGCCGATTCGACCACTATCTCTCCGAACTCGGCATCGACGACGTGCAGACGGCGCGCTGGGACAGTCCATTCGATTTTGCCCGGCAGGCGCTTCTCTATCTTCCGCCGTCGATGCCGTCGCCCTATGACACCCGCTTCCCGGAACGGGTCGCGGAGGCGGCGTGGCCGCTCGTCAAGGCCAACGGTGGTCGAGCGTTTCTGCTCTGCACGACACTGCGGGCGGTCGATCGCGTCTCTGCGCGCCTGCAGCAGCTGATGGACGAGGATGCGCTCCCGCTGCCGCTGTTCGTGCAGGGCACCGGCAGCCGGCGTGCCTTGCTGGACGGATTCCGTGGCGCCGGCAACGCGGTGCTGGTGGGCAGCGTCACCTTCTGGGAAGGCATCGACATCCGTGGTGATGCGCTGTCGCTGGTCGTCATCGACAAGCTGCCGTTCGCCCCACCCGACGATCCCGTCGTCGACGCCAAGATTCGACTTTTGCGGCGCGCCGGACGCAACCCCTTCAACGAGTACCAGCTGCCCGAGGCGGTGATGCTGCTGAAGCAGGGCGCCGGTCGCCTGATCCGCGACGAACATGACCGCGGCGTACTGATGATCCTCGACGAGCGCGTGCTGACGAAATCCTACGGCCGCACCGTGCTGTCAAGCCTGCCGCCCTTCACGCGAACGCGAAGCGAGGACGACGCGATCGATTTCCTGACACGGCGCCGCGCACCTGCAGAGTGATCAGCGACGGGCGCGCAGGTACTGGCTTTCCGGAAAGTTGAGCGCGAGAACGCGTTCGACGTCGGCCTGCAGGTCGGGCATCTCCAGCGCCTGGTAGGACTTCGCCATCAGGATCAGCGCGTCCTCCGACGCCGGCGAAGTCTGGAAGTCCCGAACGACGATCTGCGCCCGCTGGATGGCGGCAATGTAAGCCTTGCGCACGTAGTAGAAATTGGCGGCGCTCAGTTCTGCATTGGCGAGCGAGTTGATCAGGTAGCGCATGCGGGCACGCGCGTCATCGGCGTACTTGCTGTCCGGGAAGCGCGTGACCAGTTCGCGGAAGGCGTCGTACGACTCCCGCGCACCTTTCGCGTCACGCTGCGAGATGTCCTGCGAGATCAAACGCCCGAGCAGGCCCGCTTCTTCGCCGAACCCGGCCAGTCCCTTCAGGTAGTACATGTAGTCGACATTGGGATTGTTTGGATACTGGCGGATGAAGCGGTCCGCCGTCTGGACGGCCTGCGCTGTCTCGCCCTCCTTGTAGTAGGTGTAGGCGATCTCCATCAGCGCCTGTTGCGCATGCCGGCCGAAGGGATAACGCGCCTCCAGCTTCTGGTAGTACTCGCGCGCCTTGACCCAGTTGCCGGCCGACAGTTCGGCGCGTGCCTCCGAGTACAATCGGTCCGCATCCCACTTGGCCGTGTTGTCCTTCTGGAATAGCTCGTCCATCCCGAGCCAGCTGCACCCTCCGAGGGCGAGCGCCGCGAGCACGATCGCGATGCGCCGCAGCAGCGGCGCCGTCCAGGAATTGAAACCAACCATCGCTCAGGGTGCTCCTGTTGTCCAGCACTGAAGTATACGGTTCGCTCTCGGTTGACCCGGTCGCGGAAGACGAAGCGGACCTGCTGATCGACGATAGCGAAGTCGATTCGCGGCGTCGCTTCAGCGTAGATCCCGCAATGGCTGGGGAGCGGCTCGACAAGGCGCTCGTGCGGTGGATGCCTGACATTTCGCGCACCCGCCTCAAGCAGTGGGTGGAAGACGGCGCGGTGCGCGTCAATGGCGCCGTCGTCCGTCCGCGGCACGAGCTGGCAACCGGCGATCTGGTGGAGCTCGAACCGCAGCCCGCGCCGGATGCCAAGGCCTACCTGCCGGAGCCGATGCCGCTCGCCGTGCTGTTTGAGGACGCGGACATTCTCGTCATCGACAAGCCGCCTGGCCTGGTGGTCCACCCGGCGGCAGGTCACTGGTCCGGCACGCTGCTCAACGGGCTCCTGGCCTATGCCCCCGAACTCGCTGGCGTGCCGCGCGCCGGCATCGTGCATCGACTCGACGCTGGGACCTCGGGCCTGATGGTCGTCGCGCGCACGCTGGCGGCGCAGGCCGATCTCGTGCGCCAGTTGCAGGCGCGCACCGTGCGACGCGAATACTGGGCCATCGTCCTTGGGGAGCCGCGGCGCCACGGCAGCATCGATGCGCCGATTGGACGTGATCCGCGCAACCCGCTGCGCTTCAAGGTCAGCCACGCGTCCAATGCGCGTTCGGCGCACACCCAGTACCGGAACCTGGGGTCGGTGCGACAGGGCAATGCAACCCTGTCCTGGCTGGCATGCCGCCTCGACACGGGCCGCACGCACCAGATCCGCGTGCATCTCGAGCATCTTGGCCATCCGTTGATCGGCGATCCGGTCTACCGGCGCAGGCTGCCGTCGGCAGATCCGACGGTTGCATGGCGTGCCTTCGGCCGACAGGCGCTGCACGCGTGCCGACTCGGGCTCGTGCACCCACGTACGCGGTTGCCGAGGCAGTGGTTTCGTGCACCGCCGGCTGACCTTGCCGAGCTGATGCGATCGCTGGAGTTTGGGCCGACGGACCGACCCGCCACGCTTCCGGGCGATGCATGACGTCGACCGACTGGATCCGCCCTGACTGGCCCGTGGCGCCGGGCGTGCAGGCAATCATCACGACGCGCGCGGGCGGCTCTTCGACCGGCGCCTACGGTGCGCCGAATTGCGATGGAATGAACCTCGGGCTCGGCTCCGGAGATGACGTCTCCATCGTCGCGGCCAACCGGGCACGCCTGCGCGAGCTCCTGCCCAGTGAACCGCGCTGGCTCAGGCAGGTGCACGGTGCCCGGGTGGTCGACGCCGCCACAGTGGACGGGATCGTGGAAGCGGACGCGGCCGTGACCGACCAACCCGGCACGGTGGCGGTGGTCATGGTGGCCGACTGCATGCCGGTGTTGCTCGCAGACGAGCGCGGTCGCTGTGTGGGCGTGGCGCACGCCGGGTGGCGCGGCCTCGCGGCAGGCATCCTGCAGGCCACGGTCCTGGCGATGCGGGAACGGCTGCGCGAGCCGGACGCACGGCTCATCGCTTATCTCGGACCCGCCATCGGGCCGGATCACTTCGAGGTCGGGGGCGACGTGCTGCAGGCCATGACGGCGGGTCTGGAGGGCGCGGCAGCGGCTTTCGTGCCTGCCGGCGCGGGCAAGTATCGCGCTGACCTGTTCGCGCTCGGCCGCATGGCGCTGGCCGCAGCAGGGGTCGATGCAGTGGTCGGTGGCGGCGTCTGCACATACTGCGACCCCGACCGCTTCTACAGTCACCGGCGCGACCGCGTCACGGGCCGCCATGCAGCACTGGTCTGGATCGATCGCCAGCGCACCGTCTGACGAGTCGAACGAGCCGAATGCAAACGGATCGGACTGGCGGAGTGACTGGTTTGACCATGCTCGGCGCCTTGTGGAGAATCGCAAGATTGAGCTAGAGCCGCTGGGATCATTCGGTCCACCGGCCACCGACACCGGAGGAGACATGGCGACTACAAAGGCCGGACGCGCAACCCGGACCGCAGCAGGCGGCACTCGCGGCAAATCCGCCAGCATGCCGCGGCGCGCCCGCAAACGTGTCTCCAAGGCGAAGGCCAAGACCGCGGCAGTCCGCCGCGGTGGGTCGGCGGCATCGGGCGAGTCGACGTCCGCGGCTCCGAAGAGTGCGTCCGCAGAAAAGCACGGCGCCGTGTACGCGCTTGGCAGCATGGAGCCATTTAACTTTTCGCTGCCGTGGCTGCAGCAATCGTCATTGCCGCAGGTGACCGCGATGCCGCTCGGGCCGGAGAAGCTGCTCGAGATGCAGCAGGACTACGTCCAACAGTTGAGCGGGCTGTGGAACGACTTCTTCACGCATCCTGAACGCACGACCGCGCCGATATCCGACCCGCGCTTCTCGGACCCGAGCTGGCAGAAAAACTCGCTCGCGTCGTTCTACGCGCGCACGTACCTGCTGAACTCCGAGTTCATGAACCGCCTGGCTGAAAGCGTCCAGGGCGACAAGAAGACGCGCAAGCGCGTGAAGTTCGCGGTCTCCCAGTGGGTTGATGCGGTTTCGCCGGCGAACTTCTTTGCCTTCAATCCGAAGGCGCAGCAGACTCTGCTCGAGACGAGCGGTGAAAGTCTCAAGGCCGGACTCGACAATCTGCTGAAGGACATCGGCAAGGGCAAGATCTCGATGACTGATGAGAGCGCCTTCGAGGTCGGGCGCAACGTCGCAACCAGTGAGGGGCGGGTCGTTTTCACGAACCAGCTGTTCGAGCTGATTCAGTACAAGCCCCTGACCGAAAAGGTCTACTCGCGACCGTTCCTCATGGTGCCGCCGTGCATCAACAAGTTCTACATCCTCGACCTGCAACCCGAGAACTCGTTCATCCGCTATGCGGTCGAGCAGGGCCACACGGTGTTCGTGGTGTCGTGGAAGAACCCGAAGCAGCCCGAGGCGCATGTCACCTGGGACGACTACCTCGACAAGGGGGTCATCACCGCGATCCACAGTGTGCAGGAGATCACGGGCAGCAAGCAGATCAATGCGCTCGGCTTCTGCGTCGGAGGCACACTGATCGCGAATGCACTGGCCGTGATGTACGCGCGCGGCGAGCAGCCGCTTACGAGCCTAACGATGATGACGGCGCTGCTCGACTTCGAGGATGCGGGCGTGCTCGATGTCTTCATCGACGAGGCCCAGGTGCGTCTGCGCGAGCAGCAGTTCGCGCGCGGCGGCATCATGCCGGGGCTCGAACTCGGAAACACTTTCTCGAGCCTGCGGCCCAACGACCTGGTCTGGAATTACGTCGTCAGCAACTACCTCGAGGGCAAGTCGCCGCCCGCGTTCGACCTGCTCTACTGGAACGGCGACAGCACCAGCCTGCCTGGGCCGATGTACTCCTGGTACCTGCGCAACATGTATCTCGAGAACAACCTGCGCGTCCCGGGCAAGCTGCACTGCTGCGGCCAGTCGATCGACCTGGGCCGGATCCAGGTCCCGACGTACGTCTTTGCCGCGAAGGAAGATCACATCGTGCCGTGGAAGGCGGCGTACGCGTCGGCTCGCACTCTGCCGGGCGGTGGCAAGGCGGGCGGCGTGCGATACGTGCTGGGCGCCAGCGGGCACATTGCCGGCACGATCAATCCGCCGACGAAGAACAAGCGCAATTACTGGGCCGGCGCTGACGACACGTTGCCAGCCAACTCCGATGCCTGGTTCAACAGTGCAATGGAGCATCCGGGCAGCTGGTGGCCGGACTGGAGCCGCTGGCTGGCGCACTACTCGGGACCGCTCAAACCCGCACCAAAGCAATACGGCGATGCCAAGTACAAGCCGACCGTGCCGGCGCCCGGGATCTACGTCAAGGAAAAGGCATAGGACCGCGCTAGCATCCTTCGACGGCGGGCATCAGGTCTGCCGTCGCATCAGCACTCACCACGGAGTCATTTCATGACCGAAGCAGTCATCGTCGCGGCCGCACGGACCGCCATCGGAAAGTTCGGCGGCGCGCTCGCCAAGATCCCCGCGCCCGAGCTCGGTGCCATCGTAATCAAGGAAGTCCTGCGCCGTGCCGGCGTGGCGGCCGATCAGGTCGACGAGGTGATTCTGGGGCAGGTGCTGACGGCCGGCAGCGGCCAGAACCCGGCGCGCCAGGCCGCCCTCAAGGCCGGGCTGCCGGTGACAGTGCCGGCGATGACGATCAACAAGGTCTGCGGTTCCGGGCTGAAGGCAGTGATGCTGGCAGCGCAGGCAATCCGCAACGGCGACGCGCAGATCGTCATCGCGGGCGGGCAGGAGAACATGAGCGCGTCGCCGCACGTCATGCTCGGTTCGCGTGACGGCTTCCGCATGGGCGATGCGAAGATCATCGACAGCATGATCGTCGACGGCCTGTGGGACGTCTACAACCAGTACCACATGGGAATCACCGCGGAGAACGTGGCCAAGGCGCACGGCATCGATCGCGCCGCGCAGGATGCGCTGGCATTGGCATCGCAGACCAAGGCCGCCGCCGCCCAGGATGCAGGGCGGTTCAAGGACGAGATCGTCCAGGTGACGATCCCGCAGCGCAAGGGCGACCCGATCGTGTTCGACACCGATGAATTCATCAATCGCAAGTCCAATGCCGAAGTGCTCGCCGGACTGAAGCCCGCGTTCGACAAGCAGGGCAGTGTGACGGCCGGCAACGCTTCCGGCATCAACGATGGCGCGGCCGCCGTGCTCGTGATGTCGGCCGACAAGGCCAAGGCGCTCGGACTGAAGCCGCTCGCGCGAATCGTGAGCTTTGCCTCTTCCGGCGTCGATCCGTCGTTGATGGGCATGGGCCCGGCACCGGCGTCGCGCAAGGCGCTCGAGAAGTCCGGCTGGAAGGCGGAGCAGCTCGACCTGATGGAACTGAACGAAGCGTTCGCGGCGCAGGCCTGTGCGGTGAACAAGGACCTCGGGTGGGACAAGGCGCCGTACAAGGACAAGATCAACGTTAACGGCGGCGCCATCGCTCTCGGCCACCCGATCGGCGCCTCGGGCTGCCGCGTCCTGGTCACGCTGCTGCACGAGATGAATCGGCGCGACGCGAAGAAGGGACTCGCGGCGCTCTGCATCGGTGGTGGCATGGGTGTCGCCGTCACCGTGGAGCGGTAGCCGGTTGGCCCCACATACGCGACGCTGCGCGTAGCACGTGCACTCGGCCGAGTAATTTTCGCGGGTCGGGCCTCGAACGGCCAGGCGCCCGACCCGAATACAACAGCAGTTAACAACATGCGGAGACAGAAATGGCAAAGGTGGCGTACGTAACGGGTGGCATGGGTGGCATTGGCACGGCGATTTGTCAGCGACTCCACAAGGGAGGCTTCAAGGTGATCGCCGGCTGCGGGCCGAGCCGCGACTTCAACAAGTGGCTGGGCGAGCAGAAGGCGCTCGGCTATGACTTCCACGCGTCGGTCGGCAACGTGGCCGACTGGAGCAGCACCGAGGCCGCTTTCACGAAGGCCGTGGCGGAACTTGGCCCGATCGACGTGCTGGTCAACAACGCCGGCATCACGCGTGACCGCATGTTCCTGAAGATGACGCGCGAGGACTGGGATGCGGTCATCGACACCAACCTCAACAGCATGTTCAACGTCACCAAGCAGGTGGTGCCCGGCATGGTCGAGAAGGGCTGGGGCCGCATCATCCAGATCAGCTCCGTCAATGGCGAAAAGGGCCAGGCCGGCCAGACGAACTACTCCGCCGCCAAGGCCGGCATGCACGGCTTCACGATGGCGCTGGCGCAGGAACTTGCCGCCAAGGGTGTCACGGTGAACACCGTGAGCCCCGGTTATATCGGCACCGAGATGGTCATGGCCATCAAGCCCGCCATTCTCGAAAAGATCGTCGAGACCATTCCAGTCAAGCGGCTGGGCACGCCCGACGAAATCGGCGCGATCGTTGCCTGGCTGGCGGGCGAGGATTCCGGCTTCACGACCGGCGCCGACTTCTCGTGCAACGGCGGCCTGCACATGGGCTGACCGCGCCGGCGCGGGGTTAGTTCATTGCGTTCGATTTCAGGACTGCCGTGATGTCCGTCTGAGGCCGGCGGCGCCGCCGCTTCGCCGGGCGCACTCACGTCAGCTTCATCGGTCGGACCTCGAGGGAAGCGGGCATGGTCAACGCACCAGAGGTTGTGGCTGTGCCCGCGCGTGACGAGCCAGCCCGGACGCGCGAGCCTGCCACAATGCGGGTTTCCGTCGACTCGACAGCAACTCAAGGAATGAAATGAAGCTCGTCAAATTCGGAACTCTCCTCGCCTGTGCGGCATCGGTGCTCGCGCTCGGTGCCTGCAGTCCCAAGTCCGGTGACCCAGCTTCGACGGGCCCGGTGGCGGCCACCGTGAACGGGAAGCCCATCAGCCAGCGAACCATCGACATGATCGCCAAGCAAGGCGGCAGCGCCGGCCACGCTGACACGCCGGAAGCACGGAAGGGCATCATCGATCAACTGGCACTCCAGATGGTGGTGGCCGAAGAGGCCGTCAAGAAGGGTCTGGACAAGTCACCCGAGGTACTGGACCAGCTCAATGCGATCAGGCAGTCCGTACTGGCGAACGCCTACGTCGAGGACTTCGTCAAGAGCAACCCGATCAGCGAGGACGCGCTCAAGGCCGAATACGAGCGCATCAAGGCGACGATCACCGGAACCGAGTACAAGGCACGCCACATCCTGGTCGACAAGGAGGCCGAGGCGAAGGACATCATTGCCCGGCTGAAGAAGGATCCGGCCCTGTTTCCGAAGCTGGCCATGGACAAGTCGAAGGATGCGGGTTCCAAGGCGCGCGGCGGCGAACTCGGATGGTTCGATCCGAGGAGAATGGTCCCGGAGTTCTCAGCGGCCGTGACCAAGCTGGAGAAGGGCAAGTTCACCGATGTGCCGGTCAAGAGCCAGTTCGGCTATCACGTCATCCTGCTAGAAGACAGCCGCGCGATCGAGGCGCCCCCGCTCGAACAGGTCAAGGCCCAGCTCAGCCAGCAGCTGCAGCAGCAAGGCGTGAAGAAGCAGCTGGATGCGCTCAAGGCCGCGGCCAAGATCGAGGTTGTCGGCGCTGCGCCTGCGGCGCCGGAGGCACCGGCAACAAAGTGAGCGGCTGGGTTCGGGAGCGGTGCTGTGGTTGGCCGTGTCCAACCACTGCTCAGTGACCGCACGACTGTCGGCAGAATGTCAATGTCCGGTGCACACCTCGCTGCAGGCGTACTACAACATGGTTCATCCGGGTAACGGCGCCAACTGGCAGCTGCGCGCGCAGGTGCAGTTCATGTTTCCGAAGTAGCCGTAGCGTTGAAACTCTAACAAGCGTCGGCAGACCAACCGTCCTTCGACGCGCGCTGCAGGCCGCACCCCGCATTCGCGTTGGCACGCTGCCGCGCACCCACTTCAAGGGATCGAGATATCCGTCGGGCCGCATACTGCGCGATGCTTGAAATCCGCACGCACATCGATATCAGCGCCTCGGCGTCAATGGTCTGGGGAATTCTCACCGACTTCGGTTCGTACCGTCGCTGGAATCCCTTCATACGGGCGATCCTGGGGCAAGCGCAGATCGGCAACTCGATCCAGATTACACAGGACGCGGCGGCCGTCGGTGCGGTGACATTTCGCTCGACGCTGACGCACGTGCGTGAACCAAGGGAGTTGCGCTGGCTTGGGCGCTGGGCGATGCCGGGCGTGTACTCGGCCGAACGCAGGTTCGGTATCGAGTCGCTAACCGATGGCGGAGTTCGCTTTCACCACGGCGAGCTCTACCGTGGCGTCGTCATCCCGTTCACGAAACGCCGCCTGCAACAGGTCATTGAGCCCGCATTCGGTGCGATGAATGTCGCGTTGAAGCGGCGCGCGGAACGTGCGGAGGGGCCGGGCGCTCCCGCCACGCTCGACGCGCGTGAGTACGCTGAGCAGGATCGACGGGGCTGATGTCGGCACCCGAGCACTGACGGCCCGCTACGGCCAGACCGCCCGACACGGGCCGCATCAGCTGGCATGCGGGTGCCATTTCGATCGCTGCGATCCGGCAGGGTCGTTCGACCATAAATCCGACGCCGCCGATCCAAACGACACGCCTTCTTAGGGCAGCGCGCCCTGATCATCGCTTACAGCGTACTGCGCTATTCTCGAACCGACAGTTTCGAGCGCTGAAGGAAGACAAATGTCGAAAGACAGGCCGACCGTTGGAACAGACGGGCGAGCGTTGCCGGTCCTTCCGCCAGAACGCGACGCGCGAGTATGGGCCCGGCTGGTGCGGGTCATGTTCTATACGCCGGGCTTTCTCGCCCTCCTGCTGCTCAAGGCTGGCGAGCCCACCGCCTTCGGCATTACCGTCGAGCTGCTGATGCTGGCCAGCGCGGCAGCGGTCGTCGGGGGCCTGTTCATCGGGACGCAGTCGGAAGTCAAGGGCGCCGACACCGCGTCGAGGACTGGCGTCTGGAGCGGCGCGCTCGTCATCGAGCTGCTCGCTGTCGTACCGTTCCTGTGCGCGGTGCCGGCGCTGTTTCATGAACTCGCGCACAGCACGCTGCTGCACGCGCGGGCGCCGAGCGCGGTCGACGTTGCACTCGGACCATCGGAAATGCTGCCGGCGGTCGCGATCTTGCCGTTCCTGCTGTACCAGCTGACGGGTTTTGGCACCTTGAATTACGTCGTCACGCGGCCGGCGAACTGGGCCATCAATGTCGGAATCGCCGGCCTGATCGTGGCGGCCTATGTTGCGAACCGGACCGGAAGCTACGACCTTGAGCGGCTGTTCGGCAGTGCGCTGGTCCTCGGCATGGCTGCACTCGTCTGGTACGGCATCGTGAAGCTCAAGCGCATGCAGGCCGACTTCGACCTGCGGCAGCCCCGCAAGAAGGACGACGCGGACAAGTCATAGTTCCGGTGCAGTTCGCAAGACTGGAGGCAGCGGCATCGTGTGGTGGATCAGCTATCGCGGCGAAGGCAAGCACGGCCTCGACAACATCGGGGTGTTCAAGGACGACGGCACCGTCCACCGTGACCATCCATTGCTGCTCGATCCGTCACCGAAGGCGCATCCGCTGCACATTCCGCGCGGCTTTGCGCTGGTTGGCGACGACCTCTACATCGCCAGCGCCTGGCGCGGCGACAGCCATGTTGCACAGTATCGCCGGCACGGCAACTCGTTTCATTTCGCTGACAACCTGGTCACGTCGAGGCAGGTCAGGGCGATGATCCACCCGTTCGACGTCGAACTCGGCGATGACGGCCGGATATACATCTCGTGCCAGGACACCAACACCGTCATTGCGCTCCTGCCGAAGTCGCGCAAGCCGGCTCCGGTCGTGCCTCACCTGCGCAAGGCGTTTCCCGAGGGGCGATTTCTCCCGGGCACAGTCGTCGCTTCGGCCCACGGGCACCTGCCGGACGCCGGGCGCGAGCCGCCGGCGGACGTGCCGGCGCCGCAAGGACTCGAGGTCGTGCTCGACGTGCACGGCAAGCCGCGCCACTCCGTGCGCGGGATCATCGTTCACCGGGAGTATCTCTACGTAGCGGACGAGGCCGGCGATGCCGTCAAGATCTTTGAGGTCGCGTCTGGGCGCCTAGTGGCCCGTATCCAGGGCAAACGGATCAAGAAGCCCGTTCATCTCGTCCTGCACGGCGAGACGCTGTACATCGGCGCCGCCGGCACCGGCAGCATCCTCGCCTATGAGATCCCGAAGGAGCCTCCCCAGGGCAAGCTGAAGGCGCAGATCGTCATCGACGGCAAGCTCAGGGCGCCGTCCGGTTTCGCGATCGGCCCGGACGGCGACCTCTACGTCGCCGAGCGCTTCGAACAGCGCGTGCGGCGTTTTTCGCTGGACGGCAAGAAGAAGGGCACCTTCATCGAGGGCCTGCCGGACATCCCGGAGTTCCTGTTTCATGTGCCGGACCGCCCCTGAGGGGCAGGCCGTGCGTTCGCGCCACGCGCGAGATGGATGTCCTGGCGCGACCGCTGCAGTCGCGTCGATCGGTCCCATGACCGCCGCGCGCTATCAGGCCGTGTCGTTGAACTTCAAGATTGCACTGCTCGCTGGCGCCGCGGCGGCCGCTGTCGCATCGCACGAAGCCCGAGCCTCGGATTCGAAGGCGGAAATCCAGATAAACCTCTGCAGCCCCTCGGCACAGGTGACCGGTGCACTGAAGCTCGCGGAAAAGGGAAGGTCGACCACCGTGTGGCTGTTCGATTCCCCGACACTTAGCCTGTACCAGGCGGGACTTCGGCTGCGGCTGCGTGAACAGGGCAAGGGCTCGGAGCTGACACTAAAAGTGGCGGTTCAGGATTGCGCAGCGGTGGATAGTGCCCTGCTGCAGCCTGACGGAAAGTGCGAGTCGGACCTTCATGGCGATGCGCTGGATGACGTCGTTTCTCTGAACCGCCGTCTCGACGCGCAGGGCCGCGCGGACACTGCTCGCGCTCGACGCCAGGCGCGGAACACCGCTGATTGACGCGCTGAACGCGACGCTGGACCCGCGGCAGCGCTCGATGCTGGCCAGGCAGCTCGGTACCGGCGGGAATACAGCGATGCTGCCGGCGGACATCGCTCGCCTCGGCCCTTCGACCGTACGCGCGTACCGCGGCGCGGACCGGGCCTATGAAGTCGAAGTCTGGACGCTCCCGGGCGGACAGCAGTTCGTCGAGTTGTCGGACAAGGTTCAGCGCGGTGGGGCGCTCGCGCGGCGTGCTGAACTTGTGCAGCAAGTGGCGGCGGCGGGCATTGCGGTCTGCCCCGATCAGGACTCCCAGGCGAGAAACAAGCTCCTGATACTCGCGCGCTGACCCAGCGGCGCCCTGGGCCTTCTGCTTGAGTAGCGCTGCGATCGGCCGCTCGGCACGCACAGGGACGCGGCAATGTCCGGTGGCCGGACGTTCAGTCCAGAACGCGAACCTCGTCGGGGTCGATGCCAATCTGCACGCGCATGCCGGGTGAGTAGATTGGTGTCGCGGACAGGTGCGGCGCGTCAGCAGTCAGTAGCGTCGGCCCGACGCGCACGCCGTAGCGTGTGAACTCGCCGAGGAATTCGCTCTCCTGGATGGCACCTTCAAACCACACCCGGGCCGTGTCGCGCGATTCGGCAATGGCGATGGCATGGGGCCGAACCGAAATCGCCGTGCCGCTCACGCTGCCGGTCAGCGGGATCTCGCCGAACCCGTCGGCGATGAAGACGCGGCGCGCCGCGTCGCTGTGGCCAGAGAGCAGGTTGGTGCTGCCGACGAACTCGGCGACGAAGCGGTTTACAGGGGTGTCGAACAGTTCGTGCGGCGTGCCAACCTGCTGCAGTACGCCGGCCTCGAGCACAGCCATGCGGTCCGCGGTTGTCATGGCCTCTTCCTGGTCGTGCGTGACGAAGATCGTCGTGATGCCGAGCTTGCGCTGCAGCCGCTTCAGCTCCAGCCGCATCTGCTCGCGCAGCTTCTTGTCGAGGTTGGACAACGGCTCGTCGAGCAGCAGCACCTGCGGCTCGATCACGATGGTGCGGGCCAGCGCAACGCGCTGCTGCTGGCCGCCGGAGAGCTGGTTGGGGCGGCGCTTCGCGTAGCTCAGCCAGCCCGACCAGCTCCAGCGCCTCCGCGACGCGGCGCTTGATCTCGTCGCGCGCGAGCACGCCGCTCGACCAGCCCGAAGGCGACGTTGTCGTACACGGTCAGGTGCGGCCACAGCGCGTAGCTCTGGAACACCATGCCGATGTTGCGTGCGTGCGGCGGCACGCCGGTGATGTCGCGCCCGTCGACCAGCAGCTGGCCGCGGTTGTGCTGGTTGAATCCCGCGATCAGCCGCAGCAGGGTCGACTTGCCCGAGCCCGAGGGCCCGAGCAGCGCGAAGAACTCGCCGGGCTCGATGTTGAGCGTGATGTCCTTCAGCACCTGGTTGGTGCCATAGGCGAGGCCTATGCCGATGCACTCGACGGCCACGGCTTTCATCGCTGTGTCTCCAGGGTTCGGTTGGCGCGGTCGACGAACCGGTGCGACAGGTAGGTGCCGATGGCCACCGTCAGCACCAGCAGCACGCCGAGGGCCGCGCCCGGCCCGCGGCCGGCGATCGACTGCATGTAGAGGTAGATGCCGTAGCTCATTGGCGCCTGCGATTCCTTCACCACCAGCAGGATCGTCGCCGACAGCTCCACGGCGGCGGTGATGAAGCTCGATACGAAGCCGGCCAGGATGCCGCCCGCCATCAGCGGAATGACGATCCGCCGCACGGTGCGCCACTGGCTGGCACCGAGCATCTCGGCGGCTTCCTCCAGGCTGATGTTGATCTGTTGCAGCGCGGCCATGCAGGAGCGCAGCGCGTAGGGCAGCCGCCGCACCGAGTAGGCCAGCATGATCAGGAGCCAGGTCTGCGTGATGGGCGTGCCGAGATCTCGACGCCCTGGAAGGTGCGCAGGTAGCCGATCGCGAGCACGATGCCGGGCACGGCGATGGCCGCGCTGGCGGCGTAGTCGAGCCACTGGCGGGCCGGGATACGGGTGCGCAGGATCAGGTAGGCGATCGCCGTACCGATGGCGACATCGATCAGCGCGGCGAGCCCGCAGTAGAGCAGCGTGTTGCGGATCATGTCGCCGAGTCCTCGATCACTGTCGCGTAGTGCGCAGCGTCCAGGCGTCGGGAAGAACCGAGAAACTCCAGACGTTGGCGAACGACAGCACCAGCAGGCCCAGGTGCGGGCGCAGCACGACCAGCAGCACGAGCACGATGCCGACGTAGGCGAGCGCGGCCTCCCACGGCCGAAGCCGCCGCTGCGCGAGCCGGCGCCACCTTTCTGCACAGTTGAGTAGTCCTTGCCCTTCATCACCCGGGCCGAAGCCACAGCGCCACGATCGAGAACGCGATCATGATGACGCTGATCACGTAGCCGATCGGGTCCTCCAGCCCGACCTGCGTGATGCGCAGATAGGCCTGCGGCGCCAGCATGTTGGTCTGCCCGAGTACCAGCGGCGTGCCGAGGTCGTCGAACACCTTGACGAACACGAGCGCCGCGCCCGCGACATAGCCCGGCATGGCGAGCGGAAACACGACGCGGCGGAACAGGCGCCAGCCGCGCGCCCCGAGGTTGAGCGCGGCTTCCTCCATCGCGCTGTCGATCGCGCGCAGTGCCACGACCAGGTTCATCAGGATGAACGGGAAGTAGTGCAGGCTCTCGACAAAGATCACGCCGGTCAGCCCCTGCATGATCGGTATCGAGAAGCCGAAGTGGTCCTCGAGCAGCAGGTTGAGCGAGCCCGAGCGGCCGAACACCAGCTGCATCGCCACCGCGCCGACAAAGGGCGGCATGATCAGCGGCAGCACGCCGAGGGTCTGGATCAGCATAGCTCCGCGGAACTCGAAGCGCACCGTCAGGTATGCGAGCGGCACGCGCGATTAATGAGGCGATCGACGACACTGGTGCTGGCGACAAAGAGCGAGTTGTAGAACGACTCGCGCATCAGCCCGGTCGAGAAGAACGACGCGAAGTGGCCAAGCGTGAAGCTGCCGTCGGCGTCGCGGAACGCCGTGATGAAGACAGTGCCGACCGGGATGACCAGCAGTACAAGAAGAAAGGCGGCGATCGCCAGCCAGCACCAGCAGGGCCCGCCACGAAGTGCCGTAGCGACGCAGCAGCGACGCGGCACCCGCGGACGCGCCGCGGCCATCGCCCAGCACGGCGCTCACTGAACGAACCCTGTGATCTTGCTTACTTGATCAGCGCTGCCGCCTGTTGTGCCAGCTCAGCCGCCTTGCCGTAGTTCTCGCGCGCCTTACGGTTCCAGCTCTCCTCGAGGCCGGTGATCTGCTTGGCGACGGCAACTTCCTTCTTGTTCGCGGCGAAAAGCTTCAGGAACTCGGGCTGCGAGGCAAGGGACGCCGAGACGATCGGCGAGTAGGCGAGTTCACGCGCCTGCCGGATCAGGTCGGAGGCTGGCGCATTCGGCTTGCCGCTCGCGGCCATCTTCGCCTCGGCCGCCTGGATCGCCTTGGTTGCCGCCTGCAGCTCCTTCAGACGGAACGTGATCGTCTGGTCGAATAGCGAATGCACGAGCGAGTAGCGGTTCTCTGACACGTCGGCGTCGAAGTTGACTTTGGCGCGCTTGACGATGGCCTGCGGGTCCGGGATAGCCGGCCGGGATCTTGCCGGCCAGCGCTGATATGGCAGTACGGGCAGGCGGGAAATCGCCGGTTGCAGCAACAGTTCCTGGCCTTGCTGGCTGAGGGCGAACTGCACGAACTTCTTTGCCTCAGCCGTGTTCTTGCTGCCGGCAATCAGCGCGATGTTGGCGGGAACGATCGAGGTCATCGCCGGATAGACGAACTCGACCGGGAAACCCGAGTTCTTGCCGGCCAGTCCGAAGAAATCGATCACCGGACCGCCACCGAACTGGCCATTGTTGATGCCGTCGGGCACGCCGAAACTGCGCTCGGTGATCTGCGCGCTGTTGCCGGCCATCTGCAGGATCTGGCTCCAGCCCTTGTCCCAGCCTTCGCCCTGCAGGATGGTTTCCACGGTCAGGTGCATCGTCCCCGAGCGCGAGGGCGACGTCATCGCCACGTGGCCGAACCAGGCTGCGCGCCAGCAGGTCGGTCCACTCCTTCGGCGCCTCGAGCTTGTTCGCCTTCAGGTAGCGGGTGTTGTACATGATCCCGTAGCCGGCCAGCGCCTGACCCTTATAGAAGCCCTGGGGATCGTTGATCGGGTAGTTGCCGATCTTCGCGGGAATAGTCTTGTTGTCGACGTCCGTGGCAGCCACGAGCAGCTTGTCGCGCTTGAGCACTTCGAAGGCATCGGGTGCGGAAGCCCAGAAGACGTCGGGCCGCTGTCCCGCGGCGGTTTCGCGCACGAACGCGATGCCGGCCACGGTGCTCTTGTTCAGAATCTCCAGCGTGACGCCGGGATTGGCCTTTTCGAACGCCGCCTTGTAGGCCGCTGTCAGCTCCTTTGGGAACGAAGTGATGACCGTTACCGTGCCGGCGATCGCCGCTCCCGCGGCGAACGCCATCGAGAATCCGGCCACGATTGAAGCTGCAAGCAGGGTGCGGCGAACCATCATGTCTCCTTGGAAGGCAGAGTCGAAAATCTGAACCGAATATTCTGGCAGAGCTTCGCGGGTCTGGCCATTGGAGACACCCTGGGGGCGCGTCTCCGCTGCGGTGCGTCATCTTCGCTAGAATGCCGCAAAACCAAATGGGAGATGCCCGCACGACGGGCCGTCGCGCGCCGCGCGATGACAACTGAGGAACAAGAATGGCAACTGCTGTGCGCCTGATCAAGAAGTACCCTAACCGGCGGCTGTACGACACCCAGACCAGCACCTACATCACGCTGGCCGACGTCAAGCAACTCGTGCTGGACAACGAAAACTTCCAGGTCGTCGACGCCAAGAGTGCCGAGGACCTGACCCGCCCGATCCTGCTGCAGATCATCCTCGACGAGGAAGCCGGCGGCATGCCGATGTTCAGCGCGACGATGCTGTCGCAGATCATCCGCTTCTACGGCAACGCGATGCAGGGCATGATGGGCTCCTACCTGGAGAAGAACATCCAGGCGTTCATCGACATTCAGGGCAAGCTGTCGGAACAAAGCAAGGCCTTCTACGAGACGAACAAGATCGGGCCTGAGATGTGGACACAGTTCGTCAACATGCAATCGCCGATGATCCAGTCGGTGATGTCCAGCTATATCGAGCAGTCGAAGAACCTGTTCGTGCAGATGCAGGAGAACATGCAGACCCAGGCGCGCTCGATGTTCTCCGGCTTCCCGGGCTTCCCGGGCGAGAAGAAATAGCCGTGACTGTGGGGCGATGACCGCCACGAGTGCCGCACGGCGGTCGCGTCCGACCGCCGCCAAGCCCACCGCTCCGTCGGTGGGCTTTGTGTCTCTGGGCTGCCCGAAGGCGCTGGTCGACTCCGAACTGATCCTGACGCAGCTCAGCGCCGAGGGCTACGCGACCAGCCCGACCTACGAGGGCGCCGACCTCGTCATCGTAAATACCTGCGGCTTCATCGACGCCGCCGTGCAGGAGTCGCTCGACGCAATCGGCGAGGCGCTCGCTGAGAACGGCAAGGTCATCGTCACCGGCTGCCTCGGCGCGCGCAGTGATGGTGGTGAGAACCTCGTCGCCAAGGTGCATCCGAAGGTGCTGGCTGTCACCGGCCCGCACGCTGCGGGCGAAGTGCTCGACCATGTACATCGTTACCTGCCGAAGCCGCACGATCCGTACACGGACCTCGTGCCGCCGGCCGGCATCAAGCTGACGCCGCGGCACTATGCGTACCTCAAGATTTCCGAGGGCTGCAACCATCGCTGCAGCTTCTGCATCATCCCGTCGATGCGTGGCGACCTGGTTTCGCGCCCGATCGGCCAGGTTATGCGCGAGGCAGAGAACCTTCTGAAGCAGGGCGTGAAGGAGATCCTCGTGATCTCGCAGGACACCAGCGCCTACGGGGTCGATGCCCGCTACAAGCTCGATTTCGTCGGTGGTCGCGCGGTCAGGACGAAGATGACCGAACTCGTGAAGGAGCTGGCGCAACTCGCGCAGTCATCCAGCGCGTGGGTACGGCTGCACTACGTGTATCCGTATCCGCATGTCGACGAAATCATCCCGCTGATGGCCGAGGGCAGGGTGCTGCCGTACCTCGATGTGCCGTTCCAGCACTCGCACCCGCGCGTGCTCAAGGCGATGAAGCGGCCAGCTTCGGGCGAGAAGAACATAGAGCGCATCCGCGCCTGGCGCGCGATCTGCCCGGACCTCACGATCCGCTCCACCTTCATCGCCGGGTTTCCGGGCGAGACGGAAGGGGAGTTCGAACACCTGCTGGATTTCCTGCGCGAGGCCGAACTCGATCGGGTCGGTTGTTTCGCGTATTCGCCGGTCGATGGCGCGGCGGCGAACGCGCTGCCGGGGCAGCTCGCGGACGAAGTCCGCGAGGAACGGCGCGCGCGCTTCATGCAGGTCCAGGAGCAGATCTCGGCACGGCGGCTCGCCCGCAAGGTCGGGACGGTCCAGCGCGTGCTGATCGACGAAGTCGGGCCAACGGTCGCGATGGGTCGAACCGCCGCCGATGCGCCCGAGATCGACGGTGTCGTGTACATCAAGACCGGCCGGCGCAAGCTCACGGCGGGGGACTTCGTCGAGGTGAAGGTCACGTCCGCCGAGGAACACGACCTGCATGGAGCGCTCGCGTGACGACCCGATACGTGCTGTACACGGCGCGCCGCTCGGGTGCGGCCAGCGTGGAAGTTATGCTCGGCGCATTGGGCTTGGAATTCGAACTGAAGGACGCTACGCCGTGGAGCGATCCGCCGGGACCCTGCTTCGCGGAACTCAAGACGGTCAATCCCCTCGGCCAGTTGCCGACGCTGGTCACGCCCGGGGGTGAGATCCTCACCGAGAGCGTGGCAGTGCTCTGGACGCTGCTGGAGCGGCACCCGAGTGACTGGGTGCCGGCACTCTCCACGCGCGACCGCGCCACCTGCATGCGCTGGATGCATTTCGTGGCCGCGACGGTGTACACGGCCGTCGGCGTGGCGGACTACCCGGCCCGCTGGACGACGTCACGCACGCCGGCGGCAAGGGCTGCGGTCGAGCGTGCGGCAGTCGCTCGTATGAAGCTCGGCTGGGACATCGTGGCGCAGGCTTTCCCGCAGAAGTCCGGATTCCTGTTGGGACCGCAGCCCTACGTCTGCGACGTCTACCTCGCCAACCTGTCGCGCTGGTGGAAGATGCGGGACTATTTGAAGGATGCCCACCCGAGGTTCGCGGCGATGATGGCGCGAGTCGACAAGCTGCCCGAGGTGGCTCCGGTATGGAAGCGTCACTGGACATGAAGGTGCTGCGGCGGCGGATCGCCGGTGCGGTTGTGCTCGCCTCGATGCTGCTGGCAGGTCCGGCTGCGGCCCAGATGACGCTGACGCTCTACGCCGGGTATGTGGGCAGCGACGGCATCGAGAACACGACAACCGACGCCCAGGCGACCGTCAAGAGCTCGGCCGCTTTCGCGCTGGCGGTCGGCACGATGCTCGACCCGTCGCGCGAGGTGCAGCTGATGTACAGCCAGCAGTCGACCACGCTGTCGCCTGGCGGCAGCGCAGCGCCCTTCGACCTGACGATCCGCTACCTGCATCTCGGAGGCACGTCGTTCATCGACGGGCCGGTGGGGCGCGGGGTTTACGTCGCGGGCGGGATCGGCGCGACGCAGTTCAGTCCCAGCACGGCCGGCTACGGGTCGGAGATCAGGGCTTCGCTCAATCTTGGCGTTGGCTATTACTGGCCGCTCAGTGACAACATGGGACTGCGCGCCGAGGCGCGCGGCTTCGCCACGTTCGTCAACAGCTCGGGCGGTTTCATGTGCTCGGGCGGCTGCGTCGTCGTCCTGCGCAGCGACATCTTCCTGCAGTACGAAGGCATGATCGGGCTGAACGCGCGCTTCTGACGCGGCACGCGCGCTCGCCGGGTCGCGACCCGGTCCGATCCAGGTCAAGCACCGACACTCGGGACGTGCAAGAATTTGCGGCTGATCGCCCGGTCGCGGCCGATCACTGAACAAGACCCTGGGGAGAAGCGAATGCGCGAAGTCGTCGTCGTCAGTGGAGCCCGAACCGCCATCGGTACCTTCGGCGGGAGCCTGAAGGACATGCCGCCGACCCAGCTTGGCGCCACCGTTGTGGCTGAGGCGCTGAAGCGGGGCCAGGTGGCCGGCGCCGAAGTCGGGCACGTGGTCTTTGGCCATGTCATCAACACCGAGCCGAAGGACATGTATCTCGGTCGGGTGGCGGCGCTCAACGGCGGCGTTGGCCAGGACACTCCGTGCCTGACCCTCAATCGGCTGTGTGGCAGCGGCCTGCAGGCCATCATCTCGGCAGCGCAGACGATCCTGCTGGGCGATGCCGACATCGCGCTCGGGGGCGGGGCCGAGTGCATGTCGCGCGGACCGTACATCGTGCCGGCCGGGCGCTGGGGCCAGCGCATGGGTGACATGAAGGCGATCGACATGATGGTAGGCGCGCTGCACGATCCCTTCGATGTGATCCACATGGGAGTCACGGCCGAGAACGTCGCGACCAAGTGGGGCATCACGCGGCAGGAACAGGATGCGCTGGCGGTCGAAAGCCATCGGCGCGCCGCCGCGGCCACCAAGGCGGGGCACTTCAAGACCCAGATCGTGCCGATCGAGGTCAAGGGCAAGAAGGGGCCGGTGGTCTTCGACACCGACGAGCACTTTCGTGAAGGCACGTCGATGGATGACATGACGAAGCTAAAGCCCGTGTTCGTCAAGGAGAATGGCACGGTCACTGCCGGCAATGCTTCCGGCATCAATGACGGCGCCGCCGCCGTCGTGATGATGGAGCGCAGCGTGGCCGAAAAGCGCGGGCTCAAGCCGTTGGCGCGCCTGGTGGCTTATGGCCATGCCGGAGTCGACCCGAAGTACATGGGCATCGGGCCGGTGCCGGCCACGCGCAAGGCGCTCGAGCGAGCCGGCCTCAAGGTCGCCGATCTCGATGTCATCGAGGCCAACGAGGCATTCGCCGCACAGGCCTGCGCGGTGGCGAAGGAACTCGGCTTCCCGCCCGAAAAGGTCAATCCCAACGGCAGCGGCATCTCGCTCGGTCACCCGGTCGGTGCCACGGGCGCGATCATCACCGTAAAGGCGCTGTACGAGCTGCAGCGTGTCGGCGGCCGCTATGCGCTGGTGACGATGTGCATCGGCGGTGGCCAGGGAATCGCCGCGATCTTCGAGCGCATCTGACGCGATTGCCGTGATCGCGGTGGAACAGGACGTCCCGGATCTGGTGCAGCACGGGCTGACTCGCCGAAGGCTGGTGCTCGCCGCGGGCTGCAGCGTGTGCGGGGCCGTGCCGCTGCACGTACGCGCAGGGCAGGCGATGGATCCGCGCCTGGCCGAGCTGCTGCGCGAGAGCCGCACGCTCTGGGTCCGCCGCGGCGACGAGGAAGTACGGGCGACCTACTGGACGGCGAATGCTGGCCGCAACCAGGACGAGTACCTGCGCCTGTGCTGGATCATGCGCGACGTCCGGGCCGATCGTGTGTTCGCGATGAACCGTGCGCTGCTTGACACGCTGGCCGGCGTCCAGGCATGGCTGGCCCGCTCCGGCATCCAGGCGCCGATCGAACTGCACTCGGGCTATCGCACGCGCAAGACGAACAACTCCACCGAGGGCGCCGCGCGTGATTCGCGGCACGTCGTCGGGCAGGCAGCCGACATCTCGGTGCGCGGAGTCTCCAGCGTCAAGCTGGCCGGGCTGGCGTCGGTGCTGGGACGGGGTGGCACCGGCTTTTACGTAGGGCGTGGCTTCGTCCACGTCGACTCGGGCGACGAGCGGATCTGGCTCGATCAGGGCAAGCCGAAGCCGGCCTCACCTGGCGGGTTAGCAGGCTGCCCGGAGCGGCGCGAAGCGCAGGATGCAGTGTCTTGCGTAGAGGACCGGCGCGGTACTGAACGGAGTGGACCATGATCGACGCTGAGTACTGCCAGACCATGGCCGCCTACAACGGCTGGATGAACCGCAATGTCTACGAGGCGGCTGCCACGCTGACGGATGCGGAGCGCAAGGCCGATCGAGGCGCGTTCTTTCGCTCGCTTCACTCCACGCTAAACCACATCCTGTGGGCAGACCGCGTCTGGTTGTCCCGATTCAATGGCAGGACCTACCCTGTCGGCGGAATCGGCGTCGACCTTCACGAGGACTTTGGCGCACTCTCCGACGCGCGGCGCGCGATGGATGACGAGATCGCGGCCTGGGCGGCCCAACTCGATGCCGAGCAGCTGACAGGCCCGCTCACCTGGTATTCCGGAGTGGCAAAGCGCGAGATGTCTCGCCCGCGCTGGCTGTGCGTCATGCAGATGTTCAATCACCAGACGCATCATCGAGGGCAGGTCACGACCTTGCTGAAGCAGGCTGGTATCGATCCGGGTCCGACGGATCTGCCCTGGGCGCCTCTGACCCGCGACGCGCAGCAGCGCGTGATCCTGGGCGAGCAGTTCGCGCTCTAGCTGTCCGCGCCGTCCATCGTCGACGCCGCTCGCTGGGTTGCTGACGGGGGACTCCGGCTTGGAGTACCTCAGTTCGGATATCTAAGGGAGGCCGCCGAGGCGTCCTCGTCGGCGGAGAACACAACGTGCCAGCACGGGGCGGTTGCGCGAGCGCACCGTTAACTTGGACCTGCGCGCGGCCTAGCTCTTCTTGCCTGCGCGAGTGTCGCCCGGTACGGAGGTGGCCGGAACCACCTTGATCCTGCCGACCATGCCGGCGTCATAGTGACCGGGAATCAGGCAGGCGAAGTCAAACTCCCCGGCGCGGTTGAAGGTCCAGACGATTTCCCCGGTCTTGCCCGGCGCCACGTGCGCCATGTAGGGCTCATCGTGCTCCATCGTCGGGAAGCGCTTCATCAGTGCCGCGTGTTCATCGAGTTCCTTGCGGGTGCCGAGCACGAATTCGTGCATCAGCTTGCCGCGGTTCCGATGCACGAGCCGCAGGGTCTCGCCCTGCCGCACCTCGATGAATTCGGGAACGAAGCGCATGTTGTCGGTCATCGTGACTTCAATGGTTCGACTGACCGCCTTGGCGTCGCCGGCGATGCCCCACGGCTTCTGTTCGCGGATCGCCGGCCCTGCCGGCTTCTCATGGCTCGTGTCGCCGTGCGCGGACGCGACCACAGGCACCGCGAGCAGCACTGCGGCCAGCGCGCCGTGCCAGAGAGACTGCCGGAACGTACTCTTGGAGTGTCCCATCATTCCTCGAACCAGTTGAGCGCGCCGTCGAGCGGCGCGTGGCTGAGCGCGAACGTCGCCTTGTCCCGCACCACCGGCTTGGCACGGTAGGCGACGGATATGCCCGACAGCGCCATCATCTTCAGGTCGTTCGCGCCGTCGCCGAACACGACTGCCTTATCGGTAGCGCAGCCCAGTTGCGCGCACTGATCGCGCACGGCCTGTGCCTTGCCTTCGGCATCGATGATTTCGCCGCCCCCTGGGCCCGTGACCTTGCCGGTCAGGCGGCCGTTGGCGATTTCAAGCTCGTTGGAGCGGGTAGCGTCGAAGCCGAGCCGCTGCTGCAACCGCTCCGTGAAGTAGGTGAAGCCGCCCGTGACCAGCAGCGTGCGCAGGCCCGCCGCATGGCAGGTCGCGACGAGCCGCTCGGCGCCGTCGCTCAGCGCAAGTTTCTCTTCGTATACGCGTGCGAGGAGGGCGGCATCGACCCCCGCCAGCATGGCGACGCGCCGGCGCAGGCTCTCCTGGTAGTCGCTGATCTCCCCGCGCATCGCGGCCTCGGTGATCGCCGCGACTTCCTCCCCCTTGCCGGCATAAGCAGCGACCTCGTCGAGGCTCTCGATGCTGATCAGCGTCGAATCCATGTCGAGCGCGAGCAGGCGGAAATCCGCCAGGCGCCAGCGCTGCTCGACGAACGCCCAGTCCAGCTTCCAGTACTCGCCGAGACCGCGCACCGCCTTGCGCGTTTCGAGATCGTCGGACGCGCCGACGCAGCGCGCGGCGGTACCGCGCACGGTGATGCGCAGGGGCGCGCAGACGACCTTGAAAGTGTCGAGCGCTTCCGAAGAGAGCGCCGGTCCCTGGATGACGAGATCTTTCACGGGCCGGAGTTTAGAGGGACGGCTGCGACGGTCCGATCTGGCAGTTGGCGTGGCCGAGCCTGACGGCCGGCGGGCGTTGGCCGCGACTGGGTCGCAATCGATGCCAGAGAGCGGCCGGGCTCGTGCCGGGCAGCATCAGGCCAGCGCCTTGAAGATCTCGCGCAGCCGCCGAACGCGGTCGTCGAGGTTTGGGGTCTTCTCGTCGATGCGCAAGCGCTCCGGCCCGGCGAGCCGCATGGTCTTCGAACGCTGCATCAGCGCGATCAAACGCGCGGTGTCGAATGGTGGGTTGGGTATGAACTGGATCACGAGCGCATCGCCCGAGGCGTCGATCTTTTTTACGCCAAGCCGCTCGGCAACGAGGCGCAGGCGGTGCGTCTCGACCAGCGCGCGCGCAGGCTCGGGCAACCTGCCGTAGCGATCGACGACTTCTTCCTGCAAGCCTATGAGCGCGTCCTCGTCGTCGCAGCTTGCCAGCTTCTTGTACATCGACAGGCGCTGGTGCACGTCGGCCACGTAGTCAGGCGGCAGCAGGGCGGGTACGTGCAGGTTGATCTCCGTCACGGCCGCGAGCGGCGCCAGCAGGTCCGGCTCGCGTCCGGAGCGCAGGGCGCGCACTGCGGCGTTCAGCATCTGCGTGTACAGGTCGAATCCGACCTCCTGCATGTTGCCGCTCTGGTTCTCGCCGAGCACCTCGCCGGCGCCCCGGATCTCGAGGTCGTGCATGGCGAGGTAGAAGCCGCTGCCGAGCTCCTCGAGATTCTGGATCGCCTCGAGACGCTTCTCGGCGTTCTTCGTCAGGCCGCCTTCGTCGGGCACCATCAGGTAGGCATAGGCCTGGTGATGCGAGCGGCCGACGCGGCCGCGCAGCTGGTGCAACTGCGCGAGGCCGAACTTGTCAGCGCGGTGGATGATGATCGTGTTGGCGGTCGGAACATCGATGCCGGTCTCGATGATCGTCGTGCACAGCAGGACGTTGAAGCGCTGCTGGTAGAAGTCGCGCATGACGCGTTCCAGGTCGCGCTCGTGCATCTGGCCGTGCGCGATCTCGATGCGCGCCTCCGGCAGCAGCTCGACGAGCCGCGCGCGGCGGTTCTCGATGGTCTCGACCTCGTTGTGCAGGAAGTAGACCTGGCCACCGCGCTTGAGTTCGCGCAGCACCGCCTCGCGCATCAGCGAGGCACTTTCCTTGCGCACGAAGGTCCTGATGGCGAGCCGACGCTGCGGCGCGGTAGCAATGACCGAAAAGTCGCGGATGCCTTCGAGCGAGAGCGCCAGCGTGCGCGGGATCGGCGTGGCGGTCAGCGTCAGCACGTCCACCTCGGCGCGCAGCGCCTTGAGCCGTTCCTTCTGGCGCACGCCGAAGCGGTGCTCCTCGTCGATGATGACGAGCCCGAGGCGTTCGAAGTGGACGTCGGTGCTGAGCAGCTTGTGGGTTCCAATGACGATGTCCACCGTGCCCGCATTCATGCCGGCAATGGCGTCGGCCACTTCCTTCGGCGAGCGGAAGCGCGACAGCTCGACGATGTTCACTGGCCACTGCGAGAAGCGGTCGCGAAAGGTCTGGCAGTGCTGCTCGGCCAGCAGCGTCGTGGGGCACAGCACGGCGACCTGCTTGCCTCCCACGACCGCCGCGAACGCCGCACGCAGTGCGACCTCGGTCTTGCCGAAGCCGACATCGCCGCACACCAGCCGGTCCATCGGAAAGCCGGCGGACATGTCCTTGAGGACGGCTTCGATCGCGGCCTGCTGGTCGGGCGTTTCCTCGAACCCGAAGCCTTCGGCGAAGGCTTCGTAGTCGTGCTGCCGGTACTCGAACGCGTGTCCCTTGCGCGCGGCGCGCAGCGCGTAGAGGTTGAGGAGCTCGGCCGCGGTGTCGCGGACCTGCTTCGCGGCCTTCCTGCGCGCCTTGTCCCAGTCGCCGCTGCCTAGCTGGTGCAGCGGGGCGGCGGCCGGATCGGCGCCGCTGTAGCGGCCGATCAGGTGCAGCTGCGCCACGGGCACGTACAGCGTCGCCTCGTTGGCGTATTCAAGATGCAGGAACTCGGTCGGTCCGTCGCCGAGGTCCATCGCCTGCAGGCCGAGGTAACGACCAATGCCGTGCTCGACATGAACCACCGGATCGCCCACGCGCAGTTCGGCGAGGTCGCGGATCATCGCCTCGACGTTCGAGGCGCGTTCGCGCTGCTTGCCGCGCAGGCGGCGCGGGCTGGCGGCGTAGAGCTCGGTCTCGGTGACAATCGCGACCTGCGGATCGCGCAGCGCGAAGCCTTCGTGCAACGGTGCTACGCCGAGCGCAATGCGGACGTCGCCCGCGAGAAACGCAGCGAAGTCGGCACTGTCGCCGAACGGGATGCCGTACTCCGCGAGCATCTGACCGATCGTCTCGCGGCGGCCGGCGGAGTCGGCCACGATCAGGATGCGCCCCGCGTACTCCTCGGCAAAGCGCCGCAGGCGGCCGAGCGGATCCTCGGCGCGCCGTTCGACCGCGAGCGACGGCATCGCTGCGAAGGCGGTGTCGCTGTCGCGGGGCGCGGAATCGCCCAGCGCGAGCCGCCCGTAGTCCTGCGTGCGAGCGAAGAATGCCTCCGCGTTCAGGAACAGTGACGAGGGCGGCAGGATGGGCCGGGCCGGATCGCGGGCGAGGAAGCGATGGCGTTCACTGGTTTCGTTCCAGAAGCGCTGGATCGCCGCTTCGACGGTCCCATGCAGCGCGACGAGACTGTCCGGCGGCAGGTAGTCGAAGAGCGTTGCCGTTTCGTCAAAGAAAAGCGGCAGGAAGTACTCGACCCCGGCCGGAACCGCGCCGCTGCCGATGTCCTTGTAGACGCTGGACCGGCTCGGGTCGCCTTCGATGCGATCGCGCCAGCGGCGCCGGAACGACTGGCGCGCGGTTTCATCGAGCGGAAACTCGCGGCCGGGCAGCAATCTCACTTCCGGCACCGGATACAGCCCGCGCTGGGTATCGGGGTCGAACGCGCGGATGGACTCGAGCTGCGCATCGAGCAGGTCGAGCCGGTACGGCAGCGTGGAGCCCATCGGATACAGATCGATGAGGCCGCCGCGGACCGCGAATTCGCCCGGCGCCACCACCTGTGACACGTGTTGATAGCCGGCGAACACCAGTCGCGTCCGCAGCTCGTCAGCGTCGAGCGTCTGCCCCTGGCGAAAGAAGAACGTGTGTCCCGCGATGTACTGCGGCGGCGCCAGCCGGTACAGCGCCGTCGTCGCCGGCACCACGAGGACGTCGATGCCGCCGCCGGTCTGGCTCAGTCGAAACAGGGTCTCGAGGCGCTCCGACACCAGGTCCTGGTGCGGCGACAGTGTGTCGTAGGGCAGCGTCTCCCAGTCGGGCAACGGCCGGACGGCCAGCGTCGGGTCGAAGTAGGGGATCTCGTCGACCAGACGTTGCGCATCGAGGGCGTCAGCCGCGATGACGACCAGCAGTCGGCGCGCCGCGCGCAACTGAGCGCCGGTGCGCGCCAGCAGCAGTGCGTCGGCGGAGCCCGGTGGCCGGGCGAGGGCAAAGCGCGCCCCTGCGATCGGCAGCGATCGCGGCAGCAGGCCCGCCAGCGAAGTGGCGGGCGGGTCGAGCGAAACGTCGGTGCTCACGGCAGAAAACAATCGGCGGCCATCGGACCCTCCGTTGCGAGGGCTCAAGGGCCGCCGAACTCGGTCGTTATTATACGAAGGCCTACTCCTGCTCCTGAGCGAGCTTTCCCGTGCCTCGACCGCTTCGCTACATTGCCCTGATACCGGCTGCCGGCGTGGGTTCCCGCATGAGCGGGCACGACCTTCCAAAGCAGTATCTGCCGCTGGGTGACCGCACGATGCTGGAGCACTCGATCGCGGCCATGTTGTCCGACGCCCGCATTGACGCGGTTTTCGTCGTGGTCGCGCCGTCGGACACTCGCTGGCCAGAATTCCGGCTCGACGACGAGCGGGTCGAGTTCCTGCCGGTCGGCGGCGCCTCGCGCGCCGAGAGCGTGCGCAACGGTCTCATCGCGATCGCCGCCCGCACCGACGACGATGATCGCGTTCTGGTGCACGACGCTGCGCGCCCCTGCCTGACCGAGGCCCAGCTCGGTCGGCTGATCGACGAAGTCGGCGTCGACGGCAGCGGCGGCCTGCTCGCGATCCCGCTCGCCGACACATTGAAGCGCGGCGAAGATGGACGCGTCGGCATGACGCTGGACCGCGCGTCGATGTGGTGCGCACAGACGCCGCAGTTGTTCCGAGTCGGTTCCTTGCGCGCGGCGTTGAGTGGTGCGCTCGATGCCGTGACGGACGAATCCAGCGCGATGGAGCGTGCCGGTCACGCGCCGCGGCTGGTCTTGGGTGGCGCCAGCAATCTCAAGGTCACGACTCCCGAGGATCTCGTGCTGGCGCGCGCGATCCTGGGCGAACAGGAAAGGCTGGCATGACACGGTTACGCGTCGGGCAGGGCTACGACGTCCACGCGCTGGTGCCGGGGCGTCGTCTGATCATGGGTGGTGTCGAGATTCCGTTCGGGCGTGGTCTGCTCGGGCACTCGGACGGCGACGTGCTGCTGCATGCGATCACCGATGCGCTGCTCGGTGCGGCTGCGCTCGGCGACATCGGCAAGCTCTTCCCGGATTCTGATGACCGCTACCGCAATGCCGACAGCCGCGTGCTGCTGCAGAGCGGCGGCCGAGCGAGTTCGGGAGACGGGCTGGCGCATCGAGAACATCGACGCCACCGTCATTGCCGAGCGACCGAAGATCGCGCCATATGTTGACGCCATGCGCGCTGCGATCGCGGCCTGTTGCGGCCTCGAGGCTTCCGCTGTCAGCGTCAAGGGCAAGACCAGCGAGAAGCTCGGTGCGCTCGGGCGCAGCGAAGGCATTGCCGCCCTGGCCGTCGCGCTGCTCGTCAAGCCCTGACGGGTTCAGCTTCCGGCAGCCCGGCCCAGTCGAGCAGGTCGAAGTCTGTGACCAGCGAGACGATTGCTCCGGAGTCATCCTGGCCCCAGTACGAGCCGTAGAAGCCGGCGCCCTCTCCGGAAGAGACGAGGACACCCGAGCCGACGGGCGTCCTCACCCAGGCCCAGCTCCATGACGGCCGGCGATTTCGCAGCAGGACCTGTTCCAGTTCCTGGCGCAGTCGGGGGCTCTGCACGAATTCCTGGCCGTAGGCACGCAGCGCCTCCACTTCGAACAGGCTGCCGAGTCCGGACTCGACTTCGTAGCCCGACAGCTCGTCTTCGGCGAGGGGCTCGGCGTCGTCGCCCTGGAAGATGGCGTTGTCCCAGCGGGTCGCCGCTCTGGCCGTGAACTTCACCTGGGCGAATGCAACGCGCTCGGTGGCGTCTGCGTAGCGGGCCACGATCACCTGCACCGGATAGCGTCCCGCCGGGACGAGTTGGGCGAACGAGCCGCCGTCGAGCCGCATGCCGTCGCCGGCGGCCAGTTGTCCGCTCGGGATGTCGATCGTGCCAAGCATCAACACCGCGATGTCGACGGGCCCATCACCGTCGCTGGCGTCCAGCTCGATCTCGAGGTCGTCGACGGCCGCCCGCGGCAAGCGGTGCGGCGTGCCGCTCTCCACGCGTATCGCCCAGGTCTGGGCGCGTATGGCGCGCAGCGGCAGTGCGAGTCCCGCCAGCGCTGCCGTGATCAGGGCTCGCCGCCGTCGGCTGGCACCGGCAGGGCTCATGCACGGCGCACTAGGGGCAGGGACAGCTCGGCGCGCAGCCCATGGGGTGAGTTGGCAAGCAGCCTCAGGCTACCGCCGTGCAGCCGCGCGATCCGCTGCACGATCGGCAAACCAAGCCCGGCGCCACCGCTGCCGCTGCGCGCACTGTCGCCGCGCTCGAACGGACGCAGCAGGCGATCGATCTGTTCGGTCGGAACGCCCGGGCCGTGATCCGCCACTGAAATGACGGCATCCTGCCCGTCGCTTGCGAGCGAAACAGTCAGGTCGACGCGTCCGGTGACCGGGTCACGCCCGTACCGCATGGCATTCACCAGCAGATTGTCGAGCGCGCGATCGAGTTCGGTCCGATAGCCGTTGACGGTTACGCCGTGTGCGACCCGCAGGTTGAGCGTCGTGTGCTCGTCTGCATCGACACGCACGCGTGGCGGCGCCTGCTCCACCAGGACGGACAGGTCGATGCGCTCGGCAGGCTGCTGTGGCGCGCGGCGTGCATAGTCCAGGAACTGCCGCACGATCGCGTCCATCTGTTCGAGGTCGCCGATCATCGCGCTGCGGCTGGCCGCGGGTAGTTCGGTCATTTCAAGTTCGAGGCGCAGCCGCGTTAGCGGCGTGCGCAGGTCGTGTGAGATGCCGGCCAGGAGGACGGCGCGGTCTTCCTCGAGCTTGCCGAGATCGGTCACCATGCGGTTGAAGCTCGCATTCACCGTTCGGATCTCGGGCGGCCCGACCTCCGGCAAAACCGCCGGAAGCTTCCCTTCACCGAGGTTGCGGGCCGCTGCCGACAGACGCGCGAGCGGGAGATTGATGACGCGCGTGATGAGCACCGCGCCCAGCACCGACAGGGCGATCGCGACCGAGGCCCAGCCGATCCACTGCGTGCCGATGTTGCGCGCGACAGGATCGCGCTCGATGTACAGCCAGTACTGGTCATCTTCTATCGTGAGGCTGACCCAGATCCCGGGCTGATCATTGACCACCGATGCAACGCGGGTGCCGGGCCCGAGCTTTGCGATGATCGACTGTTCGGCAAGCTGCAGCACCGGCCGATCGGGAAACGGAACCACCCGGTCGTTCGATTCGAGCGGAGCAATGCGGATGCCTTCGTTGCGTGCCAGCTCGGCAAGCAGGTCGCGGCGTACGTAGGGATCGGCGTACAGCACCGCTGCTCGCGTGAGCTCGGCGATCGAGACAACCTGCTGGGCAATGGTCTCGGCGCGCGGCGCGCGCTCGAACACCCTGAAGCTCTGCAGCCACGCCGCCAGGCTCGCCAGGATGAGCAGCAGCACGAGCAGCAGCGTGCGCCAGAAGAGCGGCGGCGAGCGCAGTTTCATCGGCCGGGCCTGGCCCGCTCCTGGTTCAGGCGCCACCGTCCGGTATGAAGACGTAGCCCAGCCCCCACACGGTCTGGATGAAGCGGGGCTTCGCCGGATCGGGTTCGATCAGCTTGCGCAGGCGCGAGATCTGTACGTCGAGGGACCGGTCGAAGGCTTCGTACTCGCGGCCTCTTGCCATTTCCATCAGTTTCTCGCGCGACAGCGGTACGCGCGGGTGGCGCGCAAAAGCCTTGAGCACGGCGAATTCGCCAGTCGTCAGCGTGATGGGCTCGCCGGCACGCGTCAGCGTGCGCGTTGCGAGGTCGAGCACGAAGTCGCCGAAGGCCATCGACTCGGCGCTGCTGCTCGGCGCCCCGGGCGACTCCTCCGCTCCGCGTCGTCGCAGGACGGCATTGATCCGGGCCAGCAGCTCGCGCGGATTGAACGGCTTGGGCAGGTAGTCGTCTGCGCCCATCTCGAGCCCGATGATGCGGTCGACGTCTTCGCCCTTGGCCGTCAGCATGACGATCGGGGTGCGGTCGTTGCCACCGCGCAGGCGACGCAGGATCGACAATCCGTCCTCGCCCGGCATCATCAGGTCGAGCACAACCACGTCGAACCGCTCGCGCAGCCAGATCCGGTTCATCGCTTGGGCGTTCTCGGCGACGTAGACATTGAAGCCGTTATCGCCCAGGTAACGCCGCAGCAGGTCGCGCAAGCGCTGGTCGTCGTCGACGACGAGAACCTTGTGGGGCGTACGGTCTGTCATGGCTTCAGTATTGTCCGTGGCTCGGCAGCGATGCTACGTGGCTCGGGCCGCCACGCCGGGCGTGAACTCACAAACGGTTACAGACTTTACCGCGCCACCTCGCCGGGAAACTCGAAAATCGCGTTTATTGGAAGTGGCACCCTTCACAATGGAGTCATGAGCACGTTCATCGACCGCATGCGTCGCCTGGCGGCTGCGCTGGCGTGTCTCGTTGCATCGAGCGCGATGGCCTTTGGAGTGCCTGGCGAGGCGGGCCAGCAGCTCCGGCTGACTCCTGAGCAACGCCAGCAGATGCTGCAGCAGATGACGCCCGAGCAGCGCGAAACCTTCCGCAATGCCCGCACGCCCGAAGAGCGGCAGCGCGCGTGGCGGGGGCTCTCGCCGGAGCAGCGGCGCGACCTCTGGCAGGGGCTCTCGCCCGAGCAGCGTGAGCTGATGCTCCGTCGTGTCCCGAACGAGGAGCGGCGCCAGATGTGGGAAAAAATGTCGCCGGAGCAGCGCGAGGCGATGCGCCAGCGTTTCCTGCAACGGCGGGACGAGCTGCAAGGGGGCGGACCCATGGGCGGCAAGCGCCTGACGCCGGAAGAGCGGCAACGCCTGCGCGACCAGATCCGCGAATCGCAGGGTGAATGGAAGGGCGGCGGGGCGAAGGGCAGTGCGCAGAAAGGCGGTCCGCGCTGAGGCCCAGTCGCTAAGCGCGCTCGACGTACGAGCCGTCGTCGGTGTTGACTCGGATCTTCTCGCCGTTGTTGACGAAGGGCGGCACCTGAACCGAGATTCCGGTCTCGAGCTTCGCCGGCTTGAACGACGTCGTCGCCGTCGCATTCTTGATGCCGGGTTCGGTGTCCACCACCTCGAGTACGACGGTCGTCGGCAGCTGGATGCCGATCGCACGACCATTGTGGAAATTGATCTCGACTTCCATGTTCGGCATCAGGTAGCCCGTCTGGCCTTCGAGGAAGTCCTCACCCAGCGTGAGCTGCTCGTAGGTCTCGTTGTCCATGAAGACCCAGTTGCTGCCATCGTGGTACGAGTAGCTCATTTTGCGGCGATCGATGAACGGCCGCTCGATCTTCTCGTCGGTGGAAAGGCGCTCGTTGCGCTTCTGCCCGCTCTCGATGTCCTTGATCTCGATCTGCATGTAGGCGCCGCCGCGGCCGCCGACGTGAACGTGGTAGCTCTTCAACACGCGCCAGACACGTTTGTCGAATTCGAGCAGGTTACCGACACGGATTTCGGTGGCGAGGATCTTGGCCATAAGGTGGTCTCGGGCGTTATGAGCGCGCGCCGGGCGCGCAGCGGGTAATGGGTGACTCGGGTGGAGACTATCGTCCCGGCACCGGCGAACGGCACCCTAGAATGGCGCCCGCGTGCAAATCACAGCCGACGCTCTCCGCCAGGACGGAAAGAACTCGCAATTATAAGCTGCGTTGCCGACCTGCCCATGCCTGAACCATTGCCAGAGTTCGATCCGCGTCCCGTCGTCGACGGTTTGCCGCACCTGCCCGGGGTCTATCGCATGCTCGACGGGCAGGGTGTGGCGCTCTACGTCGGCAAGGCGCGCGATCTGCGCAAGCGCGTCGCGTCCTATTTCAACAAGGGCGTCGGGCCGCGCACGGCGCACATGCTGGCACGTGTCGTGTCGATCGATACGACGGTGACCCGCTCCGAGGCCGAGGCGCTGCTGCTCGAGAACAACCTCATCAAGTCGCTCGCGCCGCGCTACAACGTTCTGTTCCGGGACGACAAGTCCTATCCGTACCTGAAGTTCACGACCCACGCGTTTCCGCGCGTCGCCTACTACCGGGGCGCGGTCGACCGGCGTGCTCAGTATTTCGGCCCGTATCCGAATGCGTGGGCGGTGAAGGACAGCATCCAGCTGCTGCAGAAGGTCTTCCGCCTGCGCACCTGCGAGGACACGGTGTTTGCCAACCGTTCGCGGCCCTGCCTGCTGCACCAGATCCAGCGCTGTAGCGCTCCGTGCGTCGGTTTGATCGATGCGGCGGCGTATGCACAGGATTTCGATCGGGCTGTGCGCTTCCTGCGAGGCGAGACGGATCTCGTCATGCGCGAGCTCGAGGATCGCATGCAAAGCTTGGCCGCTGAACTGAAGTTCGAGGAGGCCGCGGCGGTGCGCGACCGAATGGGTGCGCTCGCGCGTGTACTGCACCAACAGGCTGTCGAAACGACGGGTTCGGAGGCGGACGCTGACGTGCTGGCGGTGGTCGTCGACGGTGGTCTGGCGTGCGTCAACCTGGCGATGATCCGCGGCGGCCGGCATCTGGGTGACAAGGCCAGCTTCCCGGTCCGCAGTGGCGAGGCGGCTGACGGGGCCGAAGTCCTCGAGGCCTTCATCTCGCAGCACTATGCTGCGCAGGCCTGCCCGCCGACGCTGTTCGTCAATGCCGATGTCGATGCCCCGGAGCTCGCCGCGGTGCTGTCCGAGGCAAGCGGTCGGCGGGTCCAGATCGTGCGGCACCCGCAGGAGCAGCGGCGGCGCTGGCTCGAGATGGCCGAATCGAATGCGCGACTGGCGCTGGCGCGACGGCTGGCGGAAGAAGGCTCACAGATGGCGCGCACGCGAGCTCTCATCGATGCGCTCGGGCTCGAGCTCGGCGAGGACGAGGCCGACAAGCTGCGCGTCGAGTGCTTCGATGTCAGCCACACTTCCGGCGAAGCTACGCAGGCGTCGTGCGTCGTGTACGCCAACCACCAAATGCGTCCGGCGGAGTACCGGCGGTACAACATCGAAGGCATCGAGCAGGGTGACGACTACGCGGCGATGCGGCAAGTCCTGTCGCGTCGCTTCGCCGCTCCGGCGCGTGGTGAGGGTTCGATGCCACACCTCGTACTGATCGACGGCGGCAAGGGACAGGTGGCCGTCGCGCGCCAGGTGTTCGAGGAACTCGGCCTTGATCCTGGCGTCCTCGTTGGCGTGGCCAAGGGCGAGGAGCGCAAGGTCGGACTCGAGGAACTGGTGTTCCCGGACGAGCGGTCGCCGCTGACGCTGGGGCGAGAGTCACAGGCGCTGATGCTGGTCGCGCAGATCCGCGACGAGGCGCACCGTTTTGCCATCACGGGCATGCGAGCGCGCCGCGCCAAGGCGCGCAAGTCCTCGGAACTCGAAACGATGGACGGCATTGGGCCGAAGCGGCGCCAGCGCCTGCTGGCGCGCTTTGGCGGCATGCGAGGGCTGGCGGCGGCCTCCGTTGAAGATATCGCGAGCGTTGAAGGCGTTTCGCGTAAGCTCGCGGAGAGGATCTACGCGCAATTGCATGGCCAGCCCACCGAATAACCCGCCGCTGGCGTTCAACGTCCCGATGGCGCTCACGTGGGCGCGCATCGCGATGATTCCTGTCATCGTTGGCATCTTCTACCTGCCCGACAGCGTGCTGCCGGACCACTGGAAGAACGCCACGGCGTGCTGGCTGTTCGTGCTGGCCGCGGTGACCGACGCGATCGACGGCTACGTCGCCCGCAAGTACGGCATGGTGAGCCGCCTCGGCGCGTTCCTCGATCCGGTGGCCGACAAGCTCATGGTATGTGCGGCACTCATCGTGCTGCTGTCGCTTGATCGCGTTGACGAATTCGTCGCACTCGTCATCATCGGGCGCGAGATCGCGGTGTCGGCGCTGCGCGAGTGGATGGCGCAGATTGGCCGCTCGGCCAGCGTCGCGGTCAACTCGCTCGGCAAGTTCAAGACGATCGCGCAGATGGTCGCGATCCCGATGCTGCTCTTCCACGACAAGCTCTTTGGCATCATCGACGTACACCTGATCGGCACGCTGCTGATCTACATTGCGGCTGCGCTCACCGTGTATTCCATGTTCGTCTATCTGCGCATGGCGTGGCCGCATCTCGACGATCGATGAGCAACTCTCGATGTGGTTTGACACTCGATCGCTCGCCGATATAATTCCATGCTTCGAGCGGGCGTAGCTCAGTTGGTAGAGCGCAACCTTGCCAAGGTTGAGGTCGAGAGTTCGAGACTCTTCGCCCGCTCCAGAATTCTGGGGGGAGCCACGCGCTTCCCCTTTTTGGTTTGAGCCCCCTCTGGCGGGGTGGCAGAGTGGCCATGCAGCGGACTGCAAATCCGCGTACGCCGGTTCGATTCCGACCCCCGCCTCCAAACGCATCGCCCTCGGTGGTCGCGTCGCACTTCGTGCGACGCACTTCCACCTCGGGCGGTTGATCAGCGCGTCGGGCTTCGGGCGGCCGGGCGCCCGACGCGAATTCAACTGATACGCTGTCTAAATCGGACAACCGCCGCGGTGGTGAAACTGGTAGACACAGCGGACTTAAAATCCGCCGCAAGCGAAAGCAAGCATGCCGGTTCGATTCCGGCCCGCGGCACCAAGGGTCAATGAAAGTCTTCAATCTGAGTTGCGACAACGAACACCCGTTCGAGGGCTGGTTTGCCTCGGCCGATGACTTCGATCGCCAGCAGGAGGCCAGGCTCGTGGAATGCCCGGTGTGCGGCAGCCACGCGGTTCGCAAACTGCTGTCGGCGCCCCGCATCAACAAGGGCGCGCTGGCGCCTCAGGACAAGCAGCCGGTAGCGATGCCGAACGACGCCGCGATGCAGGCGATGCTTCTGCAAATGGCGCGGCACATCCAGGCGAACTCGGAGGATGTCGGCGAGCGCTTTCCCGAGGAGGCGCGCCGCATCCACTACCAGGAATCACCAAAGCGATCGATCCGCGGGCTGGCCTCGCCCGAGGAGGCGGCCGGCCTCGTCGACGAGGGCATCGAGGTAATGCCGGTGCCGTTCAGCGATCTGCTGAAAAACCCGCTGCAGTAGCGCGTTTCAGTGCTTGGCGTACTGCGTGGCGCCGAAGAGCGCCTCGCGCGCCTTGTCGCTCAACAGCGGCTTGCGCCGATCCGCGAGGACCTTGACGCCGCGCTGTACAGCGGGCCGCGCCGCGACTGCGTCGTACCAGCGCTTCACGTTCGGGTAGTCGGCAAGGTCGACGCCCTGGTTGGCGTGTGAGCGCGTCCAGGGAAAGACCGCCATGTCCGCGATCGAGTACTCGCCGGCGAAGTACTCGGCCTCCCCGAGCCGCTGGTCCATGACGCCATACAGGCGCTTCGCTTCGTTGGTGTAGCGATTGACGGCGTACTCGATCTTCTCGGGCGCGTAGAGCCTGAAGTGATGCGCCTGGCCGAGCATCGGTCCGACTCCGCCCATCTGGAACATCAGCCATTGCAGGGCGACGTACTTGCCGCGCACGTCCTGCGGCAGGAAGCGGCCGGTCTTGCCCGCCAGGTAGATCAGGATCGCGCCCGACTCGAAAATTGAGATCGGCTTGCCGTCCGGTCCTTCGCTGTCGACGATGGCCGGGATCTTGTTGTTCGGGCTGATCGTCAGGAAGTCCGGCTTGAACTGATCACCGGCGCCGATGTCCACAGCATGAGTCTGGTACTGCAGGCCGCATTCCTCCAGCATGATGTGGATCTTGTGGCCGTTCGGCGTCGGCCAGGTGTAGAGCTCGATCATCGTGTCCTCAGTGCTGCCGTGGCGGCAGCGGAACGTGCTTCGCGATCTCATGCTTCGCGATCGCGTTGCGGTGGACCTCGTCGGGGCCATCGGCCAGGCGTAGCGTGCGGGCCAGCGTGTAGGCATAAGCGATCGGGAAGTCGTCGCACATGCCGGCGCCCCCGTGCGCCTGGATCGCCCAGTCGAGCACGGCGCAGGCCACGTTGGGCGCCACCACCTTGATCATCGCGATCTCGGCCTTGGCTGCCTTGTTGCCGACGGTGTCCATCATCCACGCGGCCTTCAGCGTCAGCAGGCGCGCCTGGTCGATCAGGCAGCGCGATTCGGCGATGCGCTCCTGCCACACGGTCTGGCGCGCGATCGGGCCGCCGAACGCCACGCGATTTGTCAGCCGCTTGCACATCAGTTCGAGCGCTCGTTCGGCCAATCCGAGCGAGCGCATGCAGTGGTGGATGCGGCCAGGCCCGAGGCGGCCCTGCGCGATCTCGAAGCCGCGACCCTCGCCGAGCAGGATGTTCGACGCCGGTACCCGCACGTCCTTGAAGTGCGTCTCCATGTGGCCGTGCGGCGCGTCGTCGTAGCCGAAGACATTCAGCGGGCGCACGACCGTCACGCCCGGCGTATCGGCTGGTACCAGGATCATCGACTGCTGCTGGTGCTTCGGCGCCTCCGGGTCGGTCTTGCCCATCACGATGTAGATGCGGCAGCGCGGATCGCCAGCGCCGGAGGTCCACCACTTGCGGCCATTGACGACGTAGGTATCGCCTTCGCGCCGGATCGAGGTCTGGATGTTGGTCGCGTCCGATGAAGCGACGTCGGGCTCGGTCATCGCGAAGCCCGAGCGGAACTCGCCGGCCAGCAGGGGCTTGAGCCACTTGTCTTTCTGCTCGGGCGTGCCATAGCGCTCGATCGTCTCCATGTTGCCGGTATCCGGCGCCGAGCAGTTGAAGACCTCGGAAGCCCAGGGCACGCGGCCCATCAACTCGGCGAGCGGCGCGTACTCCAGATTCGTAAGTCCGGCGCCGAGCGACGAGGCCGGCAGGAACAGGTTCCACAGTCCGGCGGCGCGCGCCTTGGGCTTCAGTTCCTCGATCAGCCTCGTCGGTGTCCAGCGGGCACCGCGGCGGGTGTTCTCCTCCACTTCCGCGTAGAACTGCCCTTCGACGGGATAGATGTGCTCCTGCATGAACGCTGCAACGCGTTCGCGCAAGTCCTGTGTCTTGCTTGAGTATTGAAAATCCATGGCCGGCTCCCTCCAATGGCCACAATAGCGCAGCGTGGTTGTTCGCGTCGGTGGCTCCGCGTAGAGTCACTCGGCAGGAGGGACGATGAAGGCGATTCAGTGTGTGGAGTGGGGTTTGCCCGAGCGATTGAGGCTGGTGGAACTTCTGCTGCCGGAACCCAAGGCGGGAGAGGTACGGATCAGGGTCGAGGCGGCGGGCGTCAATTTTCCCGATGCCCTGATCGTGCAGAAGAAGTATCAACTGCAGCCTCCGCTGCCGTTCACTCCGGGCAGCGAGGTCGCCGGCACGATCGACGCCGTGGGTGCCGACGTGAAGCGCCTGAAGGCCGGTGACCGGGTCGGCGCCTTTGTCGGACTCGGGGGCTTTGCGGAATTCGTCTGTGCGCCGGCCGCGATGACGGCGCCGCTGCCGCCCGGCATCTCAACCGAGACCGCGGCCGCCTTCACGCTGACATACGCAACCTCGCACCATGCGCTGTTCGACCGTGGCCAGTTGAAGGCGGGTGAGACGCTGGTCGTACTGGGGGCGGGTGGGGGCGTCGGACTGGCGGCGGTAGAACTCGGGAAGATCGCTGGCGCGCGCGTCATCGCCGTCGCCTCGAGCGACGAGAAGCTTGAGGCGGCGCGCGCCCATGGTGCCGACGATGGCATCAACTACGGTTCAACGGATCTGCGCGAAGCGCTCAAGGCGGCGACGGGAGGCAAGGGCGCCGACGTGATCTACGACCCGGTGGGAGGCAAGCACACCGAAGCTGCACTGCGCAGCCTCGCATGGCGCGGGCGTCTGCTCGTGGTCGGTTTCGCCGACGGTGAGATTCCCCAGATCCCCGCCAACCTGCTGCTGATCAAGGGTACCTCGGCGATCGGGGTGTTCTGGGGCGAGTTTGCCAAGCGCGAGCCGCAGGTCAATCAGGCCATGCTCACGGAGCTATTCACGTGGCTGGCGCAGGGCAGGCTCAGGCCGCACATCTCGCGTACTTACTCGCTGGCTGACGCGCCCCGCGCGCTCGAGGCTCTGCTCTCGCGGAAGGCGGTTGGCAAGCTCGTGATCGTCCCGCAGGCTTGAAATTCAAGGAGGTGACATGGTCCGTCTTCGTGGAGTGGCTTTGATTGGGGTGGCGGTTCTGTGTCTGCTGTCGGTGCCGGGGTATGTCATGGCCGCCGAGCGCGTGCTCGAAAAGTCCGTTGTCGTCGAAGCGACGCTCGACCAGGTGTGGGACAGTTGGACCACCCGCGACGGCATCGTGAGTTTCTTCGCGCCGGACGCGAAGATCGAACCCCGTGTCGGCGGGGCGTTCCAGATCTACATGGATCCGACCGCCGAGCCAGGCATGAAGGGTGCTGACGACATGCGCTTCATGGCACTGCAGCCGAAGAAGATGATTTCGTTCGACTGGAATGCGCCGCCCAACCTGCCCGAGGCGCGTGCCCAGCGCACCTTCGTCGTCGTGCGTTTCGAGCCGGTCAGCGAGAAGCAGACGCGCGTGACACTGCACCACACTGGCTGGGGTGAGGGCGGAGAGTGGGACAAGACTTACGCCTACTTCGACCGCGCTTGGGGCAACGTGCTCGCGAACCTGCAGAAGCGCTGGACCCAGGGCCCACAGGACTGGACGGAGTGGATGAACCAGCTGCGGAAGTGGCGCGAGCAGGCTGCCCAGAAGAAGTAGTCATGTCGACCCCCCCGTGAATACGAACTGCTGTCCAATATCGGACGCTTCACTGGCAAGCCGCACGCGAGGCTACTGGTCGCCGTCACGTCGAAAGACGCTCTGGTCGGCGTCGTCTTGCATGCACTGACGTACGTGACCTCAAAAACCGAAGGTTTGTGACCGCAGCCGCCGAGTCGTCTTGACCGTGTCAACCAAGGCAACGGGGAGGCCGATATGAGCATTGGTCTGACCATTCGCGACGCGCGTCCTGACGAGTTCATCGCGCTCGGCCAACATCGAAGCGCGTGGTCATGACCACGGCACGGACTATTTGCGCGCTACTTGCGTACTGCGGTGAAATCGGCCAGAGGCAAGGTCTGGGGAGGCAACACTCAAAATGCTTCAAGGCCGCCAGTAGCGCATTTGACCAACGCCTGACATCGCGCTGGCCCGATAGCTGCCGTGATTTCGGCGCCCGAAAGCTGCCGCGACACAGAATGGCCGCTTCGGGGAGTCGCCTTTCGGCAGTCACGACCCTGAGCTGACATCGCGTTCGCCGCAAAGCGGACGCGTCCTCAGCACCCGAAAGCGGCCGCGTAATCGAATGGCTGCCTTCCGGAGTCGCCTATCGGCAGAACCCGACCCGAATCTGACACCGTGGCGGGTTGCGTCCGCAGGCAGGCTGGTGTGTCGATGATGAATTCGGTACTCGCCCAAACCATAAGGCGATTCTGGTGCAGGCACGACGGCTTCGCTTTCACCGGTGGCCTACCGCCACCGATCGAGTGTTAGGATTTCTCGGCTAGAAAGCCGGTCGTCGTGCTGAACCCACGAGGCCGTCGCGTTCCTCGATGTCCGTGCAGGACACCGGTGGCCGAGATCCAGAAGCCAAAGAAGGGATTGAACATGTCGATGCCAGCAACTTTCGACTTGAGCGGACGGGTGGCACTGGTCACGGGCGGTAATGGTGGAATCGGACGCGGCATTGCGCTGGGTTTCGCGGAAGCTGGGGCCGCGGTGGCGATATTCGGCCGCAACAAGGAAAAGAACGCCCGTGTCCTCGCTGAGCTGAAGGCCGCGGGCGTGCCGTCGATGGCAATCCTGGTAGACGTGACTGATCGCGCCGCGCTTGAGCCTGCATTCAGACAGGTTGAAGCGGAACTCGGGCCAGTAGACATCCTGGTCAATAACGCCGGGATCGTCTCCCTCAGCGGCGGAATCCTGCAGGAGTCGCCGGAGTCCTGGGACAACGTGATAGAGACGCAACTGAATGCCGTATTCCTGCTTTCCAAGATAGCTGGCCAGTCAATGGCGGCACGCAAGCAGGGCAAGATCGTCAACATCGCCAGCATGTATTCCTACTTCGGGTCCGGCCTGGTGCCGTCCTACAGTGCTGCCAAAGGCGCAATCGTCCAGCTGACCAAGTCGATGGCCATCGAGCTTGCGCCGCATGGCGTCCAAGTCAATGCACTCGCGCCGGGCTGGATCGAAACCGACATGACGGCGCCCGTTCGAGGTGAGGAACTCAAGGCCATGGGCGACGCCATCCTGGCCCGCACACCGGCAGGTCGCTGGGGCCTCCCAGAGGAACTCGCGGGCCCCGCCATCTTCCTGGCTTCGTCTGCCTCGGACTTTGTTACCGGAGAGACGATTCGCGTCGATGGCGGCTACGCGATCTGCTAGGGACGACGGCGGGCGGATCGGCCTTGCTGTCAGACGACCGCTTCGGCCATCTGCTGCCATTTAGTTGCACCGCACGATCTGCCCAACAGCGGACTCATTTGGCACTTAGTGCGTAGTTCGGGTTGATCTGAGCGGGACTTTCAGACGCGTGTGATCAGCCTCTTCGATTGGGTGTACAGCGCGGCGCGCGGTCTGGCGACAGACAGTTGCTGGTTTTGGTTTCTGTGTATATACTTTACATATACGTATTGGAGCCACCATGCCAGCGACCCCCTCCAGCCTGTTGCTGAAGTTCCGAACACGCGACACGCAGTTCGGCGTGACTCGCCAGACCGTGAAAGCCATGGCTGCGCGCTTCGACCTCTCGGAGACGGAGATCGTGCACATGGCACTGTCGCGCATGGCCAAAGAGGAGTTGCCGGCGTACGAAGCCGATGATGGGCCGCTGTCGGCGCGGGATGTCAAGGCGCTTGGAAAGATCGCCGGCGCAGCGTTGCCCAAGGGCCGGGTCGTGAAGAAGCAATCGCTGTTTTGATGGCGGCCCGGTGGAAGCCCCCGGCGCCGGGCGACATTGTCTGGTGCCGTTTCCCGAACCTTCCGCAGCGCAACCCCGGTCCGAAGCCGCGGCCCGCGCTGGTGTGCGGCATCACGGAGCGGGAGGACGGGGTTTCGGTGACTGTCGCGTACGGCACCTCTCAAAACCTGAACCGACTCCACAAGGGCGAGTTCGCGATCACGAAGCACGGTAACCCAGCCGCGTACGGCGGCGCCGGACTCTCGTTCGACACCAAGTTCGACTTCAGGCAGTTGGTAGAACTTCCTTGGAATGAAAGCTTTTTCGCGGTGCCTGCGCAGGCACCACACGGCCAGAACTCGAAGCTGGGAAGCCTTCACCCTTCGATGATGCGGGCGGCGCAGGCCGCGTACCAAGCCTTACGGGGTACGGACTGACGACCGCAGCTGGCGGCCAACTGCCGCCGTTCGGTTGCGCCGCACGATCTGCCTAAGAGCTGCCACTTCGCGGAACATCGTCGAGGAGTACTTGCAACATTTGGGAGATTCCCGACAATTGGGCCCGTGTCGATCTGAGGCGCCTTGAATGCCAGTTAAGGTAAGGGATCTCATCGTGCGATTGGAGGCAGACGGCTGGTTCTTGGTGCGGACCAAAGGCAGCCACCGCCAGTACCACCATCCAACCAAACCGGGTACCGTCACTGTGTCGGGCAAGCCCAGCGTCGAGTTGCCTATCGGTACCTTGAACAGCGCCTTGCGCCAGGCAGGGTTGAAGAAGTGAGGCTTCTATGAATTACGTTGTAATTGTTGAGAAGGGCGAAACCTCCTACGGCGCCTATGTTCCAGACCTTCCTGGCTGCGTTGCGGTCGGCGAAACGCGCGACGAAGCAATGCGCCTCATCCGTGAAGCCATTGAGTTTCACTTGGAAGGGCTCCGGGAGGACGGACTGCCGGTGCCTCCGCCGACGTCATCCATTGAACTCGTAACGGTCGCGGCTTAGCCGATCGCTTCAGCTGGACCGCAAGCGCCCGTCGCAATAGCGAGCACTAGTCTCAGGTCGGCCAGAAGCAGAAATTGCAGGACGGCGCTCAAGCTGCCGCATTGCGGACATGGAAGCCAAGGCAGAAAATGTAACTTCCCGGACCGGGACTGGACTGTGATGAGGCTCCTTGCCATTGTCTGTATCGCTGCTCTCGGCTCGGTGCCTGTCGTCAGTGGGGCACAAGAACCTGATGCGAAAGCCGCCCTTCGTTCATTGCCGAGCGAACGGTCTTCTTCGCTGGTACTGACAGCGCAGGGCGCCGACCGCCTCGCCCCTCCAGCGCGCAGCGAGAGCCCGCTGTCACTGCGATCCGAGTGGGAAACGCCGAGCGGGTCCCGAGTGCAGTCGCTTGCGCTGCTGTTGACCGCGCAGATTGCATGCGCCGCGATGGGAACAAGTTGCGCGCTGATGCCACCCGCGCGGACGGCGATTACGCCACCGGGCAGTGAGTCTTGGCAGCGCGTCGGCTGTAAGACGTCCCAGGCCTGCGGGTGGCCTCGGGACACCCGCGATTGACGGGCCGTATCTAGGCCCGCAGAAGTGGCTTCTGCTGGGACAGTAGCCGGCCATTGCTGCCGCTGGCAAGCATGGGCAGAATCAGCGTAAAGCAGACGCCGTTTCATGGTTCGATCTGGCGGCTCGATACCTCACGGAGAAGTTCGCATGTCCTGCCAGACGACATCGCAGTCACTGCCATCGACCAGGAAGCTGTTTGCTGCATGTGTCATCGCCATGGGCGTTTCCGCATGTGGCGACGATGCTCCGGGGAACACCAGCGCCCCTCCGCCGCCACCACCGCCGCCGCCGCCGCAGTTGCGGCTGGAGGGGCTCTACTCCGGGTCGGTCACCCAACCGGACTACGCCCTCTCTCTGCTAGTGCTGGACGACGCAACGATTTGGGGGGTCTATGCCACGCGCGCGGCAGTCCCCGTCGCTTTTGGCGTCGTGCAAAGTGCCGGGGTCCGCAACAATGCGACCGGCAACTATGTCGGTAGCCTCGACGGTCGGAATTACTTCTACAACGCCGCGGGGGCCGTTGGCCAGATCCTGGGTTCCTACACGGCGACGGACGCCTTTACAGGATTCTTGCCCGGTCTTCCTCCACCGGTACCGCCGACGCCGTGGCCATTTTCTACGGCACGCGTTGCCGTAGCGACTTACGACTATGAGGCCGCGGCACAGCTCGCCAGCGTGGCTGGCAACTGGAGCGTGGTGACCCCTCGGGGCGGATCAAATCTGACCATTCTGCCGACGGGCGTCGTTGGTGCCAGCGTAGCCGGGTGTCAGGTCACGGGTAGCGTCTCTCCTCGCGCAGGCGGGAAAAACGTGTTCACTGTCAATCTGGTGTTTGGTCCGCCCCTCCCGCTGGGTGTATGTGACATCACTGGCCCCGCAGCGGGAGTCGCGGTCGTGACGCTCCCGTCCGCGACCCGCCGGCAGTTGATGGTCGCTGTACAAGATCCCGCGCGGACGGCTGGAGTGGGATTCTTTGCCGATGCGCCACGTTAGCGGCGTGCGATTGAGGCCGGTCATCTTCTGCCGAAAAACTGCGGCACCACAGTGAGCCACGAGCGGACGCGCCAAGCGGAGGCTCAGTCCGAGCAACGATGCCGCTCTTGCCTTCTCCCCGCTTGTCGTCCGCCAGGCCCATCGCTCTTGCGCTCAAGACTTGCTCGCTGATGACAGGATGCGCGACAGGTCCTGCACCAATCGACATTGCATCCGAACAGCAGCGCTACGCAGCTGTTTGGACATCTTGTGGTGATTCGGATGGGGCGACGGAGCTGCAGCGTTGCTCAATGGAAACGCGCCGCAATGAGGCAAGCGCGCATTTACAGGATGACTTCCTGGCCGGGCTCTTGGACCTGCTTTTCTTTGGAGCCCGCTCAAGCATGCTCTGAGATTCTGGGCCATACCTCGACCCCCGAGGCTGTGAATACCGAAAGCGGCCATAACCTGCCTTTGGCTTTGGCTGGCGACTTGCCTCCAAACCAGACATGATTCCCGCTCGCCACTGATCCACTGAACGGAGAGCACCATGAAACGGGTCCTCTGGTTGCTCGCGTTTGCTGTTCTCGGACTGGTCGCCTACCTCTCGTTCTGGCCCGTACCGATTCAGGCCGTCTCGTGGAAAGCTCCTGCTGCTCCCGGCTACACGGGTCCGCACAAAGCCAACGAAGGCCTCGCCCGCCTGAACCTCATCCCGCTTGGCATTGAAGCGGGACCTGAGCACATCCAGAGGATGACCTGCCCATTCGGAACTCGGCGAACGTGAGCTCGCCGCACCGTCGCAAAGAATGCGAGAAAGAGCGCTGGTACAAAGATCCAGAAGAAGGCCCGACCGTACCCTAGCTTGTCCACGGTGAGCCCCACTACCGGCCAGGCAGCGAAGACAATCCACAGGAGACCGAACACGCGCCACCGTTCGCGCCACTGCTGAGCGTTCGGGGACACGGTCATCGGTTCTGTTTTCTCAGATACGTCTGCTCTTGGGTGATTGTGACGTGAGCCAGTGACGGCGGCTACTGGCCGCGTTACGCCTCTCGCCGCGCAAGCGCCAGGTAAGCGCCAAGCCCCAGCATTGTTACGCCCGACATGCGGGTCAGTAGCCGTGCACGGGCCGCGCGGGCCGTGCCCGACTGCAGCAGGCGATCCGCTGCGAATACGGCGGCAACGTCGACAAGTGTGTTGAGCGTCACGCAGATACTTCCAAGCAGCACCAGCTGCGGCACCAGCGGTTCACCCGGCGTTACGAACTGCGGCAGGAAAGCGAGAAAGAAAAGCGCGGTTTTGACATTCAACGCCTCGACGAGGACGCCTTCGAGCAGCGCTCGCCGGGCACCTTGCGAAGCCACACGATCGATCTTGAAGGCGTCGTCCGTGCGCAGCAACAGCCGAAGGCCGAGGTAGATGAGGTACGCCGCCCCTAGGTACTTGACCACACTGAACGCGACGGCCGACTGGGCGACAATCAGTGACAGGCCCAAGGCGGCAGCGAGGACATGGAGCATTCCGCCCATGCCAGTGCCGAAGCACGAAGCCAGTCCTTCAGTGCGCCCGCCCGCAACGGTGCGTGCTACGACATAGGCAATGCCGGGACCCGGCGTAACGGCCAGGATAATGGCGGCGACAAGGAAGGCAAGAAACGACATCGAGTGCTTCCGTTAGGGGGGTCAGCTTTCAGGCGATTCTGACCCAGGTTGCAGACGACTGCTGTTGGCCGAAAGCTCCTGCGCTGGCTCAGTCGCCATCAATGGCGTCTTCCAATTTCTTGAACGACTGTCGCGAGAAAGCGAAATCATCTCCCGCATCTGGGATCTCGCGGTAGCGACCGGATCCCTTTTCAGCATTTCGACGCTGGAGATTCAACACAATCAGTGCACCCAGCAACGGAAGCAGCCAGACGAGGGCGATCTGAGCGGCCCGCTGCCCGTGCGACGACAGGCCATCGCCCAGCACGCGCCATGTGACCCATGCATCGAGAAGGCCTATAGCCACCAGCATTGCGAGAAGTGTTTCGATAATCACAGTTCGTCCCACGACGGCAGATGGCCGCCTGTTGCCGGCGTCACGCAGAAGCTTTGCCGGGCGATGGCACTACGCGCAGGGTCGCCTCCAGAATCTTACGGTCCTCGGGATCCGGGAGCTTCGCCACAAGCTCCAATGCCGTGGCGTAGTGTTCTTGGTGAGCGGCGGCATCCTTCTGCGCGGCTGCTACGTTGGCCGCCACCGCATGAGCGAGGGCAGATTCCCAAGCCTCGGCCCCATCTGTAAAGAAGACCGGCTGCGACTTCGCTAGGTAATGGGCTGCTGGCCCGGGGAGGCCGAGCAACGCGTAGACATGGGCGACCAACTGTGCCGCATGCGCCCGGTTGTTGTCGTTGCCGACGATCTTCCAGAAGTGCATTGCGGCATGCGCCGCCTGCAACATCTCTTCGTCTTCTTCAGCCGTCCGCGATACGGCCTCCGCCAGCGTCCATGCCCGGTTGTTTGCCTGACTTGCCAACCGGCGCTGCCACCGGGCCGTCTCTTCGGGTGTTGGCTTCTCGTCCATGTCACAAGGTCTGCTTGAGGCGATTCTGGATGACAACCGCTACGTGAGCAATCGGCTGACGCTTTTCAGAACATGGTGTTGAATCATCTCGCAGTTCCGCTCACCTTGGGAATGGCGTGCTAGTTGGCGACCACGCACTCGGGATATGTCACGCCGCGCACCGTGAGGGTGGCACGCTGCCCTTTGAACCAGACGTAGGTCCTTGCGTCATCGACCGCCTCGTACCGCGACCCGGAGGCCGTGATCGATTCGTACAACTCGAAGCGTTCTCCTCCGACGGTGAGCTGCAAGAATTCCCGCGGCCCCTTTCGACCCACGCCAACGCTCGCCTTTCGGTCGCCACAGACCAGCGGCGAACTGAACGCCACGGGCTCGTAGGGCTTCAGTATCAACGTACCGACGTTGATGGGGCCGGGTTGCGCACGCACTTCGACCGGATCGCTGAGCCAGCGGGTCCTACCGTTCAAGGCGATGGCACCACGCACGAGGTAGATCGCTTCGCCTTCGAACGCTGCGCGTTGTGCCTGCAGTTCGAAAGGCACGGGAACCTTTCGGTCAGCGAGGGGAAGTCGCTGTTCGGCGATGACACGGCCATCCTCGGCCCGCGTGAGTTCGACGATGGCGACGCTTTCGGCCGTCAAGGCAATGCGCTCTCGGGACGCCAGCTCTCCGCGAATCAAGACCGGCCCGCTGGCTGCGCATCCCACGAGGACAAATGTGATGGCTTCGACTACCGCCAGGTTGACGACCGACCACAATCGGCCCTGATTGCTACTTTTCACGGTGGAGGTGGCTGTGGCATGACCGCTTTGAGGCGATTCTGATGCCGCCGTGGAACTTCCGCTAGTGGCCGAGCCTTGTCGCCAGTGCCGGGCTATCTCAATCAATCGTTCGCGGCTTTGTGGACGGGGAAGCTACCAATCGCTCTCAATCCTGCGTCACCAATCTCGTACACCTCGGTTGACAGTGGATAGGCACCCGTTCCGAATTCCTCAACAACCACGGATCCAAGCCGTCCCGCAAGTTCCTGACGAGATGCGGGCCACAGCATAAGAAAGCTTCGGTTCGGGACGACCGCCAAGACCGGCCAGCCGACCTGTTCAGAAATGACAGCCTGAAGGGCCGGCGCAACCATCAGGGATGCCTTGAAGGAAAGTCTCGACTCGAAGTAGGCCAAGGGGATTCCGTCGATATGGTCGATGGTCAGCTTTGACGCAAGGAGTTCCCTGTCCAGGTTCGAAAACGCCACCGTCGTAGCGTCACCCTCCGTCAGCTGCATAGCCTCAAGCATGGAAGAGGTGACCCATGTTATGCGGCTCCCGTCATCCGACACGTGTACGAGGACTCGATCAATCTCGTCCGAGAGCGCCGTTCTGAACTCAGCACGCTCCTCGTAGTTGCTCGGCTCAAGGCACCAAAACAAGCGTTCAACCGCCGGACGGTCCTCGCTCTGCGAGCTCGTCTCAAAGATCGTGTCTACGAAGCGACTAATCCGCCCAGTATCACCATCGCTACGTAGGTCGCGCTCAAGGTTGTCGAGACTGACTAGAAGGTGAACACCGTTGATGTCTAGCGAGTATCGGCCAGTGGCAGCTTCGTGGCTAATCGCAATCCCACGCCGCTTCAGCTCAGCCTCGAACAATTGGCGAAGATTCATATCTTTTCGGTCGCGAAGCACGCTACCGCAAGGCGCAGCGCTTCATTCCAGGCTCCGACCAGCGGCCGCTTTCGGGTCCCGCGGACCAAGGGGCGGGAAGTCCGGTTGCGGCCGACCAGGGACACCGACGCCGGCCTTGTAGCAACATGCCATTGCATCAGATCGCTATCTGCAGCCACGATGATGGACGGCGCTGCACGAATTCCCTTTCGATCTCTTGGTACAGGCGGCGCTGGCCGCCGAAGGTCACGAGATCTTGGGCCTCGGCGAACGTCACCCAGCGGAAGTCCGAGTGTTCGGCATTCAGACGTACCGGCTGCGCCGGATCGACGTAAGCGACGAAGACGGGAATGATGGTGATCCGCTCTTTCGCGTACTCGTAGAACTGCTCGGTGCAGTCAGCCGAGTAGAACCGCCGCACACCCAGACCGGTTTCCTCTGCAATCTCGCGTAAGGCAGCCTGCCAGGCAGTTTCGCCGGCCTCGATGCCGCCGGCGACGTGGCACCACTCATGCTCAAGGTGGGCCTTGGCCCGTTTGAGCAAGAGCATGCGCGGCACTTGCGGTCCGTCTTCCAGGACGACGGCCGAAGCCACTTCGCAACTTATGGGAACACCCATGTCCGGATGCTACCGAGCGAATCGCACTTCGTCTGCTATCGGGCGAGTTGGGTGGCGATCTGCCGCGACAGCTTCTGGCCGAGTCGGGTCCCTACGTATGGATAGCAAGCGCGACCGATAGCGGTAGTTAGCTATCCTCGAAAGCGGTCGCGTGAGACCGCCTCAGAGCGGCCATCGGAAACGCTGCGGACCCACGCGCTTGTCGCGCTAAACGGCAGCCGCAAAGGAGTTCACTTGGTCAACGCGTGCGGTCCAACTTACTTGACCTCAACCAGCGGCGGATCCTTCCACGTGCCATCGATCAGCGGCTGCTTCGGGCCGTACATACGGCTCACCATGAAGAACGGACCTTTGGGCGTTGGCAGCCAGTTAGATTCCCTGTCGGCCCCGGGGCTTTCGTTCTGCAAGTAGATCTCGAGCGACCCGTCCTTGCCCTTCTTGAGGCCAGGTGTGCGATCGCCGATCGAGTAGCGGTTGATCGGGTTCTCCACCAGCAACCGCTGTGGAAGGTTGTACATCGTGAGCGACCAGAACAGGTTTACCGGCGGCAGTTGACCCGCTGGATAGCGCAGCACCCACTTCTTCGTCCCGTCCAGCGGCCTACCGTCGGGGCCGGTCTGGTATGCGCCGTAGACCGCCTCGATCTTGGTGTTGCCGTAGATGCCCACGTTCGCGCCAAGATTGCGCTGCATAACGTAGTCCTTGCCAAGCTCTTGACGAGAGCCGAACAGTTCCTTGGACGAGGTCACGGCGAGCGCCTTGTCCTTCAATTCCTTTTCCGCATCGGCGACGCCTTGCTCCATCGCGGCACGCACGGCCGGATCCAGCTTGCTGGCATCGAACGGTTTGCTCGCTCCGATCCCGATTTTGGCGAAGCGCGTCATCGTTGCCTTCTCCGACGGTACGGTCGGCATGAAGGGCAACAGAGCATTCAGATAGGAGATGAAGCCGATGCCAGCCATCTTCCTGTCATCGGGCGCCGGCCAATCAACCGGAGGTGCCGGCTTTGGCGCGGGCGTGCCGGCGAACTGTGACAGAGGCGTGAGTTTGAACTGCGCCTGCACCGCCTGCATTGCCGCGATGTCGTCGGCACCGTTGAGCTGTGTGCGCGTGAGCGTTCCAACGAAATCCGTTTCAGCGCGAAATACCTTGGTGATGCTCTTGGGGACGGGGCCTTTCCAGTTGGGTCCGGCGAACAGATAGTTGCCCGCATCTCTTCCAGTGGCGCGCACGCCGGTGTAGGCAAAGTTGTGCGTGTAGAGATCGAACCACTGATTGACGTAGTAACGGGGCGCGGGCACGGCCGGCAGCGACAGCACGATCGGCTCGGCACGCAGGTCGAGCCATGCCCACGAGTATGGAGTGTCGTTGTTGGGCGTGACAATGTCCTTGTCCACCGGCGTATTCATACGCGCGTAGTGTCGATACCGATTGAACCCACCTACGTAGCCAGGGAAGTCCTTGTTGACCGCCTGGTTGTACATCGTCTTGTAGCCTTCGAGCGGCGCATAAGCGTAGAGCCACGCCTCCTTGGCAATGGCGCGCGCCTCGTTCGGAGTGAGTGCCGCGCTCTGGGCGATTGCGGCGAGGGGCGGCAGGAACGTCGCGGCGACGATGGCCAGAGCGAGCCGAATGTGTGGATTCATGACGCGGTCCTCGCAGATCACTTGACGTTACTGATGGGCGGAATCTTGTACGAGCCGTCGAGCATCGTGGGCTTCGGACCATACGTGCGCAGGATCACGTAGAACGGAGCCCTCGGCGCCGGCAACCAGTTTGCGGCATTGGCGCCTGCGGGCTTGTCCGCCTGAACATAGATGGTCAACGAGCCGTCCGCGCCCTTGACGATTCCCGGTGTGCGGTCACCGATCGAGTAGCGATTGATCGGGTTCTCGATCGGCACTTGCGTCTTGGCGTCATACAGCGTCAGGGACCAGAAGTAGTTAACCGGCGGCAACGCACCCTTGGCAAACTTGAGCACATAGCGTCCAGTGCTGCCATCCAATGGCTTGCCGTCGCCGTCGACGCCCGCCGTCGGATACATCGCCTCCACCGCCGAGTTGACGTAGATGTACTTCCACGCCGCCGCTGAACGCGTGATGTAGTCCTGTCCGAACTCGCCCGCGTTTGCTGGAGAAATATCCCAGCCGTTGACCTTGCTTCCGAGGTTCTCTGCCTTTGCGCGAACCTTCTCGCGCCCCGCATTGACGCCGTCTTCGATGGCTTTCATCACGTCCGGCGGGAAAGCGCTTGGCTTGAATTCGCGGCCCGGGCCGACGCCGATCCGAGCGAGCCGGTCGAGCACCGGCTGCTCGACTGCAGGAAAGGCGTGGAACTGCATCAGGAAGTTGAGATACTTCAGGAACGTTGCTGCGTCCGCCTCTTTCGCGTCGACGAACGCGGGGAAGTCGATCGTCGGGGCTGCAGGCGGCGCAGGCTTGCCCACGAAGGTTGAAAGCGGCACCAGCTTGTAACCGGCCTGCACTTTCCGCAGTGCGGGCATGTCGGCATCGCCAGACACCCCGGTGCGTCCGATCGCAAACACCAGCCAGCTCGGTGAAGCAATGCGGATCACGCCCTTCGGAAGGTGTCCCTTCCAGCCTGGGCCGGTGAGTGCGTAGGTGCCCGGCTTCGTGCCGGTCGCGCGTGAGCCGACGTAATCGAAGTTATCGGTCACCACGTCGACCAGCATGAACGAGTAGTAGCGGTCGGTGACCGCCGGGACCTGCAGAATCATGGGCTCGGCGCGCAGATCGATCAACGCGCTGGTGTAGATCGTGTCGTTGTTGGCCGAGACGACCGCAGTGTCCTTGGGGCCGTAGAGCCGCTCGTCGTTACGGAGCTTGTTCACGCCTGCGTACTTGGGCGACTTGGGGTCGACCCCGTACGCATATAGCGCCTTGTAGTGCTCGACGAGCGCCATTCCGAAGATGTAGGCCTCTTCCGCAATCGATTTGGCTTCAGCTGGCGTGGGCGCCGCAGGTGCTTGAGCAGTGGCAATGGACAGCGGCAGCCAACAGAGAGTCGCAGCGACTAATGAGTCGCGCAGGAAGTTGCGGAGCATTCGGTGTTCTCCAGGAGACGGGTGCAAACCTCGGGCAGCGAAGCGCAATTGCAAGATCGAGGATTGGCCCCCGACGCTTGACGCCGAACGTCGGATGCGGGCCAATTTTCGTTGACCTTAAGGGTGTCCGCAAGTGGCCGCGTGACGACGGCCGCACCGTGGGGCCAGTATCACCCTCCTCGAGGCTGCTCACAGATCTGCAGTTCGTTGCCCGATGGATCTTCGAAAGTTGCCAGTGTGCCGCCCCAGAACTGCTTCTCCGGCTCGCCCGTGAACGTAACCCCGCGGGAACGCAAGTCACCATAGGCAACGGTCGCGTTGGCCACGTCAAAAGAAAGACCAGTGAAGCGCCCAACAAGATCCAGATCTGCCGGCGGAGCGTCGCTTGGAACCGCTTCGACTACCAGAGTCGTCGCGCCTGCCTCAAAGACGCAATAGCCGTGCTCGCTACCGTCTGCGCTGATTCGGAGGCCTAGCGCCTCCCCATAGAACCGCTTTGCACTGACTATGTCACGCACGAACACTCGCGCAGTATTGAGGTTCATGGTTCAAACACTCCGCGACAGCCATCTACGGTGATTGTGTCCGGTTTGTGGCCGATTGGGCAATGGTCGGCAGGGAGCGGTTCTGGCCGCGCGCCGTCCCCAGTGTCCGAAATTGGACAGGAAATTTGTAGCACGACCCCGTCGATTGCCGTTAGATTGCAGGACTGCGGCGACGCGCGCAAGGCGTCGCGGGCCGTGACAAAGCCCCCTCGAGGGGCAAGTAATGACGAAACGCCCTCGACGGGCGCGCCGTAAAGCAGCGCTCGAACAAAGGAGGCGCCATGCGCCAACTCGAAGGCCCGCTGTCTCCATCGGAGCGCATCTTCACGCTGGATGTCGTGCGCGGCTTTGCGCTGCTCGGCATCCTCATCATGAACATGCCTGGCTTCGCCAACTCGTTCTTCGTCGAGGCCGACGGCTCACACCTGTGGAGTGCCCCGGTCGATCGGGCGGCCGAGGTCGTGCGCGACATGCTGTTCTCCGGCAAGTTCAACAGCATGTTCAGTCTGCTCTTTGGCATCGGCTTCACCATCCAGTTCGCCCGCATGCAGGAAATGGCGCCGGGGCACGCCACCCCGCTTTACCTGCGCCGGCTGCTCGTGCTCCTGGCAGCGGGGTTGGCACACGCTGCCTTCTTCTGGACCGGCGACGTGCTGCACGTCTATGCCGCGCTCGGCCTGCTGTTGCTGCTGGTCCTCAGGCATGCCAGCGATCGGATGATCATCGGCTTGATCGCCCTGCTGTTGTTGTACCCGGCCTTTTCCGGAGTCGCCCGGCTGCTGGTGATGACACCCGAGATTACGGCGCGCCTGGTGGCGGAAGCCAAAGCGTTCGAAGCCTCCAACAACCTGGCGTACGGACAGGGCTCGTTTCTCGACGCTGCCCAGGAGCACCTGCGAGAGTTCGTCCACAACTACGACAACGTCTGGGGGTTGTGGGGCAACCTTGGCTTCTATGTCCAGATGGCGACCACGATGCTGATTGGTGTGCTGATCGGTCGGCATCACTTGCCGCAGCGCATTCCGGAGATGATGCCGTGGGTTCGCAAGCTGCAGTGGTGGCTGCTCGGCATCGGGCTGGCCTGCGCGCTGACCTTTGGCTTCATCTTCGAGACCCACCGCGTACCGGGTCCGTCACCGATTAAAGTCCTCGGCAGTATCACCTACGTGCTTAGCCGCATCAGCCTGATGCTGTTCTACGTGCTGACGATCGTGCGCCTGGCGCAACTTCCGCAGTGGCAGGCGCGCTTTGCGCCCATGGCGGCGGCGGGCAAGATGCCCCTCACCAACTACCTGATGCAGACGCTGATCTGCACGACGTTGTTCTACGGGTGGGGCCTCGGATGGTGGGGCAAGGTCGGCCCGGCTGCCCAGTTGGCACTGGCCTTGGGAATCTTCTTCCTGGTGCAGGTTCCACTGAGCATTCTGTGGCTGCGTCGCTTCCGGTGGGGCCCGCTCGAGTATTTGTGGCGCGTGGCGACATACGGCAAGTTGCAACCGAAGCAAATTGCTGCGTCAGCAGGCTAAAGAGAGCCACTAGAACGATCCTCGGGAAGGTGCCTACGGCGTCCGCTTTGCGGCGACTCACCGCCTCTTGAATCGTCTGCTATGGGGCGAAATGGCAGGGACTATTCGATGTCCGGAGTTGGCCGACCAGAGTCGGCGCATCAAGCGGCGTGCAACTCCTCTCGAAGAATCTTACGCAACGCCGCTGCAGTCAGCGGCTTCTCGCCAGCCACCTTTCCCTTAGTCCCGGCGGCCGCTTCGCGCAGGGCAGCGTTGATCATCGTTTGATAGCCCATGCCCTCCGCCTCGGCACGCGCACGAAAGTGCTCAAGGATGTCGTCGTCGAGCATGATCGTGATTCTGGTCTTGCCCTTCGACGAAACAACCGCGCCGCGTCGCCCCTTGCTGAAGTCGTACTCTTTACGCATGGTATTGCTCCACTTCGCCTTTGCTGGCCTTCCTTGCTGAGATGAGACGCACTCGATCGCCCCGGGCAGTGTGGATAACGACCAATACTCGCCCCAGGGTGTCCATCCCTAGGGTGACGAAGCGTTGCTCGCCTTCGGCGTCGGGATCGTCGATTGTTACGGCAAACGGATCTCGCAGCGCCTGTTCCGCGTCCGCGAAGCTGACGCCGTGCTTGCGTAGATTTGCCCGCGCCTTTGGCGGATCGAAATCGATATCCACATCGCTATTATGCATATAATATGCATATAGGCAAGGGCCGGTTTCGGGTAAATCAGGGGGCGTTAGAGCGGCCGCTTTAGGGCGACATTGGTGCTGGCTCCTCGCGACAGCTTCTGGCCGGGTCCGGAAGTTAACCAGCAGTTCCGCATGCGAGCGGTTTGCGACAACAGTGTCAAGGTACAACCGTACAGTGCACTCCCGGTCGCAAGCGCGGCCGTAGGCGCATTCCGCGACTTCGCGAGCCGGGCGTCAGTCCTTCAGGCGACGCGCGAGATAGACGTACTCGAGCGCCACGCGCTTCGCGCGCTCCCGCTGGTCGGCGGCGGCCGCATGACCACCATCGATGTTTTCGTAATAGTAGAAAGGGATTTTGAGGTCCGCCATTTTCGCGGCCATCTTGCGGGCATGGCCCGGGTGAACCCGGTCATCCTTCGTCGACGTCACAAAGAATGGAGGTGGATAGGTGACGCCAGCCTTCAGGTTGTGGTACGGCGAGATCTTCTCCAGGAATGCGCGCTCTGCCGGGATACCCGGACTGCCGTACTCGTCGACCCAAGACGCGCCCGCGAGCATCTGGTCGTAGCGAAGCATGTCAAGCAGGGGTACCTGGATGACGACGGCATTCCAGAGCTCGGGCCGCTGGGTCAGCGCAACGCCCATCAGCAGGCCACCGTTGGAGCCACCCATGATCCCCAGGCGCCGCGGGCTGGTGATGTTGCGCTCCATCAGGTCCTCGGCCACGGCGACGAAGTCGTCGTAGATCAGTTGCCGTTTTGTCTTCAGTCCTGCCTGATGCCACGCGGGACCAAACTCGCCGCCGCCCCGGACGTTTGCCAGCACATAGACGCCGCCATTTTGGAGCCAGAGCTTCCCGAGCGTCCCGGAGTAAGCCGGCGTCATTGAAATCTGAAAGCCGCCATAGCCGTAGAGGAGTGTCGGCGCGGTGCCGTCCAGCTTCAGGTCCTTTTGGCGCACGACGAAGTAGGGCACCTTGGTGCCGTCCTTGGACACCGCCTCGTGCTGGTCGACGAGCAGGCGACTCGCGTCGAAGCGGGAAGGCAAGTCGGCGAGCTTCTGCAGCGCTCTCTCGGGTTCGGCCAGGTACAGGCTGAGGGGTGTAATGAAGCCTTCCGAGTAGACGAACGCCCGATCATCTTCTGGAGGAACGTCGCCGAACTTGGCCTGGCTGCGCTGTGGTAGCTCGAGCGCTCCGAGCCTGTGCCACTGGCCATCTCGAAACACGTAGCGGTAGGCGCGGGTGGCGACGTTCTCCGCGGTGAGCAGGTAAGCCAGCGATCGGCTGCCGCGGAACGCCTGGAAGGATTCCCGGGGTCCCGGCCGGTAGACGAGCTTGGCATCCAACGTACCGGATCGCAAGAACGGCGCGAGCGCAAAGCTGACCAGGCTCCCGCTGTGAAAGGTGGTCTCGCCGACTTTCCAGTCTTCCTGCAGCGAGACCACGAGTTCGCCGCTCCAAAGGGCTTCTACCCCTGAGCGCCTGGGCAGCGGAAGCGGCACGAGCCGAGCGCCGTCGACGAGTTGAAATGTCGACTCGAAGAAGGTCTCGGCCCGGACGAGCACAAGTGCGACACTCCCGTCGCGGTCGCGGAACCGGGTCGGAAACATGCCGACGTCGCGCCGCGAGCCGCGGAAAACTTCGGTGGCTGCTGCCAGCGGCTGGCCGCGCCGCCAGCGCTTGACGATGAACGGGTAACCCGACTCCGTCAGGCTCCCTTCGCCCCAGTCGGTGCCAACCAGCACGGTCTCAGCGGTCTCCCAGACAAGGCGGTGCTTCGCCTCGGGCAGCACAAAGCCGTCAGCGACAAACTGCCTATCGCGCAGATCGAACTCGCGGACGATCGCGGCGTCCTTGCCGCCGTTCGAAAGCGAGACGAGGCAGCGCCGGTACTCCGGACCAAGACAGTCGGGCATACCCGTGACCCATGGCTTGCCGTCCTGTGCGGAGAGGGCATCGATGTCCAGCACGGTTTCCCACTTCGGAGCGCCGTTGCGATAGCTGGCCCAGTCCGAGCGCCGTAGCAGTCCGCGCACATGTCGGTCGTCCTGCCAGAAGTTGTAGACGTCGCCCGCCATCAGCACCGGGTCCGCGATACGGTCGCGCGACTCGAGGACGCGCCGTGCGTCAGCCTGGAAACGCTCGAAGCGCGGATCCGCCTGCAACTCGGCAAGCGTGCGCTCGTTCTGCATGCGTGCCCACGCCAGGGCGCGTTCGCCTTCAACCTCCTCGAGCCAGATGTGCGGATCGGTCACGGCACGACTCCCTTCAGTAGCAGGAGGCTGTGCCGAAAGGGCACCGGTCAAGAGCAAGGCAGCCGCGGAAGCAGCCACGCGCAGGCCCCGGGGTGGAGGTTTCATCGTTGGACATCGGGGACGGCGCCATTGACGCGGAACGCGACTCTAGCCAACAGACCGCAAGAGTGCAAAGTAGACCACCCGGCAGAAGCACGTCTGGCGCGGCCCGGGGTCCGGGAAGTTGCCACGGCATCGTCCGCAAATGAGTCAGGACTTACGCGATCGGCTCCCGCCGCGGCTCGAAAGCCGCGCAGCAGGTCGAGTGACAGTCGCGGTGGGCGCCGGCGATCCATTAGCTCAGCTCATAGCAGCGGCAAGAAAGGGTCGTTTGAGGGAAACGACGGTGCTGCCAACAATGGCGCCACCGTTTTCCTCCGCCTTGTGGCGGCCAACTGTCGACGGAGAAATGGATGAAGAGTCGAGTCAACACATGTCGGACCTCGGTACAAAGCGGCGCAGGTGTCGTGCTCCTTCTGATGGCAGCGGCGTCAGGTAGCGGTGCATTCCCAGGCATGTGTCGTTGGCCAGCGAACCTTCGGGAATCTCGATGCAGTGGTCGCGGCCATGCCAATGCGAGCCGCCGGTCCGGTCACCGTGACCGCCTGCGGTTCCGCCTCGATCCCCGCCTGGCTCGCAACGGTCCAGCGCCTGAGTGACCTCCGCCTCGAACTCGATGTACTGGACGCTTCGGCCGCCGCCTGCGCGACGCCAGCCGGTCCGATGCGTGTGAGTCAGGGTACAGGAAAATCACTCTCCGGCATCGATCCGGTCGCGGTGGAGCGCTACTGGGGCCAGGTGCAGCCGTAGTCGGGTCGTCGGGCTCCGGGTTCAAAACGGGCGCGTCGGACGGTCTTCACCGCCCATTGAGCGGCTAGTGTCCCGGCGTCAGTGGTTCTGCGCCGCGCCGCGCGCCGGCAGCCACGCCGCGAGCAAGGCGAGCGCGGCGGCGCCAACGAGCACGAGCAGCGCGCGATCCCATCCGGCGGCAACGTCGTCGAGCGCGCGTCCGCGGTCGAGTACCCATCCGATCAGTGGCTGCAGGATGCCGGCGCCGAGGAAGATGCCGGTGTTGACCACGGAGGTGGCGATTCCCGAGTACTGCGGTGGATTGGCCTCCTTGGCGATGGTCCACGAAAGCGTGAACCCCGGAATCAGCAACCCCATCAGCAGAAACCAGGCAAGCGTGGCCCACTGCGGCCATTGCACATGCGCAATCCACGGCAGCCACGACAGCGTGTAGAGCAGGACCGCGGCACGCATGACGCCGCGCCGGCTGCGTAGCCGGTCGGAGATGACACCGATCGCCATCGAGCCGAAGGCAACGCCCAGCAGCATCAGACTCGAGTGCTGGGCCGCATGAACACGCGACATGCCGTGCACCTGCTGCAGATAGGGCACTGCCCAAAGTCCGGCAAAGGCGAGGAAGCTGCCGCCGACGCCGAGGTTGACGACGAAGGGCGGCCAGGTGGCGGGATTGGCAAGGACGCGCGCAACGGCGAGCTTCCACGGTACCTGAGCCGCGGCCGGAAGCGGAGGGTTCACGGCGGGAAGTCCAAGCTCCTCCGGCCGGTCCCGCACGCGCAGCCAGGTGGCCAGAGCGAGCAGGCCCGACAGCATCGCCAACGCAACGAACACCGTGCGCCATGAGGTCTGCGTGACGACCCATGCCAGGGGCGCGCCGGCAATCACCGCGCCGAGATTTCCCGCGAACATCGTCACGCCGGCGAGCGTGGCGAATTTGCCCGGCGGAAACCAGACGGCAGAGAGTTTCAGAACGGCAATGAATGCGACCGACACGCCGATGCCGACCAGCGTGCGGCCGACCGCAGCGATTTCCCAGACGGGGGCGAGCGCGAACAGCAGCGAACCCGCTGCCGCGATCGCGGATCCCGTCGCCAGGATTCTGCGCGGGCCGAGCGTGTCTGCCAGCACACCCACTGGGATCTGAAGCACCGTGTAGACATAGAAGTAGGTTGCGGCGAGTGTGCCCAGTACGGTGCTGCTGATGGAAAAAGCGCGCGTCAGCTCGCCGGCAATCGCGGCTGGCGCGGTGCGATGGAAGAACGACAGCACGAAGCTGGCCAGGGCCAGCCCAAAGACGACACGACGTGCTCCGGCGAGCGAGATCACGAGCTTCGCGGTCGTTCGGCTAGCGCGCGGGCGGCGTGCGGAAATAGCGCGGCTCGACGAAGAGCGAGTTGATCTCCACGCGCTTGACTTCCGGATGATCCGGGACTGCGAAGAGCACCGGCGTGATCAGTTCCTCGAAAAGCCCTCGCAGGCTGCGGGCGCCGGACTTGTACTCGATCGCGAGGTCGGCGATCTCCTCGAACGCGCGCGGGGCGACGACCAGTTCGACGTCCTCGCTCTTCATGATCGCCTGGAACTGCCGATAGATGCAGTTGCGCGGCTCCGTCATGATGCGAACCAGCATGTCGCGCGTGAGGTCCTGGAAGCGCGCCACGATCGCCAGTCGCCCGGTGAACTCCGGAATTAGGCCGAACTCGACGAGGTCGGTCGGCTTCACGCGGGCGTTGAGCCGCGTCAGGATCTTCTGGTTGTCGTCGTCGGAGGTTGCGACAAATCCGAAGCCGTGGCTCTGCGACATGATCGCGTCGAGCCCCACGAAGGCGCCGCCGCAGATGAAGAGCACATTCGTCGTGTCGAGGTACTGGCCACTGCGCAGCCGGACCGGTGCACCTTCCATGATCTTCAACAGCGCGTGCTGCACGCTTTCGCCCGACTGGCCGCGTGCCGCGTCGACGGCGGAGCGCAGTTTGTCGATCTCGTCGATGAAAACGATGCCCTGCTGCGTGCGCGCGACGTCACCTTCGGCCTTGTCGTGCAGCCGCTCCAGGATCGCCTCGATCTCGTCGTTGACGTAACGCGACTGCGCGAGCGAGGTGGCGTCCGCGGTCACGAAAGGGACGCCGAGCAGGCGCGCCAGCGACTCGCACATCAGCGTCTTGCCGGTGCCGGTCGGGCCGACCAGCAGCACGTTGCTCTTGGTGATCTCGAGGCCCTCCTGCTGCGAACGCGCAATCTTCTTGTAGTGCGCGTAGACGGCGACCGCGAGGATCTTCTTCGCTTCGTCCTGGCCCACGACGTACTGATCGAGGTGGCGAACGATCGCGCTGGGGGTCAGCTTGGGGTCGAGCAGGCTCATGGCGTGCTGATGGTTGTCTCAGGCGCGCTGCGCGTAGCGCCAGCCCAGCTCGGCCAGCGCCTTCGCGTTCTCGCTGGCCTGCTTTGCGTTGTCCGACGAGGCAAGCCCTTCCGTCGCGCGCTTGTAGACGCCCTGAAGGATGGCCGCAATGCGGAACAGGTTGTAGGCAAGGTAGAAGTTCCAGTGTTCGATCGCGGGCCGGCCGGTTCGCTCGACGTACCGTCGGATGTACTCCTGTTCGTCTGGAATTCCCAGCGCGGCATGGTCGAGGCCGGCGATTCCGCGGAATGCGCCCGGCGGGATGTGCCAGCTCATGCAGTGGTAGGAAAAATCGGCCAGCGGATGCCCCAGTGTCGACAGCTCCCAGTCGAGGAGCGCGATGATGCGCGGCTCGCTCGGATGAAAGATCAGGTTGTCCATGCGGTAGTCACCGTGCACCACCGTCGTTTCATCGCCGGGAGGAATGTGCTTCGGCAGCCACTCGATCAGGCGGTCCATCGCCTCGATGCGATCAGTCTCCGAGGCGCGGTACTGCTTGCTCCAGCGGCCGATCTGGCGCTCGAAGTAGTTGCCCGCCTTGCCGTAGTCCGAGAGGCCCGCGCGTTCGATGTCGACCGAGTGCAGTCGCGCGATGACGCGGTTCATCTCGTCGTAGATCGCGGCGCGCTCGACGCGGTCGAGGTCGGGCAGCGACTGGTCCCAGAAGATGCGACCCTCGACGTGCTGCATCAGGTAGAAGGCGCGTCCGATCACGCCTTCGTCCTCCACCAGCAGCAGCGTCCATGGCACTGGAATGCCCTGCGCCGCGAGAGCGCGCATCACGTGGAACTCGCGCTCGACCGCATGCGCCGACGGCAGCAGCTTCGCCGCAGGGCCCGGCTTGCTGCGCATGACGTACTTCGCCGTCGGTGTGGCGATCAGGTACGTCGGATTGGACTGCCCGCCCTGGAACTGCTGCACCTCGACCGGCCCTCGAAAGTCCGGCAGATGCTGCTCGAGATGGGCGGCGAGGCGCCCGACATCGAAGGCGTGGCGTCCCGTCACGGCGCCGAGCTGGTTCATGCGATGTCTCCTGGTTCGCCGCGCGAAGTACGTAGTTTCAGATATTTCTGCAACAGGTCTTCCATTGTGGACAGCCGGGTTCCTGTCTGCAGCGTATCAATTGGGCAGAAGTTGACGACGCGCACAACGCTGTCGGACGGCCCGGAGCCGACGTCGATGACGTTGAGGCAACCCGTGTCCTGCGCGAGGCCACCGAGGAAGAGCGGCTGTCCAGTCAGGAACCAGGAAAGCAGTCCTCGGTTAACGCCGCCGTGCAGAACCATCAGCGCTGTGTCCCAGCTCTGGTCGGCGAGCAGCCGCTGCAACGCGGGCAGTGTGCGGTCGAGCATCGCGCCGATCGTCTCGCCGTGCAGGAATTGGGTCTCGCGCGGCACGGGGCCTGCGAAGGCGCTCAGGAACGCCGTCCGCAATTCATGATCGGAAATGCTCGGCAGGTGCCCGGGCTGGATCTCTCGCAGGTCGGGCCAGTGCTCGATCGGCGGCGCCAGGCCTGCGGCCTCGAGCACGTGCTGCGCGGTCTGGCGCGTACGTGTCAGGCTGCTGGTGATCGCGCGGTCGATCGCAAGGTCCGCGTGCGCCAGGGCTGCACCCATCGCGCAGGCCTGCTCGATGCCTGCCGCCGTCAGCGGCACGTCATCGGGCGGGTAGGGGCGGCCCGCGGCATCGAAGTAGTCGACGGCGCCGTGGCGCATCAGCAGCAGCCGCCGACGCTCGATCATCTGGCCTCCTGCACGACTCTGGAGGCGATCAGGTCGTCGATGGCGTCGCCACTGAGACCCAGTTCTGCCAGCAACTCGCGGGTGTGCTGGCCGGCGCGCGGCGCCGAATGTGATGGCATTGCGTGGTCTGACATCTGCGCGAGCGGTCCAACCTCCGTTACCGCGCCCTGTCGGCGGACGACGCCGCGCGCGGCGGCCTGTTCATGGCCGATGGCTTCCGCCGGAGTCAGAACCGGTGTCACGCAGGCATCGACATCGCGGAAGACTTGCAGCCACTCCGCGAGCGTGCGGCGGCGCAATTGTTCGGCTACGCGCGCGATCGTCTCGTGCGCGGCGGCCGAACCGGGTGCCTCGCCGTAGGCCCAGTGGCGCGTGCGCAGATGCGCCAGTCCGGCCGCATCGCAGAAGGACTCCCAGAATTTCTGCTCGAGCGCCCCGACCGCCAGGTGGTGGCCGTCGGCCGTCTCGTAGACGCGATAGCACGCTGCCCCGCCGGTCAGCAGGGTTTCGCCGCCGATGGGCTGCTGCCCGATGTCGAGTTCGGCGTGCGGGAAGAAGTGGTGCACCAGCAGCGCCTCGGACATGGCGACGTCGATCCATCGTCCATGGCCGGTCCGCTGCGCTGCCAGCAGCGCGATCAGAAGCGCCGACAGGGATGACAACGCGCCGCCCAGCAGATCGCCGAGTTGCAGATTCGGAACCGCCGGACGGCCCTCGGCTCGAATCTGGTCCAGCACACCACTCACCGCGATGTAGTTGATGTCGTGACCGGCCTTGTGCGACCACGGACCGGTCTGGCCATATCCGGAGAGTGAACAGAGAACGAGCCTGGGATTGCGCGCATGAAGCACGTCCCAGCCAAGGCCGAGACGGGCAAGCACGCCCGGGCGAAAGCTCTCGATCAACGCGTCAGCACTGGCGGCAAGGTCCAGCAGCAACTCGCGGCCGCGCGCGAGCTTGAGGTCGATCGCCAGTGACCGCTTGCCGCGATTGGTCGCCTCGAACGCCGGGTTGACGCGTACGCCCTGCGCGTTGGCGACCTGCGGGGCGAAGTCGCGCATGTAGTCGCCGGCAGCGGTGTCTTCGATCTTGATGACATCGGCCCCGAAGTCGGCCAGGTGCATCGTCGCTGCCGGGCCGGGCAGCAGGCGCGTGAGGTCCAAGATGCGCAGGCCAGCGAGGGGCGCAGTCATCGGACCGGCTGCGCGCATGAGCGCCGGCGCTCGTGTCCCGCAGGACCCGTGTCCTTCATTCCATCGCCTCGAGTTCCTGCGTGAGTTCGAGCCATTGTCCCTCGAGAGTCTCGACCTGGCGCGACAGTTCGCCGCGTCGCTTCAGGGTTTCGGCCACTACTGCTTCTTCGCCTGCATGGTAGAAGTCTGGATCGGCGAGCCGCGCGTCTAGCTCGCGCAGTTCGCCGCCGACTTTCGCCAGTTCCTGTTCGAGTCGCGTCAGGCGCGATTGGAGGGGGCGCCGCGCACTTGCGCGGCGCTGCCGCTCGGCCGCCTCCTGTTTGCGTTGCTCGCGGCGGTTGGGCGCTTCGGCGTCGCCCGACGCATCGGCGCGATCGCGCCGGCTCGCGAGCACGAGGGACGCGTAGTCGTCGAGGTCGCCGTCGAAGGCGGCGACGCGGCCGTCGTGCACCAGCCAGAGCTGATCGCAGGTCGCGCGCAGCAAGTGCCGGTCGTGTGAGACCAGCAGCAGCGCCCCTTCATAGGACGAAAGCGCCATGGTCAGCGCCTCACGCGTCTCCATGTCGAGATGGTTGGTCGGCTCATCGAGCAGAAGCAGATTCGGGCGCTGCCAGGCAATCAGCGCGAGCGCACAGCGCGCTTTTTCGCCGCCGGACATCGGACCGATCAGCGAGGTGGCCATCTCGCCCGAGAAACGATAGGTTCCCAGGAACTCACGCAGCTGCTGCTCGCGGGCATCGGGCGCCAGGCGGCGCAGGTGCGCCAGCGGTGTCTCGTCGGAGCGCAGTTGGTCGAGCTGGTGCTGCGCGAAGTAGCCGATCGCCAGGCCCTGTCCCCGGCGCAGCTCGCCGGCCGATGGCTCCAGCTCGCGCGCGATCGCCTTCACGAGCGTCGACTTGCCCGCGCCGTTGACGCCGAGAATGCCGATGCGGTCGCCGGCGCGCACCGTCAGAGTGACGTCGGCCAGCACCGTCCGCGCTCCGTAGCCGAGCGACATGTCCTCGGCATCGAGCAGCCGCTCCGGCGTGCGCACCGGTTCCAGGAATTCGAAGCGCCACTCGCGCCGCGAGCGGCTGGGCTCGATGACCGTCAGGCGCTCGAGCATCTTCAGCCGGCTCTGGGCCTGGCGTGCCTTCGTCGCCTGGGCCCGGAAGCGGTCGACGAAACTCTGCAGGTGCGCGGCTGTCCGCGCATAGGCCTTGGCGGCGGAGTCCTGCTGCTTCTGCTGTTCGAGCCAGGCGAGTTCGAAGGCGCTGTAATCGCCTGCATAGCGGCGGATCGTTTCCAGGTCTACGTGCCAGATGGATTCGGCAATCCGGTCGAGGAACTCGCGGTCGTGCGAGATGACCAGCACTGTGGCAGGTTGCCGACGCAGCCAGGACTCGAGCCAGACGACGGAGTCGAGATCGAGGTGATTCGTGGGCTCGTCGAGCAGCAGGAGGTCAGCCGGGCGCAGCAGCGCGCGCGCCAGGGCCAGCCGGTTGCGCCATCCACCGGAAAACGCGGTGACAGGGCGCGCACTGTCGGAGGTCGCGAAGCCGAGGCCGTGCAGCACCGTCTGTGCCGCGGCGATGATCGCGCCTTCGTTGAGTTCGGCCAACGCCGCGTGCGCATGCGCGAGCCGCATTTCGTCGTGCGACGTCTCCGCGGCGGCCAGCTCCGCGCGAGCGGCGACCAGGGGCGCATGCCCGCCCACGACATAGTCCAGTGCGCTCAGATGACTCGCCTCGATATCCTGCGCCACGTGGGCGATGCGTTCGGGCCGAGGGGCCTCGACGCTGCCCGCTTCGAGCCCCAGTTCGCCCAGCAGCGCGGCGAACAGGCTCGACTTGCCGCAACCGTTGGCACCGACGAGCCCGATGCGCTCGCCGGGTCGCGCGATCAGTGACACGCCCCGGTACAGCGTCCGGGTTCCGCGCGCGATCGAGACGTCGATGAGTCTCAGCATGAAATACGGTGATCGTCCGAAGTCATCGTCAGGCGCATCTCGTCGAATCGAGCAGATCGCGGATCACGGCGCCGCATCCGGCTACCGCGTAAGGCGCGGGCTGAACCCGGACCACGACGTCAGGCGCTCGCTACGGCAGCTCTTCCTGCCGGGCGAGAAACACCATGTCGTCGCCGGCGCTGGTCGTCAGCCAGGTCAGCGGGAGGTCGCCGAAGGTCTTCTCTGCAGCGGCGCGGCCATCACCGACTTCGACGATCAGCAGTCCGCCGCGCTTGAGGTGCCCGCGTGCCTGCCGCACGACGGTCTTTACCAGGTTCATGCCGTCTGCTCCGCCCGCCAGCGCGATCTTGGGCTCATGCGTGTACTCGGCGGGCAGCTTTGCCATCGCGCTCTCGGTCACGTACGGCGGATTGCACAGGATGACGTCGTAGCGCTTGGTGCCGAGCGCCGCGAAGAGGTCGGACTTGACCGGGTTCACGCGCGCTTGGAGTTGGTAGTCGTCGATGTTGCGGCGGGCCACCGTCAGGGCTTCGGCCGAGATGTCGGCGGCGTCGACCTTCGCATTGGGGAAGACGTCGGCGGCCATGATCGCGAGGCAGCCCGAGCCGGTGCACAAATCGAGCACGTCGCCGATCGCGTTGCGGTCGTTGACCCAGGGTTTCAGTCCCTCGTCGAGCAGCTCACCGATGAACGAGCGCGGAATGAGCACGCGTTCGTCGACGTAGAACTTGTAGCCGCGCAGCCACGACTCGTTGAGCAGGTAGGCCGCCGGAATGCGCTTCTTCACACGCCGGTCGATGACCTGGAGCAGTTCGTGGATCTCCGCGTGCGTCAGGTACGCGTCGGCGAAGAACTCCAGCCGCTCTGTCGGCAGCTTCAGCGTGCGCATGACTATGAATGCCGCTTCCTCGAAGGCGTCGCCCTGACCATGGCCGAACGACAGTTCGGCCTCGTTGAAGCGGGTGACCGCGTAGCGCAGCACATCGCGCAGCGTGCGGAGGTTGGCCTGCGCGTCGATCAGCGTTGTCATGGTCTATTCCGCGGCCAGAAGGCGCACCAGCGTACCCAGATAAACATTCTTGAGCGGTTCGAGGTCGGACACGGCGATCTGCTCGTTGATCTTGTGGATGGTCGAGTTCGGCGGACCGAACTCGATGACCTGCGGACACAACGTGGCGATGAAGCGACCGTCGGACGTCCCGCCGGTGGTGGACAACTCCGGGCTGATCCCGGTCGTCTGTTCGATCGCGGCGCTGATGGCCTGCGAAAGCTCGCCGCGCGGCGTGAGAAAAGGCTGTGCGCCGAGGGTCCAGTCGAGTTCATGCGCGACCTCGTGCTTGCGCAGCACCTCCGCGACGCGTTGCTGCAGATCCTCGGCTGTCGACGCCGGCGCGAAGCGGAAGTTGAAGTCGACGCTGCAGGTCCCGGGAATGACATTACCGACGCCGGTTCCGGCATGGATGTTCGAGACCTGGAAGGTCGTTGGCGGGAAGAACTCGTCACCGTCGTCCCAGCCGGTGGCCGCGAGTTCGGCGAGTGCCGGCGCCAGCATGTGGACCGGGTTGCGGGCCAGGTGAGGGTAGGCCACGTGCCCCTGCACGCCCTGCACGGTCAGTCGTCCCGAGAGGGAGCCGCGTCGCCCGTTCTTAATCGTGTCGCCGAGCCGGTCGACCGAGGTCGGCTCGCCGACGATGCAGTAGTCGATTGCCTCGCCACGGGTGCGCAGGGCTTCCACCACCTTGGTCGTCCCGTCGGTCGCCGGGCCTTCCTCGTCCGAGGTCAAGAGAAACGCGATTGACCCGCGATGGTTGGGCTGCGCGCGCACGAACTCCTCGGCGGCCACCACGGAAGCGGCGATCGAACTCTTCATGTCCGCGGCTCCACGCCCGACGAGGACGCCATCGCGGAGAGTCGGCGTGAAGGGGTCCGAGCTCCACTGGTCGAGCGGCCCGGTCGGAACGACATCCGTGTGCCCCGCAAAGACGAATACCGGCGCGGCGCGGCCGCGCCGCAGCCATAGGTTCGTCACGCCGTTGCTGGAGAGGATTTCAGCGGTGAAGCCCAAGGGGGCCAGTCGCGCGGCGATCAGGGGCTGGCAGCCACCGTCATAGGGCGTGACGGATTGCCGGGAGATCAGTTCGCGGGCGAGTTCGAGGGTCGGGTGCATGCGTGCGGCCGCACGCAGCATCAGTGCACGTGCGAAGCGCGCGGATTGTAGCGGCTGACCCGTGCCGCCTGCGGCGGCGTCAGATGTTCAGCGTGAACTCGGAGAAGGAGGCGTCCGAGCCGGTCTCCTCGCGCTCGCGCTGCATCTGCGCACGGGCCTTGCCGGCATTGTTGATAAACCACAGAAGGTTGTTCTGCGAGTCCGCCGCGGATAGGGCGTCCTCCCGCGTGATCTGGTCGGCCTGTATCAGCGAGTACAGGCTCTGCTCGAACGACATGCTCTCGGGCGCCAGGCTCTGCTCCATCGCTTCCTTGATTGCCTGCACGTCGCCGCGCTCGATCAGGTCGGCAATGTGGCGCGTGTTCATCAGTACTTCGACGGACGGCACCCGCCCGCCGCGCTTCGACCGCACCAGACGCTGCGACACGATCGCCTTGACGGCGACCGAAAGGTCCTGGAAGAACGCCTGGCGCGTTTCCGGCGGGTAGAAGCTGATGACGCGATTCAGCGCGTGGGCGCTGTTCGTGGCGTGCAGCGTGGCGACCACCAGGTGGCCCGACATCGCATAGGCGAGCGCCGCGCTCATCGTGTCGCGGTCGCGGATCTCTCCGATGAAGATGACATCCGGTGCCTGCCGCATTGCGCTGCGCAGGGCCACTTGCAGCGTCCGGGCATCGGAGCCGATCTCGCGCTGGTTGATGATCGACTTCTTGTTGCGGAACAGGAACTCGATTGGGTCCTCGAAGGTCAGCACGTGCCCGGTGATCAGCTCGTTGCGATGATCGATCATCGAGGCGATGGTCGTCGACTTGCCCGAGCCTGCCGCGCCCACCACCAGTATCAGTCCGCGCCGCTCCATGATGAGGTCCTTGAGGATCTCGGGCAGGTGCAGGGCATCGAGCTTCGGTATGTCGTGCGGAATGAAGCGGACCACGGCGGAGATCGAGCCGCGCTGCAGGAACGCAGAGAGCCGGAAGCTGCCGATCCCCTGCACCGGCAGGCCGATGTTCAGTTCGCGCGAGTCCTCGAGTTCCCGGAAGTGAGCGTCGGTCAAGCGCTCAGCCAGCAGCGAGACGATCGCCTGGGGGGCGAGGCGCTCCTGGTTGATCGGCACACACACGCCGTTGATCTTGATCGTGATCGGCGACCCGACCGAAAGGAACAGGTCCGACGCCTGCTTTTCAGCCATCAGGCCGAACAGGCGCTCGAGCGACGTGGGAGTAGTCGACATGACGTGGGACCTAGGGCTACTGAGACGCAAAGCATACGGCCGCAGGCGGGCGGTTGCGAATCCGTCCGATTGGATGAAAAGAGGGCGTAAGGGGGCGCAGGGCCGACGCTGGAACACTCTACGGCCTGCTCTTTCTGCCTGCCACCGCGCGCTTCAGGGCAGCGCGGCCCGTGACTTTCTTTGTCTTGGCAAAGAAAGTAACCAAAGAAAGCCGCGCCTACGAAGGCGCCCTGCGGGTGCCCTGTGCTGCTCGCGGTCGCGGGCGGGCCCGCAACCTTGCTCCCTGCGGTCGCTCAGACAGGCGGGCCTTTAAAGGCTCCCGCGCCCGTTGCGCTGCTCGGCGCCTTCGAAGGCATCCAAAGGGTCGCGTTTCGCAGCATCGGCACGGCGAAGGTGTTCGTCCGCTCGGGGTCGCCGCCGCGATCGGGCGAGTTTCGCTCACGGCCCGATGACGCCCTGCAGCGCAAGGGCAGCCGAAGGCCGGCCTCGTGCGATCGCCTTCTTTGGCCCACCTTTCTTGGCGAAACAAGAAAGGCGGGAGCCCCCGCGGCTTGAGCGTCGGCCGACGAACCGCGAGCACGCCAAACACACCGCTGCGGCCGTGCCTACGTCCTCAACAGTTCATTGATGCTGGTCTTCGCCCGCGTCTTCGCATCCACCTGCTTGACGATGACCGCGCAGTAGAGGTTGCACTCGCGCGAGGGCAGGGAACCGGCGACGACGACCGAGCCCGCGGGCACGCGGCCGTAGGAGATCTCGCCGGTCTCGCGGTTGAAGATCTTGGTGCTCTGGCCAATGAAGACCCCCATGCCGAGTACCGCGTTCTCCTCGACGATGACACCCTCGACGACTTCCGAGCGGGCACCGATGAAGCAGTTGTCCTCGATGATCGTCGGATTGGCCTGCAGTGGTTCGAGCACACCGCCGATGCCGACGCCGCCCGACAAATGGACGTTCTTGCCGATCTGCGCGCACGAGCCGACCGTGGCCCAGGTATCGACCATCGTGCCCTCGTCGACGTAGGCGCCGATGTTGACGTAGGACGGCATCAGGACGACGTTCTTGGCGATGTAGCTGCCACGGCGGGCGACGGCAGGCGGCACGACGCGAACGCCGGTGGCACGCATGTGTTCGGCGTCGAGGTGCGAGAACTTCGGTCGCACCTTGTCGTAGAAGCCGAGTTCGCCGGCATGTATCGGGACGTTGTCATTGAGGCGGAACGACAGCAGCACCGCCTTCTTGAGCCACTGATGCGTGACCCACTCTCCGTTCAGTTTCTCGGCGACGCGTCGGCGCCCGGCGTTCAGGTCGGCAATCGCCTGGCTCACGGCCTCGCTGATCGCCGCGGATGCGGTTCCTGGAGCCAGGCTGGTGCGCTGTTCCCAGGCGTCGTTGATCGTCTGTTCGATTGACATCGGAATCCTTCGCTGAAGTCAGAGTTGAAGTGAGGCGATGCGCTCGGCTGCCTCGGCCAACTCAGCCGGCTCCGCCACGAGCGCGATCCGGACGTAGCCGGCGCCGGGGTTGCGCCCACCGACGTTGCGCGACAGGAAACTGCCGGGCAGCACGGTGACATTCCTCTCGGCCAGCAGTCTGCGCGCGTACTCCGCGTCGTCGATCGGGGAGCGTGCCCAGAGATAGAACGCGGCGTCCGGCATGTCGCAGGGCAGGCGGCGCGCGATCACCGGCTGCGCCTGTGCGAACTTCTGTGCGTACAGGCGCCGGTTCTCGACTACGTGCGCCTCGTCCTTCCAGGCCGCGATGCTGGCACTCTGTACCGGCGGGCTCATCGCGTTGCCGTGGTACGTGCGGTACAGGAGGAACTGGCGAATGACTTCAGCGTCGCCCGCCACATAGCCGCTGCGCAGACCGGGCGCATTCGAACGTTTGGACAGGCTGCCGAAGGTGATCAGCCGCTCATAGCGGTCGTTGCCGAGCATCTGCGCGGCCTGAAGCGCGCCCAGCGGCGGATTTGATTCGTCGAAGTAGATCTCCGAGTAGCACTCGTCGGCGGCAATGACGAAGCCGTGGCGGGCCGACAGCTCGAAGAGTTGCCGCCACTCGTCCAGGGCCATCACGCGGCCGGTCGGGTTGCCGGGGGAGCAGACGTAGACGAGTTGCACACCGTCCCAGTCACCCGGCGTCAGCGTCTCGAATGCCATGCGGAAGTCGCCTCCCGCGGTCGTGGGCAGGAATACCGGGTCGGCGCCGGCGAGCAGCGCGGCGCCTTCGTAGATCTGATAGAACGGATTCGGCGAGACGACGCGCGCCTTGCGGGAACGGTCGATGACGGTCTGCGCGATGGCGAAGAGCGCCTCGCGCGTTCCGATGACCGGCAACACCTGCGATCCGGGATCGACGGCGGGCACGTCGAAGCGCCGTGTCAGCCAGCTCGCGAGTGCCTCGCGCAACGCCGGAATTCCGGCCGTCACCGGGTACTGTGCGAGCCCCGGCAGCGCCGCGGTCAGTGCATCGAAGATAAGTCGCGGGGTCGCATGCTTCGGCTCGCCGATCGAGAGGTTGATCGGTGCCAGGTTTGCCGGCGGCGTGGTCCCTGCAAACAGCTGCCGCAGGCGTTCGAACGGATAAGGCTGCAACCGGCGCAGATCAGGATTCACGTTCAGCCCCGCGTCGGCGTGCCTTCGACCTCGATGAGGCCCAGGTCGACCCTCTGGGGCGGCTTCCAGCTCTTCTTGCGGTGCTCGGCGACGACCGTCGTGAAGATCCCGCCGCGCACGTACCACTTCGCGGTCAGCCGGGCGAAACGCGGCGCCAGGGCAGACACCAGGTCGTCGAGGATCCGGTTGGTAACGGCTTCATGGAAAGCTCCCTCGTCGCGGTACGACCACACGTAGAGCTTGAGCGCCTTCAGCTCGACGTTGCGTCGGTCCGGCACGTAGTCGAGGATCAGCGTGGCGAAATCCGGCTGTCCGGTCAGAGGGCACAGGCAGGTGAACTCGGGCACCTCGATGTGGACGAGGTAATCGCGCTCCGGCGCCGGGTTCGGGAACGTCTCAAGCTTCTTGCTGGGGCGGGTGGCCATGGTCGCTGCTTGCGTTCGCATGCGTGCGGGACGCCGCAGCGAGGAGGATGTGCGCTGTTATTATACGAAGGCATTTTTCATCCCCGCGCAGATTCGGAACAATGCTCGACACCGGTTGCGTTTGGGGCAGACACCTCAATTTCCCGCTCAGACACTCGTGCGCCTTCGGCAGATCAAGCTCGCCGGGTTCAAGTCGTTCATCGACCCGACCCCTATTGATGTTCCCGGCAGCCTCGTCGGGGTTGTCGGCCCCAACGGCTGCGGCAAGTCCAACGTCATCGACGCCGTTCGCTGGGTGCTCGGTGAAAGCAAGGCCGCCGAGCTGCGCGGCGAGTCGATGCAGGACGTCATCTTCAATGGCTCGGTGAACCGCAAACCCGCCGGCCGCGCCAGCGTCGAACTTGTCTTCGACAACTCCGATGGCCGCATCGGCGGCGCCTGGGGCCAGTACGCCGAGATCTCGGTCAAGCGTGTGCTGACGCGCGACGGGACTTCGAACTACGTGATCAACAACCAGAACGTGCGGCGCCGCGACGTGCACGACATGTTCCTGGGAACCGGGCTTGGCCCGCGCGCCTACGCGATCATCGGCCAGGGAATGATCTCTCGCATCGTCGAGGCTCGGCCCGAGGAGCTGCGGATCTTCCTCGAGGAAGCTGCCGGTATCTCGAAGTACAAGGAACGTCGGCGCGAGACCGAGAATCGCTTGGCCGACACGCGCGACAACCTGACGCGGGTCGAAGACATCGTGCGCGAACTCGACAGCCAGATCGGTCGACTCGAACAGCAGGCCGAAGTCGCCGCGCGTTACCGCGACCTGCAGGTCGCGCACGACGAGCAGCAGCAATTGTTGTGGCTGTCGCGGCGGCGCGAGGCAGAGTCCGAACGCGACAAGGTCATGCGCGACATGGAGGCGCGCACGACGGCGCTGGAATCGCATGTGGCCGACCTGCGCGCCGCAGAGCGCGAGCTGGAGGAGGTCCGCACGAGCCACTATGGCGCGAACGACGCTGTCCATGAAGCACAAGGCGGCCTGCTGCAGGTCAACGCCGAGGTGGCTCGGCTCGAGTCCGAGATCCGCATGATCGTCGAGGGCCGCAACCGGCTGGCCGCGCAGATCGAGACGCTCAAGGCCAACCGAGAGCGCCGTCTCGAGGAACGGTCCGACCTGCTTGCGCGTGCCGCCGCCCTGATCCAGAGCATCGGTGACGCCACCTCTCAACTTGCGCAGGCGCAGGTCCGCTGCGCCGAACATGAAGGCGGACTGCCGGGGCTGGAGAACGCCTATCAGCTGGCACGCGAGGCGATGACGGCCGCACGCGCGGACGCTGCGCTGTCCGAGCAGGCGATCGAGGCGGCTGCGGGGGAACAGCGCAACGTCGACCGCCAACTCTCCCAGCTGCAGCAGCGGCGCGAACGCCTGGATGAAGAGCGGGCGTCCATCGGTTCGCCCGACGAAGCGCGACTTGCATCGATGCGCGAACAGGTCGCGACTCTGGAACGCGAACTGGGGCAGCACTCCGCCGCGCTCACCGCGGCCGAGGGGCGCGTCGCGACTGCCACTCGGGAACGGCAGGAGCACGTCGATGCGAAGCAGCGTGAACAGGAGGCTCTGACGCGGATCGAGGCGCACCTAGCCGCGCTGCGGCAGGTGCAGGCGAGCGTCGAGGCGGATACGCGGCTCGATCCCTGGCTGGCAGCGCAGGGCCTGGATGGATTGCCGCGGCTCTTTCGCAAGCTGAGCGTGGAGCACGGCTGGGAAACGGCGTTCGAGGCTGTGCTGCGCGAGCGTGTCGAAGGTGTGGAGGTTGGACGCCTCGATACGGTCGGCGGCCTGGCAGCCAGCGCGCCGCCCGCACGGGTTGCTTTCTACTCGACCACCGGTGCGGTCACACGCGAGGGCGGACACATGCCCGGCTTCGCGCGACTGTCCGATCGCGTACGGGGCCACGACGCCGCGCTGGCGGCCGTCCTCAACGACTGGCTGGCGAACGTCTTTGTCGCGCCTGATCTGGCCACGGCGATCGCGGCGCGTGACCAGCTACCGGTCGGGGGGCAGTTCGTGGTGGCCAATGGCCATCTCGTATCGCGTTACGGCGTGCGCTTCTTTGCCGCCGATGACGAGAAGTCGGGTCTGCTTGCGCGGCGTCTCGAGATCGAGAACCTCGACAAGGAAATCCGTGCCCAACGACTGATCGTCGAGGAACGCACGGCATCGCTGGCGCGTTCCGAAGGTGCGCTGCGCGAGGCACAGGAGCAACTGGCCGCGAGCCGGCGCGAGGTCGAGCGCGTGCGTGGTGTACTGCATGGCGTGCAGATCGAGGCCGTGCGGTTGGGTGAGCTCATCGAGCGCGTCAGGCATCGCAGCGGACAGATCGAGGGGGAGCTCGCGGAAATCGAGGCCCACGAACACGAACTGCGAACGGCACGCAACGACGCCGACGGTCGCTTCCAGTTGCTCGATGGCGAACTGGCGTCGCGCCAGGAGGCGGTCGAGTCCGCACGCTCGAGCTACGAACAGGCGGATCAGACGTTGCGGGCCGCGCGCGACGAGCAGCGCGCGCTCGAAGCCGCGTGGAAGCAGATCGAGTTCGCGCTGGCGTCCAATCGGGAGCGCCAGAGCGATGTCGCGCACGCTGCCGAGGTCGCGGCTTCTGATGCCGCGCGACTCGAGGCAGACATCGCGTCCGCCGGTGAGGAACTCACCCGACTTGACGACGGCGCTGTGCGCGCGGGCCTCGATGGCTGGCTCGGCAAGCGGGCCGCCGCCGAGGAGGATCTGCGGCAGGCCCGCAGCAGGCTTGACGAACTCGGCCAGCAATTGCGCGCCACCGACGAGCGTCGCCTGACACTCGAGCGCGAACTCGAGCCACGGCGCCAAAAACTCACCGAGCTGCAGCTGAGGGAGCAGGCGGCTCGACTGGCCGCCGAACAGTTTGCCTCCCAGCTTGCCGAGGTTGGCGCCGACGAGGCTGAGCTCCACCAGAAGCTGACGCCGCAAATCAAGGCGGCCGCCCTGCAGGCTGAGATCACACGGCTGGCTCAGGACATCGCGGCTTTGGGAGCCGTGAACCTGGCGGCGCTCGAAGAGCTCACCACCTCGCGCGAGCGCAAGACGTTCCTTGACTCCCAGTCGACCGATCTCCGGTCAGCGATTGACACGCTCGAAGACGCCATCCGCAAGATCGATCGCGAGACACGCGACATGCTGCAGCAGACCTTCGACCAGGTGAACGCGCATTTCGGTCAGCTCTTCCCGAAGCTTTTCGGCGGCGGCGAAGCTCGCCTGCTGATGACGGGCGAGGAGATCCTCGATGCGGGCGTGCAGGTGATGGCGCAGCCACCCGGCAAGCGCAACAGCTCGATTCACCTGCTGTCCGGAGGTGAAAAGGCCCTGACAGCCACGGCGCTGGTTTTTGCGCTGTTCAAGCTCAATCCGGCGCCGTTCTGCCTGCTGGACGAGGTGGATGCGCCGCTCGATGATGCGAATACCGAGCGCTTCTGCCGGCTGGTCGAGTCGATGACCGAAAACACACAGTTCCTGTTCATCACGCACAACAAGATCGCAATGGAAATGGCGCAGCAGTTGATCGGCGTGACGATGCAGGAGCAGGGTGTTTCGCGCATCGTCGCTGTGGACATCGAAGGCGCAGTGCGGCTCACGGCCGAGGCGGCCTAGGCGCGATGACAGACCTGCACTGGGCGCTGGTTGCCGTCGCGGTCGCCCTGTTGCTGGCGTTATGGATCTACGGCGAGTGGCAGGAGCGCCGAACGCGAACCCGGATCGACGCCGCGATGCGGCAGGGCGTCGGTGATCCCCTGGCGCAGCGGCCGCGGAGCGCCTCGGCGTCGCCAGACGGTGTTGCGCGCCGGATCGAGCCGCGCCTCGAGTCTAAGCCCGAGGAAGCTCTGGTAGTGGCGGCGGCAAACGAAGGTGCCAGCGCCGAACCTGCACCGCCTGCAGAGCCGGACGACGTTGCGGCCGCCGAGCGTAACGACGCTTCGGCGTACGCGCTGCCCGATGGCTGGATCGAGGATCCGCTGCTCGACTTTGTCATTGAACTGCGCTGCTCGCATGCGATCGACGGCGTGGCGGCACTGGAGGCCAAGGGGCAGCTGGAGCGGCTGCACCTGCCATTGCCGACTCACCTCGCCGTCTGGGATGCCAAGTCCCAGCAATGGACGGCGCCCGATCGCTTCGGTTTCTATTCGGAGCTGCTGCTGGCGGTCCAGATGGCACATCGCAATGGCGTACTCGGTGAAATCGACGCCGCGCGGTTTGTCGCGACGGCGCAGCAGATCGCCCTCAGCGTGGATGCCGACTTCGACGCACCGGATGTGCCGCGACTGGTCGCCCAGGCGGCCGAACTGGACCAGCTCTGTGCGCGATTCGATGTACAGATCACGCTGACCGTGGAGGCAATGCAGGGACCCTGGACCGCGGAAACGGTGCAGGCGGCGGCGAACGAGGCGGAGTTTGATGCCTTGGGCCAAGGACGCTGGGCGTCGGGCGACGAGAGGGGTGAGCCGGTCCTCGCGTTGACGGCGGCGCCCTTCCCTACGGAGCGTCTGGCGGTTTCGATCGACGTCCCGGTCGTTCGGCCGGAAGGGCAGCCGCTCGTGAAGCAGTTTGCAGCCGCCGACAAGCTGGCGGTGCGCCTGAACGGTCGCATCGTCGACGACAACGGGCGGCCGGTGCAACGCGAGGCCCACTTCTCGATCGCGGCGCAACTCGCTGGCATGTACGAGGAGATGCAAGCAGCCGGCGTCGAGGCGGGTTCGGTGCGCGCCAAGCGTCTCTACGCGGGCTGAGATGTCAACCGCGTCGCGCCGATCGCCGGGCGCGCAGGCGCGCTGGCTGCGCGAGCAGATCGCGCGGGCGGACCACGAGTACTACGTGCTCGCGAGCCCGAGCCTGCCCGATGCTGAGTACGATCGATTGTTCCGCGAGCTGCAGGCGCTGGAGCAGGCTCACCCAGACCTGCTCACGCCCGACTCGCCGACACAGCGGGTTGGCGGCGCCGTGCGATCCGACCTGTCGAAGCTGCGCCACGCGGTGCCGATGCTTTCGATTCGCACCGAGACCGATGCCGGCCCCAACGGCGCGCGGGCCTTCGACGCCCGTGTGCGACGCGAACTGAAGCTGGGTGACGACGACCCGCCGATCGAGTATTGCGCCGAACTGAAGTTCGATGGTCTCGCAGTCAATCTGCGCTACGAGCACGGCGTGCTCGCTCGTGCGGCCACACGCGGCGATGGCGAGGAGGGGGAGGACGTCACGCCGAACGCGCGCACGATCCGGCCGATTCCTCTGCGCTTGAAGGAAGCGGACGCCGCTGTCATCGAGGTGCGAGGAGAGGTCTTTCTGCGGCGGCGCGAGTTCGAGCAGATCAACGAACGTCAGCGCGAGGCGGGCGACAAGGTCTTCGTCAATCCCCGCAATGCCGCGGCAGGCTTCCTGCGGCAGCTGGATGCGAAGTCGACGGCAAGCCGGCCGCTGTCGTTCTATGCCTATGGACTCGGTGAAGTGGTCGGTTGGAACACTCCGCTGACCCACAGCGCAGTGCTCGACGCACTGGCCGCGATGGGCGTGCCGGTGGCTTCCGAGCGCCGTGTCGTCCGTGGTGCCGAAGCGTTGGTGGCGTTCCACGCAGAGATCGCCGCGCAGCGCGACCGATTGCCCTTTGACATCGACGGCGTCGTCTACAAGGTGAACAGTCTCCATCTCCAACGCGAGCTTGGCTTCGTGTCGCGCGAACCGCGCTGGGCCGTCGCTCACAAGTATCCGGCGCAGGAGGAACTGACGCAGGTGACCGGGATCGACGTCCAGGTCGGCCGCACCGGGAAGATCACGCCCGTGGCGCGGCTCGCGCCGGTGTTCGTCGGCGGCGTCACGGTCAGCAACGCGACGCTGCACAACGAGGATTACATCCGCAGTCTGGGGCTGATGATCGGCGACACCGTCATTGTTAGGCGCGCCGGGGATGTGATTCCACAGATTGTGTCGGTGTTGCCGGACCGCAGGCCGCGCGGCGCCAAGACATTCGTCATGCCCGAGGCGTGTCCGGTCTGCGGGTCGAGCGTGATGCGGGAAGAGGGCGAAAAAGACCTGCGCTGCACGGGTGGTCTTTTCTGCCCGGCCCAGCGCAAGCAGGCGCTGCTGCACTTCGCCGGGCGGCGCGCGGTGGATATCGAAGGCCTGGGCGAAAAGCTGGTCGATCAACTGGTCGATGAAGGCCTCGTCAAGACGCCGGCGGATCTCTTCAAGCTCGGGCTCGGATCGATCGCCGGTCTCGAACGCATGGCGGAAAAGTCGGCCGAAAACATTCTGGCGGCGCTGGAGCGGGCGCGCAGCACGACGCTCGAGCGCTTCATCTATGCGCTCGGAATCCGCCATGTGGGCGAGTCGACGGCGCGCGACCTCGCACGGCACTTCGGCTCGCTCGAGGCAGTCATGAATGCCTCGGAAGACGATCTCCTGCAAGTTACGGATATCGGGCCGGTCGTGGCGGCCTCGCTTGTCCGCTTCTTTGCCGAGCCCCACAACCGAGAGGTGGTCGAGCAGCTGCGCGCGGCGGGTGTGCACTGGAAGGAAGGCCGAGTGGCGCCGCGTGTCTCCGTTGGGGTGGCTGGCAAGACGTTCGTGCTTACCGGTACGCTGCCGAACTGGAGCCGTGACGAAGCGAAGGAACGCATCGAGGCGGCCGGGGGCAAAGTGGCCGGCTCGGTGTCGAAGAAGACCGATTTCGTAGTGGCTGGCGCCGAGGCCGGAAGCAAGCTCGACAAGGCCGTGGAGCTTGGCGTTACGGTTATCGACGAGACGCGTTTGAAAACCTTGCTGGAAGACTGATGTACGCAATCATCGGAGGCAGCGGCCTCGCCAAACTCTCGGCCCTCGAAGCTCCGCGGCGGCAGGTCATGCGCACGCCGTACGGCGAGCCGTCCGGAGCGCTGACCTTCGGGCGCCTGGGCGGGGTGGATGTTGTATTTCTGGCGCGCCATGGCTACGGCCACACGCTGGCGCCGCACGAGATCAACTACCGCGCCAACATCTGGGCCCTGCGCGAACTGAAGGTGGAGGGCGTGGTCGCGATTGCGACCGTCGGCGGGATTCGCGCGGATCTGGGGCCGGCCACTCTCGTGCTGCCTCACCAGATCATCGACTACACGCACAGCCGCAAGGGCACTTTCTTCGAGGGTTCGGAGGTCCCGGTCACCCATGTGGACTTCACCGAGCCCTACACGCCTGCGCTGCGCACGCGGCTGCTAGCGGCCGCGCGCTCGTGCGGCGAAGCCGTCGTCGACGGCGGGGTCTACGCCTGCACGCAGGGCCCGCGCCTCGAGACGGCGGCAGAGATCGAACGCATTGCGCGCGACGGCGGCGATATGGTCGGAATGACCGGGATGCCCGAGGCGGCGCTGGCGCGCGAGGCGGAGCTGGCGTACGCGACACTCGCTGTGGTGGTGAACCACGCGGCCGGGCGCGGTGACAGCAAATATGCGATCAAGCTCGAGGAACTCGACGGCGTCATGCGCGCGACGATGGCACGTGCGGTCATCATCCTCGCGGCCTTCTTTGCGGCGGCGCCGTGATCCGCGCGATCCTTCGCATGGGCGATGCGCGCCTGCTGCGCGTCTCGGAGCCGGTCCGGGACTTCGGCACGGCGGAGCTGCGGACGCTGGTCACCGACATGTTCGACACAATGCATGCGGCCAACGGTGCTGGGCTCGCCGCGCCGCAGATCGGTGTGCCATTGCGCGTCGTCATCTTCGGCTACGCGGATCCCGAAATGCGCAATCCGCGCTATCCGGACTCCGATCCGGTGCCGCAGACGATACTGGTCAATCCGGAACTCGAGCCGCTGCCTGGCGGGCTCGAGGAAGGCTGGGAGGGCTGCCTGTCGGTCCCGGGACTGCGCGGCGTCGTCGAGCGCCATGCCAATCTGCGCTACCGCGGCTTCGATCTGGACGGCCGGCCGATTGAGCGAGTCGCGTCCGGTTTTCACGCGCGCGTCGTGCAGCATGAATGCGATCACCTCGATGGCATCCTGTATCCGTTGCGGGTCAAGGACTACACGCGCTTTGGTTTCACCGACGTGCTTTTCCCGGAGCTGGCAAGCCAGCCGGACGACTGATCGGAACGGCCACGTCGTCAGGGACCGACGGCTTCCAGCAGGTCGTTCTCGATCTCGAGCTGGTTCTTGGCCTCACCAAGCTCGGGGCCGGACACCAGGAACACGTCTTCAGCGCGTTCGCCCAGCGTCAGCACCTTGGCCGTATGCACGTTCAGGCCGTGCTGTGCGAGCACACGCGCAATGGAATAGAGCAGGCCGAGGCGGTCGGTCGCGATGACGGACAGCAGGTAGCGTTGTCCGCGTTCATCGGGCTGCAGATGTACGGCTGGCGTCACCGGGAAGTGGCGCGACTGCCGTGACATTCTTCCCTTCACCGGCAGCGGCAGCTTGTGCTGGGTGGCGATCCACTCCGCCAGTTCATGCTCGACCTGCGCCAGCAACTCGCGGTAGTGGGGGGCGCGGCCGTTGTCGGTGACGAGGAAGGTGTCGAGGGCATATCCGTGCCGCGTGGTGTGAATGCGGGCATCAAGGATGCTCAGGTTGCGACTCTCGAAGTAGCCGCAGACACGCGCGAACAGGTCTTTCTGGTCACGGACGTAGATCAGCACCTCGGCGCCTTCCCCGATCCGCGCGAGCCGAGCCCGCACGACCGGCCGTTCCGTGTGCACTCGGTTGAAGAGCGATCGCGTGTGCCACGCAATGTCCTGCGCGCCGTGCCGCAGGAAGTAGACGACGTCAAGCTCGTTCCAGAGCGACTCGCGCGCGCTGTCGGCCAGACCGTAGAGCCGGAGGATGCGCAGCGCTTCTTCCTTGCGCCCTTCGAGCACTGCCGAGGACGAGACGCTGCCGCCGCCGAGCAGGCGACGGGTTGAACGAAACAGGTCTTCGATCAGCTTGCCCTTCCAGGCATTCCATACCTTGGGGCTGGTGCCGCGGATGTCGGCCACTGTCAGCAGGTAAAGCGCGATCAGGCGGCGCTCGGTCTTCACAAGCACCGCGAAGCGGCGCATCACGGATTCGTCGGCGAGGTCCTGCTTCTGCGCGACCTGCGACATCGAAAGGTGATGTTCGACGAGAAAGCCGACCAGAGAGGTGTCCTCTTCGGACAAGCCGTGATCCCGACAGAAGCGTCGCGCGTCGCGCGCGCCCAGCGTGCTGTGGTCACCGCCGCGGCCCTTGGCAATGTCGTGGAACAGGGCGGCGATGTACAGCAGCCAGTGGTTCTCGAAGTCGGTGATCAGCTGACTGCAGAGCGGGTACTCGTGGGCGTGCTCCGACAACGTGAATCGGCGCAGGTTACGCAGCACCTGCAGGATGTGCTGGTCCACGGTGTAGACGTGGAACAGGTCATGCTGCATCTGCCCCACGATGCGCCGGAACACCGGCAGGTAACGCCCGAGCACAGACAGCTGGTTCATGCGGCGCAGCTCGTGCAGCACGCCCTTGGGCTGCTGCAGGATCGCCAGGAAAGTTCCGCGGTTGGCCGGGTCGCGGCGGTAGGCGGGGTCGATCCTCACCCTCGCGTGCCAAAGCGCCCGCATCAGCGGCGCGGACATGCCGCGCAGCTCCTGATGCTGCGCCATCAGCAGGAAGGCGCGCAGGATGCCATTCGGGTCGGAATCCAGCGCATCGGGTGCACGCAGGTCCAGCAACTCGCTGCGCGCGACAAAGGTCTGGTCCAGCGGCTCGCATGGCTCGTCCGGCAGGTGGAACAGGCGCTGCTCCATGTTCTGCAGCACGATCGTGTTCATCTGGGTGACCGCCTTGGCCGACCAGTAATAGCGCTGCATCAGTACTTCGCTTGGACGGCGCGCTGCTGTCGCCTGGAAGCCGGCGCGCTCAGCCACGGCATGCTGTACGTCGAACACCAGGCGATCCTCGCGCCGTCCGGTCACAAGATGCAGCCAGGCCCGGATCTGCTTCAGCCGCCGCTCGCTGCGCCGGATCAGGTGCGCCTCCTCGCTCGTGATCAGGCCGCGGCGCGCCAGTTCGGTCCAGCGGGTGCCGTAGCCCAGCGCACGCGCCAGCCACAGCAGCACGTGCAGGTCACGCAGCCCGCCAGGACTCTCCTTGACGTTGGGTTCGAGACTGTACGGCGACTCGTTGTACTTCGTGTGGCGCTGGCGCTGCTCCAGGACTTTCGCTCGGAAGTAGGCCTCCCGGTCCAGCACTTCCAGCACCGCACGGACGAACCGCTCGAACATCGGCCGAGGTCCTGCGATCAACCGGCCTTCCAGCATCGACGTGAACGCCGTGATGTCGCCCTTCGCTTCGGTGCGACACTCATCGATCGTGCGGACGCTGTGCCCGAGCGAAAGTCCAAGATCCCAGAGCAGGCCGACCAGGCTTTCAATCGTGGTGCGCAGGGACGCGTCGGGTTCGCGTGAAAGTAGGATCAGGATGTCAATGTCGGAATGCGGGAAAAGCTCCCCGCGACCGTAGCCGCCGACGGCGATGATCGCCGCGTGCTGCGCCAGCCCCGTGGATCGCGCCAGGTCGCGCAGCAGGCCATCGATCGACCGGCAGTAGCCCTTCAGCAGGGCCTCGACCGGACCTCCGGCTTCGAAGCGGGCAACCAGCGCATCACGTTCCAGTCGCAGGCGATCCCGCAGCTGGAAGCTGATGTCGTTCATTCGCTCACGCGGTGGCGGCCTCGGGGTTCGGCGCGCCGCGCCAGTCGCCCGTCACGAACCGCGGAGGCGCCGGAGTCGCGGCCGAGCGGGTGAGCACCTCGTATCCCGCATCAGTAACGAGCACCGTGTGCTCCCACTGGGCGGAAAGGCTGTGATCCTTCGTGACAATGGTCCAGCCGTCGGCCAGTTCCTTGATGTCGCGCCGGCCGGCGTTGATCATCGGCTCCACGGTGAAGGTCATGCCGGCGGTCAGCCGTTCAAGTGTGCCGGGCTTGCCGTAGTGGAGGATCTGCGGTTCTTCATGGAACTTGCGGCCGATGCCGTGGCCGCAGAACTCACGCACCACGCTGTAGCCATGGCGCTCGGCATGGGTCTGGATGGCGTGGCCGATGTCGCCGATCGTCGCCCCCGACCGCACCTGTTCGATGCCGAGCCACATGCAGTCGTAAGTCACCTCGCACAGCCGGCGCGCGGCGATCGACGGTTCCCCCACGTAATACATGCGACTGGTGTCGCCGTGGTAGCCGTCCTTGATGACGGTGACATCGATGTTGACCACGTCTCCGTTCTTCAGGACGCGATCGCCGGGTATGCCGTGGCAAACCTGGTGATTGACCGAGGTGCAGATCGCCTTGGGAAACGGACGGTAACCCGGCGGAGCGTAATTCAGCGGTGCCGGCGTCGTCCCCTGAACGTTTGTCATGTACTCGTGGCAGAGCCGATCGAGCTCTCCGGTCGTGACTCCCGGGCTTGACCTGCGGTCCGATGAAGTCGAGGACCTCGGCCGCGAGCCGGCCCGCCAGGCGCATGCCTGCAACGTCTGCGGGTGTCTTGATCACGATGGGCATGGCGGGTCCGGGAGCGCGGCTTGAGCGAAGGGCTGCGAGGTGGCTATAATATCGGGCTGTCTAGTGCTTTGAAAATCAAAAGCTTAAGCGAGGAAGTTGCTTGGGTGAAGTTTCCTGGGCAATGTCCGGTTGAACTACCGGGCTTCCGAGGGGTGGCTTTTGAGGGGTCTACCCAGGGTTAAACCGGTGCGATCGCGCCGGCGGAATCCGCCCCGGCCGCACCAGGCAGAAATCGCGCGCACCGCTACCAAGGTGCTGACCGGCCCCACTGTGGGACCGGACGGCGTCGGCGAATGCGCTGGACCCAACCTTGGAGAGAGTTGTCATGTCAGTAACCATGCGTCAAATGCTGGAGGCCGGCGTTCATTTCGGCCACCAGACCCGCTTCTGGAATCCGAAGATGGCACCGTACATCTTCGGCCATCGGAACAAGATTCACATCATCAATCTCGAGCGCACGCTCGAGCAGTTCAACGATGCCACGCGCTTCGTGCGCCAACTGGCGGCGAACCGCGGCACGATCCTCTTGGTCGGCACCAAGCGGCAGGCCCGCGAGACGATCGTCGAAGAGGCGCAGCGCTCCGGGATGCCCTATGTCGACCAGCGCTGGCTGGGCGGCATGCTCACGAACTTCAAGACGGTCAAGGTCTCGATCAAGCGCCTGAAGGAGATGGAGCAGATCATCGCCGACAACGGCACCGAGCGCATGACCAAGAAGGAAGCGCTCGACTTTGCGCGCGAAGTCGAGAAGCTCAATAAGTCGATCGGCGGCATCAAGGACATGAATGCGCTGCCCGATGCGCTTTTCGTCATCGATGTCGGCTACCACAAGATCGCCGTGCAGGAGGCCGTGAAGCTGGGCATTCCCGTCGTTGCCGTGGTCGATACCAACCATTCGCCCGCTGGCGTCGCCTATGTGATCCCGGGCAACGATGACTCGAGCCGGGCGGTTCGCCTGTACGCACGCGGCATTGCCGATGCCGTGCTCGAAGGCAAGGCCGCTGCGCTGCAGGGTGTCGTGCAGGCCGTCACCGGGGGTGGGGACGAGGAGTTCGTCGAAGTCAGCGAAGGCCAGGAGTAGCCGGCTTGCGTTGATCTCCACTGCAGGAAGGGGCGCAAGCCCCTTTTTTGCAGCAGTAGTTCATAACGAATTTTGCGGGAGCAGTGAATGGCGGAAATCACCGCAGCGATGGTGAAGGAACTGCGCGAGAAGACCGACGCGCCGATGATGGAATGCAAGAAGGCGCTGGCCGAGGCGGACGGCGACCTGGTGAAGGCCGAGGAGATCCTGCGCGTCAAGCTTGGAAGCAAGGCGAGCAAGGCGGCAGCCAGAATCGCGGCCGAAGGCGTGGTCGCGGTCAACCTGGATGGCGCCGTGGGCGCGATCGTCGAAGTGAATTCCGAGACGGACTTCGTCGCCAAGAACGATGACTTCCTTCGGTTCGCTGCTGATCTCGCGGCGCTGGTCGCGCAGAAGAGCCCGGCCGATGTCGCCGCGCTGTCTGCGCTGCCACTTGGCGGCGGCACGGTAGAAAGCATGCGCACGGCCCTCGTCGGCAAGATCGGCGAGAACATGGCGATTCGCCGCTTCGCCCGTCTGCAGGCCAAAGGTCAACTCGCGAGCTATGTGCACGGCGGCAGCAAGATCGGCGTGCTGCTCGATGTCAGCGGCGGCGATGCGCAACTTGCGAAGGACCTGGCAATGCACATCGCGGCCAGCAAACCAAAGTCGCTCGATGCCAGCGGGGTCTCCGCTGACCTGCTCGATGCCGAGCGGCGGATTGCCATCGAGAAGGCGCGCGAAGCCGGCAAGCCCGAGGCCATGCTGGAGAAGATCGCCGAAGGCACCGTGCAGAAGTTCCTCAAGGAGGTCACGCTGCTCGGCCAAGTGTTCGTGAAGGCTGAAGACGGCAAGCAGACGATCGAGCAACTGCTGAAGGCGCGCGGCGCGACCGTGAACGGCTTCGTGCTGTACGTCGTGGGCGAAGGCATCGAAAAGAAGCAGTCCGATTTTGCCGCCGAAGTCGCCGCGCAAGCGGCCGCGGCCCGCGCCTGACAAGGTGCGCGCCGTGACGTCGTCCAGCGACAAACCGGCCTACCGACGCGTTCTGCTGAAGCTGTCGGGCGAGGCCCTGATGGGCGAGGATGCCTTTGGCATCAATCGCGCAACTGTCGAGTCCATGGTGGCTGACATCGGCGAGGTCGTGAAGCTCGGCGTCGAGGTTGCGATCGTCATCGGCGGCGGCAACATCTTTCGCGGAGTCGCGCTAGGAGCGGAGGGCATGGACCGCGCCACGGCCGACTACATGGGCATGATGGCGACGATCATGAACGCGATGGCATTGCAGGACGCGATGCGTAGGGCCGGCGTCGAGGCGCGCGTTCAGTCGGCGCTCAACATTGAACAAGTGGTTGAGCCCTACATCCGCCCCAAGGCGCTGCGGTATCTGGAAGAGGGGCGCGTTGTGATCTTTGCGGCCGGCACCGGCAATCCATTTTTCACTACCGACACAGCCGCAGCGCTCCGCGGCTCGGAAGTCGGCGCGCAGATCGTGCTGAAGGCCACCAAGGTGGATGGCGTCTACTCGGCCGACCCCAAGAAGGACCCGAAGGCGACGCGCTACGCGACAATCACGTTCGACGAAGCGCTGGGACGCAATCTGCAGATCATGGACGCGACCGCTTTCGCGCTCTGCCGGGACCAGAAGCTGCCGATCAAGGTGTTCAGCATCACTAAGCCTGGAGCACTCAAGCGTGTGGTGATGGGCGAGGATGAAGGCACGCTGGTCCATGTTTGACCGGCATGAGGCGAGGAGATGCAGATGAGCGTGGCGGAGATTCAGAAGTCGACCGAGCAGAAGATGCAGAAGTCGGTTGAGGCACTGAAGGCGGATTTCGCGAAGGTCCGTACCGGGCGCGCGCACACGGGTCTGCTAGATCACATCCAGGTCGATTACTACGGCTCGATGGTTCCACTGAACCAGGTGGCTCAGGTCGGGCTTGGAGACGCCCGGACAATCACGGTCCAGCCGTGGGAGAAGAAAATGGTTCCGGTCGTCGAAAAGGCGATCCGCGAGTCCGATCTCGGGCTGAATCCGGCGACCCAGGGTGACCTGATTCGCGTGCCGATGCCGGCGCTTACGGAACAACGCCGCAAGGAACTGGTCAAGGTGGTCAAGCACGAAGGCGAGAACGCCAAGATTGCGATCCGCAACCTGCGCCGTGACGCCAACCATCACATCAAGGAACTGTTGAAGGCCAAGACCATTTCCGAGGATGAGGACCGTCGCGGTGAAGAAGCCGTCCAGAAACTGACCGACCGCTATGTCACCGAGGTAGACAGGCTCATCGCCGAGAAGGAAAAGGAGGTGCTGACCGTCTGACGACGGTCAGCGAAGGCGCGCCGTGGCTAACGACCTGCGCTCCCCGCCTGCCGTGCTGTCGCGAGTCCCGCGCCATGTCGCGGTCATCATGGACGGCAACGGCCGCTGGGCGGTTGCGCGCGGATGGCCGCGCGTGACCGGTCACTCGCGCGGCGTCGATGCCGTGCGGGCCACTCTTGGTGCCTGCGGCGAGCAGGGCATCGAATACCTGACTCTCTTTGCGTTCAGCTCGGAGAACTGGCGGCGGCCGCCCGACGAAGTTTCCACGTTGATGCGGCTGTTCATGGTCGCGCTGCAACGCGAAGTGGACAAGCTGGTGGAACTAGGCGTGCGCATGCGCGTCGTCGGCGAGACCTTCGTCTTCGATTCCGACCTGCGTCGACTGATCGCGCAATCGGAGCAGCGGACGGCGCACAACTCGCGCCTGCATCTGACGATCTGCGCCAACTACGGCGGCCGCTGGGACATCGCCCAGGCCGCGGAGCGCGCCGCGAAGGAGCAGCTCGCGTCCGGCGCGCGCAACGTGCGCATCGATGAGAATGCGATTGCGCAGCGACTTGCACTGTCCTTCGCTCCGGAGCCCGATCTTCTGATACGTACCGGCGGCGAGCGCCGCATCAGCAATTTTCTCCTCTGGCAGCTGGCGTATGCGGAACTGTATTTCAGCGACGTTCTTTGGCCCGACTTCAATGCGGCAGAGCTCGAGTCCGCGCTGCGCTGGTACGCCGGGCGGCAACGTCGCTTCGGCATGACTGGCGAACAGATCGAGTCCGAACCGTCGATTTCCGACGCGGCCTGAGGACCGGCGCGTGCTGAAGCAACGCGTCATCACGGCCCTCGTTCTCGTCGCGGCGCTGCTCTCCGCTCTGGCTTTGTCCCCGCTTGCATTTGCCGGCTTGCTGACTCTCGGCTTTTCGCTGGCGCAGGCGGAATGGTTGCGGCTTTCGGGCTGGTCGTTTCGGACGTCGTTGCTCGTCGCGCTGACGCTCGGAGGCGCACAGTTCGCGTTCTTCGCGGCAGATCCGGCAACTGTCGCTGCGATCGGGCCAGCGGCGGTCGCGGTTGCAACCGCGATCTGGATCGGCCTCGGCGTGGTGCTGCTGCGGTCCGAGAAAGAGGGGGTGGTTCGCATCCCGGCGGCGACTTCGCGCGCGCTTGCGATCGTTCTTCCGTTTGCGGCGTGGTGCGCGCTGATGATGTTCCTGCAGATGGGGGCCGTCATGCTGCTGTCGGTGCTCGTCATCATCTGGCTGGCGGACATCGCTGCCTACTTTGTCGGCCGCGCGTTCGGTCGCAGGAAGCTCGCACCCCACATCAGCCCCGGCAAGACTTGGGCCGGGGTGTGGGGTGCCATAGGCGGGGTGGTCGTTGCTGCGTTGATCGCCTGGGCAAGGTTTCCCGGCGCACCGCTTTTCACGAATCGGCTGCTGGAAGGTCTTGGCATCCCATTGGCGTCGCTTGCGCTGTCGGTGCTGGTCGGCGTCTCCATCATCGGGGACCTCGCGGAGAGCCTGCTGAAGCGGCAGGCCAACGCCAAGGACAGCAGCCACCTGCTGCCGGGTCACGGTGGCTTCTTCGATCGGCTGGACTCCATGTTTGCGCTCCTGCCGGCGGCGGCGCTGCTATGGACGTGGGCGAAATGACGCGCAACCTGACGCTACTGGGCGCCACGGGTTCCATCGGCGCCAGCGCGCTCGACGTGATCGCGCGCCATCCTGATCGATTCCACGTCCATGCAATGACCGCGCAGACGCGTGTCGACGAACTCGTGGAACTTTGCGCCCGCTTCCACCCCGCAGTCGCGGTCATTGGCGATGCGGCGTTGGAGAGCCGCTTGCGGGAAGCACTTCGGTCGCGTGGGCTGCGGACGGTCGGGCGTGGCGGTGCTGCGGCACTGGCGGATGTGGCGCAGGCTGAAGAGGCCGACACCGTGCTGGCCGCGATCGTGGGAGCGGCCGGCCTGATGCCTACACTCGCCGCAGCACGGGCCGGCAAGCGGCTCCTGCTGGCCAACAAGGAAGCAATCGTCTGCGCGGGTGAACTGCTGATGTCGGCGCTCGCGGCAGCGGGCGGGACGCTGCTTCCGGTCGACAGCGAGCACAACGCCATCCACCAGTGCCTGGCGGGCGCCGACGATGCGCAGCGTGGACGCGCCCGGCTGGTGCTGACGGCCTCGGGCGGGCCGTTCCTGCGCCGCTTCGATCTCGATGACATCACGCCCGACGAGGCGTGCGCGCATCCCAACTGGGTCATGGGGCGCAAGATCTCGGTCGACTCCGCGACGCTGATGAACAAGGGACTGGAGGTGATCGAGGCCAGCTGGCTGTTCGGGATGCCGGCCGAGCGCATCGACGTTGTCATCCACCCGCAGAGCGTGGTCCACTCGATGGTCGAATTTCCCGACGGCTCGGTGCTGGCGCAGCTGGGTTCGCCGGACATGCGCACACCCGTCGCCTACGCTTTGGCCTGGCCGGAGCGCATCGACAGCGGGGCCAAGCGGCTCGACTTCGCCCAGATCAGTGCGCTCACCTTCGAGGAACCCGACCGTAAGCGCTTTCCCTGCCTGCGTTATGCCTACGAGGCGCTGCAGGAGGGCGGGGCGGCGAGCGCCGTACTGAACGCCGCGAACGAATCGGCGGTCGAAGCGTTTCTGCAGCGGCGCTTGCGCTTTACCGGTATCGCGCCGACGATCGAGCGTGTGCTGAACGAATTCCGGCCGTCACCGCCGAAGGACATCGAGGCCGTGATCGAAATCGACCGGTTGGCACGGGAGCATGCGTTGCGCGCGATCGCCGCCCGCACGTGAGGATTCGAGGATGAACCTGATTTCGACTATTGCCGCCTTTTTAGTCACGCTCGGAATCCTGATCGTGATTCACGAGCTCGGACACTACTGGGTGGCGCGCTGGTGTGGCGTCAAGGTCTTGCGCTTTTCGATCGGATTCGGTCGGCCAATCGCGCGCTGGGTGCGCGGCCCCGACCAGACCGAGTGGGTGGTGTCGGCGCTTCCGCTGGGCGGCTACGTCCGCATGCTCGACGAACGTGACGAGGATGCCGGTCCGATTCCGCCGCAGGATCTGCCCCGGGCCTTCAATCGACAACCGGTCGGCAAACGTTTCGCGATCGTGCTCGCCGGTCCCGTGGCGAATCTGATTCTCGCGGTGTTCGTGTACTGGATCCTGAACGTTGTCGGTGTGTTCGAGCCGCGCGCTGTCCTCGGCGCGCCGCCTGCTGCATCGGCTGCCGCCCGTGCCGGCATCGAAGCTGGCGACACGGTGACCGCGGTCGATGGTGATCCGGTCCGCTCGTGGAACGAACTGCGCTGGCTGTTGTTGCAGCGCGTGGTGGCCAAGGCGCCGTTCAGTGTCGATGTTGACGGAGCAGATGGCCGCCAGCGTTCGCTGACACTGGAGCCCGGCGCGTTGAGCGCGGCCGACCTTGAATCTGATGTCGTGGCGCGGCTGGGCGTCGTTGCCTACAGCGGCCCGCCGCGCATAAACCGCCTGACCGAGGGCGGCGTGGCCGGCCAGGCTGGCCTGCGCGTCGGCGACACCGTCGTCGAGGCGAACGGTGCCAAAGTTACCTCGGCAAGGGACTTGATCGAGCGCATCCGCCGCTCGGCAGGGCAGTCAATGGAAATCGGCGTCGAGCGCGAAGGCGCCGTCGTCCGCGTCGCGCTGACCCCGGCCCGGGTCACGGACGAGCAGGGCGCCTCGGTGGGACGCATCGGCGCGGAGCTCAACGATCGACCGCCGCTGGTGAAGGTGCAGTACGGTCCGTTCGAGAGCATCGGTCTCGCCGTGGACAAGACCTGGAACACGTCGATCTTCTCGCTGAAGATGCTCGGCAAGATGATCACGGGCGAAGCGTCGTGGAAGAATCTCTCCGGACCGGTGACCATCGCTGATTACGCGGGCCAGACCGCGCGTATCGGTCTGGCCGCGTTTCTGAGTTTCCTCGCGCTGGTTTCGATCAGCCTTGCCGTGCTGAATCTGCTCCCTGTGCCGATGCTCGACGGAGGGCACTTACTGTATTATTTGATCGAGATTCTCAAGGGCAGCCCGCCGGCCGATTGGGTCATCGAGTGGGGTCAGCGCGCCGGAATTGCGCTGCTGGGCCTGCTGACCATGCTGGCGCTCTATAACGACTTCATACGGCTGCTTTCCTGATCCCGGCATGATTGGAAACTAAGTTGGAGCGCCGCGTGTCATCCCGGCGCAGCGTTCCTGTGGCACTGCGCCGCGCAGCTGCCGCGGTTCTTGCCGCCTGTTGCCTCAGCGCACAGGCACAGGAATTCGTCGTGCGCGACATCCGGGTAGAGGGCGTGCAGCGCACCGAGGCCGGTACTGTTTTCTCGTATTTGCCAGTCCGCGTCGGCGACCGCTTTGACCCCGAGCGTGGCACGCAGGCGATCCGTGCGCTTTATGCGAGCGGTCTTTTCAAGGACGTGCGGCTCGAGGTCGACGGCGACGTGCTGGTGGTGATCGTCGAGGAACGGCCGGCGATCGCGGTGGTGGATCTCGCCGGCGTCAAGGAATTCGAAAAGGACCAGGTGCTGAAGTCGCTGCGCGACGTCGGCCTGGCGGATGGACGGATCTTCGACAGGTCGCTGCTGGAGCGCGCCGAGCAGGAACTGCGCCGCCAATACCTGACGCGCGGCCTGTACGGTGTCGAGATCAAGACCACGGTCACGCCGATCGAGCGCAACCGGGTCAACATCTCGATCGCCGTGAACGAGGGCGAGATCTCCAAAATCCGGTCGATCGAGTTCACCGGGAACAAGGTGTTCAGCGACCGCACGCTGCGGACGCAGATGGAGCTGTCGACGCCAAACTGGATCTCCTGGTACACAAAGCGCGACCAGTATTCACGGCAAAAGCTGGGCGCCGACCTCGAGACGCTGCGCTCGTACTACCTGAACCGCGGCTACCTCGATTTCCGCATCGAGTCGGTCAACGTTTCGATCACGCCGGACAAGAAGGACATCGCCGTCACGATCAACGTCGCGGAAGGCGACCGCTATACGATTTCCAGCGTTAAGCTCGGAGGCGAGCTGCTCGGGCTGGACGAGGACCTGGCGCCGCTGGTCACCGTCAAGCCAGGCGACGTCTTCAATGCCGAGCAGGTCAACGCCATCGGTAAGGCGGTCACGGACCGCATGAGCGTGCTCGGATACGCGTTCGCAACCGCCAACCCTGTGCCCGAGCCTAACCGTGAAGCGCGCGAGGTGGCGTTCACGATCATCGTCGATCCGGGCCGGCGTGTGTATGTCCGCCGCATCAACATCGCCGGCAATACGCGCACCAAGGACGAGGTCGTCCGGCGCGAGGTGCGCCAGTTTGAAGCCGCCTGGTTCGACGCCGACCGGGTACGGCTGTCCAGGGAGCGGCTCGATCGACTCGGGTACTTCGAAACGGTGACCGTCGATACGCCGGCCGTGCCGACGGCACCGGACCAGGTCGATGTCAATGTCACCGTCAAGGAACGCGCGACCGGCAACATCCAGCTGGGTGCCGGCTACTCGAGCTCGGAAGGCGTGGTGCTCACCGCCGGGCTATCGCAGCAGAACCTGTTCGGCTCAGGCAATGCGCTGTCCCTGGAGGTCAACACCAGCCAGTCGAACACCGTGTTCTCGATCACCCATACCGACCCCTTCATTACGCCGGAAGGAATCAGTCGCACCATCGAACTCTATTACCGTAATTCCAATCTCGCGGAACTCGGGCTTGCGAGTGTCGGGTACTCAACGCGCGGTGCAGGCCTCATCTACGGCCTGCCGATCACGGAATACGACCGGATCTTCCTCGGGTTGCGGTACGAAGGCACGACCATCGATCTCACGCCGACCTCCCCGCCGCGGTACATCCAGTACGTCGAGGAATTCGGGGATAGCTCCGACGCACTCGCCCTGACAGCGGGCTGGTCGAGCGACAGCCGGGACAGTTTGCTCACTCCGCGTCGTGGTCGCTACCAGCGCGCGTTTGGCGAATTCGCGCTGCCTGTGCTTGACCTCGAGTATTACCGCCTGAGTTACCAGTTCCAGCAGTACATACCGGCCACGAGCTTCCTGACGTTCATGTTCAACACCGAGCTTGGCTATGGCAACGGTTATGGCGGCAGGCCGTATCCGTTCTTCAAGAATTTCTACGTCGGCGGCATCGGCAGCGTGCGTGGCTACGAGGCGGCGTCACTGGGTCCACGCGACATCTATAGCGACCCGCTCGGCGGCACGCGCCGCTTCAGCGCAAATTTCGAGGCGCAGTTTCCGATTCCCGGAGCGGACCGCACGCTGCGGCTGGCGGCTTTCGTCGACATGGGCCAGGTTTGGGGTCCGGGGTGCAACGGCATCTACAGCATTCCGCCGAACACCGATCTGAACGACGTCAACGCCAACCCGGGCGCGTTCTGCAGCGGGCCGTTCTACGGCAACACCGCCGGCATCGATCCCAGCCTGATCCGGTATTCCGCGGGCTTGGGTATCGCCTGGATTTCGCCGCTCGGGCCGCTGCGGTTGTCCTACGCCTACCCGCTTAATTCCGAGCCGTGGGATCGCATTCAGCGATTCCAGTTCCAGATCGGCGCGGGCTTCTGATGTGGCAAAATCCCAAGCTTCCATGCGTGCAGGAATCCAAATGACCAAGTGGCTTTCGGCAACGGCCGTCGCGACACTGCTCGCTGTGACGCCGCTCGCTCACGCGCAGGAACTGAAGATCGGTGTCGTCAATTCAGACCGGATCCTGCGCGATTCGCAGCCGGCACGGGCCGCGATGCAGAAGCTTGAAGGGGAGTTCGCCAAGCGCGACAAGGATCTGCAGGAAATGGGTGCGCGGCTGAAAACATCCGCCGAGCGATTTGAGAAGGACGGCCCGGTCATGTCCGAAGCGGACCGTGTCCGCCGCCAACGCGAACTTGCGGAGATGGATCGCGAGTTCCAGCGCAAGCAGCGCGAATTCCGCGAAGACTTCAATCAGCGGCGCAACGAAGAGCTGCAGGCGCTGCTGGAGCGGACCAACCGCATCATCCGGCAGATCGCGGAGCAGGAGAAGTTCGACCTCATCATCCAGGAGGCGGTCTACTTCAATCCGCGCATCGACATGACCGAACGCGTACTGCGCGCGCTTAACAACGCTAAGTAGCACTCGCCATGAGCCGCGGCGGTCTGTCGCTGTCCGAGCTGACAGCCGCCATCGTGGAGCGAAGCGAAGGCAGGCTTCGCGCGACGTTGCAGGGCGATTCGACCCGGCGCATCGCTTCAGTGGCGCCGCTTTCGACCGCGTCGGCCTCCGACCTCGCATTTCTTGCCAACCCGCGCTACCGGCGTGAAGTGCACGCCTCGCGTGCCGGTGCGATCGTGCTGGCGCCGCGCGATGCTGAAGCGCTTCAGGAAGGCCGCTCATCAGGCTCGACGTTCGTCGTCGTCGATGCGCCCTATGCCTGGTTCGCGATGGCCGCGCAGGTGCTGCACCCGGCCGCGGGCGCCGTTGCCGGCATCCACGTGCATGCGCAGGTCGATCCCGGAGCCGAGGTCGACTCGACCGCCTCGATCGGTGCCGGCGCGTTCGTCGGCGTCGGAGCCAGGCTGGGCGCCGGCGTCGTCCTCGATCCCGGTGCCCACGTGGGAGCGCGGGTTGTGGTCGGGGCGGGCACCCGGCTATTCCCGCGCGCGGTCGTGTTGGAAGACTGCGTTATCGGTGATCGCTGCATTGTGCATAGCGGGGTCGTCATCGGCGCCGACGGCTTTGGCTTCGCGCCGCTCGACGGGCGCTGGCTGAAGATCCCTCAGTTGGGCCGCGTCATCATTGGTGACGATGTCGAAGTCGGCGCGAACACGACGATCGATCGCGGCACAATGGGAGATACGATTGTGGAGTCGGGCGTCAAGCTGGACAACCAGATCCAGATCGGCCACAACTGCTTCGTGGGTGCACATACGGTCATCGCCGGCTGTGTCGGCATCGCGGGGAGCGCTCGCGTGGGGCGCAACTGCATGATCGGCGGCGCGGCGGGCATCGCCGGCCACCTCTCGATTGCAGACGGAACGATCATCGGGCCGGCGACGGTGGTGTCTGGCACGATCGAGAAGGCGGGGCACTACACCGGCTTCTTCCCGATCATGAAGCAGCGTGAGTGGGAAAAGGCTGCAGCGATCATCCGACAGCTGGACGACCTGCGACGGCGCATCAGGGAACTCGAGGCGGCAGGCCGCGGAGAAGGCAAATGAAGCTGGACATCAACAAGATTCTGCAACTGATGCCGCATCGGTATCCGATCCTGCTGGTGGATCGCGTGCTTGAACTCGAGCCCGGCGTGCGCATTTCCGCGCTCAAGAACGTGTCCGCCAACGAGCCGTTCTTCCAGGGCCACTTTCCAGGGCATCCGGTGATGCCGGGCGTGCTGATGATCGAGGCACTCGCGCAGGCCGCGGCGGTACTGACCTACGTCACGATGAAGACCTCGTATCCCGAGGGAACCTTGTTCCTGTTTGCGGGCATCGATGGCGCCCGCTTCAAGCGTTCCGTCGGGCCGGGCGATCAGCTGCGCCTGGACGTCACAATGGACCGTGTAAAGCGCGGGGTCGGCAAGTTCACCTGTCGCGCGTTGGTCGACGGCGAGCTTGCCTGTGAAGCAGAGTTGATGTGCGCCCTGCACAAGGCAAAGGTAGAGGCGTAGTGCCGCTGATTCATCCCACGGCGCTGGTGGACCGCGCGGCCGAGCTGGCCGAAGGCGTGGAGGTGGGGCCGTACAGCGTCATCGGCCCGAAGGTCAGGGTCGGAGCCGGAACAGTCATCGGGCCCCATGTGGTCGTCGACGGCCGCACGGCGATCGGCAGGAACAATCGTTTCTTCCCTTTCTGTTCGATCGGCGGCATTCCGCAGGACAAGAAGTACGGCGGAGAGGAGACTGAGCTTGTCATTGGCGATGCCAACACCATCCGCGAGTCCTGCACGATCAGCCTCGGTACCGTGCAGGGCGGTGGAGTCACACGCATCGGTTCCGACAACTGGATCATGGCCTATGCGCACATTGCGCACGACTGCCTTATTGGAGACCATACGATCCTCGCCAACAACGCCACGCTGGCCGGGCATGTCACGCTCGGAGACTGGGCCATCATCGGCGGCATGTCGGCCGTTCACCAGTTCTGCTCGATGGGGCCGCACTCGATGGCAGGCGGCGGCTCGATCGTGCTGCGCGACATTCCGCCCTTCGTGATCTGCAACGGCAATCCGGTCGAGCCCCATGGCATCAACACCGAGGGGCTGAAGCGCCGCGGCTTCGACGCCGAGACGATCAATCTGCTGCGCCGCGCCTACAAGCTTCTCTACCGGGAAGGACTGACCACAGTCGATGCAGTCGCCGCGCTTTCGGTGTTGGCGACGGACAATCCCGCGTCCGCCAGCGCCATCGTCCTCCTCAGGGACTTCGTCCAGAATTCCCAGCGCGGCATCATCCGCTGATGCCGCGGTCGAGCACCTGTGCCTTCGTGGCGGGGGAGGCCTCGGGGGACCTGATCGCAGCTGGCGTCGTTGCAGAACTGCACCAGCGTGCGCCGGAACTGCACTGCGCCGGCATCGGCGGCGACCGCATGATCGACTCCGGCTTCGAGGCCTGGGGGCACGTGCGCGAGCTTTCGGTCCGCGGCTATGTCGAGGTCCTGCGCCATCTGCCGCGATTGCTGCGGTTGCGCGCGAGCCTGCTCACGCGGCTCCGCGCGGAGCCGCCGGCCGTCTTTGTCGGCGTGGACGCGCCCGACTTCAATCTCGGGCTCGAGGAAAAGCTGCGCGCCAGTGGTGTGCCGGTCGTTCACTATGTCAGCCCGTCGATCTGGGCCTGGCGCAGCGAACGCCTTGGCCAGATCCGGCGCGCCGTCGATCGCATGCTGCTCGTCTTCCCGTTTGAACAGCAGATTTACGACGACGCAGGCATACCCGCAACCTACGTCGGGCATCCGCTGGCCAGCATGATCCCGCTGCTCCCCGATGCCGCGGCGGCACGCGCACGCCTCGGTCTCAGCCCCGACGGGCCGCTGGTGGCCGTACTTCCGGGTTCAAGGTCCGACGAGATCCGGCACCTGGGACCGCCATTTTTCGCAGCGATGTCGCTGCTCCGCGCGCGCGAAGCTGCGCTGCAGTTTGTACTGCCGGCGGCCGATCCAGCCCTGAAGCGGACTTTGGCCGACATGTTGAAGTCGCACCCCGAACTGTTCGGCTGCGTCGCGCTCACCGACGGTCGCTCGCACGACTGCATGGAGGCGGCGGACGTGGTGCTTGTCGCCAGCGGCACGGCGACGCTCGAGGCGGCGCTTTACAAGCGCCCGATGGTGATCGCCTACCGGATGCCGGCGCTTTCGGCGTGGATCATGCGGCGCAAAGGCACCATTGCCTTCGTCGGCCTGCCCAACATCCTGGCCGGTGAGTTGCTGGTGCCTGAACTGCTGCAGGAACAGGTGACCCCGGCCGCGATTGCTGACGCAGTCCACGCGCTGCTGCTTGATGACGCGCGGCGCACCGCGCTTATGGAGCGCTTTACCGCAATGCACCGTGAACTGCGGCGTGACACGGCTGCGCTGGCCGCCGACTCCATACTCGACGTCGCACGCCGATGACGCGCCGGCGTTCCTCCGAAAATTTCGATCTGTTCGAGCAGTCGGCCCGCACCGGCGGGCGAGCCTGCGGCGTCGACGAAGCCGGGCGTGGGCCATTGGCAGGCCCTGTGGTCGCCGCCGCCGTGATCCTTGATCCTTCGCGTCCCGTCGTCGGGCTTGCGGACTCCAAGGTACTGAGCGCGGAACGGCGGGAGGCACTGGCGATCGTCATTCGTGCGCGCAGCGTCGCCTTCGCGGTCGCCGAAGCGAGCGTCGAGGAGATCGATCGCCTGAACATCCTGCAGGCGACACTGCTCGCCATGCGCAGGGCGGTCGACGCACTGGCCGTGCGAGCCGAGTTCGCGCTGATCGACGGCAACCAGATGCCGAGGCTGTCGATTCCCGGCCGTGCCATCGTGGCCGGTGACGCCTCCGAACCCTGCATCTCAGCTGCCTCGATCCTCGCCAAGACGGCACGCGACGCCATCATGCAGGCTTTCGATGTGCAACATCCGGGTTACGGCTTTTCTCGTCACATGGGCTACGCCACTCCGGAGCATCTGGCCAGCCTCGGCAGGCTTGGCCCTTGCCGTCTTCATCGGCGCAGCTTCGCACCGGTGCGTGCGCACCTTGATGCAGCCTTGAAGGTTTCGGATGCGGATCACGTCGGGCACTAACCCGTACTACAAACAGCTGCAGCGACTCGCCGCTGGGCCGCGCGCCTGCCGGGAGGCAGGCCGAACCCTTGCCGAGGGGATCCATCTGGTCGAGTGCGCGGCGGGCGCCGGGGCTGACATCCTGACCGTCGTGCTGTCCGAAGCGGCTGCGACGGACGCGAAGTCCCTTGGCGCCGCTGTCGTGGCGCAAGCCAGTTGCCGCACGATCGAGCTGCCGCCACGGCTGTACAACGCGCTCTCGCCCGTAGAACACGGCAGCGGCATCCTGGCGGAGATCGCGATTACGCGGCACGTCCTCCCGCGCGCGCTGCAAGCCGACGCCATCTACCTCGACGGAGTGCAGGACCCGGGCAACGCCGGGACGTTGCTGCGCACTGCGGCCGCCGCCGGAGTCAGGCACGTGGCCGCGTCGACCGGTACCACTTTCCTGTGGTCGCCGAAGGTGCTGCGTGCCGCGATGGGAGCGCATTTCGTGCTGGCGCTGTATGAAGACGTGTCGGCGGATCAACTGGCGGGAGCCTTTGCCGCGGAGCGCCTCGCGGCTGATGCCCGCGGAGAGGAGTCTCTGTACTCCGCGGGCTGGGGCGCGACCCCCACACTCTGGCTCTTCGGCGCCGAAGGCGCAGGCCTTGCGGAGACAACGGCAAGTCAGGCGCAACGCCAGTTGAGGATCCCGATCGATCCAAGAATCGAGTCCCTCAACGTCGCGGCGGCCGCCGCAGTCTGTCTATTCGAGCAGCGGCGACGCCGCGGCAAAGACTGACGGGCGCGCTGGCCTCGGCTCAGGGGCTGCGAGGGGCATGCGAGGATTGGCCAGTTTCGGCCGAGCCTTGCGGGGCAAGATGAACCACTGGACAGATGAGCGAATCGAAGCGCATCACGCAGCGTGGTGACTGACGCCGCCTCCACTGCTGCACTGGTCGCCCGAGCCACGGCAGCGTGAGCTGAACCGACCCAGCGACCGTCGCCTTATCGTCAGTACAACCGGACGGCCACGTCGAAGTACCAGGTCCGGCGGATTTCGATCACGTCGTATTCGCGGGCCAGGGCTGGCGGGAAGGACTGATAAGGCATCTGGCTCTGAACGACGCGCCTTATCGCTTCATCAATTTCCGCGACACCGCTGGACATGACGAATGTCACGGACTCCACCGAGCCGTCGCTGCGAATCGCCACCGTCACGAGTGGATTGGTGTAGGGCCGCTTCAACGCCTCGCGGACCATGTCGATGGTCAGGTTCAGCTCGATCTTTCGAGCCCATGCTTCCGCGTACCGGATGAGTTCGACGTTGGGGTCGCTTCGCCCGAACAGCCTGCCGCGACGCAGGCTGCTTGAGGCCGGTAAGGGCTTCGATGGCGCACCCGCTGCCGTTGAAGCCGCGTCACGCCGGGCGGCTTCCTCATTGAGTTGCCGTCCTATCGCCTGCAGCCGAGCGTCCCGTTTCGCCTCCTCCTGTTCAGCCTCGAACCGTGCGGCCTCCCGCCGCGCTGCTTCTTGTCGGGCTGCCGCCTGCCCTGCAGCCTCGCGGCGTTCGGCCTCAAGGCGCGCGTTGGCAACCCGCTCAGCGTCCTGACGCGCTGCCTCCTGGCGCGCTGCCTCTTGACGAGCCGCCACCTGCCGTTCGGCCTCCAGCCGTGCGCTTGCGGCCCGCTCAGCTTCCTGCCGTGCAGCCTCCTGACGGGCTGCCACTTGCCGCGCGACTTCCTGGCGTTCCGCTTCCAGCCTCGCTGTCTCTTGGCGTTCGGCCTCCAGCCGCACGCGCTCAGCCCGCTCGGCTTCCTGGCGAGCAGCCGCCTGGCGCGCCGCCTCCCGGCGCTCAGCCTCCATCCTTGCCTTCTCGACGCGCTCGGACTCCTGTCGGGCAGCCTCTTGGCGCGTGGCTTCTGCCCGGGCCGTTGCTTGCTGCGCTGCCTCCTGACGTTCTGCCTCCAGCCGCGCTCTCGCTAGCCGCGCAGTTTCCTCGCGGGCGGCCGCCTGCCGCGCAGCCTCCTGCCGTGCGCTTGCCTGTCGCTCGGCCTCCCGCCGCGCGTTCTCTTTGAGTGCCATCTCTTGCCGCGCCACCTGCGTCTGCAATTCCTGCTCCAAACGATCGAGCCTGGCCAGTTCAACGGCTCGCGCCCGCGCCTCCGCGTCGATGCTCTCCTGCGCGGCGTCGCCGTCAACTCGCGGCGCCTGCACGACAGTCCCCTGACCCGATACGCCCGACGCTGCGGCGATCTCGGACGCAGGTACCGGTGGCGCGGCAGGCTCGACCAACGTGGCCGCTTCCGATCGTTCCATGGCGATCACGTCCGGCGCCGGGATCGCTGTGGGCGCCGCCTCACCGGAACTTTCGCCGCGCCGAGATGCAGGCACAGGCGCTTCGCGCGCAGCCTTTGGCTCTGGCCTGGCGTCGGCCGCCGGCACGGCCGGCTCCGATGGCTTGAACTTGGTCGTGACCGCCGTTGTCGTGCGGTCCCGGGTCGGCGCAGGTGCCGCGGTCGGTGTCAGAACGAGCCCGCCAGGACGGGGCTGCTTGGTCGATGGCTGAAGCAACGGTTCCTTGACCGAAGCACCTTCCGGCTGCGCGGTTGTGACCTGCGCCGGCAAGAGCAATACGCGCAGATCGGGCGCCTCGATCCTTCGCTCGCGCCATGGAAAGCCGAAGCCCGGAAGCCCAAGTCCCTCACCACCGAAGGTCAGGCTCAAGAGCAGCGCGTGAATCAGCAGGGAAAGCAGGAGTGCGAAAGTGAGCCGCCTGCGTTCAGCGCTCATCCGATGGCTCCGCCGCTGGCCGCGCCCGTCGGTTCGCGGAGATCGCGCCAGTGCCTGCCCAGATGGCGGTGTCCGCTTGGCGCGGGCGCCGATCGCTTCCACATCTGCCCGGCCGTTCCAGCTTGGACGCTGCGTCCGGTACGGGGTAGGTCCCGCCTCGCAGTGCGATTGGCGACCCGCCAGGCCCACCGGTCCTTCTCCTGCAAATGCACCTCGAAGGCCCTCGCGAACCGCATCCGGTTTCTTGCCCTATCCAAGCCAGTCAGGCCCCCTTGCTGTGCCGACGGTCCGAATCATGGGGCGATGTGTTGAGGGCGTCCACCGTGCCCAGTCGATGCGGTTGAGCAGCGCCGAGTGAGGGTCCAGACCTGAATTTGCGTCCTTGCCGGAACCTCCTCGCTCAGTTCCTCGCGATGACAGCCTTTCTTACACATTTCACCTCGCCGCGTCCCAACTGGCTGATTCCTTGAGGCCGCACGCTTCTTGCTTTACTCCAGCTTCGGTAGGGATTTCCTACAAAAGCAAATGAGGGTCCGAATGCGTATGTTCACAAGAGTTGCCCCAGCGGTGGTTGCCGTTGCAGCCTGCTGCTGGTCCGTGGGTGCGAACGGCGCCGTCGTGGACCTCGACCAATTCGAAGTCAAGAGGAACGGCGGTAGGTTCTTCACGGATGGTTTCGCGGACGGCAACGCTCCACCTAGCGCACCGAATTTTCCGAACGGACAGACTGCCAGCTACAGTGTGTTCGGTACGTTCGTCGCGGGCTCGGAGGCGAACGGTCTGTTGAGACTCAACTCCGCCGACGGTGGCTTGACCCAGAACGCACTTGGGCAAGACCGCCGCAATTTGCACGCGGCCCTCAATACCAACACAGACTCTTCCGACCTCGACACTGGGCTCAAAATCAACGACACGCTCGACCTGACGGGGCTCTTCAATCTCAGTTCGCTGACCGGCCCGTTGATCAATGGCTACGGGATTCGATTCAGCGATCGAGCTGGAGGCGTTTTTAATCAGATGGCCGAGCTGGACGTCAGGTTCAATCCGGTAACGGGCAAGGTCGAGGTGCGCTACATACTGCAGGACTTCGTCACCGATCAGGTCACCGTACGTGGCCTCGCTGACTTTGCCCCTCCCAACGGTGCGGACCAGATACTGCTGCAGTTAACGCGCCCGGATACCAGCAATACCAACTTCTTCGCTAGTTATAGCTATCTGCAGGGCGGAAACGTTCTTGGCGGCGGAGCATTCGAAGCACCGATTAGCCTGTTCCAGGGCGAGAATTTCGTCCGCGCCGAGTTTCATGCGTTCGAGTCACTACCCGTGCCTGAGCCCGGCACGCTCGCACTGCTTGGCCTCGGCTTCGCCGGTATGGCGGCGATGCGTCGACGCAGGCAGTAGCCGTAGTCGACCCGGACAAGCCCCGCTTACGCGGGGCTTTTGCTTTTGCGCCCAGCATGGGCGCGATCTTGGAGGTGCAAGTCCTCCCGCGAGCTGACCACAGCGAGCGAAGTGAAGCGCAACTGCGTGAGGGTGACCGAGCGTGGGGAGGAAGCGTGGAGCGAAACCGCGAGTCGAGGTACACGAACCGCATCTGAGGCGGCGTCGGGCAGGGCGAGCAGGCAAAGGACTGCGAAGCTCTTGTGGTCAAGGCCCAGGCGACGTAAATGCGGCGATTGCGCGGGGAAGGATCGCGTGCTTACCTGGGGAGATCTGGCCTTGTGGGTGAAAGCCCGACGCTGAGGAGGTGGAGCCGGAAGTCAGCAGAGGTCGTAGTAGTCGGGGCGACCCGACGAAGGACCGAAGGAGTGGAAGGAGTAGCCCTGTGGCTCTCGGAGTTGGATCGACTCAGATGTTCACGAATGTGAAGCTCGCCAGAACGCCTGCGAGGGTGAAGCCCGAGTTGGCTTGGCAGCGAGGTAACCAACTGCGGCGTGTCGGCAGCCAGCGAACCCGGGCGACGCACAGGGCAACTTGTGTGGCGACCTCAACCATTCCAACCGCCCGGTGCGGACCCGCATGCCGGGTGGTGTGGGAGGGGCCCGATCAGCGATGATCGGCCCCTATCCCGATGCGCGCTGCCTCGGTGCAATCAGCCCCCCACGGCAACGTCGGCGCAGTTGCAATCCGCCCGTTCCGCGGCAGCCACTGCAGCTTCAACCTGCGTGACAATGATCCGGAACTTCAATCACCACCATGGGGATTGCGGCAAGCGTGACCGCCGCCCGCAGCCGTGCCGGCGTCAGTACGAGCGCCGGTCGAGCCGCACTTCCTGCATGATCGTCGTCGCGATTTCCTCGATCGACTTTGTCGTCGACGAGAGCCAGCGGATCCCCTCGCGTCGCATCATCCGCTCCGCGGCGTCGACCTCGTAGCGGCAGTTTTCAAGCGAGGCGTAGCGGCTGTTGGGCCGGCGCTCGTTCCTTACTTCCGAAAGCCGTTCCGGAGCGATCGACAGGCCGAAGAGCTTGCCCTTGTAGGACGGCAGTGCGGAGGGAAGCTGGTTGCGCTCAAAATCTTCCGGAATCAGTGGATAGTTGGCCGCCTTCACGCCGTATTGCATCGCCAGGTAGAGCGAGGTCGGAGTCTTGCCGGAGCGCGATACGCCGACCAGGATCACGTCCGACTTTTCCAGTCCCTTGGCGGACTGGCCGTCGTCATGGGCCAGCGCAAAGTTGATGGCCTCGATCCGGTTCTTGTAGTCCTCGGAGTTGACGGCAATGTTGTGCGAACGCCCGATCGTATGGGTGGACTTCATGCCGAGTTCGCGCTCCAGCGGCTCGACGAAGGTCCCGAACATCTCGATGACGAACGCGTCCGCCGCGCTGCGCAGCTCGGCCGCTACGGTCGGGTTCACCAACGTCGAAAAGACGATGGCCCGCTTGCCATCCCGCCCTCGGGCCTCGTTGATGCGCAGTGCGGCATCACGGGCCTTTTCAACGGAGTCGACGAAAGGCAGGCGCTGGGGGCGGTAGCGCAAATCACCGAACTGCGTCAGGACGCTGTGGCCGAGGGTCTCGGCCGTGATGCCGGTCCCGTCGGAGACGAAGAACGCCGTTCGATCGAACGGTCCGGCTTGGCTGTCTGGCATCAAGTCCTCGCTGATGCGGCGCAGTAATTACGGGGAGCCGCTCGGTAGAATCGGTGGATTCTAGTCACACGAGAAAAACAGGAGAGGGCATGCCACGCGGCGCGTACGTCGTACCGTTCAGACAGTTGCGAATGACCGACGTGGAGTCTGTCGGCGGCAAGAACGCCTCGCTCGGCGAGATGCTGAGCCAGCTGGAAGCCGCACACATTCGCGTTCCGGACGGCTTCGCGACCACGGCCGAGGCCTTTCGGGACTTCCTGGATGCCGGCAAGCTGCGCCAGCGCATCGCCGACGCGCTCAATGCACTGGACGTGGACGATGTACGTACGCTCGCAAAGACGGGCGCCGAGATCAGGAACTGGGTGGTCGATACGCCATTTCCAAGCCGGCTTGAAGATGAAATTCGTGTTATTTATCAGAAGCTTATAGATGAATATTCAAGTGATATCTCGGTAGCGGTCCGGTCCAGCGCCACCGCCGAGGACCTGCCGGATGCATCGTTTGCCGGCCAGCAGGAGAGTTTCCTGAACGTCACCGGCATCGATGCCGTGCTCGACCGGATCAAGCATGTCTTCGCGTCGCTCTACAACGATCGCGCCATCGCCTACCGGGTCCACAAAGGGTTTGCTCATGCCGACGTCGCCCTGTCGGCCGGCGTGCAGCGCATGGTCCGCTCGGACCGCGGCGCCGCGGGCGTCATGTTCACGATGGACACGGAGTCCGGATTCCGCGACGTGGTGTTCATCACATCGAGCTATGGCCTGGGCGAAACCGTGGTGCAGGGCGCAGTCAACCCCGACGAGTTTTACGTCCACAAGCCGATGCTGGCTGCCGGCAAGCATCCGATCATCCGCAAGTCGCTGGGGTCGAAGCTGATCAAGATGGAGTTCGATCCGTCCGGCACCGCCGGTCGCACCGTGCGCACCATCGACGTATCGGATGCCGAGCGCCACCGCTTTTCACTGACGGATGCCGATGTGCTGGAGCTGGCCCGTTACGCCGTCTCGATCGAGCAGCACTACGGCCGGCCGATGGACATCGAGTGGGGCAAGGACGGCCTCGACGGCCGCATCTACATCCTGCAGGCGCGACCGGAAACAGTGAAGTCGCAGGCCGGCGCCGAGGTCCAGCAGCGGTTCAAGTTGACGGGGAAGGGCGCGGTGCTGGCTTCTGGCCGTGCGATCGGACAGAAGATCGGTGTCGGCGTCGTGCGCAACATACGCAGCTCGAGCGAGATGGACCGAGTGCACGCGGGCGATGTGCTGGTGACCGACATGACCGATCCTAACTGGGAACCGGTGATGAAGCGGGCTGCAGCGATCGTCACCAACCGGGGCGGGCGAACCTGCCATGCGGCGATCATCGCGCGTGAGCTGGGTATCCCGGCTGTCGTCGGCTGTGGTCACGCGACCGATGTGCTGACCGAAGGCATGACAGTTACCGTCTCCTGCGCGGAGGGCGATACGGGCAACATCTACGCCGGCGCACTCGAGATGGAGGTCGAGACCGTACAGCAGGGCACGCTGCCGCCGATCCCGGTCAAGATCATGATGAACGTCGGCAATCCGCAGCTCGCCTTCGACTTCCAGGCGCTGCCGAACGCCGGTGTCGGCCTGGCCCGGCTCGAGTTCATCATCAACAACAACATCGGGGTGCACCCGAAGGCGGTGCTCGATTATCCGAACATCGACCCCGACCTGAAGTCCGCGGTCGAGCGCCTGGCGGCCGGCTACGACTCGCCGCGGGCGTTCTTCGAGGCCAAGCTGGCCGAGGGCATCGCCACAATTGGCGCCGCATTCTGGCCCAAGCCCGTGATCGTCCGCATGTCGGACTTCAAGAGCAATGAGTACAAGAAGCTGATCGGCGGATCGCGCTACGAGCCCGACGAAGAGAACCCGATGCTCGGCTTCCGCGGGGCGGCGCGCTACATCGCGGAGTCCTTCCGCGAATGCTTCAGCATGGAGGCGGCGGCGCTCAAGCGGGTGCGGGAGGTGATGGGGCTGACCAATGTCGAGATCATGGTGCCGTTCGTGCGCACGCTGACCGAAGCGCGCCGAGTGACCGAACTTCTCGCCGAGCATGGCCTGCCGCGCGGCAGTGGCGCCGTCGAAGGCAAAGGCGGGCTGCGGCTCATTATGATGTGCGAGGTTCCGTCGAATGCGCTGCTGGCGGACCAGTTCCTGGACTACTTCGACGGGTTCTCGATCGGCTCGAACGATCTGACGCAGCTCACCCTGGGGCTGGACCGTGATTCCGGCCTGGTGGCCGAGGGCTTCGACGAGCGGGATCCTGCGGTCAAGGCGCTGCTGACGCTGGCGATCTCGGCTTGCCGGGCGCGCGGCAAGTACATCGGCATCTGCGGGCAGGGCCCGTCGGACCACGTCGACTTTGCCGAGTGGCTGGTGACACAGGGCATAGAGTCGATCTCGCTCAATCCCGACACCGTCGTCGCGACCTGGCAGCGTCTTGCGCGCCCGGCATGAGGGCGGGTACGAGGGCCAGGCGCCCCTCTTCGATCCGTGGGCGCGGTACGCTTGAACTCGGGTTCGGCGCCCGCAGTTACAGCGCCACCAAGGAGCAGACATGGACAGCTACATAGGGTGGTTCGTCGTCGCCTTCGGCCTGCTCGTTGCCGAACTGCTGAGCGGCACGTTCTATCTCCTGGTGATCTCGATCGCGCTGGCGGCAGCGGGCATAGCGGCGCTGGCCGGCGCATCGATCGCGTTTCAGTTCGTCGTGGCGGCCGCCATCGGGATCGGCGGTTCGGTCTGGCTGCGGACGACGCGCTTCGGCAAGCGGCTGCATGAGCGCGGCGACGACCGGGTGCAGAACATGGACATCGGCCAATCGCTGCGCGTGGAGAACTGGACCGCCGCTCGCACGGCACGGGCCAACTACCGCGGCGCCGTCTGGGACGTCGAACTCGCGCCGGGCGAGCAGCCAGCGAGCGGCGAATTCGTGATCCGCGAAATCCAAGCCAACCGGCTGATCGTGGCCGCCAAGCCTCGCTAGGAGACTGTCATGCCGATTCCGTACGTCGACGGGGTATCGCTCGTCGCCCTGGTGCTGCTGGTAGTTGCCGTCACGTTCGTCATCAAGGCGGTGAAGGTTGTTCCGCAACAGAACGCCTGGGTGGTCGAGCGGCTCGGCAAGTTCCACGCGGTTCTCCAGCCGGGACTGAACATAGTGATCCCGTTCGTCGACCGGCTGGCGTACAAGCACAGCCTCAAGGAAGTCCCGCTCGACACGCCGAGCCAGGTCTGCATCACCAAGGACAACACGCAGCTGCAGGTCGACGGCGTGCTTTACTTCCAGGTCACCGATCCGCAGCGTGCCTCGTACGGCGCCAGCAACTACATCCTGGCCATCACGCAGCTCGCGCAGACGACACTGCGCTCGGTCATCGGCAAGCTCGAACTCGACAAGACGTTCGAGGAGCGCGAGTTCATCAACCACAGCGTCGTGACCGCGATCGACGAGGCAGCGATGAACTGGGGCGTCAAGGTACTGCGCTATGAGATCAAGGACATCACGCCGCCCAACGCGATCCTCCATGCCATGCAGGCGCAGATCACCGCCGAGCGCGAAAAGCGCGCGTTGATCGCTTCGTCTGAAGGGCGTAAGCAGGAGCAAATCAACATCGCCACCGGTGCGCGCGAGGCCGCAATCGCCAAGTCGGAAGGCGACAAGCAGGCGCAGATCAACGTCGCACTCGGCGAGGCCTCCGCCATCGTCGCGATCGCCGATGCCACCGCCAAGGCCGTGCGCCAGGTGGCCGAGGCCATCCGCCAGCCCGGCGGCATCGAGGCCGTCAACCTCAAGGTGGCGGAGCGTTATGTCGACGCCTTCAGCGGGCTCGCGAAGGCCAACAACACGCTGATCGTGCCGGCCAATCTGGGCGATATCGCCACGCTGATCTCGACGGCCATGACGGTCGTCAAGTCACAGGGTGCCGACCGATAGGACCATCGACGTGGAATTCCTGATCGCCGGTGTCGGCCTCGTGCTCGCCGTGTGGATGATTCTTGGAGCGCGGCGTCGGCATCGTTCGCCACCGCCGAAACAAAAAGATACGGACGCGTGAGCAGGCGATCGGCGGCCCGCGGCCTCTGAGGAGAAAGCATGGCAGCACCGACGATCGCCGCGGGACTCAGGCAGCTCCTCCGCGCGTACATGCCGTTCTCGGCCATGGCGGCCGAGGACCTCGACTTCATCATCGAGAGCGTCGAGATCGGCTACTTCGCGCCTGACGAAGTCGTGCTGGCTCCCAGCGGCAAGGTGCCCACTCACTGCATGATCGTCAAGCAGGGGCGGGTGCAGGGCGAGGCACCGGACAAGAAGGGCATCGCTTTTGAAGCTGGCGTCGGAGACTGTTTCCCGGTGGGCGCCTTGCTGGCGGAACGGCCCGTGACCCTGACGTACCGCTCGTTAGGCGACACCTTCTGCCTGCTGCTGCCGCGCGAGCGATTCATGGTTCTCGCGCAGCGCAGCGCGCCGTTCCTGGACTTCTGCAAGCGCCGGCTCGGCGCGCTGCTCGACCTTTCGCGCCAGCAGTTGCAGCAGACCTACGCCTCGGAGGCGTCGGCCGAGCGAACGATGGCCACACCACTGGCTGAGCTCATGCGCGGGCCGCCCTTGACCTGCGCCCCCGATACGCCATTGCGCGAAGCCTTCGGACGCATGCATGCCGCCCACGTCGGATCGATGCTCGTGGTTGAGCCTCATCAGGGCGGCGAGAAGGTGACGGGCATCCTGACCCGCACCGACCTCATCGGCCGCGTCATCCTGCCCGAGGTGCCGCTGGCGACGCCGGTGCGCGAGGTCATGACGGCAAACGTCTTGACGCTCGATGCCGACGAAACGGCGGCCGATGCGACGCTGCTGATGGCCGAGCACTCCATCCGGCACATTCCCATTGTCCGCCGGGAAGGCGGCGTGCAGCGTGTCGCCGGCGTCGTCTCGGAGCGCGACCTGTTCGCGCTGCAGCGGCTGACCGTGCGCCAGCTGGCGGTCGCGATCCGGCGTGCGGAGGATGTCGATTCGCTCGCGGTCGCCGCGGCCGACGTGCGGCGGCTGTCGCATCACCTGGTGGCGCAGGGCGTGTCCGCCGCGCAACTGACGCGACTCATCAGTCACCTCAACGACCAGTTGACGGTGCGCCTGCTGACCATTGGCACGCAACGCTTCAGCCTCGACCCCCGCAGTTTCTGCTGGCTATCGTTCGGCAGTGAGGGGCGCGGCGAGCAGACAATTGCGACCGACCAGGACAACGGCATCCTGTTCGTGGATGGCAAGGCCAGGAAGGAACGAATGCTGGAGCTCGCCGACTGGAGCAACGAAGCGCTGGCGGCCTGCGGCTTTCCGCTGTGCAAGGGCAACATCATGGCGCGCAACCCGGCGTGGTGCCTGGACTATGCGGGTTGGGATGCATTGTTCTCGGGCTGGATCGACCGTGGCGATCCGGATGCATTGCTCAACGCCAGCATCTTCTTCGACTTCCGTCCGCTTTTCGGAGATGCGGGCCTGGCCAACGGCCTGCGCGAAGACGTCGTGGCACGGGCGCAGCGCAATCCGAGGTTTCTCAAGCAGATGGCGGACAACGCGCTGCGCAACCGGCCGCCGGCCGGGCGAGGCATCGTCGATTCGCTATTTGGAGAGGGGGGTTCGGCGCGCGTCGACCTGAAGATGCACGGGACCGTCCCGTTCGTCGATGCGGCGCGCATCTGGGCGCTTGCGGCGGGACTGCACGAGACGAACACCGCCGAACGCCTGCTGCGGCTCAGCGAGGCCGGACGCCTGCCGCACGACGACGTGCGCGCGTGGGTGCCGTCGTTCGAGTACTTCCAGCTGATGCGCCTGCGTGCGCAGCATCGACGTGCGCAGGCCTACGCGGGCGCGGAGGACAATCCAAACGAAGTCGCCCTCGGCGATCTTTCGGCACTCGATCGCCGCATCATCAACGAGGCGTTCCGGCAGGCGCGCAAGGTGCAGCAGCGCCTCGAGCTCGACTTTCCGGGCTGAAGGCACCAATGGGAATCCTCGACTGGCTGCGGCGGGGCGCGCGGGGGTCCGACCACCACCGCTGGGTCGTGGTTGACGTCGAGACCGGCGGCATGGACGTGGCCAACGACGCGCTGATCTCGATCGGCGCGGTGGCCATCGTCGATGGGCACGTCGTGCCAGGCGACAGTCTCGAGATCATCGTCAAGCAGGCGAACGCGAGCTCGCGCGAGAACATCCTGGTTCATGGGGTCGGGGCGCAGGCGCAACTGAACGGCACGGATCCGCCGCATGCCCTCCGCGCATTCCTGGACTACGTTGGCCGTGCCCCGATGCTGGCGTTTCATGCACCATTCGATCGCGCCTTTCTCGCGCGCGTCACAAAGCACTATGTGAACCAGCCGTTCGACAACCCCTGGCTCGATCTGGCGGAGCTTGCTCCGGCGCTCGAGCCGAAAGTGAACCTCAGGTCGCTCGACGAATGGCTCGGCCACTACGGCATACCGGTCGCGGTCCGGCACAGCGCCGCGTCCGACGCATTTGCGACCGCGCTGCTGATGGCGCGCCTGCTGCCGGAAGCACGTCGGCAGGGCGCGCCGACCTTCTCAGAGATGCAGAAACTGGCGCGACAGGCGAAGTGGCTGCATTAGCGGGAACCGCAGTTCCGCAGATGGTCGCACCGCGGTTCGTCGGCGTCTCGTCGAGGGTCAAGACGGAACAGCCGCGGCCGTTGATGCGACTTCTCCGCCGGACCGGACCTGGCGCCGGCCGCTTCGGGCGCGCTACTGGCTGCGCTTCTTGAGCAGCCTGTTCTGTTCGCGCTTCCAGTCCTTGTCCTGCTGGTCGGCCCGTTTCTCGAACTGGCGCTTGCCCTTTGCCAGTCCGACTTCGAGCTTGATGCGGCCCTTGCTGAAGTGCAGGTCGAGCGGCACCAATGCGTAGCCTGCGCGCTCGACCTTGCCGATCAGCTTGCGGATCTCCTCGGCCTTCAGTAGCAGCTTGCGTGTTCGCGTCGGGTCCGGCGTGATGTGGGTGGACGCGGTCGGCAGCGGACTGATATGCGAGTTCAAAAGATAGAGTTCGCCTTCGCGGATGACGACGTAGGCTTCGTTCAACTGCGCGCGGCCGGCGCGGATCGACTTCACCTCCCATCCCTCGAGGACGAGCCCGGCTTCGTACCGGTCCTCGATGAAGAAGTCGTGCTGAGCTTTCTTGTTCTGGACGATCGCCACGGCAAGTCGCCTGCGCGAGGTGAATAGAATCCGCGTTTATATCCCACCCGCCATGCCGCACGTCGAACGGTCCGTTCTGGTCCACTACAGCGCCGAGCAGATGTTCGATCTCGTCGCCGACGTCGAGCAGTACCCGCGCTTCCTGCCATGGTGCAGCGGATCGCGCACTGTGCCCGAACACGGCGGAGGGCTCGACGCGAGTGTGGAGATCGACTTCCGTGGCATCCGCAGCCGGTTCACGACGCGCAACCAGTTGCGGTATCCGGAGCAGATCCGCATGCAACTGGTCGATGGACCATTTCGTACGCTCGAAGGGCTGTGGCACTTTCACGCGCTGAGGCCGGGTGCCTGCAAGGTGCAGCTCAGTCTGCGCTACGAGTTTGTCAACGGGATTCTCGGTCGCGCCGTCGCGCCCGTGTTCGACCTTATCGCGAGTTCGATGATCGACTCATTCGTGCAGCGCGCTGAACAGATCTACGGGCCTAGCGAGTGATCGTCACGGTCGTGTACGCGTTGCCGGACGCCCTGCACGTATTGCAGGTCGAGGTCGCTCCTGGCGCCACTCTCAAAGAGGCGATCGAGGCATCCGGCCTGCTGTCGCTCGAGCCGGAGTTGCGCGGCGGCGCGCTGGATGTGGGCGTCTGGAACCGGGTCGCGAGGCTCGATGCTGTCGTGCGCGAGGGCGATCGGATCGAGGTCTATCGGCCGCTGACGGTCGATCCGAAGGAGGCGCGCAGGATACGGGCCGATGTGCGCCGTCGGCGCCGCGAGTAAGGCTAGTTACAAGTCGACTGGACGAGTTTGCGGGTGCGCTCAGCCTCGGCGGCTCGCTGTGCGTCGTCCAGGTATTCGCGGTTGCCCGCGGCGTCGGTACGGGTGATGCGCTCGCCGCCCTCGACAGCGCGCAGGTAACCCTTCGCGCGCTCGCAGTCGGCGGCTTTCGCGGCAAGCTTGGTCTGCTCGTCCTGCGCTTTCTTCTCTGCGTCAGCCCGTTCTTGCTGGCGCTTGCGGAACTCCATTTCCTGTTCAGCCAGGCTTTTCGGCGCCGTCGCAGTCGAAGCGGGCGTCCCGCCTTTGGCATCCGTCGCCGGCCGCGGTGCCGTGTCGGCGCCCGGCGCCGGGGTCGGCAGCACCGTCTGCTTGTTCGGTGGCTGACGAACGATGCGATCCGTATTCACGGTGGCCGGGGGCGGGCGATCGGAATACACGGTTCGCCCGTTGTCGTCCTTCCACGCCCATTGCGCCGCCGCCGGGGAGGACGTGAAGACGACGAACGCCGCTAAAGCGAGCGATGTCCATACGCGATACGGCGACTTCCGAAGCACCATAATTCCTCCTCAGCTTAGGAATTGTCCAACGGCCTTTGCCACGGGAGCAAGTTGAATGAGGGGGAAACTCACCCCCACTTCAAGCTAAGACCCGGTCAACCAGAGCCTTCAGGAGCGGCCCGGTATACTCCGCTTTTGCGTCATGAGGCACCTATGCGGTTGGTTCAGAAGGCGCTGACATTCGATGACGTGCTGCTCGTCCCCGCCCACTCGGCGGTCCTTCCCCGCGACGTTCAGCTCTCCACAAAGCTCTCCCGCAACATCCCGTTGAACATCCCGCTCGTCGCCGCCGCGATGGACACGGTGACGGAAGCCCAGCTGGCGATCGCGCTGGCCCAAGAAGGCGGTATCGGGATCATCCACAAGAACTTCTCGCCGAAGGCTCAGGCGGCAGAGGTGCTGAAGGTCAAGCGCCACGAAGCCGGTGTCTTGCGTGATCCGATCACCCTGACGCGGGACATGGCGGTGCGTGATGCGATCGAGCTGCAGCGGACTCACAAGATTTCCGGCCTCCCGGTTGTAGACGGCAAGCGGATCGTCGGCATCGTGACAAACCGGGACCTGCGCTTCGAGACGCGGCTCGACGCACCAATCCGCGAGATCATGACGCCGCGCGCGCGGCTGGTGACCGTGCGTGAGGGTGCAACTCTGGACGAGGCGAAGTCGCTGATGCACAAGCACCGCCTCGAACGCGTCCTGGTCATCAACGAGGCCGATGAACTGCTCGGACTCGTGACGGTGAAGGACATCACCAAGGCCACCGAGCATCCGAGCGCGGCCAAGGACGTGCAGGGCAAGCTGCGCGTCGGCGGCGCTATCAGCACCGGAACAGATTCCGAGGAACGCGCCGAATTGATGGTCAAGGCCGGTGTCGATGTACTCATCGTCGACACGGCCCACGGTCATCACCAGGGCGTGATCGACCGGGTGCGCTGGGTTAAGAAGAATTTCCCGCACGTGGACGTGGTCGGCGGCAATATCGCCACGGCCGCGGCGGCAAAGGCACTGGCCGATGCCGGCGCCGATGGCATCAAGGTCGGCATCGGTCCAGGCTCGATCTGCACGACCCGCATCGTCGCCGGGGTTGGGGTGCCGCAGATCACCGCAGTAGCCAACGTTGCCAAGGCGCTGGAGGGCACCGGGATCCCGTTGATCGCCGACGGCGGCGTACGTTTCTCGGGCGATGTTTCCAAGGCGCTCGCCGCTGGGGCGTATGCCGTGATGATGGGCGGCATGTTCGCCGGGACCGAAGAAGCGCCAGGCGAGGTCATACTGTTCCAGGGGCGTTCTTACAAGAGCTATCGCGGCATGGGCAGCCTGGGAGCGATGACCGAGGGTTCGGCCGAGCGCTATTTCCAGGACAACGACGCCAACGTCGACAAGTTCGTCCCCGAGGGCATTGAAGGCATGGTGCCTTACAAGGGCAGCGTGCTCGCGATCATTTACCAGCTCACGGGCGGACTGCGCTCCAGCATGGGCTACTGCGGCTGCGGAACGATCGACGAGATGAGGACCAAGGCCGAGTTCGTCGAGATCACGGCCGCCGGCATGCGCGAATCACACGTTCACGACGTGCGCATCACCAAGGAAGCACCCAACTACCGGCTCGAGACCTGAGAGCCGGCGCCATGACGATCACCTCGCTGCCCGCCGGTTCGCCACTCGCGGGCCGCCGCAGCTTTTCCTATTCCCCTGAACTTGCGCCGCTGCCTGGCGGCCGCGTCCTATGAACCACGACAAGATCCTCATTCTCGACTTCGGCTCCCAGGTCACGCAGCTGATCGCGCGCCGCATTCGCGAGGCCAGCGTCTATTGCGAGATCCACCCGGCGGACGTCGGCGACGCCTTCGTAAGGGCCTTTGCCCCGAAGGGCATCGTACTGTCTGGCAGTCACATGTCAGCTTACGAAGTGTCGACCGACCGCGCGCCCGCGGCGGTGTTCGAACTGGGCGTGCCCGTTCTCGGCATCTGCTACGGCATGCAGACGATGGCGCAGCAACTGGGAGGGAAGGTCGAAGGCGGCCATACGCGCGAATTCGGTTACGCGGAGGTCCGGGCGCGCGGACACACCCGGCTGCTCGATGGCATCGAGGACCGGCGCAACGAAGAAGGGCATGGGCTGCTGAACGTCTGGATGAGCCACGGCGACAAGGTGGTGGCGATGCCGACCGGGTTCAGGTTGATGGCTTCGACCGAATCCTGCCCGATTGCGGGCATGGCCGACGAGGCGCGCGGCTACTACGGTGTGCAGTTCCATCCCGAGGTCACGCACACGGTCCAGGGCGAGGCAATCCTGCGGCGCTTCGCCCTCGAGATCTGCGGCTGCCGTCCGGACTGGGTCATGGGCGACTACGTTGGCGAGGCGGTCGAGAAGATTCGTACGCGGGTCGGCCGCGAAGAAGTGATCCTGGGTCTGTCGGGGGGCGTGGATTCCTCGGTGGCGGCGGCGCTGATTCAGCGCGCGATCGGCACTCAGCTCACCTGCGTCTTCGTCGATACTGGGCTGCTACGGCTCGCCGAAGGCCAGCAGGTCATCGACACCTTCCAGAAGCACATGGGCATGAAGCTGATCCCGATCGAAGCGACGGAGCGCTTCATGAGGGCTCTCAAGGGCGTCTCGGATCCCGAGGAAAAGCGCAAGATCATCGGGCGCGAGTTCGTGCACGTGTTTCAGGAAGAGGCGGCAAAGCTGCCGAACGCCAAGTGGCTGGCGCAGGGAACGATCTATCCGGATGTCATCGAGTCGGCCGGCGCGAAGTCGAAGAAGGCGACGACGATCAAGAGCCACCACAACGTCGGCGGCCTGCCGGAAACGCTGCATCTGAAGCTGCTCGAACCGCTGCGCGACCTCTTCAAGGACGAAGTGCGCAACCTCGGACTCGCACTGGGATTGCCGCGCGAGATGATCTTCCGCCATCCGTTCCCAGGCCCGGGCCTTGGCGTGCGCATCCTGGGCGAAGTGAAGAAAGAGCATGCGGACCTGCTGCGACGGGCCGACGCGATCTTCATCGAGGAGTTGAGGTCGTCGGGCTGGTACGACCGGACCAGCCAGGCGTTCGCGGTGTTCCTTCCGGTGAAGAGCGTCGGCGTCATGGGCGACGGTCGCACCTACGAATGGGTCGTCGCGCTGCGCGCGGTGCAGACCACCGACTTCATGACCGCGCACTGGGCACACCTGCCGCACGACCTGCTCGGCCGGGTCTCGAACCGCATCATCAACGAAGTGCGCGGCATCAACCGTGTCGTCTACGACATCAGCGGCAAGCCGCCGGCGACCATCGAATGGGAATGACCCAAATCATATGCAAAAAGCTTGATATTTCGTCTAGTTTTGCGTATGTTTCGGCATGGCTTCCCTTGAGTCCTTCCTCGACGATCTGCTTGCCCGCGGACGAGCCTACTTCTCACGGGATGACGTAGCCGCTGCGCTTGGCCTGAAGCCGTCGGCACTGGCGGCGGCGATCACGCGCGGGATCAACAAGCGCCGCCTGGCGAACCCCAGGCACGGCTTCTATCTCATCCTGCGCCCTGAGGATCAGGTCGCCGGCGCGCCGGACCCCGTGAAATGGATCGACCCGCTGATGAAGCATCAGGGGATCGACTACCGAGTCTCGCTGCTGCGTGCGGCGGCGTTCCACGGCGCCTCGCACCAGGCCAGCATGGTCTTCCAACTCGTCGTCCCGAGGCAGTTGCGGGACTTCGATCTGGGTCGCCATCGCCTGCAGTTCCTTTATCAGGGTCCGGACGCATTCAGACAGGTCAATCAAGAGTCGTTCGTCGACGAGATGAAGAGCGACGCCGGCTTCGCCACGGTGGCTGGCGTCGAGCTGACGCTGCTCGATTGCGTGCGCTACTTTCACAAGGCAGCTGGCATCAGCGGCGTTGCGCAGATCGTCAAGGATATCGGCGCCAAGGCCAGCCCGCGCTTGCTGCAGAAGGCGGCCGGCGCCTACGAGAACTCGGCAGTCCGTCGGCTTGGCTACCTGCTCGATCTGGCGGGACACGCGCGCCAGGCCGACGCGCTGCAAGGGTTCGTGAAGCGTGCCAGGACGGCACTGCCGCTCGATCCGGCCGTCAGGCCGCTCGTGAAGGCTTTGGCGCAGGCTAGTGAGCGAAATCCAAGGTGGAGGCTCCTGATCAATGAAGCGGTGGAGATCGCAGAGTGATTCCCACCGCCTTCCTGCAAGGGTGGATTACGAAAGCGCCTTGGCCGGACCTGCGGCAGGTCGAGCAGGACCTGATCATCTGTCGCGCCCTGTGCGATCTGTTCAATGCGCCGGCGTTGGCAGGGAAGATCGCATTCCGCGGTGGTACGGCGATCCACAAGCTGCTCTTCAAGCAACCGCTGCGCTACTCGGAGGATATCGATCTGGTCCAGGCGCATCCCGAGCCTATCGGTGGCACGGTCGACGCGATTCGCGCGGCGCTGTCGTGGCTCGGGAAATGCAGCCGGGAGCAGGCCGGGCACTCGATGCACCTGGTGTTCAAGTTCACGCCCGAGATAGATGCGCAGGCGACGCTCAAGCTGAAGGTCGAGATCAACACTCGGGAGCACGCGAGCTTGCTTGGAGTTCGACGCTATCCGTTCGCCGTGGAAAACGACTGGTACCGCGGAACGGCGCAGATCGCCTCCTTCGAGCCCGAGGAACTGTTCGGCACGAAGCTGCGCGCACTGCTGCAGCGGCGCAGGAACCGTGACCTGTTCGATCTGCACCAGGGACTCGAACAGCTGCCCCTGGCTCCGGAGAAGGTCATCGCCTGCTTTGACTACTACCTTGCCTTGGAGGGCAAGCCGATCACGCGAGCGATGGCCGAGCAGCGCATGCTGGAGAAGTTGACGCGAAGCCTCACCGAAGACGTCGCGCCCATGCTGCCGGCGAGCGTGCGCTGGAGCGATGCGGATGCTATCCAGGCATTCGAGCGCGTCTGGACCGAGCTGATCGCGCGAATCGGCGGAGACAGATGGAAGCTCTCCGATGCGGTCATCGAGGAATTGCGTGCAAAGCGGTATCCGGCGCTGCTGATGCCCTGAGATCGGAAACAGCCGCAATGACGGCTTCGGGG
>CAVPDC010000011.1:0-33391 GCA_963702595.1 uncultured beta proteobacterium | reverse complement strand
GATCCACGATGTTCTGCTCGATCGTCATGTCTTCGGCCGGCCATCCCCAGGCTTTACCGAAGCGGCCCCACAGATGCTCGCGACTCGACATGACGGCGTCGTAGTCCTTGAACGCATCGTGAATCGTGATCGAACGCAGCCGGAAACGCGCCGTCTCGACGACGGCAGGAACCTGCAAATCGCGCGGCAAGAAGGACATGGTTTCAGGCTGACTCTGTCGAGATACGGTTGCAGGTGCACTGCGGATTGACGTGACCGGCGCAGGATAAAGCACCGGTACGACGAGCGCAGTAGATCGAGAGGATGTATCTTGATTGGCACAGCATGGTGACGTCGAGTTCAGGTGAAAGGCCGTGGCCGACACGTACCCGAGTGATTCCTGGAACCGGGGTGACCCCTACGAGCGCTACGTGGGGCGCTGGAGTCTCCCTGTTGCGCGAGAGTTTCTTGGCTGGCTCGCGTTACCTCCGGCCTTGCGCTGGCTCGACGTTGGCTGCGGAACCGGTGCGCTGACGGTCGCCATCCGGGAGCAGTGCCAACCCGCCCGGCTGATCGGAGTCGATCCATCGAGCGCCTTCCTGCAGAAGGCGGGCGCCCGACTGCAAGGTCATGCGACCTTTCATGTTGCCGGCGCGCTTGAGCTGCCGCTTCGCGATGACGACGTCGATGTCGCCGTGTCAGGTCTCGCGCTGAACTTCTTTCCGGATCCCGCTCGTGGACTGCACGAGATGCGGCGGGTCACGACCCGCGGCGGCACGCTCGCGGCATACGTCTGGGATTACGCGGGCAAGATGGAATTCATGCGCCATTTCTGGGATGCCGCCCTCGAAATGAGCAGCGCCGTTGGCGCGCTCGATGAAGGCAGCCGCTTTCCCCTGTGCCGGCCCGAGGCCCTGGAGCGACTGTTCCAGGAAACGGGCCTTACGGATGTCGACCTCCGATCAATCGACACTGCTACGCGATTCGCAGGCTTCGACGACTTCTGGCTTCCGTTCCTCGGCGGTCAGGGCCCGGCTCCGTCCTATGTGATGTCACTGGACGAGGCAACGCGGCACGAACTAAGGGACCGCCTTCGCCGCCGCCTGCCCGCCGAATCCGACGGCTCGATTCCGCTGATCGCCAGGGCATGGGCGATCCGGGGTCGCGTGCCTGCATAACGCGTGGTAGCTCTCATTGAAGGGCGTGCGCCGGCCCTCACTCACTCTGGCCGCACTCCTCGTCGCGACCTCTCAACTCGCCCTGGCGCAGGTCCAGTCGAGTGCGCGCCTGATCATCAAAAAACTGGCTGCGCAATGGCGCACTGAAACGTTCTAACGCAACCTGCGCGGGCTTTGTCGAGAGGGGCCGCCTACGGCACGCGACTGACGGACAATTGGCATTCCCGCCGCCAACGGCCCGCACTCCGGCTCTCAGTAGAACCTATGCGCCCCTGGTTACGTCGAAGCCTGATCGTGACGGCAGCTCTGCTGCTGCTCCTGATCGGCGCAGCGGTCTGGCTGGTCTTGAGCTTCGATGGCGAGCGACTCAAGCGCACCGGGATCGAATGGGTACGCACCCACCACGAACGCGAACTGTCCATTGCCGGGCCTGTCGCGCTGCAGCTGTGGCCGCAACCCGCGGTGACGGTGCAGGACGTGCGTCTATCGGAGCCGGGGCAGCCAGGGCAGAGCTTCGCCACGATCGAGAAAGCGGCACTGACGGTGCGCCTGGAACCGTTGCTGGCGCGGCGCGAGATCGAGATCGAGAGCATGTCAGCAAAGGGAGTGCGCTTGACCGTGCGTCGTGGCGCCGACGGTCGCCGCAACATCGACGATCTGCTGGCCACGCCGCGGGCGGCGGCGAGCCGCGCAAGCGCCGACCGGTGGTGATCGAATTGATCGAGCTCGCAGATGCCGAGTTGCTCGTATCGACGCGCCGGCCGGCGTCGAGGGCCGCTTCGTCGTTCAGCAGCTCCGGCTGGGCCCCTACGAGGCGGGGCGCCCGTGGCCGCTCAACCTGCAAGCAAACGCCGAGCTCGAACAACCTCCACTCCGCGGCTCGCTGGCGATCGAGGCGGGGCTGGAGATCCTGCCGGTACCCAGCGCACCGCCGATCGTGCGGCTCGTCAAGGCGACCTTGCAATTGCGCGGACAAGGCTACGGTTTCGAGGAACTCGATGCGCAACTGCAAGCCGACGCGATTCGGCTCGAATACGGCGCGGCCGCGGGCATCGTCGACAGCCACGTCGAAGTCGACGGCGCACAGCTGCAGTTCAGTGGCGCACGGTTCGGCTGGCGGATCGACGACGGCCAGCTCGGTCTGACCCGGCTGCGTCTGGACGTGCCCACCCGGACCCTTGAACTCGAACGCTTGGCGCTGCGCGTCCAAGGCCGCCAGCATTTGACGACGCTCGACGCCCAGCTCGATTGGCCCGCACTGAAGGTGGTGGGCGAGAGCCTGCAAGGCGCGGCGTTGGTCGGGCGACTGGCGCTTGGCGGGGACCAACGCTTGCAGTTGCAGCTGAGTTCGCAAGCGCCGAGCGGGGTGTTCGAACGCATCACGGTGCCGGCGCTTCATATCGACGCCGAGGGTCAGGCCGGTTCAAGCTCGTTGCAGGGCAAGGCCGATGCCACGCTCGTGATCAGCCCGAAACCCTTTGCCGTCGCGCTCGATCCGCTTTCCCTCGCGTTGCAGATGAGTGATCCGTCGCTGCCGCCACTGCATCTGAAGCTGGCTGGAAACGCGGAACTCACGTCTTCGACCGGTGGCGGCGTTGCCGAGGGCACGATCAACGACCAGCGCTTTGACGCGCGTGTGGGCGCAACCCTCGACCGGCCGCGCGCCATGATCGATGTCGACGCGAGCTTCGGCACGCTCGACCTGACCCGGTTCGTCGCCCGTTCCGACCGAGCCTCAGCACCAGCGACGACCGCCGCCGCTGCTCCCGTGAACCTGCAGCCCCTCACGTGGGCTGACACGCGGATGCGAATAAAGGTAACGCGACTGCTGTGGCCGCCCTACCGAGTGGACGGGTTCGACCTGCAGGCGAGCATCGACAACGGCGCACTCGATCTGCAGCAGCTTGCCGGACGCGCCTGGGGGGGACGCTTCGACGCCCGTGGCAGCGCCAACGCAGGCAGCGGGCGGCTTGCGCTGCGCTTGCGTGCCAACGACGTCGACCTGCGCGCGCTGCTGACCGACACCCTCGGCTTCGACGCCCTGCGCGGACGGGGCCGAATCGATGCGGATCTGCGTAGCCGCGGCAGCACCGTAGGCGCGGTGCGCGCCGCACTTAATGGCCGAGTGACACTCGCGCTGCGACCGGCCGCAATCCGCGGCATCGATCTCGCCCAAACGTTTAGCGGCTGGCGCACGGCGCCGCAGGGCGGCAGCACCACGATGGCGGGTGACGCCGGCCGGCAGACGGATTTCAGCCAGCTGGACGCGAGCCTTGATTTTCGCGACGGCGTGGGACACAGCACGGACCTCGCCGGTCGCAGTGAATTCCTCAATGTGGCCGGCGAAGGCTCGATCGACCTCGCGCGCAGCCGCATCGACTACTTGCTGCGGGCGCGAGTGGTCAACACGGCGGGGGGCGCGCTGGCCCGGAGATGGTCATGCTCAACGGCGTGTTGGTGCCAGTGGAACTGCGCGGTCCGTTTGGCGACGTGCAGTGGCAGGTGCGCTGGCCATCGGTCACCGCCGGGGTCGTGGTGCGCTCGGTCCCCAACGTGGCGCGCGGTGCGGGCGAGGCGGTGGGCGGCGTGCTGCGCGGCGCGGCTGGCGCCGTACGCGGCGGTCGAAACGACCCAGCGACGCCGCCGCCATCGCGTTGACGGAAATGCTCATCCTGAATCGAAGTCTGCGGAGTCGACGAATCCAGAGTCGGGCACGATTGCCACGCGGTGTCCTTGCGGCGCACACGGGAGAGAGGCGTTCGCTCCGCCGCGGCGACAACGAGCAGCCAGACCCGCAGTCACCGTATGCTGCAGGTTCCGCGCCCGATGAGTTCCCGTCCCGCACTGCTTGACCGCTTCATTCCGCATCCTGACGTCAGGGAGCGCTTCGAGATTTCGATCCGCGCACCGGCCAGTCTCGTCATGGACGTTGCCTCGAACTTCGACATGCAGTCGCTGCCACTCGTGAAAGCGATCTTCTGGCTGCGAGAGAAAGTGTTGCGCACTGGCCGTCATGCGCCGCGCAGACCGCAGGGCGTTCTGGAAGAGATGCAAGCGCTGGGCTGGGGACGGCTGGTCGGGCAGCCAGGTCGGCTGGTTGCTTTCGGTGCCACGTGCCAACCCTGGCTCGCCAGCGTTACGTTCTCGCCGCTGGCTCCGGGCGAATTCGGGGCGTATGCGGAACCGGGCCAGGTGAAGATCGCGTGGACACTGGAGACCGACGAACTGGGTCCGGCGCTTACACGATTTGCGCAGGAAACGCGCGCGGTGGCAACCGATGAAACTGCGCGGACGAGGTTCCTGCGCTACTGGCGCTGGGCGCGCTTTGGAATCATCTCCATTCGCCTGCTCCTGCTGCCGGCCATTCGACGCGCCGCCGAGAGGCGTTGGGCGGTCGAGCAAGTTCGGACCTGACTCCTGCCGGTGCTGAGGCGGCGGGCGCCGTGACACCTGACACCGATGTGTTGCCCTCAGGCGGCGGCCCGTGCCTCGCCAGTGGCGGCGGCATTGCCTCGCTTGCGGCCCGTGCTCAGAGTGCGGACAAACGAATCAAGCTTGCCTTCCGCGAACGCACCGACCTCGGCGTCCGCGAGCGCCAGCGTCTCGACCGGTTTGCTGCCAGCCAGCTGCTGCATGGTGGCAAACACACAGGATGACCCCGCACTACCCATCGTGCAGAAAAATGCGAACCGCTTGCCGCGCAGCGGATTCGTTTCGAGCCAGCTGCGCACCGGACTCGACAGGCTCCAGAACCACACGGGCGTGCCGATCACGACGAGGTCGTACGCCGCCAGATTCCTGCGTGCCGGACGCAGCGCAGGGGCAAGGCCTGCGATCGCTTCGATAGCGCACATGACATAGCCCAGCACGCCGTCCAGTGGCTGCACGATGTGGATGTCTTCGAGATCGGCTGACAGCCGGCGCGCCAGCGACTGCGCCACGCGTCGCGTGTAACCGGTGCGGGAGTGATAGACGATCAGTGTCTTCGGCATCATGTGCTCCTTCAAAGACGGCCCAACGCGCCTCTTTCAGGCTAGTGGCCCCGGCGCCGCGCGAATTGCGTGCCGTCAAGCGTCGGAAGCCTAAGCAATGGCCATTGACATGCCGAACGCAAACCGCCACAAATCGCACTCGACCATGGGCTTCGATGGCGGCTGTCAGCAAGGGGTCGCGCTGGGCATTCCGCCCCTGAACCGCCGCCCGCGGGCGCGCAGCTACTGAAGAGGCGGCAATGTGCGCAGGTACGCGACGATGGCGTTCAGGTCGGCAGGACTGAGCCTCGCGTAGTAGGAAAACGGCATCGGCGGTTGCAGCTTGCGGCCATCGCGCGAGATGCCCTGCGATATCGCGCGCTTGATCTCGTCATCACTCCAGCCGCCCAGCCCCGCGGTGCGATGCGACGTGATGTTCGCGGCTCGTGCGCCAGGCCACCCCGAAGGGAAACCTTGCACGAGTGCTACGTTGAAGATTCGGCCGCCGGCGCCCAATCGGCTGAAGTCGAAGGTGCCTTTGTCCTGGGGCGAGTGGCACTCGATGCAATGCGCAATGGTGACGAGATAGCGGCCGCGGTACACCGGATCGCTCATCTTTGAGTCGGAGAAGCCGGCCTCCGCGTCGGGAAAAGGCTGGTGTCTTTGCGGCAGGCGATACACCGGCGCGGCGACTTCGTTGCGCAGGGCCGGGACCGATCGCAGGTATGCCACCACCGCGTCGAGATCGGACGGCGTCATGGCCTTGAAGAACGACGTGGCCATCACGACAGCCAGTTCGGAATTCGGCAGCCGCCCATGGTTGGGCCGCTTTCCCGCGACGATCGCCCGCTTGATCTCGTCGTTGGTCCAGCTCCCTATTCCGGTCTCGCGATCCGGCGTGATGTTCGTGGCGGTTCCGGTGAACGGCGGTACTGAAAACGACAGGCCGCCACCGCTGAGGTTGAGGCTGGCGATCGGCTCACCCGTCGGCGCCTTCGGGGTGTGACAGTTACCGCAGCCGAGGATCGACTCCACCAGGTAGCGGCCGCGCTCGATGCCTGCGGCCGCCGTTTGCGCGCTGACCTCGCCCGACGCTGCGAGCAGCGCACATGACATCGCCAGTGGGACAAGTCCTCGTAGAAGCATGCAGAGACGGAGCGACATATTGATGTAAACAAAGCGTGCTTGTAGGACTCTTTGAGGTCACTTGCAAGTACTTTTCAGGAACAGTCGGAGCGCAATGAGTGCGGGTCCTCCATGCGGCGACGATGGTCCACACGGGAAGATGACTAAGATCTGCGTGTGCATCCGGATCGACGCAAGCTCCTGACTCTGGCGGTCGCCCTCTCGGCGTCGCGTGCCTTCGCGCAGAAACCGACGAAGTCGTCGCCGGCCCCGTGGCCACGTACGGCGAGCGTCCCGGGTGGCGTCGCGCGCGTTCCGCTCGGCGCCGGCGAGGCAGCGCCGCAGGCCTGGCTCGGTGAGCAGCGCGTGCTGGTGATGCGCGAGCGCGCAGGCTGGGTGGCATGGGTGGGCATCGCACTCGCGGAAAAGGCGGGCAGCGTCCTCACGTTGACGGTGCAGTTTCCCGGTGACGCGCGCGCGACGCGCACGATCAAAGTGGGTGCGAAGTCATACGCCGCGCAGCGGCTCAAAGTGCAACCGGACAAGGTCGAGCTGTCGAAGGAAGACCTGGCGCGACACGAGCGCGAGCGTACCCATCTCACGCAGGTGCTCGCTACGTTTACCGAGACGGCGCAACCCTCGCTCGCAATGCTGCCCCCGACGCCGGGGCCGCGATCGAGTTCCTTCGGGCTGCGGCGCTACTTCAACGGCCAGGCGCGTGCTCCGCACAACGGCATGGACATCGCTGCGCCCCTCGGCACGCCGGTGGTCGCGGCGAGCGCCGGCCGTGTGCTCGACGTCGGCGACTATTTTTTCCCCGGCCGCATGGTGATTCTCGACCACGGTCTGGGCGTGCTGTCGCTGTACGCGCATCTCAGCGCGATCGACGTGCCGGCACAGCCAGAGGTCGCCGCCGGTGCTCCGATCGGCAAGGTCGGCGCAACCGGACGCGTCACCGGGCCGCACCTTCACTTCTCCGTGTACCTGAACGCCACGGCCGTGGACCCGGCGCTGTTTCTCGAGGCCTGATTCACGGACGGTTGGCGCCAATGAAGACCTGACGATCGACCCGCGTAGCGCGGCGAACGCGCGGGACACGACCTCCGTCAGTGCGCCACGCGAATTGCTTCAGGAGCCGCCGGTGGCGAGTTTCCCCGGTCCCCCGTTGTTGGCCCACGACCAACTTTCAACCCTCCGGAACACGGTCGTGTCTCGCTCGCCACGAAGCGCCCATGACGCCTACAAGTAATCGTCCTCGCGCTGGTGGCGTACGGCAAGAATCGTTACCACTTCACTATCCTCGATCTCAAAGAGAGCCACGTACCCTGCTGAACCGAATGGAATGATGAGTTCTCGCAGGAACGGACCGCCTCCATCACTGACCTTCCGATAGCTGAACGGGGATCGCTCCAACCCGGAGATGGCGTGACGGATGGCTTCCAGCGCACGCTCAGCCAGCCCCCAGTCCGTCACGTCGCGATCGAGGATGAATTCATACAGCCGAACCAGGTCGTCTCCGGCTTCGCGCGTGAAGCGGACGCGAAACGTCACTTCGCGGCTGCAGTCCGCTTGGCCCTTTGCAGCAGGCCTTGCAGGCGCCCCAGCACTTTGTCCGCCGGCACGTAGTCCTGAGTCCGTCTTGCTGCGTTCCTCGACTTCAGGCCTCGAGCGATGAACTCGCGCTGAGCCTTGCGACGCTGCACGCCATCACGGATCGACTGCTCGACAAAGCTGGACAGGGTTTCACCTTCTTCGAGGACGTCTTCGGCGGCGGCCCTCAGTTCAGGGTCGACCCGGAGCGATGGAATCGTGGCTGTCTTCATCGGAGCTCCATGCATTGCATTTGCAACGCATTCTCGGGCAATACCGCAGCGTCCGCAAGAGCAACAGGTTTAACCGAACGATGGCGAAGTCTTGTGACCGAACTTTGCTTCACCGCTGAAGCAAGAGCATCAAGGACACATCACTGCGACTCGGAGCCGCCGGCCAGCCCACAGGACCGGGCCGGAGCGACGGTGTGGACTTTCAACCGCCGGAGGCTTCGGCAGCGATGGCGCGGCCCAACGGTCGAATAGGTTGGACCTGCCGCACAGGGTCAAGCGGAGTGTTGCGTCCCTGGCGTCCCAAGGCTACGTCGATGACCGGGTCCCAGCGCTCGCGCGTGCCGTAGCACTCGTCGCTCGCCGCGGCGCAGCCGCCGCGGCAGACATCGCGCAGCGGGTGTTCGCACGTCGCGCACTCGGCCGGGAGAGGCGCCCAGAAGTCGCGAGCGCGCTGCCCTTCGGTGAGTTCGCCGAACGACGATTTGCGCAGATCGCCGAGTACGACCGACGAGTGATTGCACGGACGCAGCATGCCGTCGTGGCCGACGGTGTAGTAGGCCTCTGCGCCGCCGCGCGGGCACCACCCGAAATGCAGATGCGGGTAGCCCGCCGGGTCGATCACGCACGCGGGAATTGGCACCGACACGGCAATCGGCGCGTCGTACTCCGCGGCCACTGCCTCGGCGGCCGCCAGCATTTCCTCCAGCTGCGCCTTGGTCATCGTCAGTGAGGCGTCACGCATCGTCGGCGGCGTGAGGTTCATCCGGTTCAGCAGGAACCCCTCGGCACCCAGCGCGATGCCCAGTTCCAGCGCGTTGCGCACTTCGTGCACGTTGAGCGCACTCACCACGACACTGACCACCAGGCGGCAACCGTGCTCACGCGCCCGTGCAACGCCCTCGATCACGCGCTTGAGCGTGCCCTTGCGTCCGACGATGCGGTCGTGCAGTTCGGCGTCGGCGCCGAACAGCGTGACCTCGAGCATCGTGCCCGCCGGCAGGCGGCGCACCCGTGCCGGGGTCAGTGCAGTCCCGCTGGTGATGACAACGGGGTTCAGGCCCTCATCAAGAATGTCCTGCAGGATGCCGGGCAGATCGGAGCGCAGCAGCGGCTCGCCACCCGAGATGGCGACCTGTTCGAGGGCCGTCTCCTGCTTGATCCGGCGCACCAGCTCGCGGATCTCGCCGCGAGCCAGTGTCGTCGGTGTGATCGTGCGCGGACGATCATCGCGCCAGAAGTTATAGCAGTGCACGCAGCGATGGCTGCACTGGTTCGTGACTTCGCAAACGATCGTCCGGTACGGCAGCATTACCCGAACTGTGCGAGGCTAGGGACAGCGCTCTCAGGAATCACGCCCCTGCTTACGTACTGCTTCAGCAGCGCTGTGCGCAGTTCAGGACGAACCTGCCGGATGAGATCTGGCACCGGGATGTAGCAGACGATCCACGGCCGACGCGGCGGCTTGCCGATCGCGACAATGGTCCGGCCCGAGACGACCACTGCGACCGGGCCGACCAGCGCCTTCACCTCCGAGGCCGGGGTCGTGTCGCCAACAACCACCTCCTTCTTGGTCGCCCCGACACTGACGAAGTACTTGCCTCGTACCGCCGAGACCGTTCCCAACTTGACCGTCGCACCCAGCTCCGCACTGAGCTTCTTGACGTCGAACGCAAGAACTATCGGACGTTTCTTCGCGGTTACCATAGGTCCCCCTAAAGGACATAGTGAAAGAACTCACTGCCTGTTCTTATAGGCCGCTGCAGATCTTGCGTAGTGTCAAAGATCAATTGCAGTAGCGAGCGCTCGCGCTCTTGCCCCGCGCTACGACTGTCAACGCCTATCCGGACGCGCCACCACCGACGCTGCCGACCCGTGCCATGGAAGACGCTTTGCACGGCTCGCGTTGCGGCTGTTCAGAAGGTTGATTCGGGCGGCCAGCAATACCAGGTGATCGGCCGGTCCATCATGCGGCCCGCGAGGGCGCGTTAGCCGTTTCTCGCGGCCAGCAATCGCTGCACGAATTCGGCGAAGCCGCGGCCCTTGGCGCCCGTCAGCGCGGAGGCCGGCTTGCGCGCCCAACTTCGGCGTGATCGCCCTCTGCCTCCGAAGCGACCCCGCCGCTGCGCGGATCGCGAATGCGACCCATTCGGCATTCGGAAGGCGGAGTGCCGCAACGACTTGGGCACCACGGAGGGCCACAGTGCAGTCATTCGATCCAAGCATTCGATCGGACAGCGGGCAGGCCCGAACGAGCCTGCAAGGCAACGATTGCAGGAGGTCACATGATGCGCCGAAGCTATCCCCATACATCCGATCCCGCGGTTCTTGAGTCGCAGCGCGGTGCTGCGATGGCCAGGAGCATCGCTGCCGTTGCCGTGGTGTGCGGAATTCTTGCCATTTTCGCCCTGACGGTCCGCGACGTGCAGCGCACCGATGGCCCGCGCGCCAACACCGGCCCGGTAGTGACTGCAAGGACCATCGAAGTCCGCCCTGAAGCCCTGAGCACATCGCCGTCCGCGCCTAACGCGATTGACGTGCAACCGAGCGTTGAATCCAGCGAGTACCCGTCGACGTTTTAGGGCCGAGCGCTGCCAGCCGTTGGAGCGCCCCTTTGACGGCAATCGCCATCGTGCCAAGGACATTCCCCTGTCCACGCAGCGCCATCTCAACACGGCGGTTGCCGGTACTTGCCGGCGCAGGCGAGGAACAGCTGATTGCGCGCGCGCGCTGACTCCACCAAACCCGGCGCGCGCCTAGGGCCACTGATGCAAACCGGCCGCTGCCGACCACCGCACCATCACCTCAAGGAAGTGTGAACTCATGGGTGCCATGCTGCTACTCGTCCTCTGCCTGGCGGCCGGCGTTGCATTGCGCATGACCGGACGGGTTCCGGACAATGCCTCGGTGGCGCTGAACGGCTACGTCATCAATGTCGCGCTGCCAGCGCTGGCGCTCGTTCACCTGCATCGCGCAGAACTGACCGCGGAGCTGCTGGCGAGCGCGGCCGGAGCGTGGCTGATGCTCGGCCTGGCGGCCTTGATCATCGGTGTGGTGGCACGCCGCCTGCGACTGGATGCAGCGACGACGGGCGCGCTGATCCTCACCGGCGGTCTGGCCAATACGTCCTTCGTCGGTCTCCCGATGATCGAGGCGTGGATTGGTCGAGACGGGCTTGCCTATGGCATCGTCATCGACCAGCTCGGCTCGTACCTGGCGCTGTCGACGTTCGGCCTGCTCGTGGCCGCACGCTACGGCGGACAGCCCATGCACTGGCGCGTCATGGCGCGCCGCGTGATCACGTTTCCTCCGCTCATTGCCCTGGTCGCTGCGCTTGTGCTGCGGCCGATCCCGTTCCCGCCGATGCTCGACGACGCGCTAGGCAGATTGGGAGCCACCGTCGCGCCGATTGCACTGCTCGCTGTGGGTTGCCAGCTGCGCCTGGGCGCGCTGCGCTCCCACAGCACGGCGCTCGCCCTGGGGCTCGGCTACAAGCTGATCCTGGGCCCGCTCCTAATCGCGGTGGTCTGTCTTTTGCTGCTGGATGCCGATAACCCGGGTACAAACCTCGCACGCGCCGTTGTCATCTTCGAGGCGGCCATGGGCCCGATGATCGGCGCGGCGGTCGTTGCCAACCACTACAAGCTCGACTCGGCCATCACATCGCTCATGGTGGGCATCGGCATTCCGCTGTCGCTGATCGCGGCGCCGCTGTGGCTGGTCGCGGCCCAGTCCATCGCCTGAGTGCGCAATGCGCGTGCCTCTTGCCGCGACGGCGCCCGCGCCCAGAATGCGCGAATGGCCGCACTCCAAACAGGGCAGGTTTCGATCGACCGCGGCAGCCGGTGGCGTGCCACGGCAGCTTCAGTGCTGTTCGGCGCGAGCACCGTGTGGTCGAGTCTGCCGGCAGCATCGGCGGAGCCTGACTGGCTCGCCGTGCCACCCTTGGCGGGCGTCGGTGTCGATTGCGCACGACTGCTTGGCCGCACTGCGCGCGTTGCGATCGCGACCGGCCCGGCCGATCCGCACCGCGCGGCATTGGTCACCGACGACGGACGATTGGTTCCAATGCAGGTCGCCAACGAGGCACGGGCACCACCGAACGATTCGAAGGGCACGCTGACGCTTTTCACAACGTCCGACAAGACGCCCGCACTTTACGGCGCCTGGCCACTGGCCGATTGCCGTGTCCATGGCTGGCCGCTGCCTGGCACAGTGACCGGCAGTGCGTTTCCGCCGGAAGTCGCGGGGCTGCTGATCGCCATTGCCGCGGACACAGAAACGCCGGAACAGGCGGGCTCGCGACCCGGTGGACTGCAGGCGCGCGCCGAGCGACGGCGCGCGGCCTATGCGGAGGTGCGCACGCGCCTCGGCGATGCCGCACCACTGACGCTGCACCTCGAGTGGCTGGCGATGACGTCGCAGATCGATGCCGGCACGGTGGTCACTGATCTCGGCGCGGGCGAGCGGCGGCTGGGTGCATTGCAGGCTCAGCTCGGGTCAAGTTCCTATGCCACGCTGCAGACGCTGATCGAGCTCGCCAACGCACTGTCCGGGCTCGACCGCCAGCGCGAGGTGTTCGCACTGCTGGATCCCCGGCTCCCGGCGGTGCGCGATGCGCTCGGAGAGCACCATCGGCAGGCGCTGCAACTCGAGCGTTTGCGGGTTCGCGCTTTGCTGGTTGTGCGGGGAGGACCTGCCGGCGTCGCGGCGGCGGAGGTCCTGGTGGCCAACGCGGAACGGGCACTACCCCCCGATGATCCGTTGTTGTTCAGCAGCCGGTTCGTACTCGCACAGGCACTGCTGATTGCCGGACGCCATGTCGAGGGGCTTGCGATTCTCGAGCCGCTGGAGCGACAGCGCGGCAACGAACAGTCACTGCGTGGTGCCGCACTGCTTGATCGGCTGGCGAGCGGCTACACCGCACTCGGCCGCCTGTCCGAAGGACTGCTGGCACAACAGAGAAGCTACCTGATGACCGTGGCATTGGTCGGTGCCGACCATCCGGACACGCTGCGTGCCATCAACAACTACGGTAACAACCTGCGCCAGCTCGGCGACAACGACGCGGCACTGCCGTTCGTTCGCCAGGCGTACGAGGGCTACAGCCGCCTGTACGGGCCCGGTCACGTGGCGTCGGTGATATCGGCGCGCGGCCTTTCGCTGGTACTCGGAGAACTCGGGCGGCCGACGGAGTCGCTGCAGATCATCGAGCCGCAGATCAGTGCCGCCGTCGAGCGGCTCGGCCCGGAACATCGGCAGACCATCAATACGAAGGTTCACCAGGCCGAACTGCTCGACCTCGTCGGACGCTATGCCGAGTCAATCGCGGTCAGCGAGAGCGTGCTGGCCCCGGCAACGAAACTGTTCGGTGAGTCCGGCGAGCTCACGATCATCAGTCACACGATGCTGGCGGGGGCGCTCGCGGGAGCGGGTGACCGTGCACGGGCGCAGGAGCAGCTGGCGATCGCAGTCGAACGCATCCAGCGCATCAAGGATCAGCGGCGGGCCCTGGCGCTGCTGGGTGTTGCGGCAGCTGCCGCCGAGCGAATTGATGATGGTCCAACACTCGAAGCGCTATTGCGACAGTTCGTCGACCTCGCCGATCAGGCCGATCGCTCGGGGTTGTCGGAAGACACGGCCTCTCAGGTACAGGCCTGGCGTGCAGCGCCCTACATGCGGTACGTTGCGCTGCTTGCCGAACGCGGAGAGATCGAGGCCGCATTCGATCTGAGCGAACGCTTCAAGGGACGCGTCCTGCTGGCGTCGCTCGGCGAGATCACGAGCGACAGCAGTCCGGCCTTGCCCGAGAAGGTTCGCGCCGAACTGAGCGAGCTCAGGCGGCAGGTGCGAGCTTCGGAAGCGGAGGTCGCCAGCGCAACGGCAGATTCAGCGCGCATCGAGGCGGGCGCGCGACGCGAAGCGGCGGCGCAGGCCTACCTGGTGCGGCGAGCGAGCGCCCGTCGCGAGTATCCGCGCTTTGTCGCGATGGCCGAGGCCCCGGTGCTCAAGAGCGGCGATGTCGCTCGCGTCCTCGCCGCGGACACGTGCTTCCTCAGTTTCGTGATCGGCGATAAACGCGCCGGAGTGTTCGTCGTCGGCCGCTCCACTCGGATGCAGTACTTCACGCTGCCGCCGCCAAAGGAACTCGACGCCGCCGTGGAGAAGCTGCGCAGCGCCTGGTCGGGTCAAGCGGACCGCAGCGTCGATGCCGAGGTAGCCGCGGCGTTTTCGAAGGTCCTGGCACCAGCGATGGCCGCGTGCCCAAGACATACGAGAAAACTCGTCATCTCGCCCGATGGTGCCCTGGCTCTGCTGCCCTTCGAACTGATCGAGGCCGGCGGCGGCACGATCGGCGAACGCTATGCAGTCAGCTACGTGCAGTCCTTTTCGATCTACGGACTGCTGCGGCAGCGGCCACCCGCGGCGCGCAACAAGAGGCCGCTGCTCGCCGTCGGGGCACCGACATTCGCGGAGACAGGCGGCACCGCGGTGGCTTCGCTTCGACAAGGCGAGGCGTTGCGTACCGCCACTTTGCGCAGTGCCGTCGCACAAATCGGCCACGACGATAGTGCAACGAAGCGTGCCTTCGATGCACTGGCTGTGACGTGGTCGCCGTTGCCGGGCGCGGCTCGCGAGGCCCAGTCCGTCAGTCGACTCTTCGCGCCCCACCTGTTGCTGCTCGGTGACGATGCATCCGAGGAGCGCCTGGCGGACCTGAATCGCCGTGGCGAACTCGCGAAGTATCGCTTCCTGCTCTTCTCTACTCACGGCTATCTATCGCTGACACATCCCATGCTGTCGGCGATTGTCCTCAGACAGCCCGGCTCGGCCGGATACGACGGCTATCTCACGGCCGCGGAACTGCCCCTGTATGAGCTCGACAGCGAACTCATCGTGCTGTCGGCATGCGAAACGGGGGTGGGACAGTTACGTTCGGGCAGCGGTGTGATGGGGTTGCCGCTGTCGTTGATGATCGCCGGCAACCGCAATGCGGTGGTCACGCTCTGGCGGGTGCCGGATGCGAGTGCGGCGGAGTTCGTCGCCCGCTTGTTCGGACACCTGAAGGCGAACGTTCCGCCCGCCGAGGCGCTGGCGCGAACCAAGCGCGAGATGGCTACGGACCGGCGCTTCAGTGCCCCGGTCCACTGGGCCGGATTCGTACTGTACGGCGCGCAGTGACGACCAACGGCCCGGGCATTCCGTTCAGAGTGGTTGCGGGCAAGCACGTCCAGCAAACACAGTTGCAATACGCCGGTCTTTGTTCACGCGGCCGCGAGTCGCGGGGATGGATGTGGGTCGACGGCACCTACTTCCGCGCTGCACGTCTGCAGGGGGCCCAATGAGCTAACCCAGTCACGGAACACCACTGACTGATTCTGCGTTGACTGTGTGGACGATGGTCCTGGATGAAGCCGAGAAAGGCGGCTGCGCTAACCAAGCGCGACCAATAGCATGGCTCGTCCGAACCTTCCGACCAATGCCCGCAGCGGGCCAGCAACATCGCGCCCGACTGCATAGAGAAGCGTGACCCACACACCAATCGGACCTAGACTTCAAACCAACCGGAGCTCAGATCCTTGACAACAACGCCCGATTAGAGAAGCCGCCGCCGGCCGCAGTCCTTTGGTCGACCTGAAAGCTGACTTCGGGAGAGAACAATTTGCGGCCGCTCCCCCGGTGCTCACTCCGAGAGGATGAATGTCACCTTGAGGATTACTTTGTATCCGGTCACTTTCCCTTTATCTATGGTTACTTCTTGATCTTTGACCCAGGCGCCTTTGACATTTTTCAGCGTCTTATTGGCGCGCGCGACACCTTTAAGGATCGCATCCTGAAAACTCTCCTTACTAACGCTACTGATTTCGGTAATGCGGGCGACGGTCATGATGCTTTCCTTAACGATGGGACCCCGGTTCGGAGCCGACATTGCAGTTTGCGCCCGTCGTGTAAAGCTTGCAAAGCATAGGTTTCACGGTGCCGGTCGCAGCCGTTCGCCGAGCAGGAGGAAGACCTTAGGCGGCCAGCACCGGACATACTCAGGCAACGTTCGATTTGCCCGTAAGCCGGACACTTCCGCGCCTGCACGCTGGCGGCTAGAGTCGTGCCATGAGTAGGCCCGACGACGTCAAGGTAAGAAAGGCCGAGTCATCAGACGCGGCCGCCATTCTCCAGCTGCGAAGCAAGATCCTGACCGAAACTTCGTTCATGCTCTGGGAGCCTGGCGAGTTTCAGGACTCCGTCTAGGACGAAGCCATGCGGATCTGAGCCGTCTCCAGAAATGAATGGCTCGAAAAAGCCGAGGCAGGTCAGATCGACCGACTGAATGGCCGTGAGAACTGTCTCATGATCGTGGCCGAAGACGTTTTGCTATAGATGGGGGAAAACATCGAGTGATCGATGCCGGGATGACGCCTTAAGCTCAAGTTCATTCAAACCGGAGCGGGCGAATGGACATTTGGGTCATTGCTTCTGGCAGTGTTTCTACAGCTTGTTTGCTTGCGGCGTTTCAATTCTGGCGCGAAAGGGAGCCCACGAGTGACGTGCTGCTGCTTGGTCTCACGGGTGGCGGGTTCGGCGTTGGCTTGATCGCCGCCGCCGGATCAACGCAGATTTCCACAACAAACAGGGAGGAGACGTTCATGAAGTTCGTACGCCGTGCTGTCGCGCTGCTGGCGCTGCTGGGGCTTTCAACCGTTGCGCAGGCGCAGTTCCCGGCCAAGCCAGTGACGATCGTCGTGCCGTTCACGGCCGGCGGCCCGACCGACACCGTGGCGCGCTCGCTCGCCGCCGCGATGGGCAAGAACCTCAACCAGTCGGTGGTGGTGGAAAACGTTGGCGGAGCGGGGGGAACGATCGGCGCCGCGCGCGTCAAGAATGCCGCCTCCGACGGCTACACGCTGCTGCTGCACCACATCGGCATGTCGACGGCGCCGACGCTCTACCGCAAGCTGCCGTACAACCCGATGACCGATTTCGAGATGATCGGTCTGGTCGTCGAGGTGCCGATGACGATAATCGCGCGTTCGGACTTTCCGCCCAAGGCCGTGGGCGAGTTCATCGCCTACGTGAAGGCCAACAAGGACAAGCTCAATTACGGCAATGCCGGTGTCGGCGCGGCGTCGCACCTGTGCGGTCTGCTGTTCATGAGCGCGATCGAGACCGACCTGACGACGGTGCCGTTCAAGGGAACGGCCGACGTGATGAACGCGCTGCTGGCCAAGACGATCGATTTCAGCTGCGACCAGACGACGAACACGACCGGTCAGATACAGGCCAACCTCGCGGATCCCACCAAGGGGGTGAAGGCCTATGCCGTCACGACCAAGCGACGCCTGGCGACGCTGCCGAACATTCCGACGCTGCAGGAGGCCGGGCTCAAGGACTTCGAAGTGACCGTGTGGCACGGCCTGTATGCGCCGAAGGCCACGCCGCGCGCGATGGTCGACCGACTGATGGTGGCCCTGCAGGCCGCAGGCAAGGATCCCGACTTCGTCCGCCGCATGAGCGACCTCGGCGGGATCGTCTACAGCCCGAATCCCTACATGACGCCCGACGGACTGGCCGCGCTTCTGAAGTCGGAGACCGAGAAGTGGGGGACGATCATCAAGAAGGCCGGGCAGTACGCCGACTAGCCCGAACTGCGCAGCCACAACCAGTCCCGCCCCCGCCGGCGTGGCTGCCGGCGCGGCCGGGCACGCGGCGTTAGTGCAACAGCGTGGCCGGACGATCCTCGGCTTATTCCGGCGGCTCGGCGTGCACGACGTTCCCGGCGGCGTTCGGAAACATCGGCGCGAAGTTGTAGGCCAGCTTCAGGTAGGCAACGGCTGCCTCGAGCGAAAACTCGCGCAGCTCGCGATCGGCGAAACGCAGTGCCGAGTGTGTTGAGTGTCGCGTCCAATTGACCCAGATTATCGAGTTGGACGGACATCTGCACCAAGCCCGTCGACGCACTACTCGACCGTGACAGATTTCGCCAAATTGCGAGGTTTGTCGACATCCGTGCCGCGCGCCACCGCCGTGTGATACGCGAGCAACTGCAAGGGCACGACGTGCAGGATCGGCGACAGGTCGCCGTAGTGCTCGGGCAGGCGGATGACGTGAATGCCCTCGCTGGAGTCAATCTGCGTGTCCGCGTCTGCGAATACGTAGAGGTGCCCGCCGCGGGCGCGCACTTCCTGCATGTTGCTCTTGAGTTTTTCGAGCAGCTCGTCGTTGGGCGCCACCGTCACGACCGGCATGGCCTCGGTCACGAGTGCGAGCGGGCCGTGCTTGAGTTCCCCGGCGGGATAAGCCTCAGCGTGGATGTAGCTGATCTCCTTGAGCTTCAGCGCGCCTTCGAGCGCGATCGGATAGTGCAGGCCACGTCCGAGGAAGAGCGCGTTCTCGACACGTGCGAAGGTCTCGCTCCAGGCGATGATGTGCGGCTCGAGCGCAAGTACGCTACCGACGGCCGCCGGCAGGTGCCGCAGCCGGCGAATGGCCGCCTGTTCACGTTCGGGCGACAGTCGGCCTCTGGCCTTGGCGATCGTGTTGGCGAGCAGGTAGAGCGCGACCAGCTGGGTCGTGAACGCCTTCGTCGACGCCACGCCGATCTCGGCACCGGCCTTCGTCAGGAACTGGAGCGCGGTCTCTCGCATCATCGCGCTGGTGGCAACGTTGCACACGGCTAGCGTGCGGTGCATGCCCAGGCTCTTTGCGTGCTTGAGCGCTGCGAGAGTGTCGGCCGTCTCACCCGATTGCGAGACGACGACTACCAGCGTCGCAGGATCCGGCACGGAGACCCGATAACGGTATTCACTGGCGATCTCGACGGTGACCGGCACCTGAGCGATGGACTCGATCCAGTACCGCGCCACGCTGCTGGCGTAGTAGCTGGTGCCGCAGGCCAGTATCAGCACCGAACTCACGCGCGGCAGCACATCGGCTGCGGCTTCACCGAACAGCGCGGGCTCGATGGCCGTGACGGTTTCGAGCGTGTCTCCGATAGCGCGCGGCTGCTCGAAGATCTCCTTTTGCATGTAGTGGCGGTAGGGGCCGAGCTCGACCGCGCCGAGGCCGGCATTCACGGTCTTCACGTCGCGTGTGACGGGGCGGCCGTCGCGATCCACGACCCACACCCGTGCGAGCTGGACGTCGACGACATCGCCTTCCTCGAGGTAGATGACCTGGTCGGTCGTGCCTGCGAGCGCCATCGCGTCCGACGCGAGGAAATTCTCGCCGTCGCCGACGCCGACCACCAGCGGCGAGCCGGCGCGCGCACCGACGACGCGATGCGGTTCGTCGCGGCAGAACACGGCGATCGCATAAGCGCCGCGCAGTTCGCGCACGGCACGCTGGACGGCATCGAAAAGATCGCCTTCGTACAGGCTGTCGATGAGGTGGGCGATGACCTCCGTGTCGGTCTGACTCTCGAACGCGTAGCCGCTCGCCTTCAGGCGCGTGCGCAGTTCTTCGTAGTTCTCGATGATGCCGTTGTGCACCAGTGCGACGCGGGCGCTGCGCGCGGACTTGTCGAGTCCGCCGCGCGCCTGCACCGGGCCGTCGGAAAAGTGAGGGTGCGCATTGGCCTTGCTGGGTGCGCCGTGCGTGGCCCAGCGGGTGTGCGCGATGCCGGTGAAGGCGCCCAGCTCATGCGCCTGCGAATCGAGTTCCGCCACGCGCGAAACACTGCGGGCGCGCTTGAGCACGCCATCGGAATGAACCGCGACACCGCACGAGTCATAGCCGCGATATTCGAGGCGCCTCAAACCCTCGATGAGGATAGGAACGATGTTTCGCTGGGAAACCGCACCGACGATGCCACACATGAATGACGCACTCCCTGGATGACGGCGCGCATCGTAGGCGGAACGGGACGGAATAGGCTTTCGAAAACAGCAACATGATGAAATAGTATTGCGTCACAGACCATACTCGCAATAAACTTCCACTATTCTTCTTTTTTTGGGCGCGTTGCATCATGACCACCTCGCTCGCCGTGCCCCTGGATGCCACCGATCGTCGGCTGCTCATGCTGCTGCAGCAGGACAGTGCGCGCACCAACGACGCGCTGGCTCAGGAAGCGCACATTTCACCCGCCACCTGCCTGCGACGTGTCCGGCGTCTGGTGAAGTCCGGGGTTATCGAGCGCCAGATGGCGATGGTGTCGCCGGACGCTCTGGCTGGGCTCACCGCCATTCTCGAGGTGACGCTCGATGTGCAAAGCGCCGAGGCGCAGGTCGCGTTCGAGGCGCTGATCGACCCGGATCCGGTGGTGCAGCAGTGCTACCGCGTGGCCACCGGGCCCGACTTCGTGCTCGTGGTGTACGTGCCCGACATGGCGGCGTATCACGCCTTCGTACATCGCACGCTCACGGCAGCCAACAACGTGCGCAACGTGCGCAGCTTTTTCTCGGTCCGGCGCGTGAAGTTCGCGCCGGCGCTGCCTGTCTAGCGCGACGAGGACGCCGGAGCCTCTGGCACGGCGCGGCCGCGTCTACTTCGACTTCTTCGTCGGCCGCTTCCAGTGATCGAGCGTCACCTGCTTAGCGCGCGCGACCGTCAGCTTGCCGGCCGGCGCATCCTTGCTGATCGTGGAGCCCGCTCCGATCGTGGCGCCGGCGCCGATGTCGAGCGGCGCCACCAGCACTGAGTTCGATCCGGTGTGCGCGTCGTCGCCGATCACTGTGCGGTGCTTGTTCGCGCCGTCGTAGTTGGCGATGATCGTGCCGGCGCCGATGTTGACGCGCTGGCCGACGGAGGCGTCGCCGACGTAGGCGAGATGGTTCGCCTTGGAGCCGGCGTTCAACTGCGAGTTCTTCACTTCGACGAAGTTGCCGATGTGCACCTCGTCACCCAGAGTGACGGTCGGGCGCATGCGCGCGAACGGGCCGATGCGCGCCTGGCTGCCGATCGTCGCGCTTTCGAGGTAGCAGAAGCCGAACACCTCGGTGCCGGCGCCGATCGTGCAATCGCGCAGCAGGTTGTTCGGGCCGATGCGTACGCCGTCGCCAAGCACGACGCGCCCTTCGAAGACGCAACCGACATCGATGAAGACATCGGCGCCGGCTTCAACCGAGCCGCGCACGTCGATCCGCGCCGGATCGGCGAGCCGTACGCCGCTTTCCATCAGTGCCGTCGCCGTGCGCCGTTGCGCGATGCGCTCGACTTCGGCCAGCTGCGCCGGGCTGTTGACGCCCAGCGCCTCGTCCGGGTCCGCGAGTACGACGGCCGAGACGGGCACGCCCGCCGCGACCGCCTGCGCGATCACGTCGGTCAGGTAGTACTCGCCCTGCGCATTGAGGTTCGAGAGCGACGCCAGCCACGTCTTCAACTGCGCTGTCGGAGCGACGAGGATGCCGGTGTTGATCTCGTCGATCGCACGCTCGGCCGCTGTCGCGTCCTTTTCCTCGACGATGCGCACGACGCTGCCGCCGGCATCGCGGACGATGCGGCCGTAGCCAGACGGGTCGGCCAGGCGCACCGTGAGCAGTGCCACGCCGCTGCCGGCCGCCGCGACCAGTTGCCGCAGCGTTGCGGCGGTGGTGAGCGGCACATCGCCGTAGAGCACCAGCGTCGGGCCGGCATCGTTCAGATGCGGCGCCGCCTGTCGTACCGCATGGCCGGTGCCGAGTTGTGTTGATTGCGTGACGAACACGAGGTCATCGGCGCCCCCGTACGCCGCGCGCACCGCATCGCCGCCGTGGCCGACGACGACGATCGGCCGCACCGGTCCCGCGTCCGCGCCGACGCTGCGCGCCGTATCGAGCACGTGGGATAACATCGGCCGGCCGGCGATCGTATGCAGTACCTTGGGCAGCGCGGATTTCATCCGCTTGCCTTGCCCGGCCGCCAGAATCACGATGTTCATTGCGCAGGAGATCGTTGATTGCGCAGCGATTCTAAGTCACCGCTCGTTCGACTCCGCCGCTGGCTGCTGCTGGCCGTGCTACTGCTTGCCGGCTGCAGCGCCGGAGTGCGGCTCGGCTACAACAACGCCGAAACGCTGCTCGTCTACACGATCGACGGCTACATCGGGCTCACACCCGAGCAGGAACAACTGGTCAAGGAACGGGCGGGTACGCTGATCGCATGGCATCGCGCGACGCAGCTGCGCGACTATGCGCAGCTCGCCGAGGCCACGCGCCAGCGGCTCGATGGCCCGGTGACAGCGGCCGACGTGCTCGCGTTCAGCACCGCGGTCAATGCGCGGCTGGCGGCCGTGGGCGAGCGTGCTGCGCCCGACCTCGCCCAGCTCGCGCTCACGCTGACGCCCGAGCAGATCGCGCGCATGCAGCGCAAGCTCGCCAGCGACAACGCGAAGGCGCGCCGCGAGCTGGTGCAGCTCGCAGGCAAGGAGACGCTCGACGACCGGGTTAAGAAGTACGCCGAGCGTTTCGACTTCTGGTTCGGCAGCCTGAACCGTGAGCAGCTGGAACTCGTCCGCTCATCCCTCGCGAAGCGTCCGGACAGCGCGGGCTGGTGGCTCGACGAGCGCGAGCGGCGGCAGCGTGAGCTGATCGCCATCGTGCAGCGGATCCAGGCCGAGCGCCCAAACGAAGAGGTCGCCGTCGGCTGGCTGCGCGCCTACTTTGCACAGCTGCAGCTTCCCCCTGATGCGGAACGGCGCGCCCGCGTCATCGAGTTCCGCGCCGTCAATGCCGAACTGGTGGCACGGCTCGTCAACGCCGCCACTGCGGAACAGAAGTCGAAGCTGTCGAGCCGGCTGGCGAGCTTCGCGCAGGACTTCGTCGCGCTCGCCTCGGAGCGGATCTTTCCACTACCGGGTTGAACGCCGGCGGCGCGCCGTCACCGTGCGGCGCGGTGCCCTTCCGGCTGGGTAGTGCGATGGCCGTGCCCGGCATGCGAGTGCGGGCCATGTGAGGCGGTGCGAGCTCGGTGCGCCACGTTGCCCTGGGTCGGCAGCAACGAGCCGGCCACCATGCCGATGCCGGCCAGGATGAAGCCGCCGAGCACCGACGGGAACACTTCACCGAGCGGTGTGGCCGCCAGGATGGCCCAGGTGGTCATGCCGAGCACGATGGACCAGATCGCACCCTGCGTCGTCGCCCGCTTCCAGTACAGGCCGCACACGAGTGGCCAGAACGCACCGACGACGGGGAACTGGTAGGCCATGGCAACTAGCTCGTAGATCGGCGTGCCTTCCATCAGGATAGAGTAGACGAGCACGCAGACAGTGAAGACGAACACGGTGATGCGCATCGCGCGCAGCTCGCGTTTGTCGGGCAGTGCGTGGAAGTTCTTCAGGATGTTCTCGACGAAGGTCGTCGAGGGCGCCAGCAGTGTGGCCGAGGCCGTCGACATGATGGCCGACAGCAGCGCGCCAAAGAACATGACCTGCAGCCAGACCGGCATGCGTTCCAGCACCAGCGTCGGCAGGATCTTCTGCGAGTCTTCCGCCGCCAGTTGCGCGGCGACTTCGGGCATCACGATGAAGGCCGACACTCCGATGAACATCGGCACGAAGGCAAAGGCCAGGTACGAGATGCCACCGATGATCGGTCCCTTGACGGCCGTATCCGCGTTCTTGGCCGACATCACGCGCTGGAACACGTCCTGCTGCGGGATCGAGCCGATCATGATCGTGATGGCGGCGCCGAGCCAGAAGAGCCATGCATGCAATGTCGGCTCGGGAAAGAACTGGAACATGTCCCTGCCCGCCGCGTAGTCGATGACCTTGGCGGTCCCGCCGGCAAGGTCGGCCGCGAACCACGCGATCAGCGAAAGCCCGACGACGATGATGATCATCTGCAGGAAGTCGGTCAGCGCGACCGACCACATGCCGCCGAACACCGTGTAGATGAACACGATGGCCGTTCCCAATGCCATGCCCTGCACGGTCGAGATCCCGCCGCCGGAGAGCAGGTTGAACACCAGCCCCAGCGCGGTGATCTGCGCGGCCACCCAGCCGAGGTAGGAGATCATGATGACGGCCGCGCTGAAGATCTCCACGCCCTTGCCGAAGCGCTGGCGATAGAAGTCGCCGATCGTCAGCAGGTTCATGTTGTAGAGCTTGCGCGCGAAGAACATGCCGACGAAGATCAGGCAGAACGCGGCGCCGAACGGGTCTTCGACTGTCTTCTGCAGCCCGCCCTCGACGAACTTCGACGGAATGCCGAGCACCGTCTCGGAGCCGAACCACGTCGCGAAGGTCGTGGTGACGATCATGATCAACGGCAGCGAGCGCCCCGCCACCGCGTAGTCGGCGGTGTTTTTGACTCGCGTGGCGGCGTACAGGCCGATTGCGACCGAGACGAGCAGGTACAGGGCGACGAAGGCAATCAGGGTCATGGCGGGCCCGGTAAAAAATTCGCGCGATTATGCGGCAACGCGCGCCTCGCTACATGCCTTCCCGCGCGCGGTGCCTGGCGGGCGCCGGAGCGAGGCGATCAGCGCTGCAGCCGCTGCAGCGCCCGCTCGTTCGGTGTCGAGTGCTGCATGGCCGGTCCCGCGATGCCGATCAACTGGCGGCTGACCGCCCGCGCAGCAGGATCTGCTCCTGCTCGGTCGACAGCCGCGGCCCCCGCAGGGCCTGGGCAGTCGCCATCGCCGGCGGCGCCGGCAGCACGAGGTTGGCGGCCCAGCTCTGGCCGGGGCGCATCGCAATCGGCGCGGGAAGATTGGCGACGGCGTTCGGATCGGCCTGCAGCACCCACGGCGCGAGCTGATCGACCGCGAACTGTGCCCTCGGCTTGATCGCCGCCTCGCCGACCCGGCCGCGCTGGCCCCAGCGCACGGTGAGGGTGTCGCTGGTCGTCGTCGCCGTGATCTTGTCGGTCATCGCGACATCGCGCCGCCAGGTGTGGTTGCGGACCATCATGACCTCTTCGAAGGTCATCGCGATGTCCTCGCGCGTCGTCGTGTAGTTGTACTCGTCCGTCGCCCGGTCCGCGGCGAAGAAGCCGGCGACGTCGGTCGGCGACCACATCCGGAGAGTCGAGTACGGAATGCCGTTCACGAGCGTCGTGTCGGCAACAGGCCCGGTCACGAACTTGACCTGCGCCAGCGCCTTCATCTGCTGCGATGTGAGCGGGAACATCGTGGCGAGCTGGTCCGATGGCAACTGGGCGCCCAGATACCGCGGCGCGATGTTGGTCCAGAGGGAAGTCGACGCATTGAGCGACCCGCGGACCGACACCGGCACGAAGTCCGACGCATGCGCCAGCTCGTGATACATCAGCCAGCCCGACTCCTGCAGCAGGTAGGAGAGGTCGCGCGGAATCCGCGACGTGGACGAGAACGGCAGGAAGATGTTCTGGTTCATGCTGTTCGCATAGCGCCACACGCCGGAGTACTGCAGGTCGCGGTCGAACGCGGAACGGAAGTCCGGCGCTTCGTCGATGACGTCGCGCTCGTCGGCCGTCAGCCAGAAGTTGTCGGCATCGAGGTAGATCGCGCCGGTCAGCGCGTAGTAAAAGCTCGGCCGCACATGCGCGCCGATGACGATCGCGGTGACGCCGTTGAACAGGCGCAGCAGGTCGGTCTTGTCCTGGTTGGCGCGCACAAAATCCTCGAAGTTCCTGCCCATCCAGTCGTGCGAGACCAGCACCCGGTCCATGATCTGCGCCACCGTCGGCACGTTGCCGCTCGCCGTGGTGTGCAGCAGGGGCAGCGTGGACAGCGAGCAGGAGTTGGCGCTGGCACCGGTGTACTGCAGCTGCGCGTTGTAGACGCAGCCGACCAGCACGCTGGCGTAGGGGCTCGACCCCATGTAGGGATACACGCGCGATACGTGCATGTCGCTGAAGACATAATTGAAGTTGCCCGACGGCGCCTGCGGATGCGCCTCGACCAGCACCATGACGTCGTCGCTGTCGGTCACACTGGCTCCGGTGCGCGTCACGCGGAACACGAGCGCCGTGTCCTTCGTCACGGCAGGCGCCGTGAAGATGATGCGATTGGAGTCGCTGGTGTCGAGCGTGACCGCGGGGCCGGCCGTCTGGGTCCACGTCAGGGTCTCGCCGCTGGCCGCCGCTGGCCACGCGCGCACCGAGGCCTTGCCGCCGGCGCGCACGGCCTGATCGCCGCGCGCAACAACCGACACCGCCGTGGTTGCATTGACGTTGATAGTTGCAGTCGCCGTTCGCGCCGACCCGGCAGAATCGACGAACGACACATTGAAGGTGTAGGTCCCAGTGCCCGGCGGATCAAAGCTGATCGCCTGCGTCCGCGCCGACAGCAGCGTCACGGCCGGGCCGCCGGTCTGCTGCCAGGACACGTTGCTCAAGGCGCCGCTGCAGCCGGCGACCACGGCGCCCGCAGTACGAAGGACCGCCACCGATGCGTCCGCGACGACGCTGAAGGGCTGTGCCGCATTGGTGCAGGTCGGGCTCGGGTTGATCGTCGGCGTGGTCGGCCCGGTGGGACCGGAGGCCGAATCTCCACCGCAGCCTGTCATCAACAAGGCCGTGCAGAGGAAGGCGCTCGCCGGCGCACGGCGCAAGAAGAAGGTCATGGTGAAGGCGGAAGGCGCAAGGAGGGAAGGTCGCAAGATAGCGGCAGGACGCGCGCGGTCAATGCCGCGATTGGCCTAATACAAAGGCGAAATTCGGGCGCTACATGCGCACTCGGAGGCGTCGGCATCACGCGCGCCAGATCGCCCACGCGGCAAGGCCGACGACAATGACCAGCAGTGCGTTCGCCACGGCGTACCAGCGGTTGGTCACGCGCTGCTCGCGTCGCAGCTCACGCACTTCCTCGATCAGCCGGTCGGCCTCGCTGTGGCGCGTCAGCGCCCCGTGCATCAGGCGCGGCAGTTGCGGCAGCAGGTAGCTCCACTGCAGCGCCTCCTGCCGCAGCTTGGCCTCGAGCCCGCGCATGCCGACCTGCTGCTCCATCCAGCGCTCGAGGAAGGGCTTGGCTGTCTTCCACAGGTCGAGTTCCGGGTCGAGCTGGCGGCCGAGCCCCTCGACGTTCAGCAGCGTTTTCTGCAGCAGCACCAGCTGCGGCTGGATCTCGACGTTGAAGCGGCGCGACGCCTGGAAGAGGCGCAGCAGCACGACGCCGAGTGAAATGTCCTTCAGGGGTTTGTCGAACACCGGCTCGAGGACGGCGCGAATCCCGCCTTCCAGTTCATTGATGCGTGTGCCCTCCGGCACCCAGCCCGACTCGACGTGCAATTCCGCGATGCGCTTGTAATCGCGCCGGAAAAAGGCAAGGAAATTCTGCGCGAGGTAGTTCTTGTCGGTCTCGGTCAGCGTGCCGACGATGCCGTAGTCGAGCCCGATGTACTTGTTGAACTGGTCGCCGTTGATGCCGACCAGGATGTTGCCCGGGTGCATGTCGGCGTGGAAGAACGCGTGGTCGAACACCTGCGTGAAGAACAGCGTCACGCCGTCGCGCGACAGTTTCTTCAGGTCGATGCCGGCCTCGTTCAGCCGGTCGATCTGGCTCACCGGGATGCCGTGCATGCGCTCCATCACCAGCACGTTGTCGGCGCAGTAGTCGAAGTACATCTCGGGCACGACCAGCAGCGGCGAGCCGGCGAAGTTGCGCCGCAGCTGCGACGCGTTGGCCGCCTCGCGGTTCAGGTCGAGTTCGTCGTGCAGGTAGGTGTCGAACTCGCGCACGACGTCGCGCGGGCGCAGGCGCTTGCCATCGCGCCAGAGCTTCTCGACCAGATTGGCGCCGGTTTCGAGCAGCGACAGGTCCTTGTCGATCGCGGACAGCATGTTCGGCCGCAGCACCTTGACGGCGACTTCCTTGCCGGCGTGCGGGCCGTCCTTCATCACGGCGAAATGCACCTGCGCGATCGACGCGGAGGCGACGGGTTCGTCCTCGAAATCCGTGAAGATAGTGTCGATCGGTCGGCCCAACCCACGCTCGATCTCGCGCCGTGCGACGTCGGAGGCAAAGGGCGGCACGCGGTCCTGCAGTCTGGCGAGTTCGTCGGCAACGTCGGTCGGCAGCAGGTCGCGGCGCGTCGACAGCACCTGGCCGAACTTGACGAAGATCGGGCCGAGATCCTCGAGCGCCTGACGCAGTCGCGCGCCGCGCGTCGCGCGCGGCGCGCCGAACGTGGTCCAGCGCACGAAGCGGACGAGCGTCGGGTTCTTCAGGCTGGAAACGACGATCTCGTCGAGGCGATAGCGCCAGACGACCGTGAAGATGCGGGCAAGGCGCAGCAGACGCATGGCGGCGATTGTACGAGCCGCCGACTGGCGGCCCACGATGGGCAGCTACGTGCGCGAACGCTCGCGCAGTTCAACCCGCTTCTCGAGCCGCGCCACGTCGTCGCGCAGGCGCGCGACGGCGGCGTTGAACTCGCTCACCTCGTCGCGGCCGACGATCATCGGATTCTCGGTGACAAGGTAATGGGCGCTGTTTTCGAGCATGCGCTCGGCCAGTTCGCGCCAATGCGAAGCGCTGCTGCGCAGGAATCCGACGATGCGCTGTGCGGCGACGTCGCCGACGAAGCGTGACAACTCCTCCTCCGGCTCCGGGCGAAGGTTCTGCAGCACGAAGGCGAGCGCCTGGGCGAAGTCGGCATCACCCTTGAGCGAAACGTTGCGCATCATCGCCTGCGGATCGCCGAGCGCAAGCGGCAGTGCCGCGAGATCGGCGCCGACGGTGACGGCCGGCTCCACGCGCGCGGAATCGGCGAAGACACCGCCTTCGTCGATCCGGAATGCGAGCGCGAAGGGGGGCGCCTCGAAGCGCGCAACGCGCCCGGCGAAGGGTGCCAGCCGTTCGCGCGCCCACTGCTCGCGCGCGAGCATGCGGTTAAGCACGCTGAGCGCGGCAGTCGTCGTCAGTTGTTCCATCATGCGGGAAGTTTACGCAGCCAATGAGGCGGAAAGAAAGCGGGGCGCCATAGCGCCCCGATCTTCCTGCCGGCCGCGATGCGGCCGCGCGAGGCCGTCACGCGATCTGCTGGATCCCGGCCAGCACCCAGCCGCCCTGGCCACTGACCGGCTTGGTGAGGTTCCAGACCTCGGAGACACGCTCGACCTCGCCATCGACGCGCAGGGTACCGTCGAACTTCACGCTCGCCACATGCTCGTCGGTGGTCGATTCAATGCCGAGCAGTTCCGCGTCGAGCGACACGACCTCGGTGCGGGTGTGGTCCGGGCGATCGTGCATTTCGTGCGTCAACGCGATGAACATGTCGTTGGTCGTGAACTCGGAGATCTCGTCGAGGTTGCGGTTGTCCCAGGAACGCTGCAGGCGCGCGTAGTGCTCCTTGGCGTGCGCGAGGAACTGTGCCGTGTCGAACCCCGCGGGAATACCCCACGGCGCGGTGACTGCGTCACCTCGCATGAACTGATCCATCGCCGAGCCAGGCCTTGCCCCGGCCGCCTGCGGCGAGACACTCGTGCGTTGCACAGGAACCCGCGTCGGCGCCGGCGACGTCTCATAGCCGACGTTGGAATAGGTGCCGGGGCCGCGCCCTGCGGCGACCGGGGCCGGGGTCGGCCGCGAACGGCGCATCAGGAAGCTGACGAGCATCATCAGCGCCATCCCGATCAGCAGCACGGTCAGGAACATCGTCAGCGCTTCACCGAACCCGAGCCAGGAGGCGAGCGCCGCAATGCCGAGGCCGGCGGCAAGCCCCATCAACGCGCCGCGCCAGGGACTGGCCGGGCGCGCTGCCGCGGCCGGAGCGCCGGCGGCAGGTGCCTTGGTCGGCGCCGCCTGCTGTGCGCCGCTTTGCGCCGGAGCCGCCTGCGGTGATTGCGCCGGCGGCGTGGCCTGGCGCTGCTGCACCGGCGGCGACTGCCGTCCGAAAGTCTTGCCGCCGCCGAAACGACGCTGCGCGTCAGCGTCGAGTGCGAAGGTCGCGGCGATGACGCCGATGACGACTGCTGCAACCCACTTGTTCATATGATCTCCAGATTCAGAACTTGGTGCCGACATGCAGGGCACACACCCCCGCCGTCAGGTTGAACCATTGGACCTGGTCGAAGCCTGCGCGTTCCATCATCTGCGCGAGCTCGTCCTGGGGCGGGTGCATGCGTATCGACTCGGCGAGATAGCGGTAGCTGTCACTGTCGCCAGCGAGCTTCTTGCCGAGCCACGGAAGCACGTTGAAGGAGTACACATCGTACAGTGGCCCGAGCGGCTGCCAAATGCGGGAAAACTCCAGCACCAGCAGTCGCCCGCCCGGACGGAGCACGCGCGCCATCTCGGCCAGCGCGACGTCCTTGTGCGTCATGTTGCGCAGCCCGAAGGCCACGGAGACCACATCGAAGTGCGCGGAGGGGAATGGGAGCTTTTCGGCATCGCACTGCGCGAGCGGTAGGGTCAATCCCGTGTCGAGCATACGGTCGCGCCCTTCGGCGAGCATCGACCCATTGATGTCGGTGAGCCACACCTCGCCGCTCGTCCCGGCGCGCTGCGCGAAGGCCTTGGCCAGATCGCCGGTGCCGCCGGCGATGTCGAGCACTTTCATGCCTGGACGGACGTTGGCCTGGCGCACCGCGAACGCCTTCCATACGCGATGCAGCCCGACCGACATGACATCATTCATCAGGTCGTAGCGGTTTGCGACCGAGTCGAATACTCCAGCCACGCGCGTGGCTTTTTCCTCCTCGGCGACTTCCTCGAAGCCGAAGTGCGTGGCCTTGCGCTCGCGTTCAGTCATCGCAGCCCTCGGTGGCGCCGCCTTCAGTGGCGTGCGCAGCTGGCCGCCGGGGGGCTCGGCGGCGCGTCCGTCGGCTCGCGGCTCGCTCCCGCGGCGTCGAGCCGCTCCAGGTAGTCGCTCCAGAGCTGCTGCTGGTTGGCGCCGAGCTCGTAAAGATAGTCCCACGCATAGATGCCACTGTCGTGCCCGTCGGAGAAGACAGGCTGGATGGCGTAGTGACCGACCGAACGCAGGTCGCTGATCATCACGTCACGCTTGCCGACCTGCAGCACTTCCTGGCCCGGCCCATGTCCGCGCACCTCGGCCGACGGCGAGTAAACGCGCAGGAACTCGAACGGCAGGCGGAAGCTCGCGCCGTCATCGAACGCAATTTCCAGCACGCGCGAGACCGTGTGCAGCACGATGTTGGACGGTGAAGGCGACCGGGACGGATGGGCAGACATGGTGACTCGAGCGAGAGGGCGCCGCACGGCGACCTGAGCCGGTGATCGTACACCGTGGTCGGTCAGCGACGGCGGCGGCCTGCCCTGCGTTGCCGCCAGAGGCGTGCGAGTTCATCCTCGCCGAGGGGCGCCGCGGACTTCACTCGCAGGCTGTCGACCCACTCGCGGGCGAAGTCGCGCTGCAGGACGTAGTTCAGGCCGCCGGTGATTGCCATCGCGATCAGCGCTCCGACGCCGGCCAGGGCCATATCCTTCTGTGCGTCCCACACGTCGCCCTGAACCCCGACAAACGCAATGCCGAGATCGCCTCCGAATACTTCGGCCGCGCCCCACTCGGCAATTTCATACAGCACTGACGTGGACAAGGTGACGCTCAAGGGGAAGAAGTAACCCCAGAATCCGCGCAGATCCGCGACGCGCAGGAAGACCTCCCGAATGGGATAGGCGAGCAGCAGCCCGTAGATGAAGTGCACGATCCGGTCGAAGTGGTTGCGAGAGGCATCCGCGGGTGCCAGTGCCCCCAGGCCGATGGCTTCCATCCAGTCGGTCCACGGCACCAGCGAGTAGGTGTAATGCGCGCCAACTGTGTGCAGCAGGAGGAACACGAAGATCATCGTGTAGGAGATGCGGGACAGCGGCAACGCGCGGTGACTGGCAAGCAGCGCCAGGACGCCCACCACCAGGAGCAGGTTCTCCAGCAGCCAGGTATCGCGAGCGTGCGGACGGACCGCAAGCAGTAGCCAGCAGAGTGTGAATGCGCCGATCAGCCCACTCAGATATGCGCGACGGTTGATCATGACGTCATGCACCGGCCGCTCAGCGACCCGTGCCCGGCTTTTGAGCGCCGGGCGGACGCTTCGAAATGAGGTTCCAGATCAGTTGCCCCGTGGGCGGTCGAAAGATGTCCGAGTGCGCACTGCCATCGGTGCCCGGCGCCGTGTAGCGGACCACCTTGCTCGCATCCAGGTAGAAACAACACAACACGAGCAAGTATGAAAGTTGGCGCGCCTGGCGGGACTCGAACCCACGACCCCTGGCTTCGGAGGCCAGTACTCTATCCACTGAGCTACAGGCGCGTGCCTGTGGTGCGATCGCGCGCGGCGTTCGGTGCTGAACGGGAAGCGCAAGGCTGAGGCGCGCATCCGGACGCGAGCGAAGGCGGGATGGTAACGGGTTTCGCCCGGGACCGCTCCGGACGAGCAACCGCCCGTGAGGCAGTTATCCGTTCGCAGAATGCCTGCACGCTATACTTTCGCGCTTGCCAATGCGGACGTTTTTCGCTCTAGCGCAGACGATTTCCGCGCTGCCATTTACCGCGATCCGCCCCACGCTGTCAGGAGCCCTATGTCGAGCGACCAACACTCTTCGCCGATCAAGACCCCGCGCCAACTGATCATAGTGGTCATCCTCGCGTTCGTCGTCCCGGTGATCCTGATCATCCTGCTCGTTACGTTTGTAGTCGGGCAAAAGGTGGGCGGCGCAGGCTCGGAAGCGATGACGCCCGAAGCGATCAGCGAAAGGCTCCGGCCGGTCGGCACCGTGGCGTTCGCGGGCGCTCCTGCCGGACCCAGGGTTCTGCAGGGCGGGGAGGCCGTTTACAAGCTGGCCTGTGGTGCCTGTCACACGGCTGGCGTCGCCGGCGCACCCAAGACCGGCGACATCGCCGCGTGGGCGCCTCGTTTGAAGCAGGGCTACGACACGCTGGTCAAGCACGCGGTCGAAGGCTTCAAGGGCATGCCGGCCAAGGGCGGCAATGCCAGCCTCGACCCGATCGAAGTGGCGCGCAGTGTCGTCTACATGGCGAACCAGTCGGGTGCAAAGTTCAAGGAGCCGGAAGCACCCGCTCCGGCGGCGACCGCGAAGGGCACGGCACGATCTGGCGAGCAGATCGTCCAGCAATCGTGCGGCAATTGCCACACGGCCGGCCTGAACGGAGCACCTAAGATCGGCGACCGCGCGGCGTGGACCAAGCGCGCTTCGACGGGCATCGATGCGGCAGCCGCGTCGGCCATCAAGGGCCACGGCGGCATGCCGTCGCGCGGCGGCATGTCGGATCTGACGGACGCCGAACTCAAGTCAGCTGTGCAGTTCATGTTCAGCCACTCGACTGGAGCGTCCGCGTCTGCCGCAGCACCGGCCGTGGCCACCGTCGCGCCGGCCGCGGCGAAGCCCGATGGCGCGAAGGTCTACGCGATGGGCTGCAATGCCTGCCACGCCGCGGGGGTCGCAGGGGCGCCAAAGCTCGGTGACAAGGCCGCATGGGCCGCGCGCAGCAAGCTCGGCCTCGACG
>CAVPDC010000010.1:0-415877 GCA_963702595.1 uncultured beta proteobacterium | reverse complement strand
CTTCAACATGCCGGAACGCGCACGCGGTGAACAGCCGGCGTTGACGTCAGTGGCAGGAAAATTCGAGCCTGGCCCCGTTTGCGCTCGCTTATCGGCTAAGTCGTCGAACGTTGCAATACTCGGGCAATGTCACGACAAGAAAGAATCCAGCCGCAGCACCGGCCAGCTTTGTCGTCCAGACGACGTCGAACGAGGCTCCGAGAGCGGAAACAAAGACCATGAACCCGACAAGACGAAGTCCGCTCCGGACAATCACTTGCGATTGACGAATTCGGACGAACTTATCCATTGCAGATTCAACCCGAGCAAGTGCAACCCAGATTACTCGCCGCCGCGGTGAAAGGAGCCCTGTAGATACCTACGACACTTCCACGAAAGCCCCATTCCACCTCGCTTTGCGGTCACTTGGCTAAGGCTTCAACGGCACCAGCTTCACTCGTGTCTTTCCGTCAGCATCGAGCAGCCGCAACATCGTTGCATCGGCCTCGTGTCGCGCGTTACGTGTCGCCTGTAGCGCCGCAGTGAACCGCCCTTCCTGCTCCATCACCGCCGCAGGACACGTGTTGCTCGTGGGCGCGATGCCGCCGAAGCGCAGTCCGTCGGCATCGGCGAAGTAGGTCGTCGAGTACGGATTGCAGCCGAGCGAGCCGCCGGCGAACTGGCGGTCGAAGAAGCGCAGCGTGCTGCGGGCCGCAGTTGCCGGCTTGCCGTCGATGGTCTCGGCGACCCATGCGGTGTTTGCGAGGCGCTCGGCGGGGGGCGAAGACGTCGCGGCGCACCCGGTCACAGCGAGGAGGGCTATCCAGATCGCGAAGAGACGTCCGTGGCGTTGCATGTGGAACTCCTCCATGAATCCTGACTCTGAGACAGTGCGGCTCGGCAGCAGGCGCGGTGCGCGCCCCGTGCGCGGGTTCCTCCGCATTCTATGTTGCCATCACGGCGATAACCTCTCGGCCTTTCGCATAGGAGACAGTAAGCAGTGGAACATTCCGATTCGACGACCTACGATGCAAGGTCGGAACTCGACAGCCTGCAGCCGCCGCTGCGGCTCGACCGGCGCGGCTTTGTCAAGACTTCGCTCGGTGCGGGCTTCGCCGCGGCGGTGCTACCGGTGCAGGCACAAACGATGATCACGACTGACACGCAGGGCCTGACGGCGGGCGAAGTGAAGATCCCGACCAAGGACGGCGAAGGCTCCATCCCCGCATACCGCGCGCAACCTGCCGGCAAGACCGGCCTGCCGACGGTGTTGGTGGTGCAGGAGATCTTCGGCGTGCACGAGTACATCAAGGACGTGACGCGGCGGTTGGCGAAACAGGGTTACCTGGCTATAGCGCCCGAACTGTATGCGCGCCAGGGCGACGTCTCGACCATGAGCGTGCCGGACATCCTCGCGAACGTGGTGTCGAAAGTGCCGGATGCGCAGGTCATGGCTGATCTCGATGCGAGCCGCCGCCTGGGCGGCAAAGAATGGCGGGGGCGGCAAGCTGGGCGTCACCGGCTTTTGCTGGGGTGGCCGCATTGTATGGATGTACGCCGCACACAATCCGTCGCTGTCGGCCGGCGTGGCCTGGTACGGCAACGTTGCTACCGGCCGCTACCCAGGTGACAAAGGCGCGATCGATGTCGTCGACCGCATCAAGGCGCCGGTGCTCGGCCTGTACGGCGCTGCGGACAGCGGCATCCCGAACGCGACGGTGGAGAAACTGCGCACCGCGCTGAAGGCAGCGGGCAATTCGCGCAGCGAGATCATTCTCTACCCGGACACGCCCCACGCGTTTCATGCGGACTACCGGCCGAGCTATCGCAAGGAGCAAGCCGAAGACGGCTGGAAGCGCCTGACACTGTGGTTCAAGCAAAACCTGGCATGACGCTGCGCACGGGCGGGGCTTGACAGCCCTGCTACGCTATTCGCAAATGGGCAAAGGGGCGCGCTGGCGCCCCTTTGCGTTGCAGCTCCACCCAGGAAAAAAGCTCGGCAATGAACTGCGCGCCCGCGGCGCGTGGCTCAAGCCGGCTCCACGATGACCACGCTCGGCTACATCATCCTCGCGAATCTCGTCTCGACCCTGCTGTCGATCGGGCTCGCGGCGTGGCTCAGCTTCCGCTACCTCGCAAAGGTCATTGACCGGTTGGTGCCGGTCTCTGCGGGACTGCTGCTGGCCACCGCGGTGACGCATCTGCTGCCGGAGGCGTTTCACAGCGAGGCCGACCCGCAGGCGCTTGGTTGGGTGCTGCTGTCCGGCATCCTAGGCCTCTTCCTGCTCGAAAAGCTGTCGCTCATCCACCACACGCACCATCACGAAGGCGACCTGCACCATCACGCGCACGGGCACGACAAGCAAGAGGCCAGGCGTGGCGGATTGCCGATTCTCATTGGCGATGCCTTCCACAACTTCGCCGATGGTGTCGTCATCGCGGGCGCGTTCCTCGTCGATGTGCAGCTGGGTTTCATCGCCACGCTGGCGGTGATGGCGCACGAGATCCCGCACGAGGTCGGCGACTTCATGATCCTGCTGAACGCCGGCTTCACGCGCCGGCGCGCGTTCATGTTCAACCTCGTGTCGGGCCTGTCGGCCGTACTGGGCGGGCTCATCGGCTACTTCGTGCTCGACGAGATGCAGTCCCTGCTGCCGTATGCGCTGGCAGTCGCCGCCGCCAGCTTCATCTACATCGCGCTGTCGGACCTGCTGCCGGAAATGATGCGTCGTTCGTCCCTGGCGAAGACACTGCCGGAGGTGGGGCTGGTGCTGCTCGGCGTGGTCATCGCGGCGCTGGCAACCGGCTCCTTCCACGGCCATTGATCGTTCCTCGCCGAACCCGGGCACGGCCTCCCTCATAGGATGACCCGCGGCCTGCGCCGACCCTGGCTACGGCTCTGCGCCGGTGCGAATCGGGCGCGTCGGGTCGGCGATCCACTCGGACCACGATCCCGCGTAGAGCAGTGAGCCCGGCAGGCCTGCCACTTCCATCGCCAGCAGGTTGTGGCACGCGGTGACACCGGAGCCACACTGGTGCGTTACCGCGCCGGAGGGTCGGCCGCCCAGCAGCGCGGAGAATTCGGCTTTCAACTCCGCGGATGACTTGAATCGCTGGTCGGGTGCGAGGTTGTGCTGCCAGGGTCGGTTGAGCGCGCCGGGAATATGGCCCGCGATGGGATCGATCGGTTCCTGTTCGCCGCGGTAGCGCTCCGGCATGCGTGCATCGAGTAACAGGCGGCCGGGTTCTCCCAGCGCTGCGAGCACAGCTTCGGCGGTGACGACGCCGGCCAGCGATGCGCCCTCGCTGAAGTCTCCGGGTGTGCGCACTGCGGTCGCCGTTTCCGTGCTTCCGCCCGCCGCGAGCCAAGCCGTCCAGCCGCCGTCGAGCACGGTGACGCGGCGATGGCCGAGCCAGCGTGCCAGCCACCACAGCCGTGCCGCGAACTGTCCGCCCTGTGCGTCGTAAGCCACGATCTGGCTGTCGTTGCCGACGCCCCAGGCGCGGAATCGCGCGACGAGGGCGTCCCGTGCCGGCAATGGATGGCGACCGTTGCGGCCGGTCTTGGCGCCCGACAAGTCGTGGTCAATCGAGGCGAACTGCGCGCCCGGCACATGGCCGGCCTCGTAGGCACGCAGGCCGGCCGCGAGATCGAAGAGGTCGTGCCGCACGTCGAGGATCACCCAGCCGGGATCGCCAATTCGGCCTTTGAGTACTTCGGCGGGAAGCAGTGTCGTGTAGTCCATCGGTCTCTCAAGTGCGGTCAGTGTTCAGCTTTCCGGCGTCACGGGAGCAGGTGCCCGCCGGCGCGCGATCAGCACGGTCGATGCGACGCTGCTTGTGATGATGATTGCAATTCCGAGCCAGCCCAGCAGCGGGATCTGGTCGCCGAAGAAGAAGATCCCGATCAGCGAGGCCGCAACCACCGCAAAGTACTGGAGATTCGCCACGACCAGCGTGTGACCGTACGCATAGGCCCGCGTCATCGCGAGCTGCGCCAGCGTCGCGGTGATGCCGATGCCGGCCAGCAGCGCGATGCCCTGTGCACTGTGCTTCGAAAAGCCCGCCAGCGCCGTGCCCACGAAGCCGAGCACGGTGCCCGACAGCGAGAAATAGAAGACCGTGCGCCACTCCGGTTCGCCGAGGCGCCCGAGTTCGCGCACGTACCAGTACGCGATGGCCGACAACACGCCGGAGACGAGCCCTGCCACCGCGGCGACCTGCTGATCGTCGGAAAACGTCGGGCGCAGCAGAAGGACGACCCCGACGAAGCCAACGCATACCGCCCCGACCAGGCGCCAGTCCGCACGCAGCCCGGCCTTGAGCCCGAAGCCCACCGTGAAGGCGGCGAGAAATAGCGGGGATGTGTAATTGAGCGTCATTGCCGTGCCGAGCGGCAGCTTGGTCGTGGCATAGAACCAGAGCCCGAGCGCCGCGGTACCGACCACGCCGCGCGACAAGTGCTTCATGGCCACCGGCGTCGCCAGCGTTGCGCGCTGCCAGCGCACGAATGCATAGAGGCCGATGATGCCGATCAGCGAGCGGTACAGCACGATCTCGCTGACGCCGTATTGCTGGCTGGCGAGCTTGACCATCGCGCCCATGACGGAAAAGAGCCCGGCGGCCACCAGCATCCATAGCGCGCTCATCGGCGGCATTCTAGTGACCTGTAACAGCCAATTCAGCAGTGCCTTGCGCGTCGGCGCGGCCGATTTACTTCGTCGCTCGCCTTGCGAATCTGCACCGGCTATTCGTCGCGGCTCGCTTCGCGCTCAGTTGCTCAATGCGGAATCGCGCGGGCGCGCATTTCGCTGCCGAATCGACTGTTACAGGCCACTCGGGCGCTGGGTGGACCGGCCGCCGCGGGTGTCCTTGAGCGCTGCTCTAGAATCCGGCGTCACGCCATTCACGTTTGCCCGACTCCCGATGCCGCCGAAGCACGCTCCCGCGACCCCGTCTTTCGAACAGGCGCTGGACGAACTCGATACGCTGGTCCGTCGCATGGAGTCTGGCGAGTTGTCGCTCGACGAGTCGATCGCGGCCTACCGACGGGGTGCAGAACTGGCACGCCTCTGCCAGGCGCGGCTCGCGCAGGCCGAGCAGGAGATCAAGCAGCTCGAAGGGGACATGCTGAAGCCGCTCGACTCGACCGAACTGCGGGGCGCGGGTTCATGAGCGCTGCATCTGCGCTGGTGCCGGGAGTCCAGGCGCCAGAGGCGCTCGAAGTGTGGGTGCGCGAGGCCGGCGAGCGCTTCGAGCGCGCCGCCGGCGACATGCTGCCTTCAACGGACCGTGAACCGCAGCGCCTTCACGCGGCAATGCGATACGCGGTGCTGGGCGGCGGCAAGCGCGTGCGGCCGTTGCTGGTCTACGCGGCCGGGGAAGTTACCGCTGGTGACGTCGAAGCGCTCGACCGCGCGGCGCTCGCGGTCGAGTACGTGCACGCGTATTCCCTCGTTCACGACGACCTGCCGTGCATGGACAACGACGTTCTGCGCCGGGGCAAGCCAACGGTGCATGTGGCCTTCGACGAAGCCACCGCCATGCTCGCGGGCGATGCCCTGCAGGCGGAGGCGTTCACGGTCATCGCCGACGGCGCCTTGCCGGCGCCGCAGACGGCGTCGCTGATGCGGGAACTTGCGCATGCCGCCGGCACGCAGGGCATGTGCGGCGGGCAGGCAATCGACCTTTCGGTGGTCGGTCGCCAGATCGCGCCGGCGGAGCTGGAACGCATGCACCGGATGAAGACGGGCGCCTTGCTGAAGGCGGCCGTGCTGATGGGAGCACTGTCGGGCCAGTCGGCCCAGTTGACCGAGTGCACGCGCGAAGCGCTGACCCGCTATGGCGACGCCATGGGCCTCGCATTCCAGGTCGTGGACGACATCCTCGACGTCGAAGGCAGCACCGCCGACCTCGGCAAGACCGCGGGCAAGGATGCGGCGCAGAGCAAGCCAACCTACGTCTCGGTGCTCGGGCTCGATGCGGCGCGCGCGCTGAGCCTGCGACTACGTGCCCAGGCGCTCGAGGCAGTCGCGGGCCTCGGTCCGCGCGCGGCGCGGCTGCGTGAACTGGCAGACCTGATCGTCTGCCGGAACCACTAGGGCCACGCATGAGTTCCCTGCTGCAGGACATCAACACGCCGGATGAGCTGCGTCGGCTCGATCGCTCGGAACTGCCGCTGCTCGCCGACGAACTGCGGCAGTTCGTTCTGGAGTCGGTGTCGAAGACCGGTGGCCACCTGAGTTCCAACCTCGGCACCGTCGAGCTGACGATCGCGCTGCACTACGTGTTCAACACGCCGGACGATCGGATCGTCTGGGACGTCGGTCACCAGACCTACGCGCACAAGATTTTGACCGGGCGGCGCGAAGGCATGGCGAAGCTGCGACAGTACGGCGGTGTGTCGGGCTTTCCGCGCCGTTCGGAAAGCGAGTTCGACACCTTCGGCACCGCGCATTCGTCGACCTCGATCTCGGCGGCGCTCGGCATGGCTGTGGCGGCACGCAACCAGGGCAGCGATCGGCACGCAGTCGCCGTCATCGGCGACGGAGCGATGAGCGCCGGCATGGCCTTCGAGGCGCTGAACAATGCCGGCGTCACCGAGAACATTCGCCTGCTCGTCGTACTGAACGACAACGACATGTCGATCTCGCCGGCGGTGGGGGGGCTCAACCGCTATCTCGCGCGGCTAATGAGCGGCCGCTTCTACGCGGCGGCCAAGCAAGCCGGCAAGCAGGTGCTGAAGAACTTCCCGCCGGTGCTCGAGCTGGCGCGGAAACTCGAGGAACATGCCAAGGGCATGGTGGTGCCCGGGACGCTCTTCGAAGAGTTCGGGCTCAACTACATCGGGCCGATCGACGGGCACGATCTCGAGTCGCTGATCCCGACCCTGCAGAACCTGAAGCAGCTGCCGGGGCCGCAGTTCCTGCACGTGGTCACGCGCAAGGGCCATGGCTACAAGATGGCCGAGGTCGACCCGGTGCTGTATCACGGGCCCGGCAAGTTCGACCCCAGCGTCGGCATCACGAAGGCCGCGCCGGGCAAGCCGACCTACACGCAGGTGTTCGGCGACTGGCTGGTGGACGTGGCCGCGACCGATGCGCGCGTCGTCGGCATCACGCCGGCGATGCGGGAAGGTTCCGGGCTCGTGCGATTCGAGCAGGAATTCCCCGACCGGTACTTCGACGTCGGCATTGCCGAGCAGCACGCGGTGACCTTCGCGGCCGGCCTGGCGTGCGACGGCATGAAGCCGGTGGTAGCGATCTACTCGACGTTCCTGCAGCGCGCCTATGACCAGCTGATACACGACGTGGCGCTGCAGAACCTGCCGGTCGTGTTCGCGCTCGACCGCGGCGGTCTCGTGGGCGCCGATGGCGCCACGCACCACGGCGCGTTCGATTTGTCGTTCCTGCGCTGCATCCCGAACATGGTCGTGATGACGCCGTCGGACGAGAACGAATGCCGCCAGATGCTGTACACGGCGCTGCAGCTTGACGGGCCCGCGGCCGTGCGCTACCCGCGCGGTGCCGGGACGGGCGCAGCGGTCCAGCAGGAAATGGCGAGCCTGCCGCTGGGCCGGGGCGTGTTGCGGCGTTCATCCAGGGCGCGTAGCGGCCACCGAATTGCGCTGCTGGCCTTCGGGTCGATGGTGGCGCCGGCACTGGCCGCGGCCGCGGAGTTCGACGCGTCGGTGGCCGACATGCGATTCGTCAAGCCGCTCGATGGCGCGCTGGTACTGCAGCTCGCGCGATCACACGACGCGCTGGTGACGCTGGAGGAAAACGCGGTACAAGGCGGGGCCGGCAGCGCCGTGCTCGAGGCGCTGGCGGAGTCCGACCTCAAGATCCCGGTGCTGCAGCTTGGGCTGCCCGATCGTTTCGTCGACCACGGCGACACCGCGTTGCTGCTAAAGGAATGCGGCCTTGATGTAACCGGCATTGCGGCCGCGATCCGCAAGCGCTTCGGCGCCATCGTCAAGCATCACACCCGTTCGGTCGCCTGACGCGGCATCCCGGCGACGCATGAAGCCGATCGCCATCGTGCAGCACGAGGCCGACGTCGGGCCCGGCAACTTCGAACAGCACTTGCAGGCTCGGGGGCGGAATTACGAGGTGATCCGCATCGACTCGGGTGCCGCGTTGCCGAGCTCGGCGGCCTCGTTCGCCGGGGTCTGCTCCCTCGGCGGCAACATGAGCGTCAATGATCCGCTGCTGTGGATTGCGGACGAGATCGCATTCCTGCGCGACGCGGATGCGCGGGGCATTCCGATCATCGGCCATTGCCTGGGCGGGCAGCTGCTCGCCCGGGCCTTCGGTGCCGAGGTCACTCGCGCGCCGCACCTGGAGATGGGCTGGTCGCCCGTCGCGGTCGACGATGCGGCGCTAGCGCGCGAATGGCTGGGCGAAGAAGGGCCGGTCACCGTCCAGCTCTTCCACTGGCACGGCGACACTTTTGATATCCCGCCTCGTGGCCGCCGGTTCCTCACTGGAACCTGGTGCGCGAACCAGGCGTTCGTATTGCCGCGGCCGGGCTACGACCATGTCGGCATGCAGTTCCACATCGAGATGACGCCCGAACTCGTGCGCAGCTGGGCTGCGGACCCCATGGCTGCGCGCGAGTACGAACGTGAAAGGGCGCGCACGGGCGGTCCGGCCGTGCAGTCACCGCAGGAGATGGTCGAGGAGGTTGAGCAGCGTGCCGCCCGCATGCTTCGCATGGCGGCGGCTCATCTGTACGACCGTTGGCTGCGCGGCGTGCGCAGCTGAGGGAAGGCCGCGGCGTTCAGCGGCGCAGGCGTGCGGGCTGCCAGGTGTCGGCCCAGCGGCCGCCACCGTAGAGCTCTTCCACCTTCTTGGCGGGACGGTAAGGACAAATGCGTTGGTGAATGGCCGCCAACATCATCAGTTCCGCCATCGCCTCCGGTTCGAGCTGGCCGAAGCTGGGGTCCTGTCCGGTCCAGGCCTTTTCGAAGTACTGGTTCATCTCCGGGTAACCCCAGAGCAGCGTCAGGGCGCGCACGACAGCCGGGTAGCGCTCCTCGATCACCGACGTATCTGCAGACGACGGCGCGCGACGGGCTCCATCGAGCCGCGCGTCAACGGAGCCGACATAGGTGCTGAACCGGGAAGGTGTCGTTCTCATACCGCGTTTAGGGTAAAGCCCATCCGTTCGGATGACAAGCCCAAACCGACGTTCGGAGGGTCCGAAGATTCACATGCCCAACGATTTCGACACGAAGTCTGGCGCAAGCGGGCCGTGATGCAAGCCCGAGCCGAGCGAATGGCCCGCGACCGGCGCCCGACGGGAGCGGAACCCATGACTGCCGTTCCGGCAGGTCGGCCGTGAGCGATGAGCGGTCAATCCCCGAGTCGCAAGAGCTTACTCGCGAAAATTCTCGAACGTGAGCGGGACTTCGGTGATCTGCGCACGCAGCAGCGCGATGACCTCCTGCAACGTGTCGCGCTTCGCGCCCGTCACGCGCACGGCGTCGCCCTGGATGCTGCCGCTCACTTTGAGCTTGCTCTCCTTAATGAGGCCGACCATCTTCTTGGCGAGCGTGGACTCGATGCCGTTGCGAACCTTGATCGACTGCTTCAGCTTGTCACCGGAGATCTTTTCCGGCTTGCCGAGGTCGAGCATGCGCACGTCGACGCCGCGCTTGGCCATTTTCGTGGTCAGGACGTCCCGCACCTGGCCCAGCTTGAAGTCATCGTCAGCGAACGCGGTCAGCTCGAAGTCCTTGGACTCGATGCGCGCGTCGGAGCCCTTGAAGTCGAAGCGATTGGTGATCTCCTTGTTGGCCTGCTCGACCGCATTGCGGACTTCGACCATGTTCGGTTTGCAGACGGCGTCGAATGACGGCATGGGGCATCTCCATGAAGCTTGGGAAGTTTCGGGCAGCGGAAGTCTAGGCGCTCGCCCCTACAATCGACCGATGCCCGTAAACGTCGAAAGCAATGTCAGCCTGGCGGCCTGCAACACCTTCGGTGTCGACGCGCGTGCGGCGCGCTTTGCGCGCGTCCGGCGCGCGGAGCAGCTGGCAGAACTGCTGACCGATCCCGATCTGAGGTCACTGCCGCGGCTCATTCTCGGAGGTGGCAGCAACGTGCTCTTCACCCGTGACTTCGAGGGACTGGTCGTCAGGATGGAGATCACGGGCGTCGAGCGGCTCGGCGAGGAGGGCGGCCGGCATCTCGTGCGCGTCGGTGCCGGCGAGAACTGGCATGCCGTGGTTGAGCGGTTGCTCGACGAGTCGCTGGCCGGACTCGAGAACCTCGCACTGATCCCGGGCTCGGTCGGCGCCGCACCGATCCAGAACATCGGCGCCTACGGCCTGGAACTGGCCGAGCGCTACGAGTCGCTCGAGGCCTATGACATGACCTGCGGCGAGCGCGTCGTGCTCGATGCCGAGCAGTGTCGCTTCGGCTATCGCGACAGCGTGTTCAAGCAGGTGCCGGGGCGCTATGTCGTGTTGAGCGTCACGCTGGCGTTGCCCGTGGAGTGGACGCCGGTCATTGGCTACGCCGATGTCGAGCACGAACTGAAGTCGCGGGGATGCGCACGACCGCAGCCGCGCGATGTCTTCGAGGCCGTAGTTGCGATACGCCGGCGCAAGTTGCCCGACCCGGTCGTGATCGGCAATGCCGGCAGCTTCTTCAAGAATCCGGTGGTGCCCCGGGCCACGCGCGATCGCCTGCGCGAGAAGTTTCCGTCGCTTGTGAGCTACGAACTCGGCGGGGCCCGTTGCAAGCTTGCCGCCGGCTGGCTGATCGACGCGTGTGGGCTCAAGGGCTATGCGCGCGGGCGGGCCGCGGTCTACGAGCGGCAGGCGCTGGTCCTGGTGAACCGGGGCGGCGCCACCGGCGCCGAGATCCTCGCCTTGGCCCGTGAAGTGCAGGACCGCGTTCGACAGAAGTTCGACGTTGCGCTCGAGCCCGAACCGGTCATCGTGTAGCGGGCACGCCAAAAAAAGAGGCCCGCAGTGCGGGCCAAATTTCGCTGCGATCAACGCACGTGTCGTGGTCGCCGGTCGGAGAGCTCGCTTGCGGTGAGGAGAACGCGCAGAGCACCGGCGCCCACGAACGACTCCACTGTCGCACCGATCGCGGCGCGGTGCACTCATCCAAAAGTATTGTCGACCGCCGGAACTCGCCGCCCTGCCGGGGCTATTTCTTCTTCCGATCCTCGGTCAGCTGCGGCAACGCGGTTCCCGAGGGCCCGGATAGCAGCCCGGACTTCGCATAGCCCAGCAGCTTTTCGCGCGTGTCGGCGATGTCGAGGTTGCGCATTGTCAGTTGACCGATGCGGTCGGCGGGCGAGAACATCGACTCGCCCTTTTCCATCGTCAGCCGCTCGGGCTTGTAGGTGAGGTTGGGCGACTCGGTGTTCAGGATCGAGTAGTCGTTGCCGCGTCGCAGCTCGATCGTCACTTCGCCCGTGACTGCGCGCGCGACCCAGCGCTGCGCGCTCTCGCGCAGCATGATCGCCTGTGGGTCGAACCAGCGGCCCTGGTACAGCAGCCGCCCGAGCTTGCGGCCGTTGTCGCGGTACTGCTCGATCGTGTCTTCATTGTGAATACCGGTGATGAGCCGCTCGTACGCGATGAAGAGGAGGGCAAGTCCCGGCGCCTCGTAAATGCCGCGGCTCTTGGCTTCGATGATGCGGTTTTCAATCTGGTCCGACATGCCGAGTCCGTGGCGGCCGCCGATGCGGTTGGCTTCCAGCAGCAGCTCGACCGGGTCGGCGAATTCGATGCCGTTGAGCGCGACCGGGCGGCCTTCGTCGAAGCGGACGGCGACCTCCTCGCGCTGGATGTCCACCTCGTCGCGCCAGAAGGCCACGCCCATGATCGGCTGCACGATGCGGATGCCGCTCGACAGGTATTCGAGATCCTTGGCCTCATGCGTGGCGCCGAGCATGTTCGAATCCGTCGAGTACGCCTTCTCGGCCGACATCTTGTAGGCGAATCCGGCCTGCTTCATGAACTCGGACATCTCGGCGCGGCCGCCGAGATCGTCGATGAAGGTCTGGTCGAGCCAGGGCTTGTAGATCTTGAGCGACGGATTGGCGAGCAGCCCGTAGCGGTAGAAGCGCTCGATGTCGTTGCCCTTGTACGTGCTGCCGTCGCCCCAGATGTGGACGTCGTCTTCCTTCATCGCCATGACGAGCAGCGTGCCGGTCACGGCGCGCCCGATCGGAGTTGTGTTGAAGTAGGTGAGTCCCGCGGTCGAGATGTGAAACGCTCCGCACTGCAGGGCCATGATGCCCTCGGAGACGAGCTGTGCGCGGCAGTCGACCAGGCGCGCCTTCTCGGCACCGTACAGCAGCGCCTTGCGCGGGATCTCGTCGTAGTCGGGCTCGTCGGGCTGGCCGAGGTTGGCGGTGTACGCGCACGGAATCGCGCCCTTCTGGCGCATCCACAGCAGCGCTGCGCTGGTGTCGAGCCCGCCGGAAAATGCAATGCCGACTCGCTGACCGGTGGGCAGGCTTTGAAGGATGGTTGACATGGTGGGCAGCTTGCAGAGGCGCGCCGGCGGCGCGCGGGATTCGGTGTGCTACTCGACCTCGCGGCCCAGCAGCAGGTATTCCATCAGGGCCTTCTGCACGTGCAGGCGGTTCTCTGCCTCGTCCCAGACGACGGACTGCGGCCCATCGAGCACGGCGGCGGTGACTTCCTCGCCGCGATGCGCCGGAAGGCAGTGCATGAAGATCGCATCGGGCTGCGCACTGCGCATCATCGCCTCGTCGACGCGCCAGTCGGCGAAGGCGCGGCGGCGTGATTCGTTTTCCGCTTCGAAGCCCATGCTGGTCCAGACGTCGGTCGTCACGAGGTCGGCGCCGCGTGCAGCGTCCAGTGGATCGGTAAAGACGGTGAGGTGCGGCCCCGCGGGTGCGTGCTGTGGGTCAAGCGAGTAGCCGGGCGGCGTCGATACGTTGACCTTGAAGCCGAGCAGCTGCGCGGCCTGGAACCACGTGTAGGCCATGTTGTTGGCATCGCCGATCCACGCGACGGTGCGTCCGGCGATCGGGCCGCGGTGCTCGAGATACGTGAAGATGTCCGCCAGGATCTGGCATGGATGAAACTCGTTGGTCAGGCCATTGATGACCGGAACGCGCGAATGCGCCGCAAAGCGCGCGAGCTTCGCCTGCTCGTAGGTGCGGATCATCACGAGGTCAACCATGCGCGAAATGACGCGCGCGGTGTCCTCGATCGGCTCGGCGCGCCCCAGCTGGGAGTCTCCCGTCGTGATGTGGATGACCGAGCCCCCCATCTGGTACATCCCGGCCTCGAACGAGACGCGGGTACGTGTCGAGGCCTTCTCGAACACCATCGCCAGCGTTCGGTCGCGCAGCGGCTGGTAGAACTCGTAGCGCTTGAAGCGCTCCTTGATGACGCGCGTGCGCTCGAACACCCACTCCAGCTCATCGCGCGCGAAGTCCGCGAGTTGCAGGAAGTGGCGGATCGGGGCCGTCATGGCGTCAGGCGGCGCGTGCCGCCGGAGACAGGAAGGCGCGAATGACCGGCGCCAGCCGCGCCACGATCTGGTCCGCCTCGGCCGACGAGAGGATCAGCGGCGGCAGCAGCCGGACCACCGTGTCCTGCGTGACGTTGATCAGCAGGCCGGCCGCCAGCGCCTGCTTGACCAGTTCGCCGCAGGGGCGGTCGAGCTCGACACCGCACATCAGCCCCATGCCGCGGATGTCCTTCACGCCACTGACTGCGGCGAGTTCGCGCGTGAGGCCCGAGCGGATGCGCTCGCCCTGCGCGAAGGCGTTCGCCATCAGGCCCTCGCTCTCGATGATCGCGAGTGTCTCGAGGCCGGCGCGCATGGCCAGCGGTCCGCCGCCGAACGTCGTTCCGTGTTGTCCGGGCCCGAACACGCCGGCGGCGCGCCCACCAGCCAGCAGCGCGCCAATCGGTACACCGGAGCCCAGGCCCTTTGCGAGCGTGATGACGTCGGGTCGGATGTCGGCCCACTGGTAGGCAAACCACTTGCCCGTGCGGCCGATGCCGCTTTGCACTTCGTCGATCATCAGCAGCCAGCCGCGCTCGTCGCACAGCCGGCGCAGCCTGCGCACATACTCGACATCGGCGACCTGGATGCCGCCTTCTCCCTGCAGCACCTCGAGCCACACGGCCCTCACGCGCGGATCGGCCGCCGCGGCACGCTCGACCGCGGAAAGGTCGTTGTACGGCACGTGGATGAAGCCGCTGGGCAGCGGATCGAAGCCCTTGCGTGCCTTCTCGCTGCCGGTGGCGGCCAGCGTGGCGAGGGTGCGCCCATGCCAGGCGCGTTCCATGACGATCGTCTGCGCCGCCGGTTCGGCGTTCTTGTGGCCGTACAGGCGAACCAGCTTCAACGCGCCTTCGTTGGCCTCCGAGCCCGAGTTGCCGAAGAACACCTCCTGCATTCCGGAGAGTTCGCACAGGCGATCGGCGAGCGCCTCCTGCTCACGAACACGGTAGACATTCGACGTGTGGATCAGCCGGCCGACCTGTTCACTGAGCGCGGCGACCAGGCGCGGATGGGCATGTCCCAGCCCGTTGACCGCAATGCCCGCCAGCGCGTCGAGATATTCTTTGCCCTGTTCGTCGGTGAGCCACGCCCCGCGGCCGTGCGTGAACGCGACTGGCAGCCGGTTGTAGGTGTTCATCAGGTGCGTCATGGTGCGCTCCGGGCGATGGCGGAAAGAAAAAACGCGGCGCTGGAGTTCGGCAGCCGCGTTTGCACGATTATAGGGAAATGGCGTCACGCGCAACCATGAGTGGCATTCCTGAACGGTCCAGCGAGGTCGACGTCGTCATCATCGGCGCCGGCACGGCCGGCTGCCTGCTGGCAAACCGGCTTTCGGCGGACCCGCAGTGTCGGGTGGCGCTGCTCGAGGCCGGCGGCAGCGACGACTACATCTGGGTCCGGGTTCCGGTTGGATACCTGTACTGCATCGGCAATCCGCGCACCGACTGGTGCTTTTCCACCGAGCCGGAGGCGGGATTGAATGGTCGTTCGATCCGATATCCGCGCGGCAAGGTGCTGGGCGGGTGCTCGTCGATCAACGGCATGATCTACATGCGCGGTCAGCGCGAGGACTACGACGGCTGGCGCGACGGCGACGGTTTCGGCATCAACCCCGGCTGGGGCTGGAACGACGTCCTGCCGCACTTCCTGCAGCACGAAGACTTCTACGCAGGGGCGGATGCCCTGCACGGTGCCGGGCGTGAATGGCGCATCGAGAAGCCGCGCGTCCGGTGGGACATCCTCGATGCGTTTCGCGCGGCGGCCGCTGAGCAGGGCATCCCGCCCAGCGACGACTTCAACCGCGGCGACAATTTCGGCTGCGGCTATTTCGATGTCAACCAGCGGCGGGGTGTGCGTTGGAATACGGCTCGGGCTTTCCTGCGGCCGGTGCAGGGCCGCCCGAACCTGACGGTGCTGACCGACACGCGGGCCGAGCGCCTTGCCTTTAGCGGGCGCCGCTGCACCGGCGTCCATGTCGCGCGTGGCGGGCACCCGGTGCGTATCGCCGCGCGGCGGGAGGTGATACTCGCCGCCGGGGCGGTCGCCTCGCCGCAGTTGCTGCAGCTGTCTGGCATCGGGCCGGGGGCGCTGCTGCAGTCGCTCGGCATGCCGGTGCTGCACGACCTGCGGGGTGTCGGCGCCAACTTGCAGGATCACCTGCAGTTGCGCATGGCGTTCAAGGTGCAGGGCGTGAGAACGCTCAACACGCTGGCGAACAATCCGCTCGCGAAGCTCGGCATGGGGCTTCAGTATCTATTCACCCGAAGCGGACCGCTGACGATGAGTCCGAGCCAATTGGGCGCCTTCGCGAAATCGGACCCGCGGCAGCCGCGCCCGAACGTCGAGTACCACGTGCAGCCGCTGTCGCTGGAGAAGTTCGGCGAGCCGCTGCATCCGTTCCCGGCGTTCACCGCGTCGGTGTGCAACCTGCGGCCCACGTCGCGCGGGTCGATCACCGCGCGCTCGGCCGATCCATCGGACGCACCGAAGATTGCGCCGAACTATCTCGCCACGGAGGAGGATCGGCAGGTGGCCGTCGCCGCGCTGCGCCTGACCCGCCGCATTGTCGGATCCTCAGCGCTGGCGCGCTATCGGCCACGGGAGTTCCTGCCGGGGCCCGACCACGAAAGTGACGCCGCGCTGGCGCGCGCCGCCGGAGAGATCGGAACGACGATTTTTCACCCGGTCGGAACCGCCAAGATGGGCCCGGCGGCCGACCCGTCGGCGGTGGTCGACAGCGCATTGCGCGTGCACGGGATCGGGGGCCTGCGCGTGATCGACGCCTCGATCATGCCGACGATCACCTCCGGAAATACCAACGCGCCGACACTGATGGTCGCGGAAAAGGGCGCGCAGCTCGTCGTCGACGCGCTGCGCGAGGCGGCCTGAGCACTCTCAGGCGGCGCGCCTGCGCCGTTTGCCCGTGGACAGGTGCATCAGCTTTTGTTCCTCGGCGTCTGCCAGGACGCGGATCGACGGAACGTAGCCCTGGTACACGACGCCGTGCAATTCGACCTTGTTCTGCACGCGCAGGTAGCGCACGAGATAGTCGACGATGTTGGCGGTAATGCGCTGGCCGGGCACCAGCACCGGGATGCCGGGCGGGTACGGCACGATCTGGTCGCAGCTGATCCGGCCGGCCAGCTTGCCGTTGAGCTGGTCGTTCTCGTCGAGCAGTGGCACCAGTTCGCCCGTGGCGTAGTAGGCGTCGCGCGGCAGCACGACCAGTTCGGTGAAGGGTGGGAGGTCCGGCGTGCGATACAGCCGGCGCGGGGCGCGCTTCTCACGCGCGATCCGCATCAGGGCATCGTACAGGCGCGAACACTTCGAGCGCGTGGTGCCGACCGTCAACAGCAGCGTCAGCGTGTTGAAGGTGGACTTCTCCACGGTGATGTTGAAGCGGGTGAAAAGTTCGTTCTGTAGGTCGTCGACCGTCATCCCGCACGATGAGATGTCGACCGTGACCTTGGTCGGGTCCAGCCGAATGCCGTCGTCGCGCACTTCTTCGGGCAGCAGGTCGTCGAGCTCGAGCACGCGGAACACGCCGGTCGAGTTGATCTGCTCGCGCAGCTCGTCGGCCAGCATCAGCGTCCGTTGCAGCAGCTTGTAGCCCTCGAGCACCGCCTGCTTGCGGCTGACATCGAGGCTCGCGATCATGCTGTACATCGGGCTGGTCGATGTATGCATGTTGAAGTTCTCGCGGAAGATGTGCTCGTTGAACGTCGGGTCGTTGACGTGAATGTAGGCTGCCTGCGAGAGCGCCGACAATGTCTTGTGCGCGGACTGCGTCGCATAGTCGGCGCCCGCTTCGAGCGCGGTCGGCCGCAGCGCCGGGTGGAAGCGCGCGTGCGCGTACCAGGCCTCGTCGATCAGCACCTTGATGCCCTGTGTGTGTGCGGCCTCGACGATCGGCGGCAGGTCGTAGCGCAGGCCGTCGTAGGTGCAGGAGGTCAATACGAGCAACTCCGCATCGGGATGCTCCGCGATCGCCTTCAGGATGGTTTTCTTCGGCACCGGTCCGAACACGCCGTACTTGCGATTGACCGACGAGTCGAGATAAACCGGGCGCGCTCCCGACAGCACGACGCCGTGGTGCACGGACTTGTGGCAGTTGCGGTCGAGCAGCAGCTTTTCGCCGGGCGCGATCAGCGTCTGCAGGATCACCTTGTTGGCGGTCGACGTGCCGTTGGTTGCGAAAAATGTGCGGCGGGCGCCGAAGGCCTTCGCCGCCATCTGCTGTGCCTCGGCAATGACGCCGGTCGGCTCCATCAGAGAATCGAGCGCCTTGACCGAGACCGAGAGGTCGGCGTCGAACACGTGCTCGCCCATGAAGTCGTAGAACTCGTTGACCCAGGGGCTGCCGCGCATCGAGTCGCCGCTCGAATGCCCCGGCGTGTGCCATGCGTCCTTGGCCGCCATGACGTAGGCCTTCAAAGCGTCGTAAAACGGCGTGCGCGCGCGCTCGGCAATCTGCGCATTCAGGATGCGGTAGATGCCGCGGTAGTCGCGCTCCTCGCGGTAGAAGTAACCGTCGACCGCTTCGGCGAACAGCGCGTCGACAACCTGGTCTTCCTTTTCCTTCTCGATCAGGATGTAGATGTCGAGTTCGGGCCGCAGCGCCGTGATCCGCTGGACCAGCTTCAGCGCCGAGACCTGCAGGTTGCGCGACGCGGCCTTGTCGCCATTGCGCCTCTTGCGCGTGTCCTGCACGGCATAGAGCTTGTCATCGACGATGGCCGTCTGGATATCCCCGTCGCGCTCGATCAGCGCGAGGCCCTCCTTGGCGGTCAGCGCACCGATGAAGGTGATGCCGAACGGATTGTCGAGCGATCGTGCAGCGGCATTCAGACCCTTGAGCAACTCGCGCAGGATCAGCGGCTCGTCGTTGATGACGAGCACCTTGGACACGGGCTTGGACATGCGGGCGCTCGGACCAGCGAGGGGGAAGGGGCGCTTTATGCGGCAATTGCCCGGCAAAAGCAAGCTGACTGCGCATCTGCTGTGCCGGGCTCGCCGGCGTGGCGATTCGTCCTGCCAGGGAGCCTGTAATCAGCTGCCAGTTCGTCTTAGTGGCTCGGATAAAATTCGCGGCTTGTTCCGTCCGCGTAGCAGTAGTGCGCGGCGGAACGAGGCCTGCCGTGTCCAATCCGCCCGTTCCCCCTGCACCCAAGCCCCGTGAGTTCTTCATTCACGGGCTGACCTCCTCGGGCCGTGTCTTCCGTCCGAGTGACTGGGCTGAACGCCTTTGTGGTGTGATGTCCTGCTATCGGCCCGGCGGAATTGCGAGCGGCCGTGACGCCTACATCGGCTACTCGCCCTTCGTGCGACCCACGCTGGTGGGCGGCGTCAAGTGCGTCGTCGTCGATGAACGACTGCGTACGCTCGAGCGCATGGCATTCGACTTCGTGATGAACTTCGCCCGCGACAACGACCTCCAGGTGTATGAAGGCTGTTCGCTTCCCGAGCCTGGAGCGCCGCCGGCCGCCAGTGGCGCGACCGGGAACTGATTGGCAGGAAAGCGCGGCAGAGGTCTGCCGCGCGGCAACCGGGCCGGCGGGACGCCGGCCCCGTCCACTACGCCATTGCCTTGACGGCGGCGGCGAGGCGGCTCTTGTTGCGGGCGGCGGTGTTCTTGTGGATGACGTTCTTGTCAGCGATCGAGTCGATGACGCTGGTCGCCTTGCTCAGCGTCTCCAGGGCGGTCTTCTTGTCACCCGCTTCGATTGCCTTGCGGACCGACTTAACTGCGGTACGCGAGCGCGAACGCTGCGAGGCGTTCTGAGCATTGCGTGCTGTGTCCTGCCGTGCCCGCTTGCGGGCTTGTTTGCTGTTCGCCATGAAAATTCCTGTCGTGAGTTCGCCTGCTGCGTCGCCTGCGATATTGCTAACTTCCCGCCGAACCGCAGCAACCCTGCACGGTCTCGCGGCCATCGCGCCGGCCCGTGCCGCTGGCCAGCGCTCCAAGTTGCCTCGATTTCGCGCGGGCGTTTGCGGCACGCACAGCGCGGAAAGCCCTAAACTATATCAAATCAACCCCTTACAAACAATTCTCCGTTCCGCCGGACGCACGGCGGGGCCCGGCGGCACGTGCCGCCACGGCCGACGGCACAATCTCCCGCAGTGAACCTCTTCCGCTCCCTGGCGACGGTCAGCAGCTTCACCCTGCTGTCGCGCGTGACCGGCCTTGTCCGGGACATGCTGATCTCGCGCCTGTTCGGCGCGAGCGCGGAGACCGACGCCTTCAACGTGGCGTTCCGCCTGCCCAACCTTCTGCGCCGGCTCTTTGGCGAGGGCGCGTTCCAGCAGGCGTTCGTGCCGATGCTGGCCGATGTGCGCGCAAAGGGGGACACCGAACGCACGCTCAACTTTGCCGGCCATGTGGCGAGCGCGCTCTTCTGGGTGCTGCTCGCCGTCTCGGTGGTGGGCGTTCTGGCCGCGCCATGGCTTGTGTGGCTGATCGCTTCCGGACTGACCCGCAATCCCACCGCGTTCGATCTGGCCACCGTGATGACGCGCTGGATGTTCCCGTACATCCTCTTCATGTCGCTGGTCGCGATGGCGGCCGGCGTGCTGAATACCTACCGGCGCTTCGCAATCCCCGCGTTCACGCCGGTGCTGCTGAACCTCTCCTTCATCGGCTGCGCACTGTGGCTTGCCCCGCGGCTGGCCCAGCCGATCATGGCGCTGGCGTTCGCCGTGTTGATCGGCGGCGTCTTGCAACTCGGACTTCAATGGGCCGCGCTGCGCCGCGCGGGGCTGCACCTGCGCATCGGCCCGCCGCGCGCGGCGTTCGCGGATCCCGATGTCCGGCGCGTGGCCGGGTTGATGGTGCCCGCCATTTTCTCGGTGTCCGTCGCGCAACTGTCCATCATCATCAACACCAACATCGCCTCGCACCTGACGACCGGCAGTGTGACTTGGCTTGCATTCGCCGATCGCCTGATGGAGTTTCCGACCGCGCTGCTCGGGGTGGCGCTCGGCACCGTGCTGCTGCCCAACCTGTCGGCCGCGTTTGCCGAAGGCAGGAGCGATGAATATTCGAGGCTGCTCGACTGGGGGCTGCGGCTGATCTTCCTGCTCGCACTGCCGGCGGCGCTCGGACTCGGCCTGCTCGCCGACGGCATCGTGTCCGTGCTGTTCCAGGGGCGTGAGTTCACCGCGCAAGACGTGCGCATGACTTCGCTTGCCGTGATCGGCTACGCGGTGGGACTGATCGGCTTGATCGCCGTGAAAATCCTGGCACCGGGCTTCTATGCGCAGAAGGACATCCGCACGCCGGTGAAGATCGCCGTGGTCGTGCTGATTGCCACGCAGCTCGCCAATCTTGTTCTGGTGCCGTTCTTTGCACACGCCGGGTTGGCGTTGTCCGTCAGCCTGGGGGCGTGTGCCAACGCGCTGGCGCTTTACGTCGGGCTGAGGCGGCGCGGCGTCTATGTGCCGCAGGCGGGATGGGGCCGCTTTCTGGTGCGGCTTGCGCTGGCTCTGGTGATTTTTGCCGCAGCGCTCGGGTGGGTGCAGCTCCATATCGACTGGACGGCGCTGCAGTCGGCGCCGTGGTGGCGTGCCGGCGTGCTCGGTGGTGTCATCGGCGCGGCGATCGCGCTCTATTTCATCGTGCTGCTGGTGTTTGGTTTTCGAATTCGCGATTTCCGGCCCGAGCGGCGCGCGTGACCCGCAGTTCCGCCATTGGCCAGCCGGCTGCCGTGCGGGCCCCCCGTTGCAATGACGCGGTTCGCGCTCACTGCAAACCTCACTACAAACAACAACGCCGCCCGCAGGCGGAGTTATGTCGCCTTTGGTGCCCGCTCAACCCAGCTGCTTGAGCATCGTGTCGGCGTCGCTGACCTCGAACTTGCCGGGCCCTTCGATGTTCAACGACTTGACGACGCCGTCCTGGACCAGCATCGAGAACCGCTGGCAGCGCACGCCCATGCCGCGCGCGGTGAGGTCGAGCTCGAGACCGAGCTTCTTCGTATAGTCCGCCGAGCCGTCGGCCATCATGCGCACCTTTCCGCCGACCTTCTGGTCACGGCCCCAGGCGCCCATGACGAACGCGTCGTTGACCGACATGCACCAGATCTCGTCGACGCCCTTGGCCTTCAGCTGCTCGTACAACGCGACGTAGCCGGGTACGTGCTTGGCCGAACATGTCGGCGTATAGGCGCCGGGCAGGCCGAACACGGCGATCTTCTTGCCCTTGACCAGTTCGCCGACCTTGAACGTATTGGGACCCAGCGAACAGCCGGCGGTCTCGACCTCGATGAATTCCTGCAGTTCGCCGTCCGGCAGCTTGTCTCCGACCTTGATCGTCATAGCGCGTCGTCCTGTGGGTGGTTGGGGGAATACGCCCAGTCTAGCAACGTACGGTGACCCGACGATTCAGTCGCCCAGCGCGACACCTTCGCGGCGCGGGTCGGCACCGCCGGCCCAAGCCGAGACTGCCATCCGGCAGGCGCACGCGAACGATGCCCTGCAGGCCACTTGCCATGTCGATTTCGCGGATGTCGTGCCCGCGCGCTTTCAGTGCTTCGACAACGCCGGCGCCGAAGCGCCCTTTCTCCAGCTCGGTGGGTCCGTTGCGCGAACCGAAATTCGGCAGTGAGATCGCCTGCTGGATGTCGAGGTGCCAGTCGAGTACGCCGACCAGCGTCTTGCCGACGTAGCCGATGATCTGCGATCCGCCCGGCGAGCCCAGCGTCGCTACCAGCGCGCCGCTGGCTCGATCGAACACCAGCGTCGGAGCCATCGAGCTGCGCGGGCGTTTGCCCGGCTGCACGCGGTTGGCCACCGGCTTGCCATCGACGACCGGCACGAATGAGAAGTCCGTCAGCTGGTTGTTCAGCAGGAATCCGCGCACCATCACTCGGGCGCCGAAGGCATCCTCGATCGTCGTCGTCATCGACACCGCGTTGCCGTCGCCGTCAACGACCGAGATATGCGACGTCGCTGCCTTCATCGGTGAAGGATCAGGCGCCCACGCAACGCTGCTGCCTGGCGGCAGGCCCGGCGGCGCCGTGCCCATGCTGCGCGGTCCGATCAGTTGCGCGCGCTGCTTCATGTACGCGGGGTCGAGCAGACCGGCGACGTTGACCGGCACGAAGTCGCTGTCTGCGACGTAGATCGCCCGGTCGGCGAAGGCGAGCCGCCCTGCTTCGGAGAATAGATGCACGGCCTCGGCGCGCGGCTCGAGCGTCGTCGCGTCGTCCGGCGGGAAGACCGCGATGTTCCGGTGCGTGAAGCATCCCCAGCATCTGTGCCACTGCGATGCCGCCGGAGGAGGGCGGCGGCATGCCGCACACCCGCCACGCCTTGTAGTCGGTGCAGATGGCATCGCGCTGCTGGACCCGGTACGCGGCGAAGTCCGAGACCGCGAGTTGGCCAGCGTTCGGATGGGTCCGTACCGCCTGCACGACGTCAACCGCGATCGGGCCCGAGTAAAACGCGTCGGCACCGCCGACGGCGAGTGCGCGCAGCGTCGCGGCCAGATCGGGGTTGCGGATCGGACTGCCGATCGCCTTGGGCGTGCCGTCGGCGTTGTAGAAGTACGCGGCGGCCGCGCGGTCGTTCCTGAGGAATTTCTCGGCGGCGAGTTGGCCGTGCAGGCGCGGCGACAGCGGGAAACCCTGCTCCGATAACCGGATGGCGGATTCGAACAGGCGCGGCCACGGCAACTTGCCGTAGCGACGGTGCGCGGTTTCCAGCAGTCGAACTGCACCCGGTGTGCCCACGGCGCGCCCACCGACGACAGCGTCGTAGAAGGCCATGGGCTTGTTGTCGGCCGCCAGAAAGAGACGCTCATCGACGGCCATGGGCGCGGTCTCACGACCGTCGAAGGCCACGACCTGCCGGCCGTCCCAGTGCATCAGGAAGGCGCCGCCACCCAGCCCGGAACTCTGCGGTTCGACCAGCGCCAGCATCAACTGGATCGTGATGGCCGCATCGACCGCACTGCCGCCGGCGCGCAGTACCTCGAGCCCGGCCTGGGTTGCGAGTGGATTCGCCGACGCCGCCATATGCCGCTGCGCGGTCGACGTCGCCAGCCCGGCGCGGAAGACCGACGACTGCTCGGGCTGCGAGGGGCGGTCCGGCCCCGTCGCGCAGGCGGCGAGCAACGCAACGACGAGTGCAACGCCGGTGCGTGAGAGTGCGGACATCGCTGGCACCATGGCGATGTTCCTCGCTTTACTTCGGCTGCAAGCGGATCGCGCCGTCGAGGCGGATCGTTTCGCCATTGAGCATCACGTTCTCGACGATGTGGCGCACCAGCGCCGCATATTCGTCCGGCTTGCCCAGGCGCGAGGGAAACGGCACCTGCTTGCCTAAGGAGTCCTGCACCTCCTGCGGCATACCGAGCAGCATCGGCGTGGCGAACAGGCCCGGGGCGATCGTCACGCAGCGGATTCCGCTGCGCGAGAGGTCGCGCGCGATCGGCAGCGTCATGCCGACGACGCCGCCCTTCGAAGCAGAATAGGCGGCTTGTCCGATCTGGCCGTCGAACGCGGCGACCGAGGCGGTGTTGACCAGTACGCCGCGCTCGCCTTCGGCCGTCGGCTCCTGCTTCGACATGGCATCGGCGGCGAGACGGATCATGTTGAAGGTGCCGATCAGGTTGATACCGATGACACGCGCAAAAGACGCCAGCGCGTGCGGCCCCTCCTTGCCGACCACCTTTTCGCCAATCGCGATGCCGGCGCAGTTGACGAGGCCCCGCAGTGATCCCATGGCAATCGCCGCCTCGACGGCGGCGCGGCCATCGGCTTCGCTGGAGACATCGCATTTGACGAAGCGTGTGGCGGCGCCGAGTTCGCGCGCGAGCGCCTCGCCGCGGTCGGCCTGGACGTCGGCGATGACAACCTTGCCACCCTGCGCGGCCAGCATGCGCGAAGTCGCGCCCCCGAGACCGGATGCACCGCCGGTGACGATGAAGACGTTACTGCTGATCTGCATGGTGGCTCCCCCGCTCGAAACGGAGGAGTTTAGAGGAGCGGGCGCGTTCGCACCCGGCCGCGGACTACTGGAACGTGCAGCGGGCGTAAAGCCACATCGTTCCGCTGGCCTCGCCCTCGGCGTTGAGACGCGCCCGCGCCCGCACCATCGGCAGCAGACATTGCTCGGCTGAAAAGCCGGCTGAGTTCATCCATCCCTTCATCGACTCCGACGGCAGGCCGATGATGACTTTCGGACGGGAATACCGTCCGTCGCCTGTCATGCGCGCCGACTCGACCTGCAGCGCCCCGCCCAGCCAGCTGTAGTCGCGCGATCGCGGCGTGGCGGCGGGCAGCATATGCGCGCTGCGGATGGGTGCGTCGGAAAGGGGAGCGGTGCCAAGGTCGCGGGACGAGTACGGTCGCAGGACGGACTCCGGGACCGCATCGATGCGCATCTGCGCCGATGCCGCCGTGGCAAGGACCATCGCGACAGCCCCTAGGAGGGCCGGCGGCGCAGCTTGCAGGCAACGGAGGCCGGACAGACGCATGAAGCACCCTCGCATGGTCACAGCGAGCGGATAAGTGCACCTTACTCTGCTTAACGCGGCATTTCGTGACAAGAGTCCAATCGGATGACTACAGTGCGCAGTCCGGCGCGCTGACGCTGATGGACGGACGGGGAACACGGGAGGGGACGCCATGAGGCGTGGACGCGAACTGCTGCAGGGGCTCAGGAGTTTCGAGAAGGGCAAGATCGTCACGGCACGCGAAGCCGTGCAGCTGATCCACGATGGCGACACGATTGCCACGACCGGATTCGTCGGCATTGGCTTTCCGGAGAACATCGCAATCGCGTTGGAGCAGCGTTTCGTTGAGTCCAGCGAGAAAGACCCGGACGGAGTCGGCCGGCCCGAGGGCTTGACGCTGGTCTACGCGGCCGGGCAGGGCGACGGCAAGGAGCGCGGGCTCAACCATCTCGGCTATCCGGGCCTGGTCAAACGGGTGATCGGCGGCCACTGGGGGCTGGTGCCCAAGCTGCAGGCACTCGCGGTCGCCAACCGCATCGAGGCCTACAACCTGCCGCAGGGCGTCATCACTCATCTCTTCCGCGACATCGCCGCCGGCAAGCCCGGACACCTGTCGCGCATCGGGCTCGGCACCTTTGTCGACCCGCGTCACGGCGGCGGCAAGATCAACGAACGCACGACCGAAGACGTCGTCGAGCTGATGACGGTCGGCGGACAGGAATACCTGTTCTACAAGGCGTTCCCGATCCACGTCGGAATCGTGCGCGGCACGACCGCAGATCAGGACGGCAACATCACGATGGAGCGCGAGGCGCTGACGCTGGAAGGACTCGCCATCGCGATGGCGGCGCGCAACTCCGGCGGCATCGTCATCGTGCAGGTTGAACGCATCGCCGAGCGCGGTTCGCTCAATCCGCGGCACGTCAAGATACCGGGTGTGCTGGTCGACTGCATCGTGGTGGCGGAAAAGCCCGAGTACCACATGCAGACCTTCGTCGAGCAGTACAACCCGGGCTTCGCCGGAGAGATCCGCGTGCCCGTGAGCTCACTGGTGCCGATGCCAATGAGCGAGCGCAAGATCATCGCGCGCCGCGCCGCGCTCGAACTGCAGGCCAACAGCGTCGTCAACCTCGGCATCGGCATGCCTGAGGGCGTTGCCGGCGTGGCGACCGAAGAGAAGGTCATCGACCTCTTGACGCTGACGGCCGAGCCTGGCGTGGTCGGCGGCATTCCGGCCTCGGGCCTGAATTTCGGCGCGGCGGTCAACACACAGGCCATCATCGACCAGCCGTACCAATTCGACTTCTACGACGGCGGCGGGCTCGACCTCGCGTTCCTCGGCCTGGCGCAGGCTGACCGCGAGGGCAACCTCAACGTCAGCAAGTTCGGGCCGAGGTTGGCAGGCGCCGGTGGCTTCATCAACATTTCCCAGTCGGCCAAGCGCGTCGTCTTTGTCGGCACCTTCACGGCCGGTGACCTGCAGGTCAGGATTGATGGCGGCAAACTGAAACTTCTGAATGACATCGGTCCGAAGAAATTCGTCGGGCAGGTCGAGCACCGCACGTATTCCGGAGCCGAGGCGCGGCGCCGCGGCCAGCCGGCGCTCTACATCACCGAGCGCTGCGTGTTCCGGCTGGGCGACGCGGGTCTGGAGTTGATCGAGATCGCGCCGGGCGTGGACATCGAACGCGACATCCTCGGGCGCATGGACTTCAAGCCGATCATTGCTGCGCGACCCGATGACGATGGACGCGGCGATCTTCGGCGACGGGCCGATGAACCTGCGCGAACGGTTGCTGGCGATTCCGCTCGCGCAGCGCCTGTCCTACGACGAGGAGCACAACGTGCTGTTCCTCAACTTCGAGCGGATGTCGGTGCGGACCTCGGCCGATGTGGCCGCCGTTTTGGCCGAGATCAAGCGCCGGCTCGACGAGATCGGACACAAGGTCTACGGCATCGTCAACTACGACAACTTCGACCTAGCGCCCGAGGTCGCAGACGAGTACGCGACCATGGTCCACCAGCTGGTGGAGCAGTACTACTTCGGTGTCAGCCGCTACACCACGTCGGGGTTCCTGCGGGCCAAGCTCGGCAAGGCCCTGACGCGGCGAGGCGTTGCGCCCCACATCTACGAGTCTGCGGCCGAAGCCCTGAAGCACGTACGCGGCGACTGACCGGCAAGCCGGGGCTTCAGCGTGGCGCGCTGTCGTCGCTTGCCAGTGCGCGCTGCATCAGGACGACGTCCACCCAGCGGTCGAACTTGTGTCCGACCGCCTTCAGCACGCCGGCGTCCTCGAAGCCGCAGGCACGGTGCACGCCGATCGACCCGGCGTTGCCGGCGTCCCCGATGACAGCGAGCATCTGGCGCAGGCCCAATGCCGTGCAGCGGGCAACGAGCTCATTCAGCAACGCCTTGCCGACGCCACGTGCCATGGCAGTCGGTGCGACATAGACCGAGTCCTCGACCGTGTAGCGATAGGCAGCGCGGGTGCGGAAGTGATTGGCGTACGCGTAGCCGACGACTATCCCGGCGTCGACCGCGACCAGGTACGGGAATCCTGCAGCCGCTATCTGCACGTGGCGTGACCGCATTTCTTCCACGCTGGGTGGCTCGGTCTCGAAGGTGCCGAGCCCGTGCAGGACATGATGGCCGTAGATCGACTGGACCGCCGGTATGTCGGCAGGAAGGGCGGTGCGGAGTTCCATCATGGACGGGTCAAAAAAAGGGCGGTGCAGCGCTTGCTGACCGCCCGTTGTTGCCGTTGCCGTACTCAGCGCAGCGTCACATCGACGCGGCGTGCCTCCCGCGGATCCGCGCCGCCCATCGTGACCGCCGGCTTTGACAATTCGATCGCCTGGGCGCTGACTCCGGCCGTTACGAGCAGGTCGCGCACGGCAAAGGCACGGTGCTTGGCGAGTTCGGCATTGGCCGCCGCGTCACCGCTGGCATCGTGGAAGCCCGAGATGACCCACCGCGCCGCGCTGGTGTCCCTGGCGGCGGTAATGAGCGGCGCGAGTTGCGTCAGCGCATCAGCCGGCAACTCCGCCTTGCCCAGTTCGAAGTAGAGCCTGGCCATCGGCGCGGTGGCCGGCACTGCCGATGATGCGGCCGTGGCTGTGGCTGTGGCCACCGGCAATGTGGCCGCAGGGGACGCGCCGGACTTCTTGCCCAACTGGCCGATGGCGGTGCCGGCGGCTATACCGATCGTGAAGATCGATACGAAGATCGCCAACCCGATCGCCAGGAACAGTGCGTAGCCGGTTTCCCTGTCTTCTTCGTCGAACATGCGGGCTCCTCTCAGCGCAGGATGATGTCGACGCGGCGCGCATCAGCGTCGTTGCCCTGCCCAACGATGACGTCGGTGGGCTTAACCAGCGCGATGCGCTCGGCCGCGACGCCGTCGGCGACCAGTGAGTCACGCACCACCGTGGCCCGTGCCTTGGCCAGTTCCAGGTTCTTCGTGGCGTCTCCGGTCGGGTCGGCGTAACCGGAGAGCTCCACCTTCGCCTCCGGGTTGGCCTTCAGCGCCTTGGCATAGCCGCTGAGGATGAGCTTGCCGGCGTTCGAAATGTCGTTCGAGCCGGTATTGAAGTGCACGCGGCTCGGTACGCCGACAACGACCACGACCGGCACCGCGATGGTGGCGACTTCTGTGACGATCGGTGCCGGCGCCGCAGCGGCCGGGGCCGGTTTGCCGCCGTGAATCGTGGCGATGATCGGCACGATCAGCAGCGCGACGATGTTGATGATCTTGATCAGCGGATTGACCGCCGGGCCGGCGGTGTCCTTGTACGGGTCGCCAACAGTGTCACCAGTGACAGCCGCCTTGTGCGCGTCCGAGCCCTTGCCGCCGTGGTGGCCCTCTTCGATGTACTTCTTGGCGTTGTCCCACGCTCCGCCGCCGGTCGTCATAGAAATGGCGACGAAGAGTCCCGTGACGATAGTGCCCATCAGCACGCCACCGAGTGCCGCCGGTCCGAGGATGACGCCGACGACGATCGGCACCAGCACCGGCAGCAACGACGGGATCATCATTTCCTTGATCGCCGCGGTGGTGAGCATGTCGACCGCCCGGCTGTAGTCGGGCTTGGCCTTGTATTCCATGATTCCCGGGATCTCGCGGAACTGGCGCCGCACTTCGTTGACCACCGCGCCGGCCGCGCGGCCGACCGCTTCCATCGCCATCGCGCCGAACAGGAACGGGATCAGGCCGCCGATGAAGAGGCCAATGATCACCATGTGGTTCGACAGGTCGAAGGTGACCTTCATGCCGGCCTGTTCCAGGCCGCCGGTGTAGTCGGCAAAGAGCACCAGCGCGGCCAGGGCGGCCGAGCCGATCGCGTAGCCCTTGGTGACGGCTTTGGTCGTGTTGCCAACGGCGTCCAGCGGGTCGGTAATGGCCCGCACTTCCTTCGGCATGTCCGCCATTTCGGCGATGCCGCCGGCGTTGTCGGTGATCGGGCCATAGGCGTCGAGCGCGACGATGATGCCCGTCATCGACAGCATCGACGTTGCCGCGACCGCGATGCCGTAGAGGCCCGCGAGCCAGTAGGACGCGAGGATGGCGGCGCAGATCGCGATCACCGGCCAGGCGCAGGCCTTCATCGAGACCGCGATGCCGGCAATGATGTTGGTCGCGTGCCCCGTGGTGGAGGCCTGGGCGACGTACTTGACCGGCGCGAACTGCGTGCCGGTGTAGTACTCAGTGATGTAGACCAGCGCTGCGGTCAGCACCAGGCCGACCACGGCCGCGAGATAGAGGTTCATCACGGTGAGTCCGGCGCCAGCCGCAACCGGCCCAAGCATCCAGCTCGTCACCGGCCAGAACAGCACCAGCGAGATCACGCCGGCGACGATCAGCCCCCGGTACAGCGCGTTCATGATCTTGCCGCCGTCGCGTGCCTTGACGAAGAAGCAACCGACGATCGACGACAGGATCGAGACGCCGGAGATGACCAGCGGATAAAGGATGCCGGCGTCCGAGCCCTTGAACACCAGGCCGCCGATCAGCATCGTCGCGATGACGGTGACCGCGAATGTTTCGAAGAGGTCCGCTGCCATGCCTGCGCAGTCGCCGACATTGTCACCGACGTTGTCGGCGATAACCGCCGGATTGCGCGGGTCGTCTTCGGGGATGCCGGCTTCGACCTTGCCGACGAGATCAGCGCCAACGTCGGCGCCCTTGGTGAAGATGCCGCCGCCGAGTCGCGCGAAGATCGAGATCAGCGACGCGCCGAACGCGAAGCCGATCATCGGGTGCAGCAGATCGCGCGTGTTGGCCGTGGCGTGGGTCTTCGTCAGAACCCAGTAGAACCCGGCGACGCCGATCAGTCCGAGACCGACCACCAGCAGCCCCGTGATGGCGCCGCCACGGAACGCGATGTTGAGCGCCGGGTTCAGGCCCTGGGTTGCCGCCTGCGCGGTGCGGACGTTCGAACGCACCGAGACGTTCATGCCGACATAGCCGGCGAGGCCGGACAGCACCGCACCGAGCACGAAGCCGATCGCGGTCCACAGCCCGAGCTGCGGCACCACCGCGATGATGACTGCCAGCACGACACCGACGATGGCGATCGTGCGGTACTGCCGGTTGAGGTAGGCCTGGGCGCCGGTTTGCACGGCGGCGGCGATTTCCTGCATGCGCGCATTACCTGCGGGCTGCTTCAGGATCCAGGTAATCGACCACGCGCCAAAGGCCAGGGCCGCGAGGCCGCAGAGCAGGGCGAGTGCCAATGCAGACATGAGGTTCTCCTTATCGAAACTTGGGTATCAGGTACAAAGCGAAAGCTACGAGGCGAGCGCGTCGAACGCGCGGCTCCGGATTTCTTCGACCGGGCCGACGCCCGAGATCCTGCGGTACTTCGGTGCGCCAGGCTGCCCGGCGGCGGCCAGCTTCGAGTAGTACTCCACGAGGGCGCGCGTCTGCGCGTGATAGACCTCGAGGCGCTTGCGCACCGTGTCCTCGCGGTCGTCGTCGCGCTGGATCAGGGGTTCGCCGGTGACATCATCGCGGCCTTCCGCCTTCGGCGGATTGAAGCGCACGTGGTAGGTACGGCCGCTGGCCACATGCACGCGGCGTCCGCTCATACGGTCGATGATGTCGCTGTCGGGTACGTCGATCTCGAGCACGTAGTCGATCGCAACGTTGGCCGCCTTCATCGCATCGGCCTGCGGAATCGTGCGCGGGAAGCCGTCGAAGAGGTAACCGTTGGCGGTGTCCGGCTGCTGCAGCCGATCCTTCACCAGGCCGATGATGATGTCATCGGAGACCAGGCCACCGGCGTCCATCACCTTCTTCGCCGCGATACCAAGCGGCGTGCCGGCCTTGACGGCGGCGCGCAGCATGTCACCGGTGGAAATCTGCGGAATGCCGAAGCGTTCCTTGATAAACGCGGCCTGCGTGCCCTTGCCCGCCCCGGGCGGTCCCAGCAATATCAGTCGCATCCCCCGTCCTCTGCCCGCACTGCATCGTTGTTATGCGGCGACCGGAAACGTTGCCCGGCGCTAAAACCGCAGGATTCTACCCGGATCAGGCTGGCAGGCGCCCTGAGTAGCGCGGGTGGCCACCTGCCGATGCTTGGCCGGGACGCCGGAAGAAACGGGGCCGGAGTCGGCCCCGTCGTCGGGCGGAGTCAGGTCAGTCGATGCGTACCCACTCGCCGATCAGCCAGTTGTCGGGCCGGTGCACCACATGGACGTTGCTGCGCATCGCCCAGGGAATCACCTGACGGTGCAGCGGGACATGGTGGACCTGTTCGTTGTGCTCGGTCAGTGCGTCGGTGATCATCTGACGCCGCCTGGCCGAGTCGGTCTCCACCGCGGCTGCGTCGATCAATGCATCGAGCTTCGGGTTGACATAGCGGCCGTAGTTGAAGCTGCCGTTGCCGGTCTTGTCGTCCTTCGAGCGCAGCACCGGTGACAGCATCGTCTGCGCGTCGGTGATCGCGCCGCCCCAGCCGAGCATGTAGAAGCTGGTGTCGAACTTCTCGAGCTTCGGGAAGTAAGTGGTGCGCGGCTGCGCGGTGACCTTGGTCTGGATGCCGATGCGCGACAGCATCGCCGCCACCGCGACACAGATTTCCTCGTCGTTGATGTAGCGGTTGTTCGGGCAGTCCAGCGTCACCTCGAAGCCGTTCGGGTAGCCGGCTTCCGCCAGCAGCTTTTTCGCCGCCTCCGGATCGTACGGGCGGCGCTTCTCGATTTCAGGCGTCGACGGCAGGGTTGACGGCGTGATGCCGCCGGTGGGCAGCGCCGCGCCGCGCATCGTCTTGCCCTTCAGTGCCTCGATGTCGATCGCCTGGTAGACCGCCTGCCGCACACGCTTGTCCTTGAACGGATTCTTGCCCTTGACGTTCGAGTAGAGGAGTTCGTCGCGGTTCTGGTCGAAGCCGAAGAAAATGATCCGGTTCTCCTGACCTTCGACCACCTTGATGTCCTTGTTGGCCTTCAGGCGCGCGATGTCCTGCGGCGGCGGGTCGAGGATGAAGTCGACCTGGCCCGACAGCAGTGCGGCGATGCGCGTTGCGTCGGAGCCAATCGGCGAGTACACGATTTCGTCGATGTTGCCCGTCACCGTGCCCCACCACGCCGGATTCTTCTTAAGGACGCTCTTCACGCCAGGCTCGCGCGAAACCAGCATGAACGGCCCGGTGCCGTTGGCGTTGCGCGCGGCATAGGTCTCCTCGCGGTCCTTGAACGACAGCGGCCGCTCGACCTTGTTCTTCTCGGCCCAGGCCTTGTTCATCAAGAAGATTGTGGCAACGTGCTCCAGCATGATCGGATTGGGCTTGTCCTGCACGAACTCGACGGTGTAGTCGTCGATCTTGCGCGGTTTGCCGGACGGGATCGCGTACTGCCGGATCTGCGAGTTCGGATGGCTGGCGCGCTCGAAGGAGAAAACGACATCGTCGGCGGTGAACGGCGCGCCGTCGTGAAATTTGACGCCCTTGCGCAGATTGAAGCGCCAGGTCGTCGGACTGAGCTGCGACCACGAGACCGCGAGCCCAGGGACAATCTTCATGTCCTTGTCGCGCATCACCAGCGTGTCGTGCACCTGCTGCGCGAAGAGGTTCGTCAGCAGTTCGTTTTGCGAGTAGGGATCGGCCGTCTGGTAGTCGCCCTGCGAGGCCCAGCGCAGCGTCTTGGCTTGGGCGCCGGCGGTGGCCAGCGCGGCCAGCAGGATGGTCGCGACGAGTCGCTTCATCGGAAGTCTCCTTCAGTCGAGGCGGCGGAGTCTATCGCCGCGCGGCGAACAGGGCACGCACCTTCTCGAGGTCGGTCGGCGTGTCGACGCCCGGGGGCAGGGCGCCCTGCAGGCCGAGCACGGCGATCCGATGGCCGTGGGCCAGCGCCCTCAGTTGTTCGAGCCGTTCGAACTCCTCGAGGGCGTCCGGGGGCAACTTCGGAAACTGCGCCAGGAATCCGACCCGATAGGCGTACAGCCCAACATGCCGGCGCGCGCCCAACGTCGATGGGAGCGTGGTCCGGTCCGAGTCGAACGCATCGCGTGCCCACGGGATAGGCGCGCGGGAAAAGTAAAGTGCCTGACCGCGTCGGTCGGTGACCACCTTGACGACGTTGGGGTTGAAGAACTCCGCGGCATCAAGGATCGGGTGTGCCGCGGTGGCCATGGCGCAATCGGGGCTGCTCTCGAGCAGGTCGGCCACGGCGTCGATGACCGCAGGCGGGATCAGCGGCTCGTCACCCTGGACATTGACAACGACCTCGTCCGACGCCAGCGCGAGCATCGCGACGGCTTCCGCCAGGCGGTCGGTGCCGGTCGCATGAGCCGGTGATGTCGCCAGCGATTCGACGCCGTGCTTGCGGCAGGCGTCGACGATCTCGTCACTGTCGGCCGCTACGACGACGCGACTCGCGCGGCTCGCGCGGGCGCATTGGGCGACGCGGACCACCATGGGCAGGCCGGCGATGTCGGCCAGCGGCTTGCGCGGAAGCCGCGTGGAGGCCAGTCGCGCCGGGATGATGACGGTGAATCCGGCCACGTTTGCGCCCGGCTGGGCTCAGCGCCCGAGTTCTGCCGGTTCGACCTTGCGTGCCTCGGACTCGAGCATCACCGGTATGCCGTCGCGGATCGGGTAGGCCAACGCATCGGCCTTGCACACGAGTTCCTGGGCATCCTTGTGGAAGTCGAGCGTCCCCTTGCAGAGCGGGCAGACGAGGATGTCAAGCAGTCGAGGATCCATTCGCTGTCTTTCGGTGAGGAGTCAGGCGTGTCACGACCAGATCGATCAGCCGCTCTTCGATTGTCGCCGCGAGCGGCACGACCCAGATGCGTGGATCCTTGCGTAAGGGCTCGATGCGTTCGCATTTTACGGCGTCCTTCTCGGTGATCAGCACGAGGTGCGAGCGCAGCCCGGCGAACGGGTTGTCCCGGAAGTCGTAGTGGTCAGGCAGGGGCAGCGGTTCGAAGGCCAGGCCGGAGGCGCGCAGCATCGCGAAGAAGCGCTCGGGCACGCCGATACCGGCAGCGGCCGTCATCCTCAGCGAGCCGGTCGCTTGCCGGCGCGCCAGCTCTGCGAGCGGCATCGTGTGGGCGCGGTCGCCGAGTCGATGTACCTCATCGGCAAGGCGGGTCTGCATTTCGAAGCTCGCGGTCCTCCACGTCACGGTCGGAGCGCCCCGCACGACGACCGCGTCCACGCTGTCGAGCCGACTGGCCGGTTCGCGCAGCGGGCCGGCCGGCAGCAGCCAGCCGTTGCCGAGGCCGCGCTCATCCACCAGTGCGATCTCCACGTCGCGCGCCAGGCGCAGGTGTTGCAGCCCGTCATCGGCGACGATGACGTCGCAGTCGGAATGCGCCCGCAGCAGTTGGCGCGCGGCTGCGACCCGACGGGAGCCGATGGCCACCGGTGCCTGCGTCGAGCGCGCGATCAGCAATGGTTCATCGCCGACCTCGGTGGCTGCCGCATCGGCGTCGACGAGGCGTGGCGAGCGCGCCGAGCCGCCGTAGCCTCTCGACACGACGCCCGGGTGCCAGCCGTGCCGCTGCAGCGCGCGTACCAGCTCGATGGCGAGAGGCGTCTTGCCGGTGCCGCCGACGTACAGGTTGCCGACGACGACAACCGGTACGCCCACGCGCTCGGTGCGCAGCAGGCCAACAGCGTAGGCCGCTCGCCTCAGCAGCAGGATGCCGGCGTGCAGCAGTGCCAATGGACTGAGCAGCCAGGCCAGCAGGCCGCGGCGCTGCCAGGCCGAGGTGACCGCGGCTTCCGTGGAGGCGTCAGCGGGCACCGCGGTCGATCAACGACGTCCCGCGGCGCGCTGGGTGGCGAAACTGATGCGGACGATGCCTGCCATTCGGGCGGCTTCCATCACGCTGATGACAGCCTGGTGCGGCGACTGCGCGTCCGCATTGATGACCAGCAGCGTGTCTTCCCGGTTCTGCGCCGCTTTGGTCAGTTCGGATGCCAGTCCCTCGGGACTGGTGGCGGTCAACAGGTTCCTTTCCAGCGCATAGCGACCGTCCGCGGTGACGGCGACGTTGATCACGTTTGGCGGCGGGGCGGGCGTGGTCGCATCGGCGGTCGGCAACTGGACCTTGAGCTCTGCAAACCGCGAGTAGGTCGTGCTGACGGCCAGGAAGATCAGGACGATGAGCAGGACGTCGATCAGCGGAATCAGGTTGACTTCCGGTTCCTCCTCATAGGAGCGCCGAAACCGCATTACTGGCCTCGTCCGCCGTAGATGAATTCGAGCAACCGCTCGGCCTGCTCCTCCATGTCGACCAGGTAGTCCTCGACGAGGCGACGGAAGTACCGGTGCGCCAGCACCGCCGGGACGGCGACGATGATGCCCATCGCGGTGCAGTACAGCGCCACCGAGATGCCGCGCGCCAGTTCCTGCGGGCTCGATCCCGCCTGCTGCGAAGCGAAGATGTGGATCATCCCGACCACCGTGCCAAACAGGCCCAGCAGCGGCGCGATCGAGCCGATCGATCCCAGCAACGTCAGGTTCTTCGTCAGTCGGTTGGCGACGACGGCGCCCGCGGCCTCGATCTGCTGGATCGCGCCTTCACGCAGTACCCGGTCGTTGCGCAGGCCGGCCGCGAGGACGCGACCGAGCGGCGAATTCTGTTCGAGCTTGCCGATGATGTCGGGGGTTACGGACTGCTTCTTGACGAGGCCCACGACGTCTTCGAGAAGTCCGCTCGGTAAGATGCGGGGACGCCGAAGGGCGACGGTCCTTTCGATGATCAGCGCCAGGGCAAGTACGGACGCGAGAACCAGAGGCCACACGGGCCAGCCCAACTCAACAATGATGGCGAACAACTCGTTTGACTCCGGTGACGGCGCGCGTGAATCGCGGGAAATGTAGTTGCGTGCCGAGGGGATCGCAAGTTTCCACAGTTCCTGTGGATAAGTATGTGAAGAACTTGTTGCACGCTACGCTAAACCCTTGTCGCGACGGACTTTACAAGCCGTGCCCACACTGTAAGCAGATGGAAAAGCGGCACGAAATCAAGAGCTTGTACAGGCCCTCACCCGTTCGTACGAGGCGCAAAAGTCGCACCGGCACGGCGCCACAGGCTTTGTGGACATTTTTTGCCCGGAAACCCGCATGGCGCTTGGCTCTGAGCTTCCGGATCCAGCATTGACGCGGGCTCCGCTGACGGTTTCAGCGCTGAACCGCGCCGTTGCGGGCCTCCTGGAGCGCAGCTTCCCGCTGGTGCGGGTCCAGGGCGAGGTTTCGAACCTTACGCGCGCGGCGAGCGGGCACTGGTACTTCGTCCTCAAGGACGACATCGCGCAAGTGCGGTGTGTCATGTTCCGCGGACGCAACAGTCTGCTCGGCTGGCAGCCGCGCGAGGGCGACGCGGTCGAGGCCACCGCGATCGTGTCGCTGTACGAAGCGCGTGGCGACTTCCAGCTCAATGTCGAGTTCATGCAGCGCGCCGGGCTCGGGCGACTCTACGAGGAGTTCCTGAAGCTCAAGCAACGACTTGCCGCGGAAGGTCTGTTCGACGACCGACGCAAACGCCCCCTGCCACGCCTGCCGCGCGCCGTCGGGGTCGTCACATCGCTGCAGGCCGCTGCACTGCGCGATGTCGCCAGCGCTCTGCAACGCCGGGCTCCCTACGTGCGCGTGGTCGTGTATCCGGTGCCGGTCCAGGGTGTCGAGGCGGGTGCGCGCATCGCGCAGATGCTGGAGCGCGTCGGTGAACGCTCTGAGGTCGATGCGATTCTGCTGGTGCGCGGCGGCGGATCGATCGAAGACCTCTGGGCCTTTAATGAAGAGGTCGTCGCACGCGCAATCCGCGCCTGTCCAATTCCGGTGGTCGTCGGCGTCGGCCACGAAAGCGACTTCACGATCGCCGATTTCGCGGCCGACGTGCGGGCGCCCACGCCGACCGCGGCCGCCGAACTCGTGGCGCCTGCGGCTGCGGCGCTGCACGATGAACTGGCGTCGCAGCTGAAGCATCTGGCGCGTCAGCTCCGTGGTCGCCTGCAGGATGCGGCACAGCGCATCGATTTCGCGCAGCGGAGCCTGGCGGTGCCGCGCGCGCCGATCGCTGGACTCGAATCACGCGTGGCCGGCCTCCGGTCGCGCGCCGCGGCCGCCGCTGCCCGCGTCGTCGGGGGTGCAGGCGCGCAGGTGGCAGCGTGCCGGGCGCGCTGGCTGCGTGCGCATCCATCGCTGCAGTTCGACGTGCTGGCCTCGCGCCGCGGCCGGCTGCTGGCGGCGGGAAAAGCGTTGCTCGCCGGGCGGGCTGTACGGTTGGAACCGTTGGCCGCTCGGCTCGCGGCGTTGAATCCGAGCGCCGTGCTGGATCGAGGCTATGCGATCGCACTCGCGGCGGACGGACGGGCTGTGACGGATGTGGCGGCACTCGTCCGCGGTGACCCGTTGCGGATCGTGCTCGCCAGAGGCGCCGCCGGCGTTCGGGTCGAGACGCTCGACAGTAAAGGCCCTCCGGTCGATGAGGATGTCGCCTGAGCGCAGAGCGATAGAATTTCGCTTTTCACCGAACGCAACCGAGGCCCTTCATGGAACACACGCTGCCGGCTCTTCCCTACGCGACCGATGCCCTCGCGCCTCACATGTCGAAGGAGACCTTCGAGTACCACTACGGCAAGCATCATCAGGCCTATGTCACCAACCTGAACAACCTGATCAAGGGCACCGAGTTCGAGGCGAGTTCGCTCGAGGACATCGTCCGCAAGTCGTCAGGTGGTGTGTTCAACAATGCGGCCCAGGTGTGGAACCACACGTTCTTCTGGAACTGCATGAAGCCCGGTGGCGGCGGCGAGCCGTCCGGTGCGCTGGGACAGGCGATCTCGAAGAAGTGGGGTTCCTACGCCGCGTTCAGGGAAGCTTTCACCAAGAGCGCAGTCGGGAACTTCGGTTCGGGCTGGACCTGGCTCGTCAAGAAGGGCGACGGTTCGGTCGATCTGGTCAACACCAGCAACGCCGCCACGCCGCTGACGACGGCTGACAAGCCGCTTCTGACGATCGATGTGTGGGAACACGCCTATTACATCGACTACCGCAATGCGCGCCCCAAGTTCGTCGAGACGTTCCTGACGTCGCTCGTCAACTGGGACTTTGCGGCCCGCAATTTCGGCTGACGCGCGCCGTCAGGCGCCGCGCCATTGCCAACGGCCGCCGGGTGGGCGGCCGTTGGCAATGGCGCGGCCTGTTCAGCGGGAGGCCGGGAGGCCGCCAAGCTTCGCGCCCACGGCCAGGCCCTTGCGCGCGAACCAGCCTTGTTCCATTTCGAGCGCAAAGCGGACGGGGCGCTGCGAACAGTGCAACGTTTCGTTCTTCGGCGCCATGTCATTGATCTGGAGGATCGTGCCGTCGTCCTCGATAAACGCGATCGACAATGGCAGTGGGGTGTTGCGCATCCAGAAGCACTGCTGGGCCTTGTATTCGAAGACAAAGAGCATCCCGTGATTGGGCGCCGTCTTCTCGCGAAACATCATGCCGATCGTGCGGCTTTGCGGTGTGGTGGCGAGTTCCGCCGTGATGATGTGCATGCCGGCGGTGAGGCGCGCTGTCGGCAGGGTTGGTTGCGCTCCCGACTGGGCGACGGCGTTGCCTGCCAGTGCGACGCCAAGCAGCAGCGTGAAGATACGACGTAGCAAAGTGGATGGCACGGACATCGCGCAACTCAAGAGTCGGATCGCTGGGGTGACTTTACCGCGGTGGCGCCAGTTACTCGGCGCCAGGCGAGGAACGAAAAAAGGCAGGGCCGACCAAATGGTCGGCTAATTAACGGGCATTCGAGGCGTACGGTTGACACGCGTCATGTGCAGGATCGTCCAGCCTGAGTCGGCCCGAGTAAACTCTTCCCCCTGCTATCGAGGCAAGCGGCCAGCCATGGTTGTTGTGCGGAGCCGCTGCCATTCATAAGAAAACACCGCCCGGAGACGCCATGTACGCGCACATCAAGGTCCCCACGACCGGCCAGAAGATCACCGTCAACAAGGACTACAGCCTGAGTGTTCCTGACCAGCCGATCATTCCGTACATCGAGGGCGACGGCACCGGGGTCGACATCACGCCGGTGATGATCAAGGTGGTCGACGCGGCGGTCGCCAAGGCTTACGGCGGCAAGAAGAAGATCGTCTGGATGGAGATCTATGCCGGCGAGAAATCGACCAAGGTCTACGGGCCGGACGTCTGGTTGCCGGAAGAGACGCTGAAGGTGCTGCGCGACTACGTCGTGTCGATCAAGGGGCCGCTGACGACCCCGGTCGGTGGCGGCATCCGCTCGATCAACGTCGCGCTACGGCAGGAACTCGACCTCTACGTGTGCCTGCGGCCGATCCAGTACTTCAAGGGTGTACCGAGCCCCGTAAAGGAGCCCGAGAAGACCAACATGGTCATCTTCCGCGAGAACTCGGAGGACATCTACGCCGGCATCGAGTACGAGGCGGAAAGCGAGAAAGCGAAGAAGCTCATCAAGTTCCTGCAGGACGAGATGGGCGTCAAGAAGATCCGTTTCCCGGCAACTTCCGGCATCGGCATCAAGCCGATCTCGCGCGAAGGCACCGAGCGGCTCGTGCGCAAGGCGCTCCAGTATTGCATCGACAACAGGCGCAAGAGCCTGACGTTCGTGCACAAGGGCAACATCATGAAGTTCACCGAGGGCGCCTTCGCGAAATGGGGCTATGAGCTGGCCCAGCGGGAATTCAAGGCCGAGTTGCTCGACGGTGGCCCGTGGATGAAGATCAAGGCGCCGCACGGCGACATCGTGCTCAAGGACGTCATCGCCGATGCGTTCCTGCAGCAGATCCTGCTGCGGCCGGCCGAATACGACGTCATCGCAACGATGAACCTCAACGGTGACTACATCTCGGACGCGCTGGCCGCTCAGGTCGGCGGCATCGGCATCGCGCCGGGTGCGAACCTGTCCGACTCCATCGCGATGTTCGAGGCCACGCATGGCACGGCGCCGAAGTACGCTGGCAAGGACTACGTCAACCCCGGCTCGGAGATCCTCTCGGCCGAGATGATGCTGCGTCACATGGGCTGGACCGAAGCGGCCGACCTCGTCATCAAGTCGATGGAACGTTCGATCCTGTCGAAGAAAGTCACCTACGACTTCGCGCGCCTGATGGAAGGCGCCACCCAGGTCAGCTGCTCCGGATTCGGGCAGGTGATGATCGACAACATGTGAGCGTCGCTCGGGTGTACGCGACGCGCTGCGCGCGTCGCACGTGCACTCGCTCGGCGGTACGGCTCTCGCTTTGCGGAGAGCCGCTCAAGACTGATCAGTCGGCTGCGCTCCGGAGCGGCCGCGCGCTCCGCCGAAGTACAAGGGCGGGCACTCCACCCCGCGACACACCTCGCAGTGCCAGGATTGCCATTTCCCTCCTCGCCAGGCGAGGAGGGCGCAGGGAGGAGGTGCCAACCCTCTTCCGCCGGGCGGAGGGCAGGGTAGGTGCCGTGCAGTTGCACGTCGGCGGAGCGCGCGGCCGCTCCGGAGCGCAGCCGACTAATCAGTCTTGAGCGGTTCGCGCAAGCGCGAACCGTACCGGAGCGAGTGCACGTGCGATCGGCGCAGCCGATCGCGTACACGAGCGGCGCAACCAATAAAACAACCCCGCCGCAGCGGGGTCTGTAAGCGGCGCGCTGCCGTTCAGGCGGCGGCAGTGATATTCGATGCCTGCTTGCCCTTCGGCCCCTGCACGACTTCGAACTGCACCTTCTGGCCTTCCTTCAGTGTCTTGAAGCCATTCATCTGGATCGCCGAGAAGTGCGCAAACAAGTCCTCTCCCCCGTCATCCGGCGTGATGAAGCCGAACCCCTTGGCGTCGTTGAACCACTTGACCGTTCCTGTTGCCATACCCTCATCCTTCCCACGTATGAAGGGGCGGCTCCGTTGTCATTGCTGCCGCCGACGCTGCCCCGAATCCGCGCACCCGTGCTCCATTTCGGGTGCGCGCCTGCCCCGTACACCTGCATGTCCGGAACAGACGGCAGCGATTGTTCGAGCAAAAGCCGCGTCGGTCAAGCGGTTGTCGCGGGCACGCCCCCGACGCGGGATTCCAGCCCTTTCCGGTGCCGTCTGGCGACCGCGCCAGGGCGGGCAAGCACGCCCTCGGCGGCGCTGTGCAGATGGAACCGAAGGCCGCGACTTCGCTCTTATGTTGCATGTCCACATCGCGTTGTGAGGGCGGTACATCCGTCTGTGCGCAAGGTGATTTACCGTATGATTGGTACGCTTTTTGTATACCGTTAATCAAGACCGGTTTGCCTAGAATGCGGGTCAATGAGTGAGCGGATTGACGAAGGTGCGGTCGTCGAGAAGCAGGCTTCTCGCGTCAAGCCGCCGCCCATGTATCAGGTGGTCCTGCTGAACGACGACTACACGCCGATGGAATTCGTGGTCGGAGTCCTGCAGAAGTTCTTCGGCAAAGGGAGAGAACAGGCAACCCAGATCATGCTGAAGGTGCATCACGAAGGACGCGGCGTCTGTGGCGTCTATCCACGAGATATCGCCGCGACCAAGGTCGAGCAAGTCTGCAGTTATTCACGCCAGCACCAGCATCCGCTGCAGTGCGTGATGGAGGAAGCATGATCGCCCAGGAACTCGAAGTCAGCCTGCACATGGCCTTTGTCGAGGCGCGCCAGGCCCGGCACGAATTCATAACCGTCGAGCACCTGCTGCTCGCGCTACTCGACAATCCGTCGGCAGCGGAAGTCCTGCGTGCATGCGCATGCAACATCGAGGACCTGCGCAAGAACCTGCAGAACTTCATCGCCGACAACACGCCGATACTGCCCCCGAACTCCGAGGCCGACACGCAGCCCACGCTCGGCTTCCAGCGCGTGATCCAGCGCGCCATCATGCACGTGCAGAGCACGAGCAATGGCAAGAAGGAAGTCACCGGCGCCAACGTGCTGGTCGCGATCTTCGGCGAGAAGGATTCGCACGCGGTGTATTACCTGCACCAGCAGGGTGTCACGCGGCTCGATGTCGTCAACTTCATCTCGCACGGCATCACGAAGTCCGGGCAGGCCGAGGAAAAGGCGAAGCCCGCCGCCGAGCAGGAACAAGAGGGCGAGGGCAAGGACCAGCCGTCGCCGCTCGAGCAGTACACGCAGAATCTCAATGCGCTGGCCAAGGAAGGCAAGATCGATCCGCTGATCGGGCGCGAGCCCGAGGTCGAGCGCGTGATCCAGGTCCTGTGCCGCCGACGCAAGAACAATCCGCTGCTGGTGGGTGAAGCCGGAGTGGGCAAGACCGCGATCGCCGAGGGCCTCGCCTGGCGCATCGTCAAGGGCGATGTCCCCGAGATCCTCGACAAGTCGAACGTCTACTCGCTCGACATGGGCGCGCTGCTGGCCGGCACCAAGTACCGCGGCGACTTCGAGCAGCGCCTCAAGGCGGTGCTCAAGCAGCTGAAAGCCAATTCCAACGCGGTGCTGTTCATCGACGAGATCCACACGCTGATCGGTGCGGGTTCCGCCTCGGGTGGCACGCTCGACGCATCAAACCTTCTGAAGCCGGCGCTCGCGAGCGGTGCGCTCAAGTGCATCGGCGCGACCACCTACAACGAATACCGCGGCATCTTCGAAAAAGACCACGCGCTGTCGCGTCGCTTCCAGAAGATCGACGTCAACGAGCCGACGGTACAGCAGACGATCGAGATCCTGAAGGGGCTGAAGTCGCGCTTCGAGGAGCACCACGGCGTCAAGTACTCGTCCGGCGCCATCACCGCGGCGGCGGAACTCTCGGCCAAGTTCATCAATGACCGGCACCTGCCGGACAAGGCGATCGACGTCATCGACGAGGCTGGCGCTGCGCAGCGCATCCTGCCGAAGTCGAAGCAGAAGAAGACGATCGGCAAGAACGAGGTCGAGGAGATCATCGCCAAGATCGCGCGCATCCCGCCGCAGACCGTATCGAGCGACGACCGCGCGCAGTTGAAAAACCTCGACCGCAATCTCAAGAACGTCGTGTTCGGCCAGGACCCGGCGATCGAGGCGCTTGCGGCTGCGATCAAGATGGCACGCTCGGGACTCGGCAGGCCGGACAAGCCGATCGGTTCGTTCCTCTTCTCGGGTCCGACCGGTGTCGGCAAGACCGAGGTCGCCAAGCAGCTCGCCTTCACGATGGGCATTGAGCTGATCCGCTTCGACATGTCCGAATACATGGAGCGCCATGCCGTCAGTCGCCTGATCGGCGCGCCTCCGGGCTACGTCGGCTTCGACCAAGGGGGGCTCCTGACGGAAGCCATCAGCAAGAAGCCGCACGCGGTGCTGCTGCTCGACGAGATCGAGAAGGCGCATCCGGACATCTTCAACATCCTGCTGCAGGTGATGGATCACGGCACGCTGACCGACAACAACGGCCGCAAGGCGGATTTCCGCAATGTGATCATCGTGATGACGACCAATGCGGGCGCCGAGACACTTCAGAAGACTGCCATTGGCTTCTCGAACACGCGCGAAGCCGGCGACGAGATGGCCGATATCAAGCGCATGTTCACGCCGGAGTTCCGCAACCGTCTGGACGCCATCATCTCGTTCAAGGCGCTCAACGAAGAAGTGGTGCTGCGCGTGGTCGACAAGTTCCTGATGCAGCTCGAGGACCAGCTGCACGAGAAGAAGGTCGACATAATCTTCACCGATGCTCTGCGCGCGCACCTGGCAAAGAAAGGTTTCGATCCGGTGATGGGCGCGCGGCCAATGGCGCGGCTGATCCAGGACACGATTCGCCGGGCGCTCGCCGACGAGCTGCTGTTCGGCAAGCTGGTGAGTGGCGGCCGTGTTGAGGTCGACGTGGACAGCCAGGGCAACGTGAAGCTCGACTTCCCGCCCTCGGACAGCGGGGACGCCCCGCGCCGGGAGCAGGGCGAACCTGTGCTTTCCGAGTAAACAGGTCGGAGACATGCCGCCCTGGCATTTTGATATGCCGATCCCCCGCTCTCCCGCCGGTTGACGCCGTCGGTCCAGGTACCGGATAGTCGGTCCTTAGAGTTCTCAAGGCTCTGAGGGCTTTTTCTTTTGAGGAGACAGTAGTGAAAATGACACGATGGGTCACAACCCTCGTCTGGCCGCTGGCGACCACCGCGGCCCTTGCCCAGGGAGGTCCTGCGATACCGGCGAATGCCGCCTACCTCGCGGCCAATTGCGCCAATTGCCATGGCACAACGGGTAACGCCAAGGGTGCGATGCCGAGCCTGGCCGGCCAGCCTAAGGCCACCATCGTGGAGCAGATGAGAGCCTTCCGCGATGGCAAGCGCCCGGCAACGATCATGCATCAGCTCGCCAAGGGCTATACCGACCCGCAGATTGAGGCAATTGCGGACCACTTTTCGCGGCAGACGGCCGCACGCTGAGGGGAAACGGATGAACGCGACGCAATTCTCCCGGCGCGATCTGCTCAAGGTTCTGTCGGCAACCGCCGCCGCCGGCTCGCTCGCTGCCTGCGCCACGATGAGCGAGAAGAAGTCCATCGGCAAGGTGGTGGTGGTCGGCGCCGGCTACGGAGGCGCCACGACCGCCAAGTACCTGCGCTTATGGTCCGAAGGCACGATCGAAGTGACCCTGGTCGATCCGAACGAAGCCTTCATCTCCTGCCCGATATCGAACCTGGTACTGGCGGGTTCAAGGACGATGGCCGACATCACGGTGAGCTACGCCGGCCTCGACAAGCACGGCGTCAAACGCGTGCGTGACACCGTGTCCGCCATCGACGCCGATAAGAAGCAGGTCCGCCTGGCGTCGGGCGGCACGTTGCCCTACGACCGACTGGTGGTCTCGCCCGGCATTGAGTTCATGTACGACAAGCTTCAGGGCTGGTCGTCCGCCGCCGAAGGCACGGTGCTTCACGCGTGGAAAGCGGGGCCACAGACCGTGGCGCTGCGCCGCCAGCTCACCGAGTTGAAGGATGGCGGCGTCGTCGTGATGGCAATCCCCCTGGCGCCGTACCGCTGCCCGCCGGGGCCGTACGAGCGCGCCTGCCAGATCGCCTGGTACCTCAAGCAGGCCAAGCCGAGGAGCAAGCTGATCGTGCTGGACGCCAATCCCGACTATGTGTCGAAGAAGCCGCTCTTCTCGCGCGTGTTCGGCGAGGACTACAAGGGCATCGTCGACTACCGCGTCGGCTCGCCGGTCACCGAAATCGACGTCAAGAGCGGAACGCTGGTCACAGAGATCGGCGACAAGGTGCGTGGCGACGTCGTCAACTTCATCCCGCCGCAGCGCGCCGCCAACATCGCGCGTGATGCCGGGCTGATCACGGCGAACAACCGCTGGTGCGAGGTCGACTGGACTACCCTCGAGTCGATCAAGGTCAAGGGCGTGCACGTTCTTGGCGATTCCACGCTGTCGGCCCCGGCGATGCCAAAGTCCGGCCATATGGCGAACCAGCATGGGAAAGCGGCGGCGGCGGCGATCGTCGAGTTGCTTAATGGCCGCCCCGTCACGCCGCCGATGATGGCCAACACCTGCTACAGCTTCATCGACGACAAGAATGCCGTGCACGTCGCCAGCGTGCACCGCTGGGTCCCGGAAAAGAAAACAATGGAGGCCGTGGCGGGCTCGGGTGGCATTTCTTCTCAGGATCGTGCGTCGTGGGCGCTTGAAGGCGCTTATGCCAACGGTTGGGCGCAGACGATCTGGGCGGATATGCTGGCGTAGCCGCCGCTCACGTACGCGACCGCGTTGCGGTCGCACGTGCGCTCGCGGGGAGTTAATCAGGCAGGCGGGCTTCGGGCGGCCCGTCGCCCGCCTGCAATACAACGGCACTACTTGGCGGCGCGCAGCGCCGCCTTCTACTTGAACGCGATCGTGCTGGCCTGCTCAGGATGGCGACCAACCTTGTCGGCGTAGTAGTCGCGCAGCATGGCGAGGTCGCGCGGCTGGTCGCCACTCATTTGAACGAAGCGCGTGACCCCGATCTCGCGGCGTCTGTAGTCGATGTAGGCCAGGCCGACCGGCAGGTCGAGCTTCAGCGCGAGGTGATAAAAGCCCGAGCGCAGGCGATCGGTCTTCTTGCGCGTACCTTCGGGTGAAATGCCCAGCCAGAACCAGGGTTCCGATTGCATCAGGGCCGCGAGCTGTTCGACGGCACCACTGGAGTGAAGACGATCGACCGGCCGTCCGCCCCATAGCCGCATCAGCCGTCCCAGCGTCGCACCGGCGAATCCCCTGAACAGCGACTCCTTGCCGACCCAGCGGATTGGCAGGTCGATAGTCCACTTTGCCAGTAGTCCGATGACAAAGTCCCAGTTGGACGTGTGCGGATAGACGATCGCAACGCCCCTGGGTCCCGGGAATCCCTCGAAGCGCACCTGCCATCCGAACATTGCGAGCAGCGCGCGGGCACCGCGCGACAACCGCGAGGCTGACTTCGCGGGCGCCTCAGCGTCGCTGGGGCGGGAGGGCGTCAATGCTTTCCGGTGCTGCCGAAGCCGCCGGCGCCCCGATCCGAGGTGCTGAAGTCATCGACGACGTTGAAGTGCGCCTGCATGATCGGCACGATGACGAGCTGCGCGAGGCGCTCGAGCGGGTTGAGAGTGAATGGCATCGAGCCTCGATTCCAGGTCGAGACCATCAGCTCGCCCTGGTAGTCCGAGTCGATCAGGCCGACCAGATTGCCGAGCACGATGCCGTGCTTGTGGCCGAGGCCGGAGCGCGGGAGGATCAGCGCCGCGTAGCCGGGGTCGGCGATATGAATGGCGATTCCGGTTCTGACCAGATGAGTCGCCCCCGGCTCCAGTTGCAGAGGCAAATCCAGACAGGCGCGCAGGTCCAGCCCTGCAGCCCCGGCGGTCGCGTACTCCGGCAGCCGATCGCGCAGCCGCGCGTCGAGAATCTTGACGTCGATCTTCATGGGTTGCGCGGAGGGTGTCCGAAGACTTTCGAAATCGCGGCGCGTCCCGCGTCCCTTTGCACATCGGCCCGCTGCGCGGTGCCGCGACGCAGCTTGCGGATGGACCACACCAGCAATCCGACCCCGAGCAACAGAGGCACGACGCCGGAGCGCGACGCAAACCAGTAAAAGATCAATGCAACGCCGATGACCAGGCTGATGGCCGTACCGACCTGCTGCACTTTCGCGCGGTCGGAGGCGAGGTGTGCCAGCAGTTTGTCCGCCTCCAGGCGACTGAGTGGCAGGACACTCGCGGTGCCAACCTCGCTGGGGGAAACGTTACCGAAGCCGTAGCCGCCGGTCCCAGCAGACACTGGCCGCGCATCGAGGACGGTCGTCGTCGCGTTTATGCCCGTTCCCGGCGCCTTTCCCGTAGGCGGCTCAACCATCCCCTGCTGCGATTGCGCCAGGATACGGGCCGCCGACTCACGCTGCAGCTCCTCTATGTAGGCGACAAAGTCGCCGTTGGGCGGTTCCGCGTAGGACGGCATCAGAGGCGAGCAGCGATCTCGGCGATCACACGCCGCGCCTGTGTGTGCTTGTCGGCGATTGCGAGGGTCGTGACGCCGCCGGCTTCGACCAGATGCAACTCGCTGGCATCGGCACCCAGTGTGTCCTGCGCCCGATTCGCCACGATCAGTGGAACCTTCTTGGACGCAAGCTTGGCACGCGCGTTGTCGAGCACGTTCTCGCTTTCGGCGGCGAAGCCGACGCAGAAGGGCGGTCGTGCCAGCTTCGCCACGCTGACGAGGATGTCCGGGTTGATGCCGAACTGCAGTTGCGGCGTGCTTCCCGATGCCTGCTTCTTCAGCTTGCTGGTGCTCGCGTTAGCCACGTGCCAGTCCGCCACGGCGGCGACCGCGATGAAGATGTCGGCTGGCAGCGCACCATGCACGGCATCGTGCATCTCACGCGCCGTGCGGACGTCGATACGTCGCACGTGACGCGGTGTAGCGAGCGTCGTAGGCCCGGCCACCAGCGTGACGTCGGCGCCGGCCTGGACCGCAGCCCGCGCCAGCGCGAATCCGGTCTTCCCTGACGAAAGATTGGTGATGCCGCGCACCGGATCGATTGGCTCGAATGTCGGGCCTGCCGTCAGCAGCACGCGCTTGCCAGCCAGAAGCTTGGGCTGAAAGTGGGCAATGATCTCGTCGAGCAGTTCGGCCGGCTCCAGCATCCGGCCCATGCCGACTTCGCCACAGGCCTGATTGCCGGACCCGGGGCCGAGCACGGTGATGCCATCGGCCACCAGTTGCGCGACATTGCGCTGGGTCGCAGGGTTCTCCCACATCTCGACATTCATCGCCGGCGCCACCAGCAGCGGCGTCGTGCGGCTGCGCGCCAGTACCATCGTCGACAGCAGGTCGTCCGCCAGACCCAGTGCGGTCTTGGCGAGGAAGTGCGCGGTGGCCGGGGCGATGACGATCGCGTCGACGCCCCGTGTGAGGTCAATGTGCGGCATTGCACTCGCGACCGGCGCACCCTCACGGCCCCACTGATCCGTCTGCACGGCCTGGCCCGTCAGGGCCTGCATCGTGGTGGCTGTGACGAACTCCTTCGCGGCCGCTGTCATCACGACCTGTACTTTCGCGCCTTCGTCCTGGAGGCGGCGTACGAGTTCGCAGACCTTGTAGGCCGCGATTCCGCCCGTCATGCCGATCACCAGTCGCTTGCCTGTCAGTTCCATAAGGCTATTTTGCCCGACGTACGCGCAGGAGTTCGTCGAGGATCAGGAGTCCGGCGCCCGCGACGATCGCCGAATCGGCCAGATTGAAGGCTGGCCAGTGCCAGCCCCGCCAGTGGAAGTCGAGAAAGTCGATGACATGCCCGTAAGCGATGCGGTCGATGACGTTGCCGACCGCGCCGCCCAGTATCAGCGCCAGGGCGCACGCGAAGAGCTTCTGGTGTCCGTGCCGAGCAAGCAGGTAGAGGATGAACACCGAGGCGGCGAGCCCGACGGCGGTCAGGAACTCGTCCTGCCAGCCGGAGGCGGAGGCGAGGAACGAAAATGCTGCCCCTTTGTTGTAGGTGAGCACCAGGTTGAAGAAGCCTGTCACCGGATGCACGTCGCCGAAGCTGAACGTGCGCTCGATGAGGATCTTGGTCAGCTGGTCGAGGAAGATCACCAGCAAGGCGAGTGCCAGCCACGGCAACATGCGCTGCCACCAGGGGGCACGGGAGAACGCCATCAGGCGTGCGCGCGCGGCTCGCCGCTGCCAAAGAGATTCGACATGCAACGCCCGCACAGCGCTGGGTGCTCGGCGTTGCTACCCACGTCGGCCCGCCAGTGCCAGCACCGTTCGCACTTCGCATGGGGTGAGGGCGTCACGATGATGGCTTCGTCGCTTTCGCTCGCAACGGACGTCACACGCGCCTGCGAGGTGATCAGCACGAAACGCAGGTCGTCGCCGAGCGAAGCCAGCAGACGTGCCTTCGCGCCGCTGGCGCGTATCTCGACTTCGGCCTGCAGTGACGACCCGATCGCGCCCTTCTCACGCAGTTCCTCAATTCGCTTCTGCACGTCGGCGCGGATGGCACGCAAAGCGGTCCACCGTTCGACGAGCGCCTCTTCGTCGGGCACCGGCGGCAGCTGCGCATACGTTTCGGTGAAGATCGTGCGAGCGCTCGTTGCGCGGAACACTTTCCACGCTTCCTCGGCCGTGAACGACAGCAACGGAGCCATCAACTTCAGCACGGCGTCGGTGATGAGGTAAAGCGCCGACTGCGCCGAACGCCGCGCCTTCGAATGTGCCGGCGTCGTGTACAGCCGGTCCTTCAGGATGTCGAGGTAGAACGCACCGAGGTCCTCGGAGGCGAAGGTCTGCAGCCGCGCGACGATCGGGTGGAACTCGTAGCGCTCGTAGTCCGCGACCGTGCGCGCGCTGACATCCCGCATCAGCGCCAGCGCGTAGCGGTCGATCTCGAGCCACTCGCCGACTGGCAGCATGTCCTTCGCAGGATCGAAGTCGCTGACATTGGCGAGCAGAAAGCGCAACGTGTTGCGAAGCCGGCGGTAGCTCTCGACCACGCGCTTCAGGATCTCGTCCGATAGTGTCAGTTCGCCCGAGTAGTCCGAGCTCGCCACCCACAGCCGGATGATCTCGGCCCCTAGCGTGTCGGCCACCTTCTGCGGCGCGATCACGTTGCCGAGCGACTTGCTCATCTTGCGGCCCTGACCGTCGACAACGAAGCCGTGCGTCAGCAGTGCCTTGTAGGGCGGCACGCCGTTGATCATGCACGAGGTCAGCAGTGACGAATGGAACCAGCCGCGGTGCTGATCGGAGCCTTCCAGGTACATGTCGGCCGGGAACTGCAATTCCTCGGCGTGCGAGCCGCGCAGCACGGTTTCGTGCGTCGTTCCGGAGTCGAACCAGACGTCCAGAGTGTCCTTGTTCTTCACGTAGTGCTCGGCATCGTCGCCGAGCAGTTCACGCGGATCGAGGTCTTGCCAGGCCTCGATGCCACCCTGCTCGACGCGCTGCGCCACGTGTTCGAGCATCTCGACTGTGCGCGGGTGCAGTTCGCCGGTGGCCTTGTGCACGAAGAAGGCCATCGGCGTGCCCCACTGGCGCTGGCGCGAGAGCGTCCAGTCCGGCCGGTTGGCGATCATGCCCTGGAGCCGCGCCTTGCCCCAGCCAGGATAGAACTTTGTCGCCTCGATGCCGGCCAGCGCGAGTTCGCGCAGCGTCTTTTCGCCGTTCTTCGGCAGCGTGTCCATGCCAGCGAACCACTGCGAGGTCGCGCGGTAAATGACCGGCGTGCGGTGGCGCCAGCAGTGCATGTAACTGTGCGTGAACTTCTCGACCTTCAGCAGCGCGCCGTGCTCGCGCATGACGTCGACGACGTTCGCGTTGGCATCCCAGATCTTCATGCCGCCGAAGAGCGGCAGTGACTGCGCGTAGACGCCGTCGCCCTGCACGGGATTGAGGATCTCGTCGTCGGTCATGCCGTGCGCCTTGCACGAGAGGAAGTCCTCCACGCCGTAGGCGGGCGACGAGTGCACGATGCCGGTGCCGGTGTCGAGCGTGACGTAGTCGCCCAGGTACACCGGCGCATCGCGGTCGTAGAACGGGTGGCGGAAGCGGATCAACGCCAGCCCGTCCCCGCGCGTGGCCGCCAGCGTCGTGCCCGTGAGCCCCCAACTCGTCAGGCACGCCTCGTTGCGGTCGCTGGCCAGCACGAGCAGGCCGCGCTCGGTGTCGACGAGGTCATAGCTGAATTCCGGATGCAGGTTGAGCGCCTGGTTCGCCGGGATCGTCCACGGAGTCGTGGTCCAGATCACGGCGGCGACCGGCTTGTCGGGCAGCGTCGAGAGCCCGAAGGCCCGGGCCAGCTTTGCGCGCTCGTCGTCGCGCAATGGGAAGGCGACATCGACCGCGAGGTCCACCTTGTCCTGGTATTCGACCTCGGCTTCGGCCAGCGCCGAGCCGCAGTCGAAGCACCAGTTCACGGGCTTGAGTCCGCGGAACACGAAACCCTTGGCCATGATCTTCGCCAACGCGCGAATCTCATTGGCCTCAGCGCGAAAGTTCATCGTCGTGTACGGACGGTCCCACGCGCCGAGTACGCCGAGGCGCTTGAAGTCCTTGCGCTGCCGGTCGATCTGTTCGGTGGCCCAGGCGCGCGACTTGGCGATGACTTCGCGCGGCGGCAGGTGCTTGCCGTACTGCTTCTCGATCTGGATCTCGATCGGCATGCCGTGGCAGTCCCAGCCTGGCACGTAGGGCGCATCGAAACCGGCCATCGCACGGCTCTTGACGACGATGTCCTTCAGGACCTTGTTGATCGCGGTCCCCATGTGGATGTCGTTGTTCGCGTACGGCGGTCCGTCGTGCAGTATCCAGCGCGGTCGGCCGACCGACGCACGGCGGATTTGCTCGTAGACCTTCTGCTCCTCCCACTCGCGGATCCACTGCGGCTCGCGCTTCGCGAGATCGCCGCGCATCGGAAACGGTGTGTCCGGGAGGTTCAGCGGGTACTTGCGCGTCGCGGGATCGGACGCGGGCTTCTTCTTGGCGTCGGCATCAGCCATGGCGTGGCACTCCTTGGCCCCCTCGGGCTCTGCAAGAGGTGTCTTGTTACTGCGAAGGGCGAGTGTACCGTGTGTGCGCGGCTCAGCCGGCGGTGCGCGGTGGCAAGTCGGCGGCGAACAGTGAACGCGCGCGCGCGGCATCGGCGGCGATCGCGGCCGCCAGTTCGTCCAGCGTAGCGTAGCGCTCCTCGCTGCGCAGCTTCTGCAGGAACTCGACCCGCACGAGACGGCCGTACACGTGGTCGTCGAAGTCAAACAGATGCACCTCGAGCAGCCAGCGGCCGCTGTCGTCAACGGTCGGGCGAAGTCCGATGCTGGCCACACCGGGTCGCGCCTTGGCCCCAAGCCCGTGAACGCGCACGGCGAATACGCCCTGGACCGCAGGGTGGCGATGCGCGATGCGCAGGTTCAACGTGGGAAACCCGATCGCCCGACCCAGCTTGCGGCCATGGAGCACGCGCCCGCTGATGGCATACGGCCGTCCCAGGAGATGCTGCGCACGCTCCAGATCTCCAGCAGTCAGCGCAGCGCGCACCGCGGAACTCGAGATGCGCTCCTGTCCTTCGACGACGGTGGGCATCTGCTCGAGTGCGAACGCGCCGTGTGCCGCATGGCGTTGCAGCAGTTCGATGTCCCCGGTCCTGCGCGCACCGAAACGGAAGTCATCGCCAACGAGCAGCCAGCGTGCGCGACATCCCTGCACAACGAGGTCGATGAAAGCCTCGGCCGACAGTGCCGCAAACGATCGGTTGAAGTGCTGAACGATGACCCGGTCTATGCCTTGCGCAGCCAGCGCCTCGAACTTGTCGCGCAGCCCGGAGATGCGCGTCGGTGCCCGGTCGGGGGTAAAGAGTTCGCGCGGATGCGGCTCGAATGTCATCACGGCCGAGGCGATCCCGCGTGCACGCGCCGCCGCGACGACGCGCGCCAGCAGCGCCTGATGGCCGCGATGCACACCGTCGAAGTTGCCGATCGTCAATGCGCAGGCAATGCGCTCGGTCGGCCGCGGAATTCCGCGGAACACCTGCATGTGAGGGGCACTTGTTTCCGGAGAAGGCAACCCGAAAGTATACGGTCCGCCCTAGTTTGTTCCGTGTTTTCCAATACTTAGAGCGGCTCGCCAACGCCTGGTCGGTACAATCGTCCGCAATGAAGAACATCGTCGTGCTGATCTCCGGACGCGGCAGCAATCTGGAAGCCGTCCTCCGCGTCGCCGAGGCGGAACGCTGGCGCGAAACGCTGGAGGCCGCTGTCGTCGCCGTCATCAGCAATCGGCGCGACGCTCCCGGACTGGCGATCGCGCGGCGCTTCGGCATCGCCACGACGATCATCGAGCACTCTGTGTTTCCGTCGCGCGAGGCGTTCGATGCCGCGCTCTTGGCCGAGATCGACCGCCACGATCCCGCGCTGGTGCTGCTGGCAGGGTTCATGCGCGTGCTGACAAAGGACTTCGTGCATCACTACGCCGGGCGGCTAGTCAACATTCACCCTTCGCTGCTGCCGCTGTTCCCCGGCCTGCATACCCATCGCCAGGCGCTGGCAGCCGGCGTGCATGTCCACGGCGCCACGGTGCATTTCGTTTCAGACGATGTCGATGCCGGCGGCATCATCGCGCAGGCGACGGTTCCGGTCAGGCCGTCCGACGACGAAATCACGCTGGCTGCCCGCGTGCTTCAACAGGAGCATCGACTGCTGCCGCACGCGCTGCGCCTTTTACTCGAGCAACGCGTGACGTATGTCGACGGGCGCGTTGTGGTGCGTGACTGCGGCGCGCCGGACCTGGCGTTGCAGGGCTTGTGATGCGCGCACGCAAAACTCCCCGGAAGGGTGCGCCGCGTGCCACCGCAGGCGGCCCGCGGCCGGCGCGTCCGCGCACGACAGAAGTGCCGATGACGCGGCGCCAGGGCCCCCGCCCGAACGCGGGTGGCGCTCCGGGTTCGCAACGCGTCACGTCGCTCATCGTCGATGCGTTGGCGTATGCACTGGCTCAGGTGCTGCGGTTCGAGGGGCCTGCCGATGCGGTGATGTCGCGCTACTTTCGCGAGCACCCGAACCTCGGCAGCCGCGACCGCAGCGTCGTCGCCGAGGGGATCTTCCATGCGTTGCGGCGCCTGGCCACGCTCGGCTGGGTCATGCAGCCCGCGGTCCCGGTGCGAGCGCCACGGTTCGCGGCGCTCGTCACGCTGGCGCGGCAGTATGGGTTCGACGCCCTCGAGGAGCGGGCCCTGCGTGGGGATGCGAATGCGGTCAAGCACGCGCTGGCGGTCAACTTGGCACAGGCGCCGGCGTCGGTGCGCGCTGAACTGCCGCACTGGCTTTACCTGGCGATCACGGCGCAGTACGACGATGCGGCTGCCCTGATAACCGCGCTGACCGAGCCGGCACCGCTCGACCTCAGGGTCAACCTGATCAAGGCCAACCGCGATGCAGTCCTCGAAGAACTGCGGGCGCACCACGTGGCGGCGACGGCGGTGCGCTACTCGCCTGAGGGAATCCGGCTCTCGACAAAGCCGGCGCTCACGCAATGGCCCGCTTATCGCGAGGGGCGCATCGAAGTGCAGGACGAGGGCAGTCAGCTGATCGCGCGACTGTTGCAGCCGCGGCGCGGCGAAATGGTCGTCGACTTCTGTGCCGGCGCGGGAGGGAAGACCCTGGCACTGGGTGCATTGATGCGGTCCAGTGGCCGCCTGTATGCGTTCGACATCAATCAGCGCCGGCTCGAAGGGATGGGGCCGCGGTTGAAGCGCTCCGGGCTGTCGAATGTGCATCCGGTGGCGATTCGCAGCGAGTCCGACATCCGGGTCAAGCGCTTGCACGGCAAGTGCGACCGGGTCCTGGTCGACGCCCCGTGCTCGGGTTCGGGCACCTTGCGCCGGAATCCGGATCTGAAGTGGCGCTTCGATGAAACCGAACTCGCGCGAGTCAACGAGGTGCAGCACGCCGTGCTGACAGCTGCGGCACGCCTGCCCAAAGTCGGCGGCCGCCTGGTCTATGCGACCTGCTCATTGCTGGCGCGCGAGAACGAGCAGGTGATCGAGGCTTTTCTCGCGGCTCATCCGGACTATCGGTTAGTGCCGGCGCACGATGTACTCGCGCCGCAGGGTGTGATTGTCGAGCACGCGTCGCGTTTCGCGCCGTACTTCGTCATGTTGCCGCACCTGCATGGCAGCGACGGTTTCTTCGCGGCGATTCTGGAACGCCACTGAACGATGTCCGAGCCCACGCTGCTGCATGAGGTCGTCGAACTGGTGCGCGAGGGCATTGCCCAGCCCCGGCTGCTCTGGCAACTTGCGGTGCTCGCCGCCGCCCTCGTCGGCGGCTGGATCCTGGCAAGGCGAGTGCGGCTTCGGACCGAAGGTCGCATCGCGTCCGAATCCCGGGGACCGGGACTCAGGACCGATGTTCTGCGATTCTCGATTGCCGGGGTCCGCCGCCTCGCCTTTCCCGTGACGGCGATGCTGATCGTCGTCGCCGGTGGGCTCGCGCTGCGCGTGGCAGGCGTTGTTCAGCGTCCCGCCGATGCTCAGGTGTTGCGCCTCGCGCTGACGCTGCTCGTCGCGCTGGGTGGCATCCGCCTGCTGGTCTATGCCATGCGGCGCTCGATGCCGCGGGCGGCCTGGCTCGGAACCTTCGAGCGGGCGATTGCCACGCTAGTTTGGCTCGGTGTTGCCGCGCACCTGACCGGAATGCTCGGCGACGCGATTGCGACCCTCGAGTCGGTCCGCCTGCCGATCGGCCGCTCGCAGCTCAGCGTGTGGGACCTGCTGATGGGTGCGGTTTCCGTAGTCGTGACGGCGTTGACCGCTCTATGGCTTGGTTCGACGATCGAGTCGCGACTGATGCGCGCCGAGACGCTGACCGCCAATTCGCGCGTGGTGCTCTCGCGCGTTATCAAGGCGCTTCTGCTCGTCGTTGCTGTGCTGCTCGCATTGTCGACGGCCGGCATCGACCTCACGGTGCTATCGGTTTTCGGAGGCGCGCTGGGCGTCGGACTCGGCCTTGGTCTGCAACGCATCGCCAGCAACTATGTCAGCGGCTTCATCATCCTGCTCGATCGCAGCCTGTCGATCGGGGACAAGATCACGGCCGCCGACAAGTACTACGGCAAGGTCACGCAGATCAACACCCGATACACGGTCATCAAGGCGCTTGACGGCACCGAGACCATCCTGCCGAACGAACTGCTGGTGTCGACACCCGTTGTCAATCACTCCTACACCGACCGCAAGGTGCGCATCGCCATCAAGGTGTCGGTAGCGTACTCGGCGGACGTGGACCGGGCGCTAGCGGTGCTCGTCGAGTGCGCGCGTTCGCAACCGCGCGTGCAGCCCGAACCTCCGCCGGCGGCGTTCATCACAGGGCTCGGTGCCGAGGGTGTGGATGTCGAGCTGGGATTCTGGATCCTCGATCCGGAGGACGGCACGCCCGCGGTTCGTTCGGAGATCACCCGGCTGGTGTTGCGCAGATTCGCGGAAGCAGGCATCGAGATCCCGTTTCCGCAGCGCGACGTGCGGATCGTCGCGGGTGCTTCGGCTGTTCAGGGGCTCGCAAACGGTACGTAAGCCCCTTGATTCGGCTCAATTTGGCCGGATCTCCAGGTCGCAGTGGAGCGGACGATGACCGGTACAATTCGCCTCTTATCGACGCGCCGTACCGCACTCCCTGGGAAACGGCGTTCACTGAGGAAAATCCCTTCATGTATCTGCTTGAATTCCTGGACGGCGGGTTGCTGCAGCTAAGTTGGTGGCAGCTCATACTGGCGGCGCTCGCTCTGACGCACGTCACGATCGCGGCCGTCACGATCTACCTGCACCGCAGCCAGGCCCATCGGGCGCTGGACCTGCACCCGCTGGTGGCGAATTTCTTCCGCGTCTGGCTCTGGCTCTCCACCGGCATGCAGACACGCGACTGGGTCTCGATTCATCGCAAGCACCACGCCAAGTGCGAGACGGTCGAAGATCCGCACAGTCCGCAAACCCGCGGTATCAAGACGGTGCTTTGGACCGGCGCTGAGTTGTACCAGACCGAAGCGAAGAACACCGAAACGCTCTCCCGCTACGGCCACGGCACCCCTAACGACTGGGTCGAGCGGAACGTCTACTCGAAATACACTTGGCAGGGAGTCGGCGTCATGCTGGGTGTCGACCTGCTCCTGTTTGGTGCGGCCGGGCTCGCGATCTGGGCGGTTCAGATGATCTGGATTCCGTTCTTCGCGGCCGGCGTCATCAACGGCATCGGGCACTACTGGGGTTATCGCAACTACGACGCGCCGGATGCCAGCACCAATATTTCACCGTGGGGCATCCTGATCGGCGGCGAGGAACTGCATAACAATCACCACACGCATCCGACCTCGGCGAAGTTTGCCCTCCGCTGGTTCGAATTCGACCTCGGCTGGGTGTACATCCGTGCCATGCAGGCCGTGGGACTCGCCAAGGTTCTGCGCGTGGCGCCCGTGCCGAAGGTCGCCGAACCCAAGCCCGCCGTCGATCATGAGACGCTGCAGGCGGTCATTGCAAACCGCTACGACCTGCTCGCCAAGTACGCCCGCAACCTGACGCAGGTCTACCGCGCAGAACTCGGGAACCTCGAACTTGCTGCTGCCGACCGGGCCCGCTTTGCCAAACTCAAGCAGTGGCTGCGCAAGGGAGATGTCGCTGCCCTGCCGGTGGCTGAGCAACGCTTGTTGAGCGATCTGATGGCGCGCAGCGGGGTACTCAGGACTCTGGTGGAGATGCGGACCGAACTGACGAAGACCTGGGAAAAGAGTTCGGCGTCGCGTGAGCAGATGCTGGCGCACCTGCAGGACTGGATCGCCCGCGCCGAGGCGAGCCGCATTCGCACGCTCGAGGACGTCGCGCTGCGCATCCGCAGCTATCGAACCGCGGCGGCGTGAAGTCACGCGCCTACGCGCGTCGTAGCCAAGAAAAAGCCCGGCATTTTGCCGGGCTTTTTTGTCCTGCGAGCTGACTGCGAATTACTTGAGCTTCGTTTCCTTGTAGGCGACGTGCTTGCGCGCCTTCGGATCGAATTTCATCAGTTGCAGCTTGTCAGGCGTCGTCTTCTTGTTCTTCGACGTCGTATAGAAGTGACCGGTACCGGCCGTGGATTCAAGCTTTACTTTTTCGCGGGCGCCTTTGGCCATGATGATCTCCTAGTGGGCTGATCGCGCAGTGATGTCGGACGGTGTGGCTCAGCCGTTAAGCTCGCCACGCTCGCGCAGTTCGGCGAGCACGACATCCAGGCCCTTCTTGTCGATCGTGCGCAGAGCGGCGTTCGTCAGGCGCAGGCGCACCCAGCGATTCTCGCTTTCCACCCAGAAACGACGGTACTGCAGGTTGGGCATGAAGCGCCGCTTCGTCTTGTTGTTGGCATGGGAGACATTGTTGCCCACCATCGGCCGTTTGCCGGTTACTTGACACACGCGTGCCATTGCAAGCTCCTGTACTTTCCTGTGCTGTCTATGTCCGGCGGAAACTCAGTGGCCGGGCTGCGAACTCGTTGCGCTGGGAACCGCCTGGTAACCGAAGCAGTCTGTGGGCTTCGGGGCATTCCCCAAACCGCCTTCAGAACCACCGCCCTCGGAACCACCGCCAACCAACCTCAAGTCGGGCGCGGCAAACGCTGGTCGGATCGACGCAAAGCCGCGCATTGTAAGCGTTTTTGCGGTTATGCAGCAAGCTGCGGGAGGAGTTGAGGCCAATCAGGCCGACGCCCAATAGCGTGGCGGGCACGCTGCGCGCCGGTCAGAGCAGTCCACGCTCCGCGAAAGACACCATGGCAGGCCCCGCGACGATGAGGTGGTCCAGTACCCGCACGTCGACCAGGCCCAGGGCCTGGCGCAGGCTGGCGGTCAGCATCTCGTCGCTGCGGCTCGGTTCGGCCACGCCCGAGGGGTGGTTGTGGGCGAAGACGACCGCGGCGGCGTTCAGCGCCAGCGCCCGCTTGACGACTTCGCGCGGGTAGACACTGGTCTGGGTCAGCGTGCCGCGGAACAGCTCCTCCGCGACCAGCAGGCGACTCTGCGCATCAAGGAACAGGACCACGAACACTTCGTGCTCACGGCGGCCCAGTGTGAGGCGCAGGTAGTCACGCGCACGGCACCGGGCGAACCGAGCGCCGTGTCACGCCGGACCTCTTCTCGCAGTGAACGGCGAGCGAGTTCCAACACGGCCTGCGGTTGCGCCGATTTGGCCGGACCGAGCCCGGGGATCGATGTCAGCTCCGAGGGCGCCGCCGCTAGCAGGCCGCCGAGGCCGCCAAAGCGCGCCAGAGCTTCACGGCCGAGGTCCAGCGCGGTCCGCCCGGCGGTTCCGGTGCGCAGGAAGAGCGCGATCAGCTCCGCATCGGACAGCGCCTGCGGCCCGTGCGCGAGCAGGCGCTCGCGCGGGCGCTCGTCCTCAGGCCAATCCTTGATCGTCACGTGCACTGCCTCGACTAGAATCGATCGTCATGGCCGACTGTTCCCGCATTGCGACCGGCTCGCATGTCACGCTCCATTATCGTATCGCGGTGATCGTGGGTGACGAGGAGCGCGAAGTGATCAGCACCTTCGAGTCCGGGCCGGCGACGTTGACAATTGGCGCCCACGAGCTGGCGGCGCCGCTGGAGACTCGTCTCATCGGACTGGCGGAAGGCGCACGCGAGCGGTTCGATCTGTCTTCGGGGGAGGGCTTCGGGAGGCGCAGTCCGGATCTCGTGCAGGTGCTCTCGCGTGCGGTCTTCGATGCGAACGCCGAGCGCGATGCGGACTATGTCCCGGGCGACGTCGTCGAGTTTGCGAGCCCTGAGGGCACGCGCTTCTCGGGAGTACTGAAGGAGCATGGCGGCGAGCGCGTCGTCGTGGATTTCAACCATCCGCTGGCTGGCCTGCCGGTTCGTTTTGACGTTCAGATCATCGGAGTACTTTGAAAATGGAAGTGGTGCTGGCCCAGCCGCGCGGGTTCTGCGCAGGCGTCGACCGGGCGATCGAGATCGTCGAGCGCGCGCTGAAGGCGTACGGTGCGCCAATTTACGTCCGGCACGAGATCGTCCACAACACCTACGTCGTCGATGATCTGCGTCGCAAGGGTGCCGTATTCGTCAACGAACTCGACGAGGTACCGAGTGGGGGCACCGTCGTGTTTTCTGCCCACGGCGTATCGAAGGCGGTGCAGGCGGATGCCGAGCAGCGCGGTCTGCGCGTGTTCGACGCCACTTGCCCGCTCGTGACCAAGGTCCACGTCGAAGTTGCGAAGATGCATGCCGCGGGATACGAAATCGTGATGATCGGCCACCAAGGCCATCCTGAAGTCGAAGGGACCATGGGCCAGCTCGCGGATGGAATGCACCTGGTCGAGACGGTGGATGACATTGCGAGACTGACGGTCCGTGATCCCGAGCGGCTGGCTTACGTGACGCAGACAACGCTGTCGCTGGACGATGCAGCCGTCGTGATCGGTGCGCTCAAGCAGCGATTTCCGAAAATCGCGGAACCGAAGAAGGCTGACATCTGCTACGCGACACAGAATCGCCAGGACGCCGTCAAGTTCATGGCGCCTCAGGTCGACATCGTCGTCGTGGTCGGTAGCCCCAACAGCTCCAACTCGAATCGGCTGCGCGAAGTGGCGGAGCGCTTTGGCGTTCCGGCCTACCTGGTCGACACGGCGGCGCAACTGGACCCGGCGTGGTTCCACGGGAAGCGTCGCGTTGGTGTCACGGCCGGGGCATCCGCGCCGGAGGTGCTGGTGGAAGAGCTGATCACCGCGTTGCGCACGATGGGGGGCACGCACGTCCGCGTCCTGCAGGGCGTCACCGAGGACGTCGTGTTCCCGATGCCCAAGGGCCTCGGTCGAGCGGCAGCCTAGCCCGCGTCGAACATCGTTGATGTGGGCCATGACAGCGAACCCGTCGAGGCACGTCGACGCATGAACCGGGCGACAACGCGCATCACCGGGAACACTTCGCGTGCGCACTATGACGCGGTCGTCACGGCGCCGTTCGGTGCGGTCGGCGTCGAGACGGCAGACGGTCAGGTCGTGGCGCTGCAGTTCCTGCCGGCGCAGCCGGCGAGCGCGGCAACGAGCGCGCTGGTTGCCGACGCGGCAGCGCAAATCGAGCAGTACTTCGCGGACGCCGACTTTCGCTTCGATCTGCCGCTGAAGATCGAGGGCACACCGTTTCAGCGCCGGGTATGGGACGCCATCGCGACGATCCCACGCGGACAGACACGACGTTACGGCGAACTTGCGGCCGAACTCGACGTGCCTGCACGAGCCGTAGGCCAGGCGTGTGGCGATAATCGCTTGCCGCTGATCATCCCTTGTCATCGAGTGATCGGTGCTGCCAGTCTCGGCGGATTCGCGCATGCGCGCTCGGGTTTCGCACTGTCCGTGAAACGCTGGCTACTGGAGCACGAACACGCATTGGTCGGGACACTGCTCTAGTGACCCGCAAAAGCAAACTCAGGCGTGCCGCGCTGGACTGGGCAGTCCACTGCATGTTGGCCTGCTCTGCGAACGTGCGAGAGCCAGTCGACGCGGTGCGCTTCGTGCGCTCAGTGCGCGCGGCCCGGTTGACCACGCCCGACACAATACTTGCGGGTTGTTAGCGTCGATGGACCCGGTGGTCGACCGCTTTCTCGACGCACTCTGGCTCGAAGACGGACTGGCACGCAATACGCTGGCGGCGTACAGACGTGACCTTGACGGCCTGGGGCAGTGGCTGGCGTCGCGTGAGACCTCGCTGGTGGGCGCCGCTGAGGCGGACCTGGCCGCCTACTTTGCCAGCGAGCACGCCGCGACGCGCGCAGCCACGGCCAATCGGCGGTTGGCGGTGCTGCGACGCTTTTACCGCTGGGCGTTGCGCGAGCGCGTCATAGCGGTCGACCCTACCTTGCGCCTGCATGCGGCACGACGCACAGCGCGCTTCCCGGTGACGATTAGCGAGGCGCAGGTGGAGGCACTGCTCGCCGCGCCCGACGTTTCGACTGCGCTCGGCTCGCGCGATCGTGCGATGTTCGAAGTGCTTTACGCCGCCGGCCTGCGTGTGTCCGAGCTGGTCGGACTGAAGCTCGGTGAGCTGTCACTGACCGAGGGACTGGTACGCGTGGTCGGCAAAGGATCGAAGGAGCGCATCGTGCCGCTCGGTGAGGAAGCGCGCGTGTGGGTCGAACGTTATCTGGCCGGCGCGCGACCGGACCTGCTCGCTGGTCGCGTTGCCGACGCGGTGTTCGTGACGCAGCGTGCGGCGCCCATGACGCGCCAGATGTTCTGGATCCTGGTGAAACGCTACGCGGCCAAGGCAGACATCAAGGCGCCGCTGTCGCCCCACGGGCTGCGACACGCGTTCGCCACCCACCTGCTCAACCACGGCGCGGACTTGCGCGTGGTCCAGCTCCTGCTGGGTCACGCGGACATCTCGACGACTCAGATCTACACGCATGTCGCGCGCGCGCGTCTGAAGGCGTTGCACGCCGAACACCATCCGCGCGGCTAGCACCGAGGAGCGAACCCATCGCTACACTCGCGGGCCATGGGCAAGGCGAAGCATGTCTCGGAAACTCCGGCGACGCAGTATCTGCGACAACGCGGGATCGAGTTCACCGAGCACGTATACGAGTATGTCGAGCACGGCGGCACCGCGGTGTCCGCGCGTGAACTCGGTGTCGACGAGCACGCCGTGGTCAAGACGCTGGTCATGCATGACGAGGACGACGAGCCTCTGATCGTGCTGATGCACGGGGACTGCACGGTGTCGACCAAGAATCTCGCCCGTCAGGTCGATCGCAAGCGCATCGAACCCTGCCGCCCGGAGGTGGCGCAGCGCCACTCGGGGTACCTCGTCGGCGGCACGTCGCCGTTCGGAACCCGCAAGGCGATGCCGACCTTCGTCGAGCGCAGCGTGCTCGAGCTGCCGCGCATCTTCATCAACGGTGGGCGACGCGGATATCTCGTCGGACTCGATCCGAAGGTGCTGACGCAGTGGCTGGCCGCGCGACCGGTCGACTGCGCAATCAAGGAGTGATGATGGCGATCGTGTGGACCTTGCTGGCAATTCTGGCTGCGTACCTGATCGGCTCCGTTTCGTTCGCCGTCGTTGTGAGTCGGGTGTTCGGGCTGGCCGACCCGCGTTCCTACGGCTCCGGCAATCCGGGTGCGACCAACGTGCTCCGTTCGGGCAACAAGCTGGCCGCTGTGTTGACGCTGGTGGGTGACGCGGTCAAGGGCTGGCTGGCGGTGTGGCTGGTCGAGCGCTACGGCCCTCCGCTGGGCATCGGCGACTGGGGTATCGCTCTCGCGGGAGTCGCCGTGTTCCTCGGACACCTGTATCCGGTCTTCTTTCACTTCAAGGGCGGGAAGGGAGTGGCAACCGCGGCCGGCGTTATCGTGGCTTTCAATCCCTGGCTGGCGCTTGCCACCGGCGCCACGTGGTTGATCATTGCGTTCTTCTTCCGGTACTCGTCGCTGGCGTCCCTGGTCGCCGCCGTGTTTGCTGCGTTCTATTCCGCCTTCGGATGGGGCTTCGACGAACGCTTCATCGCACTCGTGGTCATCGCCGGCTTCGTCATCTACCGCCACCAGGCCAACATACGCAAGCTGATGGCGGGCAAGGAACGGCGCATCGGCGAGAAGAGCAAGGACGCGCTCCCGCGGGCCTGACTCGCTTTAGGCGGCAGCCTCGGCCAGCGACCAGCGCGGGTGCACCATATAGCCGAGGCTGCGGCCCACCTCGGCCGGGTTGGCCCGCCGCAGCACGGCCAGACCCGCGAGCGCGATCATCGCGCCGTTGTCGGTGCAAAGGTCGAGTGGCGGAAAGTGGACCTCGGTGCCATGCCGGCGCGCGTCCTCGAGCAAACGTGCCCTCAGCTGGGCATTGGCACCGACGCCGCCAGCGACCACGAGCCGCCTCAGTCGGGTCAGTTCGAGCGCGCGCAGTGACTTGGCGGCCAGCACATCGACGATGGCCTCGACGAACGCGCGCGCGATGTCGGCCCGGCCCTGTTCGCACAGGTTGCTCTGGCGCCGGACCGCCGTGAGCACCGCGGTCTTCAGTCCGCTGAAGCTGAAGTCCAGATTGCCGCTGCCGAGCATGGGCCGCGGCAAGCGCATTGAACCTGCCATGCCGAACTCCGCCAGCCGCGACACGGCGGGGCCGCCGGGGTATCCCAGTCCCAGCAACTGCGCGGTCTTGTCGAACGCTTCGCCGGCGGCGTCATCGACCGTTTCACCGAGCAGGCTGTAGCGCCCCCAGTCGTCCACGCGCATCAGTTGCGTATGTCCTCCCGAAACCAGCAAGGCGACGAATGGGAAGGCCGGGGCGGGTTCGGCGAGAAGCGGTGAAAGCAGGTGACCCTCCAGGTGGTGCACCTCGACGACGCGGCGGCCGAGCGCATATCCGATGGCGTGACCGATGCTGTTGCCGACCAGCAATGCGCCGGCCAGCCCCGGACCCGCGGTCACGGCAATGGCATCGATGTCGGAAGCAGGACATTGTGCCTGCTGCAAAACGCGGTCGAGCAACGGCAGAACGCGGCGAATATGGTCCCGTGAGGCTAGCTCTGGCACCACGCCGCCGTAAGCCTGGTGCATGTCGACCTGCGAGTGGAGCGCCTGAGCCAGCAGGCCGCGCTCGCTGTCCAGAAGTGCAACGCCGGTTTCGTCGCAGGAGGTCTCGATCCCGAGGATCCGCATGTGTCCAGTGTACGAGAGCGGTCAGGCCGCGTGGCCGACGAAGCCGGCTAAGCCGTTGACTTGTCTGCGGAAAGCGGAATGGGATATACTCTCGTGCTTCGCAGCTTTGGCGACCCCGACGCCGTGTCGGATTGGGTCAAAGCCGGCTGATCCACCCGATCCAAGAGTCCCCGATACCGATGCCTACAATTCGCGTCAAGGAAAACGAGCCGTTCGAAGTCGCGCTGCGCCGCTTCAAGCGCACGATCGAGAAAAGCGGACTTCTGACAGAGCTGCGCGCACGCGAGTTCTATGAGAAGCCGACTGCCGAGCGCAAGCGGAAGAAATCCGCCGCGATCAAGCGACACTTCAAGCGCCTGCGCAGCCAGATGCTGCCAAAGAAGATGTACTAAGTACCGACCCCGACCCGGGTTGGTCGTGAAGCGCGCCTCTGGGCGCGCTTTGACTTTCTGGAGTCAAAAATGACGGTCACTACGGCGCTGAAAGAGCGCATCACAGAAGACATGAAGACAGCGATGCGTGCCAAAGAGGCCGCTCGCCTGTCCGCCATCCGGCTGCTGCAGGCTGCGATCAAGCAAAAAGAGGTCGACGAGCGCGTCGTGGCCGATGACGCCGCGGTGCTTGCCATCATCGAGAAGCTGATCAAGCAGCGCAAGGACTCGATCGAGCAGTTTGCGAAAGCTGGCCGGACGGATCTCGTCGACAAAGAAAGAGCCGAACTCGAACTGCTTACCGGCTACCTGCCGCAGCAGATGTCGGATGCCGAACTTGCCGCGGCGGTTGACGCCGCGATTGCCGAGTCCGGCGCCGCCGGTCCGCAGGGCATGGGCAAGGTAATGGGCATCCTCAAGCCCCGCATCGCCGGACGCGCCGACATGGGTAAGGTTTCGGCGCTGGTGAAGCAGCGGATGGCGTAACCCTTACTCGCGGCGGCGGGACGCCCACGCCCGGCAGCGCACGGCCGCCCGAGGCGGCCGCGCCTGATTCACCCGACGAGACTGCACGTGCATCGGCGGAGCCGATGCGTACACTTTCGTCGCAACCATGATTCCCCCGAGTTTCATCCAGGATCTGCTCGCCCGAGTCGACATCGTCGACGTCGTTGGCCGTTACGTGCAGCTCAAGAAGGGCGGGCAGAACCTGCTGGGCCTGTGTCCGTTCCACGGCGAGAAGAGTCCGTCGTTCACCGTCAGTCCGTCCAAGCAGTTCTATCACTGCTTCGGATGCGGCGCGCACGGCAGCGCGATCGGCTTCCTGATGGAGCACCGCGGCCTGGGTTACGTGGAAGCGATCCGTGAACTGGCGCAGCAGGCGGGATTGCAGGTGCCTGAATCATCGGAGCGCAACAGCGACGCCAGTAGCAAGGTTCGCGCGCTCTCTGACCTGTTGAAGCAGGCGGAGGATTATTACCGCGTACAGCTCAAGGACAGTCCAACTGCAATCGAGTACCTCAAGGGGCGAGGCCTCACAGGTGCAACGGCGGCGCGTTTCGGGCTGGGCTATTCGCCCGACGCCTGGCAGCCGCTGCGCGGCGCAGTCGCCAACTACGACGATCCGCGTCTGGTCGAGGCCGGGCTGGTGATTGCCGACGAAGGCAAGCGCTACGACCGCTTTCGCGGCCGCATCATGTTCCCGATCCGCAATCCGCGCGGTCAGGTGATCGGATTCGGAGCGCGAATCCTCGGGGCCGGTGAGCCGAAGTACCTCAACTCCCCCGAGACACCGGTCTTCCGCAAGGGCCAGGAACTCTACGGTTTGCACGAGGCGCGCGACGCGATCCGGCAATCGGGGCGCGCCATCGTGTGCGAGGGCTATCTGGATGTGATTCAACTGGCCCAGGCCGGCTTCGCGGAAGCCGTCGCAGCACTGGGCACCGCGGTGACGAGCGCCCACGTCAGCGCACTGCTGCGTGCCACCGATCACGTGATCTTCGCATTTGACGGCGATGCCGCCGGTCGCAAGGCGGCGCGCCGGGCACTCGAGGCGACCTTGCCGGTCATCGCCGATACCAAACGGGCGAGCTTCGTCCTGCTGCCGGAGGGCGAGGATCCCGACAGCCTCGTCCAGGCGCGCGGCGCCGCCGCTTTTGAGGCCGAGCTGGCGCGGGCGTTGCCGCTGTCTAGGTTTTTCATCGAGGCGCTGGCGAGTGGGCGTTCGCTCGGATCACCGGAGGATCGGGCGGCGATCGTCGCAGATGCCAAGCCGCTGTTGCTGTCGATGCCGCCCGGGGCGCTCAGATTGCAGTTGCTGCGTGAACTGGCGGATGCTTCCCGGACTCCGCTCGAGGATCTCGAGGCGCTGTACGGAATTCGGCGGACGCGCCCGAGCCGCCCGGCACCGCTGCAGCGGCGCACACCCCACGCCGAGGTCGAGGATCTCAAGCGCCGCATCCTGCAACAACTGCTGGCCCATCCACCGCTCGCACGCGAGTTCGAGCATGCGGTCGTGGAGGAGCACGTCGGGCATGAGGACCGGATCGATCTAGAGATCTGCGAGGTCTGGCAGGCTGCAACGCAACCGTCCTCTTCGGTAAGTGCCGTCATGACGCACGGGACGCTGCTTGAGGTGTTGCAGGGCAGTCCGTACGCCGAGGACTACCAGGCGCTCGCCGCGCAGGAGATGGAACTCGACACGGACGTCGAAACGTCCCGGCAGGTTCTCGAGGAGGCGTTCCAAAAGCTCCGCCTGCGGCGGCTGGAGCAGGAACGCACCGAGCGACTGGCCGAGTTCGAGAGAGATCAATCGCCCGAGCGCCTCGCCGCCTATCAGGACGCGGACCGCGCCTACATGCGCGCGAGGAGCAAGGCCCCGGGCGAGGCCCGGCCGCAGTAGCCAGGACACGGCTTCCGGGGGGCGGCATCCAGAAGTTTGCTAAGATGTCAAATTCTTGGCTGTCTGTGCCTTTGCCGGTATGCGACGCCAGAGCGCCCAGGAGATCGCGATCTGATCGGTGGCGCAGTTGTGATGCATTGACCGCGTGCGAGACGCACTCCGGGGCGCCTGAAACCAGGATTCGCCCGGCCCTCGCGGCATGTCTGCTCTGAGACACGCGGTGATGCGAGGTCGTGACCGTCCCGAACTGCCGGGCCGATACGATTGATTACGCGCATTTGGACCCAATGATGTATTCGATGTTGTGGGCTGGCCTGTGTTCGCGCGGGTACGGCACATAACATTTTTGCCGCGCTGCGCCCTGCGGCGGCCGATCGGAGCGACAACGATGGTGATGAAAAAGCCGGTGGTGAAAGCCCAGCCTGCGCGATCCAACGCGCGTGAAGCGATGCGCACCAAGGGCGCAGTGAAGAAAGCCGCACCGGCGCCGGTGTCGAAACCCGCGACCAAACTGGCGGCACTGAAAACGGCCGTGCTGGCCAAGGCGGCCGTCCAGAAGGCAGTTGCACCGGCGAAAGCTTCACCGGCCAAGGCTGCAGCGCCGGCCGTTGTTGCGCAGCTACTGGCCAAGGCGACTCCTCCCGTCGCGGCTCCGCGTGGCCGCCCAGGACGCAAGCCGAAGTCATCGGAAGAACAGTTGATGGGCGCCGAAGGTGGCGCCGATGCAGTACCCGAGGCGGGCGACGACACGGCCGATCCGAGCGTGCAGATCGTCGAGAAGATGAGCGCGACCAAGTTGCGCGCCAAGGATCGCCGCGCCAAGGAGAAGGCGCTCAAGGAGGCGCTCGAGCGCAGCTATCACGGCACCGAGGAAGACCTCGAAGCTCGCCGCAACAAGCTGAAGGCACTGATCAAGCTCGGCAAGGAGCGTGGCTTCCTGACCTACGCCGAGATCAACGACCACCTGCCGGACAACCTGGTCGACGCCGAGGCGATCGATTCGATCATTACGACCTTCGGCGACATGGGCATCCAGGTCTTTGACCAGGCGCCTGATGCCGAAACGCTGCTGATGGGCGACAACGTGCCCACCGCGACTACCGACGACGATGTCGAGGAAGAGGCCGAAGCCGCGCTGACGACGGTTGACGCCGAGTTCGGCCGCACCACCGACCCGGTGCGCATGTACATGCGCGAGATGGGTTCGGTGGAACTGCTGACGCGCGAAGGCGAGATCGAGATCGCCAAGCGTATCGAGGACGGTCTCAAGCACATGGTGATGGCGGTGTCGGCGTGTCCGACGACCATTGCCGAAATCCTGACGCACTCCGAGCGCATTCGGGCCAGTGAGATCCCGATCGACGAGGTGGTCGATGGATTGATGGATCCGACCGCCGAGGACTTCCCGACCGCCGGCGGCGACGACGAAGACGAGGAGGGCGAGGAGACAACCGACATCGGCGCCTCGGGCATGACGGCGGCGCAGCTCGACGAGCTGAAAGTACGCGCGATCGAGAAGTTTGATCACGTCGCAAAGCTGTTCGAGAAGATGCGCGTCGCCTTCGAGAAGGAGGGCTACAAGTCGCCCGGGTACCTCAAGGCGCAGACCAAGATCCTCGACGAACTGATGAGCCTGCGCTTCACGGCCAAGATGGTCGAGAAACTGTCGGATACGCTGCGCAAGCAGGTCGACGAGGTCCGCAGCATTGAAAAGCAGATCTACGAAATCGTCGTCAACAAGTGCGGTATGCCGCGCGCGCATTTCCTGAAGGCGTTTCCGGGCAACGAGACCAACATGCGCTGGGCTGCGCGCGAGGCGGACTCCGGTCAGCCCTATGCCGAAGTGCTCCGGCGCAATCTGCCCGCCGTGCAGGAGCTGCAGAGCAAGCTTGCAGACCTGCAGAAGCGCGTCGTGCTGCCGCTGCGCGACCTGCGCGAGGTCTACAAGCAGATGGCCACCGGCGAGGCCAAGGCCCGCAAGGCCAAGCGTGAGATGACCGAGGCCAATTTGCGTCTGGTGATCTCGATCGCCAAGAAGTACACGAACCGGGGCCTGCAGTTCCTCGACCTCATCCAGGAAGGCAACATAGGCCTGATGAAGGCGGTCGACAAGTTCGAATACCGCCGCGGCTACAAGTTCTCGACCTACGCGACGTGGTGGATCCGCCAAGCGATCACGCGCTCGATCGCGGACCAGGCGCGCACGATCCGCATCCCGGTGCACATGATCGAGACCATCAACAAGATGAACCGGATCAGCCGCCAGATCCTGCAGGAAACAGGCACCGAGCCCGATCCTGCGACGCTGGCCGTCAAGATGGAGATGCCCGAGGACAAGATCCGCAAGATCCTGAAGATCGCGAAGGAACCGATCAGCATGGAAACGCCGATCGGCGACGACGATGACTCGCATCTGGGCGACTTCATCGAGGACCAGACCACAGTCGCCCCGGTCGATGCTGCGCAGTACAACTCGCTCTCGGGCGTGACCAAGGACGTGCTGGATTCGCTGACGCCGCGCGAGGCTAAGGTGCTGCGCATGCGCTTCGGCATCGAGATGTCGACCGACCACACGCTCGAAGAAGTCGGCAAGCAGTTCGACGTCACGCGCGAGCGGATTCGCCAGATCGAGGCCAAGGCGCTGCGGAAGCTCCGCCACCCGAGCCGCTCCGACAAGCTGAAGAGCTTTCTCGAGTAGAGGCCCGCGTGCGCGCTTCCTCGACGACACACGACCGCAGCCCTGGGGCTGCGGCCTTGCGCGTTTCGGTCCCTCGGGCCGTTAGCTCAGCTGGTTAGAGCAGAGGACTCATAATCCTTTGGTCGCTGGTTCAAGTCCAGCACGGCCCACCAACTTCCACATATACCTCTCCGGCCCGTCCCCTTGTCCGACTATCACGACTTCGAACACTTTGGCCTTGACCCACGCATCGTTGCAGCGGTGAAGGCGATGGGCTATACGACGCCGACGCCGATCCAGTCCAAGGCGATCCCGATCGTCATGCAGGGCAAAGACGTGATGGGCGCGGCGCAGACCGGGACCGGCAAGACGGCGGGCTTTGCGCTGCCGATCATCCAGCGACTGTTGCCGCAGGCGAGCGCGAGCATGTCGCCGGCGCGCCACCCGGTGCGGGCGCTGATCCTGGCACCGACGCGCGAGCTCGCCGACCAGGTGGCGGACAACGTCAAGCGTTACATCGCCGGCACGCCGCTGCGCTGTGCGGTGGTCTATGGCGGTGTAGACATGGATCCGCAGACTCAGGCGCTGCGCACCGGTGTGGAGATCGTCGTTGCCACGCCCGGACGGCTGCTCGACCACCTGCAGAGCAAGAACACGTCGCTCGGCCAGGTGCAGATCGTTGTGCTCGACGAGGCTGATCGCATGCTCGACATGGGCTTTCTGCCCGACATCTCGCGCATCCTCAACCTCCTGCCCAAGGAGCGCCAGAGCCTGATGTTTTCGGCGACCTTCTCGGAAGAGATCAAGAAGCTTGCGGCGAACTTCCTGCGCGAACCGGTGCTCGTAGAGGTGGCGCGCCGCAACGCCACGGCCGAGAACGTCAAGCAGGAAGTCGTGCGGCTGCACGAATCCGAGAAGACGGATGTGCTGCTCGAACTGCTGCGCACGCGTGGCGAGGGCGGCGGGCGCTTGACGCAGGTGCTGGTTTTCGTCAACTCCAAGATCGAGTGCCGGCGGCTCGCCCGTCAGCTGCAGAAATCCGGAGTGAACGCAGACGCGATTCACGGCGACAAGACGCAGGACGAGCGCATGAAGGCGCTCGAAGGGTTCAAGGCCGGTTCGATCGAAGTGCTGGTTGCAACTGACGTCGCCGCCCGCGGGCTGGATATCGTCGAGTTGCCGGTCGTCATCAACTACGACGTCCCCTTTGCGCCCGAGGACTACATCCACCGAATTGGCCGCACGGGTCGCGCCGGCGCCAGTGGTCTGACAATCATGATGATGACCGGGTCGGACGAGCGCAGCGTCGCGGCGATCGAGCGACTCACGAAGCAGAAGTTCGAGTTGAGCGCGGTCACGCCGCCGCCGCGGCGAGAGCGGGGACGCGACGAGCGCGAGCGACCCGGGCGCGACGAAGGTCGCCGTCCCCGCCGCGAGTCCTCGCGCACCGACGACCGTGCACCGGAACGTGCGACACCTGCGCCGGCTGACGACTTCTTCTCACGACCCTACGAGTCGGGCGCTCCCGGACCGGGCGCGCCGCCGGTCACTGCCGAGACTCCAACCACACCTCGGGAGCCCGGACGCGTTGCCGCGCTGCTCGGCGGAAAGCGCAAGTAAGAGGTCTTCGTCGCGCGGGCGCATCATCGAATATGCGCTGTCTTACAGCAGTCTCTGCAGGACCGACCGGCGATCGTCGCGGGTTCATCGGACGGTGGGAATCGGTGCCGATGCCGCCGGGAACGTGATCACATGGTCAGCATCCAGCCGAATGCCGATCTTCTCGCCGATCGCGTGATCATGGTGGCTGGGCACGAGCGCGAGGACCTCGCGTCCGCTGTCGAGCCTTAATGTGTAGATGAAGTCGCCGCCGCGGAAGACCTTGCGCATGACCTCGGCCTTGAGCGGACTGGCGTCGTCATGGACCACATCGTCGGGCCGCAACAGGACCTCGACAAAGCAGCCCTTGCCGCAGGTGGCGCACCCCTGCTGGCACGGCAACGGAATGTCTCCCTTGAGTTCGCCCAGTTCGATGGCGACGTTGCGCGGAGACAGGACCTCCGCTGGCAGGAAGACGCCCTGGCCAATGAAGTCCGCAACGTAGCGCGTGGCCGGGCGGTGATACAGCTCGTACGGCCGATCCCACTGTTCCAGGTTTCCGCCGTGCATGACGCCGACCCGATCGGCGATCGCGAACGCCTCCTGCTGGTCATGCGTCACTAGGATGGCCGTCGTGCCGCTTGCCTTGAGGATCTGACGAACCTCATGCCCCAGGCGCTGGCGCAGTTCCACGTCGAGGCTGGAAAAAGGCTCGTCCATCAGCAGCAGCGATGGACGCGGCGCAAGGGCCCGAGCGAGTGCCACGCGCTGCTGCTGGCCGCCGGAGAGTTCGTGCGGGAAGTTGCGGGCGTGCGGCGTCAGACCCACCAGATCGAGCATCTCCTGTGCCCGCCGGCTCCGCGCCGTGGCATCCAGCGTACGCAGCCCGAACACGACGTTGCCTTCCACCGTGAGGTGGGGAAACAGGGCGTAGTCTTGGAAAACGAGGCCGACGCTGCGGCGCTCCGGAGGTGCAGTGAAGTGCGGTCCAGACACAACAAGCCCGTCTATCTCGATCGTGCCCGCCGCGACCGGCAGGAAGCCGGCGATGGCACGCAGCAGTGTTGTCTTGCCGCAACCGGAGCTTCCGACCACGCAACCGATCTCGCCCCGGTCGAGCGTCAACGACAGTCCCTCTAGCACGCGAGTGCCGCCTCGGTAGTCGACGCCGAGCTCGTCGATGGTCAGCAGTGAGGTGGGGCGCGTTTGTATGTCCATGATTCATGAAGTCTAGCCGATCAAATGAGGTTAGTTCTCATTTGCATTTAGACTCCACGCTGACTGGAGGGATTTTGGCGACGACGGTCAATCAAGGATCTGCCGAGGCGGGGCGCGATCGGACGAAGTCCTGGCGGGCGGCGTCCGGGTTAGGCCGACCGTTGCTGCTCGCGCTGGCGTGCGTCGCCATCGTGGGCCTGCCTGTACTGAGCATCTTCGCCAGCTTCCTCGGCGCAGGCGAGTCCGCCGACACGTTGCGACACCTTTTGTCGACCGTCATTCCGGCCGCAATGGCCGAGACGTTCCTGCTCGGCGCGGGCGTGGTGGCGGGCGTAGTCATCCTTGGATCCATCACCGCGTGGCTCGCGGCAACCTGCGAGTTCGCGGGCCGGCGTGTCTTCGAGTGGGCGCTGCTGCTGCCGCTGGCGATGCCCGCGTACATCGTCGCCTACGCCTACACCGACGCGTTGCAGTTCGCCGGGCCGCTGCAGACCGCGCTGCGCGAGGCGTTCGACTGGCGCCGGGGAGACTACTGGTTTCCGGAAATCCGCTCCATTCCGGGCGGCATCTTCGTGTTTACCGTCGTGCTGTATCCCTATGTCTACCTGTTGGCGCGCACCGCCTTTCTCGCACGCACGGCGGCCATGATCGACGCGGCTCGCAGCCTGGGACTTTCGGCGTGGCAGACGTGGTGGCGGGTCAACATTCCGCTGGCGCGACCGGCGATCGCGGCGGGTGCGCTGCTCGCCCTGATGGAAACGCTGGCCGACTACGGCGCCTCGGTGTACTTTGGACTGCAGACGTTCACCACGGCGATCTACCGCGCATGGTTTTCGATGGGCGACCGCATGGCGGCGAGTCAGCTGGCAGGCGTGCTCTTGCTGCTGGTGCTGGGCATCCTCGCACTGGAGCGCGCGGCACGCGGCCGCGCCCGCTTCTTCACGCCCACAGCCAGCCAGCGGCCGGCGCCACGCTCGATGCTACGGGGTTGGCGGGCGTGGGGCGCGATGGCCGTGTGCATTGCGCCCGTGGTCCTCGGTTTCGTCTTGCCGGTGCTGCTGCTGTCGCGCTTGCTCCTGCCGACCTGGGCCAGCGTCGAGGCAACGCGTTATCTGCAGTGGCTTGCGAATACGCTCGGCGTGGCGGTCGGGAGTTCCATGCTCGTGCTGGCGGTCGTGCTCGCGCTGGCGTATGCAGCGCGCGCGGCGGAACGCGGGGCTCCCGCTGCGCTGGTGCGGGCTTCCGTGCGGCTGATGAGCCTGGGTTACGCGTTGCCCGGTGCCGTCGTGGCGGTGGGCATTCTGGTTCCGCTGGCGGGCTTCGACAATGCGCTCGACGGCTTTCTGAAGTCGCTGATCGGCGTCGGGACCGGCCTGCTGCTGACGGGAAGCGTGTTCGCGCTGCTCTACGGTTACCTCGTACGTTACTTCGCGGTCGCTTATCAATCGGTCGAGGCAGGACTTGCACGCATTACGCCGGCCATGGATGCCAGTGCGCGCAGCCTCGGCAGCACCACCTTCGACACCTTTGTCCGGGTTCACCTGCCGATACTTTCGCCGTCGGTTCTGGCGGCGGTGCTGCTGGTGTTTGTCGACGTGATGAAGGAGTTGCCGGCGACGCTCGTGCTGCGTCCGTTCAACTTCGACACGCTGGCCGTCGTAGCCTACCAGCTTGCGGCCGACGAGCGACTCGGCGAAGCTGCGTTGCCGGCGCTGACCATCGTCCTAGCAGGCGTCATTCCCGTCATCCTGTTGTCGCGCGCCATCGCGCGGGCGGCTCCCGGGCAAACATTGTGACGTGTAACAGCCAATTCAGCAGTGCCTTGCGCGACAGCGCGGCCGATTGCTTTGTCGCTCGCCTTGCGAATATGCACCGGCTATTCGACGCGGCTCGCTTCGCTCACCCGACTCGCGCGGGCGCGCCTTTCACTGCCGAATCGACTGTTACAGGCCACTGGAACCGAGCCCTTGGAACGCTCGCCGCGTTCTAGTCGGGAAGGGGGGGTCGGTTCTAGTACGCTTGCCGCCTTTTCCAGCGGAGCGCCATGCATCATGGGCTATGCACTTGCAGCGCCGGCACAGCCCGTTGTGCCGATCGACGGCTCGACCGATCTGTTCCCGGTGCATCGCATCTATTGCGTGGGCCGCAATTACGCCGACCACGCCAAGGAGATGGGCTTCTCCGAACGTGAAGCGCCGTTCTTCTTCATGAAGCCGGCCGATGCCGTGCTTCCGGTTCCCTTCGGCAAGACAGGCGAACTGCCGTATCCGGGCGAAACGGCCAATCTGCATCATGAGATCGAACTCGTGGTCGCCATCGGACGGGCCGGCCGAAACATCGCGCCGACCGATGCGCCGTCGCACATCTGGGGCTTCGCGGTCGGACTCGACATGACGCGCCGCGACCTGCAGTTCGCGCTGCGCGACAAAGGCCGCCCATGGGATGTCGCGAAAGGCTTTGACTACTCGGCGCCGATCTCGCCGCTGAAGCCGATCGCTTTGACCGGCGAGTTCACAGCGGCAGCGATCTGGCTCGAGGTCAACGGCCAGAAACGGCAGTCGAGCGACATTTCGAAGCTCATCTGGAGCGTCAACGAAACCATTGGCCACCTGTCGAAGTACTTCGCGCTGGTGCCGGGCGACCTGATTTACACGGGTACGCCCGAAGGCGTCGGCGCGGTCAAGCCGGGAGACGTGCTGGTGGGCGGCATTGCCGGTCTCGGGACGCTGCAGGTGACGGTTGTCGAATGAAGGCACGTCGCAGCGTGATCCATTGCATCGCCTGGGTCGTCGGCTGCCTGTTGACGTGGGCCGTGACGCCCGCGCAGGCGCAGCCCGTCACCACGTTGAAGGTCCATCACTTTCTGCCGCCTGGCTCGACGACGCATGCCAAGCTGATCGTGCCCTGGTGCGCGAAGATCGAATCGGAGTCGTCGGGTCGCCTGAAGTGCCAGATCTTTCCTTCGATGCAGCTCGGTGGAACGGCGCCACAGCTCTACGACCAGGTGCGCGACGGCGTGGTCGACATCGTCTGGACACTGCCCGGGTACAACGCCGGGCGCTTTCCTGCGATGGAAGTCTTCGAACTGCCGTTCATGATTTCCGATGCCGAATCCGCCTCGCGCGCGGCATGGCAGTTCTACGAGAAGCACGGCCGCAGCGAGTTTCGCGAAGTGCGGCCACTGGCCGTCCATGTTCACGACGCCGGCTACCTTCATATGCGCGAGCGACCGGTGCGCACACTCGACGACTTCCGCGGCATGAAGCTGCGCGCGCCGACGCGCCAGACCAACAAGTTGCTGGCCGCGCTCGGTGCTTCTCCTGTCTCGATGCCGGTGACTGCGCTGGCCGACGCGATGAACAAGGGTGTGCTCGACGGCGCGGTCGTGCCGTGGGAGGTCGTGCCTGCCGTCAAGGTCCACGAAGTCGCGCGCTTTCACACTGAAACGGACCCCAACGTGCCGGCGCTCTACACGGCCGTCTTTCTTCTGGCGATGAATTCGAAGACCTACGATCGCCTGCCGCCGGAACTGAAAGCAGTCATCGACCGTAACTCCGGGCAGGAACTCTCGACCCAGGCCGGACGCTTGTGGGAGCAGCAGAAGGCGCCGGCACGCAAGCTCGCGCAGGATCGAGGCAACACGGTCATCGTGGTGCCGGCGGCGGAACTGGCGAACTGGCAGCGTGCCGCGCAGCCGGTATTCGTCGACTGGGTCGCCGACATGAAGCGGCGCAAGATCGACGGCGACGTGCTGCTGGCCGATGCGCGAGCACTGCTGGCGCGCAGCGCCGCGACCAACGTGGCTCCACAGCGCGACCGGGCCACGAAGTAGCCATGCGGCGCGCGCTCGGCGCGGCAGCGACCGCATTCGCGCTGCTGGGCGGGCTCATCGTCGCGCTGGTCGCCGCGGGGTAACTGTGGTGTCGGTGACCGGCCGCTGGGCCTTCGCCACCCCCGTTCCCGGCGATGTGGAACTGGTGCAGCTCGGCACCGCCAGCGCACTGGCGCTCTTTCTTCCGTACTGTCAGCTGCACGGCAGCCACCTGATCGTCGACATCTTTACCGTCCGTTCGGGGGCAGTGCTGCATCGCTGGCTCGATGCTTTCGCCCATGTCGTCGCCGCCGCCGTTCTCGCGCTGCTGGCCGTGCGAGCCGCGTGGGGGATTGAGAGCCTGCGCGCGGCCTCCGAGACCTCGATGGTGCTGGGCGTTCCGTTATGGCTCGCGTATGCGCCGATGGTGCCGTCGCTCGCGCTCGCGGCCCTCATTGCACTACTGCAGTTTCGCGCCGCAGGAACCGAGGGCGCCGCCTGATGTCCGCGTGGAGTCCCATCGTGCTCTTCGCCACGATGCTCGCGCTGATGGCGTTGCGCCTGCCCATCTGGGCTGCGATGTTCGTGCCAGGTGCGGCTGGCTTCGCGGCCCTGGCCGGTGGCGAAGCGCTACTCGCGTATCTCAAGGGCATCGTCTTTGCGCGGTTCTCGATCTACGACCTGTCAGTCATACCGCTCTTCCTGCTGATGGGACAACTTGCGACCGAAGGCGGCTTGTCGCGCGCGTTGTTTCGCGGGGCGGCGAGTTTCGTCGGTCACTGGCGTGGTGGGCTGGCGCAGGCCTCGGTGCTCGCCAGCGCGGCATTCGGCGCGGTGTGCGGCTCTTCAGTCGCCACAGCAGCGACGATTGCTCAGGTGGCGTTGCCGGAGATGCGGCGTTACGGATATGACGGCGGCTTCGCGATGGCGGTGCTGGCCGCCGGGGGCACGCTGGGCATCCTGATCCCGCCGTCGGTGGTGCTGGTGCTGTACGCCATCATCGCGGAGCAGAACATTGCAAAACTGTTCGCGGCGGCGCTGGTGCCGGGCCTCCTCGCGGCGCTGCTCTACTGCATCGCCATCGCGATGCTGATGCGGTGGCGGCCGGCACTTGGGCCTGCCGAGCCGCGTGTGCGCTGGCGCCAGCGCTGGCAGGCACTGAGCGGTGTTGTCCCTGTGCTCGCAATCTTTCTCGTGGTGCTGGGCGGCATCTACGGCGGTGTGTTTACCGCCACCGAAGCGGCGGCCATTGGCGTCGTGCTGACGGCCGCTGTCGGCATGCTGCGACGCCGGCTCACGCTGACCGGCGTGAAGTCTGCATTGCTCGGGACCGCCGAAGTGTCCGGCGTCATCTTCGTGATCTTCCTTGGCGCCGACATGCTGAACGCGGCACTCGCGCTCACGCAGATGCCGGCGCGCGCGGCGGAGTTCGTCGGCACGCTGCCGCTGCCGCCACTGGCGATCCTGGCCCTGGTGCTGCTGGGCTACATCGCGCTCGGCAGCATCATGGATGAACTGTCGATGCTGTTGCTGACGCTGCCGGTGGTGTTCCCTGCCGTCATGCAGCTCGATCTCTTCGGCCTGCCGCTCGAAGCCAAGGCGATCTGGTTCGGGATCCTGCTACTCACCGTGGTCAACATTGGATTGATCGCGCCACCCGTGGGGCTGAACATGTACGTGGTCAGCGCGCTCGCGCGGGACATACCCATTGCGCAGGGGTACCGGCGCGTCGTCGCGTTCCTGGCCGCCGACGCGGTGCGGCTCGTGCTGCTGCTCTTCGTCCCGGCGCTGTCCCTCTGGCTCGTGCAGTTTGTTCGCTAGGATGGCGGCATGATGAAGCTCTACAACTATTTCCGCAGCTCGGCGTCGTTCCGGGTCCGCATTGCGCTGAACCTCAAGGGCCTAACCTACGAGTATGCAGTCGTGCACCTGACTAAGGACGGCGGCCAGCAGTTCATCCCGACGTTCCGAGCGCTCAACCCGGATGCGCTGATCCCGGTGCTCGACGACGACGGCCGCGTGCTGACGCAATCGCTCGCGATCATCGAGTACCTTGATGAGACCCACCCGGAGCCACCGCTCCTGCCGCGCGATGCGCTGGAGCGTGCCTACGTGCGCTCGTTCGCGCTCGGCATCGCCTGCGAAATTCATCCGCTCAACAACCTGCGGGTGCTGCGCTACCTGGTGCATGAGCTTGGCGCGAGCGAAGACGCGAAGAACGCCTGGTACCGACACTGGGTCGAGCAGGGCCTCTCGGCACTGGAGGCGCGCGTCGTGGCCGAAGGCCGTGCGGGGCGCCATGTGCTGGGCGACCGGGTCACGCTGGCGGACGTCGTGCTGGTGCCGCAGATTTTTAACGCGCGTCGCTTCGACTGCCGACTCGATCACGTGCCGACGCTGATGCGCATCTTCGACCACTGCATGAAACTTGCGGCTTTCGTCGACGCCCAGCCGTCGAAGCAACCGGACGCCGAGGGATGATCGCGGTGCACGCCGTTCAGCGGTCGAGCAACATACGCTCGCGCACCGCAGCGGCCAACTCGGTGACGGCGGTGGCATAGAAGTAGCTGCGGTTGTAGTGCAGGATCGCGCTGAAGTTCACGGTGCCGACCCGGTAGGTGCGACCGGGCTGGCCGTTGCTGTCAACCTGCGGAAGGTCGATGACGATCACGGCGGTGTCGAGCGGCAGCAGGGCCTCGGTGACCACGCCTGCCGACAGCGCCGCGGACCATGTCGTCTGCGCCTCGATGCCGCGACCGAGTGCATCGACGATGCTTTCGTCGGCCTCGGCCTCGAATACGATCGGCAGGTCGCGTTGCCAGCCGTGACCGACGAGGAAATTCGCCACCGAGCCGATCGCGTCCGTCGGGCTCGAGAGCAGATCGATCCTGCCGTCGCCGTCGAAGTCCACGCCCCAGCGCCGGATCGAACCCGGCATGAACTGCGGCAGGCCAATCGCGCCGGCGAATGATCCGCGGTAGGACACCGGATCGCGCTGCTGTTCGCGCGCGAGCAGCAGGAATTCGATGAACTCGGCGCGGTAGAACTCGGCGCGGCGTAGGTAATCGAAGGTCAGCGTCGTGAAGACGTCGAGGGTCCGGAAGTTGCCCGTGATACGCCCGAAGTAGGTCTCGACTCCGATGACGGCGACGATGATCTCGGCGGGGACGCCGAACTGTTCCTCGGCACGCGCCAGTGCCCCGCGATGGGCTTTCCAGAATTCCACTCCGGCCTGGATACGCGTGGGCTCCAGGTAGCGCTGGCGATAGTCCAGCCAGTTGCGCTGGCCAAAGGGAATCGGCGGTTGCATCAGTCGTTCGACACTGGCGGAGTAGCGCGCGTCGCGCAGCCACCGCTCGAGTCGCGCACGGTCGAACCCGTGCGCCGCCGCCAGCTCGTCGATGAACTGCTGCACTTCGGAGCGCCCGAGGTACGGACTGCGTGCCCGTGCCGGAACAGGGGCCGCGAGCGCGGCGAGCGCGACGAGGAATGCCCGGCGGTCGCGCGTCACAGCGGGTTCGGTCGGGGCCGGAAGGCCCGGATCGCACGGCGCAGCGCACGGACGTCGGCGGGCGTTGCACTGGCCGAGGCCGGTCCATAGCGAAGTTGTTCGTAGCGGGAGAGCAGACGACGCGCCAGCTTCACATCGTCTTCGACGAGTGCGCGCCGGGTCCGTCCATAGAGTTCACGCGGTCCGCAGGACACGGAGGCGGCCACGCCGGCACGTTCGAGCCGCTCGCGCAGCAACTGGAAGGACGCACCCAACGGATCACGCACCAGTCGCGGTCGCAGCGAGACGAACGCGAGCCACGCGAGCAGTACGCCCATGATGAGCGCCAGCAGTAGAATGACGCTCTCCAGCCTGGGTGCGAGACCGAGTCGCTCGACCAGCGCCTGCTGCCGCTCCTGCGAATAGGTCAGCACCCACTGGTTCCAGCTGTTTTCCACCGCTTCCCAGTTGTAGCGCAGTGAGCGCAACCACGGCACATCGGCGCCCGTTGCCGTGGATCCTCGGCCTGCCTGGCGCGCAACTTCGCCGGCTCCGCTCTGTATGCGCACGGGCGCGACGACGGCCGTGGGATCGACGCGGACCCAGCCCTGGCCCTGCAGCCAGACTTCGGCCCAGGCGTGCGCGTCGGACTGCCGCACGGTCATGAAGCCGTCGACCGGGTTCTGCTCGCCGCCCTGATAACCGGTCACGACGCGCGCCGGCACATCCAGCAACCGCATCAGGAACACGAACGCCGAAGCGAAGTGCTCGCAGAATCCGAGCCGGGTGTCGAACAGGAACTCGTCGATCGAATGCCGTCCTAGCGCCGGGGGCTCCAGCGTGTAGCCGTAGCTGCCACGCCGGAAGTGCTCCAGCACCGCATTGACGAGCTGGACATCTTGCGCGCGACGCTCGGTTGCCGCGCCAGGCAGAACCTGCTCCCGCAACTCCTGCGCGAACTGCACCGTGCGCGGGTTGAACCCGGCCGGCAGCACCAGCCAGTCCAGCAACTGCGGCGGGCTGAGATTCGCGTCGAGCCGATAGGAGGTGTAGGACGTCGCGTCATAGCGCATGCGACTCGTGACCAGGCCGTTCGCCAGCAGGCGCATGTCGGACGTCAGCCGCGCCTCAAATTGTGGCAGTGATGGCAGTCGTCCCAGGGCCTCGAGCGCGAACAGCCAGTCGCGCTTGTGCGGCTCGAGCGTCACCGAATAGGTCACCGCGGAGCGCCGATCGGGCTCGACCGTGGGATCGGCCGCCGGGAACGTGCGATTGGCCAGCGGCAGCCAGGTTCGGCCGGTGTAGGTCCCGAAGACCGGGCCCCGCCAGTAGAGCTTGTCCTTGCCGGGCACGGCGTTGTCGAAGCTGACGCGAAACGCGATCTCGTCGGAATCAAGCAGGCGACTGATCGACCCGGGCGACATCGAATCGGACAGCCCGGTCTTGCCGCGACCCGACTCGCCCGGCATGCCCCACAGCGGACCGGAAAAACGCGGAAACAGCACAAACAGTGCCACCGTCAACGGAAGGGCTTTGGCCAGCGTGAGTCCGACCAGTCGCAGCTTGCGCGCGGCGGGCAGGTCAACTTCGTCCAGGTTGACGCTGACCAGTACGAAGAAGAGCGCGATGACGGCGGCGATGGTCATTGCCGCCACCGGCAGTCCCTGTCCGTACAGGAACTGGGTCAGCAGGATGAAAAACGACAGGAAGATCACGACGAAAATGTCGCGCCGCGCGCGCATCTCGAGCAGCTTCAGCGCCATCAGCAGCAGCAGGAAGGTGACGCCAGCTTCCTGTCCTGCCAGCGTTCGATGCTGGATGTAGACGGCGCCTCCGGCTGCGAGCAGCAGCGGCACCATGACGAATCGTCCTGGCAGGGAACGCTGTGTGATCGTCAGCCAGATGCGCCAGACGAGCAGCAACACGACGACCGCCGTCGCCCACCACGGCAGATGTTCGAAGTGGGGCACCACGACCAGGGTCACCGCTGCCAGCAGTACCAGCGTGTCACGCCGCTCGCGCGCCGCGCTCGACGTCTGTGGCCCGAACACTCGTGCAACGGGTGCCAGCCAGCGCCGGAGCGAGGCGTAACCCTGTGCGCCTGCCGAGGCCGTCGTCATCTCAGCCTCGATGCAGCGCGAGCGCCGTGAGGCACTTCTCACGATGCTGCGCGCCCGATCCGGCGAATACCATCGAGCCGGGCAGCCGTAATCCGTAGCGAGCATGGGCTGCATCCGCGTCCAGCACCCAGCGTGTCAGCCGCGACAGCTTCTGTTCCACGTCCAGGTTTCGCGGCAGGCTTTCGAAGTCGAGCAGCAGTTCGCCACCGCCCTGAGCCTCGAACTGTTTGACCGACAACTCGTCCGAGCGCGCAGCCAGTCGCCACGCGATCATTTTCTGCGGGTCACCCGGACTGTACGGACGCACGCCCGCAAAGTCGTCGCCCGAGGACGAGAGCCCGAAGCCGTCACCTCCTCCCGACCCGGTCAACGGCAAGGGCGGAGCATCGATTTCCGGCTTCGGATAGACCATCGCGCTCAAGGCGGGCGTCAGGTAGGCCCAGGCACGCCACAGGCCAAACGGGAAGCGTGACTCGATGACGATGCGTGGTGCCGGCAGGCGGCCACGATGCGGTGCGGGCAGTGGCACTCCGATGCTCCGATCGCCACGCGCCGTGACCTCGATCGATACCGTGAGCGCCGTGCGCGGATGCCTCATCAGCAGCGGAAACCGGCGCGGCGCCGTCGTGGGATCGATAAATGCGAAGCGAAGGGCGAAGCGGTCGACCGTCGTCGGGTTGGTCGCCGTCACCTCGAAGATGGCGACGTCGCCCGCAAAGACGGGTTCGGCGCGGATCCCGCGCAGTACGAGCTGCGCGAGGTTGGAATGGGTCGTATGCATGCCGACGATCGCCATGCTGGCGACCAGGAAGGTCAGCACGTAGCCAAGCTGCAGGTCGTAGTTGATCGAGCCGATTAACAGGACGAGGATCGCGGCGCCGAAGACCAGGCCAGGTGTGGTCGGCAGGATGTAAACACGGCGTCGATCGAGCAGCACGTCCCCGGACTCGGGTCCGTGGCGGCCGGCGATCCACTGGCCGATGCGAACTGTCAGCGGATGTGCCGTAACACTCATCGGCTGAGTCCCTTGAGGCCGTTGATGACGCTCACGGCACCGGAACGGAGCCGATCAATTGGCTGACGAGTTCCTTGCCGTGCAACGCGCGGCCGCTGTCGCGGCTGACGGCATGCAGGCGGTGACCGGCCACGGCGGGCATGACGTTCTGAACATCCTCGGGAATCACGTGATTGCGTCCGTCCAGCCAGGCCCAGGCCCGCGCCGCAGCCAGCAACGCCAATCCTCCGCGTGGTGACAGTCCTTCGGCGTACTTGCCCGATGCGCGCGTATGTCCCATCAGCGCCTGCACGTAGTCCAGCAGGGCCGATGACACGAAGACCTTCTTCACTTCCACCTGCGCGCCGACCAGGTCCGCCGGTCGCGCGACGGCCGCGAGCGTCTTGAGCATGTCGCGCCGCGCCTCGCCGGAGAGCAGGGCGCGCTCGGCTGCGCGATCCGGGTAGCCGAGACTGATGCACATCAGAAAGCGGTCGAGCTGCGATTCCGGCAGCGGGAACGTGCCTACCTGCGAGAGCGGATTCTGGGTCGCGATGACGAAGAAAGGCTGCGGCAGCGGGCGCGACTGGCCGTCGACCGACACCTGGAACTCTTCCATCGCTTCCAGCAGGGCGCTTTGCGTCTTCGGGCTGGCGCGGTTGATCTCGTCGGCCAGCAGGACTTCGGTGAAGATCGGGCCTGGGTGGAACACGAACTGTCCACTGGTACGGTCGTAGACCGATACCCCGATCACGTCGGAGGGCAGCAGGTCACTGGTGAACTGGATCCGCCGGAACGGCAGGCCCATTGAAATAGCCAGAGCATGGGCGAGTGTCGTCTTGCCGACTCCCGGGGCATCCTCGATCAGAAGATGCCCGCCCGCCAGCAGGCAGGTCAGGCTCTGCCGGATCTGCATGTTCTTGCCGACGATGACGCTGCCGATCTGGGTGGCGGTCGCGCGGAATTTCTCTAACATGGGGTCAAACGCTCAGGCCGCGCCGTGCGGACCTCGAAATCGGGCTGGAAGGAGACATGCTTCACACAGGGTTCTTCACGCACCGCGCCTGCAACGCGCACGAGATGGGTTCGTGGCATCCCGAAAGCCCGGAAAGGCTTGCGGCCATTCACGACCATCTGATTTCCACTGGGATCGCGCCGCACCTGGAGCACTACGACGCGCCGGTCGCATCGGAAGAAGCGCTGGCACGCGCCCATGACGCGGACTACATCGACAGGTTGAAAACCAGCGTACCACAGCAGGGCTACTGGCCCGTCGATCCGGATACCTCGATGAACCCACACACCTGGGACGCCGCGTTGCGCTCCGCCGGCGCGGTGATCGAGGCGACCGATCGCGTGATCGCCGGTGAGCTGGCGAACGCGTTTTGCGCGGTGCGCCCGCCCGGCCACCATGCGCGCAAGGCGGCGGCGATGGGTTTCTGCTTCTTCAACAACGTGGCGGTTGGCGCGCGCCATGCGCTGACCGCGCATGGCCTGCAGCGGGTAGCGGTGATCGATTTCGACGTGCACCATGGCAATGGAACCGAGGAGATACTCGCAGGCGACGAACGCGTGCTGATGGCCAGTTTTTTCCAGCATCCGTTTTACCCGTACACCGGCACCGAGCACGTGGCGAAAAACATGGTGAATGTGCCCCTTCCGGCCGGAACGAAGGGCGATGTCGTGCGCCAGGTGGTCGACGAAGTCTGGTTGCCGCGGCTGCGCGCGTTCCGTCCGGAGATGATCTTCATCTCTGCGGGCTTCGATGCGCACCGGGAGGATGACCTCGGCCAGATGGGACTGGTCGAGGCCGACTATGCCTACATCACCCAGCGCCTGATGGACGTGGCAGCCGAATTCGGTGAGGGCCGGATCGTCAGTACGCTTGAAGGCGGCTACAACCTCAGCGCGCTGGCGCGCAGCGTCGGGGCACATGTGAAGGCGCTGGCGCAGTTGTGAGGCGTTGCAGGTGTACGCGACCGCTTTGCGGTCGCACGTGCACTCGCAGCGAAGGGATCAGGTGCGCGCCCTTCGGGCGGCCGGGCGGGCGCGCACAAGGGGCTCGGCTCGCGCCGAGCTGAAAAGGGATGCCGAAGACGATCTACGACATCGGGCTGGACCAGACGCCTGCGAACTTCGCGGCACTGTCGCCGCTCGGGTTCATCGAGCGCAGTGCGACGGTGTTCCCGGACCAGATTGCAGTCGTGCATGGCAGCGGTGTAAAGCTGATTCGTCGTACGTGGCGCGAGGTCTACGCGCGTTCACGCCGGCTGGCTCATGCGCTGACGCGGCTTGGCATCGGGCGTGGTGACACGGTGGCGGTGATGCTGCCGAACACGCCGGAGATGGTCGAGGCGCACTACGGCATTCCGATGGCGGGCGCTGTGCTGAACGCGCTCAACACGCGGCTGGATGCGGCGTCGATCGCCTTCATGCTGAACCATGGCGAAGCGAAGGCCCTTATCGTCGACCGCGAGTTCGCGTCGACCGTGGGCGCGGCCATCGGGCTGTTGGGCCGGTCGCTGCCCGTCATCGATGTCGACGATCCCGTCTACGAGGGACCGGGCGCGGCGATTGGCGAACTCTCGTACGAATCCTTCCTCGGAACCGGCGCACCGGACTTTGTATGGCAACAGCCCGCAGACGAGTGGGACGCGATCGCCTTGAACTACACGTCGGGAACGACCGGCAATCCCAAGGGCGTCGTCTACTCGCACCGCGGCGCCTATACGAATGCCGTGTCGAATGTGCTGGTCTGGGCGATGCCGCACCACCCGGTCTATCTGTGGACGTTGCCGATGTTCCACTGCAATGGCTGGTGCTTTCCGTGGACCGTCGCGGCAATGGCCGGCACCCATGTATGCCTGCGGCGCGTCGAGGCGGCCGCCGTGTTCGACGCGATCCGCGAGCATCGAGTCACGCATTACTGCGGCGCGCCGATCGTGCACTCGATGCTGATCAACGCACCGGACGACATGAAGCGCGGCATCGACCACCGCGTCAGCGCGATGGTCGCGGCGGCGGCTCCGCCGGCGTCGATGATCGAGGGCATGGACCGGCTCGGTTTCGATCTGACGCACGTCTATGGCCTCACCGAGGTTTACGGTCCGGCGACTGTCTGCGCCAAGCAGCCAGACTGGACCACACTCGATGTCGGCGAGCGCGCGATGCTCAATGGCCGGCAGGGTGTGCGCTATACGCTTCAGGAAGGCGTGGCCGTGCTGGACCCGGAGACCCTGCAGCCGGTGCCCTGCGATGGCGAGACGATCGGGGAAGTGATGTTCCGCGGCAACATCACGATGAAGGGCTACCTGAAGAACGAGAAGGCGACACACGAAGCCTTCCGCGGTGGCTGGTTTCACTCGGGCGACCTGGCGGTTGTCCAGCCCGACGGCTATCTGCGGATCAAGGATCGCAGCAAGGACATCATCATCTCCGGCGGCGAGAACATTTCATCGATTGAAGTCGAGGATGCCCTGTTCCGCCACCCCGCGGTCATCGCGGCGGCGGTCGTGGCGCAGCCGGATCCGAAGTGGGGCGAAGTTCCGTGCGCCTTCGTCGAACTCAAGGAGGGCGTTGCGTTGACGGCTGAGGAATTGCTGACGCACTGCCGCCAATACCTGCCGGGGTTCAAGATGCCGAAGAAGGTCGTGTTCGGCGAGCTGCCGAAGACCTCGACCGGGAAGATCCAGAAGTTCATGCTGCGGCAGCAGGCGAAGTCCGCCTCCGCCATTGATGTCTAGCAAGAGAAGGAGTCGACCATGAATGCTCCGGAATCCCGGGCGATTGCGGACCCCTATGTGCTGAACGAGCGTGACGAACGTGGCGTCGTGACGCTGACGCTCAACCGCCCGCAGCAGTTCAATGCACTGTCCGAGGAAATGCTCTCCGCGCTGCAGTCGGAACTCGAGGCTGTGGCGGGAGATGCCGGCGCGCGCGTCGTTGTCATCGCCGCAAAGGGCAAGGCCTTCTGCCCGGGGCACGACCTGAAGCAGATGAAGGCGAATCCGTCAGTCGACTATTACCGGCAGTTGTTCGCGCAGTGCGCGACGCTGATGCTGACGCTCCAGCGCCTGCCGCAGCCCGTAATCGCGCGTGTCCACGGCATTGCGACCGCGGCCGGCTGCCAGCTGGTGGCGATGTGCGATCTTGCCGTCGCTTCGTCGGACGCACGTTTTGCTGTCAGCGGCATCAACGTGGGGCTTTTCTGTTCCACGCCGGGTGTTGCGCTCTCGCGCAATGTCGGCCGCAAAGAGGCTTTCGAAATGCTGGTCACTGGCGACTTCATCGACGCGGCGACGGCGCAGGCCCGCGGCCTCGTCAATCGCGTCGTACCGCCCGACCAGCTCGATGCCGAGGTCGCACGCCTGGCTTCATCGATCGTGGCCAAGCCGCGAGTGGCCATCGCGATGGGCAAGGAACTCTTCTACCGTCAGATCGAGACCGGCATCGAAGCGGCCTACCAGCTGGCCGGACAGACGATGGCCTGCAACATGATCGACGACGCTGCGCAGGAAGGCGTGCAGGCGTTCATGGACAAGCGCAAGCCAACCTGGGCGCCCTAGGCCAGCGCGACTACGGCTTGATACTTTCCTGCGGCTCGGCCGCCGGTGGCGTGTTCACGGCGCGGCGAAAGAACTCGAGCAGCGGCGACTCGTTCGTCGTGCCATTGGCGGGTTCGGTGGCTGCCGTGTTTGCCTCTACGGCCGGTCCGGTCGCAGCCTTCGCACCCGGCGCCGCGGTCGGCCGCGCGGCCTTGGCGGCCGTTGCGGTCGTGCCATTTGTGCGGGACTCGAGCGCTGCCGTTGGCGCCTTGTTGTCGGTCGGCAGCGGCAGCGCCAGCGTGTAGAGCGTCAGTGCGACCCAGCCGGCAACGATGGCGAGCGGCAGCCCGCGCGTGGACGCCTGTGCCAGTAACGCCGTTACTGGTCCCTGGCGGGCAAACGCCGGCGGCCGCGCCGCCACGCGCTCGAGCGCATCCTCGACCCGCTGGCGCTGCAGCTTCAATGGACCCACGCGATCACGCGCTGCGCGCAGGCCGAGATAGGTGCAACTGACCGCGAGCATTGCGAACAGTCCGATGCCTGTGAGCAACCAGCGCTTGCCCGGCAAGGGCAGGCTCCAGGCACCCACCAACACGATGATGTAGGCGGTCAGCAGGAACGCCTGCGCCACGATCAGCCATGACAGGTGCTGGCCCAGCGCCGCGGCGGACCCCTGGATCGCGGTGTTCAGTCGATCCAGCTCGCGTTCGAGTGCCAGCCGGTTGTCGTCCTGCGCCAAGGCGGCATCGGCCGCTTCGCGCACGGCATCGGCGCTGCCATCGGTAGGGGATAGTGCCCGCATCGGGTTCTCCATCAGGTCCTGTACGGAGTTTCGACAGCAGGGCCTGACCCAGGGATCGCCCATCCGGGGGAAGCCGGCTCACCCTCACGGGCGATGGTTGGCGCTTGCCTCGCGCGCGGACGCATGCGAAAGGTGCGCGAGCCCGGACCTGACTGCAGCGCAACCTCTTACCGCCGGGGGCCTGCGGGAGGTTTCCTGACTTAGCCGACGCGTCGCGGGTCGAACTCAGCCAGTACGGAGGCGAACACATCGATGCCCCAGTCGAGCGATTCGCGACTGATCGTCAGCGGCGGGGCGAAACGGATCACGGTCTCGTGGGTGTCCTTGCTGAGCACGCCGCGTTCGGCCATGCGTTCGACGACAGCGCGCGCGGAGACTCCGCGCGCTGTCGAGTTCGACGCCCACCCAGAGCCCGCGCCCACGCACGGCCCGGATTAGCGGGGAGTCGAGTCCGCGCAAACGGAGCAGAAGGTGCTCACCGAGCGCGCGGCTGCGTTCGACGAGTTTCTCATCGACGATCACACGCAGGGCTTCGAGCGCCACGCGCGCCGCCAGCGGATTGCCGCCGAACGTGGAGCCATGGCTGCCGGGTTCCATCAGGTCCAGCACGGGGGCCACGGCGACGAAGGCGGATACCGGCAGCAGTCCCCCGCCGAGTGCCTTGCCCACCAGCACGCCGTCGGGCCGGATGCCGTCGTGCATGTAGGCGAACATTGCGCCGGTGCGGCCGAGTCCGGACTGGATTTCGTCGAGGATCAGCAGCACACGACGCTCATCACACAGGCGCCGCGCGGCCTGCAGAAAGCCAGCGGGAGGCAGAACGATGCCGGCTTCACCCTGAATCGGCTCGATCAGTACGGCACAGGTTGTGTCGGTGATCGCCGCATCGAGTGAAGCGATGTCGCCGAAGTCGAAGTGCCGGAATCCCGGTGCGAACGGGCCGAAGTCCGCGCGGTAGGCAGGCTCGGTCGAAAAGCCGACCACCGTCGTCGACCGTCCGTGGAAGTTGCCGCGCGCGACGACGATCTCGGCACGACCGGCCGGGATACCCTTGACGCGATAGCCCCAGCGCCGCGCCGCCTTGATCGCGGTCTCGACCGACTCGCAGCCGCCGCTGGCCGGCAGCGCGCGTGCCGGCGATTGCAGGTCTGCGAGCTCAATCAGTTTTGCCAGAAATGGGCCCAGCACCGTCGAGTGATAGGCACGCGACGTGACCGCGACACGCTGCGCCTGCTCGATGAGCGCCTGCAAGAGGCGCGGATGCGCGTGCCCGTGGCTGACCGCGGAATACGCGGACATGAAATCGAGGTAGCGCTTGCCGTCGGCGTCCCACAGCCAGCATCCGTCGCCGCGTTCGAGCGTGACCGGGATCGGCGCGTAGTTCGGCGCCGCATAGGCACGCTCCAGCGCTATCGCCGCCTGTCCATTGAAGACCTGTCCGAGCCTCGCGTCCATTTCACACCTCGTCTGGGTTCGGCCAGTGTATGAAGTGCTCGAGCCAGGCGAGGCGGATCGGCGATGGCCAATCCGCTCGAACCGGCGGTTCGGCGAGCAAACTTCCGCCGATTCGGCGGTGCACTTTGCCGACAGCACGCGGCGCCGGTCAGCTCAGTGGATAGCCCCGAAACGCCTTGATCGTCTGCAGTTCCGGTTTGGAGCTGATCTTCTCGACGCCGAGCGTGGGGTCGTCCGTCCACGCGTTCGTGAGATCGCGATAGTGATCGAGATCCCGGCACGCGAGGCGCAGCACGTAGTCGCACTGCCCGGACACCAGAAAGCACTCGACGACTTCATCGGCGGCACGCATGCGCTGTTCGAAGCGGCTATGTGTCGCCTGGGTCTGGTCTTTCAGCGCAACTTCGACGACGATGGTCAGCAGGCCGCCGAGCCGGCGCGGGTCCAGTACCGCCATGTACCCAGCGATCAGTCCTGCACGCTCGAGCCGGCGCACGCGATCGAGGCAGGCCCGCGGACTCAGCGCAATGCGCTCCGAGAGCTCCTGGTTCGTGATGCGACCGTCGGACTGCAGGATCTCCAGGATCCTGCGATCGATGCGGTCGAGCTCCTTGTTCGCCATGCACGCCAGTATACGAACGGAAGCGCGGACGCTGAGGTTACTCACGTAGCATGTGCCAACGGACGTCCCCTTCCAGCCCGCAATGCCTGTCTTCGACCCTGCTGCGCTCAATCCCGGCGTTCGACCGCGCGAGGTGATGGCGTGGGCCGGCTACGACTTCGCCAACTCGGGCTACACGACGGTCGTGCTGTCGGCGGTCTTCAACGCGTACTTCGTCGGCGTCGTTGCCGCGAACGCCGAGTGGGCGACCCTAGCCTGGACGCTGACGCTCGGCATATCGAATTTGCTGGTCATGCTGGCCATGCCGATGCTCGGCGCCTATGCCGACCTGCGCGCGCGCAAGAAGTGGCTGCTGGCAATTTCGACGGGGGGCTGCATTGCCGGAACCGCTGCACTCGCGGCGGTCGGGCCCGGCGATATCGTGCTGGCGTCGGTCGCGATCACCGTTTCGAATTTCTTCTTCATGGTCGGCGTTGGCCTGGTCGCGGCCTTCCTGCCGGAGCTGGCGCGGCCGGAAGCACTGGGCAAGGTCTCCGGCTGGGGTTGGGGTTTCGGCTATATCGGCGGACTCATCACACTCGCGCTTTGCCTGGCGTACGTGCAGTGGGCCCAGGGGCTGGGCGCGAGCGCGCAGGAGTTCGTGCCAGTCACGATGCTCATCACCGCCACGGTGTTCGCGTTCGCCGCGGCGCCGGCCTTGCTGATCGTGCAGGAGCGGGCTGTACCGCAGGCCGACGAACGCGTCGGCCACTTCGTGCAGCAGGCCATGGCGCGCCTCTTCGACACACTGCGCCATGTTGACCGCTACCGCGACTTCGCCCGCCTGCTGCTCTGTGGCGTTTTCTACCAGGCCGGCGTCATGGTCGTCATCGCGCTGGCGGCGATCTACGCGCAGGAAGTGATGAAGTTCAGCTTCGTGCAGACGATGACGCTGGTGCTGGTGGTCAATGTCACGGCGGCGATTGGCGCATTTGCGTTCGGCTATGTGCAGGACGCCCTCGGACACAAACTCGCCCTCGGCCTCACGCTGCTGATGTGGCTGGCGATGGTGACGGTGGCGGGACTGGCCACCAGCGCCGCGATGTTCTGGGTCGCCGCCAACCTCGCGGGTCTGGCGATGGGATCGAGCCAGTCCGCGGGGCGCGCGCTCGCGGGACTCTTCGCTCCGAAGGAGCGCCTCGCCGAGTTCTACGGGTTGTGGACTTTCGCGACTCAACTGGCGGCCATCATCGGACCGATCAGCTATGGCGCGGTGGTCTTCGCGACGGACAACAACCATCGCCTCGGAATCTTGCTCACGGGGCTCTACTTCGTCGCCGGCCTGCTTGCGCTGGCGACGATCGACATTGCCCGGGGGCGCCGCGCGGCGGAGGAATCGGCAGCGCTTCGCTAAAACTGCGAGCCGCGCAGGTCGAGCGACGCCTACAGCGCCGCGATGCCCGCTTTGGCTATCTGCGCGTCCTCGCTCGACTTGACGCCTGATACTCCGACCGCGCCGACGACATGACCGTCGACGACGATCGGCACGCCGCCCTCGAGCATCCCATCGAGCGGCGCCGACAGAAACGACGTGCGTCCGCCATTGATCATGTCTTCGTACAGCTTGGTCTCGCGCTTGCCGAGCGCCGCCGCGCGCGCCTTGGCCGGCGCGATCATCGACGAGACGGGTGCCACGCCGTCGAGGCGATGCAACAGCAGCAGGTGGCCGCCGTCGTCGCAGATGGCGATCACGACGTTCCACTGGTGGGCGACCGCCTCCGCCTCGGCGGCGGTTCCGATGCGCTTGGCATCGTCGAGTGTCAGCAGGGGCTTGGTCTTCATCTTTGTCTCCTCGCGGTGAACGTTCAGCGGTATCGCAAGAGGTAATAGCCGCGCGACACCCACTCCCGCAGCGCGCCCTGCGAGAGCTGTAGCGCAGCGGCGCCGGGAACCAGCTGGTACGGTGCGAACGGACGCTGCCCGGCGTATGCGGTGGGACAGGCAATTACTTCGAGTCCGGTCGATTCGAACACCTGGCGCGAACGTGGCATGTGGACTGCGTCGGTGACCAGAGCCACGCGGGACAGCCCGGCGGCCTTGAGCTCCTTGGCGGCCATGATCGCGTTTTCACCGGTCGTCATCGCCTCGACATCGACCCAGCGGACTTCGAGGTTGTACTCATTGACCAGCACGTCGCGCATCAGAGCGGCTTCGGCGAACCGACTGGCTTCCGGCCTGCCGCCCGTGACGAGGATAGGCAAGCCCGTCTCGCGCGCGAGCCGCGCGCCATAGCGCAAGCGTTGCAGCGTGTAGGTCTTGACCGTCTCGCCGCCCCACTCGGGCGCCCCTCGGTTGTTGCCCCCCGCAAGAATGACGATGGCCTGTGCCCGCATCAGGTCGCTCGCCGTCACGGGCGGCGGCTCGAGCGAGCGCGCCAGCGCGTTCGCCACGACAGGCAGCGAAAACGCCAACAGTGCCAGCTGCGAGCCCAGGACCAGCGTCAGTCCGAGCCCCCTGCGCCGGCGCAGCAACAGCGCGCCGACGATCGTCAGGACGATTAGCGACGTCGGCGGCAGCACCAGGTCCGACAGGGCGTAAGTGAAGGTCACAGGATGGCCACAGATGGAAACGGCCGCGAGCTTACGCGAGCCCGCGGCCGTTGAAGCAAAGCGATGGCTAGGCGCGAACGGCGCTGCGGATCTGCTCCAGCGCGGTCGGATCCTCGATCGTCGTCAGATCGCCCGGATCGCGGCCTTCGCACAGGGCCTGGATCGAGCGGCGCAGCAGCTTGCCGGAGCGTGTCTTCGGCAACACATTGACGAAGTGCACGCGTGCCGGACGCGCGACCGCGCCGAGCTGGCTGTCGACGGTCTTCATCATTTCGCCTTCGTGGGCGAGCATTTTCTCGGGCGTGTCGGCCTGGCTCGGGTCTTTCAGGATCGCGAAAGCCATCGCAACCTGCCCCTTTAACTGATCGGCGACGCCGACGACGGCGACCTCGGCGATGTTCGGATGCGATGACAGCGACTCCTCGATCTCGCGCGTACCGAGTCGGTGTCCGGCCACATTGATCACGTCATCGGTACGGCCGAGGATGAAGAAGTAACCATCCTCGTCGCGGATGCCCCAGTCAAAGGTCGAATAGACCTGCCGGTTCGGAATGGTGGTCCAGTACGTCTTCACGAAACGGGCATCGTCTCCCCAGACCGTGGTCATGCATCCCGGCGGGAGCGGGCCGTCGATCGCCACCACGCCCTTTTCGTGGTGGGCGGTGATCTCTTCGCCGGTGGCTTCGTTGTAGATCTTTACGGAGTAGCCATAGCAGGGCAGGCCCGGCGAGCCGAACTTCGACGGCAGCGCCTCGATGCCGCGGGGAATGGCCAGGATCGGCCAGCCCGTTTCGGTCTGCCAGAAGTTGTCGATGATCGGTTTGCCGATGCCGTCGGCGATCCAGCGCGCGGTCGGCTCGTCGAGCGGCTCGCCCGCGAGGAACAGCAGCCGCAGCGAAGACAGGTCGTACTTCTTCAGGAACGCGGGGTCCTGCTTCTTCAGCACGCGGATCGCGGTTGGCGCCGAGAACATCGTCGTGACCTTGTACTTCTCGACGATGCTCCACCACACGCCGCCGTCAGGCCGGATCGGCGTGCCTTCGTACATGATGGTGGCCATTCCGGCCAGCAGCGGGCCATAGATGATGTAGCTGTGGCCGACCACCCAGCCGATGTCGCTGGTGGCGAAGTAGGTCTCGCCGGGATTGCCGCAGAAAATGAGCTTCATCGAGGCCGCCAGCGCCACCGCGTAGCCCCCGGTGTCGCGCTGTACGCCCTTGGGCTTGCCGGTCGTACCCGACGTATAGAGGATGTAGCTAGGCTCGCTCGATTCGAGCCAGACGCACGGCACTTCGTCGTTCATGTGCTCGGCGCGCAACTTCGCGTAATCGGCGTCACGGCCGGGCACGAACTTGGCTTCGGACAGGCCACGACTGACCATCAGCACTCGGGCCGGCGGGAATTTGGCTAGCGCAATCGCCTCGTCGAGCAGGTGCTTGTAGGGCACCGGCTTGCCGCCGCGCGAACCGGCGTCGGCCGAGACGATGACCTTCGGCTGTGCATCGTCGATGCGGGTGGCGAGACTGACGGCCGCGAAGCCGCCGAACACGACCGAGTGGATCGCGCCGATGCGAGCGCAGGCCAGCATCGCGAACGTGGCTTCCGGAATCATCGGCATGTAGATCAGCACGCGATCACTGCGGCCGACGCCGAGCCCCTGCAGGATCCCGGCCATGCGGTTCACCTCCCGGTGCAATTGCCGGAAGGTGAAGGTTTTCTCTTCGCCGGTTTCGGTGGAGATGTAGATCAATGCGGGCTGGTCGCCGCGCGTCGCTACGTGGCGATCCACCGCGTTGTGGCACAAATTGGTGGTGCCACCGACGAACCACTTCGCGAATGGGGGCCGCGAATAGTCCAGGACCTGCGTGAATGGTGTCTTCCAGTCGATCAGTGCGGCCTGTTCGGCCCAGAATCCCGCAGGATCCTTGATCGACCTAGCGTGAAACTCCTTGTACTGCGCCATGCGTGCCTCCCTCCGCCGGTGTGGCTTGTAGTTCTTTCTGTTGCCGCACCAGTTTCAGGAGTGGCGCGATCTGTTCCAGCAGTCTGGGCAGATGCTGCACCACTTCGGCAGCCCGGCCGGCGCGTATCAGCGCCAGGGCCAGGTTGATGTCCATCGAACCTTCCTCGGGTTTCGGTTCCATGCTCCCCGGCGAGGCGCCGTCCGAGGTCCCGAGAATGATGCGGCGGGAGCGATTTTGCTGTGCCTGTGCGGAGCGCTTTTGAGCCAGCGCACGAAGTTCCTCTGCGCTGCGCCGCAATTCCTCGGAAAGCGTCGACAGCCCGATGCAGGTCCAGACCTCGACACCCGGGCCGGCGGCCTCGACGTTCTCGAGCACCTTGCGCAGCCGAGCGGCGAAACGCAACACCCCGGACAGGCCCGAGGAGGGCGTTGCCACGCAGAATTCGAACTTGTCGGTACGGGTGCCGAGGTCTTCCAGGCGAATTGAGGCGGCCAGCGTGCGGCCGACCAGCTTAAGTCGCTGTTCGACTTCCCCTTCCCAGGTCTCCTGCTGGGGCAGCGAGAGCTCGACCCGGACGCAGATCAGCGCGACGTCGGACAGGTTGCGCCGGGCGAACGAGATGAGCTTTTCGACCTGCTTGTCGAAGAACGGGGTGCTCAGCAGTTCCGTCTCGCCGTCGACGGTGCGGGACGACTCCAGCGATGCCTGGCTTTCCGCCAGCGCTTCACGGGTCGCCGACAGGCGCACCAGCACCTCGAGCCGGGCGATCAGCTCGGAGGCGCCGAGGCCTTTCTGGATGAAGTCGGTGGCGCCCATCGTGGCCGCGCGGTCCCGCTCGGCGCCCTCGTCTTCGCCCGAGATGACGACGATCGGCAACTCGCGGATGCGCTGCACCTTCGAACTGCGGACGCGGTTTAGCAATTCGAAACCGTCGACCTTGGGCATTGTCAGGTCGGTGATGACGACGCGGATCGACGAGTCCAGCAGGATGGCCTGCCAGGCCGCCTCGCCGTCCATGACCTCGCGGATGTCGAAGCGGTCGCGGATGTGCTGGACGATCGACGCCCGCACGATGCGGGAATCGTCCGCTATGAGTACGCGCGGCTTGGGCGGTGCGGACGGCGTTGACGTCTTGGCGGTATCGGTGGGCAAGCCAACCTCGTGGGGGGAACGGCGGGTCCGACCGACGCCGGACGTCCGTGCGTTCCGCGAGCGGAATCTAGACGGAATCTAGCGTAACTGATCGGCGTAAACCTTGACCAGCTTTAGGTTTTCTCGCTGGAATGCGCTATGTTTCCGGCCATTCCAAGCGTTGCGAGCAGACGAACGGTGGTGCGAGTGCTTCGGTCGTCACACCTGTGGTTTGGCTGGGTTGCCTTGGTCGTGGCCGCGCGGGTCGTCTCGGCAGCACCGGCGCTGCCGCCCGAGGCGCTCGCCTCCGAGCTGGTCGTGCGCTCGCTCGCCCTCGTCGACACACCCTACCGCTACGGCGGGCGAACGCCAGCCGGGTTCGATTGCAGCGGCTTCGTTGGCTACGTCTTCGCCGAATCCGCGGGCGTCGCGCTGCCGCGCCGGAGCGAGGAAATCTGGCGCGTCGGGGACCGCGTAGACCGCAGTGAGCTCGCGGTCGGTGACCTTGTCTTCTTCAACACCCTGGGCCGCCGCTTTTCGCACGTCGGGATCTACATCGGTGACGGCCTCTTCGTGCATGCGCCGGCGCGGGGCGGCCGGGTGAGGGCTGAGCGCCTGGCGGACACCTACTGGGAAGCACGCTTCAACGGCGCTCGGCGGCTTGCCGCGCTGCAGACTGAAACCCAGTTAGCCGGCGTGACCGCGGCGTCGGCCGCCGCGGCGGCGGAGGCAAGCATCGAAGTCCGCATCACGCCCTGAATTGCCCGGTTCCATCCCAAGCCCCCAGACCCTGACGTGGATCAATGAATGCAAATGAGAACCATTTGCATTTGAGAGCGATTTTCGTTATCGTTTTGTCACCGAGTCGGACAGTCCGATTCGCACCCGAACCGAAACGGAACCGTAATGAATTCACCTCACATCCTCTGGTCCGCCGAGCGATGGCTGCGGCGCGGCCTTCAGTTGACTGTCATCCTGGGCATCGTCGTGGCCGCGTTGACGCCGCTTCATGCGAGCGCGCAGGTCAAGGTGCTGAATCTCTACTCGGCGCGTCACTACCAGACCGATGAGGCGCTGTACGCCGACTTCGCGAGGCAGACCGGCATCAAGATCAACCGGATTGAACTCGGTGACGAACCGTTGCTGCAGCGACTGAAGACCGAAGGCGCGAACAGCCCGGCCGATGTCGTCCTGCTGGTCGACGCAGCCCGCCTGTGGCGCGCGCAGATCGACGGGCTGTTCCAGCCGGTGCAGTCGAAGGTGCTGACCGAGCGCATCCCCGCCAATTTCCGATCGAACGACGGCACCTGGTTCGGTTTCTCGCTGCGCGCCCGCGCCATCGTCTACGAGAAGTCGAAACTCAAGCCGGAAGACGTCGACACCTACCTGAAGCTCGCCGATCCGAAGCTCAAGGGCCTCGTCTGCACGCGCTCCGGCTCGCATCCGTACATGCTGTCGCTGATCGGCGCGCTGATAGAACTGAACGGCGAGGCGAAGACCGAAGAATGGGCGCGCGGCATGGTGGCGAACATGGCACGGCCACCGCGAGGCGGCGACACCGACCAGATCAAGGGTGTCGCGGCGGGCGAGTGCGGCGTAGCGCTGACCAACAGCTATTACTGGCTGCGCCTGGTGCGCTCGCCTGACCCGAAGGACAAGGAGGTCGTGGCCAAGGTGGGCTTCCTGTGGCCGAACCAGTCGACGACCGGCACGCACATCAATATTTCCGGCGGCGGCGTGGCAAAGCACTCGCCGAACCGCGCCAACGCGATCCAGTTCCTGGAGTATCTCGCGAGTCCGCAGGCGCAGACCTACTTCGCCGATGGCAACAACGAGTGGCCGGTGGTGAAAGGCGCGAGTTCGACCAATACGGCGCTGGCGGCGCTGGGTGCGCCGAAGTTCGAAAACGTGCCGGTGTCCACGATTGGCAAGAACCAGATCGCGGCGCAGCGCATCCTCGATCGCGTTGGCTATCGCTGATCGACGGGGCGTTGACCTTGCGCGACGCGAGCGACCCGCGGGCGCTCGCTGGCCGGGGACAACGCAGCGAGGTCGTCGCACCACGATTCGATCGCACGTCGGACGTCGTCCGGGCGCTCGGTCAGTGGCCAGTGGTGGCAATCGATCTCGACCTCGTGCACGATAGGGAAGCGGCGCGCGATCTGCGCCGTCTCGCTGAACTCGGCAAACGTACCGGCGCGTGAAAGCAGTGCCAGTACCGGGCAGTGAATGGATTCGGGCGCCGGTGGAGCGCTGAAGAGTTCGACCAGGTCCTGCAGGTACACCGCCAGCGGCACGTGGCGCAGGTCGGCTCGCGTCGATGAATAACGCCGGACGAACTCCGCTTCGGCGGCGGGTGATCCGAGCGCGCGCCGGGCTTCCTCATCGAGCGCGTGCAGATCAAGGGTCGGTAACGGCCCGCGGTGCAGCCCGACCGCGTTGAAGGTCCTGACAACGGCCGCAGCAGCGGCGAACAACGGGCGCAGCCGTGCAATGCGCGCCCACTTGCCGTGCAGAGCGGCGCCAAACACCGGGTCGATCAGCGCTATGGCACGTACGCGCTGCGGTCGCGTTGCCGCTAAGTGCATCGCGACCTGTGCCCCGAGGCTGTGTCCGACCAGCACGGCCTGCGCATGTCCTTCCGCGGCAAGGATCGCGTCCATGTCGTCGGACCAGAGGTCAAGTCCGATGCGACGTCGTGTCATCGAACCGCCATGGCCCCTGAGGTCGACGCGGATCACGTCCCAGCGCTCGACGAGCCGCGTCGTGGCGACGAACTCGCTCCAGCGTGTCAGATTGCTGGCCAGCCCATGCAGAAGAACGAGCGCTCCATCGGGCGCCTGGTGCTGAGCGCGCCGCTGCGCCGGCGTCACCCGATAGGCGACGCGTATGCCATGCCCGCGATCGAGCAGGCGCGCCAGTTCGCGGTCCGAAGCCCTCATGCGTCCGATCATCGCATCGCCGCGACCCCGGCGGTGTTGAGTTGGCCCCGATGCGTGCCTCAGCCGGCCGCTTAAGATGTGACACATGCCTTCCGAGCGGATGGATGTCGTCATCATCGGCGCCGGCCACAACGGCCTGACCTGCGCCTGCTACCTCGCCGCTGCCGGCCTCAAGGTGCGCGTCGTCGAACGGCGGGGTGTCGTCGGCGGCGCCGCCGTGACCGAGGAGTTCCATCCGGGCTTCCGCAATTCGACGGCGAGCTACACGGTCAGCCTGCTGAACCCCAAGGTCATCCGCGACCTGCGGCTCGTTGAGCGCGGACTGCAGATCGTCGAACGGTCGTTCTCGAATTTCGTGCCGTTGCCGGACGGAAGCGCGTTGCGCTTCGGTGGCGATGCGGCGGCCACGCAGTCCGAAGTGGCGCGCTTTTCCGCGCGGGACGCTGAACGACTGCCGGCGTACTACGCGCGGCTGGATCGGCTCGCCGAACAGCTCAAGCAGTGGGTACTCCAGACGCCACCGAACCTCGGCGGGCCCTGGGTCATCGAAGGCTGGCGCGATCTAGTCGCGGCGGCTCAGTTGCTGCTCAGGTTCGGGCGCCTGCCGCGCGAGGGCCAGCGCGATCTCGTCGACGTCTTTACGAAGAGCGCCGGCGACTGGCTGGACAGCTGGTTCGAATCAGAACCGCTGAAGGCCGTGCTCGGCTGGGACTCGGTCGTCGGCAACTATGCAAGCCCGTATGCGCCGGGCTCGGCCTACGTACTGCTGCACCACTGTTTTGGCGAGGTCAACGGCAAAGCCGGCAAGTGGGGGCACGCGATCGGCGGCATGGGCGCCATCACGCAGGCGATGGCGGCCGAGGCGCGCGAGCGCGGCGTGACGATCACACTCGACGCTCCCGTGCGACGCGTCGTCGTCGAGCGGGCGGCCGCCGTAGGTGTCGAACTGGCGAGTGGCGAGGTCGTACGCGCGCGCGCTGTGGCGTCGAACGTCAACCCCAAGTTGCTCTACGAGCACCTGCTAGAGGCGTCCGAGTTGCCGGCCGAGTTTGTCGAGGCGATCGGACGCTACAAGTGCGGCTCTGGATCGCTCCGCATCAACGTCGCACTGTCGGAGTTGCCGGACTTCGCGGCAGCGCCGGGTTCGAACGTGCAACCTCACCATGCGAGCGGCATCGTATTCGGCCCTTCGCTCGACTACATGGACCGCGCCTGGCATGACGCGGTGGCGCGCGGACATTCGCGAAGCCCGATCGTCGAGATGCTGATCCCGAGCGTCGTCGACACCACTCTCGCGCCGCCGGGCCGCCACGTGGCGAGTCTGTTCTGCCAGCAATTCGACCCGCAGGCGGACTGGGACACGCTCAAGGACTCGGCCGTTGAAGCGATCTTCGACGTGGTGCAGGCGCATTGCCCGAACTTTCGCGACGCATTGCTGGGTTACCGCGCCCTGTCACCGGCGGACCTCGAGACCGAATTCGGTCTGGTCGGCGGCGACATCTTCCACGGCCAGCTTTCGCTCGATCAGCTGTTTTCCATGCGGCCACTCATGGGCTATGCACGCTACCGCGGACCGCTGAAGGGGCTTTACCACTGCGGCTCAGGCGCACACCCGGGCGGCGGCGTGACCGGCGCGCCGGGCCATAACGCCGCCCGAGAACTGATCCGGGATCTGCGCTGACGTCGTACGGCGGGTGGCGCCGGCGCGCTCAACCGTAGGTCAGCACGCTCGCCTTGCCGTGGAACACGCGATACGCGAACACGGTGTACGCGAGGATCGCCGGCACGCTGATGGCGACGCCGATCAGGATGACCTTCAACGCCGCCGGGCTGCTCGCGGCTTCCCACACTGTCAGGCGATCCATGACGACGTAGGGGAAGAGGCTGTAGCCCATCCCCGCCGCGGCGAGCACGAACACTCCAACCGCGAGGGCAAAGGGCACCCAGCAGGAGTCACCCGTTACGCGCTCGGACCGACGCAACAGCAGCCAAAGGGCCCCGAGTGCCGCCAGCGTTGCGAGGGGAATCGGCGCCAGCGCGATGAACTCCGGCAACGTGAACCAGCGCTCGCGCACCGTCGGGCTGGCAATCGGTGTGGCGACGGAAATCGCGCCGATCCCGAGCACCAGCGGAAGGAACATCAGCCGGGCCCAGCCGACCGCTTTGCGTTGCAGCTCACCCTCGGTCTTCATGATGAGCCAGGCCGCACCGATCAGCAGGTACGCCGCCGGCAGCGCCAGGGCGATCAGTGCAGCGAACAGCGTTGCTGCGACTCCGTCGGCAAAGCCGGTGATGTAGCGCCCGAGCATCCAGCCCTGAGCGACGGATGTGATCGTCGAGCCGGCGAAGAACACCGTGTTCCAGAGCGGCTTTAAATCGTCCTTCGCCTTCACACGGAAGTCGAAGGCTACGCCGCGCATGATCAGGCCGATCAGCATGGCGGCCACCGGCAGGTAAAGCGTGGTGAGTACCACGCCGTGCGCAACGGGAAACGCGATCAGCAGGATGCCGACACCGAGCACGAGCCAGGTTTCATTGGCGTCCCAAAACGGGCCGATGGAAGCGACCATGATGTCCTTCTCGTCGGGTGTGGCGCGCTGCAGCCACATGCCGACTCCGAGGTCATAGCCGTCGAGCACGACGTACATCAGCATCGAGAAGCCCATCAGGCCGAGGAAGATCACCGGTAGTGCCTGATCGAAACCGCTCATCGTCATCTCCTCACTCGCCACCCGTCGCAACGGTCGTTGCCACGGGCTTCTGGCCGGGCAGCCGTACCGGCCGGCTGAGGTCCTCGACCGGCTTCTCGGCCATGTGCCGCAGCACGCTGACGTAGGCGACGATCAGCAAGGCATAGACGATCAGGTAGGCCGTCAATGTCAGGGCGATATGCGCCGGCGGAACGTTCGAGGCCGCCTCGGCTGTCTTCAGGTAGCCATAAACCAGATACGGCTGGCGACCGACCTCGGTCACGTACCAGCCAGCGACAGTGGCGAGCCAGCCGCTGAACGTCATTCCCACCAAGCCCGTCAACATCCAGCGCGGCAGCATGAGCGCGTTGTTGCTCCGGCGCTGGCGCCAAATGAGCCCCACGCCGAGCCAGGAGGCAACGAGCATCAGAACGCCGGTGCCGACCATGATGCGGAAACTCCAAAAGAGCGGCGCAACCGGCGGATGCGCGCCTGGAAAGGCGTCGATTCCCTTCAGTTCGCCATCGCGTTCGTGCGTCAGGATCAGGGCGGCACCGTTTGGGATCTCGATCGCGAAGCGGTTGGACTGCGTGGCCGCATCCGGCAGCGCGAACAGCACCAGCGGTGCGCCACGCTGCGTCTTCCACAGCGCTTCCATCGCCGCCACCTTGGCGGGCTGGTGCTCGAGCGTGTTGAGCCCATGCAGGTCTCCCATGAAGATCTGCAACGGAATCAGTGTTGCGCCGGCGATAAGACTTGCCCTGAGCGCCGGGCGTGTCGCGGGATTGTCCTTGCCGCGCAAAAGCTGCCAGGCCGATACGCCCGCGATCAGAAAGGCGACCGTCAGGAACGACGCCAGCAGCATGTGCACGAGCCGGTACGGCATGCTCGGGTTGAAGATCACCTCGATCCAGTTCGTCACATGGAAGGCGCCGTCGACGATCTCGTAGCCGGCCGGCGTTTGCATCCAGGAGTTCAGCGCGATGATCCAGAACGCGCTCAAGGTCGTGCCGAAGGCGACCAGGAATGTCGCGATCAGGTGGACACGCTCGGACACGCGACCGTGGCCGAACAGCATGATTCCCAGGAAGCTCGCCTCGAGGAAGAACGCGGTCAGCACCTCGTAGCCCAGCAGCGGTCCGGCGATGTTGCCGACCCGCTGCATGAAGCCAGGCCAGTTGGTGCCGAACTGGAAGCTCATCACGATGCCCGAGACGACTCCCAGCGCGAAAGTCAACGCGAAGACCTTGGTCCAGAAACGGTACGCGTAGAGCCAGTGCTCGCGCTGGGTGCGAAGCCACGCCAGCCGCATCGAGAGCAGGGCCCATCCGAGTGCAATCGAGATCGTGGGAAAGAGAATGTGAAACGTGATGTTGGCCGCAAACTGGATGCGGGCCAGCAGCAGGCCGTCAAGCGAGTCCATGCTCCACTCCTTGCACTAACCGTCCGACACTCGTTGCCGCGCTCGGCTCGGCCGGGCCGCGGGCGGATCGCCTTGTGTGACCCGGCAAGCAGGCAATTGTTCCTCGTCCCCTCGCCACGGGTGGGGCCGCCCGGATCAGTTTCAACGAGCTGCGAGGCTCATCCGGCAGCGAGTCCCGCCGCCAACTCCACGTTGCCGCCCGCCGCAGCGGTGTTGATGGTTACGGTCCGCTCCGCGCAGAAGCGGAGCAGGTAGTGCGGGCCGCCAGCCTTGGGGCCGGTTCCCGAAAGACCTTCGCCGCCAAAGGGCTGGCTGCCGACGACCGCGCCGATGATGTTGCGGTTCACATAGAGGTTGCCGACTTGCGCGCGATCTGCCACTTGCGCCACGCGACCGTCGAGGCGCGTATGCAGTCCCATCGTTAGGCCATAGCCGGTCAAATTGATTGCATCGATGACGGAGTCCAGCGCGTTCCTGTCGAAGCGCACCACGTGCAGGATGGGGCCGAAGTTCTCGGCCGCCAGTTCGCTGATCGAGCCGATCTCGTAGGCGATCGGTGCGAAGTAGTAACCATCAAGTCCGGACGGCAGCTCGCATTCGTGGACGCGGCGGCCGCGCGCGCGCAGCCAGTCGCGGTGCTGTTCGAGCAGGGCAAGCTGAGCGGAGTCGATCACCGGGCCGACATCGGTGCGCAGATCGGCCGGGTCGCCGATCACCAACTCGCGCATCGCGCCGGCGATCATTTCGAGCATCGAATCGGCGACGTCGTTCTGGACGAACAGCACGCGCAGCGCGGAGCAGCGCTGACCGCAAGAGCGGAACGCGCTCGAGACCACGGCGTCGGTGACCTGCTCCGGCAGAGCGGTGGAGTCGACGATCATCGCGTTCTGGCCGCCGGTTTCGGCAATCAGCACGCCGATCGGCGCATCGCGCGCCGCCAGCGCGCGATTGATCGCGCGGGCGGTGGCGGTCGACCCGGTGAAGGCAACGCCGGCCACGCGCGGATCGGATGTCAGCGCGCGACCCACCGTTTCTCCGTCGCCCGCCACGAACTGCAGTACTTCGCGCGGGATGCCCGCTTCGTGCATCAGTTGCACCGCACGGAAGGCTACGAGCGGCGTCTGTTCAGCCGGCTTGGCGACCACACTGTTGCCGGTCACGAGGGCGGCCACGATCTGGCCGCCGAATATCGCGAGCGGAAAGTTCCAGGGGCTGATGCAGACGAACACGCCGCGCCCGGCCAGGCGAAGTTCGTTCGATTCGCCCGCCGGTCCGGGCAGCGCCTGCGGGCGCATCAGCTCGCGCGCGGCGGCGGCGTAGTAGCGACAGAAGTCGATTGCCTCGCGCACTTCCATGTGGGCATCCTGCATCGTGCGACCGCCCTCGCGCACGATCAGCGCAACCAGTTCGTCGTGCGCCGCCTCCCAAGTGTCGGCGACGCGTTCGATCAGCGCCGCCCGTTCCTCGACGCCACGCGCGTCCCACGCGCGCATGGCGGCGCGGGCCGTGCCGATAGCTTGGCGGGCGCCATCGGCGTCGGCGTCGACCACGGAGCCGACGATATCGCTGCGACGCGCCGGGTTGGACACGGCGCGGGCCTTGGGGGCGTCGCCCGCCGTGGGCGCGGCGCTGTCGATACGGCCCGCGCTTGCCATCGCTTGCGTCAGCCCAACGAGCGTCGGTGCATGCTGCAAGTCGATGCCGCGCGAATTGGGTCTGTCGCGAAAGAGCCGACGTCCGGTCGGCAGTGCCGACGCGGCTTCGTCGGTTGCAGCGAGCATGCGCTGCGCCTCCTCATAGGAGTCCTCGACCAGCGACGCGGCCGGTACCGAGCGGTCGGTGATCTGGTGCACGAACGACGTATTGGAGCCGTTTTCGAGCAGGCGGCGCACCAGGTAGGCCAGCAGGTCGCGGAATTCGCCAACCGGGGCATAGACGCGCACGCGCGCATCGGGTCCGTCCGCCAGCAGAGCGTCGTACAGCGGGTCGCCCATGCCATGCAGGCGTTGGAACTCGTAGCGCCGGCCGGGCGCAAGTTCCTTGGCGAACTCGATGATCGAGGCGACTGTCAGGGCGTTGTGCGTGGCGAACTGCGGATAAACAGGTGCCCGGTGTGCAAGCAGGCGGCGCGCCGTTGCAAGATAGGACAAGTCGGTCGCCCACTTGCGCGTGTAGACAGGAAAGCCTTCAAGTCCCAGTTCCTGAGCGCGCTTGATCTCTGCATCCCAGTACGCGCCCTTGGTGAAGCGCACGGTGATGGGCCGGCTGAGTTCAGCACTCAGGGCAAGCAAGTGGTCAATCGTCGCCGGTGCACGCGTCTGATAGGTCTGGATCGCCAGGCCGAGGCCGGGCCAATCGGCGAGCGACGGCTCGCGCATCAGTCGTTCGAAGAGGCCGATGTGCAGTGCCAGGCGCTCCGACTCCTCGGCGTCGATCGTCAGGTTGACATCCGCATTGCGGGCCAGCTCGCCCAGTTGCACGAGGCGAGGGTAGAGCTCGCGGTCGCTGCGTTCGACCTGCGCAGTTTCAAAGCGCGGATGAATCGCCGACAGCTTCACTGAAATGCCGTCGCGCGCGGTCCAGTCACCACCGCCAGAGGCCTTCAACGCCGACAGCGCGTCTACATAGGAGCGGTACGCCCGGTTTGCGTCGGCCCGTGTGCGCGCACCTTCCCCCAGCATGTCGAACGAGTACATGACTCGCGTGTCTGGCCGTCGCGCGGCGCGTCGCGTCGCATCCGCCAGGTTGGTGGCAAACACGAACTGGTCGCCGAAGCGTCGGATGCCTTCGATCACGAGCGGACGCAGCGTGCTCTTCGCGAGCCAGGCGCGCAGCGACGAAGTATCGGCGCCGGCGCCGCGCAGGTCGGCCTCCGCGGCCGTGTGGCCGGCGACTTTCAGCGCGGTTGCGAGCACCCGGGTCACGAAGTTGCCGTCGAGTCCGACCGAGCCCTGCCGGAACGCGGCCAGCTTTTCGGCAATGAGCCAAGTCTGTGTTTCGGCGTCGGGCGCCCGCAGCAAAGCCTCGGCGAGGCGCAGCAGTGCGATCCCCTCGGGCGTGGCGAGCGGAAAGGAATTGAGCAGGTTCTGCGCCGACAGCAGGCCCGGATCGGCGGCGCGTACCGCCTCGATGTAGCGCAGCGCGCGCGTGCGGACCGCGGCGCGGACGGTGGGTGAGGGCATGCCGAGGGCTAGCAGCCGCTCGATTGCACTCCGCTCGTCCGCGGTCGGGTCACCCAGGTCGGGCAACGACCGCAGCGCTTCCAGCACGTCTGGCATGTGATCTCCAGCGAGGAAAGGTGCCCGGGGAATGTAGCAGGGGTCGCCGGTTTCGCGCGGTACTAGACTCTCGCGCTTTTGCCTGTCACCCCATGTTCGACTTTTCCGCCGAGACCGGCTTCGTCGCGCTATTCGTAGCGAGCTTCATCGCGGCAACGGTGCTGCCCGGGGGATCGGAGTTCGTACTGATCGCGGTGATCCACAAACACCCGGAGGCCATCTGGCAGGCGGTGGCGGTCGCCACGGTCGGCAACACGCTCGGCGGCCTGACGTCCTACTGGGTCGGCCGGCTGATTCCGAACCGGGTTCACCACAAGTCGATCATTTATCTGCACAAGTACGGCTACTGGGCGCTGCTCTTCTCGTGGGTGCCACTCTTCGGAGATGCGCTGTCGGTTGCGGCCGGCTGGCTGCGGCTGAGCCCCTGGATTTCGATGGTGGCGTTCGCAGTCGGCAAGTTGTTCCGCTATGTCCTGGTCGCCGGCGGCTGGGCCTGGTTCGAGGCGTTGGTGCTGCGCTGAGTCCCCCCTCTACGGTGGGGGCCGGCGGGGAGGGCAGCGACTCCTATAATTCTCCGGTTTTCCCGATCGAGTCCGCAGCGCCGCGACTTGGCGCGTCCATCTACGAAGTGAACCCATGAAAATCCTGGTCACGGTCAAGCGTGTGGTCGACTACAACGTCAAGGTCCGGGTCAAGTCGGACGGCAGCGGAGTCGACATTGCCAACGTCAAGATGTCGATGAACCCCTTCGACGAGATTGCCGTCGAGGAAGCGGTGCGATTGAAGGAGGCCGGTATGGCGACCGAGATCGTGGCAGTGTCGTGCGGCGTTCCGCAGTGCCAGGAGACGCTGCGCACGGCTATGGCGATCGGCGCCGACCGCGGCATCCTGGTCGAGACCGACGTCGAACTGCAACCACTGGCGGTCGCCAAGCTGCTGAAAGCGGTAGCCGACAAGGAGAAACCCAACCTGATCATAGTCGGCAAGCAGGCCATTGACGACGATGCCAACCAGACGGGCCAGATGCTGGCGGCGCTGCTGGACATTCCGCAGGGCGCATTCGCCTCGAAGCTCAAGATCGCAGACGGCCGTGCCGAAGTGACGCGCGAGGTCGACGGAGGCCTCGAGACGATCTCGATCAGCCTGCCGGCGGTCGTGACCGCCGACCTGCGCCTTAACGAGCCGCGCTATGTGACGCTGCCGAACATCATGAAGGCGAAAAAGAAGCCGCTCGAGACGCTGAAGCCGGCCGATCTCGGCGTCGATGTCACGCCGCGATTGAAAACACTCAAGGTGAGCGAGCCGCCGGCGCGCAAGGCGGGCATCAAGGTGCCGGACGTCGCCACCCTGGTCAGCAAGCTGAAGAACGAAGCCAAAGCCATCTGAAAGCTGAGAGATACGAAATGACTGCACTCGTACTGGCAGAACACGACAACGCGTCGATCAAGGGCCCGACGCTCAACGCGGTGACGGCGGCGGCGAAGGCGGGCGGCGACGTGCATGTGCTGGTTGTCGGCCACAACGCATCCGGGGCCGCGCAGGCGGCGACCAAGATCAGCGGCGTCAGCAAGGTCCTCCTGGCCGATGGCCCGCAGTTCGCCGATGGCCTGGCCGAAGCCGTGGCGGCCCAGCTGCTGCAGGTTGCCGGTAACTACTCGCACGTCCTGGCGTCCGCTACCGCCTACGGCAAGAACGTCCTGCCACGCGTGGCCGCCAAGCTCGACTCGGCACAGGTGTCCGAGATCAGCAGCGTCGAATCGTCCGACACATTTACGCGGCCGATCTATGCCGGCAACGCGATCGCTACCGTGCAGTCGGGCGACAAGGTCAAGGTCATCACCGTGCGCCCGACCAATTTCGACGCCGCGCCGGCAGAAGGCGGGTCGGCCGCGGTCGAGAACGTGACAGCCGTCGCGGCGAGCGATGCCTCCCGCTTCGTGGGCCGCGACATTGCCAAGTCCGATCGACCCGAACTGCAAGGCGCCAAGGTGGTGATCTCCGGAGGGCGCGGCATGGGCTCCGCCGAGAACTTCAAGCTGCTCGAGCCGCTGGCGGACAAACTGAACGCCGCGATGGGCGCGTCTCGTGCGGCGGTCGACGCCGGCTTTGCGCCGAACGACTGGCAGGTCGGGCAGACCGGGAAAGTGGTTGCGCCGGGCCTGTATATCGCCGTCGGTATCTCGGGCGCGATCCAGCATCTGGCCGGCATGAAGGACTCGAAGGTCATCGTCGCGATCAACAAGGACCCGGAGGCACCCATCTTTTCGGTGGCTGACTACGGGCTGGTCGGCGATCTGTTCGAGGTCGTTCCGCAGCTGGTCAAGGAACTGGGCTAATTCCCGCGCCGTTACTGCGGCCTGCGGACTCCACTCACGTTGGGAACTCTATGAGCTACACCGCGCCGATCAAGGACATGCTGTTCGTACTCAACGAACTGGCTGGACTCAAAAAGATCCAGCAACTCCCCTGCTGCGAGGACGCGACCGACGACACCGTCCAGGCCGTACTCGAAGAGAACGCGCGCTTCATGGGCGAGGTCATCGCGCCGCTCAACTGGAGCGGCGATACCCAGCCCGGCAAGTGGGAGAACGGCAACGTCACGACGAGCCCGGGGTTCCGCGATGCATTCAAGTCGTTTGGCCAGGCGGGATGGCAAGGTATCCAGCATCCGACGCGATACGGCGGGCAGGGACTGCCGAAAGTCGTCGGTGCCGCATGCATGGAAATGATGCAAGCCGCGAACCTGTCGTTCGCGCTCTGCCCGCTTCTCACCGACGGCGCGATCGAGGCGCTGCTGGTGGCCGGCTCGGACGACCAGAAGGACACCTACCTTCCGCGGCTGATTGAAGGCCGCTGGACCGGCACGATGAACCTGACCGAGCCGCAGGCGGGTTCGGACCTGGCGCAGGTGCGCACGCGCGCCGCGCCACAGACTGACGGGACGTATCGCGTGTTCGGCCAGAAGATCTTCATTACCTACGGCGACCACGACCTCGCCGAAAACATCGTGCATCTTGTGCTGGCGCGAACGCCGAACGCGCCCGAAGGCGTCAAGGGCATTTCGCTCTTCATCGTGCCGAAGGTCATGTTCGGGGCGGACGGCACGCTTGGAAAGCGCAACGATGTTTACTGCGCGTCGATCGAGCACAAGCTCGGCATCAAGGCGAGCCCGACCTGCGTGCTGCTGTTCGGCGACGGCAAGGGCGAAGTCGGCCCGGGCGCCATCGGTTACCTTGTCGGCGAGGAAAACCGTGGCCTCGAATACATGTTCGTGATGATGAATGCCGCGCGCTTCCAGGTCGGCATGCAGGGCATCGCCCTATGCGATCGCGCCTACCAGAAGGCCGTGGGCTACGCGAAGGACCGTGTCCAGAGCCGTGCAGTCGAGGGCTCGGCCGGGCCGGTGGCCATCATCCAGCACCCGGACGTTCGTCGCATGCTGATGTTCATGCGCGCCAACACCGAAGCCGCGCGTGCGCTGGCCTATGTCGCCGCCGCGCATTACGACGTCGCGCACTGTCATCCCGATGCCGCGGCGCGCAAGCAGGCGCAGGCGGCCTACGAGTATCTAGTGCCGCTCGTGAAAGGCTGGTCAACCGAGATCTCCATCGAGGTGGCATCCGCCGGCGTGCAGGTGCACGGCGGCATGGGCTTCATCGAGGAAACCGGCGCCGCGCAGTTCTATCGCGACGCGCGGATTCTCACCATTTACGAAGGCACCACCGCGATCCAGGCGAACGACCTCGTCGGGCGCAAGACGTCGCGCGACGGTGGAGCAACCGCAGGCGCCTTCATCAGCCAGATGCGGGCGACGGCGAAGGAGCTCGCGGTTGGCGCGGGAGATCTGCCGGCTATCGGCCAGCGCCTCTCGGCCGCCGTCGATGCTTACGCGTCCGTCGTCGACTATGTCGTTGCGCAATACAAGAGCGACATCCGCGCGGTGTTCGCGGGCTCGGTGCCGTACCTGAAGCTTGCGGGAATCACGCACGGCGGCTGGCAGATGGCGCGTGCGGCGCTGGCCGCGAGTCGTATGGTCGCAGAGGGCCGTGACGTCGCGTTCGCCGGCGCCAAGATCGTCACGGCACGGTTCTTTGCGGATCACATGCTGGTCACCGTGCCGGCACTGGCCTCGACCGTGGTGGCCGGCAGCGCCGGCACCCTCGCGCTCGCAGAAGAAGTGTTCTAGCCGCGGTTGCACCGCGTCGGCCGGCCGGTGGACTTCGCCTGGAAATCATAGTTATCGGCTATCGATCGCATTGTGACAATTAATTTGTCCGAGAAAACTCGGCGGCGTAGTCTAGGTTCAGCCGTGCGCCCTGCGGAGTGGTCGCGCGGAGTGTTCTTCCGTCGAATCCAGCGAGGAGATTTCTATGCAATTGAAGGGCTCGAAAACCGAAAAGAACCTGAAGGACGCGTTTGCCGGCGAATCCCAGGCGAACCGTCGCTATCTGTACTTCGCAGCCAAGGCTGACGTCGAGGGCTACAACGACGTCGCGGCCGTCTTCCGCTCGACCGCCGAAGGGGAAACCGGTCACGCTCACGGTCACCTCGAGTATCTCGAGGCTGTTGGCGATCCGGCCACGGGTCTGCCCATCGGCCCGACCAAGGCTAACCTGAAGGCATCGATCGCCGGCGAGACGCACGAGTACACCGATATGTACCCGGGCATGGCGAAGTCCGCGCGCGACGAGGGCTTCGAAGAGATCGCGGACTGGTTCGAGACCCTGGCCAAGGCAGAGCGCTCGCACGCCAACAAGTTCCAGCGGACGCTAGACGCGATCGTCGACTAAGGCGATTCGTTCCCGCCGCCTTGCGTGCGGGACGGCCTCGCGTCGATGAGCCGACGGCGCAGTGCCAAGGCCCATCGATCCACTTGGGCCGCGTTCGCGGCCCGCTCAGCACAGTGGCGCGTGCGCTGCTGTGCTGAGCCTTCTGCAATTTCCATTCGATCGGATCACCTATGACCGTACGTGAGGGCAGCCTCGAGGCGCCCACCCGCCATCCCTTGGCGTGGAAGAGCCCGGACTTCTGGGAACAGGAGGCGCTCGACAAGGAACTGCATCGGGTCTTCGACGTCTGCCATGGCTGCCGGCGGTGCGTGAGCCTGTGCGGATCTTTTCCAGCTCTGTTCGATCTGGTCGACAACGGTCCGACGGGCGAAGTCGATGGTGTGCCCAAGGAAAAGTACAAGGGCGTCGTCGATCAGTGCTACCTGTGCGACATGTGCTACATGACCAAGTGCCCGTACGTGCCGCCGCATCCGTGGAACCTGGATTTCCCGCATCTGATGCTGCGTGCCAAGGCGGTCCACTTCAAGAATTTTGGCGCCAAGGCCTCGGACAAGTTCCTGACCTCGACCGACAAGCTCGGCATGTTCGCCGGCATTCCAATCGTCACGCAGGTCGTGAATGCGGTGAACAAGACCAAGCCGGTGCGCGCGATGGTCGAGTCGACGATGGGCATTGATCGCGATGCCTGGATGCCGAGCTTCGCTGAAACAAAGTTCCTCTCGACAGCGAGATCGGACTCCGCGCCACCGGTGAAGGACGGCGCCAAGACGCCCGGCAAGGTCGCGATCTATTCGACCTGCTACATCAACTACAACGAGCCCGGCATCGGTCACGACCTCATCAAGGTGCTGAAGCACAACGCCATCCCGTATGTGCTGCTCGACAAGGAGGCGTGCTGCGGCATGCCGAAGCTCGAGATCGGCGACCTCGAGTCGGTCGAGCAGTTGAAGAACATCAATGTCCCGCAACTCGCCCGGGTTGCGCGCGAGGGCTACGCGATTGTCACGCCGATCCCGTCGTGCACGCTGATGTACAAGCAGGAACTGCCGCTGATGTTCCCGGACGACGCCGAAGTGAAGGTAGTGCAGGACGCGATGTGGGATCCGTTCGAGTACCTGGTCGCCCGCAACAAGGACGGACTGCTGAAGACGGACTTCAAGAAGCCGCTCGGTAAGGTCTCGTATCACATCCCCTGCCACGGGCGGGTGCAGAACATCGGCCGCAAGACCGAGGAGTTCCTCAAGCTCACTCCGGGAATCGAGCTGAACACGGTCGAGCGCTGCTCGGGTCACTCTGGCCTGTGGGGCACTCGCAAGGAGTTTCACCAGATGGCGATGAAGATCGGCAAGCCGGTCTTCAAGCGGATGGCGGAAACCGCGCCCGATTTCATCAGCTCGGACTGCCAGCTCGGCGGCCATCACATCGAGCAGGGCATCGCCAATTTCGCGAAGGACGCACTCGGCGGCAAGACCCCGGTCAACGCGCACCCCATTACCCTGGTGCGCATTGCATACGGACTCTGAACTGGTGGTTATGCGCCACGGAAGGACATGGAGATGACGACTATGGCCCAGATTTCCCGCGACAGCCTCTTGACGCTGGAGGTTTATGCGAAGCAGCGCAAGGAGTTCCGCGCCAGGGTGATCGCGCACAAGAAGAACCGCACGATTCATCTTGGCAAGCACATGACGCTGATCTTCGAAGACGAACTGACGATGCGCTATCAGGTGCAGGAGATGCTGCGCATCGAGAAGACCTTCGAAGAGTCCGGCATCCAGGACGAACTCGACGCCTACAACCCGCTGATCCCGGACGGCACCAACCTGAAGGCGACGATGATGATCGAGTACGACGATCCGGCCGAGCGCAAGGTCGAACTGTCGCGCCTGAAGGGCGTCGAGGACAAGGTCTACGTGCAGGTCGACGGCCACGCGAAGACCTACGCGATCGCCGATGAGGACCTCGAGCGCGAGAACGACGAGAAGACTTCGTCGGTACACTTTCTGCGCTTCGAGTTGACTCCTCAGATGATCGCTTCATTCAAGGGCGGTGCGGCGGTGGCGGTCGGCGTTGATCATCCCAGCTACACCTCGCGCATCGACGAACTCGCTCCCGAAGTTCAGGCCGCGTTGGCCAGGGATTTCGCCTGAGATGGTTGAAATGGCGTCCGGCCGGAAGCCGCCTTCCGCCGGCGCCACGGGCGCCGAGATCCGCGCGCGCAAGGGTCGCGGCGCCGTGTCGAATGTTGTCCACCGGTTCGAAACCGTCGCGCGCGAGGCCGACGGCGACGCGCTCGATGCGGCCATGCTCGACGACGAGCCGCTGCTACCACTGGCCACGACTGTCACCATCGAGTCGGCCCGCAGCCTGATCACCTACAACGATTCGCCGGATATCCCCTTCGATCGTTCGATCAATCCGTTTCGCGGCTGTGAGCACGGGTGCACGTACTGCTATGCGCGGCCCACCCATAGTTACCTCAACCTTTCGCCGGGCCTCGACTTCGAAACGAAGCTCGTGGCCAAGCGCAATGCGGCCGAAGTTCTGCGACGTGAGCTGGCGGCGCCGTCTTATCGCGTTGCCCACGTCGCGATCGGCACGACCACCGATGCCTATCAGCCGATCGAGCGCGAACTGAAGATCACGCGCGCCGTGCTCGAAGTGCTCCAAGAGGCGCGGCACCCGTACGGCGTGGTCACGAAGTCTGCCTTGATCGAGCGCGACATCGACCTGCTGGCGCCGATGGCATCCGACCGGCTCGCGGAGGTTTTCATCAGCGTCACGACGCTCGATGCCCGGCTGTCGCTGATCCTGGAGCCGCGTGCGGCGAGCCCGCTGCGCCGGCTTCGGACGATCGAAACATTGTCGCGTGCCGGCATTCCGGTGCAGGTCAACGTCGCGCCAGTGATCCCTTTCATCAACGAGCCCGAGATCGAGAAGATCCTGGAAGCCGCCGCGAACGCGGGTGCGACGAAGTCTCACTACACGGTGCTGCGCCTGCCGTGGGAAGTCAGCCCTTTGTTCGAGCAATGGCTGGCAGCTCACTTCCCCGGCCGGGCGCAACGGGTGCTGAACCGTGTGCGCGAGATGCGCGAAGGCAAGAACTACGATGCAAACTTCGGCACGCGTATGAAGGGCACCGGCACCTGGGCGGCGCTGGTACGACAGCGCTTTGAAAAGGCGAGCGCAAAGTACGGGCTCGATCGAACGATGCCGGAGCTGCGCACTGATCTGTTCATCCCGCCGAAAAACTCAGGACCGCAGATCGACCTCTTCTAGGGCGTAATCCCGAGTGAGTGCTCGAAGTAGGTCTGGAACAGCAGTGCGATCGTGGCCATCAGCGCAATCGCGCCTCCCGCCAATGTTGCGATCGCGACCAGCACGGCATCCCACCCGCTATGGTTCCGCCGATCCGAGCCGGCGTTGAAGCGCGCGTCGAAACGCTCGTCCGGCATCAGCGCGACGATCAGTGCCTGGATGAACCCGGCAGTGACCGGAACCATAAGAACGAAGAACGCCGGTGACTGATACCAGTTGCGCACGCCGATCAGCAGCGGAAGCGTTGCTGCAGTGATGGCCAGCGGTAACCACCACAGTTTCTGTCCCAGATAGAGGCGGTTGAGCCCGAGGGCTCCGGTCAGTGCCGCGAGCAGTGCGGCCAAGGCTTTGTGACGAAATTTCGCCATGCGAAGTCGGGGACGTGGTCGGAACGATCATACGGTCTGCTGTTTCCGGGCCTGGCGCGTCGGGAGCGGGTTCGCCCCGGCCGCCTTGCTTCTGGCGCCGATGGCCGGATACAATCGCGGGTTTTCCGCTGCGACGCGGCATGACTGTGGTCGGCGTCGGCACGGCCTCTGGCCGGGGCGGGACCAGTCCATCGGGCAGCGCTGGCGATCGACACGGTGGCGAAGCATGCCAGCCGCTAGTGACGTCCCGGGGTTGCTCATCGATAACGAAGGAACTGCAATGGTCGTCATTCGACTTGCTCGCGGCGGCGCAAAGAAGCGGCCGTTTTTCAACATTGTTGCTACCGACTCGCGCAATCCCCGCGACGGTCGCTTCATCGAGCGCGTGGGGTTCTACAACCCGGTCGCGGCTGAGAACGAGCCGAAGCTACGTGTTGCTCTTGATCGGCTCAACTACTGGACAGGTGTTGGTGCCCGCGTGTCGCCAACCGTGGCGCGCCTGGTCAAGGACCACAAGCCGGCGACGGCCTGACAAGCGTGGCGCGGTCCGCGGCTGAAGAAGCGCCGCCGGACCTGGTGGAACTTGGGGCAGTGCGGGGATCTTACGGCGTCCGGGGTTGGGCGCGAGTCGCGCCCTACGCCAGCGACGGGTCCGTGCTGGAGCAAGCCCGCGTCTGGTGGTTGCGCCGGGAAGGCAGGACGGAGGCCCTGGTGCCGGAAGGTTGCCGGCGACACGGGACGCTGTGGCTGGTCAAGTGGATCGGCTGCGACTCGAAGGAAGCGGCCGATGCGTGCAAAGGCGGTGAACTTGCAGTGCCGCGCTCGGAGTTTCCTCCTGCAGCGGAAGGTGAGTTCTACTGGGCAGACCTCCTGGGCTGCAGCGTCGTCGGCGCCGATGACGAGGTCCTGGGGACGGTGGCCGGGCTGAGCGAAAACCGGGCGGGGCAGCTGATCGAAGTGGACGACGGCCGCGGGGGACCAAGAATGTTGATTCCCCTGATCGAGCAGTATGTGAAGGCCGTTGATCCAGTCGCGCGGCTGGTTCGGGTCGATTGGCAGAAGGATTGGTGATGCGCTTCGACGTGGTCACGCTCTTTCCCGCGATGTTCGCGGCGATCACCGAGCATGGGATCACGCGGCGCGCCCATGAGTTGGAGCTGTGGTCGCTGACGACGTGGAACCCAAGGGACTACACGACGGATGCGCACCGGACCGTCGATGATCGTCCGTACGGGGGCGGCCCGGGCATGATCATGATGGCCGAGCCGCTGGCGTTGGCGATCGAGGCCGCGCGAAACGACAGTGGCGCAGCACGGGTCATTGCGCTGGCGCCGGGTGGGTTACCGCTGACGGACGCGCGGGTGCGAGCGTGGGCGGAACACGGAGGTGCGCTTGCAATCGTTTGCGGGCGCTACGAGGGAATCGACCAACGCTTCCTCGATGCATGTGTCGACGAGGTGGTGTCGGTCGGAGACTTCGTGATGTCGGGCGGCGAACTGGCGGCGATGGCGGTCATAGACGCCGTGGTGCGCCAGTTGCCCGGGGCGCTGAAGGAAGCGTCGGCCGACGAAGAGTCGTTCGCTACGGGCCTGCTGGATGGGCCGCATTACACTCGACCCGAGCAGTGGCGTGGTCGCGAGGTGCCTGCGGTGCTGCTGTCCGGGCACCACGCAGACATCGAGTCATGGCGGCGGCGCCAGGCGCTGGCCGTCACTTGGCGGGAGCGGCCGGAACTGATCCGGTCGGCGCGGGCGCAAGGGCGCCTGACCGCGCGTGACGAAAAGGTTTTGCGCGAACTTGCGCAGATGGGTGCAGCGGAATCCGAGTCTGCTGCGTGATTGGGAACCATCCTCTCGGGCGGCATACAAACGATGAAAGCCGCACGATGATGGGATCAGGAGCTGAAGATGAACATCATTGAGAAGCTGGAACAGGAAGAGCTGGCTCGCGTGACGGGCAAGAAGGTCATTCCGGAGTTCGCCCCTGGCGACACGGTGATCGTCAGCGTCAACGTGGTCGAAGGCAGTCGCAAGCGCGTGCAGGCCTATGAAGGCGTCGTGATCGGACGCCGCAACCGCGGGCTTAACTCTTCGTTCGTCGTGCGCAAGGTGTCGAGCGGCGAGGGCGTCGAACGTACGTTCCAGCTTTATTCGCCGACCATTGCATCGATCGAAGTCAAGCGCCGCGGCGATGTGCGTCGCGCCAAGCTGTATTACCTGCGCGACCGCTCGGGCAAGTCGGCGCGCATTCGCGAGAAGCTTTCGCACAAGTCTGCGGCCGCCAAGGCAGCTGCGGACCAGGCCGCCGACGCAGCCGCGGATCCAGTCGCCGAGTAGGCGCTGCCGTGACCTGCAGGGCCGCCGTCGGCGGCCCTTTCTTTTTCGTCTTGATGCGAGCGAACTGCGACGAGCTGCGATGAGCGAACCCGGCGATCGACCGAGGCGGGCGCTGTTCGACCCTGAAACGATCCCGCACGATCCGGCGTTCAGCGACCCTGCCGCGAGAGGCAACGTCGTAGACGCGCAGCGTCTGCACCCGGCCGCGTTGAGGGAACGCTTCGCCCAGCCCCCCGCATGGCAGCCCGAACTGCGCTCCGACCCGCGCCTTTTCACGCTCGACATGGAGCCAAGGCCGGCAGCGGTACTCGTTCCCCTCGTGGTACGGGGCGATGGTGTGCAGGTGTTGCTGACCGAGCGCACCGCGCACTTGAGCGACCATGCCGGCCAGATAAGCTTTCCCGGGGGGCGCGTCGAGGAGCACGACGCGAACCCGGCAGCGACGGCCCTGCGGGAGACCGAAGAAGAAATCGGGCTCGCCGGTGGACTGATCGATATCGTCGGCTCACTGCCGGAGTACACGACAGTCACGGGCTACCGCGTGACACCGGTCGTTGGCATCATCGAGCGCCCGTTCGCGCTGACACTCGACAGCTTCGAAGTGTCCGAGGCCTTTGAGGTACCGCTGGCGTTCCTGATGGATCCCGCGCATCACGAGCGGCGCGTTGTATCGGCCGGCGGAGAGTCGCGAACCTTCTACGCGATGCCGTACCAGGCATCACGCCGCTACTTCATCTGGGGGGCGACGGCGGCGATGTTGCGCAACCTCTACCACTTCCTGCGCGCGTGAATCCCGCAATGGGCCGCCTCTACAATGGGTGGCGAGGAGGAAGAAATTGGCCTGGCTGTCGTTGGTGATCACGCTGCTGCTTGAGCAGTTGCGCGCGCTGCCGAGCGAGAACCCGGTGTATGCCGCCGTCCGGCAGGTATCCGGATGGGCCGAGCGCAACCTCAACGCCGGGCGGCCGCGCCATGGCTTCTACGCCTGGCTGCTGGTCGTGGTCGGTCTTACGCTCGTGGTCGGCGCCGCGTACTCGCTGCTGGTTTCCATCAGCTGGTTCCTCGCGCTCGCGCTCAATGTCGCCGTCCTGTACTTCGCGCTCGGCTTCCGTCAGTTCAGCCACCGCGGAACAGAAATCCAGATTGCGCTGGCCAACGGTGACCTCAATGCTGCGCGCAGAGAGCTCACCGCATGGAAGCGGATCACAGACCCGGCCTATACCGCGGCCGATCTGCCGGCCGACGAAGTCGTGCGCCAGGCGATCGAGCATGGTCTGCTGCTCTCTCATCGCCATGTCTTCGGTGTGTTCTTCTGGTTCATGGTGCTGCCCGGCCCGATGGGGGCCGTCTTCTACCGGCTGGCGGAGCACTCCGCCCGTGTATGGGGCCGCTCACCGGCCCCGCCAACTCCGCCTGATCGGTTCGGCGAGTTCGCTCGGCGAGCCTTGGCCTGGATCGATTGGGCGCCGGCCCGGCTGACGGCACTCGGCTATGCCATCGTCGGGGACTTCGAAGGAGCCATTTATTGCTGGCGCCAGGTCGCACGCCAGGCGCCGCCGGCGGGCGAGCCCGTGCCGGATACGCGCACGCTGATCCTCGCTGCTGCCGGCGGTGCTCTGGGCCTAAGGCTGCTGAGCATGGCCGAAGCGGCGCGCTACTTCGACGAGGCCGGCAACGAGGGCGCCGGCCTTGCTGAGCCGCGCCCCGAAGCCGTGCGCGCCGTGGTGGGTCTTGTCTGGCGCGCGTTGCTACTCTGGCTCGCGTTGCTGTTGCTGCTGACACTCGCCGGCTGGTTCGCCTGAAGCCGCCCGGCGCCTTGACGAGTCGCAGTGCTCGCGGCCTCTACGCAGGCCGCTGCGCTTCGCACTTCCAGCAGGCACCGAACTGCGGCTCGGACGACTCCCCGCAGTTTGCGCAGATCCAGCCCGGTCCTGATGCGGGCTGCCTAAGCTGCTGCAGGATGTCGAGTGCGCGACCTTCATCGACGTCGCGCTCGATCCACACCTGAGGCGCGCACTCCAGGAACGGAATCTCTCCCATGGCTCCTGCCAGCGCGGTGTTACGCAGTTCGCAGCGAATCCCGGCGGCGCGCAGTGATTCCGCCCAGATCGTTGCGAGCACTACGTGATCGGCGCGCGCCAGCAGCTTCATCGTGTTTGCGCTTCGGCGAGAGAACGGTAAAAATCGTATCGGCCTGTTGTGATCTGGCCGGACTCCAGAGCGCGGCGAATCGCGCACTCCGGTTCAACGAGATGCCGGCAGTCGAGGAAGCGGCAGCGGCCGAGGTGTGGCACGAACTCCGGGAATCCGGCGACGACGTCAGCTGCGGTCAAGTGCGCGAGGCCGAATTCCTGGAATCCCGGGGTGTCGATCAGCGCGCCACCTCCGGGCAGATCGAACCAGCGTGCGGCGGTGGTCGTCTGCTTGCCGTGGTTGAGACGCTCGGAGAACTCGCGCGTGCGGGCCTGCGCGTCGGGCACGAGCAGGTTGAGCAGCGTGGACTTGCCCATGCCGGATTGTCCTACCAGCAGGGAGCGGCGGTCGTGCGTCAGCGGTGTGAGCTGAGCGACCGCCTGTGTCGCATCGTCGCGCACCGAGATCGCGAGCGTGCGCCAGCCTAGCGCGCGGATCTCTTCCAGCGCCGACTGTGCCGCCGCGGCGCCTTCGGTGAGGTCCGTCTTGTTGCGAACGACGAGCGCCTCGATACCTGCGGTACGGGCCGCCAGCAGCGCCTTCCAGATGAACCAGAGGTTGAAGCTCGGCCGCGAGGCAAACACGACGATGACCTGGTCGACATTGGCGGCGAGCTCCTTCGTGCGGAACGCGTCGGTGCGATACAGCAGGCTAGAGCGCGGCCCGATGGCTTCGATGGCTGCCTGGCCTTCGGCCGAGCTGGTCGCTGTGACCAGGTCGCCGACGACCACATCGCTGCGGCGGCCGCGGCGCACCGCAGACCACAGTCCGCCGCGCCCATCTGCGAGCATCGACGTGCGGCCGTAGGTGGCGATTACGTGTGCGCTGAAGGAAGCTGCCTTGCCGCTCGCGGCACGCTTCATTCCGGGCGGTAATTCTGTTCGAAGATGGCGTCGGCCTTGGCGGCGCAGATCAGGTCATTCTGCGTGATGCCGTCCGCCGAGTGGGTCGAGAAGCGCACCGTGCAGCGGTTGTAGCCAACGACGAGGTCGGGGTGATGGTCCTCCCGATGCACCATGTAGGCCAGCGCATTGACGAAGGCGATCGTCTCGAAGTAGTTCGCAAAGGCATAGGTATGCACGATGGCGCTGCCTTCGACCGTCCAGCCCGGAAGCTCGCGCAGTTGCGTCGCGAGATCGTCGGCGCCGATCGCGGACGCTGGGTCCAGTGGACGGCATCGCAATGCGAGGAGGCGCTGGCGTGCCGTCATCGGATCACGCGGCTGATCCGGCGACGAGCCGCTCGACACGCAGCGATGCCGGGGGATGGGAGTCGTAGAACGCCGAGTGGATCGGGTCCGGCGTCAGCGTAGACGCGTTGTCTTCATAGAGCTTCACCAGCGCGTTGACCAGATCCTTGGCCGCTGCATGGCGAGCGGCGAAGGCATCGGCCTCGAACTCATGGCGCCGCGAGAGATAGCTGGCTACCGGAGCGAAGGCGAACGTGAACACGGGCAGCACCAGCATGAAGAGCACTAGCGCGACCCCCTGGTTGCCGCCGTCGAGTGCCGGTGTGACGCCCAGCCCAGCGTAGAACCACGGCTGCTCGGCCAGCCAGCCCAGCAAGGCAAGAAAGACGAGGCTTGCCACGAACGAGAACACGAGACGCTTCGCGATGTGCTTCAGCTTGAAGTGACCTAGCTCATGCGCCAGCACGGCTTCGATCTCGGCCGGCTGCAGGCGTTCAACCAGCGTGTCGAAGAAGACGATCCGCTTGGCGCGGCCCAGTCCCGTGAAGTACGCGTTGCCGTGGGCAGAGCGGCGCGAACCGTCCATCACGAACACGCCCTTGCTCGAGAATCCGGTCCGGGCCAGCAGTTCGGTGATGCGCTGGGCGAGTGCGGAGTCCTTCAGCGGCTCGAACTTGTTGAAGAGCGGCGCGATGACGGTCGGGTAGATGACAAGAACCAGTGCGTTGAAGGCTATCCACAGCAACCACGCGTACAGCCACCAGTATGTCCCGGCTTCGCGCATCAGTCCGATGACGGCCGCCAGCAGCGGCAAGCCGAGCACGGCGGCCAGCACCAGTGACTTCGCGAGGTCGGTGACCCAGAGTTTCAGCGTCATCCGGTTGAAACCGTAACGCTGCTCGATCCGGAACTGACGAAACCAGGAAAACGGCAGGTCCACGACCGCAAGCAACAGTACGACAGCCGCGACAACGGCGAGCTGAAATGCGAAGCCATGGCCGAACCAGGCGGTCACCACGTCGGCGATCCACTGCAGCCCGCCGAGCAGTGTCAGGCCGACCAGGAGAGCGGCGGCGACGGCGGTGTCCACCAGGCCGAGCCGGGTTTTTGCGATCGTGTACGCCGCGGCCTTGCGATGTGCCTCGAGCGACACCCGATCGGCGAACTGAGGCGGTACCGCGTCGGCGTGCTGGCCGACATGGCGGACATGCCGCCAGGACAGCCAGTACTTCAGGCCCACCATCAGCAACAGAAACGCGACGAACAACAAAGAGAGGACTTGGGACATTGAGGGGCAGGCGTCAATCCTCGAAGTCGGCGCGGGAGGCCCAGAAACGGCAAGGCGCGCAACTCGCTATGCGACAATCGCGCGCCTCGACGATTCGATCGATGCGCTTCGATCGACGATAGCTTTGAATTATGTCACAGCCCCTTTCCGCATCACCCGACCGGCATGAGCGTTTCAGCGAAACGAATCTCGTATGGGTGGACATGGAGATGTCGGGCCTGAGTCCCGATTCCGACCGCGTGCTGGAGATCGCCGTGGTCGTCACAGACGCGGATCTGGATGTCATTGCGGAAGGTCCGGTGCTCGTCATCGGCCAGAGCGATCGCGTTCTGCAGGGCATGGACAGCTGGAACACGGCGACCCATGGGCGCTCGGGCCTCACAGAAAAGGTTCGCGTGTCCAATATGGACGAAGCGGCCGCGGCTGAAATGCTGATCGACTTCCTGCAGCGCCTGGTCCCGGCCGGCAAGTCACCGCTGTGCGGCAATTCAATCTGCCAGGATCGGCGCTTCATGGCGCGCTGGATGCCTCGCCTGGAGGCGTACTTCCATTACCGCAACCTGGATGTCAGCACGCTGAAGGAACTTGCGCGTCGGTGGAAACCGGACGTCTACCGATCGTTTGAGAAAAAGAGCCGGCACGAGGCGCTGGCGGACATCTACGAGTCGATCGACGAACTGCGGCACTACCGGACACACTGGCTGCGTCCGACGCCGGCCGGCTAGTCTTTGCGGACGGCCGCGGACGCGGAAGTTGCCGTCGCGTTCGTGGTGCTGTCCACTTCGGTCACCCGTGCTTCTCGTGAGCTGACCCACGCCCGCCCGAGCGCAAGTCCGAGCGCCAGCAGCACTGGACCAAGGATCACTCCGATGAAACCGAAGGCGATGACGCCGCCCAGCACACCGAGAAAGATCATGGCGAGCGAGAGCGTCGAACCGCGCGCGATGAGTATGGGCTTGAGGAAGTTGTCGATGCTGCTGATGACGACCGTGCCCCAGATCAACATGAATATCGCCCAGCCGGCTTCGCCCTGAACGTAGAGCCAGATCGCTGCAGCGCCCCAGATCAGTACCGGACCCATCGGCACGACGGACAGCACGAAGGTCGCGATTGCGAGCATGAGCGCCGCCGGCACGCCGGCGATCAGGAATCCGATCAGCGCCACGATCGATTGCGCCGCCGCCGTGCCGACGATGCCGATGAACACGCTGCGGGTCGTCCCGGTGACGATCGTCAGCATTTCAGCGCTCAAGGTTCCAGAAAGGCGGTCGGAGATACGACGCAAGACGGTGACGATGCGTTCGCCGTCGCGGTAATAGAAGAACACGATGAAGGCGACCAGCAGCAGCTGGAGGATGCCATCGCCCAGCACGCGGACGAAAGCGAGCGAGAGCCGCCCCGCCGGCTCGAGCGCACGCTGTACCAGCGTCGCGAGCTGCTCGCGGTCGGCCAGCAGCGATTCGAACTGGCTGAACAGGCGCTCGCCGATGATCGGAATCGACTTCAGCGACTCGGGGGTGTGAAGTCCTCCCTTGGTCCAGCCTTTGGCGAGTTCCGCCAGCGCAGGGACCTTATCGGCCGCGGCGACCGACAGGAGCGTGATCGGAATGATCACCAGCACGAGGATGGCGACCAGCATCGTGGTCGCCGCAAGCGTCGAATTGCCGCCGACGGCTTTGCGCAGTCGCTCGAACAGAGGCCAGGTGGCGATCGCCAGCACGCCAGCGAAGACCAGCGCCGAAATGAACGGCTGCAGCACCATGAAGATGCCGATAATGACGATCGCCGCGGCGCCAAAGCGGAGAATGGTGTCAAAGTTGGCTTGGATGGAAGGCATTCGGATCGACCGAGGAGCGACTGCACAGCTTAGCGGGTATCAGCGGGTCAGCGTGGAGGCGAATTCTGCAGGCTGTCCTCGCTCGGGAAGCGTGCGTGTCGCTGGCGGGCGACACTCCGCGCGGGCGGGCGAAAATCGACTCAGTTACTGCCAAAGCTCTGGAAGCGCTCATCGCGCCCGCGGGCCGGCGAACCAGACTCTGGAAGCGTCCGAGTCGCTTGTAAGCGATGCTCCCCGCGCGCAGGCCAGCAAGTCGTGCGCAGGCACGACTTGCTGGCCTGCGCGCGTCCCCCCGCCGGGAATTGAACCCAGATCTAGCGCTTAGGAGGCACTTGTTCTATCCGTTGAACTACGGGGAGCGCGCGCAGTATAGCGAGCGGCCTCACGTAGAATCCGCCGCCGGCGAAGGTGTGAAGGCGGTCCGTCGCGCGGTAGCTCCTCGCGCACTTCAGCTGCCCAATTCGTGATCACCCCGGCGTCAGCCAGCAATGACGCGGCTCGGCGAGCCGAACCGTCGATGTTTTCCACAGCGTCTGGGGACAACTACAGGCAGGTCTTCCGCGATGCAAAGCAAGCCACCCACGTCTCGACGCGCCGCTGACTACGGCGAAGCGTCGATTCGCGTCCTCAAGGGACTCGAGCCGGTGCGCCAGCGGCCGGGGATGTACACGCGCACCGACAGTCCGCTGCACATCGTCCAGGAGGTGATCGACAACGCCTCGGACGAAATCCTGGCGGGCTTCGGCCGGCACATCGACGTCACGCTGCACACCGACGGGTCGGCCAGCGTAGAGGACGACGGCCGCGGCATTCCGGTCGGGCTGCACCCGGAGGAGAAGGCGCCGGTCGTCGAGATCGTCTTTACCCGGCTGCACGCGGGCGGCAAGTTCGACAAGCGCGCCGGCGGCGCGTACTCGTTTGCCGGCGGGCTGCACGGCGTGGGCGTTTCGGTAACCAATGCGTTGTCGTCGAAGCTCGACGTGACCGTCTGGCGCGATGGCAAGGTGCACACGATCGTCTTCGCCGACGGCGAGGTCAGCGAGCGACTCAAGTCGCAATCGGCGAAGTCGGCGCCCAAGGCGGGCGGAACGCGCGTCCGCGCCTGGCCCAATCCCAAGTACTTCGATACGCCGCAGATTCCGGTCGACGAGCTCGAGCGCCTGCTGCGCAGCAAGGCGGTTCTGCTGCCGGGCACCGAGGTCAGCCTGACGATCGAGAAAACGGGTGCGACGCAACGCTGGCACTTCCAGGGCGGACTGCTCGAGTACCTGCTGGCGTCGCTCGCTGCAGATCCGTACCTTCCTCCCTTCGAATCGAGTGGATTTGCGGCGGCGGACGACGACAGCTACGCGCAGGGCGAGGGCGCGGGTTGGGTCGTGGTCTGGACCGAGGATGGTCCCGTGACGCGTGAGTCGTACGTCAACCTGATTCCGACTCCGGCCGGCGGCACGCACGAGGCGGGCCTGCGCGACGGCCTCTTCAACGCCGTGCGTGCATTCGTCGATGCGCATGGCTTGCTGCCCAAGGGTGTGAAGTTGCTGCCCGAAGACGTGTTCGCGCGCGCTTCGTTCGTGCTCTCGGCGAAGGTGCTCGATCCGCAGTTCCAGGGTCAGATCAAGGAACGGCTCAACAGCCGCGATGCGCTGCGGCTCGTGTCCTCCTTCGTGCGGCCGCAGCTCGAGTTCTGGCTCAACCAGCATCCCAATGAAGGTCGTCAGCTCGCAGAACTCGTGATCCGCCAAGCGCAGGCGCGCGCCCGCGCGGGCCAGAAGGTCGAGAAGAAGAAGGGCTCGGCGGTCGCTGTCTTGCCGGGCAAGTTGACCGACTGCGAGTCGACGGAGCTCGAGCGCAACGAGCTTTTCCTTGTCGAGGGCGACTCGGCCGGCGGTTCCGCCAAGATGGGCCGCGACAAGGGGTTCCAGGCGATCCTGCCGCTGCGTGGCAAGGTGCTCAACACATGGGAGGTCGAGCGCGATCGTCTGTTCGGCAATGCCGAGGTGCACGACATCGCGGTGGCCATCGGCGTTGACCCGCATGGCCCCACTGATACGGTGAATCTCCATGGCCTGCGCTACGGCAAGATCTGCATTCTGGCGGATGCCGACGTCGATGGCTCACACATCCAGGTCCTGCTGCTGACGCTGTTCTTCCGTCACTACCCCCAGCTGGTCGACCGTGGTCACATTTACGTCGCGCGCCCGCCACTGTTCCGGGTGGACGTCGCGGCCCAAGGCAAGCGCCCTGCGCGCCGGCTGTACTGCCTGGATGAAGCCGAGCTCGACGCCACGCTCGAGAAACTGGCAGACGAGGGCGTGAAGGAAAGTGCCTGGGACACGGCGCGCTTCAAGGGGCTGGGCGAGATGAGCCCCGAGCAGCTGTGGGAAACGACGATGAATCCGGACACGCGCCGTTTGCTCCGCGTCGGCCTGGGCGACCTCCCGGCCGAAAGTACGGCCGCGACGATGACGATGCTGATGGGTCGTGCCGAAAGCCATGCGCGCCGGGCCTGGCTCGAAGAGCACGGGCACGAGGTCGAAGCTGACATCTAGGCACACGGCCCGGGGCCGGCTGTGCCAAAGCGAAGATTGACCCGCGACCTCCCAAAACGGCGTTGTATTGAGATGGGGCACCTTGCCGCATACTCGCGAGCCGTCCTGGCTACGGACAACGTCATACCGCACACGATTCCATGAAGGATCCGCAAATCGCCGCGATGTCCAGCGACCTGGATGCGGGCCAGGCCTGGCTTCGCGGCCCTAGCGTCGCCTGGGTGCGCTGGAGCGTTGGCGCGCTTGCATTGTTGCTGCTCGCGACTTTGGCGGTCGAGACCATGATGCCGCTCGAAACCGCGCAGAAGACGCCGGTGCTGATGAAGACGCTCGCCTGGACTCACGCGACCCTCGCTGCAGTGCTGGGCATCCTGCTCATGGCCTGGCTGATGATTTCGCAGCGTGTCCAGCGCGAGTCGCAGTCGCGCTCACGGCTGTGGGAAGAGTCGATTGAGTCGATGAAGGTTGGCGTTGCGCTGTACGACGCCGATGACCGGCTTATCGGCTGCAACGCCGCGTACCGCAATCTTTACTCAGAAATCGCCGACCGGCTAGTGCCGGGCCGCACGTACCGGGAGCTGATGACCGGGTACTACGACGTGGCGCCACCGGAGGTCATCGATGGTCGATCGCTCGAGGACTTCATCGCTGACGGCGAGCGGCGCAGACGCAGCGGCTCCGAAGTCAGTGAAGTGGTTCGACATCATCGCGGCCGCTGGCTGCTGATGACGGACTGCCGTACGGTCAGTGGCGGAATCGTCTGTTTCCGCAACGACGTGACCGAGCAGAAGGTCATCGAGCATGAACTGTCGAATAGGCGCAAGCTCATCGACGATCTGGCCGACCTGACCTACGACTGGTTCTGGCGCCAGGACGCGGAGGGGCGATTCGTCGAGTTCTCGGTGGCGATGGAGCAGCACGTCAAGGCGGCGCCGCAGCAGTTGCTCGGGAAGCGGCGCGAGGACATCCCAGGCTTCGAGGCCGATCCCAACCAGTACGCTGAATACCGGACGCGCATCGCGCAGCGCAAGCCCTTTCCGTGGTTCGCGTACCGGGCGCGGCGCGGTGATGGAAGTCCGATGTGGATCGCCGTCACCGGCAAGCCGATCTTCGACGAGAAGGGTGAGTTCCAGGGCTACTACGGCGCCGGCCGCGATGTCACCGAACGCGAAGAGACGGTGGTGGCGCTGCGCCGCAGTGAAGAGCGCTTCCGTGCCCTGACGGTGCTCGCGACCGAGTGGTACTGGGAAAGCGATACCGAGCTGCGCGTGACCTCGGTCCGCGGCGACCCGACCCAGCAGGAACGCGTGGCCGAGTGGACACTGAACCGTCGGTTCTGGGAGTTCGAGCACATTGATCCTGCCTTCGCCGTCGACTGGAGCGTGTTGCGCGAACGGGTTGCGCGCCGCGAGTCGTTCCGCAACTTCAAGCTGAAGCTGCGCAACGGCGAAGAGGTGGCGTACTACGAACTGGCAGGCCAGCCGGTCCTGGAGCGTGGCGAATTCGTCGGCTATCGTGGATTGGCATGGGACGTCACCGAGCGCGAATCGCTGATCGCACGCATCACGGAGAGCGAGGCGCGTTTCCGCGCGCTGTCCGAACTGTCGTCGGACTGGTACTGGGAAATGGACGAGGCACTGCGCTTTACGCTGCTGCGCCAGGGCGCACGCGGGTCGTTCGGCCTGGACGACGAGGACGTCATCGGCAAGCACCGCTGGGAGTTGCCGGGTGAGCTGATCCAGCCTTCCTCATGGGACGAGCACCGTGCCACGCTGATGGCGCGGCGGCCCTTCCGCGATGTCATGTTCCGCCGCTGGATGCCCGATGGTTCGCTCGTGTACCACCTGACCAGCGGAGATCCGGTATTCGACGCCGAAGGCCAGTTCCGCGGCTATCGAGGCATCGGCAAGAACATCACCGACCAGATACGAGCGCAGGAACGGATCGAGCGCCTGGCGACGGTCGACGCGCTGACGCAGCTGTCGAATCGCCAGACGTTCGACGAACGGGCCGGCCGGGTGCTGGCCACCTCCTATGCCGAGGGCAAGCGCTGTGCGCTGCTGTTCATCGATCTCGACAATTTCCGACTGCTCAACAACGGCTACGGCCATCGGGTCGGCGACGAGATGCTGGCGATCGTTGCCAGCCGTATGCGCGAAGTCGTCGGCGAACCGCACCTGCTCGGCCGGCGCGGTGGCGACGAGCTGGTAGCGCTGTTGGTGGACCTGCAGCGGCCGGACGCTGCCGTCGAGGCGGCGCGGAAGCTGATCGACTCGATCGCCGTCCCGGCGCGCATCCTCGGCATGGAAATATCGGTGACCGCGTCGGTCGGCATCAGCTTCTTTCCGCAGGACGGCATCGACCTCGATTCGCTGCTGAACGCGGCCGACGCGGCGATGTACCAGGCCAAGGACAGCGGTCGCCGCACGTACGCCTTCTACACACAAACCGTTGCGCGTCGCGTTGACCTGCGGCTGCGTCTGGAGCAGCGCCTGCGCAAGGCGGTCGAGTCGCGTGACTTCAAGCTGTTCTTCCAGCCGCTGGTATCACTGGCCGACGGCAAGATGGTCGGCGCCGAGGCGCTGATCCGCTGGCGTGACGCCGAGCTGGGCGATATCTCGCCGGCGGAATTCATCCCCATCGCCGAGGAATCAGGCCTGATCGTCGGTCTCGGCGACTGGGTGTTGCGCGAAGCCTGCCGCAATCGACAGGAGTGGCGCCACCTGCAGCTCGACATTCCGCCAGTGTCGATCAACATGTCCGGTGTGCAGCTGCGCCAGCTGGGGTGCGTCGAGGGCCTGCTCGATGTCCTGAGTGCCTACGATGTACCGGCATCGGACATCGAGGTCGAAGTCACGGAGACGGGACTGCTCGACACGTCCGCGGTCTCGCGCGAGAACCTCGTGCGCATGCGCAACGCCGGCGTCAAGCTCGCGCTAGACGACTTCGGCGTCGGCTTCTCGAGCCTCGCCCACCTGCGCGACCTGCCGATCCATCGGCTCAAGATCGACCGCAGCTTCACGGTTGAGTGCATGCGCGACGCACGCACGCTGACGATCGTCAAGGCGGTCATAGAGATGGCGCGCTCGCTCGGCATCAGCGTCACCGCGGAGGGCATCGAGACCCAGGCCCAGCAGACCTGGATGCAGCACCTGGGCTGCGACGCGGCGCAGGGGTACCTGTTCGCACGTCCGATGCCGTCTGATGACTTCATCAAGCTCTTCATCGATCGCCGTGGCACGGGTCGCGAGCGCTCCCTCATGCATTGACCCGGAGTTTCTCCTGTACACCACTTACTTCGAAGGCGCCTGGCAGGACGGCAATGTGCCGCTGATGGGCGCGATGGATCACAGCGTGTGGCTCGCCTCCTCGGTCTTCGACGGCGCGCGCTCGATTCACCGCATGGCGCCGGACTTGCAGGCCCATTGCGAACGCATCTATGAGTCATCCGCGCGCTTGGGACTGCAGCTCGACTTGCCGATCGACGAACTGATGCGCCTATGCGTCGAAGGCATCCACCGTTTCCCGGCGGATGTTGATCTGTACATCCGACCGCTGGTGTTCGGCACCGTCGGCATGCTGGTACCGGAAAAATCCGCCTTCGCGCTGACCCTGTTCGACGCACCGCTGCCGCCGTTCGAGGGCTTCAGCGCGACACTCTCGCAGCGGCGCCGTCCGTCGCCTGCGGCGGCGACCACGGACGCGAAGGCGTCGGCGCTGTATCCCAACGTCGCCCGCGCCCTGCGCGAGGCGGCCGCCGCCGGCTTCCAGAACGCGGTCATTCTCGACCCCGATGGCAACGTTGCGGAGTTCGCGACCGCGAACCTGTTCTTCGTCGCTGCCGATGGAACCACGGTCACCCCGCAGGCCAATGGAACATTCCTGGCCGGCATCACGCGCGCGCGCGTCATCGGCCTGCTGGCCGACGCCGGCATTGAAGTCGAGCAGCGCACCGTGCGCCCCGACGAACTCGATGCCGCACGCGAAATCTTCAGCACCGGCAACTACAGCAAGGTGATGCCCTGCACGCGCTACGGCGCGCGCGAGTTGCCAATCGGTCCGGTCGCGACGCTGGCGCGGCAGCGCTACATGGACTACGCCGCCGGCTGCCGGGTCTGACAGGCTGCCGCCACCGCGCAGCGTCCTCCGCGGATCAGACCCGCATTCGTAATCGCGAGCCCGCGGTACCGACGTGCGCGCGGGATGACTTCACCGTAAACGTAGAATCACGCCCTCCGCACTAACGGCGGACCCTCCACGATGCTTGAGCAACAGACACTCTTTCCTGCCGCCGGCGGTAACGGCGGCGACGGCAGCGATGCGCTGACGCTGGCCGAGTACGCCCAGCGCGCCTACCTTGAGTACGCGATCTCGGTCGTCAAGGGCCGCGCGCTGCCGGACGGCGCCGATGGCCAGAAGCCCGTGCAGCGCCGCATCCTGTACGCGATGAATGAGATGGGGCTTGCCGCGGGCGCAAGACCGGTCAAGTCGGCGCGCGTCGTCGGTGACGTGCTCGGCCGCTATCACCCGCACGGCGACCAGGCAGCGTACGACGCGATGGTGCGGATGGCGCAGGACTTCTCGCTGCGCTACCCGCTGATCGATGGCCAGGGCAACTTCGGCAGCCGCGACGGCGACGGCGCCGCAGCGATGCGCTACACCGAGGCGAGGCTGACGCCGATCGCGCGCCTGCTGCTCGACGAGATCGACGAAGGCACCGTCGACTTCATGCCGAACTACGACGGATCGACGCAGGAGCCGCGGCTGCTGCCGGCGCGCCTGCCGTTCGTGCTGCTAAATGGCGCCTCCGGAATCGCGGTCGGCATGGCCACCGAGATTCCCTCGCACAACCTGCGCGAGGTCGCGGCCGCGACGCTGCTGCTGCTCGCCGATCCGAAGGCGTCACTGAACGAACTGCTCGGCAGGCTGCCGGCACCGGACTTCCCGGGCGGCGGCCAGATCATCTCGCCGCGCAGCGACATACGTGAGATCTACGCCAGCGGGCGTGGCAGCCTCAAGGTGCGCGCGCGCTTCGACTACGAGGAGCTGGCGCGCGGCCAGTGGCAGCTGGTCGTCACCGAACTGCCGCCGTCGACTTCAGCGCAGCGCGTGCTCGAGGAGATCGAGGAACTCACCAATCCCAAAGTCAAGGCCGGCAAGAAGGCGTTGACGGCCGAGCAGCAGCAGACCAAGCAGGTCGTCCTCTCCGTGCTCGACACGGTGCGCGACGAGTCCGGCAAGGACGCGGCGGTACGGCTGGTGTTCGAGCCGCGCACCTCGAAGGTCGACCGTGACGAATTCGTGCGCACGCTGCTCGCGCATACCAGCATGGAGGGAAATGCTCCCGTCAACCTGGTGATGATCGGGCGCGATGGGCGTCCGCGCTGCAAGCCGCTCGCGGAAATCCTCTCGGAATGGATCGAGTTTCGCGTCGACACGGTGCGGCGGCGCTCGCAGCATCGCTTGCAGAAGGTCGAGGAGCGGATCCACATCCTCGAAGGACGCCAGGCGATCCTGCTCAATATCGACAAGGTCATCAAGCTGATCCGCAACTCGGACGATCCGAAGACGGACCTGATCAAGGCCTTCAAGCTGAGCGAGCGCCAGGCCGAGGACATCCTCGAGATCCGATTGCGCCAGTTGGCTCGGTTGGAAGGCATCAAGATCGAGCAGGAGCTGGCCGAACTGCGCAAAGACGAAGCGGCGCTTCGCAAACTGCTGGGCACTGACGCCGCGCTGCGCAAGCAGGTGGCGCGCGAAATCGAAGACGATGCGAAAAAGTACGGCGACGCGCGCCGCACGCTGATCGAGGAAGCCGAGCGTGCGGCCGTCGAGGTCAAGCTGATCGACGAGCCGGTCACCGTCATCGTCTCCGAAATGGGCTTCGTCCGTGCCCGGACGGGCCACGGCCACGACGCGGCCCAGTTCGGTTTCAAGACCGGCGATGCGCTCTACGGCGCATTCGAGTGTCGCAGCGTCGATCAGCTGATCGCGGTGGGCAGCAACGGACGGGTGTACTCCGTGCCGGTGGCGCAGTTGCCATCGGCGCGCGGTGATGGCGCACCGGTCAGTTCGATGATCGAACTGGAGGCGGGAACCCGGCTCGTCGGCTACGTCGCCGGCGCTGCGAACGCGCCGCTGCTGCTGGCCACCAGCAGTGGCTACGGCTTCGCGGCATCGCTGGGCGACGTGGTGTCGCGCCAGAAGGCGGGCAAGCAGTTCATCACGGTCGAGGAGGGCGGCGAGCCTCTAAGGCCGCAACTGGTCAGGGCAGCGAGTGACCGGCTGATTGCCTGCCTGTCCGCCAGGGGCCGCGTGCTGGTGTTCGACGCCGCGGAGATCAAGGCGCTGGCGGGCGGCGGACGCGGCGTGACACTGATGGACCTCGACGATGGCGAGACGCTGCTCACGGCGCTGCCGATCGGCAGCGGAGCGGTGCTGCATGCGACGCGCGGTTCTGCCGGCAAGCCGGTTGACGTGCGCCTCGTCGGTGCGCAGCTCGAAGCGCAGCACGGTCACCGGGCGCGCAAGGGCAAGCTGGTCGACTCGAAACTGAAGCCGCCGTTTGCGTTGTCGCGGCTGCCCGAGGCGTGAGCCGATGACCATCCGCCAATCTGCACAGTCGTCGCAGGCTGAGGCGCGCCGATGAGGCTGGTCTACACGACGCTGCTTTTCGTCCACCTGATCGGCGTGGTGGTCTGGGTCGGCGGCATGTTTGTCATGCACTTCGCGGTACGACCGGCCGCCGCCGGGCAGCTTCCACCGCCGCAGCGTTTGCCGCTTCTGGCGACGGCGCTCGGCCGATTCTTCTTCTGGGTGTCGATCGCCATCGTCGCGATCCTCGCCAGCGGCATCGGACTGATCCTCGGCGCCGGCGGCTTCGGCAACGCGCATGTCTCAGTGCACGTGATGTTCGCGATCGGGCTCGCGATGATGGCGATCTATCTGCACATCCGTCTTGCGCCGTTTCCGCGACTGCAGCGCGCCGTTGCCGCAACGGATTGGCCGACGGCTGCCCGCAACCTCGACATCATCCGCAAGCTGGTGGTGACGAACCTGGTGCTGGGTATCGTGACCACGGCGGTGGCCACGATCGGGCGCAGCCTGCTCTAGCCGCTAAACGCTCAGCGTACCGTGGGCCAGCATCACGGCACAGCCGCCAACGCGGACGCGCGTTGCGCTGCCGCCAGTCTGCTCATAGTCCAGCGCGATGGTGCTCGGGCGGCCGATCTCTCCTCCCTGCAGGATCTGCCAGTGTTGCGGCCCATCGGAGCCGAGGTGACGCGCGAGCCAGCCGGCCAGCGCCGCGGCCGCGGAACCGGTCGCCGGGTCCTCCGGCACGCCCAGCCCCGGCGCGAACATGCGCACGCGCAGACTGTTCGAGCCGGCACGTGCTACGGGGTAGACCTTCTGCGTGGAACGGCGGTCAAGCAGTTCGCGCCAGCGCGGCAGATCCAGCCGTGCGGCCGTCAGCTCATCAATGCTGGCCAGAGGCACGACCAGGAACGGCACGCCGCATGACCAGACTTCCGGCGACGACTGCACCGCATCGTGTGCGATCCCGAGCATTGCAGCAACCTCTTGTCCGTCGATCGCTTCGATTAAGCTAGGCTCCTGGGCGGTCGTCAACGTGCATCGGCTGACCGACCCGTCGCCACGACGTTCGATGCTGACCGGTACCGGGCCGAGGCCTTCCTCGAACACGATGTCGCGGATGTTCGTGGCAATGCGGCCGAGTGACGCGAGCGCAAAGGCCGTTCCGACGGTCGGGTGGCCGGCGAAGGGCAGCTCCCCTCCGGGAGTGAAGATGCGGACGCGTGCGGCATGCGTCGGATCCGACGGCGGCAGCACGAAGGTGGTCTCGCTGTAGTTGAACTCGCGCGCGATCGACTGCATCGTCGCATCGTCGATGCCGCGGGCGTCGAGCACCACCGCCAGCGGATTGCCGCCGAAGCGACGGTCGGTGAAGACATCCAGCGTGCAGTACTCGTAGTTCATGGCCGGGACCTCCGTATCGTCGTGAGCCGACCCGCCGCGACCAGCGCGACGACGAGAGCGGCGTAACCCCAGGTCGCGGGATCGATCGATTCACCGAACAGAAGGCCGGCGAACCCGATCGTCAGGAACACCTGCAGCAGCTGGACCTGTCCGACCCGGGCCAGACCTCCCTCGGCCAGTCCGCGGTACCAGGCGAAGAATCCCAGGAACTGGGAAAAGAGCGTGACGTAGCCGAAGGCGAGCACGGTCGTCGTGTCGACGGGCCACGTCTGCCGCGCGGCGAGCCAGGCCACTGGGGCCAGCAGCAGCGGCGCGCTGACGACCAGCGCCCAGCAGATCACTTCCGGGCCACCGATAGTGCGAGCGAGCCTCCCGCCCTCGGCATATCCAAGCGCTCCCAGCACGACGGCAGCCAGCAGCCACAGGTCACCGGTGGCGAATCCGCCACCGCTGCTGCGCCACGCGAACACGAGGACGACGGCGCTGCCGGCGACCGCCAACAGCCAGAACGTCCGCGACGGCCGTTCGCCACCCAGCGAGGCCGCGAACAGCGCCGTGGCCAGCGGCAGCACGCCGATGACAATGGCGCCGTGCGACGCGGGCACGGTCTGCATGCCAATTGACGAGCACACCGGAAAGCCGACGATGACGCCGATGACGACGGCCGCCAACGGCGGCCAGTCCGCGCGCATCGGGCGGGGCGCGCGGCGCCAGGCGAGATACATCGCGGCCGGGATCGCTGCCAGCACCGCGCGCCCGAACCCGATCAACCATGGATCGAGCTGGGCGACGGCGACACGGGTCATCGGCAGAGTCAGGCTGAAGATCAGCACGCCGATGAAGCCGAGCAGCAGGCCGCGCGCTTCGTGCGCCGCCGGTGGCGGGATGGTTGGGCCAGGCATGCGTGGGCCGGCGTCGATCAAGACCTGCAATGGAGCACGCGGTGCCGGCTCAGCGGCGCACCTGCGCCAGCGCCTGTTGCGCTCCGGCGGCCATCAGTCGTGCATCGGAGCTGATCGAAACAAAGCGAAAACCTATCTCGAGGCGCCGGCGCGCGGTCTCCGCGGTCCCATTGTGGATGCCGGCGATGACGTCGTGCTTCTGCGCCCGCGCCAGGATGTGCTGTATCGCGGTGGCGACCGGCGCGTCGACGTCGTCGAGCACCGGCCGGCAGCCGAGCGCCAGTGACAGATCGGACGGGCCGACGTAAATGGCATCGAGTCCCTCGACGGACAGGATGTCGTCGAGATTGTCGAGTGCCTGTGCGGTCTCGATCATCGCGAAGCGGACGATCGTGGCGTCGGCATGCTCGGGGTAGTCGGGGCCGCCGTAGAGCAGCGCGCGCTGCGGGCCGAAGCTGCGCGTACCGCGCGGCGCATAGCGGGTGCAGGCGACGAAGCGCTCGGCCTCCGACCGTGTGCTGATCATCGGGCAGATGACGCCATAGGCGCCGGCGTCCAGTGACTTCATGATGATGCCGGGCTCGAGCCACGGCACCCGCACCAGCGGCACGGCGGCGGTAGTCGAGATCGCGGTCATCATCTCGACCGCGGCGGTGTAATCGACAATGCCGTGCTGAAGATCGATCGTCAGCGAGTCCCAGCCTTGGTGCGCCATCGTCTCGGCAGCGAAGCCGCTGGCGATCGTCAGCCAGCCGTTGATGGCGGAACGCCCCTCGGACCAGAGGGTTCGCAGCGGATTAGAGCGCATCGTCGGTCGTCTTTCCGGCCGAAGGGCCACGTCGAGTCGAGGGGGGCAGCGCCCGACGATACTGCAAGCCGGAGCAGGCAGCCGTCGCCACTTGAAAAGCCGGCGCTTAGCCTCAATCGTCGGCAGAATCGAAGCTTTCGACGACGGCGCGGTGCAGTCGGGCACGGTGATTCAATTCAAATCACGGAAATGGGAGCACAGATGGGCGCGGGTGATGTGGCGATGAAGGAGACCCTTGGTTTCCAGGCAGAGGTCAAGCAGCTGCTGCAGCTGATGATTCATTCGCTTTACAGCAACAAGGAGATCTTCCTGCGCGAGCTGATCAGCAACGCCTCCGACGCACTCGACAAACTGCGTTTCGAGTCGATCGCGCAGCCGTCGCTGATGGAAGGGCATGGCGAGCTCGGCATTCGCGTCCGCGCCGACAAGGCGGCGCGCACGATCATCGTCTCGGACAACGGCATCGGCATGAGCCGGCAGGAAGCGATCGACCACCTCGGCACGATCGCGAAGTCGGGCACCCGCGAGTTCTTCTCGCAGCTGACGGGTGACCAGCAGAAGGACGCGCAGCTGATCGGCCAGTTTGGCGTCGGTTTCTACTCGAGTTTCATCGTCGCCGACCGCGTCACCGTCGTCACGCGCCGCGCCGGTGCGTCGGCCACCGACGCGGTGCGCTGGGAAAGCGACGGTGGCGGTGAGTTCACGGTCGAGCCGACCGAGCGCGCGGAAAGCGGCACCGACGTCACGCTGCACCTGCGCGAAGGCGAGGACGACCTGCTGGAAGGATTCAGGCTGAAGGCGATCGTCTCGAAGTATTCGGACCACATCTCCGCGCCGATCCGCATGCGCGGAGAGAAGTGGGACAAGGACAAAGCCGAGATGGTCGCGGCCGAAGAAGACGAGACCGTCAACCAGGCCAATGCGCTGTGGGCGCGCGCCAAGTCCGACATCACTGACGAGCAGTACCAGGAGTTCTACCGGCATGTCTCACACGATTTCGGCGAGCCGCTGGCGTGGACCCACAGCCGCGTCGAAGGGCGAACCGAGTACACACAGCTGCTCTACATCCCGGCACGCGCGCCGTTCGATCTGTGGGACCGCACCCAGCGCCACGGCATCAAGCTCTATGTGAAGCGCGTGTTCATCATGGACGACGCCGAGCAGCTGGTGCCGCCTTATCTGCGCTTCGTCCGCGGCGTCATTGACAGCAGCGACCTCCCGCTCAACGTGTCGCGCGAGATCCTGCAGGAGAGCCGCGACGTCAAGGCAATCCGCGAAGGATCCACCAAGCGCGTGCTGGCACTGCTCGAGGACCTGGCCGAGAACCACAAGGACAAGTTCGCGACTTTCTGGAGGGAATTCGGCCAGGTGCTGAAGGAAGGCATCGGCGACGATGCCGCCAACCGCGAACGCATCGCGACCCTGCTGCGATTTGCCTCGACGGCGCCGGGGGGCGAGGAACCGACGGTTGCACTGAAAGACTACGTCGGGCGCATGAAGGAGGGCCAGGACAAGATCTACTACGTGACAGCCGACACGCTCGAAGGCGCGCGCTCGAGCCCGCATCTGGAGATCTTCCGCACTAAGGGGATCGAAGTGCTGCTGCTGACGGAGCGGGTGGACGAGTGGATGCTCTCGTTCCTGCACGAGTTCGAAGGCAAGGCGCTGGCCTCAGTCGCCAAGGGCGGCCTCGATCTTGGCACCTTCGCCGACGAGCAGGAAAAGGCCGAGCAGCAGAAGACCGAGGACGAGTACAAGGATCTCGTCGCGCGCGTCAAGGCGGCACTGGGTGAGAGGGTGAAGGACGTGCGGGTCACGTTCCGGCTCACAGACTCCGCGGCCTGCCTGGTCAGCGAAGAACATGAAATGAGCGGGCATCTGCAGCGTCTCCTGAAGGCGGCCGGGCAGAAGGCGTCAGAGTCGCGTCCGATCCTGGAGCTCAACCCGTCGCACCCGCTTGTTGCTCGCTTGAAAGCGGGCGAGCACGACCTCGCGGACTGGGCGCAGCTGCTGTTCGACCAGGCGCTGCTCGCCGAAGGCGGCCAGCTGGACGAGCCGGCGGCCTTCGTCCAGCGCGTGAACCGCCTGCTGCTGGATGCCGGCGCGAAATAGCGACCGGCAGCCCCGCGGCAGCCGCACTGCAGTGGCGGGTGGTGCGCCGTTGCGGGGATTCCCGCCCGCCATCGATGCGTACGTCGAGCGCCTGATCCTCGGCAGCTTTCCGTCGGCCGCGTCACTGACGGCAGGCCAGTATTACGCGCATCCACGTAACCAGTTCTGGCCAATCCTGGGCCGGCTGTTGGGCGAACCGCTGTCGGAGCTTCCGTACGCTGAGCGCATCTGCCGCCTTCTCGCGCACCGGGTCGGTGTCTGGGACGTCTACGATGCCTGCGACCGGGCCGGCAGTGCCGACACGGCCATACGTAACCCGCAGCCGAACGCCTTTGACCGCCTGCGACGCCTGGCGCCGCGGCTGCGTTCGGTCGCTTTCAATGGCTTGGCAGCCGGTCGATTTAGGCCGCTTTTCGAGCAAGCGGGGTTCGCGACCGCGGTGCTACCGTCCTCCAGTCCTGCCCATGCCGGCCGCAGCCTCGAGCAGAAACTTGAGCTATGGGCGTCCTGGTGGCGCGAGGCGCGCTGAGCACAGGTGGCGGCCGCTACGGTTGGCGGCTGTACCGGAGTACGTTGGGAGCCGGGATCGGCTACCCTTGCCACCCGAAGTGCCGAGGGGACAATTTCGAGCCTGAATGAGCACTGCAACGACAGCCGGATCCGGGAAGGCCACGCGCGCAACGTCGCAGCGCGTCATCGTTTGGCTGCGCGCCACGATGCGCAAGGCGCTCGAACCGCTACTGCCCACGGCAGCGCGCGACGCAATCCAGGTCATTGACGAGGACGAGCAGGCTTCCGCCACGCTGAAGAAGTCCGTGCGCCGGCTGCTGGTGGACCAGCGCGAGTTCTCGAGCGCGTTCTTCATGGCGGTCGATCGCGAGATCGACGCGGCGTTCGAGGAACTGTTCCGCGAAGGGACTGACAAGCAGGCGCAGCCGCAGGAAAAGCCCGAGGTTCGCGCCGGCGCTCTGTCGCTCGTCGGCTACGAACAGATGGAAGAGAAGATGATGCTCGACCGCTTCGCGGCGCGCATCCGGAATGCGGTTCAGGAGCACTACTCGGAGCTGACCCAGTTGCTGGCGGTCGCGCTCAAGGTGCCTGGCCTCGGGGATCGCCAGAACCCGTTCCATCCTATCCACTACTGCACCGCGCTGGCCGAGGCGGTCGACGCCCTGGGCTTCAAGGGGGACCAGCGACTGGCGGTCATCAAGGCCTATGACAACGCGCTCGGCCACCCGTTGGATGGTATGTACGGCGAGATGACCCGGCAACTGCGCCAGCAAGGCATCGAGGAGCGCAGCGGTGCCGCCACGGCGTTCAAGAACTCGATGGCGGGATTCCGCAATACCTTCGTTGCCGCGGGTCGTCCCTCGCAGGGCGGCGGTTCCGCGGGTGCCATTACAGGCGCGACGGCGGAGCAGTTGCTCAGTGCCCTGTACCAGCGCATGAAGGTTCCGATGATGGGCCCGGCGCCCACCGGAGCAGTGCCCGTCGCACCAGCTACCGGCATGCCGACCGGGCCGTTGTTCGAGCGCGCCGAGCTTGCGACGCCGGTGGCGCCGGGAGGCGCGGGATTCGCCAACACCGGGGTGGGGGCTTCAGTGAGCGCGGTCGCCGCACCGGGAACGCCGGTGCAATTTGCGGCGATCGACCCGGGCTTGCTGGCATCGATCAACGAGGTCCAGCGCCTGAACGCGCTGGCGGCGGTGGCAGCCCGCACCGGCTCCGCCTCGGCGGTTGCCATCAGCGAGCGCGACGAGGCGCAACTGCGTGCACATGTCGCCGAGCGTGCCACGAAGCAGATCGACAAGCTGGTGATCGAACTGGTCGGCATGCTGTTCGACCGCATCCACCAGGACAAGCACCTGCCGGGCGAGATCAAGACCGCGCTGTCGCGGCTGCAGTTCCCAATCATGAAGGTCGCGCTGTCGGACTCGGATTTGTTCGTCTCGCCGCTGCAACCGGCGCGGCGGCTGATGGACCGCATCGCCAGCACGGCGATCGGCTGGATTCCCGAGGGCGAGGAGAACCAGCGCTATCTCGCCGAGGTGAATCGCGCGGTCGACACGGTCGTCGTGGCGATCAACGAAGGGCCGTCGGTCTTCGAGAAGGCTCTCGAGGAATTCGAAAAGTACCTCGCCGAGGAGCGTGGCCGTGACGATGACCCGGTCGTCCGTGCCAAGCGCGCACTCGAGGAGGCCGAAAACCGCGAAGTGATGTCGATCAACGCCGCGATCGGGATCCGCCGTGCGTTTGACGGTGTGCAGCTCGAGTCGTACCTGCGCGAATTCCTGCTCGACACCTGGGTCAAGGTCATGGTCACCGCGACGATGCGCGAGCGGTCGCAACCGGACTTCGCGCGGAAGTTCCGCGACATGGTCCCGGATCTTGTCTGGAGCGTACAGCCGAAGATCAATCCGGACGACCGCAAGCGGCTCGTCAAGACGATCCCGTCCGTGCTCAACACGCTGCGAGAAGGGTTGCAGCTGGTCGAACACGCGCCTACGCAGACTCAGGAATTCTTCACCCGGCTGATGTCGTCGCATGCGCAGGCCGTCAAGGCGCTCGAGGTCGCCTACGGCGCCGCGCCGCCGGTCGATGCTGCCGCCCTGAAGCAGCGGCTGGACGAGGTAAAGATTGAGGAGCCACCGCCGCCCACCAGCGGCGAGGCACACGAACATCTGACGATCCCGGCCTCGGCCATCCAGAGCGCGGCGGCGGCCAACCAGGCCGAGGTCAACATGCTCGACTCGCCGCCAACCGTGGCTCCCGAGGAAATGATCCCGATCGAGCAGCTGTCGGACGCGCAGATCGACGAGATGATCGAAGAGTGGGAACGCGGCTCCTGGTTCGACCTGTATACCGGGCAGCAGGTCGAACGCGTACGACTGCGCTGGATCAGCCCGCGTCGCAACTTCTACCTCTTCACGTCAGCAGAGACCGGAAAGGCGCACTCGCTGGCGCCGCTGGTGCTGCGCGGCTATGTGCGCGCGGGCCGCATACGTCCTGCCGAACAATCGCGGTTGTTCGAGCGGGCCGTCGGCGAAGTCATGCGCGACCTCGGCGCACCCGCGGCGCAGCCGGCCTGACGTGCGCCGGCGGGGGCGCGATGTCGTCACGCTGTCCGAAGAGGACGGCATCCGGTACCTGCACTTCGGCACACCCTGGGTGCAGGGCGCCATGCGGATCGCGCGTCCGTGGCAGCTCGAACTCGCTTACCAGCAGCAAATGATGGCCTGCGCGCTGTTCATCGCCCGCCCGGAACGCGTCGTGCAGCTCGGACTTGGCGCGGCGGCGCTGACGAAATTCTGCTACCGGAACCTGCCTTCCACGTATATCACGGTCGTGGAGATCAGTCCGCAGGTCATTGATACGGCGCGCCGTTCGTTCGCGTTGCCGCTGGACGACGCGCGACTCGAAGTGGTGCAGGCCGATGCGCGCGAATATCTGGGTGATCCGCGACGCGCCGGGCGGACCGACTGGCTGCAAGTGGATCTCTACGACGCCGCTGCACGTGGCCCCGTGTTCGAGGACGCGGAGTTCTACGGCCTGAGCCGGCGCGTACTGCGGCGACCGGGCGTCGCGTGCTTCAACCTGTTCGGCAGTCGCTTCGATCCGAGCTTCCGGGCGATCAGCGAAGCATTTGACGACCGCGTGCTGGCACTGCCCCGAGTCGATGAAGGCAACCGCATCGTCTTCGGCCTCGCCGGACCGCGCGTCGACGAGCCCATTTCAGCGGTGCAGCGGCGGGCGCGATCCCTGGAAGCGGCGTGGCGACTGCCATTTGTGCGCTGGTTGCAGGAATTGGTGGAGGTCAACGGCCTCGGCGAGCGACTGCGGATCTGACACAACCGCCATAATTGACGGGTTCTCGCACCCATATGTAACTTGACAGACGGCCCCACGCCGATAGAGTCGAAGCCTCTCCGAGGGCCGGACGGCCCACACGCGATCAGAATCTAGATGGAGTTCGAGCAAAACCCCGAAGCGCCCCGCCCCGCCGGCGAGCTTGCGCGCATCACCGCCGCGCAGGCTTCGGCGTTGATGAAGTCGGCGCTTGCGATCTCCAATGAGCTGATGACGGTCGCTTTCCCGGAGATCTGCAAGTCGATTCTTGACGAACTGTCCGGAACGTGGGACTTCGACGTGAGTTCGCCGCTGGTGCAGCGGCTGCTCGCCTCCAAGTCCACGGAACTGAATCACGCCTTCCTTGACCACCTGAGGGAAGCCCAGGACCAGACGTTTCACGAGATCACCGTTGGACGGGTCCAACTGGCTCCGGCGGCGCTGGACGCCGAGACGCTGTCGCTGGTCGATTCGATCTCGGTCGAAAGCAACACCGTGGTCGAGCGCCACGCCAACAAGGTGGCGGGTTACGCGGACCTGCGCTGGCGCGATCTGAATCTAGTCGTCGCCTACGTGATCGGGCGCAGTGCGGTGCGCAACTCCGAGAATCCGCTCGGCCCGAATGTCTACGTACGCGCGTTGCTGCGGGCCGCAGAGCAGTCCGACCTGCACAAGGAAGCGTGGGAATTCCTGCTGACGCGGTTCGAGAAGCCGCTCGGCGAGGAACTGGCCCGTGTCGCCCAGCAACTGATCGAACACTTTGCCAACCACGGCGTGGACGTACGTGCGGTGCGGCGCAATCTTGCATCGTCCAAGGCGCCGTCGTTTGGCGGCGGCGCTCCGGCGGCAGCGGGCTCCGCGACGCCTGCGGACTGGACTGGCTCGGACGCGGCACGCGGACCCGGGCGCGCGCAGGCGGGAAGCGGACCGTCCCGCGGCCATCCGGCGTCGGATGAGCCCGACGAGGTGCTCGGTGGCCTGTTGACTCGCCTGCAGTCGAACGCCCGTGGCTCACGGTTGCCGGCCATGCCGTCGTTCGGACCGGCGCCTGAGGAACTGCTGTCTTCCATCGGTGAGATCCAGCGCCACGGGCTGGATGAATTCATCGAGACCGGAGAATTCACCGGTGTGCCGCAGTCCCAGACCATTAGCGCGGTACGCGGCGAGCTGATCTCGAAGTCGACCCGCACGGTCGACAAGCTCACGATCGAGCTGGTCGGCATGCTGTTCGACCACGTCATGCAGGACAAGGGGGTGCCGGCCGAGATCAAGGCGCGCCTCTCGCGCTTGCAGTTCCCGGTGCTGAAGGCGGCCCTGATGGACGCGGCGTTCTTTGCGTCGAGCGCGCACCCGGCCCGCAAGCTGATCGACCGCATCGCGGGCACGTCGACCGGGTGGGAGCCCTACGGGGACGACAACCAGAAGTACCTGAAGGAAGTCGACCGTGTCATCGCCGAGATCCTGAAGAGCTTCGAGACCGACCTCGGCGTTTTTGACAAGGTCTACTCGGAGTTTGACCGCTTCGTTTCCGATATCTCGATTGAGGAGAGCGACCCGGTCTCGCGCGCCAAGAAGGCGCTCGAAGCGGCCGAGAAGCATGAAATCCTTTCGATCAACACGACGATCCAGGTCCGTCGGGCCTTCGAGCGCGTCGACCTCGAGCCTCACATCAAGGAGTTCTTGCTCGGGCCCTGGGTCAAGGTGCTGGTTGCCGCTAGCGTTCGCAACGAAGCCCAGCCGGGATTCGCCAAGGCGTTCCGCGATGTCATTCACGAGCTCGTGTGGTCGGTGCAGCCCAAGGCCAGCACCGAGGACCGTAACAAGCTGGTCAAGATGATCCCGGGCATGGTGCGCGTGCTGCGCGACGGACTGTCGCTCGTCAATGTGTCCGAGCGCGATCGCGAGCAGTTCTTCGGCAAGCTGATGGAATCGCATGCGATGGCGGTCAAGCCGGTCGACCAGGCGGCCTACATCAAGTCGAGCCTGCTGACCTCGGAGTTGCGTGCCAAGATCGACGGCATGCAGCTGTCAGGCATGTTCCCGGTCACGACTGTGCCGGGTGGCATCCGCGTGCCGACGGGCCAGATCATGCGCGCGGCGAAGGAGCATCATGCCGACATCGTCATGCCCGATCCCCTGACCGACATCGCGCGGCTCGATCCGGTCGAGGATGCGCGCGTGCAGGAAGAAATCGGTCGCTGGCAGCGAGGCAACTGGTTCAAGCTGTGGGACGGCACCGAATTCATACGCGTCAAGCTGCGCTGGATGAGCCCGCTGCGGACACTCTTCCTGTTTGCGGGCGAGCACGATCACAAGGCCCACGTGCTGTCGGCCGACATGCTGAAGTCCTACCTGGCACGCAAGTACATCGAACCGCTCGAAAGCGTCGCGCTGACCAAGCGGGCCGTCGACGCGGTCGTCGCCGACTTCGAGAGCGCGCCTGAGCGCGCGACCGACCTGGCCAAGCGGTACAAGGCGTCGGAGCCGGCCGCATGAACACCGCTGCATGAATCCCAAGGACGGCGCTGCGGCGCTGAAGGCTGTCGCCCCGCCGCCTGCGCGGGAACGACACTCTGGCCCGGCCGTGCCCAACGGACGCGTCACTGGCGGGTATGTGCTGAAGCAGCTCGTGGCTGACGGCCTGCTCGCCACCGCCGACGCCGAGCGCTTCAAGATCTCCGGCGGGCGCGACCGCGCCGGGCATCCGCTGGTCAATCTGGCGGAGATGAACTACCGCACGCCTAACAACGAGCGGAAGCTCCTCGACCTTGAGATGCTGACGCAGTGGCTGGCGCAGAAGTCATCGCTGCCGTACTTCCACATCGATCCGCTGCGCGTCGACTTCACGCGCGTCGTCGACGTGATGTCGTCGTCGTACGCGACGACCTATTCGATCCTGCCGGTGGCGATGACCGGCGACGAGGTGACGATCGCGACCTGCGAGCCGTTCCAGACCGGCTGGGAACGTGAGATCGAGCAGATCACTAAGAAGAAGGTCAAGCGCGTCGTCTCCAATCCACTCGACGTTGCCCGCTACACGACCGAGTTCTACAAGCTGGCGCAGCAGGTCAAGGGTGCGGCCAAGACGGGTGCCTCGCCGCTGGTCTCGAGCTTCGAGCAGCTGGTCGAACTCGGTGGCAAGGTGCAGGCGGACGATGCGCACGTCATCCACATCGTCGACTGGCTGCTGCAGTACGCGTTCGACCAGCGCGCCAGCGACATCCATCTCGAGCCACGCCGCGAGCAGGGCATCGCGCGCTTCCGCATCGACGGTGTGCTGCACCAGGTCTACCAGGTGCCGTCCGGCGTCATGGCGGCGATGACTAGCCGCATCAAGTTGCTCGGCCGCATGGACGTCGTGGAAAAGCGCCGGCCGCAGGACGGCCGCATCAAGACCAAGGTCGCGACCGGCCCGAACGCCGGCCGCGAGGTCGAGATCCGGCTCTCTACGCTACCGACGGCTTTCGGCGAGAAGCTGGTCATGCGGATCTTCGATCCGGAAGTCGTCGTGCGCAGCTACGCCGAGCTCGGTTTCACGCCCGAGGAAGCTAGGGTCTGGGAAGACCTGATCCATCGGCCGTCGGGCATCGTCCTGGTCACCGGGCCGACCGGTTCCGGCAAGACGACGACGCTGTATTCAACGCTGAAGCAGCTGGCGACCGATGAAGTCAACGTCAGCACCGTTGAGGACCCGATCGAGATGGTCGATCCGGCGCTCAACCAGATGCAGGTCCAGCACGGCATCGACCTCGGCTTCGCCGACGGCCTGCGCGCACTGATGCGTCAGGATCCGGACATCATCATGGTCGGCGAGATCCGCGACAAGGAGACCGCAGACATGGCGGTCCAGTCGGCGCTGACCGGTCACCTCGTGTTCTCGACTCTGCACACCAACGATGCCGCCGCGTCAATCGCGCGGCTGCTCGAACTCGGCATACCCAACTATCTCGTGAACGCGACGCTGATTGGCATCCTCGCCCAGCGGCTGGTGCGCACTCTGTGCACGCACTGCAAGGCGGTCGGTGATCCGGTCGATGCAACTCTCTGGAAGGAACTGGTTGCGCCATGGCGCTCCAACGTGCCGGAGAAGATCTACCACCCGGTCGGCTGCCTTGAGTGCCGCCGCACCGGCTACATGGGGCGCACCGGACTCATAGAGATGCTTGTGATGACCGATGCAATGCGCAAGCTGATCGCCGAAGGCGCCGACCTCGTCCAGCTGCGCGGCCAGGCCGCGCGCGACGGCCTGCGCTCGCTGCGCGTCTCCGGCGCGGAAAAAATCGCCAAGGGTGTCACCACGATGGACGAAGTGCTGAAGGCCGCACCGCCGTTCAACAACTGATTTCCGCGGTCGAGCGGACGCCGGTTTATGGCGGCCGAAGCAGTGATCAACGTTTGGGCGTGGTGGCAGAGTGTGGAGTTCCCAGGATTCAGTGGACACGGGAATTGCGTGTAACGCCATGCAATCGGGCTGCGCCCGCTTGACGCAGCCGCCCACGGCACTGACCCCACCTGGCGGAGAAGCGTGGCGGCTCAAGGGCTGCACTGCGCCGAACACTTGCCCGGCGTGGATGTATCCGACGCCCTAACGGGGCTTGGACGGGAGCTACCGGCCAATTGCCGTCATAGCGGGAGGCCGCAGAGTTGCCTGAAAGCCGACCGGACTACTCTGCTTGTCCGCACGCCGGGACACGGGAACGAAGATGAAGGGGTGGGCGGCTCGGTTTCGCCTCAAAGGAGAAGTGCCATGAAGACTAGAACCTGGACTGTTGTCACGATCTTCTGCGCCCTTCCGCTTGGCGCCCTCGCTGCCTGCCCCTCCGACGTCGATACCGCGATGATGGCCGCGCGCTACGCCAATCTGCAGCCAGCGCCAAACCCACCTGCCGACCTGAGCATGGCCGATGCTCTCTGCGGGCGTGACAAGTTCGTCCAGTTTCTGGGACAGAACTATGGCAAGGTCGTTGGATACAAGGCAGGGTTGACCAACCCAGCGGTGCAGAAGCGGTTCAACTATCCGAACCCCGTGCGTGGAACGCTATTCGAGAAGATGCTGCTGCAAGATGGCGCCGAAGTGTCCGCCAAGTTCGGTGCGCGACCACTGTTCGAGGCCGACATGGTCGTGGAAGTAAAGGACGCCGGAATCAACCAAGCCACGACACCGCTCGAAGTCCTACGCCATATCTCGGGCATCTACCCGTTCATCGAGCTGCCGGACCTCGTGGTGGAGGATCCCGCAAAGATCACGGGGCCGAGCCTCGTCTACTCGAACGTGGGCGCGAGGCTTGGCGTGCTCGGCCGGCCGATCAAGGCGAACGCCAGCCCGGAGCTCGTCGAAGCACTAAAGAACATGACCGTACGGCTCCTGGATCAAGATGGCAAGGAACTCGATACAGGCAAGGGCAGTGCGATCCTCGAACAACCCTTGAATGCCGTGCTCTGGCTCATCAAGGACCTCAAGGCAAGCGGCATCGAATTGAAGAAGGGTGACTTGTTAAGTCTCGGGTCTTTCTCTCGGCTACTACCGCCGAAGCCTGGAACAGGAGCGAAGGTGGTCTACGACGGCCTGCCGGGCAATCCCACCGTGAGCGTGCGGTTCAAGTAGCACCCGCCTTCCGCAGCCGGCCAGTAGCCGGCCAGTAGCCGGCCAGTAGCTGTCCTGACCTCGGGGCGTCCAGTTCGCCCGAAAGCGGCCGCCGCACTACCAGCGTTTTGGCAAGCGGCGAGACGTGTGGAAGACGCGCAAGATTTCGACGGTGTCTCTCTTGACGCGGTACGGCACCATGTAACGAGTCCTCGCGACCACGAGCTCGCGCGTGCTGTGAACGCGCCCCGGCCTGCCGAGTCCAGGTTGATCCGCAAACTGAGCGACGGCCTCGAGAACGCGCGCAACGACCAGACGCGCAGCCGCCGGATCATCGGTCGCGATGTAGGAAGCTTCCTCGTCCAGGTTGCGCAATGCCGTGCGCAGCCAACGAACTCTCATCTACTTCCACTTCTTAGCGAGCGCCGCGACATCCCTTTCCGAAGCGAAATCGCCCGCATCGGCCTCTTTCAAGGAGGCGCGGATCTCGGCGATTTGCCACTCGTTGTTCTCGACGAACTCGCGAATCGCCTCTGCGGCCAGAAACGACTTGCTCCGCTGAGTTGACTCGGCCAGGCGGTCAAGCCGATCCTTCACCTCGTCTTCGAGGCGGATAGTCATGGTTGTGGACATAGATGGCCAGCGTGTTATGTTGTGTACATCGTAGTATGCATTGCGCCTCCGGGCAAGAGAGCTTTCGGCCATCTGCTGGCATTCCGCTGCGCCGCACGATTCACCTGAGAGCAGACGCTTTGCCGCGTTCCGCCCACGCGCTAGATTGCGGGCATGTGCCGGATTCTGCGGCGGCCTGTACTTGACGGCACACCCTCTCGTTGTGACCACGATCACCCGACGGCGGGTTCAACAACGGCACCCGTGCCGCGGCATGTGAAAGAGGAACCTTTGCGACGTGGCTTGACGATCCAAATCAGAACGCGCCGAGAGGTAGTCAAACGACTGCGCTTCTAAGCGCCAAATACGAAGCGCGTACCCGTCGAGGACCGAATCACCTTGTCGCCGAGTTCCTGAGTGGCGATGCTGATGAAGGTCTCGCCGCTGCAGTGCATGGGGATCAGGAAGTCCGGGTTCAGTTCCTTGATTGCAAGCGCCGTTTGGCGCTGGTAGTCGGGCGCGTGCGGGGCGAGGTGGAAGCCGCCGAGGACTGCGTGCACCTTGTTCACCCCCGAGATCTTCATCGCGGCGCGCGCGGAGTTGACCACGCCCCGATGGCCGCACGAAGTCATGACGACGAGGCCACGGTCCTTCACGTTGAAGCAGGTCGCCTGCTCGTGCAGGAAGTCGTCCGGGACGACCGTCATGTTGCGCTTCTCGGGTGGCAGCTTGTCCGGGAAGCAGCCAACGCCGTCGCGCTCGCCAACGGTCATGCGGGTGGGCGAGAGCACACGCTCGAAACTCTCGCGCGGGATCGTGCCGGTGGTGAACGCATGGCCGCCAATCACGGTCGGCTTCTCGGCGAACAGGATCTGCAGGCCGGCGTCGTCGATCGCCTTACGGTCGAGGTAGCCGAAGTTGCCGACGTTGTCGCCAATGCCGGCCTCACGGGTGCAGAAGCACTCCTCGCCACCAAGATAGAATGGAGTCTTCGCGGGGAGCTTGCCTTTGGTCGCCTGCAGGAACCCCACCAAGCCTCCGAAGTGGTCGTAATGCCCGTGCGAGAGGATCAGTGCGTTCAGTTTCGCCGGATCGATCTTCAGCAGTTCAAGGTTGTTGTTCAGCGTGGCCGCCGAGAAGCCGAAGTCGATCAGCACCTGCCGTGTTTCCGCCTCGCGCGTGGACTCGAGGTGCAGCGAGAGTCCCCATTCGTTGAGTAGCGACCGCGGCGGCCCGCCCTTCGTGAGCGAGGTGCCGGTGCGCTGCACCTCCACGCCGGTGAGCTTGCGTGACGGTTCGAACGCGTGGTGGTAGGAATCAGTGACGACGCGGATTGCCACGCGGTCCACCTGCGGCACCGGTCCCGACAACGGTTGTGCGCGGGCGGTACTCATTCCGGCGAACAGAGCACCCTTGAAGAACGCGGCGCCGCCGGCGGCGGCCAGGAGTTCTCTGCGAGAGAGCGAACCCAAGTACTTGCTCATGGCCTCCTCCTCTGATACGAGCCACGCGGGCGGATACTTGAGGACTTTAGGTCTGGTCGCGACACCCCGCCAGACATGACCACGCAATCACGGTAGCCGTCTCCCATCGCCGCAATGTCGCGGCTGGAAAATCGCTTGTGCCCCGCGGCAAACGTGCGATTGGCGACAAAGCGAAACGGCCCTTGCCGGCCACAACCAGCCACCGCGCGTAGACACCTAACTCGTTCGGAAGCGGACGTGGTGGCAAGTAGCCCGCTTGCAGTTCGGCAACCCAAGAAGTTCCGGCGTTACGCACGGTGCGCGTAGGCCAGCTTTGGGGGGGCTTGACTTACGGTAACATATACGTTACCTTCGCTCATGCTTATCCGGGTCGAAGAGTATCTGCGCGAAGACGGCTCGAATCCATACCGACGGTGGTTCGACAGCCTCGACCCGCAGAGCGCCGCCAAGGTTACGACCGCCAAGCTACGCCTGGAACTGGGCAACACGTCCAGCATCAAGTGGTTCGCGGGAATGGGTGAGTGCGTCATCGACTGGGGACCGGGTTACCGGATCTATCTGGCGAAAGACGGCGATACGCTGATTGTGCTGTTTGGCGGTGGAACGAAGCGCGGCCAGCAACGCGATATCGATCAAGCCAAGGCCTTGTTGGCAGAGTACAAGGCGCGCAAGAAAGCGCAGACCAAGGCGGCCAGGCCCGCTGGGCCGCGCAAGAGGTGAAACCGATGGCACTGACACGCGATTTCAAGCAAACGGTAATCGAACGGGTCAACCGTGACCCTGCGTTCGCACAGGCCTTGCTCGATGAGGCAGCCACCTTGTTCCTGAATGGCGAGCCGGAAACTGCAAGACTGATCCTGCGTGATCTTGTCAATGCCACGATCGGCTTCGAGCAGTTGGCCACGATGACTGACAAGCCGAGCAAGAGCCTGCACCGCATGCTTTCGCCGGCAGGCAATCCGAGTATGGACAACCTCGCAGCCATCTTTCTAGTTATGCGCGAGTGCCTGAACGTAAGTCTCGAAGCGCATTCCGTCGCCGCATAGGCAGACGTCATTCCCTTGGTCTCCGACCTCGAGGTCGCCGCCCGGCCGTTGACGGCCGCAGGCCAACTTGCCCCAAAGCGGACGGCCATGTGATGCTTGATTGATGGCCAACGTAAGCATCGCCGCCGCCTCGCCGCTGCACTTTGCCGCCGAGCGGGCGCCGGCCCAGTTAGACGGCGATCGTCTTTCCTCGTAGTGCGGGAATTGGATTTCAGCGGTCTGGCTCGTTGCTTCCGTTAAGGCTTGCTCCTAGCCCCAAACCCCCGGCCCCCGCGCCACCGCCCTTACTACCGCTTCGCCCCTCTCGACCTGCGCCCTTACTGCTGTCGCCGCGAGCCACTCCCCGCGAGGCGGTGGGTCGCAGTGGCCCCTGCTTGGGAATGAGTAAGTCTGCCGGCAACGGGTCTAGATCGAGAACCTTGCGGATGAAGTCTCGGAGCGAGACAACGAGTTCAGCGGTTTCTATTTCGCGCCCAGCGGCAAGATCAGCCGCGGCATCCGCCGCCAGGCGCACCTGCTCTTCGGTTCCGAGGAGAATGACGTCGGACAGTGCAGCTTCGACCGCGTCGCGGACCCGTCTACGACGGTCAGAGCCGGGCGAATCGTCGCCGAAGGACGGCGGCGTTGGTCCAGACTCGGTGTCCGAAGTAGCCAACTCCAGGTTGGCGGCCTTAGTAGGCTCGTCAAGCTTTCGAAGATCGCGTAAGTGGGTCGGATCGACCGCGAGTTCTCCCGTGAAAGATCCACCTAGCGATTTGTAAGCTGCGATGAGTGTCCGCAAACGCTCATTGATCTGACGATTTTCCCGCTCGCGGCGTTGCTGGACTGTTTGCATGACAAGCAACCGAACGCCGACCATCATCAAAGTGACTACCGCAAGTCCGAGGAGGGTAGTAAGGAGAGCGTTCCAGGAACTGAAATCAATCACATTGCGCACGACGGGCACTCGAACAGTTAGGCCATATGCGAAAAGTCAGAGGCTAAAACACGCCCCGCAACTGATCGTCGCATACTTGGGACTGGATCCTTAGGCCGCGAGGTCACTTGCGGCCATCTCCGGACAATGGCGATGAGTCACCACTCCGCGAAGAAGCGGACTGCAGGGGCCTGACGAAAGCGCATGAAGTCGCGATCTCCCTCCGAAAGCATTGCGTGGTTGGCAAATGCCATTCGTCGACTCCCATCTGACGACCGCGTTCCCGATAGGACACCGGGATACAACGACTACAACACGCAGAAGGATCACTGGCTTGGGTGGCTAAACCCCGCCGCCGGCACCGGTACCTACCCACGTGTGAACGGTTCACAACGAGATGCGCGCGATGTGTACAACCGAATAGTCGAGCCCAAGTTATTGCTTTGGCTCATAACTGCTTCGGGCGTTCGACGCGAACTAGTGCATGCAGCCAAACAGGCTGCGGAAGGCACCGCGTCCATGGCTGGAAAGTCGGCAGCAATCCGCCGGCATGTGCCCTGGCACGTCGTGGCGGAGACGCTTTCCAGAGTTCCGGATAACAACTCAGACTGATCGCCGAACGTCAGCTTCTGGGTTGTTCAAATAGGACGGCTTTCGCAAGACGGCGACTTCCGCTTTCTGCGAAAATGGCTCGGGTCGAGGCTCTTGACCGGAGAGAACTACGATGAAGAAGAATATCGCGGGTCGACTTGCGTTGATGTTGCTCGTCGCCATCACCGTTGCGGCGTGCGGCCAGAAGGCGGACACGCCTGTTGCCGACAAGGCAAAGGCGGACGTGCAAGCCAAGGCAGCTGCCGACGCAGCCGCCGCAAGTGCGGCAAAGGAGAAGGAGGGTCTCGAAGCCGGCGTCGAAGCGGTTGCCTACGGGTTCCCGCTGGTCATCATGGACGCAACCCGGAAGAAGATCTCCAACGTGGCGACCGCCGGACCCTCGGCAGCGCCCGTCAACCAGTTCGCGCACATGCCGCAGTTCCCGGACGCGTCGTTCAAGGACGTCGTACGCGCCAACGTCGACACGCTCTACTCGTCAGCGTGGCTCGACCTGTCTAAGGAGCCGATCGTGCTGTCAGTGCCGGACACCCAGGGCCGCTACTACCTGATGCCGATGCTCGACGCGTGGACCAACGTCTTTGCCTCGCCGGGCAAGCGCACCACCGGCACCAAGGCGGGTCACTTCGCCATTACCGGACCGGGTTGGTCGGGAACGCTGCCAGCCGGCGTGCAGCAGCTGAAGTCGCCGACCCACATGGTGTGGATCATCGGGCGCACGCAGACCAACGGACCGAAGGACTATCCGGCCGTCCATGCGATCCAGAAGCAGTACAAGCTCACGCCGCTGTCGGCGTTCGGCAAGCCCTACACGCCGCCGGCGCAGGTCGCGGTCGACCTGAACGTCGACATGAAGCTCGCGCCGGTCGACGCGGTCGCGCAGATGGGCACGACGGCGTTCTTCAACCGGCTGGCCGGACTGATGAAGGACAATCCGCCGCCGGAAGCCGACGTGCCGGTGCTCGCGAAGCTCGCGAAACTCGGCATCGTCCCCGGCCAGAACTTCGACCCGGCAAAGCTCGATCCGGCGCTGGCCAAGGGGCTCGACAAGGCGCTGCCGGTCGCGCTGGAAAAGCTGACGGCCGCCTCGAAGGAGGCCGGCGCGCCGGTCAACGGCTGGCGGGTACCGTCGATGAATCTGGGCAATTTCGGCACCGACTACGGCACCCGCGCGGTCGTGGCGCTGGTGGGCCTCGGCGCGAACCTCGCCGCGGACGCGATCTATCCGTCGGCCTTCGTCGACGGCGCTGGCAAGACGCTCAACGGCGCCAACCGCTACGTCCTGCACTTCGACAAGGGGCAGGAGCCGCCGGTCCGGGCGTTCTGGTCGGTGACCATGTACGACCCGTCTTCGTTCTTCGTCGCCAACCCCATCAACCGCTACGCCGTCAGCAGCTGGATGCCGTTCAAGCGCAACGCCGACGGATCTCTCGACCTCTACATCCAGAATGAGTCGCCCGGCAAGGACAAGGAAGTGAACTGGCTGCCTGCGCCAAAGGGTGAGTTCAACGTCACGATGCGCATGTACTGGCCGAATGACAAGGCGCCATCGATCATGGACGGGACGTGGAAGCCGCCTGCCCTCAAGCAAGCCCCGTAAAGACAACGGCGGACCCTTGGTGGTCCGCCGTTTTGTTTCCAGCCCCCCAAAGCACGGCATTCCGCGATGTTACGGAAAGCTACCGCTTCGGGTCGCGACCTTCCGATCGAAGGACGTCAGCTTTCGGCGTGAAGTTCGCGACTGCTTTCGCGCAGCGCTGACGGCTGCTTTGGGTCGAACCCGGCCTCCCATCTCTCTCAATGCAGCCTCATACCTGATTGCAGGAGGAGGGCGTTGCGGGTGTTCCGGCGATCGCGCTGTCTTCTATTTTGAAAGCTGCCGCATCGCCCGCGTCAACCCTTCGAGCGACATCGGGAACATGCGGCCGCCGGTCAACTGACGAATGATCGAGACCGACTGGCGGTACTGCCAGAGCCCTTCAGGCTCCGGGTTGATCCAGATCGACTTCGGAAAGGTCGTGAAGAAACGCTGCAGCCAGACGGCGCCGGCTTCTTCGTTGTTGTACTCGACCGAACCGCCCGGCTGCAGGATCTCGTAGGGGCTCATCGTCGCGTCGCCGATGAACACCAGCTTCCAGTCGTGCGGATACTTGCGCAGCACGTCCCAGGTGGCGAAACGCTCGGTATAGCGGCGCCGGTTGTTCCGCCACAGGTACTCGTAGACGCAGTTGTGGAAGTAATAGAACTCGAGGTGCTTGAACTCGCTCTTGGCGGCCGAGAACAGTTCCTCGGTGACCTTGATGTGCTCGTCCATCGTGCCGCCGACGTCGAGCAGCATCAGAACCTTCACCGTGTTGTGCCGCTCGGGAACGAGCTTGAGATCGAGCCAGCCAGCGTTCTTGGCGGTCGACTCGATCGTGCCGTGCATGTCGAGCTCGAGTTCGGCGCCCTCGCGCGCGAAGCGGCGCAGGCGCCGAAGCGCGACCTTGATGTTGCGCGTGCCGAGCTCGACGCTGTCGTCGTAGTCGCGGTAGCCACGCATCTCCCAGACCTTGACCGCAGATCTGTTGCCCTTGCTCGGGCCGCCTACGCGGATGCCTTCCGGATGCGCACCGCCGTGGCCGAAAGGCGAGGTCCCGCCGGAGCCGATCCAGCGGTTGCCGCCGTGGTGCGCACCGTCCTGTTCCTCGAGCCGCTTCCTGAACTCCTCCATCAGCCTGTCCCAGCCGAGCTTCTCGAGCTTCGCGATCTCTTCCGGCGTGAATGCGCGCTCCAGCACTTTCTTGAACCACTCGTCGGGAATCTCTTTCGAGAAGTCCAGCGTCGTCGCCACGCCCTTGAAGTACTCGCCGAAGGCGCGGTCGAACTTGTCGAACTGGGTCTCGTCCTTGATCAGTGCGGTCCGTGACAGAAAGTAGAAATCGTCGATGGACGGCCCGATGACGCCGCGCTTGAGCGCCTCGAGGAGCGTCAGCAGCTCGTTGATCGAGACCTTGAGCTTCGCCGCCCGCAGGTGGAAGAAGAAGTCGATCAGCATCGCGTTAACGGTGGTGCGTCAACGGTGGCGCGCCAGGCGCAGCTCGAGATGGCGCTTCACGTCGGGCCATTCGCCCGCCAGGATGCCGAACATCACGGTGTCACGCACGCTGCCATCCCGCCGCGGTTGGTGATGACGGATGACGCCGTCCTGCTTCGCTCCGAGCGCGGCGATCGCCTTTTGCGAGGCGAAGTTGAAGTTGTCGGTGCGGAACCCGACCACCGCGCACTTCAGCGCATCGAACGCGTGGCCGAGCAGCAGCAGCTTGCAGGCGGTGTTCACGTGCGATTTCTGGCAGCGCCGCGCATACCACGTGTAGCCGATCTCGACGCGGTCGACTGCGGCGACGATGTCGTGGTAGCGCGTGGTGCCGACGATCGTGTCGTGTGCGAGGTCACGCACTGCCCACGGCAGCATGTGGCCGGCTTCCTGTCCGGCAAGCGCGGCTGAAATGTAGGCGTGGGTCTGTTCACGCTCGGGGACCGACGTGTACCAGAGCTTCCACAACTCGCCGTCGTTTGCGGCGGCAACCAGCCCGTCGTGGTGCGCGCGCGCCAGCGGCTCGAGCCGCACGCCGTGGCCTTCGAGCGTCACCGACTGCGGGGCGAGCATGGCTCAGCGGTTGCTGCGCGCCATGAAGACGAGCCGCTCGAACAGATGCATGTCCTGTTCGTTCTTCAGCAGCGCACCGGCCAGCGGCGGCACGGCAATCTTGTCGTCCTTCGAGCGCAGTGCCTCAGGCGGAATCTGCTCGGCGACCAGCAGCTTCAGCCAGTCGAGCAGCTCCGACGTCGACGGCTTCTTCTTCAGGCCCGGCAGATCGCGTACGCCGAAGAACACCGCGAGCGCATTGGCCAGCAGTTCCTTGCGCAGTTTCGGGAAGTGGACGTCGATGATCGCCTGCATCGTGTCCTTGTCCGGAAACTTGATGTAGTGGAAGAAACAGCGACGCAGGAAAGCGTCCGGAAGCTCCTTCTCGTTGTTCGACGTGATGACGACCAGCGGCCGGTGGTGCGCCTGGATCGTCTGGCGCGTCTCATAGACGTAGAACTCCATGCGGTCGAGTTCGCGCAGCAGGTCGTTGGGAAATTCGATGTCGGCCTTGTCGATCTCGTCGATCAGCAGCACCGACGGCTGCTCCGACGTGAAGGCCTGCCACAGCACGCCGCGGATGATGTAATTCTCGATGTCCTGTACGCGGGCATCGCCCAGCTGCGAATCGCGCAGGCGGCTGACCGCGTCGTATTCGTAGAGGCCCTGCTGCGCCTTGGTCGTCGACTTGATGTGCCAGGCGAGCAGCGGCATGTTCAACGCACGCGCCACCTCCTCGGCCAGCATTGTCTTGCCGGTGCCGGGCTCACCTTTGATCAGAAGTGGGCGCTGCAGGGTGAGCGCCGCATTGACGGCGAGCTTCAAGTCGTCGGTAGCGACGTAGGTGGACGAGCCTTCGAAGCGCGACATGGACTGAGCGGGCGAGAGAAAAATGGTCGGTCGAGTATACGCACGGGTACGCGCCGAGGAAGGCCCCGGGCGACCGTTCGGACTGGGGCGCCGAGTCGATTACAATCGCGCCCGGTCTGGAGAGGGATCAACTGGCCGCGCTGCAGGTCTCGGCCTTGTGTTGCGCCTCGAAACGAACACCATACGGATGCCGCGGATGAAAACTTACCGTTTGCTGCTCACCGCTGTTGCGGCGACGCTGCCGCTGCTGGCGGCGGCGCAGGACAAGAAGGCGAGTGCGCCTGCACGGGCCGGCGATGCGCCGGTGTCGAACTGCATAGGCTGTCACTCGATTCCGGGTTACCAGGCCTCGTTCCCGCAGGTCTATCGCGTGCCGAAGATCGGCGGACAGTCGCAGCAGTACCTGGAGACCGCGTTGAAGGAATATCGACAGGGATCCCGTGCCCACCCGACGATGACCGGCGTCGCCAAGGGTCTGACGGACCAGCAGATCTCCGCCGTCGCCGCCTATTACGCGGCACGTGGCAAGTAAGCGAGTAGCCATGATGAAAACGAAATGTCTTGTTGCCGCCGTCACGGCGTCCGCGGCGCTCTCTGCACAGGCGGCTGACGTTGCGAAGGGTCAGGAACTCGCGCAGGCTCAGTGCGCTGCGTGTCATGGCAAGGACTTCGCTAGCCCGGTCGATCCGAGCTATCCGAAGCTTGCCGGCCAGTATCCGGACTATCTGGAGAAGGCGCTGCGTGACTACCAGACCGGCGCGCGTAAGAACGCGATCATGGCGGGACTGGCCAAGCCGCTGTCGCGTACCGACATCAAGAACCTCGCCGCCTATCTGGGCGGCCTGCCCGGTCCGCTGGAAAACTCCAAGCGCTGAGCGCCAGCCGCGCCGCGCTTCTCGGCTGGGCGCCGTGGCACAGTGACATCTCAGTTCTGTCCGGCCTGACGCTCGAGGCAGTCCAGGTAGCGCGCGCTCATCTCGTCCGGCGGCAACGCCTGGCCGGCCCTCTGCGCGGCCCAGACGACTTCACCGAGGCACTCCATTACGTCATGCGCGGCCCGGTGCGCGTCCCCACGGCGCCGCATGAGCCGCTCGTACGCCGCCCGTATGCCGGGCGGCTGGTCGATCGATAACTGCTCGGCAATCGCCAGATGCATGGACAGGTGCAGGAACGGATTCGTGCGGCCGTCCTCGACGCGATACTCAGCGTCGACACTCGAATGCGCCAGCTCGTCGTGATACTCGGGATGCTCGATGATCCAGTCAAGCGCCAGCGCTTCAATCGGCGACAGTAGCTCGGAAGCCCGGTGCTTGCGCCAGGTTTCGTGGAAGAAGCGCCGGACGTCGTCCTTGGTCGGCGTGAACATGATTACGAGCCCTTGCGCCGCGGAAAGCCTGAACGGGCAGGCGCCGGTGCCTTTGTCTTGGGCCGATATTCACACCATTCGCTGATCGGGCAGTGCCAGCACTCGGGAGAACGCGCCTTGCAGACGTAGCGGCCGTGCAGGATTAGCCAGTGGTGCGCGTCCTTGCGGAACTCGTCCGGCGTGAACTTCTCCAGTCGCCGCTCGACCTCGTCGACATTGGCGCCCGGCGCCATGCCGGTACGGTTGGCAACGCGAAAAATGTGTGTGTCGACGGCAATCGTCGGTTCGCCGAACGCCGTGTTGAGCACGACGTTGGCAGTCTTGCGGCCGACTCCCGGCAGGGCTTCGAGCGCAACGCGGTCGGGCGGCACCTCGCCGCGATGGCGTTCGAGCAGTTGCCGCGCCAGCCCGACGACGTTCTTCGCCTTCGTGCGGTACAGGCCAATCGTCTTGATGTACTCGGCCAGCCTTTCCTCCCCGAGGCCCGCTATGTCCGCCGGAGTGGCTGCCACCTTGAAGAGTTTGCGCGTGGCCAAGTTGACGCTCTTGTCAGTGGCCTGTGCCGAGAGCACAACGGCCACCAGCAGCTGGAAAGGCGTTTCGTACTCGAGCTCGGTCCGGGGGTGCGGATTCAGGCTGCGCAGCCGTTCGTAGATGGCCCGGCGCTTGGCGGGGTTCATGGCTTCGGTGCCTGGCGTCGTGCTCGTGCGCGTTCGATCGCAGCGCGCACGATGGCCTGCTTGCGGGAGAGTTCCGCTGGCGCGAGATCGTGGCGTTCCTGCAGCTCGTCGAGCTTGGCGTGAGCTTTGCTGAGCAGTTGCTGCTCGCGCGCATCACGCTCGTCGGCGAGCCGGCGCCGACGGGTTTCATGGCGGGCGCGTGAGTCGCTGGCATCGGCTTCGGTCCAGACGCGCGGTGGACGCACTGGCATCATCGCAATGCAGTCCATCGGGCAGGGCGCGACGCACAGGTCGCAGCCATTGCACCACGCAGCGATGACGCTGTGCATGCGCCGGGGCGCGCCGACGATCGCATCGACCGGGCACGCCTGGATGCACAGCGTGCAGCCGATGCAGAGGGATTCGTCGATGACCGCCGTGCACAACGCCTGTTCCAGGCCGTTTGCCGGATTCAGTGGCAGCGGCGGGTGCCCGGTCAATGCGGCGAGCTTGGCAATCCCGGCCGCGCCACCGGGCGGGCACTGGTTGATTTCGGCCCTGCCGGCAGCGATGGCTTCCGCGTAGGGCTGACAGCCATCGAACCCGCACTTCGTGCACTGCGTCTGGGGTAGCAGCGCGTCGATACTTTCGGCGAGCGTAAGCGCGGTGGGGCTGGACATGGGCTGTGTCACAGCGGCTCTGCAGTTCACAACGGAAAGTCGCACGGCGCGCGCCGCGCGACTCAGGCGCTCGCGCGGATGAAACTCTTGATCTGGGGCGAGATCTCGTCGCGCCAGCGGCGTCCGCTGAAGATGCCGTAGTGCCCGGCTCCCTTGGCGGTCAGGTGTTTCTTCTGCCCCTTTGGAATGCCCTTGCACAGGTCATGCGCGGCCTGCGTCTGCCCGCTGCCCGAGATGTCATCCAACTCGCCTTCGATCGTGAACAGCGCCACCGACTTGATGTCCTCGGGCTTCACGAGTTCGCCGCGGACCTTCCATGTTCCGTTAGGCAGCCGGTGCTCCTGGAACACGATCTTGATGGTGTCGAGGTAGTACTCGGCCGGCAGGTCGAGCACGGCGTTGTACTCGTCATAGAAGGCGCGGTGGCCTTCAACGTCATCGAGGTCGCCCTTGACGAGATCGAGGTAGTAGTCCCAATGGGAATTGAGATGCCGGTCGGGGTTCATCGCGACGAATCCGGCGTGTTGAAGGAAGCCTGGGTAGACCTTGCGCAGATAGCCCGGGTAGGCCGACGGCACCTTGAAGATGACGTTGTTCTCGAACCACTCGAAGTTCTTGCGTTTGGCCAACGCGTTTACCTGCGTGGGGCTCTTCCGAGAGTCGATCGGACCACCCATCATCGTCATCGACTTCGGCAGCTTCGGATCATTGCGACTCGCCATCAGGGAGACCGCCGCCAGCACCGGCACCGTGGGTTGGCACACCGAGATCAGGTGCACGTCCGGCCCGAGGGCGCGCACGAACTCGATGACGTATTCGGCGTAGTCGTCGAGGTGAAACGGCCCGGCGGTAATCGGCACGAGGCGGGCGTCGGTCCAGTCGGTGATCCAGACGTCCTGGTCGGGCAGCAGGGCTCGGACCGTGTCGCGCAGCAGTGTCGAGTGGTGGCCGGAAAGCGGAGCGATGATCAGCACCTTCGGATCGGCCGGACGCTTGGACTTTGCGGGAAAGACACGCTTGAAGTGCAGCAGCCGGCAGAACGGCTTGTCGATCTGCACTTCCTCGACCACCGGCACATCGGTGTCGCCGATGCGGGTCGACTTCAGGCCGAACTGGGGCTTCTCATAGTGCTTGCCGACACGATGCAGCAGGTCGTAACCGGCGGAAAGCCGGCGCGAAAGCGGCGTATAGGAAAGTGGACTGTAGGGACTGGAAAAGAGTTCCGATGTGGCCTGGGCCCACACCGATAGGGGATTCAGGAAACGGCGCTGCAACTCATGCAGGTGATATAGCACGCCACGCTCCGTTCAACGCACCGGTGTCCAACAGGTATTTCCTCCCAACGAGCGGGGGCATAGTAAACCAAATTGGTCAGGCCGCTTTCGCTGTCGGTCATCGATCCGGATGGCCGGGCAACGTACCGTCCGCGGGATCCGGTCGCTGGGCCGCTTGGGATGGCCGGCCGGGTGAGGCAACCGGGTCAGCGCTCCAGTAGGTGTCGCTTGTCCCGGACGTCCTTCCACTCGTCGGCATCGGCGGGGTGGGGCTTCATGCGCGTGATCGACGGCCACTGCTTGGACACGTCGACATTCAGCTTGATGAAATCGCGTTGGTCTTCGGGTACGTCTTCCTCGGCGTAGATTGCGTTCACCGGGCACTCGGGGATGCACACCGCGCAATCGATGCACTCGTCGGGGTCGATCGAAAGGAAGTTCGGGCCCTCGCGAAAGCAGTCGACCGGGCAGACGTCGACGCAGTCGGTGTACTTGCACTTGATGCACGATTCGGTGACGACATGCGTCATCGAGCAACTCCTGTACGTTCGGCTCTGGCGCGAATGGCCGGCACGGGAATATTGGCGATCGCCAAAGCCGGTATTCTAGCCGACGGATGATGGCGTCCCGCTTCCATTTCCCTCTGAACGCAAGGGCGAGTTGCATGACCACACGACGCGAAGTGCTGTTGCTTCCGGCCGCTGCCTTGATGTCGGGCCCTGCGGGTGCGCAGGCGGCGCCGCTGCGCATCGGCGAGATCAACAGCTACTCCACGATTCCGCAGTTCACGATTCCTTACCGCATGGGTTGGCAACTGGCGGTGGAGGAGGTCAACGCGGCCGGCGGATTGCTCGGCCGCAAGGTCGAGGTGATCTCGCGCGACGACGCCGGAAAGCCCGATGATGCGATCCGGCTGGCGACCGAACTGGTATCCAACGAGAAGGTTGCGCTGTTGGCCGGCACGTTTCTGTCCAACGTCGGGCTGGCGGTGGCGGAGTTTGCGTTGCGTAACAAGGTGCTGTTCGTCGCGGCTGAACCGCTGACCGATGCCATGGTCTGGGAAAAGGGCAACCGCTACACGTTCCGGCTTCGTCCAAGCACCTTCATGCAGTCGGCGATGCTGGTGGAGGAAGCGGCACGCCTGCCGGGCAAGCGCTGGGCGATCGTCGCTCCGAACTACGAATATGGACAATCGGCCGTGGCGAGCTTCAAGGTGCTGCTGAAGGCGCGGCGACCCGACGTCGAGTTCGTCGCCGAGCAATGGCCGGCGCTGGGCAAGCTCGAAGCGGCCGGCACTGTGCAGGCGCTGATCGCGGCGCGCCCAGATGCGATCTTCAACGTCACGTTTGGGGCAGACCTTCCGCGCCTCGTGCGCGAGGGCAATCTGCGCGGGCTGTTCCCGCGTGTTCCAGTCGTCAGCCTGCTTTCGGGTGAGCCGGAGTATCTGGACGTGCTGAAGGACGAGACACCGAAAGGCTGGATCGTCACCGGTTATCCGTGGGACCAGATCGCCACACCGGAGCATTCGAAGTTCTTCAATGCCTATTACAAGCGCTACAACGAGACGCCGCGGCTCGGATCCGTCGTCGGCTACGCAACCTTCACGGCGATCTTCGACGCTGTCCGGAAAGCGAAATCCACCGATACCGAGAAGCTGATCGCCTCGCTGCGCGGCCTGACGTTCAGCACGCCTTTCGGGCCGGCCACGTTCCGCGCGCTCGATCACCAGTCGACGATGGGCGCCTACGTCGGCAGGCTCGACCTACGCGCCGGCAAGGGCACGATGGTCGACTGGCGTTACGCCGATGGACGGAACTACCTGCCCACCGATGCGGAAGTCAAGAGCCGCCGTCCGGTCGAGGCGATGAAGTAAGAACCCATCTCAGAGTCCCCGATGGATCGCGTTGGCAAAAGAAGCGGGCGGATGCAAGGCGGCTGGCGAGGGACAGTAGCCATGCCTACGGCCGAGCCGGCCAACGCTGCAGACGCCCGCTTGGTTTTCCAACCCTCCGGGGCGGGGTCGCATTGGGCGCATGGCGTTGTTGTGGCCAGGGTCCTTGCACGAGCAATGGCCCCCTCGCCGCGCCTAGCCCTGCGCCCAATGCGGCCCCGCGGCGACCACCGGGGACTCTGAGATAGGTTCTTCTGCCGGCGAGTTCGTGGACCTCATCCTCGGTCAGTTCCTCGCCGGGCTCTCCTTCGGATCGACGCTGTTTCTGGTCAGCGCCGGCCTGACGCTGATCTTCGGCGTAACGCGGGTCGTCAACTTCGCGCATGGCGCGCTCTACATGCTGGGCGCCTACCTCGCGCTCACGTTCACGACCGCGCTGCCCGCCACCCCATTCGGTTTCTTTGGCGGAGTGCTGCTTGCGGCCCTGGTGGTCGGCGCCGCTGGAGTGATTGTCGAGTTCATCGTGTTGCGCCGGATTTACGCGGCTCCGGAGATCTTCCAGTTGCTGGCGACGTTCGGCGTTGCGCTGATCATCCAGGACCTCGTGCTCGCGATCTGGGGGCCGGAAGAGCAGTTCGCGCCGCGAGCCCCTGGCCTGAAGGGCGCGATCCAGATCGGATCCGCGTTCGTTCCCGAGTACAACCTTCTGATGACCCTGGTCGGGCCGCTGATGTTCGGCGTGCTGTGGTGGCTGTTCCATCGCACGCGCTGGGGCACGATTGTTCGTGCCGCCACCCAGGACCGCGAGATGGCGAGTGCGCTCGGCGTCAACGAGCGGTTGCTGTTCACGGCGGTGTTTGCGCTGGGTGCGGCGCTTGCGGGCCTGGCGGGCGCCCTCCAGATCCCGCGCGAGACCGTCAACCTGCAGATGGACCTGACCATCCTGGTCGAGGCGTTCGTCGTCGTCGTGGTCGGGGGCCTCGGTTCGATCGCGGGTGCGTTCTGGGCTTCGCTGGTCATCGGCGTGCTGCACGCGTTCGGCATCTGGCTGCTGCCCCAGTCCACGCTGGTGCTGGTGTTCGTCGTGATGGCCGCCGTGCTCATCGTGCGCCCGTACGGACTGCTCGGGCGACCCGAGGTCGCGACACACGGCGCCAGCGACATGACGCACCCGCCGTTTCACGCGGCGTCGGGTCGCGTGCGGATCCTGGCCGGGATACTGGCTGCGGCGTTTGTCGTGCTGCCGTTGTGGCTGGGCGACTATGCGCTGGTGATCGCCACCGAGATGGCTATCCTGGCCCTCTTCGCTGCGAGCCTGCAGTTCTTCATGGGCCACGGCGGCCTGGTGTCCTTTGGCCATGCGGCCTACTTCGGCCTTGGCGCCTACGGCGCCGCGCTGCTGGCCCAGTCGATTGGAGCGCCGTTTGCCCTGGCCCTGAGCGCGGCGCCCCTGGTGGCGGCGCTGGCGGCTCTGGTCGCCAGCTTCTTCGTGCTGCGCGCGCAGGGCGTGTATGCATCGATGCTGACGCTCGCCTTCGCACAGATCCTGTGGTCGATCGCGGTGCAATGGGTCGACGTCACCGGTGGTGACAACGGCATCCTGGGCGTCTGGCCGCCCAGTGCCTCGCGGCTCGCCTATTACCTGTTGACGCTCGGCATTGTCGCGGCGTCGCTGCTCGCCCTGCGCCGCGCGGCGCTCGCGCCGTTCGGCTATGCGCTGCGGGCGTCGCGTGATGCTCCGGAGCGCGCGGAAGCGCTCGGCATCGACGTGCGACGGGTGCGCTGGGCGGCGTTCGTCACCGGTGCCGCGTTCGCCGGACTGGCGGGCGGGCTCCAGGCGTTCCAGAAGGGCGCCGTGTTTCCGAACGCGCTTTCGATCCCGATCTCGGTCGATGGCCTGGTGATGGTGCTGCTGGGCGGCCTGCAGACACTGTCCGGTCCGATCGTCGGCGCGATTTTTTACCACGGCCTGTCGACCGAACTCATTCGACATGCCGAGTACTGGCGCGCGCTGCTCGGCATCGTCATCGTCGTGCTCGTCATCGCCTTTCCACAGGGCATCGTTGGATTCGCGCGCGAACGGGCGGCGCGATCGCGATGACGGCGCTGCGCATCAGTGGAGTGTCGCGCTCCTTCGGCGGCGTGCGGGCCGTGAACGACGTGAGCTTCGCACTCGAACCCGCAACGGTGACTGCGCTGATCGGGCCGAATGGTGCCGGCAAGTCGACGCTGTTCAATCTGATCGATGGGCAGCTTGCGCCCGACGCGGGAAGCATCGAGTTCGAGGGGCGATCGCTGGTCGACATGCCGATCGCGGCCCGGACGCGTGCGGGCATCGGCCGGACGTTCCAGGTCGCGCGGACGTTCGCCTCGATGACGGTTCGGCAGAACGCGCAGCTCGCATTGACTGCAGCGGCCGGGCACGCTTTTTCGGTGGGAGCGCCATTGGCGGGGCGCGCGACGGAAGCGGCCGATCGCCTGCTGCAGCAGGTGGGTCTTGGCGATCGTGGCGACGCGCCGGCTGCGGCGCTGGCCTACGGTGACCTGAAGCGCCTCGAGTTTGCGCTCGCCCTGGCCGCCGGTCCTCGCCTGCTGCTGATGGATGAGCCGACCGCTGGCATGGCGCCCGGCGAGCGCACGGCATTGATGGCGCTGGTCGTCGCTCTGGTGCGCGAGCGCCGGATGACGGTGCTGTTTACCGAGCACAGCATGGACGTAGTTTTCGGCTTCGCCGAGCGCGTGCTGGTGCTTTCCCGTGGCCGGCTGATCGCCGACGGTGGCGCAGCGCAGGTGCGTGCCAACCGTGAAGTACAGGCGATCTACCTCGGGAGCGAGGCGTGACGGCGGGCGTCCTGAGTGTCGGGGCCGGCACGATGAGCGGTGCGCAGGTGTGCACATGAGCCTGCTCGCGCTGCGCTCGGTGGATGCCTGGTACGGCGCCGCCCAGGTCGTCTACGGCGTCACGCTCGGCGTGGACGCAGGAGAGGTCGTTGCGCTGATTGGCCGCAATGGCGCCGGGAAGACATCGCTGTTGCGAGCGACGATGGGATTGATGCCACGCGCCGCCGGCGACATCGAGCTGGCGGGCGAGGCAGTCGGGCGGCTACCGCCGCACCAGCGCGCGCGGCGCGGACTCGGCTACGTGCCGGAGGACCGGCGCATCTTCACGGACCTGACGGTGCGCGAGAACTTGCTGCTCGCGGCACGACCGCAGCCCGGCGGGTTCGGCGAGCGCGAGTTGCTCGAGATCTTCCCGAACCTCGCCGAGATGCTGGACCGACCCGCGAGCCAGATGAGCGGAGGGGAACAGCAGATGCTGGCCGTCGCACGCACTCTGGCCGCCAATCCGCGCGTCGTGCTGCTCGACGAGCCTTCCGAAGGCATTGCGCCGCTGGTCGTTGCGCGCATGAAGGAGGCCGTGCAGGCCATGCGGACGCGGGGTGTGGCGATCCTGCTTTCGGAACAGAACCTCGCGTTCGTCGCGCGGCTCGCCGACCGCGCGGTCCTGATCGAGCAGGGACACATCGTCGGTACCGCGACCCGCGATGAGATCGAGGAGCCGAGCGCGGCGATTCGACGCGTGCTCGGCATCGAGCGATAGCCGGCGGGCGCGAGCCGACCCTACAATCGACGCATGATCATCCAGTCGCTGCTCGACACCGATCTCTACAAGTTCACGATGATGCAGGTCGTGCTGCATCATTTTCCGGGCGCGCATGTCGAGTACCGCTTCAACTGCCGCACCCGGGGCGTGGACCTCGCGCCTTACGTCGACGAGATCCGCGAGGAGATCGCCTACCTGTGCCTGCTCCGGTTCCGCGAGTCCGAACTCGAGTACCTGCGTGGCATGCGCTTCATCAAGAGCGACTTCGTGGACTTCCTGGGGCTGTTCCAGCTCCACATGAAGTCGATCCGGGTCGAGCGCAGCGCCGACGCCAACGGTGGCATCAGCATCGTGATCAAGGGCCCGTGGCTGCACACGATCCTGTTCGAGATCCCCGTGCTGGCCATCGTTAACGAGGTGTACTTCCGCAACACGCAGCCCAAGGCCGACTTTGCCGAGGGTCGGCGCCGCCTGCGGGCCAAGGTCGCGCTGGTGCGCGACAACCCGGCGCTCGCCGGCTGTCGCATTGCCGACTACGGTACGCGCCGGCGCTTCTCGCGCCTGTGGCACGACGAGGTGCTGATGACGCTGAAGAAGGAGCTGGGCGAGAACCTCGCCGGGACCAGCAACGTCATGTTTGCCGCCAAGCACGGCCTGACACCGCTGGGGACGATGGCGCACGAGTACCTGCAGGCCTGCCAGGCGCTGGGGCCGCGCCTGCGTGACTCGCAGACCTTCGGCTTCGAGACGTGGGCGCGCGAGTACCGCGGTGACCTCGGGATCGCATTGTCGGACGTCTACGGCATGGACGCGTTCCTGCGCGATTTCGACATGTACTTCTGCAAGCTGTTCGATGGCGCGCGCCACGACTCGGGTGACCCGATCCTCTGGGGCGAGCGGCTGCTCGAGCATTACGAACGCAACCGGGTCGACCCGCGCACCAAGACGCTGGTCTTCTCCGATTCGCTCGACTTTCCGCGCGTCATCGAGCTTTACACGCGCTTCAAGGACCGCGCGCGCATCGCATTCGGTGTCGGGACCAACCTCACCAACGATCTCGGTTACACGCCGCTGCAGATCGTCATCAAGATGGTCCGCTGCAATGGCCAGCCCGTAGCCAAGCTGTCGGACTCGCCGGAGAAGAACATGTGTGACGATCCGGCCTATCTCGCCTACTTGCGGCAGGTGTTCGAGATCAAGCCGCCGGCGGCGCCGTCGGCAGCCGGCTGAGGAGGCACGATGAAACTGGCACGATTCCCGCGCGTCCGTCTGACGCACGCGCCGACGCCGCTGGAGCCGATGCCCAACCTGACGCGCGTCCTCGGCGGGCCGCAGCTGTGGATCAAGCGCGACGACTGTACGGGGCTGGCGACCGGCGGCAACAAGACGCGCAAGCTGGAATACCTGATGGGCGAAGCGCTGGCGCAGAAGGCCGACGTCGTCATCACGCAAGGTGCGACGCAGTCGAATCATGCGCGTCAGACCGCTGCTGCGGCAGCGAAACTCGGGCTGGCCTGCGAAATCCTGCTAGAGGATCGCACCGGCTCGACGCAGCCGGATTATCAGCTCTCGGGCAACGTACTGCTCGATCGCCTGCTCGGCGGTGCGCTTCACCACGTGCCCGGCGGCACCGACATGGACGCCGCAATGGCCCGCCGCGCGGACGAACTGCGTGCGCTCGGCAAGCGGCCGTATGTGATCCCGGGGGGCGGATCGAATCCGGTGGGCGCACTCGGTTATGTCACCTCGGCGCTCGAACTCGTCGACCAGGCCAATGTCTGCGGTCTCGACATCGACCTTCTGGTGACCGCCACGGGGAGCACTGGCACGCAGGCCGGGCTGCTGGCGGGGCTCGAAGGGTGCCGCAGCGGCATCCCGGTGCTGGGCATCTGCGTGCGTGCGCCGAAGCCGGTGCAGGAGGAGAAGGTGTTCGCGCTCGCCGAGCGCACGGCGGACCTGCTCGGCGTGCCGGGTGCGGTGGCTCGTGAGCGCGTCGTTGCCAATTCGGACTACGTGGGAGGCGGCTACGGTGTGCCCACCGAAGGAATGTTCGAAGCGCTCGAACTGGTCGCGCGCACCGAAGGCATCCTGCTCGATCCGGTCTACTCGGGCAAGGCGATGGCAGGCCTGATCGATCTGATCCGCAAGGGCCAGTTCGCAGGGACTCAGAACATTGTCTTCCTGCACACGGGCGGTGCCGTGGGCCTGTTCGGCTACGTGCACGCCTTCGCGCCGCGGCTCGGACTCGCTTGATGCTCGGCGTCATCGGCGGCATGGGCCCGCTGGCGACGGCGGACTTCTTCGGCAAGCTGATCGTCGCCACGGGCGCCGAACGGGACGAGGAGAACATCCCGACGCTGATCCATTCCGTGCCCCAGCTGCCTTCGCGACCGGCCGCCATCCTGCGCGGCGGCGAATCGCCGCTGCCGGCGCTGCGCACGGCGCGCGACCGCTTGCTCGCAGCCGGCGCCACGATGCTGGCCATGCCGTGCAATACCGCGCATCACTGGTACGACGAACTCGCTGCCGATGCACGGGTGCCGTTCCCGCACATCGCGGATGCGGTCAGCGCACGAGTTGCCACCGGAGGCGCAACGCATCGGCATCATCGCGACCGCGGCCACGCTGGCGGCAAGGATCTACGAAGAGCGGTTCGACAGCGGCATCGAATGGCTCAGGCCGGACGCGGATCAGTTCGAGCGTGCCGTCCAGCCCGCCATCGATGCCGTCAAGCGCAATGCGGCGGCCGACGGTGGCCGACTGCTCGCGCAGGTCATCGCGGCGCTGCGCGAGCGGGGAGCATCCTGCGTGATACTGGCTTGCACCGAGTTGCCGGTGGCGCTCGACGCGATTGCATCACCGCTGCGCACGCACTGCATCGATTCGACGGCGGCTCTGGCGCGCGCCTGCGTCCGGACGTGGCGTGAAAGTATCGCCGCGGGCGCAATCACGAACCTATAATCGCCCGCCATGCCCAAGCTCAGTCGTCGCGCCGAAGCTCTCGGCACCGAAAACGCCTTCGTCGTGCTGGCCGAAGTGAACCGGCTGATCCGCGACGGCGCCGACATCGTCTCGTTCTGCATCGGTCAGCCGGACTTCCCGACACCGGTGCATGTGCAGGACGCGGCGGTCGAGGCGGTGCGCAGCGGCCGGCACGGCTACACGCCGTCAGCCGGTATCGATGAACTGCGCGCCGCGGCCGCCGAGTCGATGGGCGACCTGCGCGGGCTGGTCATCGAACCCGACGAAGTTGTCGTCGGCGCCGGGGCGAAGCCCTTCATCGGCTACACGATCGCGTCCGTGACGGACTACGGCGCCGGCGACGAGGTCATCTACCCGGTGCCCGGATTTCCGATCTACGAGTCCCAGATCGTCGCCAACGGCGCGGTTCCGGTCGCGTTGCCGCTCGCCGAGGCACGCGGCTTTGCGTTCGACCCGGCGGCGCTGGAGGCGCGCATCGGTCCGAAAACGCGGCTGCTGATCCTCAACACGCCGCACAACCCCACGGGGGGGCTCCTGACGCGTGCGGATCTCGAGGCCATTGCCGCGGTGCTGCGGCGTCATCCCGACGTCTGGGTCTATGCCGACGAGATCTACAGCAAGCTCGTCTACGACGGCGAATTCGTATCGATCGCGGCGCTGCCCGGCATGCGCGAACGCACGATCATTTCCGACGGCGCGAGCAAGACCTACGCCATGACCGGCTGGCGCATCGGCTTCACCGCGAACAAGGCGCTGGCGCCGGTGTTCACGCGCTGGATCACGAACACCGAGTCGTGTGCCTCGCAGATCAGCCAGTGGGCCGCGTTGCAGGCCCTGACCGGATCGCAGGCCGACGCTGAGGTGATGAAGAAGCGCTTTCACGCCCGTCGCGACCTGATCGTGCGTCTGCTCAACGCCGTGCCGGGGTTTCGCTGCGCGACGCCGGGGGGCGCCTTCTATGCCTGGCCCAACGTCACGCAGGCCTGCGCCCTGATCGGCGCGCGTGATTCCGAGGAACTGCGTCGCCGGCTGCTGCTCGAGGCCGGGGTTGCAGTGCTGGCCGACATTCACTTTGGCCCTCGTATCGAGGGAGAAGGCCAGCACATACGTTTCTCCTACGCGACCAGCGAGTCCGCAATCGAGCAGGGCGTGGCGCGCATCGAAGCGTTCGTGCGAAAGGCGACCCGATGAGCTTCGACACGTCGAAGGCGCGCGCCGAGATCCTGCGGCGGATCCGCACCGCGCAGAAACGCGAAGCGCCGTCCGCCCACGATCTCAAAGCTGCGGAGGACTACCTCGCCGCCCACCCCGCCGGACCGCTTCCTGCGTCCTATGCGGACCGGCTCGCGCACTTCACCGCGATGGCCGAACGCATGTCGAGCACCGTGGAGACGGTCGACGAGATGCGCGATGCACCCGCAGCGGTGGCGCGGTATCTGGCGGCCCAGGGCATCGTCGCCCGGGCGGTCGTGTGGCCCCTGCTGCGGGAGCTGCCCTGGGAGGCGGCGAACCTCGCGGTGGAGTTCCGGCCTCCGCGACGTGACGAATCGCAGGGCGCAGACGTCGTCGGCATCACCGGCTGCTACTGCGCGATCGCCGAGACGGGGACGCTGGTGCTGCTGTCAGGCGCCGACTCTCCGGCCTCGACGCATCTGCTGCCTGAGACCCATGTCGCGCTGGTTGCGGCGAGCCGGGTCGTGGCTACGATGGAAGACGTATTTGAACTGATGCGTCGCGAACACGGCGGTGCGCAGCAGATGATGCCGCGGGCCGTGAACATGGTGTCGGGACCCTCGCGCACCGGTGACATCGAGCAGACGATCGTGCTGGGAGCGCACGGACCGTACCGTGTCCACATCATTGTCGCGGCGAACGAATGAAGGTGACGCAGCTGCTCAGCGCGCTGGCGGCGTTGTACGTGTTCTGGCTGCTGCTGTCGGGCTATTTCACCGGCTTTCCTGATGTTGGCGGGCGCTGGGGTGCGCGCTGTCTGTCGTTCTGGTTTGCCCGGCGTATGGATGTACATCGACGCCGAGGGGCACCCGGTGCAGCTCGGTTGGCGCATCGTTGTCTACTGGGGCTGGTTGTCGAAGGAGATCGTCAAGTCGGCGTGGGAGGTCAGCCGGATCATCGTCGATCCGCAGCCTGCCGATCAGCCCGACGATGGTGAGCTTCAAGCCAAGCCAGAAGACGACCGTTGGCCTGGTCGTGCACGCGAACTCGATCACGCTGACGCCGGGCACGATTACGGTCGAAGCCCGCCCGGGCGAGTTCCTCGTGCACGCGCTCACACGTGCCGGCGCCGAGGGCACGACGTCGGGCGACATGGACCGCCGCGTGTCGGCGCTGCGAAGGGGGCCGCTGATGTTCGCCGCGGTCGGGATCGCGCTGCTGGTGACGATCACGCTCGCCATCGTGCGCGCGGCGCTGGCCCGACCGTCTTCGACCGTGCACAGGCCGCCAACACCGATGGGCACCTGTGCGCTGATGCTGCTGTCGCCGTGTTCGGCTTCCTGACCGGGCGTCCGGAGTTTCTCGACCTGGCGATCGTCTACGGTCTGCTGAACGTCATCGGCACGATTGCCGTGCTCAAGTTCTTCCGTCACGGCAATCTTGGCGATCCGGGCGACACAGCGAGGAAACCGCGCCTTGAGCTTGATGCTCGACGTGCTGAGCTGGATCAGCCTGATCGCCGGGCGGCATTGTTCTGCATCATCGGCGGTATCGGCATGCTGCGCATGCCGGACTTCTACACTCGCGACTGCATGCCGCCAGCGTGATCGAGACGCTGGGCGCCGGGCTGATCCTGTTCGGCCTGCTGCTGCAGGCCGGCTTCACGCTGGTTGCCGTCAAGCTGCTCATCGTCGGGCTGCTGGTGTTCTTCGCCAGCCCGACCGCGACGCACGCGCTGGCGCAGCGCCGCGATGGTGCGCGGCCTCAAGCCGCTGCTCGCTGACCGAGGAGGAGCCGTCATCGAAACCCTGATCATCAACGTGCTGCTGGTGCTGATGGCGGTCGACGGTGGTCGTGCTCGCCCGCAACCGCAACCTTTTCGCGTGTCATCGTGCTTTCGGCGGCCTCTACAGCTTCCTGATGGCGACCGTGCTGGTCGCCACTCGACGCCGTCGACGTCGCGATGACCGAGGCCTCGGTCGGCGCCGGCGTGTCGACCGTCCTGCTACTCGGGGCGCTGCACCTGTGCCGCAGCGAGGAGGCGCGCGGCGTGCACCAGCCATGGCTGCCGCTGGCCGTGTCGGTCGGCTGTCGGCGCTGCTGTTGGTCTACGGCACTCTCGGGCTGCCGGCCTTTTCCGACCCGGCCGGCGCCGATCCATCACGCATGTGGTGCCGCGCTACCTGCAGCAGAGACTGCAGGAAACCGGCGTGCCCAATGTCGTGACTGCGGTGCTGGCCAGTTACCGCGGCTATGACACGCTGGGCGAGACCACGGTCGTGTTCACCGCCGGCGCCGGTGTGGTTGCGCTGCTGCGCCGGCGCCGCGGTCGCGAAGGAGCGGAGACGCAGGCATGAAGCACGACCTGGTCCTGCGGGTTGTCGCCAAGGTCTTGATGCCGTTCATCCTGCTGTTCGCGCTGTACGTGCAGTTTCACGGCGACTTCGGGCCTGGCGGCGGGTTTCAGGCGGGCGTGATCATCGCGGCGGCGATGCATCTTCTATGCGCTGATCTATGGTCTGTCCGACGCGCGCCGCGTCGTCCCCGAGCCGCTGGTCGAAATCGATGATGGCCGCCGGTGTGCTGATCTACGCGCGGCGTAGGCATTGCCGGGCTGGTGCTCGGTGGCAACTTCCTCGACTACTTCGTGCTCGACGCGCGATCCGGTGGACGGCCAGCACCGCGGCATCTTCTGGGTCGAGGTCGGCGTGGCGCATCACCGTTTCCGGCGTGATGCTGAAGATCTTCTACATGTTCGCCGACCGCGGCGCCGCGAATGACGGCGATTGACGCGATGGCTCGGCCACTTCACCTACTGCGGTCACTGTGTTCCTGATGATCGCGGGGCTCTTCATCGTGATCGCCCGCGGCAATCTGATCAAGAAGCTGGTCGGGCCTCGGCATCTTCCAGACCTCGGTGTATCTGCTCTACATCGCGCCGGGCAAGCTGATCGGCGGCACTGCGCCGATCCTCAGCGACGCGTTCACCGTGTATTCGAATCCGTTGCCGCATGTGCTGATCCTGACGGCGATCGTCGTCGGCGTGGCCACGCTGGCGCTCGGCCTGGCGCTCGTGGTGCGCATCCGTGAGGCCTACGGCACGCATCGAGGAGGACGATATCCTCGCCGCCGACGCGGCGGCCGCGCGACGCCGGAGCGCGCCGATGAGCGTCGCCGCCCACCTGCCGGCGCTGCAGGTCGTCGTCCCGCTCGTCGCGGCGCCGCTCACCGTGCTGTTGCGTCGGCGCGGCGCGCGGCCTTCGCGACTGGCGCTGGTGGCGGCTGGGCCGCCTTCGCGTTCGCCGTGCGCGCTGTGGCTGCAGGTCGGACGCCAGCGGCACGGTGTCGTATGCGATCGGCAGTTGGGCGCCACCCTGGGGCATCGAGTACCGCGTCGACCGGCTGTCGTCGTTCATGCTGGTGCTGGTGTCGGGCATCGCGGCGATCGTGCTGCCCTACAGCCGGGCGCAGCATCGCAGCGCGAAATGCCGCCGCAGCAGCAGTACCTCTTCTACACGATGTTCGCTGCTGTGCCTGGCGGGGCTGCTCGGCATCATCGATCACCGGCGATGCGTTCAACATCTTTGTCTTCCTGGAGATCTCCTCGCTGTCGACCTATGTGCTGATCGCGCTGGGCCGCGACCGGCGCGCGCTGCTTGCCGCCGTACCAGTACCTGATCCTGGGCACGATCGGCGCGACCTTCATCGTCATCGGCATCGGCCTGCTGTATCTGATGACCGGCACGCTGAACCTGGCCGACATGGCGCAGCGCCTCGCCGCGGTGCCCGGCCACGCGTGCCGGTGCTCGGCGGCGCTGGCCTTCCTGACCGTCGGGCTGTCGCTGAAGCTCGCGCTGTTCCCGCTGCACCAGTGGCTGCCCAACGCCTATGCCTATGCGCCGTCGGCGGTGTCGGCCTTCCTCGCGGCCACGGCGACCAAGGTGGCGGTGTACGTGCTGTTGCGCTTCTACTTCTCGGTGTTCGGCGAGTCGCGCCGTCTTCGACGCGCCTGCCGATGGCAGGAGGTCGATGCTGGTGCTGGCGCTGGCCGGCATGTTCGTCGCCTCGACCGTCGCCGATCTTCCAGACCGACCTGAAGCGCCTGTTCGCCTATTCCAGCGTCGCGCCAGATCGGCTACATCGTCGCTCGGCCTGTCGTTCGATTCGACCGACCGGCCTGACCGGCGACCATCGTGCACCTGGTCAACCACGCGCGTGACCAAGGGTGCGATCTTCATGCTGCTGGGCGGCGTTGCGCTGGCCATGGGCGGCGCGCAGCCTGGCGCGCGTCCAGGGCCTGGGCCGGCGCATGCCGCTGACCAGCTTCGGCATCGTGGTCGGCGGGCTGTCGCTGATCGGCGTTCCCGGCACCGCTGGCTTCATCAGCAAGTGGTATCTGATCCTCGCCGCCCTTGAGAAGGGCCAGTGGTGGCTGGTGTTCCTGATCGTCGCGTCGTCGCTGCTCGCGCGTCGCCTATGTCTGGCGCTTCGTCGAGGCCGCCTATTTCCGCGAGCCGCGCGACGGACATCGCCGGCGTCGCGCGAGGCGCCGCTGGTCGATGCTGCTGCCGGCCGGCGTGCTGGTGGCCGCGACGGTCTGCTTCGGCCTCGACACCTCGTTGACCGTCGGCTCGGCGCGCGCAGGCCGCCACGGTGCTGCTGGGGGGCTGCGCTGATGCTGCGCCCGAGCAGGCCATGCTGCGCGGCGTTGGCTGGTGCCCGCTGGTCGGCGCGCTGCTGATCGCGCTGGCCGGGCGCTGGCCCGAACCTGCGCGAAGACGGTCACGCTGGCTCACGGCGCGCGCTGCTGCTGGCCTACGTGGTGGGGCTGCTGCCGCCGGTGCTGGCCGGCGGGCGGCCGGCGGTGGCGCTGGTGGAGCTGCTGCCGGGCCTGCCGATCGCGTTCGAGGTCGAGCCGCTGGGCATGCTGTTCGCGCTGATCGCCTCGGGCCTGTGGATCGTCAATTCGCTGTACTCGATCGGCTACATGCGCGGCAACGACGAGGCGCACCAGACGCGCTTCTACGTCTGCTTTGCGCTCGCGCTGGCGGCGACGATGGGCATCGCGTTCGCCGGCAACCTGTTCACGCTGTTCGTCTTCTACGAGGCTGCTGACGCTGATCACCTATCCGCTGGTCACGCACCACGGCACCGACGAGGCGCGCGCGCGGCGGTCGCGTCTACCTCGGCGCTGCTGCTCGGGCACCTCGATCGTGCTGCTGCTGCCGGCGCTGATTGTTGCACCTGGCACCTCGCCGGCACGCACGGATTTCACGCCCGGCGGCATCCTGGCCGGCAAGCTCGGCACGCCGGGCTGGCCGGCCTGCTGGCGCTGTACATGTTCGGCATCGGCAAGGCGGCGCTGATGCCGTTGCACCGCTGGCTGCCGGCCGCGATGGTGGCGCCGACGCCGGTGTCGGCGCTGCTGCATGCGGTGGCGGTGGTCAAGGCCGGCGTGTTCAGCGTCGTGAAGGTGATCGTCTACGTCTTCGGCGTCGACATGCTGGCAGGCGAGCCTGGCGGCGCGGCGACTGGCTGCTGTGCGGTGGCGGGCTTCACGATCGTCGCGGCGTCGATCGTCGCGCTGCGCGCCGACAACCTCAAGCGGCGGCTCGCCTACTCGACGGTCAGCCAGCTCTCCTATGTCGTGCTGGCGGCCGCCCTGCTGGCGCCGCTGTCGGTGGTCGGCGCGGCGCTGCACATCGCCGCCCACGCGTTCGGCAAGATCACGCTGTTCTTCGCCGCCGGCGCGATCTACACCGCTGCGCACAAGACCGAGGTCAGCCAGCTCGACGGCATCGGCCGGCGCATGCCGTGGACGATGGGCGCCTTTGCGATCGGCGCGCTGTCGATGATCGGCCTGCCGCCGGCGGCGGGCTTCGTCAGCAAGTGGTACATGCTTTCGGGGGCGATGCAGGCCGCGCAACTGGGCTGGCGGTCGGCGTGATCGTCGTGAGCACGCTGCTCAATGCCGGCTACTTCCTGCCGATCGTCTACCGCGCCTTTTTCCGCGCGCCAGCGCGATCCGGCACACGATCACGCGCACGGCGAAGCGCCGCTGGCCGATGGTGCTGGCGCTGACGCTCACGGCGGCCGCGACGGTGCTGCTGTTCTTCATGCCCGAGCGTGCCGCTCGCGCTGGCGCGACAGACTGCTGGCACGGAGGCTGAGATCCGATGGACACGACGCACTGGCTCGACGAACCGCGCAACGTCACGCCTGCTGTGGCGGATCTTCCTCGTCGTGCTGGCGGCTCACGGTGCTGCTGGAGCCCTTCGTGCACCTGCACCCGCACTTCGAGATCGAGCGGCTGTTCGGTTTCCACGCCTGGTTCGGCTTCGCTGGCCTGCGCCGCGATGATCGCTGGCCGCCAAGGCGCTCGGCGTGCGTGCTGAAGCGGCCCGACACCTACTACGACAACGAGCCGCCGGCGATGACTGAGCTGGTCGTGCATCCCGGGCCTGGTGCTGATCAGCGGCGCGCTGCTGCTGCCGTGGCTGCGCGGCATCGCTGCGCAGTGCCGCGGTGCTCGCTGCTGCCGCTGGTCGCGCTGGTCGCTCGTCTGGCAGGTGCCCGGACGGCGCGGCCTGGCAGCTGCGCTTCCTCGGCTACACGCTCGACGCCGCTGCAGGGCGACAGGCTGTCGCGGCTGTTCGCGACGATCTTCGCGCTGATGGCGTTCGGTGGCGGGCTGTTCGCGCTCGGCCAGACGAGCCGCGTCGAAGTTGCCGGCCGCGTGGTCTATGCCGGCGCGCGCGATCGGCGTGGCGCTGGCCGGCGACCTGCGTCACGGTGTTCGTCTTCTGGGAGCTGATGGCGATCGGCTCGACGCTGGTGCTGTGGAGCGCCGGCACCGCCGCGCGCGTACCGCGCGGCGCTGCGCTACGCTGATGATCCACCTGGTCGGCGGCGTGATGCTCTTTGCCGGCGTCGCCGGGCACGTCGCGCCGACCGGCAACGTCGCGTTCACGCGCATGGCGCCCGACTCGATCGCGCACTGGCTGATCCTGATCGGCTTCCTGGTCAACGCCGGCGCGCCGCCGCTTTCGGCCTGGCTGCCCGATGCCTATCCGGAGGCTTCGTGGAGCGGCACCGTGTTCCTCTCGGCCTTCACCACCAAGACGGCGGTGTATGTGCTGCTCCGCGGCTTTCCCGGGCACCGAGCTGCTCGATCTGGGTCGGCCTGTTCATGGTCTTCTACGGCATCGTCTACGCGCTGCTGGAAAACGACATGCGGCGCATCCTGGCCTATTCGATCGTCAACCAGGTCGGGCTTCATGGTCGCCGGCATCGGCATCGGCACCGAGATGGCGCTCAATGGCGCGGCGGCGCACGCCTTCACGCACATCATCTACAAGGCGCTGCTGCTGATGTCGGCCGGCTCGGTGCTGCTGATGACCGGCACGGCGCAAGTGCTCGGAGCTCGGCGGGCTGTTCCACACCATGCCGCTGACGACCGTCTGCGGCACGATCGGCGCGCTCGCGATCTCGTCGTTCCCGCTGACCTCGGGTTTCGTCATCGAAGTCGATGATCTCCAGGCCGCGGCCGACGGCCAGCTGCTGACGGTGTGGCTGCTGCTCGACGGCCGCTTCCGCCGGCGTCTTCCTGCACGCCGGCATCAAGTTCCCCTGGTTCGTGTTCTTCCAGAAGGACTCCGGCCTGCGACCGGCCGAGCCGCCCGGCAGCATGCGCTGGGCGATGGTCGCTCTTCGCTTTCCTGTGCATCGGGCTCGGCGTCTGGCCCGAGCCGCTGTACGCGCCTGCTGCCGTATCGCGGTGGACTATGTGCCGTACACCGGCGCGCATGTGCTGACGCAATTGCAGCTGCTGCTGTTCTCGGGACTGGCGTTCTTCGTGATGCTGCCGTGGCTCAAACGCACGCTGACGATCACGCTCGACACCGACTGGCTGTGGCGCCGGGCGGGGCCGGCTGCCGCGGGCGCGACGACGCGCGTGTTCGACGCAGTGCGGCAGGGCGTGGCCCGTGCCGCCGGTACATTCATGGATTGGTCGATGTCCGGGATCGGCCAGCGATCCGGACCGCAGGGCGTGCTCGGCGGCACCCGGCCGATCCGCAGCATGGCACTATGGGTACTCGTCGTGCTGCTTGCATATCTTCTCTTCTATTTCGCCGGATAAGTGAACCTCGAGCGCACGCCATGATCGTCGAACGCAGAGTCTTCGCGGAGTTCCGCCGTCGAGTCGCCGTTGGGGTGCCAGCATGAACGGTGCGCGCCCGCGTGTCGTCGTCTCGCGCCGCATCTTTCCCGCGCTGGTCGCTGAACTGCAGCGGGAATTCGACGTTCGCGCCAATCAGGATGATGTGGGGTGGAATGCTTCCGAGCTGGCTTCCGCGCTGAGCGATGCGGACGGCGCACTGCTGACCGCGGGCGATCGCATCGACGAGGCGCTGCTGGCACAGTGCCCGCGCCTGAAGGTGGTCGCGAACATTGCCGTCGGCATCAACAACCTCGACCTGGCGGCATGCACCCGGCATGGGGTGCTTGCGACGAACACGCCCGACGTCCTGAACGAGGCAACGGCCGATCACGCCTGGGCCTTGCTTCTCGCGGCCGCCCGGCGCGTTGGCGAATCCGAGCGCTGGCTGCGCGCCGGCCTGTGGAAACGCTGGACCTTCGAGATGTTCACGGGTGCCGAGGTCGGCGGTACGACTCTCGGCATCCTTGGCATGGGACGCATCGGTCGTGCGATTGCTCGCCGCGCGACGGGCTTCTCGATGCCGGTGATCTATCACAACCGGACGCGGCTGCCGGCGGATCTTGAGGTTGGGGCGCGCCACGTCGATCTGTCCGAACTGCTGCGCGAGAGCGATCACCTGGTGCTAGTCGTGCCGTACTCGCCCGAGGTGCACCACATCATCGACGCGGCCGCACTGGCGCAGATGAAGCCCACGGCGGTGCTGATCAACATCGCGCGCGGTGGTGTCGTGGACGACCGGGCGCTGGTGGCTGCACTGCGGGACGGGCACATCGCGGCCGCGGGGCTCGATGTCTTCGAGAACGAGCCTGCGCTTCATCCCGGCCTGCTGGAACTCGAGAAAGTTGTACTGACGCCGCACATAGCATCCAGTACGCGCGCGACGCGGACGGCGATGGCGCGGCTCGCGATGACCAACCTGCGCGTTGCCCTCGCGGGGCAGGTGCCGCCGTCGCTCGTCAACCCCGAAGTGTTGCAAAATCGGCGCCGCTGACGTCAGGAGGCAAGATGGCGGACATCAAGATGATCAAGTATCACTCGCTGCCGATGCCAGAGGCGCGGGCGCTGGTCCAGAAGGCGGCGGACGACCTTGCAAGCGAGTACGACCTCGTCAGCCACTGGGCCGGCAACGCGCTGCACTTCCGTCGCAGCGGTGTGCAAGGCGAGATGAATGTCTCGTCGTCCGAGATACACCTCGAGGTCACGCTGGGATTCCTGCTGAAGGCCTTCAAGGCTAAGTTCGTCGAGCACATCGAGCACAACTTCGACACGCTGCTCGCCAAGGCGCACGCCGAACACCGCCCGGCCAAGCCGCACGCTCCGGCAAAGGAGCGGGTCGGGACGGGCGCCGTGGCCAGGAAGGGCGCGCCAAAGCCCGCCAAGAAGGCCGCGCGCAAACGGTCGACTTAAGCCGGGTAGGCGATTCGGGCGCGGCGTTGCGCCGCGCCCGCGTTCCGGCCCCGGATGTTCAGCCCTTGAGGTCGTCGATCAGCGCGATGTACTGCTTCATCGCATCCTCGCTGGCGACACCTTTGATCTCGTTCCACGCATCCCACTTGGCCCGCCCGACCATGTCGGTGAACCCGGGCCGCTTGCCTTCGACATCGCCGCTCGACGCCTGTTTGAAAAGGGCGTAGAGCTTGAGCAGCGTCTGGTTGTCAGGACGCTCGGGAAGGTTTTTCGAATCGGCGACAGCCTTCTCGAAATTCGCTTTCAGTTCGCTCACGATGTCTCCTGTTTTCTGATGTTGTGACTACGGACTGCGATGTGGCGCTGGCCGGAACCAACTCGCGCCTGTCAGGATAGCGCGTCGTATCATTGCCAGCGACCCTGGGGGGCGAGCGGCATCCACCGAGCCGCACGGGGTGCGTACGGGAGACAGCATGGGCAAGCGCGAGCGGATGTCGTCGGTGGATACGGCGTGGCTGCGGATGGATTCGCAGGCGAATCTGATGTTGATCGTCGGCGTCTACGAGTTCGAAGGCAAGGTCGATTACGACCGCCTGCGGCGCCTGGTCGAGGAGAGACTGCTGCAGCACGACCGCTTCCGCAGCTGTGTCGTGCAGGACGCGACCGGCTACTCCTGGGAGCTCGACGACAACTTCGATCTCGACCTGCACCTCGCCCGCACGGCGTTGCCGGGCGCGGGCAGCTCCGGCGACCTCAAGCGGCTGGTCGGTCGCCTGGCTTCCACCGCGCTGGATGCGAGCAGGCCACTTTGGCAAATGCACCTCGTCGACAACTACAACGGCGGCCAGGCGCTGATCATCCGTATCCATCACTGCATTGCCGACGGCATCGCCCTCATCGGGGTGCTGCTGGCACTGACGTCGGACGATCCGGCCGAGGGCGGCGCCGAACCGGCCTCCGTGCGCATCAAGGCAAGCCGCTCGGGGGGAGCCTGGGACGCGCTGCTGCGCCCCTTTACGCAAGCGACAGTGAAGGCGATCGACTCGACCAGCGACGCCGCGGTCAGGGCCTTGCATGCCTCGGCCGTGCTGCTCGAACACCCGGACTCTTTCGGCGAAGCGGCCGGGGATGCAGCACGACTTGCAGCGCAGGTCGCGAAGGATCTGGCGAGCATCGCCCTGATGGAAAACGACGCCGTCACCAGCCTCAAGGGCCTGCCGTCGGGGTCGAAGGTCGTGGCCTGGAACGAGCCGCTCGCGCTCGCTGACGTCAAAGCGGTGTGCAAGGCGCTCGGCTGCTCTGTCAACGACGTGCTGCTCGCCTCGGTTGCCGGAGCCATACGGTCCTACCTCGAGCAGCAGGGCGAGGAAGTCGACGGCATCGAGCTGCGGGCCATGGTTCCGGTCAACCTGCGCGACCCCCGCAAGTGGAAGGAACTCGGCAACAAGTTCGGCCTCGTGCCGCTGCTGCTGCCGGTCGGAATGGCCAATCCGATTGCGCGCGTCTACGAGGTGCGGCGCCGCATGGACCAGCTCAAGCAGAGCTACACCGCCGTACTCACGATGGGCATCCTCGGCGCCGCTGGGCTGGTGCCGCGCGCACTGCAGAAGCAGGCGCTCGACTTCCTGGCGAAGAAGGCCACCGCGGTGATGACCAACGTCCCCGGCCCGGAGCAGCCGCTCTACATGGCCGGCGTACATGTCCGGCGCATGATGTTCTGGGTGCCGCAGTCGGGCAATATCGGCATTGGCGTCTCGATCCTGTCCTACGCGGGTGGTGTGCAGTTCGGCCTGATTGCCGACAAGCGCCTGTGCGACGACCCGCAGCGCATCATCGATCGCTTCGAACCCGAATTCGAGAAGCTCGTCCTGACCCTTTGCATGCTGCCGTGGCAAGGTGCCGTGGATGCGGACAGCGCCGAGAGCTGGCTCTTTCCGTCGGTCGCGGCGCCAAAGCGCGCACTGCGCAGTGGCCGGACTCGGCGGAAGGCGACGGCTGCCCACACGACATCGCCAGGCGATGCAGGCGCGCCGCCGCCCAGCCCGGCGGCGGCGGCCGAAACCCATGCCGCGCCGGCGGGCGTGCAGGCGGCACGCCCGGCGGGCCTGCGCCGGCGCAAGTCGGCGTTCGCGGCGGCACGCGGCGCGGGCTGAGATGCCGACGGAAGCGCTGTTTCGCTCCGACGCTTACCTGCGCTCCTGCGAAGCGATGGTCACCGTGGTGACCGACGACGGGGTGGAACTCGATCGCACGGTGTTCTATCCGCTGGGCGGCGGCCAGGCCGGCGACACCGGTTGGCTCGTCACGGCAGACGGGGCGCGCCTGCGGGTAACCCATACGCGCAAGAGCAAGCGACCGGACGCCACTCCCGATGACGCTCATCATCTTCTCGATCCGGTGAGCGACTGGCGAAGCCACCTTCATGTCGGCACTGCGGTGCATGCGGAAATCGACTGGGAGCGCCGCTTCCGCCATATGCGGTTTCATACCGCTACGCATCTGCTGTGCGCGGTGGTGAAGCAGCTGGTCGATGGGTGCAGCATCACCAGCGAATATGCGCGACTCGACTTCGCGATGACGGACCTGCTCGACAAGGCCGAGGTGCAGGCCGGACTCGATCGGCTGATCGCGGCAGGGGATGACGTGAGCTGCGAGTGGATCACCGACGACGAGATGCTTGCCAACCCGCAGCTCGTGAAGTCGATGAGCGTGAGTCCTCCGCTCGGCTTCGGGCGCGTGCGGCTGCTGCGCGTGCACGACGTCGACCTGCAGCCATGCGGAGGCACACACGTGAGGAACACCGCGGAAATCGGCGAGGTGCGGGTTGCCAAGATCGAGAAAAAGAGTGCTCGTACCCGGCGCGTGGTCCTTGAACTGGGGGTCCGATATCCCCATGCAGGCGAGGGGTCGAAGGGGTGTAAGGCGGGCGCCCTGGAAACCCGACCGGGCGGGCACGCATGACGCGTGTCCGCGCGATTCAAAAGTCGGGCCGTTTCGGGGCACATTTCGAACCGCAGTCGTGGCCGCTTTGACGGGACACTTGACTCCCCCGCGGGTGGCCCGAAGGGCACGTGGGACGGTTGGCCAGGGAGGATGGACATGAACGTTCGCTTAAGTCGTCATCTGTCGGGAGTCGCGCTCGCCTGCGCGATGATCGTTCCGGCGTTCGCCCAGGCGCCTACGCCAGCGGCCACCACGGGTACCTTGCGTGCCGTGGTCGTACTGGACTCGTCGGACCTGTCGAGCGACTTCCTGACGATGGCCGTGGCGAATACGGGCCTGGGCAAGCTGGCGGGTTCGCGCGCCGTCATCCTGCCGCAGCGTGATCTCACCGACGCAATGCGCTCCACGCGGACCGGCGAGAACGACATCATCATCGCGCCACCGCACGTGGCCGCGTCGGCACTTATTCACGGCTATGAGCTCGTCGCTTCGACCGGTACGGTCTCGAAGTACGTGCTGGTCGGCCGCGGTGACATGAAGTCACTGGCCGACTTGAAGGGCCGCCGCGCCTACTTTCCGCAGCAGGACTCGCTGCGCAGCTACGTGGCTCGCGGCCTGCTCGCGCAGGAGGGCCTGACGACCCGTTCATTGAAAGCCGTGACCTACGGGCAGACCAGCGGTGCCGGCCTGCTCACGGTGGCGGGGGGCGGTGCCGAGGCCACGGTCGCTCTCGAAAGTGAGTGGCTGGAATGGAGCAAGGCACAGAAGACTCCCGGCCAGGTGCTGGCGGTATCCCAGTCGATGCCGGGCGGGCTCTCGGTCGTGGTCAAGAAGTCGCTCCCGGCCAACGTCAAGACGGCGGTGGTGCAGTGGGTAACCTCCCCGGACTTCGTCATCCCCGGCGTGCCGCGTATGCGGCCGACGAGTGATGCAACGCCTTACGAGTATGTGGCGAGCCTGGGGATCTTCACGCCGGCGGAGCTTACCGGCGTGCAGCGAGTCGGTGCCCGCGAGGCCTACGAACTCTCTGAAAAGGGCGCCAAGCTGATCGATGTCCGCACTGAAAAGGAATACGCGACGCGCCATGCACGCGGCGCGGTGAACCTGCCCTACGTCGAGAAGAGCCTGAAGGAAATCGACTACGACGCCAAGAAGGACCAGTTCTCCGGCCTCGCCAGCCTGAACAAGAGCGATGCGCTGGTCTTTTTCTGTAACGGCGCGGAGTGCTGGAAGTCGTTCAAGGCCTCCAAGGCCGCGCGCGAGGCCGGCTACACGCGCGTGTACTGGCTGCGCGGCGGCATGCCCGAGTGGGTCGCGCAGGGGTTGCCGACGCAGCCCTGACGCACTGGCCGGCCGGTGCCCCGTGCCCGACCGGCTCTCCTGCCAGAAACGGGCGACTGGGCCGCCCGTGATGGGTGCGGCGGTCGCCGCGTGCGCCCAACCGTGCCAGACTTCAACCCGCGATCCGTGAGTCCGCCCTGCGCGGTGAACACGGGCGGGGAGACACCATGAACGCACCAACCGACGCGCGGCTCGCCGCCGATCCGCGCTATGACGAATGCCGCGAAGTCCGCGCCCCGCGCGGCAGCACCTTGAGTTGCCGAAGCTGGCTCACCGAGGCCGCTTTCCGCATGCTGCAGAACAACCTCGATCCGGAGGTTGCGGAGGACCCGAAGCGACTCGTCGTATACGGCGGCATCGGACGCGCGGCCCGCGACTGGGCCTGCTTCGACACGATCCTGGCGACGCTGCGCGAGCTCGACGACGACGAGTCGCTGCTGGTGCAGTCGGGCAAGCCGGTCGGTGTGTTCAAGACGCATCCCGACGCACCGCGTGTGCTGATCGCCAACTCGAACCTGGTGCCGAAGTGGGCAACGTGGGAGCACTTCAACGAGCTCGACCGCAAGGGCCTGATGATGTACGGCCAGATGACGGCCGGGTCATGGATCTACATCGGCAGCCAGGGCATCGTGCAGGGCACCTACGAGACCTTCGGCGAGGCCGGGCGGCAACACTTCGGCGGACCTGAGGGTGGAGGGTGGGGCGGACGCTGGATCCTGACCGCGGGCCTCGGTGGCATGGGAGGCGCACAGCCGCTGGCCGCCACCCTCGCCGGTGCGGTGTCGCTGAACATCGAGTGCCAGCAGTCGCGCCTCGACTTCCGCCTGCGCACGCGCTACCTCGACAAGCAGGCGCGCAACCTCGACGACGCCCTCGAACTGGTGAAGCAGCACTGCGCGAACAAGGAGGCGGTCTCGATCGGACTGCTCGGCAATGCGGCCGAGGTCCTGCCGGAACTCGTGCGGCGTGCACGCGCTGGCGGCGTAATGCCCGACCTCGTTACCGACCAAACCTCTGCGCACGACCTCGTTCACGGCTACCTGCCGGCCGGATGGAGTGTGGAGCGCTGGCAGGCGGCGCAATCCGATCCGTCGCAGCACGCCGAACTGACCGCAGCGGCGGCCGCGTCCTGTGCGACGCATGTGAGGGCGATGCTCGACTTCCAGGCGCTCGGCGCCAAGGTCGTCGACTACGGCAACAACATCCGCCAGGTCGCACTCGACCAGGGCGTGAAGAATGCGTTCGACTTTCCGGGCTTCGTGCCGGCGTACATCCGACCGCTCTTCTGCGAAGGCAAGGGCCCGTTCCGCTGGGTCGCGCTGTCCGGCGACCCGGAGGATATCTACAGGACGGACGCGAAGATCAAGCAGCTCTTTCCGGCCAACACGCATGTTCACCGCTGGCTCGACATGGCGCGCGAACGCATCGCGTTCCAGGGGTTGCCGGCACGCATCTGCTGGCTCGGACTCGGCGAACGTCATCTTGCCGGTCTCGCGTTCAACGAGATGGTGCGCACCGGCGAGCTGAAGGCGCCGATCGTCATCGGCCGCGATCACCTCGACACGGGTTCCGTTGCCAGCCCGAACCGTGAAACCGAAGCGATGCGCGATGGCAGCGACGCGGTGTCCGACTGGCCGCTGCTGAACGCGCTGCTGAACACCGCAGGCGGCGCCACCTGGGTGTCGTTGCACCATGGCGGCGGCGTCGGCATGGGCTATTCGCAACACTCGGGTGTCGTGATCGTCGCCGATGGAACTGAAGCAGCCGCGCGCCGGCTGGCGCGGGTGCTGGTCAACGACTCGGGCTCGGGAGTGATGCGGCACGCCGATGCGGGCTATCCAACCGCGATCGCCTGCGCGCAGCGCAACGGACTGAAACTGCCGATGGTGAATCCGTGACGCTGACGATCGCACCGGGCCGGCTGCGGCTCGACGATCTGCGAAGCGTGTGGCAGGCGCCGATATCGCTGGCTCTGGCGGCCGACGCGTGGACGGCGATCGAGGCGTCGTCGGAAGCCATCCAGCGCATCGTCGCGCGCGGCGATGCGGCGTACGGCGTGAACACCGGCTTCGGCCTGCTCGCTAAGAAGCGCATTCCGGACGCGGAACTGCAGGAACTGCAGCGCAACCTGATCCTGTCGCATTCGGTCGGCACAGGTGCGCTGCTGAGCGATGATGTCGTGCGGCTGGCACTGGTGATGAAGATCGCCAGCCTCGCGCGGGGTCACTCGGGTGTCCGGCCGCTGATCGTCGAAGCGCTAATCGCACTCGTCAATGCCGGCATCGTGCCGTGCATCCCTTCGAAGGGCTCGGTGGGGGCTTCGGGTGACCTCGCGCCGCTGTCGCATCTGACACTGGCGTTGCTGGGCGAGGGCGACGTACGCGTGAATGGCGTGCACCAGGTTGCGCGTGCAGCGCTGGCCGCCGCCGGCATTACACCGGTCGTGCTCGGCGCCAAGGAAGGGCTTGCGCTGATCAACGGCACGCAGATTTCCACTGCGTTGGCGCTGCATGGACTGTTCATGGCGGAGCGCGTGTTCGAAGCCGCGGTGGTGGTCGGCGCCATGGCGATCGACGCTGCCAAGGGCAGCGATGCGCCGTTCGACCCGCGACTGCATGAACTGCGCGGTCATGCAGGCCAGATCGCGACGGCGAAGGCCTACCGCGCACTGCTTGCCGGGAGTGCCATCCGCGCCTCGCATCTCGTCAACGACGAGCGCGTGCAGGACCCGTACAGCCTGCGTTGCCAGCCTCAGGTGATGGGAGCGTGCAGCGACCTCATTGCGCAGGCCGCGCGAACGCTGCTGACCGAGGCCAATGCGGTTACCGACAATCCGCTGGTATTTGCGCGCACGGACGCCACGGGCCGCGACGAGGTCCTGTCCGGCGGCAACTTCCACGCCGAGCCGGTGGCGTTCGCGGCCGACACACTGGCGCTTGCGATCGCGGAGATCGGCGCACTGTCTGAACGTCGCATTGCGCTGCTGATCGACGCCACGCTGTCGGGACTGCCGCCATTCCTGGTGCGCGACCCCGGTGTTAATTCGGGCTTCATGATCGCGCACGTGACTGCGGCGGCGCTGGCCTCCGAAAACAAGTCGCTCGCGCATCCGGCGAGCGTCGACAGCCTGCCGACTTCGGCCAACCAGGAGGACCACGTCAGCATGGCGACGTTTGCCGCGCGCCGTTTGCACGAGATGGCGACCAACACAGCGACCATCGTCGGCATCGAGCTGCTGGCCGCGGCCCAGGGCATCGACTTCCATCAACCGCTCGCAACCTCGCCGCGCCTGGCCGCCGTGCATCGGGACTTGCGCGAGCGCGTGCCGTTCTATGAGGTCGATCGCATCCTGGCGCCCGACATCGCGGCTGCCTCCGAGCTGGTGGCGGCGGGAACGCTCAGCGCCGGCTGCCGCGATCTGTTTGCCTCCGTCGCGTGACCACCGTTGACATGTCCGTGTGGCAGGGCCGCGTCGACGACGCCGAAGGTGCTCGCGCGCGCCGCTGGCATCAGGTGATGCAACCGCAGGCAGCGCGCGCTGCACCCGGCACGACGGTGCTGCTCGGCTTCGCCTGCGACGCAGGGGTCGCGCGCAATCACGGCCGCGTGGGCGCCGCCGAGGGCCCGCTCGCGATCCGGCGTGCGTTGCGAAACATGCCGGTCCATGAGTGCACACAACTCGCTGACGGCGGCGACGTCCGTTGCGCGGGCGATGAGCTTGAATCGGCACAGCAAGCGCTCGCTGCCCTGGTGGCGCAGCAGCTCGGCGCCGAGCGCTTTCCGCTGATCCTCGGGGGCGGCCACGAAATGGCCTGGGGGTCGTTCACGGGACTCGCCAAGCACCTTGCGATGTCCGAAGGCGCGCCGCGCGTCGGCATCGTCAACTTCGACGCGCACTTCGACCTGCGGCGCGACGCACGCGCCACGTCCGGCACGCCGTTCCTGCAGATCGCGCAGGACTGTGAAGCGCGCAGCTGGGAGTTCCGCTACGCATGCTTCGGCGTCAGCCGCTACTCGAACACCGAGGCGCTCTTCGCACGCGCGCGCGAACTGGGTGTACTGGCTCAACTGGACGAAACTCTCGACGCGACCACCGGCGGCTCGGCACTGGCATCGTTCATTGCAGACGTCGACGATGTCTATCTGACCGTCTGCCTCGATGTGCTGCCCGCTGCAGTGGCGCCGGGCGTCAGTTCGCCCACACCCCGCGGTGTTGGGCTCGACGTGCTGGAGCCTCTGATCGACGTGGTGTGTGCGAGCGGCAAGGTGCGGCTGGCGGACATCGCGGAGATGAATCCGCGCTTTGACGCCGACGGCCGTACAGCCGCGGTGGCCGCGCGCATCGTTGCCCGCATTGCCAACGGTGTCGCGCGTGCGCTGCGATAGCCTGTGGACCGGTGTCCACTTGGCGACGATGGCCGAACCGGGATCGATAACGGAATCGATTCGTGGGTACGGCGAGATCCGTGATGCGGCCCTGGCCGTGCGCGCGGGACGGATCGCGTGGCTTGGGCGGCGTGCCAATCTGCCTGCAGAACTGCGAGCGGAACAGGCTATCGATGGAGGCGGGGCATGGATCACTCCCGGCCTGATCGACTGCCACACCCACATTGTCTACGCGGGCAACCGCAGCGACGAGTTCGAGGCGCGGCTGAACGGTGCCACCTACGCCGAGATCGCGCAGCGCGGCGGCGGCATCCTGTCGACGGTGCGTGCGACACGATCGGCTTCTGAAGACGAGTTGATCCGCGCCAGCGAACCTCGCGTGCGCGCACTGCTTGCGGAGGGCGTCACCACGCTCGAGATCAAGTCCGGCTATGGGCTCGATCTCGACACCGAGCGGAAGCTGCTGCGCGCTGCGCGCCGCATCGGACGCGATCTGCCGGTCACGGTCCGCACCACGTTCCTCGGGGCGCACGCCTTGCCACCGGAGTTTGCTGGCCGGGCGGATGACTATATCGACGAGGTCTGCGAACGCATGCTGCCGGCGCTCGTCGGTGAGGGTCTGGTCGACGCGGTGGATGCGTTCTGCGAGTCGATCGGCTTCACGCCCGCGCAGACCGAGCGCGTGTTTCGCGCGGCGGCGGGGCTGGGCATTCCGGTCAAGCTGCATGCGGAGCAGTTGTCGGACCAGGGTGGCGCCGCGCTGGCGGCGCGGTACAACGGGTTGTCGGCCGATCATCTCGAGTACCTCTCAGCCGATGGCGTTGCGGCGATGTGCACCTCGGGCACGGTCGCCGTGCTGCTGCCCGGTGCGTTCTACGTCCTGCGCGAGACACGCGTGCCACCCATCGATGCGTTGCGGGACGCAGGCGTGAAGATGGCGGTGGCCACCGACTGCAATCCCGGGACGTCACCGATGACGTCGCTGCTGCTGGCGATGAACATGGCCTGCACGCTGTTCCGCCTGACGCCGCTGGAAGCGCTGGCGGGAACCACGGCGAACGCGGCGCGCGCAATCGGATTGCAGGCCGACGTCGGTAGCCTCGAGGTCGGCAAGGTGGCCGATTTCGTGCTGTGGGATGTCGAGCGGCCCGCAGACCTTGCGTATGCGATCGGCTTCAATCCCTGCCGCAGCGTCGTTCGCGCAGGCCGAGAGCGCCCGCTTGTAGTCAATGAAAGTCCCTGCTCGGCATCGTGAGCGCGCCGAGCAGCGGCGAGTGATCCTCGAGCCGTGACGCGATCAGGTGCACGATCGGGGCGACCCCGCTCGTGACGCGTTCGACGTGGCCGTACACCGTCATCAGTGTCGAGTGCAGCAGCGCGCGCCGGTACTTCTCGCCGGTGGTGTTCCAGACGACGACGTTGACGGTGCCCGTTTCATCCTCGATGGTGACGAAGGTGACGCCGCTGGCGGTGCTGGGCCGCTGGCGGCAGGTGACGATGCCGGTGGTGCGCACGCGCTGCTGGTCGCGCGCGCGGCCGATGCCAGCCGCGGTCAGATAGCCCTTCGCATTGAAGCGCTCGCGCAGCAGCGCCAGTGGATGGCGGCGCAGCGTCAGCGCCGTGTGGTGATAGTCGGCGACGATGTCCTGGCCTTCGGTCGGCGGCAGCAGGTCGACCGGTGCCTCGCGGCGTGAGCGCGAAGCGAGTGGTGCGGCGCGTGGCGCGTCGGCATCGACGCCGAGTGTGGTCCAGAGCGCGCGACGGCGGTGGCCGGTGAGGGTGGCCAGCGCGTCGGCCTTGGCCAGCGCGCTGATCTCGCCGCGGTTGAGCTGCGCGCGGCGCGCCAGGTCCTCGGCATCAGTGAAAGGCGCGTCGCGCCGTGCGGCCATGATGCGTTCGCCGGCCGCTTCGTTGAAACCGGCGACCAGTTCGAGCCCGAGCCGCACCGCCGGCTTTGATGGATCTGCGCTCGACGGTGCGAGCGTGCAGTACCAGTCGCTGACGGTGATGTCGATAGCCCGTACCTCGACACCATGGCCCATGGCGTCTCGCACGATCTGGGCCGGTGCATAGAACCCGAGCGGCTGCGAGTCGAGCAGCGCGGCACAGAACGCGGCCGGCTCGTGGCACTTGAGCCACGACGACACATACACCAGAAGTGCAAAACTCGCCGCGTGGCTTTCCGGGAAGCCGTACTCGCCGAAGCCCTGGATCTGCCGGTAGATCTGCTCGGCATACTCGCTGGTGTAGCCGCGCGCCAGCATGCCGCTGATCAGTTTGTCGCGGAACGGACCGATGCCGCCCTTGCGTTTCCACGCCGCCATCGCGCGCCGCAGCTTGTCGGCCTCGCCCGGCGTGAAGCCGGCAGCAACCACGGCGAGCTGCATCACCTGCTCCTGGAAGATCGAGACGCCCATCGTGCGTTCGAGCACCGATCGCACTGCCTCCGACGGGTAGGTCACGTCTTCAAGCTTTTGCCGGCGCCGCAGGTAGGGATGCACCATGCCGCCCTGGATCGGCCCGGGACGCACGATCGCGGTCTCGATGACGAGGTCGTAGAAGCAGCGCGGCGCCAGCCGCGGCAGCATGTTCATCTGCGCGCGCGATTCCACCTGGAACACGCCGAGCGAATCGCCCTGGCACAGCATGTCGTAGACCTTCGGGCACTCGGACGGAATGTCCTGCAGCCGCCAGCGACGGCCATCGAAGTGCTGCAGGTGATCGAGCGCGCGCCGCACGCAGGAGAGCATGCCGAGCGCGAGCACGTCGATCTTCAGCAGGCCGAGCGCGTCGAGGTCGTCCTTGTCCCACTGGATCACCGTGCGCTCGTCCATCGCGGCGTTCTCGATCGGCACGAGCCGGTCGAGCCGGTCGCGCGCGATGACGAAGCCGCCCGAGTGCTGCGACAGATGCCGCGGGAAGCCGATGACCTCGACCGCGAGCTCGGCGAGCTGTGCAATGACCGGATTGGCCGGATCGAAGCCGGCTTCCTCGAGACGTTGCGGAATGATCTTTCGTCCGTCCCACCACGCCATCGTCTTCGCCAGCCGGTCGACCTGGTCGAGCGACAGGCCGAGCGCCTTGCCAACGTCGCGCAGCGCGCCCTTCGGCCGATAGGTATGCAGCGCTGCGGTCAGTGCCGCGCGATGGCGCCCGTACTTGGCGTAGATGTACTGCATCACCTCTTCGCGCCGCTGGTGCTCGAAGTCGACGTCGATGTCCGGCGGCTCGTTGCGTTCCTTGCTGATGAAGCGTTCGAACAGCACAGACATGCGCGCGGGATCGACCTCGGTGATGCCGAGGCAGTAGCACACCGCCGAGTTGGCCGCCGAGCCTCGACCCTGGCACAGGATGCCCTGCGAGCGCGCGTAGCGGACGATGTCGTAGACGGTGAGGAAATAAGGCTCGTAGCGCAGCTCGGCGATCAGCCGTAACTCGTGCTCGACGATGGCCTGCACTTTCTCAGGAATGCCTTCCGGATAGCGTGTCTTCGCCTCTTCGTAGGTGGCACGCCGCAGCCAGGTGGCCGGCGTCTCGCCGGGCGGCACGATCTCCTCCGGGTACTCATAACGCAGCTCGTCGAGCGAGAAGGTGCAGCGCTCGGCGATCGCCTGCGTCTGCATGAGCAACTCCGTTGGATAAATGCGGGCGAGCCGGTACAGCGGCCGCAGATAGCGCTCGGCGTTCGGTGCCAGTTCGCGTCCGCACTGCGCCAGCGGCGTCTTCACGCGCACGGCGGTCAGCACATCGTGCAGGCGCTTGCGGCGGCGCGCATGCATCTGCACGTCGCCGGTGGCCGCCAGCGGTACGCCGGTGCTGTCGCGGATCGCCTGCAGCGCGGCGAGTTGAGCTGCGTCGTCGATGCCGCGGGTCAGCTCGCAGGCGATCCAGCTCGCGCCGGGGTGCAGTTCCGCCAGCCAGCGCGCTTCAAGTTCAACGCGCGCGGCGTCGAACGCCTCGCGCCAGTGGCGCAGTGGCAGCAGCAGCGCCAGCACGTCGTCGAGCCAGTGTGCGTGCGCTTCGAGGTCCGCCGCGCTGAGCCGGTAGCTGCCCTTGGCGGCCTGCCGCCGTGCCAGCGTCACGAGCTGGCTCAGGTTGCCGTAGCCGGCGCGCGAAGTCGCCAGCAGCACGAGCTTGGCACCGGGCCGCAGGTGCTTCGGATCACCACCTTCGGTGAGTCGGATCTCGGTGCCGTGGATCAGCCGGAACGCACGCGCCGGTTCGTCAGTTTCGCGCGCCTCGGTGAGCGCCAGGTGCGCGCGCACGCTGCCCGCGAACGAACACTCGTCGGTGATCGCCAGCCCCGCATACTCGAGCGCGAGCGCGCGCTCGACCAGTTCCTCCGGATGCGACGCACCGCGCAGGAACGAGAAGTTACTGAGGCAGTGCAGTTCGGTGTAGGAAGGGACCATGCAGTGCGAGACATGCTGTAATCGATCCCCAGGATCTAGCGTTCGCTACGACTGGAGATAGTTCATGAAGGCCCGCCGCCGTGTCGAAGTCTCGCCGGGTGAATCGGTGCGGATCCTGCGCGAACTGCAGGCGCTGACGCAGAGTCAGCTTGCCGAACGCAGCGGCATTCCGCAGGCGACCATTTCCGCCATTGAAAACGGGCGTGTCAGCCTTGGGGTGGAGCGAGCCAAGGTGCTGGCGCGCGCGCTGCGTTGCCATCCCGCCGTGCTCGTGTTCCCGAGCTGGGATGTCGCGCTCGAAAGCGCGGCCTGAATCGCGCTCGTAGCTCATCACGCAAACAGCCCGTGCAGGAACCAGCCGCGCGGGGCGGCGAGTTCGCGGTAGATCCACAGCCACTGGCCGCGCGCGTTGCGGGCGACGAAGTAGTCGCGGTGCACGGCGCGTGCCGGGGATCCGGCGGCGGGGCCGGCGAGATCCCACCAGCCGCACTCGATGCGTTCGGGGCCGGTGACCAGCGTCAGCGACTCGCGTCGGGGTGGTAACAGTGGCTGCTCGCCGTGCGCCGGCAGCGGCTGCGGGGTCGGCAGCAGCAGCAGCGGACGCGGCGCGGAGGTGGTGGACGGGGGCACGGTGCGCGGCGCGTCACCGACGGCAATGGGCAGCGCACGCCAGGCCCGCTCGGGCCGGTGATCGTCGACCGCCTGCAGCTGGAACACGCGTTCGGAGCCGAGCCGCGCATGCAGTGTTTCCGCAAGCTGCAGCCAGTCCACGCCGACATCACCGTCGTGCGCGGAAGGCGGCAGCAGGCTGGCGTTGAGCGCTGCGAACGGATGCAGTTGATCGACCGTGAGCGCGAGCGTCAGCGCTGGCGCCGGCAGCTGCACGCGCGTCAATCGTTCGCCGAGCAACACCGCCAGCCGTTGCGCGTCGCGCTCCGGTGCGGCGAGTGCGAGCGTGATTGCAGTCGGTGCAAGCGCTGCGCCGCGGCGCGCGCTGTGCGTGGCCGAGAATACGAGCTCAGTGGCGCCCGCATTGCGCCCGCGCAGGAAGCCTTCGAGCGAGGCGAGCAGCCGCCGCGCCGAGAACATCAGCTGCGCGGTCTCGCTGATGTCGGCAGGCAGTTCGATGCGCGCCGAAAAATGCGCGGGAGGTTCATACAGAGGCTGGGGGACGCTGCGTGTTCCGAGCGCGCGGTCGAGGTCGTCGAGCCGCTCCGTACCGAAACGCCGCGCGAACGCGTCACGCGGCAGCCGCAGCAGGTCGCCGATCGCCGACAGCCCGAGCGCGCGCAGTGTCTCGTTCGTCACTGTGTCCCATTCGAGTAGCTCAATCGGCAGGCGTCGCAGACCGTCCGCTTCCGCGAACAGGGGAAGGTTCGGCGAGGCAGCGTGCCGGCCCTGGCCTGCCTCTGCCAGGGCGAACACACGTGCGCAGCGCGGGGCAGCGGCGCAGGCGAATGCGGCGCGATAGCCGAGCGTGTCGAGGCCGGTGGTGATCGCGCGATGCAGTCGTGCGCGACCGCCGAACAGCCGCTCGCTGCCGCCGGTTTCGAGCAGCAGTCCGTCGGGCTGCAAAACCACGTGCGACGAGAACTGGTAGGCCCAGCCGGCGAGTTCCGCGAGTGCGGCCTGTTCGCGTTCGACATTGCGTTCAAGCGCGATCAACTCGCGCGCCAGCGCCTGTGCGGCGGCGACCTTCATGCCCGGCGCCAGACCGGCCGCCTGCGCTGGTGCATTGCAGTGGATCACGGTGAGGCGCTGCGGCGGGCCTTCGACGATCGCGAGCGGCCCCATGCCGGGCAGCGCACGCTCGGCCAGTTGCAGCGGCAGCGCAGGCAGGACGAGGGCGAGCCACAGGGCCATGGTGCAGCGCGGGCGGGTGCCCGCTGAAGCTCAGGTGAGTGGCATCAGGCCAGTGCTATCGGGCCAGTGATATCAGGCCAATGCGTCGGGCCAGCGCGGTCAGGTCAGCAGCGCATCCATCGGACGCTGCGTGTCGAGCAGCGCGATCGACGCCGGCAGTACGCGCGGTGCGGTGTCGGCTTCGACGCGTGCGCTTTCCCAGTGTGCGGGACGCAGCGCGAGCGTGACCGGTTCGAGCAGCGGGCGGCCGCGCCGCTTCAGCAGTGTCACCTGCAGCCGCGTGCCGGCGCTCGCCAGCAGCAGGCGCAATACCGCGGGCGAAGGTGCCTGCGCATGGCGTGTGGTGCGCAGCACGAAGGCCAGCGCCTGGTGGCGCTGTGCCAGCAGGTGCAGGCGGCGCAGCGCGCGGAATTCACTGTCGCCAGTCCCGCTGGCCGACGGCAGCCAGCCGACCACCGCGCCGAGATGGCGGGTCCGCAGCGACTGCTCGATCGCCCACAGGCCCTCGCGCGGCGTGGCCGGCTTGACGAAGATCGTGCGCGCCAGGTCCAGGCCTGCGGTGGCGAGCGCCGGCGCATAGGGAATCGTCTGCACCTCGGGCGCATGCGACACGGTGCGCGCGGCGTCCACCGGCAGTACCCACACCGAGCAGCGGCGCGCCTGCGCCAGTTGCGCCAATGCCGGCGCCAGCAATGACAGTTCGCCGATGCCGGCGTCGTCGGTCAGCAGTTCGATCAACTGCCCCTGCGGCCAGCCGCCGCCCAGCAGTTCACGGTCGAGTTCGGCAAAGCCGCTGGCGAGCGTCGGGCCGCAGGCTTCGTCGGCAGGGCGCTCGTCGCCGCGCCACAGGGACGCACCGCCGGCGGTATGCAACAGGGAAAGCAACTCCGTGGCCGCACGCATGTGCGCCCTCCTGAAAAAGTGGAACGGGTGAGTGTTAGGGGATCGAGACGGCGCCCGAAGCGGGGAGCAGAACCTGCGTCAGAGCGCCGGTCGTATCACCCCGACGGCAATGCCCTCGATCGCGAACGGCTCGCGCCGCAGGTCGACGATGATCGGCTCGAAGTCCGGGTTCTCGGCGATCAGTTCCGCGCGCGCGCCGCGCAGCTTGAGGCGCTTGACCGTGACGTCGTCACCGAGGCGCGCGACGACGATCTGCCCTGACTGCGCCTGCGCGCGCTTGTGCACGGCGAGCCAGTCGCCGTCGAGGATACCGGCGTCGCGCATGCTCATGCCGCGTACTTCGAGCAGGTAATCGGCGCGCGGCTTGAAGGTGTCTGGATCGACGGCCGGGTGCGCAAGCACGTTTTCCTGCGCTAGCAGCGGGCTGCCCGCGGCGACCTTGCCGATCAGCGGCAGGCCGACTTCCTGCGCTGCGGCCATCAGCTCGCGCACGCTGTCCTTCAGGCGGATGCCGCGCGAGGTGCCGGCGACGAGTTCGATCAGCCCCTTCTTGGCGAGTGCCTGCAGGTGCTGCTCGGCGGCGTTGAGCGAGCGGAAGCCGAAGGCGCGCGCGATCTCGTCGCGCGTGGGCGGGGCGCCGCTCTCGGTGAGCGCCTGGCGGATGAACTCGAGGATCTCCGACTGGCGCGGCGTGATCGGCGGTGAAGAAGAGGACGTGACCATCGGCAGGCTCCCAAGCGAAGGGTTACTGGAAATGTATACAGTACTGAAAGGAATAGCAAGGGGTAGCCAGAGGCCGACAGAAGCCCTGTGCCCTGTGCCCTGACCTCTGGCCGTGCCGTGGATGCTGGACAACGCTTTCCGGCCGGGCGCAAGATTTGGTGAGCATGACCGGGTGGTCCGGTGCGAAGGCGTGGCGGGTGCTGTTATGCGCCGCCTGCTGTGAGAAACACCTTGATACGCAGGACGCAAGCCCGCTTGTTGCGAGTGCCGACGCCTTGCGGGCGCGGAGCTGTGTCACGTCAGGTCAGGCAGCGGGACAGCATCGGCCTACGCGCAAACCCGGGGAGGCAGCATGAAGCGAGTCACTGGCATTGGCGGAATCTTCTTCAAGTCTCACGACCCGAAGCGACTCGGCGAGTGGTACCGAACGCACCTTGGCCTGGATGTACAGGAATGGGGAGGGGCGGCCTTCCGCTGGGCATCTCCGGACAATCCGTCCGGGGTCGGTACGACGATCTGGAGCCCGTTCGATGCGAAGTCGGACTACTTCGCTCCGAGCCAGGCGAGCTTCATGATCAACTACCGGGTCGAAGATCTGCACGCGGTGCTGGCTCAACTCCGAAGCGAAGGCTGCGACGTCGATGCGAAGGTTGAAGAGTCCGAATATGGCAAGTTCGGGTGGGTCATGGATCCGGACGGGAATCGGATCGAATTGTGGCAACCCCCGGAGGGCCAGTGATGGAGCCCGCCGTTTCTTCGCCGGAAGTCGAGTGCAAGTGCAAATGTGCGGTCAGGCTCTTGGTGCCCCCTGGCCGCATGCGCAGGCCGCCTGCGATTGCTATCGAGCGAGTGCGTTCCGGCCGGCGGTCACCGCAGGGTATCGATGCCGTGCGTCGGTGTCGTAGGTGGGAGCGGGTATGGTCATCCGTGTCGTGAGGCTGGGGAGTAAAAGACGCAAGGACGAAGGCATTCGCGTCGGAACCGTGCGTCGTCCGCCGCGCGGCGTTCCGAAGGCGGAATTCGCGTCGCAGAAATGGTATGACGTGTGGTTCCCGAACCTCGCGCCCAGCGTCGAAACGATGAAGCTCGGGCAGCAGGCCAGGACCGAGAGCGAATGGGCCGTGTTCCGGAAGAAGTATCGAGCCGAGATGGAAACGCCCGAGAACAGCCACTCGCTCAGCCTGCTTGCCGCGCTGTCGCACCAGATCGACTTTTCGGTCGGCTGCTACCGAGGATGAGTCGCGCTGCCATCGCGCGGTGTTGCGCGCGCTCCTGCTCGATAAGGGCGCCGCGGTCGAGTAGCGTTTCTCTGGCTCAGGCACAGGCTTCACGAGTGACCCGATTTGCTGCCTTGCTGCGCGGAGTAAACGTCGGCAAAGCCAGGCGACTTCCGATGGCTGAGCTGCGCGCCCTGCTCGCCAAGATGGGATACAAGGACGTAGCGACGCTGCTCAATAGCGGTAACGCGGTCTTCAGCGCGGCGAAGGGCGCACCGGCACTGCACGCCGCCGCAATAGCCGCCGCCGTTGCGCGCACTATGGGCGTGGACGTGCCTGTCGTGGTCAAGTCGGCGAGCGAACTGGCTGGCATCGTGGCCGAGAACCCCCTCGCTGTGGGAGTGTTCGACCCTTCGCGCCTGCTCGTCGCTTACATGCAGGATGAAACGTCGCTTTCGGGTCTTGCTGCGGTGGCGCGGCTCGTCGTGCCGCCCGAGCGGTACGTGATCGGCAAGAGAGCGGCCTACCTGCACTGCGCCAACGGTGTCCTTGGCAGCAAGGCGGGTGAAGCACTGCTCGGCAAATCGGGAACGATGGCCACGACGCGCAACTGGTCAACAACCCTCAAGCTGAACGCCCTAGCGATCCATGATGCCTGACTCGTCCGGAGTGGCAACCGGTCCTGGCCTCTTTTCTGCGGCGCTGGCCGTCGTCGAAGCCAGGGTGCTCGTCGATGCGCGGGTGGGGCGTTTGCCTGACCGCGCAATCGGCGCTTCACGCCATGGAGTTGTCGCTGAGCCGAGGCGTGATGGGACCTCATGCCCGTCGGGCCAACATGCGCCTGTTACTTCTGCCTCACCACTGACTTTGGGGTTCGCGATGTCCCGGCACGGTATTCCCGCTTGAAGGCGGCTGCGACTGCCGCCACGGTCGCTTTCGTATGGAAACGGCGCCACTGATCGTTCACTGATGCCATTGCCGTTGGTGCCAGCGTGAGAGCGGAGCGTCGTTCGCGCTCAACGCGGTGATCGAGGCCAGTCATGTGTCCGTCCTTGCGGCCGAGCCGGAGGCCGGAGGTTTCTTGCCGTTACGTCTTGTCAGGTGCAAGCTCGCGGCTGACAGATTTCCGGCATCGATCCGATGACACCTGCCCAATCCATCGCGCTTGCATGCGTCGCACTGGCGCTCCTTACGTCGCTCGTGGCGGTGCGCATGCTCGCCGTCCGCGTGCGCGAAATGCGCGATAAGCGGATCCACCCTCAGCAGATAGCGACATCCGCGCAAGTCGCAACGAAGCTGCAGTCGATCCAGGTATCCGACAACTACCGCAATCTCTTCGAGATGCCGGTCATGTTCTATGCGCTGTGCGCGCTGCTGCTTGCGACGGGCAGCGCATCGGCCTTCTTCGCCGCCGGCACCTGGCTCTATGTGATGCTGCGCTGCGTGCACAGCGTCATTCAATGCACCTACAACCGGGTCATGCATCGCTTTGCAGTGTTCGCCTCCAGCTTTGTCGTGTTGCTGGTCCTCTGGATTCGCTTCGGTCTGCACTTGGCCCAGTAGGAAGTCGCAGAGTCAATGGCGCTTTCCGTTGCGGATCGTTCGTGTCTTGTGCAACTCGAGGAGAGCATGTGGCGCGCGGACACGCGTTTCGACCAGCAGTACATGGTGAGCACTCTCGCCCCCGACTTCTTCGAGTTCGGGCGGTCGGGGCGAACCTACACGCGCGACGAGATTCTGGAGCTGGCGCGGCACGAGATCCGGGCTCAATTCCCGTTGCCTGATCTCCGCATCCGCCTGCTCGATGAGAACACGGCACGGGTCACATACGACAGCGCAGTGCGCTACGGCGCTGTTGTCGAGTACGCACACCGCAGTTCTATCTGGTCGAGGACTTCGGATGGCTGGACATTGCGGTTCCATCAGGGCACGCCGTATACGCCCGCAGAGACTGAGACGGAGCGAGCGGGCGGATGAAGATCAATGTCAAACCGCTGACTCCGGAGCGCTGGCCCGACTTCGAGGCCGTCTTCAATGCGAAGGGTTGCTCGGTCGCGCGCGGCTGCTGGTGCATGTTCTACCGGGAGAGCGGCAAGCCGATGTCTGCCGCCGGCGCCAGTCTGCGGGAGGAGCGCCGGCGGCGCATGAAGGAGCTGACGGTGGCCGGTCCGCCGCCGGGTCTTATCGGGTACCACGGAAAGGTGCCGGTCGGCTGGATTTGCCTTGGGCAGCGCGCCGCGTTTGCGCGGCTGCGGCGCTCGCCAGTGATGAAGCCAGTCGACGACCAGCCTGTATGGTCGATCGTGTGCTTTGTTGTTCCGTCGGAGTACCGGCGCCAGGGCCTAGCCCGCGCGCTGCTCGAAGGCGCGGTTCGCTATGCACGGCAGTGCGGCGCCACGCTCCTGGAGGCCTATCCTGTGGACAGGGCTGAGCCTGCCGGCGATGAGTCTCTCTGGTTTGGAACCAAATCGATGTTCGACGCGGCCGGGTTCAAAGAAGTGGCACGGCGCAAGCCTCAGCGGCCGATCGTGAGACTGTGCGTCGGATAGTGCCGGCTGTACGGTGAACGTGCTCCCGGCTCCTCGCTCGTCGGTGTGACTCGGATGTCGCCCATGACGAACGTCGGGCTTTCCCGCGAGGACTGAAAGGACGGCGGTACCGTGGAAGTCAGCGATCTCCTTGGCGTCTTCATTCAATGGCCCTGGCTTGCGCTGGTACCGATTTCCGCACTCGGAGTGCTCTATGCGCGTTCGCGGGCCAGCAGCGCGCTGGCCGCCGCTTTGGCGTGGCTGGGCTATCTCTCCTATGAATACGCAATAAAGCTGCGCTGGCTATGCTCGGGGGAATGCAATATCCGGGTGGATCTGCTTGTGCTGTACCCGCTTTTGCTTCTGGTTTCGCTGATCGCGTTCTGGCGTGGCATGCGGGGCCGCAGTTGACTCGACGTGCGGTGGCGCGGAACTCACCATGACGATTCGCTGCGCATGGTGCGGCGTCGATCCGCTCTACGTTGCCTATCACGACAACGAGTGGGGCGTTGCGGTCCACGATGATCGGGCGCTCTTCGAGATGCTGTGTCTCGAGGGTGCTCAGGCAGGACTCAGCTGGATCACGATCCTGCGCAAGCGAACCAACTACCGGCGCGCGTTCAGGGACTTCGATCCGCACGCCGTCGCCAGACTCAGGGAGCGCGACATCGAACGCCTGCTGGCCGATCCGGGGATCGTGCGCAACCGCCTGAAGGTCGAGTCGGTCGTACGTAACGCCAAGGGAGTGCTCGCAATCCAGGAACAGCATGGCACGCTTGACCAATTCCTGTGGCGCTATGTCGACCACCGGCCGCGGCAAAACGCCTGGCATTCGATGCGGGACGTTCCGGCCCGAACAGAAGTGTCTGACAGCATGAGCCGCGACCTCAAGAAGCTGGGTTTGAATTTCGTTGGCTCGACGATCTCCTACGCGTTCATGCAGGCGGTCGGCATGGTCAACGACCACACGGTCGATTGCTTCCGGCACACTGAACTCGCGGTCGGGGAATGAGCGTTACCGGCGATGCGACTTGGAAACTGCCCTCGGATTTGCACGGTGCGGCGCAATGCTCCAAAAGGATGTCTTGTGCGCTGAAACCCCTGTGATAGACTGTTCAATCAACTAGATAGATGCAGCCGGTGCTTGCTTACGCGCCCGGGCTGCCAGGGTTGCCGGAAGGTTCGATTCCGCGCACAGCCGGCTCCAAGAACGACAAGATCGCCGACTTCCGCGGACTGCGCGCTCCGAAGTTTTTTCAGGCCTTTGATCGCGTTTCCGCGACTGCGCAGAGCGTTTTGGCGCCGGTTGCGTTAGCCGCGATCACTGGTACTCCAAATTGGAGATCATGAATACTCAAGAGGCCAAGGTTGTCCTCGAGGCCGCACTGCTCACCGCCGAGCAGCCGCTCGCCATCGGGGATATGCGACGTCTGTTCAATGACGAAATCAACGCCGACACTCTTCGTGCGCTGCTTGATGAGCTGCGAACGGACTGGGACGGTCGCGGCGTGGAGCTGGTTGCTCTCGCGTCCGGCTGGCGCTTTCAGAGCGCCGCATCGATGCGCTCCTACCTGGAGCGCATGCACCCCGAAAAGGCACCGAAGTATTCGCGTGCCGTCCTAGAAACACTGGCAATCATTGCTTACCGGCAGCCGGTGACGCGTGGTGACATCGAGGAAATCCGCGGTGTCACCGTGTCGAGTCCTGTCATCAAGACGCTCGAGGAGCGGGGCTGGGTCGAAGCTATTGGCCATCGCGAAGCCCCGGGTCGTCCGGCGCTCTTTGCAACGACCAAGACGTTCCTCGATGACCTGGGCTTGCGTTCACTGGAGGAGTTGCCGGCCCTCGAGGACGGTACGACCGTGGCGCCTGAGTTCGAGCTTCAGTTCTCCGAGTTGACGCGCGGCGATCCGCTGGCAGTCGACTCTCCTGCGCAGGACGGCGCGTTGCTGGAGCCTGCGACCCTTGCGGCAGCGGACGCCGAGCTCTCCGCTGATCCCGCGCCTTCCCCGACCGATTCGACGCCGACCCCCGCCTAGCCTTTACCCCGATGAACTCCACACCGAACCCCGAAGACGACCAGAACCGACCCGGTTCACTGGCAACTGATCCTGAGTCAGGGAGTGCAAGCCCTCGCCCGGGTGATCATGACGACGAGGGTGAGGACGTGATGCCAGGCGACGTGAACGGCAACGTCTTGTCGCCTCAGGACCGCGCGGAGCGCGAACCAGGAGAAGAGGCGCCGCGCCAACGCGGTCCCGGCGGGCGGCGACGCCGCGGCCGCGGGGGTCGTGGTGACGGCGAACGCGAGCGCCCCGCGCCGGCCAACGCTGCGCCGAACTTGACCAATGCTGAGCCGAACTTGGCCAATGGCGCTCCGAGCGCGGTCAGTACTGCTCCAGAGGCGGCTGCTGCGCTGCCGCTAGTGGGCGAAGGCGATGAGATCAATCCAGCCGCGATGGCGGACGCGGCACTGCCGCGCGAGTTGCTCGAGCGCGGTCGTCGTGCCGCAAAGCAGGCGCTCAATGCGCAGTCAGAGAAGCTGCACAAGGTCCTTGCCGATGCCGGCATCGGTTCCCGGCGTGACATGGAAGAACTGATCATCGCCGGCCGGGTGTCGGTCAATGGCGAGCCCGCGCATATCGGCCAGCGCGTAATGCCGAACGACCAGGTCAAGGTCAACGGCAGGCCTCTGCAGCGCCGCGTGGCCGGCGGACGGCCGCCGCGCGTGCTGCTGTATCACAAGCCGGTTGGCGAGATCGTCACGCAGGACGATCCGGGCGAGCGCCCCACTGTTTTCGAGAAGTTGCCCAAGGTCTCCGGCGGTCGCTGGGTGGCGGTGGGCCGGCTGGACCTGAATACCGAGGGCCTGATCCTGTTCACGACGTCGGGCGAGCTTGCCAACCGGCTGATGCACCCGCGCTACGAGGTCGATCGCGAGTACGCGGTTCGTGTGCTTGGCGAACTGACCGAACAGCAGCGCCAGCAGCTGCTCGACGGCGTGCAGCTTGAGGACGGCCCAGCGAAGTTCAGCAAAGTCGAAGATGCCGGCGGCCAGGGAGTCAACCACTGGTACCGGGTAGCACTCGCCGAAGGGCGCAATCGGGAAGTGCGCCGCATTTTCGATGTGATCGGACTGACGGTCAGCCGCCTGATCCGCATCCGTTTCGGCGCGATCCAGCTGCCGCGCACGCTGGCCCGTGGACGGTTCTACGAACTGGCGCCCGAATGGGTGCAGGCTTGGGTACACGACCTGGGGATGTCGATCGACGAGGTCCGCAGCCGCGGTCCCGGCCAGCCGCACGCTGGCAAGGGCGGCCGGGGCAAAGGCGGACCCAAAGGCGGACCGAAGAACCGCGGTCGCCCGCAAGGGCCGGGGCAGGGCTTCGGCCAGGGTCAGCCTTTCAACCAGAGCCAAAGCTACAGCCCGATCAGCGGCTACGGCCAGAGCCAGGGCTATGGTCAGGGCCAGGGTCAGCGCCCGGGTCAGGGCTATGGGCAGGGCCAAGGGCAGGGCCGCGGCAAGGGCAAGCCGCAAGCGAATCGCCCGCCGAAGCAGCCGGATCCCATGACGAGCAGTGTCAATTACATCGCGGCGGGCCACGGGCTGCCCAACAACGGGCGGCCGGCACGTTTCAAGCGCAGCAAGACTCAGCGCGGTTACTAGGCCCGCCTGGGCCGGACGGCCTCGACCGCGCTTGTTGCAGCGCGGTTCCACCCCTATAATGCGCGGTTGCCGAAGTGCGCGCCGATCGAGATTCGATCAGGCGGGCGTCGGTTGCGCGGTCCAGCAGTTTCCGCGCAAGCCTGTTGAATTCAACGGATGGGCTCTTGAGCCCATTTTTTATTTCCGGGCTGGTTTCGATCAAGGCCCGGCAGGCGATACGCCGCGCCGGACTGGGGTGAGCGGGCGATGGCAGGTGTGGCAGCGGGCGTGGCGGGGACGATCGAGCGGACGGTCGAGGGGCTCGGATACGAGTTCGTCGATGCCGAGCGACTGGCCGCCGGGTTGCTCAGGGTCACGATCGATCGCGAAGGTGGCATAGGACTCACGGACTGTGAGCGAGTGAGCCGGCAGCTCACGCACTTGTTCGCGGTCGAGGATGTCGACTACGCGCGCCTCGAGGTGTCGTCGCCCGGGCTTGACCGGCCGTTGAAACGGGCACGGGACTACGAGCGGTTCGCCGGGTCGGAAATCCAGGTGCAGCTGTATGCACCGCTGGCAACGGCGGGAGGCCGCAAGCGATTGCAGGGTCGGTTGCTCGAAGTGGGCGGCGCTGCCGGAAACGAGCGGGTGCGCCTGGAACTGGCACCTGAAGTCGCGGCGAAGAGTCCGGCCCCGGTACGTGGGCGGGCGCAGACGAAGAAGGCTGGCGCGAAGCGGAAGGCCAGCGAGCTTGATGCGGCAGGCGTGGTGGTTGAGTTTTCGCTGGCCGATGTGGACAAAGCGAAGTTAGTGCCTGAGTTGAACTTCAGGGGCGGGAGCAAGGAGTAGACCGCGATGAGCCGAGAAATTCTGCTGCTGGTGGACGCGCTGGCGCGCGAGAAGAACGTGCCGAAGGAGACTGTCTTTGGCGCGCTGGAAGCCGCGCTGGCGATGGCCTCGAAGAAGCTTTTCGCCGAGGAAGACGTCGACATCCGCGTCGCCGTCGACCGCGAATCGGGCGAATACGATGCCTTTCGCCGCTGGCTGGTCGTGCCCGACGAGGCAGGCCTGCAGGAGCCTGGTCACCAGGTCATCCTCTCCGATGCGCGCGAGGACGATCCTGAAATCGAGGTCGGCGACAGCATCGAGGAATTGATCGAGAACGTTGACAAGGAAAAGACGCTGGGCCGGCGCTTCGCGCAGGACACCAAGCAGGTCATCCTGCAGAAGATCCGCGACGCCGAGCGCGAACAGCTGCTGTCGGACTTCCTGGCGCGCGGCGACCAGATCGTCAGCGGAACGATCAAGCGCATGGACAAGGGCGATGCGATCGTCGAGATCGGCAAGGTCGAGGCCCGGCTACCGCGCGGCGACATGATTCCAAAGGAGAACCTCCGCATCGGCGACCGCGTGCGCGCCTTCGTGCAGAAGATCGACCGCCTGGCGCGCGGCCCGCAGGTGATCCTGTCGCGCACCTCGCCCGAGTTTGTGATGAAACTCTTCGAATTCGAAGTGCCGGAGATCGAGCAGGGGCTGCTGGTGATCAAGTCCGCGGCGCGCGACCCGGGCGTGCGCGCCAAGATCGCGGTGTGGACCAACGATCGCCGCATCGACCCGATCGGCACTTGCGTCGGAATGCGCGGCTCGCGAGTCCAGGCGGTCACGAATGAACTTGCGGGCGAGCGCGTCGACATCGTGCTGTGGTCCGATGACCCGGCGCAGTTCGTCATCGGTGCACTGGCGCCGGCGAATGTCAGCTCGATCGTCGTCGACGAGGACAAGCACGCGATGGATGTCGTGGTCGACGAGGACAACCTCGCGATCGCGATCGGCCGCAGCGGCCAGAACGTGCGGCTGGCCTCGGAACTTACCGGCTGGCAGATCAACATCATGACGGCCGATGAATCCGCGCAGAAGCAGGAGAGCGAGCAGGTCGGCGTACGCCAGACCTTCATCGAGAAGCTGGATGTCGACGAGGAGATCGCCAACATCCTGATCCAGGAAGGCTTCTCGACGCTCGAGGAAATTGCGTATGTGCCGGTCAATGAATTGATGGAAATCGAGGCGTTCGACGAGGAAACGGTCGAGGAACTTCGCAGCCGCGCCCGCAATGCGCTGCTGACCGAAGCGATCAAGCGTGAGGAAAACCTCGAACAGGCCGAGAAGGACCTGCTCGACCTCGAGGACATGGATGCTGATCTCGCGGCCAAGCTGGCGGAGAACTCGATCCGTACGCGCGATGACCTTGGCGAACTCGCGGTCGACGAGTTGACCGAGTTGACCGGCATCGACGATGAGCGTGCCAGGCGCCTGATCATGGCGGCGCGCGCCCATTGGTTCGAGTCGGCGGAGCAGTAATGGGCCGCTGAACGGCCTGGATTGAGCGGGAGTAAGGAGCGTTATGGCAAGCACTACCGTGACCCAGTTTGCGACGGAACTCAAGGTTCCGCCGCAGTTGCTGCTCGAGCAGCTGCGCGCAGCCGGTGTCGTCAAGAAGGCGGAAGAAGACGCCCTCTCGGACGAGGACAAGGCACGCCTGCTGGAATCGCTGCGCAAGGCTCACGGCGCCGAGGCTCCCGAGAAGAAGAAGATCACGCTGACCCGCAAGCAGACGACCGAGATCAAGCAGGCCGATGCATCAGGCAAGGCACGCACGATCCAGGTCGAAGTTCGCAAGAAGCGCGTCTTCGTCAAGCGTGACGAGTCCGCGGTGGAAGTGGAAGCGCCGGCGCCGGTCGCTGCGCCGGTCATCGATGAGGCCGAGCTTGCCAAGCGCGAGGAAGAGGCGCGGCGTCAGGCCGAGTTCACCGCGCGCCAGATGCAGGAAGCGCGTGAGCGTGCCGAGCACGCACAGCGCGAGCTGGTCGCGGCGCATCAGAAGGAACAGCAGGACGTCGACGCGGCGCGCGAGCGCGAGGCAGCGGCAGCGGCGGAGCTCCTGCGCGCGGAACAGGCGCAACGCGACGCCGATCGCGCTGCCAAGGAAGCGGCCGAAGCGCAACAGCGCGCTCGTCGCGCGGTCGAGGACGAGGTCGCGGCCATCAAGTCCATGATGGCGGCTCCCAAGAAGGTCGCCAAGCCGGTCGAGCCGGCCACGGCAGGCACGCTGCACAAGCCGACCACCAAGCCCGAGGCCAAGCCGGGCGAGAAGAAGGACGAAAAGAAGCCGGGCGTCAAGGAAGTCAAGAGCGGGAAGCTCGCCTCGAGCTGGTCCGAGGAGCAGCAGAAGAAGCGCCAGCTGAAGACGCGTGGCGATACATCCGGCGGGACCGGCGCGTGGCGCGGTCCGAAGGGTCACCGCAAGCACGGACGTGACGAGTCCGAGGGCGCGCAGGCCGCGATGCCCGCCGAAGCGACGGTGCGCGATGTCTCCGTGCCCGAAACGATCACGGTGGCGGACCTGGCGCACAAGATGTCCGTCAAGGCGGCCGAGGTCATCAAGGTGCTGATGAAGCTGGGCCAGATGGTGACGATCAACCAGGTGCTCGATCAGGACACCGCGATGATCATCGTCGGTGAACTCGGCCACAACCCGATCGCTGCCAAGCTCGACGATCCCGAGGCACTGCTCGCCGAGCGCGAAGCCACTGCGGCCGCCTCGACCGGGCCCGAGGCTCTGCCCGAGCCCCGTCCGCCGGTTGTCACGATCATGGGCCACGTCGACCACGGCAAGACCTCGCTGCTCGATTACATCCGCCGCACCAAGGTGGCGGCGGGCGAAGCCGGCGGGATCACGCAGCACATCGGTGCGTATCACGTCGAGACGCCGCGCGGGATCATCACCTTCCTCGACACGCCCGGTCACGAAGCGTTCACCGCAATGCGTGCGCGCGGTGCGAAAGCGACCGACATCGTCATTCTGGTCGTCGCGGCCGATGACGGCGTCATGCCCCAGACCAAGGAGGCGATTGCACACGCCAAGGCCGCAGGCGTTCCGATGGTCGTGGCCCTGAACAAGATGGACAAGCCCGAAGCCAACCCGGACCGCGTCAAGCAGGAACTGGTGGCCAACGGAGTCGTCCCCGAGGATTACGGCGGCGAGACGCCGTTCATCCAGGTGTCGGCGAAGACCGGCAAGGGCGTCGACGAACTACTCGAAAACGTGCTGCTGCAGGCCGAGGTGCGCGAATTCAAGGCGGTGAAGGATGGTCCGGCCAAGGGACTCGTCATCGAATCGCAGCTCGACAAGGGCCGCGGTCCTGTCGCGACTGTGCTCGTTCAGAGCGGGACGCTGAAGCGCGGCGACGTCGTGCTCGCGGGCTCGAGCTTCGGCCGTGTGCGCGCGATGCTCGACGAGGCCGGCAAGCCGATCCAGGAGGCGGGCCCCTCGATCCCGGTCGAGATCCAGGGCCTGTCGGATGTGCCGGCCGCTGGCGACGAACTGATCGTGCTGGGCGACGAACGCAAGGCGCGCGAGATCGCGCTGTACCGCCAGGGCAAGTTCCGCGACACCAAGCTCGCGAAGCAGCAGGCCGCCAAGCTCGAGAACATGTTCGAGAACATGGGCGAGGGTGCCGCCCGGACGCTGCCGCTGATCATCAAGGCCGACGTGCAGGGTTCGCAGGAGGCGCTGACGCACGCGCTTACCAAGCTTTCGACTGACGAGGTCAAGGTGCAGGTGGTGCATGCGCAGGTCGGCGGCATCACCGAGAGCGACGTGAACCTCGCGCTAGCGTCGAAGGCCGTGATCATCGGCTTCAACGTGCGCGCCGACGTCTCGGCGCGGAAGCTCGCCGAAGGCAATGGCATTGACATTCGCTACTACAACATCATCTACGACGCAGTCGATGAGGTGAAGGCCGCGCTGTCGGGCCTGCTGGCGCCAGAGCAGCGCGAGCAGGTGCTGGGTCTGGTCCAGATCCGCCAGATCTTCCGCGTGCCGAAGATTGGAGCGGTGGCCGGCTGCATGGTGGTGGACGGGGTCGTCAAGCGCACCGCCAGCGCGCGCCTGCTGCGCGACAACGTCGTCATCTGGACTGGCGAACTCGACTCGTTGAAGCGCTTCAAGGATGACGTCAAGGAAGTCAAGGCTGGCTTCGAGTGCGGCCTGAGCCTGAAAGGCTACGACGACATCAAGGAAGGCGATCAGCTGGAGATCTTCGAAGTCCAGGAAGTCGCACGGACCCTCTAGCCATTCGGGCGAAAGTGCAAACCTACTTTCGCCCGGATTGATTTGAAAAAGTTCGCTGGCAAAGCCAGTCGAACTTTTTGAGTTAAACGGCACGAAAGATGAAGCAAGCCAAGAAACCCGGGCGTGGGCTGCGCGTGGCGGACCAGATCCAGCGCGATCTCGCAGAGATGATCCAGCGCGAAGTCTCGACCGAGCGGGCCGGTCTGGTGACATTGACCGGAGTCGAAGTGACGCCGGACTACGCACATGCCAAGGTCTACTTCACCACGATCGGTGCGCCGGTCGATGCGGCGCAGCGCGTGCTCGATGAAAAGGCGGGGTACTTCCACTCGCTGCTGTTCAAGCGGCTCTCGATCCATACGATCCCGAAGCTGACGTTCGTGCACGATGCCTCGGTCGAGCACGGCATCGAGATCGACCGGCTGATCGCCGAGGCCAACCGGGGCAAGACAGACTGAGGGGCAAGAGTGGGAAAGCCGCGCGGGGAGCGCGTGGATGGGGTACTGCTGCTGGCCAAGCCTGGTGGCATGACGTCCAACTTCGCGCTGCAGAAGGCGCGGCGGCTGCTGAATGCCGTCAAGGCCGGGCACACCGGGACGCTCGACCCGATGGCGACGGGATTGCTGCCTCTGACCTTCGGCGAGGCGACGAAGTTCTCGGCCGACCTGCTCGATGCCGACAAGGCTTATCGGGCCACGCTCAGGCTTGGCGTGACGACGACGACCGGGGATGCGGAAGGCGAAGTGACCGGAAGAGCCACGGTTGAGGCAACGGAAGAAGCGGTCGACGTCGCTCTGTCACGGTTCCTGGGCACGATAGAACAGGTGCCACCAATGCATTCGGCACTGAAGCGGGAAGGGCGCCCGCTGTATGAACTGGCGCGGGCCGGAGTCGTAGTCGAGCGCGCTCCACGGCAGGTGTCGATACGCAGCCTGCGGCGGGTGGAGCATGCGGGCGATATGTTGACGCTCGACGTGGAGTGCAGCAAGGGTACGTATGTGCGCGTGCTGGCCGAGGACATCGGCCGGGTGCTCGGGTGCGGAGCGCACCTGACCGGCCTGCGCCGCACGCGGGTTGGGCCGCTCGCGCTCGACGATGCGGTGACGCTGGAGGGGCTCGAGGCGATGGCGCCGGCGGAGCGGCGCGCGTGTCTGCGACCCGTGGACTCACTGCTCGGGTCGCTGCCGCGGATCGAACTGGACTTCGACCTGGCCGGGCGGTTCCGGCAAGGTCAAAGGCTGGCGCTGGAGGCGCAGCCCAAGGGTGCGCGCGTGCGGGTGTACGCGCCGGATGAGGAACTGCTGGGCACGGCGAACGTCACCGAGTGGGGCGTCGTCGCACCCGAACGATTGATATCGAACGAAAGAGCACAGTCATGAAACGCCAATTGCGCAACGTCGCGATCATCGCGCACGTCGATCACGGCAAGACCACGCTGGTGGACAAGCTGCTGCAACAGTCCGGCACCTTCCGTGCGAACCAGCATGTGGCCGAGCGGGTGATGGACTCGAACGACCTCGAGCGCGAGCGCGGCATCACGATCCTCGCCAAGAACTGCGCGGTCGACTACGAAGGCACCCACATCAACATCGTCGACACGCCGGGCCACGCCGACTTCGGTGGCGAAGTGGAGCGTGTGCTGTCGATGGTGGACGGCGTGCTGCTGCTGGTCGATGCCGTCGAAGGGCCGATGCCCCAGACGCGCTTCGTCACCCGCAAGGCGCTGGCGCAGGGCCTGAAGCCAATCGTCGTCGTCAACAAGATCGACCGACCCGGTGCGCGCCCGGAGTGGGTGGTCAATCACACGTTCGATCTCTTCGACAAGCTCGGCGCCACCGAGGAGCAGCTCGACTTCCCGGTCATCTATGCCTCGGCTCTGAACGGCTACGCTGGCACGAGCCCCGACGTGCGCAGCGGCGACCTGAGGCCGCTGTTTGATGCGATCCTCGCGCATGTGCGCGTGCGCGATGACGACGCCGACGGCACGCTGCAGCTCCAGATCTGCTCGCTCGACTACTCGAGCTATGTCGGCAAGATCGGCATCGGCCGCATCACGCGCGGGCGCCTGCGCGCCGGCCAGGAAGTGCTGGTGATGCACGGTCCCGAAGGCGGACAGAACGCACCGACCACCCGGGGTAGGATCAACCAGGTGCTGACCTTCGAGGGCCTCGACCGCAGGCTGGTGGACGAAGCGATCGCGGGCGACATCGTGCTCATCAACGGCATCGAAGACATCGGCATCGGCTGCACGCTGACGCCCGTCGATGCGCCGGATGCGCTGCCGCTGCTGAAGGTCGACGAGCCCACGCTGGTGATGAACTTCCAGGTCAACACGTCACCGCTGGCCGGGCGAGAGGGCAAATACGTGACCAGCCGCCAGCTGCGCGAGCGACTCGAGCGCGAGCTGAAGTCGAACGTTGCGATGCGCATGAAGGAGACCGACGACGAGCAGATATTCGAAGTGGCCGGACGAGGCGAGCTGCACCTGACCATCCTGCTCGAGAACATGCGGCGCGAGGGCTACGAGATGGCGGTGTCGAGACCGCGCGTGCTCTACAAAGAGGTCGACGGCGAGAAGCTCGAGCCCTTCGAGATGCTGACGGTCGATGTCGAGGAGCAGAACCAGGGCGCGATCATGGAAGAGCTCGGTCGGCGCAAGGGCGACCTGCAGGACATGCAGCCCGACGGCAAAGGGCGCGTGCGGCTCGAGTACCGGATCCCCGCGCGCGGGCTGATCGGCTTCCAGGGCGAGTTCATGACGCTGACGCGCGGCACCGGCCTGATGAGCCACGTATTCGACGACTACGGTCCGGTCCGCGCAGGTGAGGTCGGCGAGCGCCGTAACGGCGTGCTGATCAGCCAGGACGACGGCGAGGCCGTTGCCTATGCGCTCTGGAAGCTGCAGGAGCGTGGCCGGATGTTCGTCAGCCCCGGCGACAAGCTATACGAAGGCATGATCATCGGCATCCACTCGCGTGACAACGACCTCGTCGTCAATCCCGTGCGCGAAAAGAAACTGACCAACGTGCGTGCTTCGGGCAAGGACGAGCACATCGACCTGGTGCCACCGATTCAGCTGACGCTCGAGTCGGCCGTCGAGTTCATCGCCGACGACGAGCTGGTGGAAATCACGCCGCAGAGCATCCGGCTGAGAAAGCGGTACCTCAAGGAAAATGAACGAAAGCGTGCCCAGCGGGAGGCTGCGTAGCAGCCTCCGCTGCGCGCGCTTTGTCGCGCCTATCAACGGCTCCCTCCCTCCGCCCTCCCTCCGCGAGGGAGGGGACTTCAACATTCCCACATGGCCGATCCCGCTCATCGCCGCGCGCTGATCCTGATGATCATTGCTCCCTTGCTATGGAGCATCGCGGGCGTTGTGACGCGCAACCTTTCGCCGGAGCTGCAGGCGAACGGGCGGTTCGAGATCACGTTCTGGCGCAGCCTGTTTGCCGCGGTCTTTGTCGGTGGCTATCTGCTACTGGTTCGTCGGGACTTCGTCGGGGCACTGCGACGCGCCGGCAAGCCAGGGCTGCTGTCAGGCTGCATGTGGGCGACGATGTTCGTCTGCTTCATGCTGGCACTGACGCTGACTTCGACCGCCAACACGCTGATCGTGCTGGCGGTCGCTCCGCTGCTGACTGCCGTACTCGCATGGGCGGTGCTGAAGGCACCCATTCCGCTGCGCACCTGGCTCGCCGTCGTTATTGCTACGGCGGGCATCCTCTGGATGTTCGCCGGGGGACTCAGCATCCAGTCGCCGACGAGTGTCCTCGGCATGTTGATCGCGTTCGGCGCGCCGCTGGCCTCGGCCATCAATTTCGTCATACTGAAAAAGCGCGGTCAGTCGGTCGACCTGGTCCCGGCGGTCTTCCTCGGCGGTCTGATCTCGGCTGCCATCATGCTGCCCTTCGCCACGCCTTTCATCGGGCAGCCGCGCGACGTCCTGCTGCTCGCGGTGCTGGGCTTCTTTCAGCTCGGGCTGCCTTGCATGCTGCTCGTCATCGCCGCGCGCCATCTTTCGGCGACTGAACTGGCGTTGCTGGCGTTGCTCGAAGTACTGCTTGGCCCGCTGTGGGCCTGGCTGGGTGCCGGCGAAGTGCCAGCCACGACGACCGTCCTCGGCGGCGCCCTCGTACTGGGGGCGCTCGTTTTGAACGAACTCACGTCGGGACGCGGTCGCAGTGCCGCGAGTACGCGGTCCGCTTGATCCTGCGAGCGATAATCCCCGCGATGGACACGACAGCTTCCTCCAGTGATGCGCCCTTGCCTGTGCGGCATGTCTCGCCGTCACGGCCGCTGACCTGGCTCGCGCTCGGCTGGCGCGATTTCCTGCGCAGCCCGGTGGCTGGGCTGGTGCACGGAGCCTTCGTCGCCCTCGGCGGCTGGGTCGTGCTGTTGGTGTCGCTGCGCTATGGCTGGGTGGCGCCTGGCGCCTTCTCCGGCTTCGTGATCCTGGGTCCGATCCTCGTGACCGGCCTGTATGAGATCAGCCGGCTGCTCGCGCGCGGGGAGCGACCTGGTTTGCGCGAGGCTGTCATTGCCTGGCAGCGCGGCACTCGCCCGCTGGTCCAGCTCGGGATCCTGCTGGCCGTGCTCGGCACGCTGTGGGTCGCAGCCTCGGCGCTGCTCTTCACGCTGTTTGCGAAGTCCCCGTTGCGCGGGCCGATCGAGTTCGTGCGCTATGCGCTGGTCGAGCAGGGCGACCTGCTGTTCACGTTGTGGGCGATCCTCGGCGGGCTCGGTGTCGCGATCGTCTTTGCGCTAACGGCCGTGTCACCGCCGCTGCTGCTCGGCCGGCGCGTCGGCTTCCGGCAGGCGCTGCTGACCAGCGCCCGCGCGGTCGGCGAGAACCCGGTTGCAATGCTGCTGTGGGCGCTCGTGATCCTGGTTGCCACTTCGCTCTCGCTGGCCACCGCCATGCTGGGATTCCTCGTCACGGTACCGGTGCTCGGGCATGCAAGCTGGCACGCCTATCGCGACCTGGTGGACACCGAAGGCGTGCCACTGCGCCATCCGTGATGGAAGGCACGCTCTTTGGTCTGACGGAAGAACGCATCGCCGAACTGGGGATGACATGGGGCGTGGGTGGGTTCATCGCGCTGATGCTCTTCATCATCTGGAAGCTGGCGATCGAGTCGAAGGCTGGCCGCTTTGGCACCTTCGTGCTGTTCTTCGTGCTGGCATTCGGCATCCTCGGCTTTGCCGCGAAGTCGGTCATCCAGTGGCTACTGAAGCTCTAGCCGGGGGACCGACAGCCGGCGACGACGCGCACTGGCGTTTTTGCGTAGCGCCGATGATGGAATGGACGGACCGTCATTGCCGCTACTTCCATCGGCAGCTGTCGCGCCACGCGCGGCTTTATACCGAGATGGTCACGACCGGGGCATTGCTGCAGGGTGATCCGACGCGCTACCTGCGTTTCGATGCGACCGAGCACCCGGTGGCACTGCAAATCGGCGGCAGCGAGCCCGACGAACTTGCGCGCGCGGCGCGACTCGGTGAAGCGGCCGGATACGATGAGATCAACCTGAACTGCGGCTGCCCGTCCGAGCGAGTCCAGCGCGGTTCCTTTGGCGCTTGCCTGATGGCCGAGCCTGGACTCGTGGCCGACTGCGTGCGGGCGATGCGCGACGCCGTGTCGGTCCCGATCACCGTAAAGCACCGGATCGGGATCGACCGCAACGAAGACTATGATCTCGTGCGCGACTTTGTCGGTGCAGTACATGCTGCAGGATGCGAGGTCTTTATCGTGCATGCGCGCAATGCCTGGCTCAAGGGGCTCAGCCCGCGCGAGAATCGTGAAGTTCCGCCGCTGCGCTACGACGTCGTTCGCCAGTTGAAGCGCGACTTCCCGCGCGCCCGCTTTGTGCTCAATGGTGGCCTGACCTCGCTCGAGGGCGCTCGCCGCGGCAGCGAGGGACTCGACGGTGTCATGCTGGGCCGCGCGGCCTACCACGATCCCTACCTGCTGGCGGCCGTCGACGCGGAGTTCTTTGGCGAAAGATCCGCAGCCGTGCCGACGCGGCGCGACGTGATCGACAGGATGTCAGCCTATCTGGTTCGCGAGACGCGCGCCGGCGAGTCGCCACGGCACGTTGTGCGCCACATGCTGGGCCTCTACCAGGGCGTACGCGGCGCGCGACAGTGGCGCCGCACGCTGAGCGATGCTGCCCTGCTCGAGTCGTGCGGAGCGGGGATCCTCGAGCGCGCGATGCTGGCCGTTGAGCCGCCAAGGGCGAAGGCCGCCTGACTCGGCGCGCGGCCAGGCGCTAACCGGGACAGGCGCGCGCAACCTCGGCTTCGCGCTTGGAAATTTCGCCGTCCGACTTCTGTATCTGCTGGATCGTCGCAGGTTGCCGGTGCAGTTCGGCGCGTGCGTCCTTCGCCCGCTCAAACTCACGCCTGGCCTTGTCGCAGCGCTCACGCTCCTTGGTTTGGGCCTTCTTCTGCTCGGCGGCCGCGCGCTGATCCTGGGCTTCGTCCTGTGCGCGAGCCTTGTCAATGGCTTTGGCGTCCGCCGCATCACGCCTGGCGCGCTCCTTGGCTGCCTTCTGCTCGTCCACGGCGACCGGTGGCGAGGTGTTGACGCTGCGCACGGGGGACGTTCCGTCAGGGCATTTGGTGTTCGAGTAGGTGACCTTGCCGTCCAGGCTCTCGCAGCGCTGAACCTGCTGCGCTGGGCAGGCGCTGCTGGCCGCAAACAAGAACAGGGGCAGGAACGTCGCCCAGACGCGATGCAGAGGTTGGGTGTAAAGGCTCATGGGCATCAGGGGCCGCATACGCGCCGGTACTGATCCTGCAAGCCGGCGACGTGGCGGTCCATCTGATCGAGATCGTCGAGGGAATAGAAGGGACGATTGACCAGCGCGTTGCGAAGTCGACGCATCGAGTCGATCTCGCCTCGCAGGTAGGCGCAGTCGGCGTCACGCTGCGACTGTTGCTGCGCCGTCGCAATGGACTGTTGCTGCTGGCGCTGCTGCCCCAGCTGCTGTGCCGCCTGTGCATCGCTCGCAGCCTTCTCGCGCGCTGCCTGCTGGGCTTCGGGCGTCGGCGCCGGAGCGGCCTGCAGCGCCTTGACCGGCTTGGTGCCGTCGGGGCATTCGGTATTCGAGTAGGTGATCCTGCCGCGGGAGTCTTCGCAGCGCTGGATCTGCTGCGCCAGGAGCGCGCCCGGAACGGCGAGCGCCAGGAGCCACGCGACAAAGACAGATTGCATCATCGATGCAGTCTAGCGAACACGTCCTCCGCCGTCATCGCGCCCGGCGGGCGCGATGACTCGGTCAAGATGTTGGAACCTTACTGGACGCCGACCGCCTGCCGAACAGCGTCGGCGGCGACCTTGTTGAAGCGGTACTGATAGTCGTACACGCTGGCGCCGGCCTGGTACAGCTTGCCGGGCCGTACGCCGGGCAGGCCCTTGGTGGGCTCGATGAAGGCGATGCGCGCCGACTCGCGCTCGACGTTGGATACGCCCGTGTCGAGCGGATCGACCTGGGCCGGGAACGACAGCACGACGGCCTTGGTCCCGCCAATCGTGCGCTCTTCCCACTCGCCCTGCGCCAACATCTTGTCAGCCGACTTGTCGCAGAACAGCGTTCCCGTCTTGGCCGGGTAAAGCGCAACTTCCCCCTTCTTGGCCGTTCCCGCCGACTTGAACAGCATGGCGTAAGGATTGGCACCCTGCCGATCCTCGTAAGCGAGGCAGTAGGGAATCTGCTTCGAGAAATTGCCGACGAACTGCGCCGTGTTGGTGGCACCCGTAAACGATTCGCGGCGCGGCAGCATCAGCACGTCGTCGAAGAACCGCGCCGTGGTGAGATACGCCACCGCGCCCTTGGGAAACTTGGCATTGCCGGCCCGGGCCGCCTCCTGCTTCGGATAGTTGTCCTGGGTGCGGAGGAAGTACGAGATCGTCATGTCCGAGACGTCGAAAGCCTGGAGCGTGACCGCCATGCGCAACGGGGCCTGGCCCGCGTAGACGATGTAGAACGAACCGTCAGGTGCGGGAATCGCAAAGTTGGGGCGACCGAGTGCGCGGCGCTCGCCGTTGAGAACGGCATGCGCAACGTCGATGTTGCCGTTCAGGGTCGCGTGGGTATCGTCGGTTGTCGTTTCCGTCAGCGCGTAACGGTTGCCTTCGCCCGGCGTCGCGGCCGCCCGCATGTTGGACATGCGGGCTCCGTTGAAGTGGTAGATGCCGTCACCCTTCAACGCGTCGAACGACGGGACTGCGATCGGCTTGACCCCCGGCACCGGAACCGGCCTGGGTGCCGGGCCGTAGACCGCGACTTCGGATGGTGACTGGGCGAACGCCAAAGGCGTCGCCATCACGGTGAAGGCCAGCGCGAGCAGTTTCAATTTCTGTGTTGCCATTAAAGTCTCCCTGAATTGCCTGCGTTGGTCACGATGCCAAGCTTGGCGCGAATAGTAATGGCTGCGGAGCAGGACCAGTCTCCGGAGTAAGGGCTGAAACATCTCCCATGAAAGTGGGACTCAAGCTTTGCTGGGTCGGCGCCCCGTCATGGCGCGATCATCTTGCCGGGGTTCATGATTCCAAGCGGATCGAGCGCCTGCTTCAGCGTTTTCATCAGCCGCAACTCAATCTCTGACTTGTAGCGCGCGTTCTCGCCGCGCTTGAGCTGCCCGATACCGTGCTCGGCCGAGATCGATCCGCCGAATGCGTGGGCCTGGTCATGGACGGTTTCGTAGATTGCCGGCTGCAGGGCGAGGAAGCGCGGTTCGTCCATGCCGAGGGGTGGGCTGACGTTGTAGTGCAGGTTGCCGTCACCCAGATGGCCGAAGGTGACCATGCGCACGCCCGGAAAGCGCTGCTGCAGCAGCGCGTCGGTCTCGTCGACGAAGCGGGCGATCGACGAGATCGGCACCGCGATGTCGTGCTTGATGTTCTTTCCTTCGTGTGTCTGGGCTTCGGAGATCGATTCCCGCAACAGCCACAGCGCGCGCGCCTGGGCCATCGATTGCGCGACGACGGCGTCCAGCACCAGACCGGATTCGATGGCATCAGCGATCAGGCTTTCCGCCCGTGTCGTGGCGTGCTGCTGATCCTCGTGGTCACTCAGCTCCATCAGTACGTAATGCGGGTGCCGTTCAGCAAACGGCGAGCGCTGGCCCTCGAAATGCCGCTCTACGAGCGACAGGCAGAACTCGCTGAAGCACTCGAAGCCGGTCAGCGTCGGGCCGCAGTGGCGCTGGGCGTCCTCGAGCAACTGCAGCGCGGCCGGCAGCGACGGCACCGCCAGCAGCCCCGTGACCTGGGCGCGCGGCAGCGGAAAGGTCTTCAGGCAGGCGGCGGTAATGATGCCGAGCGTTCCTTCCGCACCGATGAAGAGATCGCGCAGGTCGTAGCCGGTGTTGTCCTTGCGCAGCCCGCGCAGGCCATTCCACACCTCGCCCGACGGCAACACCACTTCCAGTCCGAGGCACAGTTCACGCGCGTTGCCATAGCGCAGGACCTGGATGCCGCCGGCGTTGGTGCTCAGGTTGCCGCCGATCGTGGCGCTGCCTTCGGCGGCGAGTGAAAGTGGGAACAGCCGATCGTGCGTGCGCGCGGCGGCCTGGACGTCGAGCAGAACACAGCCTGCTTCGGCGGTCAGCGTGTTGTTGGCCGGATCGACCGCACGGATGCGCGTCATGCGCTTGAGTGACACGAGGATCGCGCGTCCCGATTCGTCCGGTGTGGCGCCACCGACGAGCCCCGTGTTACCCCCCTGTGGTACGACCGGAGTGCCGGTACGCGAGCACCAGGCGACGATCCGAGCCACCTCGTCCGTCGTCGCAGGCAAGACCACCGCCTGCGCGCGCCCCACGTAGCGTCGGCGCCAGTCGACCAGGTACGGCGCGACCGCATCGGCTTCGGTGAGTACATGGGCGCGCACCGACGATGCTGTGCAGCTCTTCGATGCTGCTCATGATGAATGGGCCCGGCGCTTGGCGGCGATCTTCATCGGCCGCAGGTAAACGATCGCAGCGACGAAGAAGACAATCGCCAGCGCGCACTGCACTGCGGCGAGCCACGCGACCGGCGCCGGTTCGAACAGGCGCGCCGAGCCCTCCAGCACGCTCAGCAGCACGATGAAGAGCGCCACCTGCATCGCATACGCACTGCCGCGCAGCATCGCCGGCAGCGGCAGCAGCAGCGGAACCACCTTCAGGGCGAGCCACGAGCCTCCGGGCCGCAGCGGTGCCAGCATCAGTTCCCAGGACAGTCCGAGTGCAATCAGTGCGAGCCAGGCCGCGATCGACCAGCGCCACGCGCTGGCCTGTCGTGCCGTCGTGCCGGGCAGGGGTCCGAAGGTCACGGCTCAGGTCGCCAACTGCAGCGCGGTGCGAGCGAGGCGCGCGCCGAGTGCGTGCGCCAGGCGTCGCTCTTCGTCGGTCAGAACCGGTGGGGCGCCGTGGCGGGCCGTGTGACTCGCGCCGTAGGGCGTGCCGCCGCTGCGGGTGGTCATCAGATCGGGTTCCGTGTAGGGAATACCGAGCAGCAGCATCCCATGGTGCAGCAGCGGCACCATCATCGACAGCAGCGTCGTCTCCTGGCCTCCGTGCAGGCTGCTGGTGGTGCAGAACACCGCCGCCGGCTTGCCCGCCAGCGCTCCCGACAACCACAGTCCGGACGTCCCGTCGAAGAAATGCTTCAGTGGTGCCGCCATGTTGCCGAACCGCGTCGGCGAGCCGACTGCGAGGCCGCCGCAGGCTTCGAGGTCGGCCAGCTCGACATAAGGCGCACCCTCGGCTGGAATCGGCGGCGCGGCGGTTTCCGTGTAAGGCGCCACCGGCGGCACGGTCCGCAGCCTTGCCTGCGCTCCGTCGACACTGTCGACGCCGGCCGCAATGGCTTCTGCCAGGCGGCGCGTGGCGCCGTGGCGCGAATAGAACAGTACGAGTATGTCCACGTGGGCGGGGCCGCACTGCTGCGGCGGTCGACTCGGGAGGGCGCCGCATGAAGAGGAGCGCGGCGAACGTGGCCGTATTATAGAAAGCGTTGCCGGATGCCCGGCCTCGCGGGCCGCCGCAGCGTGCCTGGTTCCATGTCCCGCCTGACCGCCGCCCTCGACAGGTTTCCCTGGCTGAAAACCGCACGCGAAGCGGCGCTGTTTGCGCATCGGCGTAGCCGCGAAGTGCGCTTGCAGCAGGTCGCCGGGAGCCTGACCTTCACCACCGTGCTTTCGATCGTGCCGCTGTTCGCGGTCGCGCTCGCACTGTTTTCCGTATTCCCGTACTTCGCGGACTTTCGCGAGGCGTTTCAATCGCTGGTGCAAAGGACGCTGCCGGCGCAGATCTCCTCCACGGTCCTGCGCTACCTCAGCGAATTCGCGCAGCAGGCGACGCGCCTGACAGCAGCCGGACTGATCTTCCTCGGCCTGACGGCGCTCGCGATGATCATGACCGTCGATCGCGTGCTCAACGACATCTGGCAGGTGCATGAACGCCGGCCACTCAGCCAGCGCGTGCTGATCTACTGGGCGATCATCACGCTGGGGCCGATCGTGGTCGGAGCCAGCCTGACCGCGAGTTCGTACCTCTGGTCGCTGTCCGAGGACGCGATCATGCGCACCCCGGGATGGCTGCGCAGCCTGATCGACTACGCACCGGTCGTGCTGAGCGGATTCGCCTACGCCGCGCTGTACGTGTTCGTGCCGAATCGCACGGTGCGCTGGCGCGATGCACTGATCGGCGGGTTCGTGGCCGCCTTGCTCGCCGAAGTGCTCAAGTCCGCCTTCGGCCACTTCATCGGGAGAGGGGCGGTGCGTTCGATCTACGGTGCCTTCGCAGCGCTGCCACTGTTCCTGCTGTGGATGTACCTGTCGTGGTACGCGCTGCTGTTCGGGGCGGCTATCGCGGCGACGCTGCCGCGCCTGCGGGCGACCCGATTTTCGGACGAGCTGAGGGCGGGCAACGCCTTCGTCACCGCGCTCGCGCTGATCCGCCAGTCACTCAACGCGCGGCGCAGCGGCAACGCCGCTGTCGGCGGCCATGAGCTCGCGCGAGGCGCGCGCACCGACCCTGCCGAGGCCGAAAGGCTGCTCGAAAGTCTCGAACGCCTCGGTTACGTACGCCGACTCTCGGCTCCTCGCAAGCGCGGTGAAGCGTCCGAGTGGATCCTGACCTGCGACCCGCAGACGACGTCGCTGCGTCGTGCCTACGAGCGATTTGCGATCGATCCGACCAACACGTTGCTTGCGCTCGACCGCGAGGGCGTCGGGGCCGTGATGACCGACTGGATCGCGCGCGACGAGTGGATCAATGCGCCGCTCGATCAGAGTCTGCCGGCGGCGGCCGCGAGCGCCGCGAGCTAGTCACCTGGCTCCGCGGACCGGCCGAAGAGGTTCAGTCGCCGCCGAGGATCTGTTCGGTCAACGTGTCGCGGCGGCCGCCGAAGTAGCGGTCCAGCGCTTGCCGGAACAGCGGCTCCTCCCGCGCGACCGCGGCAAACAGCGTCATCGACGAATGGAATTTCAGGTCGTCGGGCGTTCCGAAAATCTCGTGCGGTGTCTTATTGCGTACGCCCAGAACAAGGCGCGTGCACTCGCGCAGCCGCGCTCCGAGCATGGGATGCGCGAGATAAGACTCCGCCTCGGCGCGGCCCGCGAGGCCGAAGTGCTCGGCCATCGCGCTGTGACCGAGGCCCCGCAACTGCGGAAAGATGAACCACATCCAGTGGCTCGCCTTGACGCCGGCGGCAAGTTCGGCGCGCACGCGCTCGTAGATCGGAACCTGTGCGACAACGAAGCGCTCGAGGTCGAACGACATGCTCATGGTGCCGACCGTCCGCTGGGGCTAGAACGGAATCTTCCCGGTCAGGATGTCCTTGTACATCACCCAGTCGCCGACGAGGCTGAAGAGTGGCTGCCGGAAGGTCGCGGGCCGGTTCTTCTCGAATCCGAAGTGGCCGATCCATGCGAAGCCATAGCCGCTCACCAGCGCGGCGAGCAGCCACCGCCCATCGCTGACGATGGCGAGCGCGAGGAACACCAACGCGAAAGTCGAGGCGACGAAGTGCAGGCGGCGGCAGGTGCGGTTGCTGTGCTCCGAGAGATAGAACGGGTAAAAGTCGGCGAACCGTTCGTAACGGCGGGCCGGGGCATCGGAAGTCATGCTCATCGGGAGTCGAGGGTCGATCGAGAGGAAAGCGGACTCTAACGCCTTCAGCGCGTGACACCCATAACCAGCGCCGCCGCGCCGAGCACGAGCGTGCCGGCGATGCGATCGGTCCAGCGCGCGTAGCGCTCGTCAGTGGCAATGCGGCGCGCGCGCGAAGCGAGCCAGCCGTAACCGGCGAGGATGAAGAACTCCGGGAACTATCGAGCCGGCGGCGAGCCATGCCATCTGTGCGCCGATCGGCAAGCGTGCGTCGACGAATTGCGGCAGGATCGCGACGAAAAAGATCAAGCGTCTTCGGGATTGGCAAGCTGCAACGTCAGCCCGGCCAGGTAGAGCGTGCGCGGTGCGCCGCTACCGGAGGCCCGTGTGACCGTGATCGACGACGGCCGTCCGAAGATCGCCGACAGCCCGACATACACCAGGTAGGTCGCACCGACCCACTTCACTGCCGTGAAGAACTCTCGCGAGGCGGCAAGCACGGCTCCCAGCGCAGTGGCGGATATCGCGAAGTAGATGGCGTTGGCGCTGAGTATGCCGAGACTCGCCCAGGTCGAGCGGCGCGCGCCGTGGGCGAGGCCGCAGGCGATGACGAGCATGACGGCCGGCCCCGGCGACAGGGACAGCGCCATTTCCGTGAGCACGTAGAGCCAGTACGTGTCCCAGTTGACGGCATTCAGCAATGCGCGCGTCCCTGTCTCAGCCTGCGTGAGCGGCCGCAGGTGCGAACACGCGCTTGGCGAAGTCCTTCAGTGCTGCGAGGACCGGGTCCGGCCGCTCTGCCATCAGCGAATGCCCGCCGCCGTCGACCTGCACGACTGTCGCGTCCGGGACAGGCCTCGACCAACGCCTGCGCGGCGCGCGGCGGAGTCATCACGTCCTGGCTGCCCAGGACGAACAGTGCCGGGCAGCGCAGCGCCCGGGCGGCGTCGAGTCCGCCGGCGTAGGTGTTGCACGCCGTAAAGTCCAGCGGCAGCACGTCGGGCCCGTCGCGCCGAGCAATGCGCTGCATCAGCCGCAGGTTTTGCCAGACATTCGAGAAGCCTGGTCCCGGACTGCAGGGCTTGCGCTCGAAGGCAGCGAGCGCGGCACTGTGCGACCAGACGTTGATCATGTCCATCGCCTGCGGCACGTCGCTGCGCGTCGCGTCGAGGAGCGCGTCGGAGACGCGCATCGGGAACGCGGCCGCGACCAGCACCACGCCCGCCGTGCGTTCGGGCATACGGCGCGCAAGTTCGAGTGCAATCAGCGAGCCCATGCTGTGGCCGACCAGCAGCAGCTGTCTTGCGCCCGCGGCAAGAATGCCGTCACGCAGGTGATCAGCCATCGCTTCGACGGTGGCGAGCGCCGGACCTTCGCTGCGCATGTGACCTGGCAGGTCAAAAGCGAGAACGCTATGGCCGTGATGGGCAAGGTAGCGGCTCTGCAGGATCCACACGCTGTGATCGTGCTGGGCGCCATGAACGAAGACGACGGTCGGCTGCGCCGGGTCAAATGGGCGGCCGCCGGTATAGGCATACAGGCGCGGAGAGGTGTCGAGGATCATCGTCAGCCCGCCTTCAGCGCACGCTTCAGCGCCTGGGCGAGATCCTCGAGCAGGTCAGCGGGATCTTCGAGACCGACCGAGAGGCGGATCGTGCCCTGCGTGATACCGGCCGCCGCGAGTTCTTCGTCCGGTACGCGGAAGTGCGTCGTCGAGGCCGGATGGATCACCAGCGACTTCGCATCGCCGACGTTGGCCAGGTGCGAGAACACGCGCAATGCTTCGACAAAGGCGCGCCCGGCAGCGCGCGTGCCCTTGAGGTTGAAACTGAACACGGCGCCGAAGCCGCGCGGCAGCAGGCGCTGCGCCAGCGCGCGGTCGGGATGCGACTCCAGGTCCGGGTAGGCGACCGACTCGACGGCCGGGTGCGTGCTCAGGAACTTCACCACGGCACGGGCGTTGTCGACATGGCGCTGCATGCGCAGCGGCAAGGTTTCGATCCCCTGCAGCAGCAGGAAGGCCGTATGCGCGCTCATGCAGGCGCCGAAGTCGCGCAGACCCTCGCGGCGCGCGCGCAGCAGGAACGGCGCCACCGTGCTTTCCTCCGCAAAGTTCATGCCGTGGAAGCCGGCGTAGGGCTCGGTGATCGTTGGAAATTTCCCGCTCGCCAGCCAGTCGAAGGTGCCACCGTCGACCAGAACGCCGCCAATAGCGACGCCATGACCACCGAGGAACTTGGTGGCGGAGTGATAGACGAGATCGGCGCCGTGGTCGAACGGGGTCATCAGCCAGGGCGTCGTGAACGTCGAGTCCACCAGCAGCGGCACTGCGTGCTCGTGCCCGATGCTGCTCACGGCCGGGATGTCCAGCACGTCGAGGCCCGGGTTGCCGAGCGTTTCGCCGAAGAAGAGTCGCGTCGCTGGCCGGACCGCGGCGCGCCAGGCGTCAAGGTCGCGCGGATTGACGAAGGTCGTCTCGATGCCGAAGCGCGCCAGCGTGTAGGCGAGGAGGTTGTGCGAGCCGCCGTAGAGCGAACGGCTGGCGACGATATGCCCGCCGGCACCCATCAGCGTCGCGATCGCCAGGTGCAACGCCGCCTGGCCGCTCGCGGTGGCGATCGCGCCTACGCCCTTTTCCAGCGCGGCCACGCGCTCCTCGAACACGGCCACCGTCGGGTTGGAAATGCGCGAGTACACATGCCCGGCGCGCTCCATGTTGAAGAGCGCCGCCGCGTGGTCGGAGTCCTCGAACACGAACGACGTTGTCGCGTAGATCGGTACGGCGCGCGCTCCGGTCGTCGGGTCCGGCGGCTGGCCGGCATGCAGCGCGAGGGTGTCGAAACCTGGGTAGCGGACGGTCATGGAAGTCGCGGTGAGCGCATCGAGGAAGTGATGATGCCAGTCTCGCTGCGCGCGCCTCCCTCGGCGGTCAGACCCCACGTTCACGCCGCTACACTTGCGCGCCAACGATGGACACACGCGCAGCGCTTTATCCGACGATCGAGCCGCACGACAGCGGGATGCTGGCGCTCGACGACATCCACACGATGTACTGGGAGTCGGTCGGCAATCCGGCCGGGGTGCCAGTGCTGTTCCTGCACGGCGGACCGGGCGGCGGCTGCTCGCCCGAACACCGACGTTTCTTCGATCCGGACTTCTTTCGTGCGGTGCTGTTCGACCAGCGCGGCTCCGGCGCCTCCACGCCGCTCGGCGAAGTGCAGTCCAACACGACGCAGCAGCTGGTCGCGGACATCGAACTGCTGCGCGAGTATCTCGGCATCGATCGCTGGCTCGTGTTCGGCGGCTCCTGGGGCAGCACGCTCGGGCTTGCCTACGGGCAGGCGCATCCGCAGCGGTGCAGCGGCTTCCTGCTGCGCGGGATCTTTCTCGGGCGGCCGCAGGAGATCGAGTGGTTCATGTACGGGCTGCGGCAGATTTTTCCCGAGATCTGGCAGAAGTTCGCCAGCATGCTGCCGGAGGAGGAGCGCGGCGACCTGCTGCGCGGCTACCTCAAGCGACTGTTCGATCCTGACCCCCGCGTGCATGTTGCCTACGCGCGCGCGTGGAGCGAATACGAGGGTGCGTGCTCGACACTGCTGCCGAACCCGGAACTGGTGCGGCACTTCGCCAACGAAGCGCTTGGGCTGGCGCGGCTGGAGGCGCATTACTTCGCGCATCGCTGCTTCCTCGCGCCGGACCAGCTGCTACGAAACATGGACCGACTGCAGCGGCATCCGGCCTCGATCGTGCACTCGCGTTACGACATGGTGTGCCCGATCCTGAGCGCGGATGAACTGGCGCGCGCCTGGCCGACGGCGCGCTACACGATCGTGCCCGACGCCGGTCACTCGGTGTGGGAAGCGGCGGTCCGCGCAACGGTGGTCGCCGAGCTCGAGCGCTTCAAGTCCCTGCTGGGTTGACCGGCCGCATGCCGCGCTTCGCCGCCAATATCAGTCTGCTGTACCCCGAGCACGCGCTCCTGGACCGTATCGGCGCGGCGGCCCGTGACGGCTTCGCGGCGGTGGAAGTGCAGGGCCCATATTCCGCGGATGCCGGCGAGTTCCGACGTGCGTTGCAGGCTGCCCGGACCCGGCTGGTGCTTATGAACGCGCCAGTCGGCGACTTCGCCGGCGGCGAACGGGGCCTCGCGGCCTTGCCGGGCTGCGAGCCGGAGTTCGACACTTCGATCGAGCGGGCGCTGGACTACGCCAGGGTCGTGGGTGCCCCCCGCGTTCATGTGATGGCCGGAGCGCCGCCGGCCGATGCCGTGTTGGGGGAAGTGCAAGCCACTTATGCCCGCAACATCGCGCGGGCATGCGGCGTGCTCGGCCAGCACGGAATCGACGTCATGATCGAGCCGATCAACCCGCGCGACATGCCGGGCTACTTTCTCGATCGGCTGCCGCTGGCTTTGGAAGTGATCGACCGTTTGCCTGCGCCCAAGCCACAACTGCAGTTCGACTTCTATCACCTGCAGATCATCGGTGGCGACGTTACGCATCACTTTGCCCGGCAGCGCGCGCGGGTTGGCCACGTCCAGATCGCGGGCGTCCCGGAAAGGCACGAGCCCGACACCGGCGAAGTGAACTTCGGGTTCGTCTTCCGGGAACTGGACCGCCTGGGCTACGAGGGATGGGTCGGATGCGAATATCGGCCTCGCAGGCCCGGGCCCGGTGGCACATCCGCGGGATTGGGCTGGCTGCGCCGGCTCTGAATTTTCCTTGTTCGGTCGAAGGTGCCGGTCTAGGATCCCTTCGAAGCAAGAGTGCGGAACGGCAACCCGGAGAAGACCATGAAAGTCAGCGACATCCTGCGCGTCAAGGGCACGGCGCTCTATACCGTCACTCCGGATACGCCGCTCGCCCAGGCAGTCGCACTCATGGCCGAGCTGGACATCGGCTCCTCCGTCGTCATGGAGTACGGCGAACTGGTGGGCATGCTCACCTTCCGTGAGGTCATCAGTCGCATCCATGCCAATGGCGGCAGCGTGGGTGAGATCAGCGTGCGCAAGGTCATGGACGATGCGCCGTTGACCGTCACTCCGGAGACCGAGGTCATGGAGGTGCGCCGGCTGATGCTCGAGCGGCACGCGCGCTACCTGCCCGTGCTCGATGGCCGTACTCTGGTCGGCGTCATTTCCTTTTACGACGTGGCGCGCGCGGTTCTCGAGGAGCAGAGTTTCGAGAACCGCATGCTCAAGGCCTACATCCGTGACTGGCCTGAACCCGAGGACGCCCGCACGAACTGAACCTCGTGCGCTCGCAACCACAGCCTCGCTTTCTTCGCGAAGTGTGGCCGTTGCGGCGTCGTTCAGACCGGCAAGTCCTGTGAGTGGAACGAGCGCGCTCGCCGAACGAGTGTGGTCGGCGCACGGAGACGCCTGGCAGGCCGAGGGACGGCTGCGCCAGTTACGTGGTGGCGGAGCTGCTGCGTTGCCGGGCATCCGCTTAATGGCATCCGGTCTTCCGCATGCGCAGTGGAACAACGGTGATGTCTCCGATCCCGCGCGCGTCGACGTCGAAGCCGTGCGGGCGTGGTATGCGGCAAGGGCTCACGGTAAGGGAGTGCCCTGGGGTGTATGTGTGCCCGCGGGCAGTCCCTTCGCGCACGGGCGGCATGTGTTCCGCAAGCGCTGCATGGCTCTTCTGCCGGACCGGCTCCGGGCGGTCCGCGCGTCGTCAGGAGTCGCGATCGGAGAAGCAGTGCCCGCGGACGTCGACAACTTCGCGCGGATTGATGCGTCCGCTTTTGAAGGCACGGTCGAACAGACCCTTCCTTGGGTCGCGCCGCACTTCGGTGCCAGGGGTTTCATCGTGGCCCTGGCGACGCTCGAAGGCGAGTCCGTGGGTGTCGCCACGGCGGTCCTCACCGACGATCGCGCGGGATCCAGTGTTGGCGTCTTCGGAGTGGGAGTGCTCGAACACGCGCGGCGGCGAGGGATCGGCGGCGCAATGACTGCTTGGCTGCTTGAGAAGGCGTTTGCTCAGGGCGCCACGCTCGCGCACCTCAATCCCGACAGCGACGCGGCGGCTCGCCTTTATGCGCGGCTCGGATTCATCGAGACCGCCGGCCTGGACGTGTACTGCGACCTCTAGCGCGCGGCGACTCGGCGCTGCCGACGGCCAGGGCGATCGAATCTGTCGTCAGCGGTCTGTGGTCCAGTGCCAGGGTTCCCGGCCGGCGGATCGGGCGTACGTGGCGCGAACCGCCGCCCGGCGCGACGAACTGCGCCTGCGGCGGATGAAGCGCGCAGCGGCGCCTGGGCGCGATGAAACCGGCCCTGCAGTTCGCGCCGCGATTTCTGCACCCCGTCGCAAGTCGCTCGCAGCCGAGCCGTGCTCTGCCTACAGTGCGTTCATCGACACCGAACACTGCTCCGCACGAAAGGACCGAACGATGAACACCAACTACTCGACCCCCGCCCGCGTCAAGCTCAGCGCCTTCGTCGGCGCCGTGATTGCCAGCATCGTTGTACTGGGCAGCACCGTGGCCGGCATGCAGCCTACTGACGAGTTCAACGGCCAGCTGGTGGCGGCGGAGCGCGTGGCCATCACGGCCGCGTCGAGCGCGTCGGCGACCCGCTGAGCGCGGCGCGCTGACACGCACGGCGACCGGTCCCGCCACGCGCATCGCGCACCCCGCGCCGTACCCAGCAAAGCCCGGCTTCGGCCGGGCTTTCGCATTTCCACTCCAGAGTTCCTTCCTGATCATCCCCGATAGCCGCCGGTGGGCCGGGGCGAGCGGCTGACATAATCTCGCGCGCCGCCGCGGACCGCTACGGGGCGCGACTGCCGAAGCCTGCAGGAGAGCGAGTGAGTTCGAAGAGCCAGTTTGCCCTGCTGCGGGAGCGCCGCTTCGCGCCGCTGTTCTGGGTCCAGTTCCTCGGCGCGGCCAATGACAACATCTTCAAGTTCGCCTTCACGCTGCTCGCGACCTACGCCGCGCACAAGTGGGGCAATGTCGAGCCACATTTCGCGGGATTCCTGATCGGGGCGCTGTTCATTGCGCCGTTCATGCTTTTCTCGGCCACCAGCGGGCAGTTGGCGGACAAGCTGGAGAAGTCATGGTTCATCCGCCGCGTGAAGGATGCCGAGATCGTCGTCATGGTCATCGGTGCGGCCGGGCTGGCCCTGCAATCTGCTCCTCTCCTCTACGTCGCGATCTTCCTGCTGGGACTGCAGTCGACCGTGTTCGGACCGGTCAAGTACTCCTACCTGCCGCAGCACCTTGACGCTCACGAAGTGACGGGCGGCAACGGCATGGTGGAAATGGGCACCTTTGTCGCCATCCTGCTCGGCACCATCGGTGGCGGCCTGCTGATCGGGGAGTTCGGAGATCGCGGCGCGCTCGTGACGGCGGCGGTCGTATTGCTGGTCGCCGCGCTCGGGCGGATCGCAGCGCAGTTCGTGCCGCACTCGCCCGCGGCCGATCCCGGACTCACGATCAACTGGAACCCGTTCACCGAGACCTGGACCAACCTGAAGATCGCGCATGGCGACGTCGCGGTGTTCAACTCGATCATCGGCATCTCCTGGCTGTGGTTCTTCGGCTCGATCTTCCTGACGAGTTTTACGCCCTATGCGCGGACGAACCTGGGCGGTAACGAGGCTGTCGTCACGTTCTTGCTCGCCGTCTTCTCCATCGGGATCGGCGTCGGATCTCTGGCGTGCGAAAGGCTTTCCGGGCGGCGGGTGGAGATCGGGCTCGTCCCGTTGGGTTCGATCGGCATGACGGTCTTCGCAATCGACCTGTACTTCGCGTCGGTGGCGTTTGCGCCGATGACGGATGGCACGCTACGCCAGTTCCTGTCGTCGCCCGGCGCGTGGCGGATCGTGATGGATCTGGCGCTGCTTGCGCTGTTCGCCGGCCTGTATTCGGTGCCGTTGTACGCGCTGGTCCAGACACGCGCGGACCGCTCGCGTGTCGCGCGCATCGTGGCGGCGAACAACATCCTGAATGCGGTCTTCATGGTTGTGGCTTCGCTGGCGGCCACCGCGCTCCTTGCTGCGGGGCTCAGCATCCCGCAGCTCTTCCTGGTCACTGCACTGATGAATGCGGCCGTGGCGCTCTACATCTACCGCCTGGTGCCGGAGTTCCTGTTGCGCTTCCTCGCCTGGGTCCTGTCGCACTCGCTATACCGGGTGCGTTCGATCAACACGGAGCGCATCCCGGCCGAAGGCGCGGCGTTGCTGGCCTGCAATCACGTCAGCTTCGTCGATGCCGTGCTGATCATGGGTGCGAGCCCGCGCCCGATCCGCTTCGTCATGGACCACCGCATCTTCAAGATCCCGCTGATGAACTGGTTCTTCAAGAATGCCAAGGCGATTGCGATCGCGCCGGCGCGCGAGGACCCGAAGATGCTTGAACGCGCCAACCAGCGTATCGACGCAGCGCTCGCCGAGGGTGATCTCGTGTGCATCTTTCCCGAGGGCAAGATCACCTTCGACGGCGAGCTCAGTCCGTTCAAGCAGGGCGTGCAGAAGATCGTCGAGCGCGTGCCGGTGCCGGTGTATCCGATGGCGCTGCGCGGACTGTGGGGCTCGTTCTTCTCACGCTATGGCGGCGCGGCGTTCTCGCGCCCCGTGGAGGCACGCCTGCGTCGGGGATTGCGCTCGAAGATCGAGCTTGTCGTGGGCGAACCGCTGCCGCCGGACCAGGTGAAGCCGGAGCTCTTGATGGAGCGCGTCGCCGCACTGCGCGGCGACGAACTCTGAGCAATCGGCCGGCGCAATTACAATCCCCGGCGAAGCAACAACGGACTGATTGCTGATCCCATGGCCGGCTCCACCTTCGGACACTTGCTGCAGGTCACCAATTTCGGTGAATCGCACGGGCCAGCGATCGGTTGCGTGGTCGACGGGTGCCCGCCGGGGCTGGCGCTCGCCGAATCGGACCTGCAGCCGGACCTCGATCGCCGCAAGCCGGGCACGTCGCGGCATGTGACGCAGCGACGCGAGTCCGACCGCGTCGAGATTCTGTCCGGGGTCCACGAAGGCCGCACGACCGGCACCCCGATCGCGCTGCTGATCCGCAACGAGGACGCGAAGAGCAAGGACTACGCGGACATTGCAGACACCTTCCGCCCGGGTCACGCCGACTATACCTACTGGCGCAAGTACGGTGTGCCCGATCCGCGCGGCGGCGGACGCTCGTCGGCCCGGTTGACGGCGCCGATGGTGGCGGCCGGCGCACTGGCCAAGAAGTGGCTGCGCGAGAAGTACGGCACGCAGGTGCGCGGCTGCATGCAGCAGATCGGAGAAATCGTCATCCCGTTCGAATCGTGGGACGAAGTCGAGCGCAATCCATTTTTCGCCCCGAATGCTGGCATCGTTGCGGAACTCGAAACGGCGCTGGATCACCTCCGCAAGTCGGGCGACTCGGTCGGCGCCCGACTGCGCGTCGTCGCCAGCAGCGTGCCGGTGGGCCTGGGAGCACCGCTCTTTGACAAGCTCGACGCGGACATTGCCTACGCGATGATGGGGATCAACGCCGTCAAAGGCGTCGAGATCGGCGCCGGATTTCAGTCCGTCGCGCAGCTGGGTTCACAGCACGGCGACGAGTTGCTGCCGGACGGATTCGTCACCAACAACGCCGGCGGGATGCTGGGTGGCATATCGAGCGGACAGGACATCGAAGTCTCGATCGCAATCAAGCCGACGTCGAGCATCCGGTTGCCGCGGCGCTCGATCAATCGCGCCGGTGCTGCGACGGTCGTCGAGACGCACGGGCGACACGACCCCTGCGTGGGAATCCGCGCCACGCCGATTGCCGAAGCGATGCTGGCGATCGTGTTGATGGACCACGCGCTGCTGCATCGGGCGCAGAACGCCGACGTACACCACGCAGTCGCGCCAATCAAGGCTCGCTCCATTTCCGGCTGATGCCCGCTAGCGCTGCCGCTGACCGAGACTCCTGGCGGCTCGGGGCGCTGTACGGCGCGTATTTTGGGTTTGCCGGAATCATCGGGCCGTACCTCCCGCTGTACTTCCAGTGGCGCGGCCTCACGGTTTTCGAAGTCGGCGTGCTGATCGCGCTCGGCCAGGCGATGCGGGTCGTCGGTCCGAACCTCTGGGGCTATCTCGCCGACCACGCTGCGCGGCGTACGCTGATCCTGCGGACGACCGCCATTGCCCTGCTGCTGACCTTTGCGTTGCTGCTGGTGCCCGGCGGGTTCACGTACGTCTTCGTCGTGATGCTGCTGGTCAATTTTTTCCAGACCGCGCAAATGCCGATCGCCGAGGCGCTGGCATCAGCCTCGATGCGCGGTCGTACCGACGCAGCGACGCGCTATGGTCGGCTGCGCGTCTGGGGTTCAACGGCATTCGTCGTCGTCGTGCTCGTCGCCGGGCCGCTCTTCGATCGCTTCGGCATCGGAATTTCGCTTTGGCTCGCGCTCGCGCTGGCGGCGATCCTGGTGGGAGTGAGCTGGCAGGTGCCGGAGGGGCGGCCGGTCGAACATCCAGTCGATGACGTGTCGGTACGCCAGCGCCTGCGCGAGCCGCGCGTGCGCTGGTTCCTGCTGTCCGCCGGCCTGATGATCTTCGCCCATGGCGCGCTCTATGCGTACTTGTCGATCTATCTTGCGCAACTGGGTTACAGCAAGACGGCGATCGGCGTGTTCTGGGTGCTCAGCGTTCTACTCGAGATCGCGTTCTTCGCGACACAGGGGCGCTGGTTCCGGCGCTTCGGTCTGTATCCGCTGCTCGTCGCGAGTTTTCTGGTGGCGGCCGTTCGCTTCATGCTGATCGCCCAGCTGGCTGCGGTCTGGTGGGTGCTTGCCTTTGCGCAGATCCTGCACGCGATGACCTTCGCCGTGCACCACTCTGCCAGCGTGCTGACGATCCAGCGCTGGTTCCCCGGACAGGCCGCGGCGCGCGGTCAGGCGGTCTACATCAGTGCGGCCTGGGGCATCGGCGGCACCCTGGGCAGCCTCATGGCCGCATACTTGTGGACGCTCGCCGGTCCACGCTGGGCATTCAGCGCCGGCGGCATCGCCGCGCTCCTGGGCGCCTGGGCGATTCGCGAGGCGCGCCGGCACGATCCGGAACTTGCCGCCGCGCATCGGCTCAAAATTGCATAGAAACGGGGTCTTGAATGATGAACAGGTCAGCTCTTAACCTGCTGCGTGCCGCGCTCGCCGTCACTGTGCTGCTGACGGCCTGCCAGAGCGAGCAGACGACACGCAGCGGTGAAATCGGCGTCGACCGCAAACAGTCGATGACCACACTCGTCAGCAGCAAGGAAGTTGAGCAGCAGGCGAGCCAGGAGTATGCGCAGGTGATCGCGGGGGCCAGGAAGAAGGGCCTGCTCAACCAGGATCCGCAGCAGGTGCAGCGCGTCCGAGCCATCGCCGCCAGGCTGACTCCGCAGGTGGCGGTCTTTCGCGACGATGCGCCAAGCTGGAAGTGGGAAGTCAACGTGCTGACTTCCAAGGACATCAACGCATGGTGCATGCCCGGCGGCAAGATCGCCGTCTACACAGGACTGATCGAACGACTGAAGCTCACCGATGACGAGCTGGCTGCCGTCATGGGGCACGAAATCGCCCACGCACTGCGGGAGCATGCGCGCGAACGAATGGGGCGGCAGATGGCGACGCAGACCGCGACCGCGGTCGGCGCGATTGCGCTTCAAATCTTCACCGGTGTGTATATCGATCCGCAGATCGCTGGAACCTTCACCCAGGCGATGTTCGTACTGCCCAACAGCCGCGAGAACGAACAGGAGGCGGATCTGATCGGCATCGAACTCGCTGCCCGGTCGGGCTACGACCCGCGTGCGGCGATCACGCTGTGGCAGAAGATGGCGCAGGCGGGTGGCGGCGCGCCGCCCGAGTGGTTGTCGACACACCCGAGCCATGAAACGCGTCAGCGCGAGCTGCAGAACGACGTGCTGAAGGTGATGCCGCTGTACGAGAAGGCGAAAGCGGCAAAGGCGCCCGGCTGAGGGCCCGGGGTGACCAGGGCCTGCTAACGCTTAGATCGCACTTGCGCGATCGCCCTAGGCCAGCACGAGATCGATCCGCGCGGTCAGTCGCGTTGCGCGCGCCAGGGGGTGCGATGCGTTCTGCGTCGGCTCGAATGCCAGCATGAGCGCACGCTGTTCCTCGCTGTCGAGCCGGCTGAACAGGAAGTCCCGCGCGTTTCCGGGGTCATCGGGCAGGTACAGCTGCGTGGCGAACGGCCGGCCGCTCGCAGGCTGCACCCGGACATGTATGTGCGGCGTCCGTCCCGGATACGCGACCGGCCGGATCGTGCGAAAGCGGAAGTCGCCTTTGGCGTCGGTGCGATCGACGCCATAGCCTTGAAAGTGTGGATCGCGCTCCGACTCCGCGCCGCCGCCCGGGTGGTGGTAGACCGCTTGGGCGTCACACTGCCAGATCTCCACGGCCGCGTCCGCGACGGGGTTGCCTCGCCGATCAACGACGCGTCCAACCAGAAATATCGGCACGCCTTTGCTCAGGACGCGCTCGCCCTCGACCGTAAGCAGATCGGCATCGGTCGCGCGCGGGCGCTCCGCGGCGTTGCGCGGGTAGAAAGGTCCCAGCGTCTGCGCCGGGGACGGCGCCCGTCCGGCTGACTGGGCCGAGGTCACGCGCGCGAGGGGCGCGAGGCTGGCTCCGGCCAGACCGCCCATGAAAAGGCGTCGCGCAAGCGTTTTTTGATTGTTCGGTCGATCCATCAGAACTCCAGTGGTAAGCGCTTCTATCTAGGACTCGCTCGGAGGGCTTTCCGTTCCCGCGGCCGGCGAAGTGTCCGGGCGAAGAGTCCATTGTGAAAGGGAAGCGCGTTGTCGGGTGGCATAATTCATGGCCCTGCGCATAGCAGCAGGCATCTCCAGGCGCCCGCTCCAGGGCGCGACCCGCCGATGGCCGCACGTACTGTTTACGACAAGCTGTGGGACGACCACGTGGTACACGTCGAGGACGACGGCACCACTGTGCTCTACATTGACCGCCACCTGGTCCATGAGGTGACAAGTCCGCAGGCCTTCGAGGGACTGCGTGTCGCCGGCCGCGCGCCGTGGCGCATCAGCTCGATCGTGGCAACGGCCGATCACAACACGCCGACCACGGGCTGGGACCGCGGCTACGACGGCATCACCGATCCGATCTCGAAAGAACAGATCGTCACGCTGGACAGCAACATCCGCGAATACGGCGCCGCTGCGTACTTTCCTTTCCTGGACAAGCGACAGGGCATCGTGCACGTGATGGGTCCGGAGCAGGGCGCGACGCTGCCTGGCATGACCGTGGTCTGCGGCGATTCGCATACCAGCACGCACGGCGCCTTCGGAGCGCTCGCCTTCGGCATCGGCACCAGCGAGGTCGAGCACGTCCTCGCCACCCAGACGCTGCTGATGAAGAAAGCGAAAAACATGCGTGTCGCGGTCGAAGGCAAGCTGCCGGCGGGCTGCACCGCCAAGGACATCGTCCTGGCGATCATCGGCCGCATTGGCACGGCGGGCGGCACCGGTTACGCCATCGAATTCGCCGGCTCGGCGATCGAGGCGCTGTCCATCGAAGGCCGCATGACGATCTGCAACATGGCGATCGAGGCTGGCGCGCGCTCCGGCCTGGTCGCGGTCGACGAGAAGACGATCGACTACGTGCGTGGCCGGCCGTTTTCCCCGCATGGCGCCCTGTTCGAGCAGGCGGCGGCGCAGTGGCGCACGCTTCGGTCCGACCCCGGGGCTCGGTTCGACAGCGTCGTGGAACTGCGTGCCGAGGAGATCCGGCCGCAGGTGACCTGGGGTACGTCACCCGAGATGGTGACGACGATCGACGGAGCCGTGCCGGACCCGGATGCCGAAAAGGACCCCGTGAAGCGTGAAGGCATCGAACGCGCGCTGCGCTACATGGGACTCACGCCGAAAACGCGTATTGCCGACATCCATGTCGACAAGGTCTTCATCGGGTCTTGCACCAACTCGCGCATCGAAGACCTGCGCGAAGCGGCCTGGGTGGTCAAACGGCTTGGCCGGCGCGTCGCCTCAAACGTAAAGCTGGCAATGGTCGTGCCGGGCTCCGGCCTGGTGAAGGCACAGGCCGAACGCGAGGGGCTGCACGAGGTCTTTCGCGCTGCGGGTTTTGAGTGGCGCGAACCCGGCTGCTCGATGTGCCTGGCGATGAATTCCGACCGCCTCGAACCGGGCGAGCGCTGCGCTTCGACCAGCAACCGTAACTTCGAGGGCCGCCAGGGTGCCGGTGGCCGCACTCATCTGGTTTCGCCGGCGATGGCAGCGGCCGCTGCCATCGAAGGACACTTTGCCGACGTCAGGAGGCTCCAGTGAAGCGGCTTTTCGTTCTGATGGCCACCCTCGTCGTGCTCGCCGGCTGCAACACGATGGCCGGCCTCGGCAAGGACATGGAAAAGGCCGGCGAGAAGATCCAGGAAAAGGCTAAGAAGTAGGCATGGAAGCCTTCACCGTTCACGCCGGGCTGGTCGCTCCACTCGACCGCTCCAATGTCGATACCGACGCCATCATCCCGAAGCAGTTCCTGAAGTCGATCCGGCGAACGGGCTTCGGCCCGAACCTGTTCGACGAATGGCGCTATCTCGACCACGGCGAGCCGGGCATGGACCACTCACGCCGTCCATTGAATCCCGATTTCGTGCTCAACCAGGTGCGCTACCAGGGTGCGTCAATCCTGCTGGCGCGGAAGAACTTCGGCTGCGGCTCGTCGCGCGAGCATGCGCCGTGGGCCCTGCAGCAGTCCGGCTTCCGGGCCGTCATCGCACCCAGCTTTGCCGACATCTTCTACAACAACAGCCTGAAAAACGGCCTGTTGCCGCTGGTGCTGCCGGAGCTGGTCATCGACCGGCTCTTTCATGAGGTGGCGGCGCATGTGGGCTATCGGCTGACCGTGGACCTGCCGCGCCAGGTGCTCATCGAGGCTGACGGCCGCGAGCACGGATTCGACATTGCACCGTTCCGCAAGTATTGCCTGGTCAATGGTCTGGACGACATCGGCCTGACCTTGCGCCACAAGGTCAAGATCGAGGCGTTCGAGAAACAGCGGCTCGCCAGGCAGCCGTGGCTAATCAAGACGAGCTGACCCAACACTTCGTTCCTGTCGGCGGGGAGGAGCGGGGTGATCCAGCCAATCCCCGCACGAGGGTCACATGAAGATCGCTGTACTGCCGGGTGACGGCATCGGCAAGGAGATCGTTGCCGAGGCTGTCAAGGTCATGCGCGTGCTCGACGAACCATTTGAGTTCGAGTTTGCCGATGTCGGCGGCGCGGCCTTCGACGCGCATGGCCACCCCTTGCCGGAAGCCACGCTCAGGCTCGCACAGGCAGCCGACGCCGTGCTCTTCGGCGCTGTGGGCGACTGGAAATACGACAAGCTCGAGCGTTCGCTTCGACCGGAGCAAGCGATCCTTGGGCTGCGCAAGCACCTGGGCCTGTTCGCGAATTTCCGTCCCGCCATCTGCTATGCGGAGCTGACACAGGCCTCGAGCCTGAAACCGGAACTGGTCGCGGGCCTCGACATCCTGATCGTGCGCGAGCTGACCGGCGACATCTATTTTGGACAGCCGCGCGGGCGCCGGACCTCGCCGGACGGACCCTTCGCTGGAGCGCCCGAAGCGTTCGACACGATGCGCTACAGCCGGCCCGAGATCGAGCGCATTGCGCACGTCGCCTTCCAGGCGGCGCGCAAACGCGGCAGCAAAGTGACCAGTGTCGACAAGGCCAACGTGCTCGAGACCTTCCAGTTCTGGAAGGACGTCGTCACCGAAGTCCATGCCGGCTACGCAGACGTCGAACTCGAGCACATGTATGTCGACAACGCGGCCATGCAGCTCGTCAAGGCACCGAAGAAATTTGACGTGATCGTGACCGGCAATATGTTCGGCGACATACTCTCGGACGAAGCGGCAATGCTGACCGGCTCGATCGGCATGCTGCCCTCGGCTTCGCTCAACGAGCGCGGGCAGGGGCTGTACGAGCCATCGCACGGCAGTGCGCCGGACATCGCTGGCAAGGGCATCGCCAATCCGCTGGCGACGATCCTGTCGGCGGCGATGATGCTGCGCTATTCGCTCAACCGTGCGCCGCAAGCGGACCGCATCGAGTCCGCGGTGCGCAAGGTCCTGACGCAAGGGCTGCGGACCGCGGATATCGCAGCGCCCGGTGTAGACGCAGTCGGCACGGCGGCGATGGGCGACGCGGTCGTCGCGGCATTGGGATGATGGACATCGTTGGACAACAAATGGGCAAGAGGCTGATATGAAGTTAGGCATCGTCGGGTGGCGCGGCATGGTGGGATCGGTCCTGATGGATCGCATGAGCGCCGAGAAGGACTTCGACCTGGTCGACACGACCTTTTTCAGCACGTCGAACGCCGGCGGTGCTGCGCCGGCGGTGCCGCGCGCGCAGAAGTCGCTGAAGAATGCCGCCGACATCGCTGCGCTGTCGGCACAGGACGTCGTCATAACCTGCCAGGGAACGGACTACACGAAGGAGGTCTATCCGAAGCTGCGCGCGACAGGTTGGAACGGCTACTGGATCGACGCCGCCAAGCCGCTGCGCATGGCAGACGATGCGGTCATCATTCTCGACCCGGTCAATCGCCCGGTCATCGACGCGGCGCTGAAGCGCGGTATAAGAAATTACATCGGCGGCAACTGCACGGTGAGCTGCATGCTGATGGGAGTCGGGGCGCTGTTCAAGAAGGATCTGGTTGAGTGGATGACCTGCACCACCTACCAGGCCGCGTCCGGCGGCGGCGCGCAGCACATGCGAGAGTTGCTGACGCAGTTCGGCACGCTCAACCTCGAAGTGCGCGATCTGCTGGCCGATCCGGCCAGTGCGATCCTCGAGATCGACCGCCGCATCAGCGGCAAGCAGCGCGCGCTTGGCGACGACGAGACGCAACACTTCATCGTCCCGCTCGCCGGCAACCTGATTCCTTGGATCGACGCCGACCGAGGCGACGGCACCAGCCTCGAGGAGTGGAAGGGCGGCGCCGAGACCAACAAGATCCTCGGTCGCGGGCCGGGTTTCGGTTCGACCGCCACGCCGATCGACTCCATTTGCGTGCGCATCGGCGCGATGCGCTGCCACTCGCAGTCGCTGACGATCAAGCTCAGGCGCGATGTCCCGCTCAAGGACATCGAGGAGATGATCCGCACCGACAATGCATGGGTGAAGCTCATCGCAAACACGAAGGACGCGAGCATTCGCGAACTGACGCCTGCGGCCGTGACGGGCACGATGTCAATCCCCATCGGGCGGCTGCGCAAGCTTGCGATGGGTGCCGATTACCTTGGTGCGTTCACGGTCGGCGACCAGCTGCTGTGGGGGGCGGCCGAGCCGTTGAGGCGGATGCTGCGCATTCTGCTGGGCAAGCTCTGACATACGGCAGTCGGTGTTGCGGGCCACACGACGGTCCGATTCCATTTCTCACATAAAGGCGTGAGTTACGGCTATTTCTAAGCTTGCCGCCCTAAGTCCATGATGTTATGTTCGAAAAACGATTCTGATAAGGCAGGGGGCGGAATGCCATCCGACAAATTCTCGCGCGCGCCCATGTGGTGCGCGCTTTCGCTTGCGTTCGGTATCGGGCTGGCGTCGCCCGCTGTGGACGCAGCGGGGCTTGGTCGCCTTTCCGTCCAGTCCGGCCTCGGGCAGCCACTGCGAGCTGAACTGGAGGTCACCTCGGTCGGTCGCGATGAGGCGCCCACCCTGGCGGTGCGACTGGCGCCGCCTGCAGCGTTCCGGGCCGCTAACCTCGAATACAACGCCGCGCTGACGAACCTGCGCTTTGCACTCGATCGGCGCTCGGATGGCAACTATGTCGTGCGCATCAGTTCGGCGCAGCCGGTCAACGAGCCGTATCTGGATGTGATGATCGAACTCACGTGGGCCACCGGGCGCGTGATCCGTGAGTACACCGTCCTGCTGGATCCGCCGGCCCTTAAGTTGCAGCCCGACATCGTGGCGCCTGCCGCGCCACCGGCGCCGGTCGCCGCCGCGCCCGTGCCACCCATGCCAGCCCCGCGAGCTGCCGCGCCGGCCCCGGCCCCGACTGCGCCGATGGCGGCCGCCCCGGCCCCGGCCCCGATCCCCGCGCCTGCGCCGAAGGCTGCACCGGCGCCGTCGACCGCCTCGGGCGGCAGTTACACCGTCAAGTCGGGCGATACGCTCGGCAAGATCGCCAACCAGAACCGCAGCGCGGCATCGCTGGACCAGATGCTGGTCGCACTCTTCCGCGCGAATCCCGAAGCCTTCATCAATAACAATATGAATCTGCTGCGTGCCGGCGCGCAGCTCTCGATCCCCAGCGACGCCGAGGCGGCTGGAGTATCGACGCCCGATGCGCGCAGGGAAGTCGTCGCCCAGAGTGCCGACTTTGCCGCATATCGCAGTCGGCTTGCGCAGGCGGCCGGCGGAGCGGCTCCAGTGGCCAAGGCCCCGGCGGCAGCCGCCGGCGGAGGTCAGGTCACGACCAAAGTCGAAGACCGCAGCGCAACCGCAAAGCCAGGTGGCGACCAGCTGAAGATCGCCAAGGCGGATGACAAGGCTACGGCCGCGGCTGCGGCCGCCACGAAGGCCGACGAGGCCGCGGCGAAGCAGCGGGCGCTGAAGGAAGAGCAGGAACGCGCCGCGCAGTTGAAGAAAACCAACGACGCGATCCAGAAGGCGCTCGAAGTACAGAGCAAGGCGGGTGCGCAGGCTCAGAAGCAGGCGGAACAGGCCAAGGCAGCTCCGGTCGCCGCGCCGCCGCCGCCCGCCCCGGTCGTGGCTCCGCCGGCTCCGACTCCGGCGCCGGTTGCGGCCGCAATGGCGCCGACACCGCCGCCCCCCGCGCCGCCGCCCTGAGCCCATGAAGGCCGAAGCTACCAAGGCCGAGGCGCCGGTTGCCGCCGCTCCGGCACCTGCACCAGCACCCGTCAAGAAAGCGGCACCGCCCCCACCGCCGCCGGCGGAAGAGCCGGGCTTCATGGATGACCTGCTCGGCAACACTACGACGCAGCTTGGCCTGGCGGGCATCGTCGCGCTGCTGGCGGGTCTCTTCGGCTGGAGCTGGTATCGCAAGCGCAAGGCCGAAGGCAGCAGCAAGTTCAAGGACACCGAGGAAGGGCTTCAAGCCAATTCGCTGTTTGGCGCCACCGGTGGCCAGAGCGTCGATACCGGCACCAGCACTTTCAACTCGAGCTTCATCCCAGCCGCTTCGCAGCTCGACTCGAACGAGGTCGATCCCGTCGCCGAGGCCGATGTGTACATCGCCTACGGTCGCGAAGAGCAGGCCGAGGACATCCTCAAGGAAGCGCTGCGCATGCAGCCCGATCGCCATGCGGTCCGCGTCAAGTTGCTCGAGATTTTCTCGCGACGCGGCGACAAGGCATCGTTCATGGCGATGATCGAAGATCTGCGCGACCGTACCGGTGGAGCCGGCGAGGACTGGGAAAAAGCCATCAAGCTCGGCCACGCGGTCGATCCGAACCATCCGATGTTTGCCGGTGCAGCGCCCGATACGGTTGGCCGCGGGCCGACCACGGGCTTCCGTCTCGATCCGAACACCAAGGGACGTGGCCCCTCGACGCTGGGCGGTAGCCCGACGTCCGGTCTCGATCTCGGTGGGCTGCGTGGCGCCGATTCCGTCATGGACGCCGGAGGCAACGCTCCTCCGCTGACCAAGATGGTCGTCGACACCCGCATGACCGGCGCCGATACGACGATGTCCGTCGGTGATACGAAGATGCCGGCTGACACCAAGATGTCTGGACCGATGACGACGTCGGCGCCGACGACGCAGTTCCGCGCGACCCTGCCAGGTGGGCAGCCGACCACGGGCCTGACTCCGCCTGCCCCGGCTGCTGCAGCGGCGCCCGATTTCGCGTCGCTCGATTTCGATCTTGGTCCCACCAAGATGAACCTCGATCCGCCGACGAAGATGCCGACGCTCGATGCGCCGACGCGCCCGACGGAAATGGACTTCGGATTCAAGCCAACCAGTCCGGTGGGCCGCACCGAGCCGCCGGTACTCGCCGACCTGGGCATCGCCTTGCCACCAACGTCGCCGGTGATGCAGCCGACTGCGACCGGTGCCGGCCTGATTCCGGACCTCGACCTGAACATTCCGTCGACCAAGATGCCGACGCCGGTGACCACTGAAGCACTGTCGCGTCCGACCGTCATCGGCAAGAAGCAGCCCGTGACCGCCGATATCGGGGCTCTGCCCGACGAACAGGCCCAGCGCCTGACAGCCAACACGGACCAGGCCACGGTGCCGCTGATCGACTTCGACCTGTCCGCGGTCAGCCTCAACCCGACAACGAAGCGGGGCGAGACCGAACCCGGCAGCGCGCTGGCACAGCAGATGGCCACCAAGCTCGACCTCGCCCGCGGGTATATCGACCTGGGGGTGAAGGACGGGGCGCGTGAACTGCTGGACGAAGTGATGCGCGACGGCACGCGCGAGCAACGTCAGGCCGCCGTTGAACTGATCAAGCAGATCGAAGGTTGAACGCGGCGGGCGAAAGCCCGCCGGGCCGCCTCGGGGCGCATCCCGTGCGCATCGCGCTCGGCATCGAGTATGACGGCGCCAGCTTCAACGGCTGGCAGACCCAGGCGGACGGCCGTTCGGTGCAGGACGCTGTCGAGCGTGCCCTGGCGGAAATTGCGGGCGGCACTGTCTCGACGATCTGCGCCGGACGCACGGACGCTGGCGTACATGCGCTCGATCAGGTCATTCATTTCGACACGAGCGCCGAGCGACCCCTGACTGCATGGGTGCGCGGCGCCAATCGCTTTCTTCCTCCCGCCGTTGCGGTGCGCTGGGCGCGCGTCGTGCCGGAAGACTTCAACGCGCGCTTTGCGGCGCGGCGTCGGCGGTACGACTACTGGATCTTGAACGACGCGGTCCGATCGCCACTTGCTCATGGGCGCGCGACCTGGATCGTTCGGTCGCTCGACGAAGCCGCGATGCAACGCGCCGCCAACCATCTGCTCGGGACGCACGACTTCAGCTCGTTCCGCGCGGCCGAGTGCCAGGCCGCTTCGCCGGTACGCGAATTGCACGAACTCTCGGTGCGAAGGTTCGGGCGTTGGATTCGTGTAAGCACGACCGCCAATGCCTTCCTGCACCACATGGTGCGAAACATCGTGGGAGCCCTGGTCTACGTCGGCACCGGGCGCCACACGCCCGACTGGATCGTTGAACTGCTTGCGGCGCGCGACCGCACTCGTGCCGCGCCGACGCTCGGGGCGGAAGGCCTTTACCTCGCCCGGGTCGAGTACGATGACCGATTCGACTTGCCGTTGCCCGGGGCCTTGGTCCCGCACTGGTTGAATGCGAACACGGATCAAGATCTGCGGCCTGACGCGTGAGGCCGATGTCGAGGCGGCGGTTGCCGCCGGTGCCGATGCGCTGGGCTTCAACTGCTATGCCAAGAGCCCGCGCCATGTCGCGCCGGCTCGCCTGCGTCCCCTGACTCGGGGCCTGCCGCCCTTTGTCACTCCGGTGTTGTTGTTCGTCAACGCACCGTCCGACCTCATCGAGGATGCGCTGGCCGCCGTCCCAAACGCCCTGTTGCAGTTCCACGGCGATGAGCACGAGGCGGCCTGCAGCCGCTACGGGCACCCGTACGTTCGAGCGCTGCGGATGGAAGAGGGAGTCGATTTGTTAGACTCCGAGCGCCATTTCCCGTCGGCGGCGGCGATGCTGCTCGATGCACCGTCGGCCGGTTATGGTGGCAGTGGCAGCACGTTCGACTGGAACCGCATTCCTTTGCGGCGTTCGAAGCCGCTGGTGCTGGCCGGAGGCCTCGTGCCGGGCAATGTCGGCGATGCGATACGGCGCGTTCGGCCCTATGCCGTCGATGTCAGCAGCGGCGTCGAAGATGCTCCAGGACTGAAGAACTCAGTGCGCATGAACCAATTCATCGCGGCCATCCGGGCCGCCGACCAGGCCCTATCTGCATGAAGCCCTACGACCTGCCAGACCAACGCGGCCATTTCGGACCGTACGGCGGCGTGTTCGTCGCCGAAACACTGATGCACGCGCTCGAGGAACTGCGCGATGCGTACGCGAAGTATCAGAACGATCCGGAGTTCGTCGCCGAGTTTCGCAGTGAACTCAAGCACTATGTCGGCCGCCCGAGCCCGATCTACCATGCCCGGCGCTGGAGCCAAGAACTGGGCGGTGCGCAGATCTATCTCAAGCGCGAGGACCTGAATCACACCGGCGCGCACAAGGTGAACAACACGATCGGTCAGGCGCTGCTCGCCCGGCGCATGGGCAAGCCGCGTGTGATCGCGGAAACTGGCGCCGGACAGCATGGCGTGGCCACGGCGACTGTCGCGGCGCGCTACGGCATGAAGTGCGTCGTGTACATGGGGAGCGAAGACGTCGGTCGCCAGGCGGCCAACGTGTATCGCATGAAACTGCTGGGCGCCGAGGTCGTGCCCGTCGAGAGCGGTTCGCGCACGCTGAAGGATGCGCTGAACGAAGCGATGCGCGACTGGGTGACCCACGTCGAGAACACGTTTTACATCATCGGCACCGTCGCCGGACCGCATCCGTACCCGATGATGGTGCGCGACTTCAATTCGGTCGTCGGCAAGGAGTGCCTGTGGCAGATGCCCGAGATGGTCGGGCGGCAGCCTGACTATGTGATCGCCTGCGTGGGCGGCGGCAGCAACGCGATGGGCATCTTCTACGACTACATCCCGCACGAGCAGGTGAAGCTGGTTGGCGTCGAGGCCGCTGGCGAGGGGCTGACAACGATGCGCCACGCCGCCAGCCTGCAGCGCGGAACGCCGGGCGTGCTGCACGGTAACCGCAGCTACCTGCTGCAGGACGAGAACGGCCAGATCACCGAAACGCACTCGGTGAGCGCGGGACTCGACTATCCGGGCGTCGGGCCCGAGCATGCATGGCTGAAGGACAGCGGCCGGGCCGAGTATGTCGGTGCGACCGACGAGGAAGCGCTGAAGGCGTTCCACGACTGCTGCCGGATCGAAGGGATCATTCCCGCGCTGGAGTCGAGCCACGCGCTGGCGTATGCCGCAAAGCTCGCGCCGACGCTGCCGCGTGACAAGTGCTGCTGGTGAATCTCTCGGGTCGGGGCGACAAGGACCTGCACATCGTCGCGGAAGCGAGTGGCCTGGAATTCTTCTGCCGCGCATCCTGCCGCGAGGCCACACTCGCCTATCGGAGGAAAGCCTGATGTCGCGCATCGCCAGGCGCTTTGCGGATCTGAAAGCCGCAAGCCGGAAAGGCCTGATTCCGTACATCGCGGCCGGTGATCCATCGGCCGAACTCACGGTGCCGCTGATGCTGGCGCTGGCGCGCGCAGGAGCCGATGTCATCGAACTCGGGGTTCCATTTTCCGATCCGATGGCCGATGGTCCGGTAATCCAGCGTGCGACCGAGCGCGCGATCAGGAACGGCGTCGGGCTGCGGCAGACGATCGAGTTCGTGCGCCAGTTCCGGCAGACCGACACCGCCATGCCGGTCGTGCTGATGGGCTACGCCAATCCGATCGAACGCATGGGTCGCAGCGAGTTCGCTGAAGCGGCGCGCGCCGCCGGAGTCGACGGCGTGCTTGTCGTCGACTATCCGCCGGAGGAGTGCGCCGAGTTTGCCGCAACCATGCGCGCGGCAGGAATCGATCCGATCTTCCTGCTGGCGCCGACCTCGACCGACGCACGCATCGAGGAGGTGGCGCGCCATGCGTCCGGCTACCTGTACTACGTCAGCCTGAAGGGCATTACCGGGGCCGGTCATCTCGACGTTGCCAGCGTGGCGGCCAAGCTGCCGCTGATACGCCGGCACACCGAGGTTCCTGTCGGTGTCGGGTTCGGCATCCGCGATGCGGCGAGTGCCGTCGCGGTGGCGCAGATTGCCGATGCGGTCGTCATCGGTTCGCGGCTGATCGAGGAAATGGAAGCGGTGCCGCGCGAGCGTGCTGTCGAGGCCGTGGAGGCGCTGGTCGCGGGGTTTCGCCAGGCGCTCGACGCCATGAAGATCCGCGCGGCCGCATGAAGATGTCGAGCCTTTTCCGCGGGCTGATCCGCATGACGTCGTCCGGAGGTTGCCGATGAGCTGGATCGACAAGATCCTTCCGCCGCGCATCAAGCGGGAAGAAGGCTCCACGCGCAAGGTTGTCCCCGAGGGCCTGTGGACCAAGTGTCCCGGCTGCGAGGCGGTGCTTTACAGCGCGGAACTCGAGAAGACACTGATGGTGTGCCCGAAATGCGCCCATCATCTGCGCATCGGTGCGCGGCCGCGGCTCGATGGGTTGATGGACGCCGAAGGCCGTTACGAAATCGGGCAGGAAGTCGTGCCCGTCGATGCCCTCAAGTTCAAGGACAGCCGCAAGTACACTGAACGTCTGCGCGAGGCCATGGAGGAAACCGGAGAGACCGACGCGCTCGTCGTCATGGGTGGCGCGATCCGCGCGGTTCCTGTGGTGGTCGCCTGCTTTGAGTTTCAGTTCATGGGCGGTTCGATGGGCTCCGTCGTGGGCGAACGCTTTGTGCGCGGCGTCGATACCGCGATCGAGCAGAAGGTGCCGTTCATTTGCATCACGTCCACCGGCGGTGCGCGCATGCAGGAAGGGCTGCTTTCACTGTTTCAGATGGCGAAGACGACGGCGATGATCGCGCGCCTGGCCGAAGCGAAGCTGCCGTTTGTTTCGGTGCTGGCCGATCCGACCATGGGCGGAGTCTCAGCCAGCTTCGCGTTCATGGGAGATGTCGTCATCGCCGAGCCGAAGGCCCTGATCGGATTCGCCGGCCCGCGTGTGATCGAGCAGACGGTGCGCGAGAAATTGCCGGAAGGGTTCCAGCGTGCGGAGTTCCTGCTGACAAAGGGCGCGATCGACATGATCATCGATCGCCGCGAGATGCGTGACGAGATCGCTCGCCTGCTGGCGCTGCTGCTGCGGCAGCCGGCCGACGCGATCAGCTGACGTTCAGGGGAGCCGGCTCCGTCGGGGCCGGGCATAGCACTTCTTGACAACGCTTTCGCTTGCGGCCTGGCTCGAACGCCTCGAGCGCCTGCACCCGAAGGGCATCGACCTCGGCCTGGATCGCGTCCGGGTCGTCGCGGACCGGCTGGCGCTGAGACTCGACGCTCCGACGATTGTCGTCGGCGGAACGAACGGCAAGGGGTCGACGTGCGCGATGCTGGAAAGCATCCTGCGCGCTAGCGGATATCGCACGGCGCTTTACACGTCGCCGCACCTGCTTGACTTCAACGAACGAGCACGCGTCGGGGGCGCTGATGTTTCCGATGCGATGCTGGTTGAGCAGTTCGAGGCGGTCGAGGCGGCGCGGGGCGAGGTGTCACTGACCTACTTCGAGTTCACGACGCTCGCGATCCTGCGCTTGTTCGCGGCGGCACGGCTCGACGCCGCTGTGCTGGAGGTCGGGCTCGGAGGACGGCTCGACGCCGTCAACCTGATCAATGCCGACGTATCGATCGTCACCTCGGTCGACCTGGACCACATGGACTACCTCGGCCCGACGCGTGAAGAGATCGGTTTCGAGAAGGCCCATATCTACCGTCCCGACCGGCCGGCGATCTGCAGCGATCCGCATCCACCGCAGTCGCTGCTCGACCATGCGCGGGCGATCGGGGCGGATCTCTGGCGCTTTGGCAGCGACTTCAACTACCAGGGTGACCGCCAGCAGTGGGCTTACGGCGGACGTCAGCGCCGCCGCAGCGGCCTGCCGTATCCGGCGTTGCGCGGTGCGAACCAGCTGTTGAATGCTTCAGGCGCGCTGGCGGCGCTGGAGGCGCTCGAGGACCGGCTTCCGGTGTCGCAGCAGGCCGTACGACACGGTCTCTTGACCGTTGAACTCCCGGCGCGATTCCAGGTGCTGCCCGGTCGGCCGACGACGATCCTCGATGTGGCGCACAACCCGCATGCGGCCGCGGTTCTGGCCGACAACCTCGACAACATGGGCTTCTTCCCCGACACGCATGCGGTGTTTGGCATGCTGCGCGACAAGGACATCGGCGGCGTGGTCGCCAGGCTGGGCGCGCGTGTCGACCACTGGCACATCGGCTCCACATCTGGCCCGCGCGGCTCGTCCGCGGCCGAAACTGCGGCGATCGTGCGTCGCATGGTCGGCGGACCGACGCCGCCATCGGTGACCGAACACGATTCCGTCGCCGACGCCTACGCCTACGCGCGGGACCACGCAGGTGCCGATGATAGAATTCTCGCCTTCGGTTCCTTCCTCACCGTGGCGGATGTGATGCGTGTGATTCGCGCGGAGCGTCGGCTGGGAGCTTGAGGACCACAACTGGAGCGCGGATGTCTTTGGCTTTTTGGCGTCGTAAACCCAAGGCTGATGACGCCGCTCCGCCCCGCTCCTCCCGTTCCGCCACCGGCGATGACGACCCGGGCACGCGCGCGGATCCCGCCGCGACGTTGCGCACGCGGGCGCGACGCCGTCTGATTGGCGCGGCCGCACTGCTGCTGCTGGTGATCATCGTCGTGCCGATGGTGCTCGATCCCGAGCCCAAGCAGGTGCCGGACAACATTCCGATCGACATCCCCAGCGAGAAATCCAAGTTTTCGCCGCGACTAACCCTGCCGCCGGTGCCGGCGCCGGAGAACGTCCCATTGCCGCCGCCCGATGCGGCACCTGCGGCACCGGCGGCCAACTTGCCTGCTGCCGATGCCGCAGCGGCTCCCGTGGCCGCGAAGAAAGGGCCGGCGGAGGCCGCAAAGAAAGAGTCAACGGATTCGGCCAAGAAGGACACGGCACGCCCGGCACCGCCCGCGACGTCCGAGGAGCAACAGGCCCGCGCTGCGCTTGAAGGCAAGGCCGCTGAGGTCATTCCTGCGCCAACCAAGGGCGGGAAGTTCGCCGTTCAGGCGGCAGCGACATCGAGCGAAGCCGCGGCCCGGGACCTGTCGGAGCGGCTCAAGAAGGCGGGTCTTCCGCCCTACACGGAAGGCGTCCAGACGGCCGAGGGCTTGCGCTACCGGGTGCGGGTCGGACCCTACGCGACGCGCGAAGAGGCCGAGCGGGTGCGTACCCGGCTCAAGTCGCTCGGCATCAGCGCCAACATCGTTACGCCCTAGGCGGATGACACCGATCGACTGGGCCATCGTTTTAACGCTCGCCCTGTCGGTGTTGCTTGGGGTCGTGCGCGGTGTTGTGCGCGAGATGTTCGCTCTCGCCGGGTGGATCGTCGGTGTGCTGCTGGCACTTCAGTTCGCGGCGCCGATCGGGAACTGGTTGCCATTGGAGTTGCCTCTCGGCGCTCGGACGGCGCTCGCGGGCCTCGTGATCGTGGTCGGAACTTTGCTCGGCGCAGCGCTGGTGGCTGCATTGCTGCGTGCGGCGCTCAGCGCGGCGAAGCTCTCCATCGAAGATCGAATGCTGGGCGGCCTGTTCGGTGTAGTGCGCGGAGTGATTGTCATCGGACTTGTCGTGCTGGTCGCCGTCGCCGCCGGTGCCCCGCGCCAGACGTGGTGGCAGGCGTCTTCGCTATTGCCGTGGGCGCAGGCAAGCGTACGATTCGCCTCGCCGTTGCTGCCGGAATCCCTGGCGCGTTACGTGCCACGCGCGGCAAAAGGGGAGAACTGAGATGTGCGGGATCGTCGGAGTCGTTGCGACCGGCCCGGTGAATCAGTTGCTGTATGACTCTCTGCAACTGCTGCAGCACCGAGGTCAGGATGCTGCGGGAATTGCCACCGGCTCCGGCAACACGTTTTCAATGTGGAAGGGCAACGGGATGGTGCGGGAGATCTTCCGCACCCGGAACATGCGCAACCTCGCTGGCAACGCCGGCATCGCGCACGTCCGTTACCCGACGGCCGGCTCTGCCACCAGTCCGGAAGAAGCGCAGCCGTTTTATGTGAACGCGCCCTTCGGCATCACGCTCGGCCACAACGGCAACCTGACCAACGCGGAACAGCTCAAGAGCGAGATGTTCCGCATCGACCGGCGCCACATCAACACGACGTCGGATTCCGAAGTGCTGCTCAACGTGCTGGCGCACGAGCTGCAGGAACAGAGCTCGAGCTACACGCTGGATCCGGCCACGATCTTTCGCGCGGTTGCGGGCCTGCACCGCCGGGTTCGTGGCGCCTACGCGTGCGTCGCCCACATCGCCGGCCACGGCATCGTCGCGTTCCGTGATCCGTTCGGGATCCGGCCGCTCTGCTATGGCGTCAACGAGACCGACAGCGGCACCGAGTACCTGGTGGCGAGCGAATCGGTCGCGGTGGAGGGTCTTGGATTCAAGTTCGTGCGCGACGTCGGACCCGGTGAAGCGGTGTTCGTCGACCTCGAGGGCAACTTTCACGCCCAGCAGTGCGCGGAGCGCCATTCGCTGAATCCCTGCATCTTCGAGTATGTCTACTTCGCCCGACCGGACTCCGTTATCGATGGTGTCAGTGTGTATGCGTCCCGCCTGAAAATGGGCGAGCACCTGGCGGAGAAGATCATGCGCCAGTTTGGCACTGGTGACATCGATGTCGTGATGCCGATTCCGGACACTTCGCGGCCGGCGGCGATGCAGCTGGCGATGAAGCTCGGTCTGGAGTTCCGGGAGGGGTTCTTCAAGAACCGGTATGTGGGCCGCACCTTCATCATGCCGGGCCAGGCCGTGCGGCGTAAGAGCGTTCGGCAGAAGCTGAATGCACTGCCGACCGAGTTCAAGGGCAAGAACGTGCTGCTGGTGGATGATTCGATCGTCCGGGGCACGACATCGCGCGAGATCGTGCACATGGCACGCGAGGCGGGAGCAAACAAGGTGATCTTCGCCTCCGCGGCGCCGCCGGTGCGCTTTCCCAATGTCTACGGCATCGACATGCCGACGCGCAACGAATTGATCGCGCACGACCGCACCGACGAAGAGATCCGTCGCATGATCGAGGCCGATGGGCTCGTCTACCAGGACATCGATGCGATGAAGCGGTCGGTCGCGGAACTGGGGCCCCATCTCACCAGTTTCGAGGCGAGCTGCTTCGATGGTGTCTACATCACCGGCGACGTCACGCCCGAATACCTCGACCGCCTGGAGGCAAGTCGCCAGGCAGCCGATGCTGCTGACATCGAACTGCGGACGCAGCTGAACCTCAACCTGGCATCGGCGGACTGAGCAACCAGGTTCTCGTATACAATTTATTTATCGCGCCGATTTGAAGTCTCAGCTTGCGGGCGCTTAACAAATGCGGCTAAAGCGAGGGGCTCAAAAGAACCCGCCGCGCTGACGCCGGCGGGTTTTTTTATGGCCGATCACATCACACCTCCCGACTTTGATTTCGACACCCGCGCCGTGCGTGCCGGGACGATGCGCACGCCGTTCAACGAGCACAGCGAAGCGGTCTTTCTGACTTCCAGCTTTGTCTTCGACAGCGCGGCACAGGCGGCGGCGCGGTTCTCGGGTGCGGAAGAAGGCTACGTCTACTCGCGCTTCACGAATCCGACGGTGCGCATGTTCGAACAGCGGCTCGCTTCGCTCGAAGGTGCGGAGGAGTGCATCGCCACTGCTTCCGGCATGGCGGCGATCATGGCGACCTGCCTGGCCACGCTGAAGACCGGGGACCACGTCGTGTGCGCCGCCAATGTCTTCGGCGCGACGGTGCAACTTTTCTCGACGGTGCTGGTGCGCTTCGGCATTGACGTCAGCTACGTCGACGCCACGGACCCCGCCTCGTGGCGCGCTGCCGTGACGCCGCGGACGCGGCTGCTCTACTGTGAAACGCCATCGAATCCGCTGATGGAAATCGTCGATCTCACCGCGTTTGCGGCGCTGGGGCGCGAGATCGGCGCGCTCACCGTCGTCGACAACTGCTTCTGCACCCCGGTCTTGCAGCGGCCGCTCGAGTTCGGTGTGGACGCGGTGATCCATTCCGCCACGAAGTACCTCGACGGGCAGGGCAGGGTGCTCGGCGGCGCGGTGCTGGGCTCGCAGAAGTTCATACGCGAGCAGGTGCTGCCTGTGCTGCGCACGACCGGGCCCAGCCTATCGCCATTCAATGCCTGGGTGCTGCTGAAGGGCCTCGAGACCCTGGGGCTTCGCCTGCGCGCGCAGAGCGCCGCCGCGCTGGAACTTGCGCAGTGGCTGACCGCGCAGCCGCAGGTCGCGCGGGTGCACTATCCTGGCCTGCCATCGCATCGCCAGGCGGAACTTTGCGCGCGGCAGCAGGCGAGTGGCGGCGCTGTCGTGGCTTTCGAGGTCCACGGCGACACGCCGGCGGCGGCTCGCGCCTGCGCCTGGGCCACGATCGACCGGGTGCGGCTGATGTCGATCACGGCCAATCTCGGGGACACGCGCACGACGATCACCCACCCCGCGAGCACGACGCACGGGCGCATCAGCGCCGAGGCACGCGAACGCGCCGGCATCCGTGAGGGTCTGATCCGCATCGCCGTCGGGCTCGAGTCAATCGGCGATATCCAGCGCGACCTGGCTCAGGCACTCGCGACCTGACCCGCAAGGTAGTGCATTCGGATGATCCGCCGGTGCCGAAACGCCGGCGCTAAGACGTAAGGCGGATCGAAAGTCCATTCCCGCTCAATGACAATTCACGCACGGCGACGCGCGCCGGTGCGTCGCGTTCGTACGTGCCACCTGCGAGCAAAGAGCGAATCGGGAATGAGCCAGAAGTTTCGAGTTTGGAGGAACCTTGTCCTGATCGTGCCCTTGGCCACGATGGCGTCGGTCGTCTGGGCGCAGTCGACGCTGCCCGGCAACTCGAATACCGGCGAGTTGCTGTGGAACTCGAATGGATGCTCCGGCTGCCACACGGTCACGAAGGCGCGGGGCGACATCACCGCGCGCGCGCCGGCTGGAATGAGCTTCGACAAGGCGCTCGCCGCTCTGAACGCGGCGCTGAACGGCGCCGATCTCGAGGGCAATGTGACTGGCATGCAGAGTTTTGCGGCCTTGCTGAGCACGACGAACCGCAACGACATCGCGGCCTACATCGCGGGCCTGGCCGGTCCGGCTCCGATCATCAGCTACTCGCCCACGGGCGGCGCGATATTTCCCGCCACAGCGGTCGGCGCCTCGGCCAGCGCTACGGTCACGATCCGCAACACCGGGACGGCCGCACTCACGTTCGCCACCAACAACGCGGTCACTCTCGCGACCGGCGGCGATGCGGCGGACTTCCGCGTAACCACGTCGAGCTGCCCGGCAACCACTCTCCAACCCAACGTCGGCAGTTGCACGATCAACGTCACCTTCACGCCGTTGGCAGGCTCCTCGCTGACGCGCACGGCTTCCATCGGACTCGCGACAACGACGGCTAGTTCTCTCGTGCCCCTCGCAGGAAGTGTCGCGGTCGCTCCGCCGGCCACGAGTGCTGCCGTAGCGCCGTCATCGGGCGGCGGTGGGAGTCTCCATTGGGTAGCGCTCCTGCTGCTGGCAGGTCTTGTACCCCTGCGCCGTGCCGAAAGGAACTGACATGTGGCAGGCCATGAAGTCAGTGACGTTCGGCCTGGCTCTCGGGCTGGGACTCGTCATCGTGCATGCAGACAGTTACGCGCAAGCCACGCGTGGCCGTGACCTCTGGTGGAACGCCGCCGCGGTCAAGGCCCGTCCGAGCCTGCCTGCCTGCGCGTCGTGCCACACCGATCCGGCGACGGGACTGCCGATGAAGGTTGGCAAAACGGCAGCCATGATCCAAAACGCGATCGACGCCAACCTGGGCGGAATGAGAGACATCTTCGGCTCGGGGGGCAACGCCATCCTCAATGGGACCGACCTCAACGACCTTCAGCTTTACCTCGCTGCCGTCGGCGCAACACCTGCGGCGCGGGCCAAGATCAGTACGCAGGCACTCGGCTTTCCTAGCACGGCGGTCGGCGTCGACAGCGCCCCGTTGACGGTCACCGTGTCGCACGACGTTGGAAGCGCAATTCCTTTTACGCTGGCGACGACCAATGCACTGACAATCACCGGTGCCAATGCAGCCGACTTCCGGATCTCGGGCGGCACCTGCGCCAACGGTCTGGCTGTCCCCGCAGCGGCGTCGAGTTGCACGATCCAGGTCATCTTCAAGCCGACGGCGGTGGGTAGTGCGCGGGCTGCGACGCTGAACATCGCGTTCGCCGAAACGCACGTGCCTGCGATCGCAATGCCTGTGGTCGGTGCTGCCGTGGCTTCGCCGGTGCCGACGATCTCGCTGACGCGGACGTCGGTCGCGTTCCCGAACACGCTAGTGAGTGCCACCAGCGCGGCGGAAACGATCACGCTGACCAACGCAGGCACGCTCGCGCTCGATATCACCTCGATTACCACCTCCGGCGCCAACGCGACGGAATTCACGCGCGGCGGGACTTGCCCGAACGCCGGCCCGGTGGCACCGGCTGCCAGTTGCACGATCACCTATACGTTCACGCCGGGCGACCTCGGAGCGCGCGTTGGCTCGCTCGTGATTGCCTCCAACAACGCCACAGGCACCGTGACGGTGCCGTTGAGCGGCAGCGGTGCGGGCAACACACCGGTGTTCTTCTCGACGCCGGCCTCGCTGACGTTCACTGCGGCGACTGGCACGACCAGCGCGGCGCAGAACGTCACCGTGCGCAACGACGCCGGCGGCACGCTGACCGTCATGAGCGTGACGGCCACCGGCTCGTATGCCGCGACTGCCAACAACTGCGCGGCGCTGTCGATCAATCAGACCTGCACGATCGCGGTCACGTTCACGCCGACTGCCCTGGGCGCGGCCAACGGAACGCTGACGATCAACCACAACGCTGGAGCAGCGGGAACGGTAACGCTGAACGGCACGGGTGTCGCCGCGATACCGCTGGTGGTGGCATCGACCGCCAGTTACACCTTCCAGAACCTCGTTCTGGTGAACCAGGTGTCGCAGACTGTTCAGCGAATCCGCTTTACCAACAACGGACCGGGTCCGGCAGTGCTCGCCTCGGCCACGTCGGCCGCCGAGTTTCCGCTCAGCACAGCGGGCATCACTACGCCGTGTGCAGCGAATCGAACGATCGCCCAGGGAACGTTCTGCGAAGTGGATGTGCGCTTCCAGCCATCGGCGGCGGGAGCGCGCACGGGAACGCTCTCGTTCGTCAGCAATGGCAGCCCGAACACGCTGTCGGTTGCGCTGGCGGGGACGGGATCGGGCACGGCCGCACCAATCCTGCGCTACACGACAGGTGGCGCGGCGATGGTAGGGCCTGTCTTCCCGGTCACCAAGGCGGGCGAGACGGCGCAGGCGATCCGCGTCACGCTGACCAATACGGGAACCACGGCCATGACATTCCCGTCGAGCAGCGTCGCCGCTGTCACCGCCGGATTCAACCCCGGCGACTTCAACGTGGCGACCACGACCTGCGCCGCGAGTGCTCCGCTGCAACCCAACACCGGCAATTGCGCCGTCGATGTGACGTTCGCGCCGGTCGCGGCGGGCGCGAATACCCGCAGCGCGATCCTGACGATCACGCACGCGGGCGGGAGTGAGCTAATCCCGCTCTACGGCGTGGTGGAAGGCGCGACGGGTGCGGCAGCGCCGCCGCCGCCCCCCAGTTCGGCGAGTCCGGCTCCCTCGAGTCCCGCAACGCCCGCGCCCAACACGACGACCGCAGCTAGTGGAGACGGTGGCGGCGGAACCCTCGGATGGGCCTGGGCGGTCCTGCTGCTGTCGGCTGCCGCGGCGCGTCCGAGAGGGTTTGCTAAGCGGTGAAGAGCGCCGTCGCGAAGCCCCTTTTCAGATCAGAACTTAAGCCTATGTATCGCCAAGCTCTCAGGAAGACCACGACCATGACAGGGAAAACAATCATGTTGCGCGCAACGATCGGAATCATCTTCGGGGTGGCGGCATCCGCGGCCTGGTCACAGAACGCCGTAGTGGGTAAGCAGCTTTACCTCAGCACCAACGGCTCGCCGGTGAGTTGTGGCGCCGGCACCTGTCATGGACCGGACCCGGCCACCAACACAAAGAACGTGAAGAAGGGGATCACCGCTACGGCAATCCTGAACGCCATCGCCAACCAGAACGACATGAAGTTCCTGGCGAATGCGCCCTTCACGGTGTCGGCGCAACAGGCGGCGGACATCGCAGCTTTCATCATCAATCCTGCGGCCGGTAACGGTGCTCCTGCCATCAGCTTGTCCGGCACGTCGCTGTCATTCGGGTCTACGCAGATTGCTGCCACCAACTCGACGGCAACGCCGGCGACCATCACGCTGACGAACAGCGGTGCCGCGGCACTGACGATCACCGGAGTTGCCAAGGCCGGAACGAACGCCGCGGAGTTCACCGCAACCGGAACCTGCGTTGGAGCGTCGGTCAACGTGGCTGCGGGTGGTACCTGCACGATCGGCGCGACGTTCACGCCGGCCGCTGCCGGCAACCGTGCTGCGACGTTCACGCTCCAGTCAAACGCCGCCACGAATCCGAGCATCACCCTGACCGGCACGGCCGCGGCCGCCGCCACGCCCGGTATCTCGCGTAGCGTGACTGCGATCACGTTCAATACGCAGACGGTCGGTATGGCGAGTGCCCCACGCCCGGTGACCATCACCAACACCAGCACGGTTTCCGTTTCGATCACGGCGGCGGCGGCGACGCCGACACCCGAGTTCGCCGCCACCGGCAACTGCGTCGGTAACCTCGCGGCCGGCGCCAGTTGCACGATGAACGTCACGTTCACGCCCTCGGCCGCTGGAAGCCGCACGGGCAACCTGACCTTTACCTCGAATGCGCCCGGCTCGCCGCACGTGGTGACGCTCGCAGGTCCCGCAACAACCACCCCGACGGGCGCTGCGACGCTCGACACGACGGCGCTCAGCTTCCCCTCGACCGGCACGGGTGCCGCAGCAACTCCGCTCAAGTCGACGTTGACGAACACCGGCAACGCCGCGCTGACGATCTTCGCCGTGGCGATTGGCGGCACCAATGCACAGGACTTCAAGCTCGGCGCCGGCACGACCTGTGCCGCGGGGGCTTTGGCAGTGAACGCGAGTTGCCAGGTTGAGGCCGAGTTCAAGCCACAGTCGGACGGAAGCAAGTCTGCTGACTTGGTCGTTGCGCACAGTGCCGGTACCACTCGTATCGCGGTCGGCGGAATGGCAATGGCGGCCACGACGTCGACTGGCACGCCGGCGGCTCCGGCGGCCACTCCGCCGGCACCCACGTCGTCGGCCCTGTCGCCTTCGAATGTTGGCGGTGGTGGCGCGACCCCGTGGTATGCGGTCCTCGTATTGCTGCCGCTGCTGGTCGTCCGTCGACGCCTGGCTGCTGCCATCCGCTAGACCTCGTACCTGGTCCATGCAAACGGCGCCTGCGGGCGCCGTTTTCGTTTTGGCGGGTCTCCGAGTCCCCCCAGGGCAATGGTTGACTATATCAGTCGGGATTAGTACAATTCCCGACGAAATCTATCGGGAATCTTTGCATGGACGCCGGGTCAGACCTGACGTCTCCCCCCTCTGGAAGGCTAACGATGAGACTGACGACCAAAGGCCGCTTCGCCGTCACGGCCATGATCGATCTCGCGCTGCGCGAGCACAACGGCCCGGTAACGCTGGCGGGGATCAGTCAGCGGCAGAAGATTTCCCTCTCCTACCTCGAGCAGCTGTTTGGCAAGCTGCGTCGCCACGAGCTGGTCGAAAGCACGCGCGGACCGGGTGGCGGCTACACGCTGGGTCGTGTCGCCAAGGACATCACGGTCGCCGACATCATCTTCGCGGTTGATGAGCCGCTCGACGCAACCCAGTGCGGCGGCAAGGAGAACTGTCTCGATGACCAGCGTTGCATGACCCACGACCTGTGGGCGAACCTGAACGCGAAAATGGTCGAGTATCTGGACTCCGTCAGCCTGGCCGATCTGGTCGAGCAACAGAAGCTGCGCGCGGACAAACCCGCGATGCCTTCCGTGTTGCACGATAATCGCCCCCGACCGCGCGCCGAGACCGACGTCAAGAACGAGACTGCGCTCACGTAACCAGGCCAGGACGATGCAGCTTCCGATTTACCTCGACTATTCCGCAACAACGCCGGTCGACCCGCGTGTCGTCGACGCCATGATCCCGTGGCTTCGTGACCACTTCGGGAACCCGGCATCGCGCAGCCACGCTTTTGGCTGGGAAGCGGAAAAGGTGGTCGAGCAGGCCCGGGCGAACGTGGCGGCGCTCGTCAACTGCGACCCGCGCGAACTCGTCTGGACGTCGGGCGCGACGGAGTCGATCAACTTGGCACTGAAGGGCGCCGCTCACTTCTACAAGGACAAGGGCAAGCACCTCGTCACCGTCAAGACCGAGCACAAGGCGACGCTCGACACGATGCGTGAACTGGAGCGCGAGGGCTTCGAGGTCACGTACCTCGACGTGCAGCCCAACGGGCTGCTCGATCCCGCCCGGTTCGAGGCTGCGCTCCGCCCCGACACAGCGCTGGTCTCGGTGATGTACGTGAACAACGAGATCGGCGTGATCCAGGACATTCCGGCGATCGGCGAACTGTGCCGTTCCCGCGGCATCATCTTCCACGTCGATGCGGCGCAGGCGACCGGCAAGGTCCAGCTCGACCTTGCGCAGCTGAAGGTCGACCTGATGTCATTCTCGGCTCACAAGACCTACGGCCCGAAGGGCGTCGGGGCGCTGTTTGTTCGCCGCAAGCCGCGCGTGCGGCTTGAAGCTCAGATGCATGGCGGCGGCCACGAGCGTGGGCTGCGGTCCGGCACGTTGCCGACGCACCAGATTGTCGGCATGGGCGAGTCCTTCCGAATCGCGCGCGAGGAAATGGCGACCGAGAACGAACGCATCCGCATGCTGCGCGACCGCCTCTGGACGGGCCTTTCGCAGATCGAACAGGTGTTCCTCAACGGCGATTGGGAACATCGCGTGCCGCACAACCTCAACGTGAGCTTCAATTTTGTCGAGGGCGAGAGCCTGATCATGGCGATCAAGGACGTCGCGGTGTCGTCGGGCTCCGCCTGCACGTCGGCGAGTCTCGAACCCTCCTATGTGTTGCGTGCCCTGGGCCGCAGCGACGAACTAGCCCATAGCTCGATCCGCTTCACGGTCGGCCGCTTCACGACCGAGGAAGAGATCGACTACACGGTGAGTCTGCTGACCCGGCAGGTGGCGCGTCTGCGGGAGATGTCGCCGCTATGGGAGATGTACAAGGACGGCGTCGACCTGAGCACGGTGCAGTGGGCGGCGCACTAAGGAGGGCGCACGAAAGTGCAAACCTACTTTCGTGCGATTGGATTGCAAAAATTCACTGGCGGAGCCAGATGAATTCTTGAGGACAAAGGCAGGTAACAAATATGGCGTACAGCAGCAAGGTCATTGATCACTACGAGAACCCGCGCAATGTCGGTTCGTTCGACAAGGGCGACGGCAGCGTCGGGACTGGCATGGTGGGCGCCCCGGCTTGCGGCGACGTGATGAAGCTGCAGATCAGGGTCAATGAGCAGGGCATCATCGAGGACGCCCGCTTCAAGACTTACGGCTGCGGCTCGGCGATTGCGTCGTCGTCGCTGGTGACCGAGTGGGTCAAGGGCAAGACACTTGACCAGGCCGCGACAATACGCAACACGCAAATCGCCGAGGAACTGGCGCTGCCGCCGGTGAAGATTCACTGTTCGATCCTGGCCGAGGATGCAATCAAGGCCGCGATCGACGACTATCGCAAGAAGCGCGGCGCGGCCGAGGCGCCGGCGGAACAGAAAGCGGCCTGACGCGAATCAGGGAGAGAGGCAATGGCAGTCACGATGACGGAACGCGCGGCGCAACACGTCGCGAACTTTCTCGAGAAGCGGGGCAAGGGTGTCGGGCTGCGGCTGGGAGTGCGAACGACCGGCTGCTCGGGCATGGCGTACAAGCTCGAGTATGCCGACGCGGTGCAGCCCGAGGATCAGTCGTTCGAGTGTCACGGCGTGAAGATTCTGATTGACCCCAAGAGCCTGGCCTACATCGACGGCACCGAACTTGATTTCGTGCGCGAGGGCCTGAACGAAGGGTTTCGCTTCAACAACCCAAACGAGAAGAACCGCTGCGGCTGCGGCGAGTCCTTCAATATCTAGTCGAGGCCCCCGGGCCTGAGGCGCGCCCGGCCGGCCATCCTTCAGATGTCTCACCCCGATCACTTCGCGCTGTTCGCAATGCCGGCGCGCTTCGCGCTGGACGAGGCGGAGCTCGAGCGCGCGCACAAGGACGTGCAGTCCAAGGTGCATCCGGACCGCTTTGCCTCCGGCAGCGCGGCCGAGAGGCGTGTCGCAATGCAGTGGGCGGCGCGCGCCAATGAGGCCTATCGCACTCTGAAGTCTCCGTTGTCGCGGGCGGCATTTATGTGCGAGCGCGCCGGCGTGCCGATTGACGCCAACGTCAATACGTCCATGCCGGTGGAATTCCTGGCACAGCAGATGGAGTGGCGGGAGGCGCTGGACGATGCCCGGGCGGACGGGGATGCGTCGCGCTTTGCCGCGCTCACCGGCGAAATCGACGAGGTGCATGGGCGACTGATCTCGGAACTTGCGTCGGCGCTCGACGTGCGGGGCGACTACACGGGCGCCGCCGGGCTGGTGCGGCGGCTGATGTTCGTCGACAAGTTCCGCGACGAGCTGCGTTCCGCGGTCGAGGCGCAATCTGCGCCGAAGGCATCCGCATAATGGCCTTGTTGCAGATTGCCGAGCCAGGGGAGTCCGCGGCCCCACACCAACACCGGCTTGCGGTCGGAATTGACCTCGGCACTACGAACTCGCTGGTCGCCACCGTACGCAACAGCATCCCGGTCGTCATCGACGATGCCGAGGGCCGCTCGCTGCTGCCTTCGATCGTCCGCTACCGCGCGGATGGCCCGGCCGAAGTTGGCTACAGTGCACAGAAGCACCAGTCGCTCGACCCACGCAATACGATCGTGTCAGTCAAGCGCTTCATGGGTCGCGCGCACTCGGACGTCCTGCATGTCGAAAGCATGCCCTACGACTTCGTCGATCGTGGCGACGACACGCCCGGAATGCTGCAGCTTCGTACGGTGGCCGGCGTGAAAAGCCCGGTCGAGGTGTCGGCGGAGATCCTGAAGGTCCTGCGCGAGCGCGCCGAGCAGTATCTCGGCGGCGACCTCGTCGGTGCGGTCATCACGGTCCCGGCCTACTTCGACGATGCGCAGCGCCAGGCCACGAAGGATGCGGCGCGGCTTGCCGGACTCAACGTGCTGCGCCTGCTGAACGAGCCGACGGCGGCCGCCATTGCCTACGGGCTCGACCACGCGGCCGAAGGCACCTACGCAGTGTACGACCTCGGCGGCGGGACGTTCGACCTCTCGATCCTGAAGCTGAGCAAGGGCGTCTTCGAGGTGCTGGCGACCGGCGGCGACTCGGCGCTCGGAGGCGATGACTTCGACCACCGGCTCTTCTGCTGGATCATCGAACAGGCGAAGCTGCTGCCGCTGTCGGCACACGACTCGCGCACGCTGATGGTCAAGGCGCGCGAGGTGAAGGAGCGGCTGTCGGTGGAAACCGAAGTCCGCGCGAATGCGCTGCTGTCAACCGGCGAGGTCGTCGACGTGCCGGCCGACAGCCAGGCGTTCGCGCGCATGACACAGCCGCTGATCGACAAGACGCTGGCTGCGTGTCGCAAGGCGCTGCAGGACGCCGGACTCAAGACGACGGACATCGACGGCGTCGTCATGGTCGGCGGCGCGACGCGGATGCCGCATGTGCGCAAGGCCGTTGGCGCTTTCTTTGGCCAGACGCCGCTGACGAACATCGATCCGGACAAGGTCGTGGCGCTCGGGGCGGCAATGCAGGCGAACCTGCTCGCCGGGAATCATGCCGCGGGTGACGACTGGCTGCTGCTCGACGTAATTCCGCTGTCGCTCGGGCTCGAGACGATGGGCGGATTGGTCGAGAAGATCATTCCGCGCAACGCGACGATTCCGGTGGCGCGGGCGCAGGAGTTCACGACGTTCCGCGATGGCCAGACGGCGATGGCGATCCACGTCGTGCAGGGCGAGCGCGAACTCGTCAGCGACTGCCGGTCGCTGGCGCGCTTCGAGCTGCGCGGCATTCCGCCGATGGTGGCCGGCGCGGCACGGATCCGGGTCACGTTCACGGTCGACGCCGACGGGCTGCTGTCGGTCGCGGCGCGCGAAATGGGCAGTGGCGTCGAGGCGGCGATCTCCGTGAAGCCATCGTATGGCCTGTCGGACGATGAAGTTGCGCGGATGCTGCAGGATTCCTTCGGCACGGCCGACGACGACATGCGCGCACGCGCGCTGCGCGAGCAGCAGGTGGAGGCGCAGCGGCTCATCGAAGCGACGCGGGCTGCGTTTGCGAGCGATGGCGACCTGCTGGTGGCCGACGAGCGCGAGTCGATCGAACGCCTGCTGGCCGATGTATCGCTCAGTATGGCCAAGGACGAACTGGAGGCCATCCGCCGGGCGACCGAAGCTCTGGTCGCCGGCACGGACGACTTCGCGGCGCGCCGCATGGACCGTTCGATTCGTGCCGCGCTCGCGGGGCGCTCCGTCGAGGAACTTGCCAAGTAGCTACGGTCGGTCGCCCCCATGCCCAAGATCACCGTGCTACCTCATGAGGAGCTCTGCCCAACCGGCAAGGAGTTCGAGGTCGCGCCCGGAGTGTCTTTGACGGATGCACTGCTTGAACACGGCGTCGACATCGAGCACGCCTGCGGCAAGGTTGCCGCGTGCACGACCTGCCATTGCATCGTGCGCAAGGGATTCCAGTCGCTGCCACCAGCCGAAGACAAGGAGGAGGATCTGCTCGATCGCGCCTGGGGCCTGACTCCGGTCTCGCGCCTGTCGTGCCAGGCCATCGTGCAGAACACGGATTTGACGATCGAGATTCCCAAGTACAGCATCAACTACGCCAAGGAACTGCACTAGCTGCTGTCGCGTGCGCAGGTGCGCCGGGACAAGAACGAGGCCGACATGAAGTGGACCGAGACACTTGAAATCGCGATCGCGCTCGCAGAAGCGCATCCAGACGTCGATCCGCGCACGATCCGCTTTACGGACCTGCATCGCTGGGTGAGCGAACTGCCCGGATTCTCGGACGACCCCGCGCGGTCCGGCGAGAAGATCCTGGAAGCGATCCAGATGGCGTGGATTGACGAAATCGCGTAGCGATTTCGTCAATCCACGCCATTGGCGCTGTCGGGATGCAGGAGGGGGCTCGGCCCCCGTTGGGACCTCCCCTCGGATCTGCAGCGTGCTTAGAACTTCTCGGCGCGGAACACGCCGACATCGCTGGTGAACAGCGTCACGGCATAGTGGGGTGCATACGCGTCGAGCACATGCCGTGCCAGGCTTTCGGCCACGGCGGCATCGGCGATGACTTTCATCTCGATCGATCGGTCCGCTTCCCACTGGGCTTCACGGTCGCCGCGCTCGCCGCCACCGCGCACGTTGGTGATCGTGTAGCCGTGCGCGCCGAACTGCCGCGCATCGCGGATCAGGGGTTTCTCGAGCGCCGCTTCCGCGATGATGACGAGCAGTTTCTTGGCGTGCGTTTGCATCTTCAGGACCTATGTCGGTATCGCCACCGCAGGTGACGGTCAGTTCACCAGCCAGCGCGCGTACTGCAGGTAGAGCGGGATGCCGAACGTGATGTTGAATGGGAACGTCACGCCCAGCACGACGCCGATCGAGAGCGCCGGGTTGGCCTCCGGCACGGCGATCCGCATCGCCGTAGGCGCCGCGATGTAGGAGGCGCTAGCCGCCAGCGTCGCCATCAATGCCGTGCCGCCGAGCGACAGGCCGGCGAGATGCCCAACGATCGCGCCCAGAAAGCCCAGTGCCAGCGGCGCGGCGAGTCCGAAAGCGATGAGGAATGCGCCGGCGCGGCGGATGTCCCCCAGCCGAGCGCCGACGACCAGCCCCATTTCGAGCAGAAAGAGTGCCAGCACGCCCTTGAACAGGCCGAAGAACAGCGGATCGATGGGCGCCAGTGCCTGCGGACCGGCGACCGCGCCGATGACCAGGCCGCCGAGCAGCAGCAGCACGCTCTTGCCGAACAGCACCTCATGCACGAGGGCGCCCCAGCGCAGCGGTGCACGCGGCCCGCTCGCAGACCGTCCCAACACGCGCGCTAGCACGATGCCAACGACGATCCCCGGCGCCTCCATCAGCGCCACCAGCAACGGCATGTGGGGTTCGCTGGCGATGCCGCGTTGCGCGAGCAGGCTCACGGCGACGGCGAAGGTGACAACGGAGACTGAGCCATAGTGGGCGGCGATCGATGCCGCGTCGACAACGGCGAGCCGGCCCAGGCCGCGCAAAACGGGGTAGAGCAGCAGCGGAACGGCGGCGCCCAGAAGGATCGCCGCGACCGCGGGCGGCAGCACACTCGCGATCGGTTGCTTCGCGAGTTCGACCCCGCCCTTGAGTCCAATGGCGAGCAGCAGGAAGATCGAAAGCGTCTCGTACAACGCTTCCGGCAGTCGCAGGTCGCTCTTGGCGAGCCGTGCGACGACGCCAAGCACGAAGAACAGGACGACGGCGTCTGTCACTCGAACAGTCCGTCGGGCGTGGCGTAGGCGCCGCGCCGTGTCAGGCTTTCCAGCGTCGCGAGCGCCGCTTCGAGCGTGAATTCGTCGTCCTCGATCGCGCCAACGACGTCAGCGAGCATCCGGTGCGCGATCACGGCGACTTCACCGTCCTGGTTGACGCACGACGCATCGGGGCCGAGAGTGGCGTCATACACGTGGATGCGCTCGGACTGGTAGCCCTCGGGTACGGGCCGTCGCACGTGGAACGAGCGGCCGTGGTGGACTTCGATGCGGTCGAGTTCGAGGCCGGCTTCCTCCCAGGCTTCGCGCTCGAGCGCCTGTTCGAGCGTCTCGCTGGCCGGCACCATCCCGCCGACGAGATTGTCCCAGCGGTCCGGGTCGATCGCCTTGTGCGGCGCGCGCCGTGCGACCACCAGCGTGCCGTCGTCCGCATAGGCATTCAGGTGCACGGCCTCGGTCGTGATACCAAGTGCCCGGCACGCCGCGCGCTCTATCGTCGCGAGAACCTCGCTCGTGGTCTGCGCTCGAATCGCAAGCTGCTCGTCACGCCAGCCACAGACCAGACCGGCGTCGCGCAGTCGCAGTGCCGCCTCGCACAGCAGCGCGCTGCGGGCCGCCGTGTCGAGGCCAGCGTCGCTGAGACGCAGGGTGCTGTCGACTTCGATGAAGCCAGCGGCGTGCTGCGCGAGGAAGGACGCGACCTCGGGTTGCGCCCACCCGGCCGTTTGCCCGGCGACGACGAACGGCCGTAAGCCCGCGGGCCGCGCCGGCTGTGCCCGGGCCTGCAGCCGGGCGGTGATCGACCACAGCCGTGTCGCCGTAGGCATCAGCTCTCCGGACGCATGTGCGGGAACAGGATCACGTCGCGAATGTTTGGCGAATTGGTCACCAGCATGATGAAGCGATCGACCCCGACGCCACAGCCCGCCGCCGGCGGCATGCCGTATTCCAGCGCACGCACGTAATCGGCGTCGTAGTACATCGCCTCCTCATCGCCCGCGGCCTTTGCCTTCGCCTGCTCGTTGAAGCGTGCTGCCTGGTCTTCCGGATCGTTCAGTTCCGAGAATCCATTGGCGAGTTCGCGGCCGGCGATGAACAGTTCGAAGCGCTCGGTGATCTCCGGGCGGGAGTCCGACGCTCGCGCGAGCGGTGAAACCTCGACCGGGTAATCGACGATGTAGGTCGGCTGAAGCAACTTCGATTCGGCCACCTCCTCGAAAAGCGCTAGCTGCAGCGCGCCAAGACCGGCTTCCTCCGAATGGGTGCTCCCCTTTGACCGCAGCTCGCGATGCAGGTAGCCGCGATCCGCAAGTTGCCCGTCGTTGTACTGCGGCGCATGCGCCCGGATGGCCTGCGCCGTCGTCATGCGCGCGAACGGCTTCGACAGATCGATCGTCTGCCCCTGGTACTGCAGCACGGCCGACCCGGTGGCCGCGATGGCGGTGTGGCGCAGTAGCCGCTCGGTGAAGTCCATCAGCCACGTGTACTCCTGGTACGCGGCATAGAACTCCATCATCGTGAATTCGGGGTTGTGCCGCGGGCTCACGCCCTCGTTGCGGAAGTTGCGGTTGATCTCGAACACCCGCTCGAAGCCGCCGACCACCAGCCGCTTCAGGTACAGCTCCGGCGCGATGCGCAGGAACATGTCGATGTCGAGCGCGTTGTGATGGGTGACGAAAGGCTTGGCCGCTGCGCCACCGGGGATCACCTGCAGCATCGGAGTTTCGACTTCAAGGAAGCCTTCGGCCACCATGAACTCGCGCATCGCGGCAATTGCCTTGCTGCGGGTGAGGAACGCCGCCCGTGCCTCGTCGTTCATGATGAGGTCGACATAGCGCTGGCGGTAGCGCTGCTCGCGATCTTCCAGGCCGTGGAACTTGTCGGGCAGCGGCCGCAGCGCCTTGGCCATCACCCGAAGACTTCTGACACGAACCGACAGCTCGCCTTTCTGCGTCTTGAAGACCGTTCCCTGCGCGGCGATGAGGTCACCGATGTCCCAGCGCTTGAACTCCTCAAGCGCCGCCTCGCCGGCGTCATCCTTCGCAATGAAAAACTGGATGCGGCCGCTGACATCCTGCACTGTGGCAAAGGCGACCTTGCCCATCACGCGCTTCAGCATCATGCGTCCGGCGACCGCGACCTCCGCGTTGGCGTGTTCGAGCGCCTCGCGTTCCTGCGGGCCGTACTTTGCATGCAGGTCGCCTGCCAGGTGGGTGCGGCGAAAGTCGTTCGGGAATGCGGGTCCGCGGGTGCGCAGCTCAGCCAGCTTGGCGCGCCGCTCCGCGATGATCTGGTTCTCGTCGGGGGGCGGAGTGTTTGTTTCAGTCATGGTTCATGCGTCGCGTACGTCCGCGACCGGTTGGATTCCGAAGTCGGGCCGCGCGAGATAAGCCAGCACGCGCGCGGCGGCAGCCTCCGGCGTCGGCAACTGACCGCTGGCTTTCAGCTGGATGAAGTTCGACTGCTCCGGGAAGCCCGCTGCCTCGGCGACGCGCAGCTCGCCCTGCATGTCGGTGTCGATGACGCCCGGCGCCAGCGACACGATGCGCGCAGGATGGGGCCGCAGCGCCTCGTCGAGGGCGACGACGCGCGAGTAGTGGTCGAGTCCCGCTTTCGCGGCGCAATAGCTGGCCCATCCGGCGATCGGGCGCCTGCCTGCGCCTGACGAAATGTTGAGCACGCGCTTGTCGATGGCCCAGTCGCGCGTCGCACGCAGGAAGGCCGCGGTCAGTACGATTGGCGCCTCGAGGCCGACTCTCAGCACGGCGGTGAGTTGCTCCGCGACGCTGCGATCGATGGGACCCACAGGCCCGAGGAGCCCGGCGTTGTTGATCAGCGCCGCGGCGGTGAAACCCGCGGTGGCATGCTGGTGAAGCCAGGTCTCGAGCCGTGCGGCGGTACCGACATCGTGCCCAACGTCGATCGCCCATTGCTCGAGCTTCGCGCCGGCCGCGCTGGCCTTGTCCTGCATCGCCGGCGAAGGATGGCGCGACAGCGTCAGCAGCAGAGTGCCCGACGTGAGCAGGCGTTCTGCCATGGCAGCTCCCAGCCCGCGGGAGGCGCCGGTCAATATCACTAGCTGTTTTGTCGTCATGATGGGACGGGAAGGTACCCGAGATCGGCCACGCCGTGGGTGGCGGTCCAGCCGGAGAAGTCATCGAGAGTCAGGCCAAAGACGCGCGTATCGCGCACGTTGCCGTGATGGTCGCGTGTCTCGGCCCGCAGCAGGCCTTCCTCGCGCATTCCGGCGCGCCGCATCACACCGGCGCTGTCGTCGTTGGCGGCGTCGCACGAGCCCCAGATGCGGTTCACCTGAAACTGCTCGAACGCGTAGTGGATCTGCAGGCGTACGACATCGCTGGCAATTCCGGTGCCACGGGCAGGCGGGATCAGGAAGTAGCCGATCTCGACCTTGGGCGTGTTCCAGTCCGGCACATGGAAGCCGGCGCCTCCTAGATAACGGCTGCTGTCGGCGTCGAAGATCGCCATCGGCATTGATCGCCTGAGCATGAACTCGGCGTGCATCCGTCGTGCGTAGGACTCGGAGTCCTCGACGCGCTGGTGGCGCCGCGGCCACTCCATCCACTGCATCAGTTCTTCGCGGTGCGGCTCAAGCGCCGCGAACAGCGCCGCGCCGTCGCCGAAGCGATAGCGGCGCAGCACGATGCGGGCGCTCGTCACCCCTTCGGCGAGCGGCAGCAGCTCCGGCTTGTCGATGGCAGGGCGTGGCATCAGACGCCTTGTTTCAGGCTCGCCTCGATGAAATCGTCGAGGTCGCCGTCGAGCACGGCCTGCGTATTGCCGATCTCGACGTTGGTGCGCAAGTCTTTGATGCGCGACTGGTCGAGCACATAGGAGCGGATCTGATGGCCCCAGCCGATGTCGGTCTTGGCTTCCTCCAGCTTGTTTTGTTCTGCCATGCGCTTGCGCAGCTCGAGTTCGTACAGGCGAGACTTCAGCATCGCCATGCATTCGGCGCGATTGCGGTGCTGCGAGCGGTCGTTCTGACTCTGCACGACGATGCCCGAGGGCGCATGCGTGATGCGCACGGCGGACTCGGTCTTGTTCACGTGCTGGCCGCCGGCGCCGGAGGCGCGGTAGACGTCGATGCGCAGGTCGGCCGGATTGATCTCGACGTCGACCGTCTCATCGACCTCAGGGTAGACGAACACGCTGGCAAACGAGGTGTGACGGCGCGCATTCGAATCGAACGGTGACTTGCGCACCAGCCGGTGGATGCCGGTCTCGGTGCGCAGCATGCCGTAGGCATAGTCGCCGCTGATCTTGATTGTCGCGCCCTTGATACCGGCAACTTCGCCCTGTGACTCGTCCAGCAGTTCAGGCTTGAAGCCGCGCCGCTCGGCGTAGCGAAGGTACATTCGCTCGAGCATGCCGGCCCAGTCCTGTGCCTCGGTGCCGCCGGCCCCGGCCTGGATCTCGATGAAGCAGTTGTTGGGGTCGAGCGGATTGTTGAACATCCGCTGGAACTCGAGATCGGCCACCTGCTTGGCGAGCCCGGCAACGTCCGCCTCGACCGATAGCAGCGTTGCGTCGTCGTCATCCGTACGCGCCATTTCGAACAGTTCCCCGGCGTCGCGCAGGCCGTTCGTCAGCGCATGCATCTTCTGCACGACGAGATCGAGCGTCTTCTTTTCCCTGCCGAGTTCCTGGGCGCGCTTGGGATCGTCCCAGACCTTGGGATCTTCGAGCGACCGGTTGATTTCCTCGAGGCGGGTTTCCTTTACATCGACGTCAAAGATACCTCCGCAGCTCGGCCAGGCGTCCGCGCAGGTCGGCGACGGTACCTTCGATCTGGTTGAGGCGTTCTGCTTCCATGGAGAGTCTCGAGGTCGAAAGACCGCGATTATAGGAACTGGGCCGACGGCGAGCGTGGGTGACCCTCCGCCACGTAAGATGCGCGCCAGTTCCGCTTCCAGCGTCCCCTCCGATCCCCCGCTCGCTCCAATGATCGAGTCGACCGCTACCCCCGTCACCTACCTGTTCTCGGATATCGAGGGCAGCACCCGGCTATGGGAGTCCGACCCGACGCTGGCGGCACGCACGCTGGCGTGGCACGACGAACTGTCGCGGGCCGTGGTCGGTCGGCACCGCGGCACGGTGGTCAAGATGACCGGCGACGGCATGCACGCTGCGTTTGACGATCCCGCCGATGCGATGGCGGCGGCGGTCGATCTGCAACTCGCGCTTGCCGAAACCGCTGCGGGTCATGCACGGCTCAGCGTGCGCTGCGGCCTGCACCTTGGCGCCGATCAGCGGCGCGACAACGATTTCTTCGGGCCCGCGGTGAACCGGGCAGCCCGCATCATGGGCGCCGCGCACGGTGGCCAGATCCTCGTCTCGCGCGCGGTGTCCGAGCGCGTCGCCGGCCGGTTGCCGCCGGACGTTGCGCTGCGCGAACTCGGCGCGGTGCGCCTGCGCGACCTCGGATCGGCCGAGACGTTGTGCCAGATCGTGCACCCCCGGCTGCGCTCCGACTTCCCGCCGCTGCGCTCTATGGCCAGCACGCCGAACAACCTGACCGAACAGCTCAATTCGTTCGTCGGGCGCGACCGCGAGATGGAGCAGGTACGGCAACTGCTGGCCAACAGCCGACTGCTGACGCTGCTCGGCATGGGCGGCCTCGGCAAGTCGCGGTTGTCAATGCAGGTGGCGGCGATCGCGCTCGATGACTATCCGGACGGCGTGTGGTTCGTCGAGCTGGCGGCACTATCGGATGCGCAATTCGTGCCGCAGGCCGTGGCGTCGGTGCTCGGAGTCCGGGAGGAGGCGGGCAGCGCGGTGATGGAGGCGCTGGTTCGATTCGTGCGCGACAAGAAGCTGCTGCTCGTGCTCGACAACTGCGAGCACGTGGTTCAGGCCTGCGCGGAACTGGCAAAGCGGCTGCTGCAGGCCGGACCGCAGGTGAGGGTGCTCGCGTCGAGCCGCGACGCACTGCGCATCGCAGGCGAGGCGGTATTCCAGGTCGCGCCACTGCCGGCTCCGAGCCAGGCCGATCAGACGGTCGATGCACTGCTTGCGAACGATGCGGTGCGGCTGTTCGTCGATCGCGCCACCGCTGTTCAGCCCGCGTTTCGCCTGACCGCGAAGGCGGCGGCCGCGGTCGCGGAAATCTGTCGTCACCTCGACGGCATTCCTCTGGCGCTCGAACTTGCCGCGGCCCGCACCCGCACGATGACGATCGAGACCATCGCCGCGCGCCTGATCGATCGCTTCAAGCTGCTGACGACCCGCGACCGCACCGTTCTGCCGCGGCAGCAGACGCTGCGGGCCTTGATTGACTGGTCTTACGACCTGCTGCCGCCGGACGAGCAGCGGCTCTTCCAGAGGCTATCGGTGTTCGCCGGCGGATGGACGCTCGAGGCGGCCGAGTCCGTCGTTGCCGGCGTCCCGATCGAATCGGGCGACGTAATGGACCTGCTCGCGAACCTGGTCGAGAAGTCGCTGGTCATGCTCGACCTCGACAGTGGTCGGTACCGGATGCTCGATACGGTTCGGCACTATGCGGCCGAACGATTGGCCGGCAGTGACGACGAAGCGATTACGCGGTCGCGCCACCTGGCGTGGTGCCTCGCGCTTGCCGAGCGCGCGCGGGCGGGACTGGCCGGTCCTGAGCAGGGCCGCTGGATCGCTGAACTCGATCGCGAACGCGAGAATCTGCTCGGCGCGCACCGGTGGTGCGACCGTGCCGAGAGCGGTGTCGAACACGGACTGCAGCTTGTCTTCCTGTTGAAGCTCTACTGGTACCACCATGGCCTGCTGACGCTGGGTCACCGCGTCACCGCCGAGGCGCTCGCGCGGACGCGCGCTGACGATCGCAGCCTCGCGCGCTGTCGCGGGCTGGCCGACGTCGGCCAGTTCTGCACTTTCATGGGCCGCTATGCCGAAGCGCGTGGCTACCTCGAGGATAGTCTCGCGCTGGCACGCGAACTGGGCGACCAGAACCGCATCGCCGCGGTACTGCAGACGCTTGGGCAGGCGTGCCGAGGCGACGGCGACCTGACGAACGCCGGACGCTACTCGGCGGAATCGATCACCGTGGCGCGCACCGTCGGCAACCCGCGCCAGCTCGCCTCGGCGTTGAACGGCCACGCGCAGTTGCTCCGCCAGCAGGGGGACCTGGCCGGAGCCGAGTCGCTCTACTCGGAAGCAGTGCAGATCCTCGAAAGTCTGGGCGATCAGGAGAGCGAGGCGATCGGCCGGCTGAACCTTGCCGTCGTGGCGATCGAGCGCAGGCAGACCGACACGGCCCATGCGCTGCTCGGCCAGGCCCTGCAGGTGGCGACCGCGCTTGGGTCACAGCAGCTTGGTCAATCGACGCTCGACATCCTCGCCGGACTGTGCGCGGCGGACGGCCGGCACGACGCAGCGTTGCAGATGTTTGGTGCGGCCGAGGCGCAGGCGGAGCGCTCGGGCCTCAAGCGCGGCAGCGCCGACAATGCCTTTCTGCTGCCGTTGATCGAGCAGTCGCGGCACGCGCTGGGTGCAGCAGCGGCGGATGTGCTGTCAGAGGGGAAGGCAATGGGCTACGCCGAGGCGGTGCGGCGCGCCGCCGATCTGCTTTCAACAGACGCTGCGGCGTCCGGGCCGACGCCATAGCGTTTTGCCCCTTGGTTTTGCCCCGAATGGCACCGAGACCGGGCCGATCAGGGTGAACCGCTCTTCGCTGAGCACTCACCGCGCTCGCGGCTGCTCCTGGTTCGATGGCCCGGGCAGAGAGCTTGGTTCCGCAAGTTGGCCGTGACACGTACTGGTGCCGTCATTCGGAGCGTAGTGTCTTCATCGCGTCGCTCCAAGCGATGAGTTGATCGAACATCGACTTGAGCGAGTTCTGGTGGAGTGCCGCCGGTTTGAAATCGCTGAAGTTCTCGAAGTCCGTGAAGAGCGACAGTGCGACCTGCGAGCGGACGGTGGCGACCTGAAGCTCGGCCATGATCAGTCGAAGGTGCTCAACGGCCCGCGTGCCGCCGGCACTGCCGTAGCTGACGAAGCCGGCGGCCTTGTTGTTCCACTCGACGTACAGGAAGTCGATTGCGTTCTTCAGGGCACCCGACGTGCTGTGGTTGTATTCGGGTGTCACGAACACGAAACCGTCGAACGACGCGATCGTTGCCGCCCACGCTTTCGTGTGCGCCTTGCTGTACTTGTGCTGTGAAGGCGGCACGGGCTCGTCGAGCAGCGGCAGGTTGAACGTTGCAATGTCGACAAGTTCGTACTCGGCGTCGCCCCGCTGGCGCGCGTAATCGTGCACCCAGCGGGCCACCGCCTCGCCCTTGCGGCCAGGGCGCGTGCTGCCGAGGATGATGGCAATTCTAAGCATCGGAACTCCTTAGCGTGATCGAGAGGACAACTCGAGTTCAACGATAGGCTTCGACGCTCGCGACGTATGTTCGATATCGAACACATGCGGCTGACCCGAATCGGACGCGTCCGGTGACAGGTAGGCACGCCAGTTTGCCCCCTACTTCATACCTCCGAACGGCACTCAGTCGAGAAGTGTCCGGCTTGGGGCCAACTCGAGCGCGATGCCCTTGGTCAGTGTCGGCCGCGCCCTGTCATACCGCACCTCTTGCCAAGAGTATCGAACCGAACACCAAACAGCCGATCACGGCGAGTCCGGCGCTTTCAGAAGTGGCGCTCGGTCGGATTTCGCAAGCCTTGATTGTCGCGATTGGTCTGGTAGAGGCGCACGGGCGACCATCGTGCGCGGTCGCTCCTCAACTTTTCGACCCACTTGGTTGTTCGGGTGCAGAACGTAACGCCCTCCGAGGGTCTGCTTGGCCTGTTCTAGCCTTTGCTGGTTTCGCAGTGCGAGCTGCTCCTCGGTTTCGACGAATACCCTCTGAACCATCGGCGGGTCCGATCTGGGATGAAACCAGCGAAGTACAGTTGTCGCAGCCATGATGACCTCACATCTCGTTCATTTGGACACCCACGGGCGAACCGCGCGAGCGTATCTAGAGTAAGGCCCTGCTTGTGCACTGGCGATGCCAACTCTTTGGGGTCATACGATCACGCGGCCCCTCATCCACGGGATGGACACGCGAGCTTGCAGCGGACGAAACGTCTGGTGGCAGGATCACTCCATCGTTCGCTAAACAGATGAGGGGGCAAGGCATCGCGTCGCAATGAGCCGCGCAACCACGCAATGGCCTCACGGCGAGGCATGTGACCGCCAGCGTGCGCTAGCAGACAGACCGCCTCGCATCTGACCCCCACACTGCGTTTTGGTGACGTAACAATCGCAGACCTCGTCCCCCCGGGGCCGAATCCAAGGAGTTCAAATGACATCCATGCGCATGACCCGCAGGCCGATGCTCGCACTTGCGCTGGCCACCTCGCTCGCCGTTGTTGCTGGCTGTGCCAGCGTCCCCGAACCGACCGACAAGATGGCCGTGGCTGAAGCAGCCATCCTGCGTGCAAGTACCAGCGGCACGTCGGTCGACGCCCCCCGCGAACTGCAGCTGGCCACCGACAAGCTGACCGCGGCGCGCCAGGCCATGAGCAGCAAGGAGTACGAACGCGCTGGCCAGCTCGCCGAGCAGGCCACCGTCGACGCGCAGGCCGCCGAGATCCACGCGCAGTCTGCGCGATCGCGCAAGGCGGCACAGGAAACCCAGGACGCGGCCCGCGTGCTGCGTGAAGAAATGAACCGGAAGACCGTCCGTTGAACGGACCACGGAGTACCAAGATGAATACATCGACTCGAACCATCCGCAGTTTCCCGCGTCCGGCCCGTCTTCTGTTACTCACTGCACTGGCCGCGGCGCTGGCAGCCTGTTCCACTGTTCCTGATCGCAACGCGGCGCTGGACGACGTTCACAGTCGCTTCAGCGTGGCCCAGCGCGATCCGCAGGTTGGGGCACTGGCCCCGGAGGAACTCAAGCGCGCCACCGAATCTCTGCGCACCGCTGACGAGGCCCAGAAAGCCGGCCGTGATCGCGCGACCGTGGACCATCTGGCCTATATGAGCAGCCAGCGCTTGACCATCGCGCAGGACACCGCAGCCAGCAAAGCGGCGCAGGCAATGACGGCGGGCGCCGCCGCCGAGCGCGACAAGCTGCGGCTGGCGGCACGCACCAACGAAGCTGCCGCCGCACAGCAGGACGCAAGCGCGTCGCAACGACAGCTGGCACGCAGCGATGCACGCGTGGCCGACCTCCAGACGCAGCTGACCGCGCTCAACGCCAAGAAGACCGAGCGCGGCATGGTGGTTACGCTGGGCGACGTGCTGTTCGACAGCGGTAAGTCGCAGCTGCTGGCCACCAGTTCGCAGGACATGGCGCAGCTGGCCGAGTTCTTCAAGCGCAACCCGGAACGCAAGGCGTCGATCGAGGGCCACACCGACAGCGTGGGCAGCGAAGAAAGCAATCGATTGCTTTCGGGCCACCGCGCAGGCGCGGTCAAAGCGGCCCTGGTACGCATGGACGTGCCGGCCAACCGCCTGAGCACGCAGGGGTTCGGCGAGGACTCGCCGGTGGCGACCAATGACACGCCAGCGGGCCGCCAGATGAACCGCCGCGTCGAGATCGTCATTTCGCCGGATGCCGCCGATGTTTCGATGAAGTAGGTCGGCCGGGCAGGTTGGCTCGACCTGCCCAGTTGAGCATAAGCGGCGAGCAAGGACGCTCGGGCCGGTCGGCGGGCCGCCTCGCCTGTCGCATGGACTGGTGCCGGTCCCACTTGCTGCTTCGCTGCGACAAAAAGGACAGACAGGGCCGCAAGGTAGCCAGTTGGAACGATGCCTTCGTATGCAACTCGCCACGCGTGGACATGGACCTCAGCTACAGCGCGTCAGTCTGGAGTCGAGGCATTCGCAACGCGCACGGCCGTCATCGCCCGAGCATCACGCGCCCTTCCGCTCTCGGGCGAATCGGACCTCGCCCTTTGGTGGCGGGGCTGCCTGAGAGATTGAACAAGTAACCCGACAAAATGGGCATTCCGCGCCCTCGCGGGACAAAGCGCACTGTCACTCGAGATTGACGATCTCAGGATCCTTCTCGACGAGCCGCCGGTTCGCGTCCAGCAGTCGCACGGTGTACTTGAAAGTGCCGCGGCGGCTATTGCTGTTGGTGCAGGTGATGTGCTTGGGACCGCCGCCACAGCGCGCGATCTGGTCCTGCGGCCGCAACTGGCCCCCGACCAACTCGCCGTCGATCACGATGCCCTGCGGGTCGAAGCTGTAGTTCGCATTGGCGGGCAACTCCCAGCGGATCACGACCGCTCCCCGTGCCTTCGTGATCCGGATCGGATCGGGCTGAACGGCAATCGTTGTCCCCTCCATCGTCACCCGCGCGGTGACGGGCTGCGCGAGCGCATTCGAGCCCATCAGCATGGCAAATGACACCACGGTCGCGACGAGACAGCGCTTCTTCATTGGAGCTCCATCAGTGAAGGTGGCCGGAGTCACGATGCCCGCCAACCGCGGGCTACTCCATGTTGACGATTTCGGGGTCCAGTTCAAGCGTGCTCTTCCCGTCGATCGCTTTCAGCGTGTACTTGTACCTGGCGTGGCGCTCGTATGGGAGGGTGCACTCCAGTATCTTCCCGCCCGCACCGCGGACCTTGCAGTCAGCCTTTAGCTGGGGTCGGAAGGCAATCGCCACTTTGGCGTCGGGCCACTTCGTGTCGGAATTCGCAGCCAGCGCCCAGGCGATCTTCACCGTCCGCCTTTCCTTGTCGTAGTCACGGAGCCAGAGACGGATCGGCTCCTGATCGACGACCAGTTGGCCGTTCGTCACGAACACGTTCGGCAAAGTCGGTCGCGGTGTGCGCACGACGACCGGGTCGAAGCCCTGGTCGTTGGGCAGCCGCCCCGCTGGGTCCGACATCACAGTGCAACCGGAAACGGCCAGTGTCCCGGCCAGCAACCAGCCAGCAGTTCGCTTCATGATGATCCCTCCGCTACGCGCCGCTCAGTTGGCGCACTGCTCGATCGTCAATGCCAGTCTGCGCTGGCCCTGGTAATCGTCGATCGTTGGCCGGAAGGCCAGTTGTGCCTGCTTCGGCAGCGGCTCGACGCGTCCGAAGAATATGGCATTGAACCGGCGGCCGTCCAGTTCGAGCACTAGCTTCAGGTGCCGGTCCTTGATCAGACGCTGCTCGAGGACGTAAAAGGACTGATCGAACAGCGGCGCCGGGAATCCCTGGCCCCAAACATGCTGGTCGCAGGCTTCAACCAGCGACAGCGTGATCTCGCCCGCGGCGATGGGTCCGTCGGTGGCGATGGTGCGCTCGAACAGCGCCCGGTCGCACGAAGCGCGCGTGGCGTCCTCGAACGCGTCGCGGAAGCCCTCATAGTGCTCGCTCGCGAGCGACAGCCCGGCGGCCATCGCATGGCCGCCGAAGCGCCGGACGAGCGTCGGCGCGATCTTGGTGACGAGGTCGAGCGTGTCGCGCAGGTGCACGCCTTCGATTGAACGTCCGGAGCCGCGCAGTTCTGCTTCGCCGGCTGGCGCGAACGCGATCGTCGGCCGGTGAAACTTCTCCTTGATGCGCGAGGCGACCAGCCCGACGACACCCTGGTGCCATGACTCGTCGAACAGGCAAATGGTGCTTCGCTGTTGCACGTCCGCAGCGTCCAGCGCGGCGAGAGCGTCGAGTTGCATGTCGCCTTCGATCGCGCGCCGCTCACGGTTCAATTCGTCGAGCTGGCGCGCCAGCTCCAGCGCCCGCTCGAAGCTGTCGGTCGTAAGGCACTCGATCCCGACCGTCATGTCCGTCAGCCGCCCCGCAGCGTTGATGCGCGGGCCAATCGCGAAGCCGAGATCGCGCGCGTGCGCTGAGCGTGCGTCACGACCGGCGACCTGGAACAGTGCCGCCATGCCGGGGTGCAGCCGGCCCGTGCGAATGCGCTGCAGTCCCTGCGATACCAGCACGCGGTTGTTGTGATCGAGCCGCACGACGTCGGCCACGGTGCCGAGCGCGACGAGGTCGAGCAGCGTGTCGAGTCGCGGCTGCGAACCCGCATCGAAGTGGCTACGCGTCCGCAGTTCGGCGCGCAGCGCCAGCAGCACGTAGAACATGACGCCGACGCCCGCCAGGTGCTTGCTCGGAAAGCCGCACCCTGGCTGGTTCGGATTGACGATGCAGGCCGCGGCTGGCAGCACCGCGCCCGGCAGGTGGTGATCGGTGATAAGAACCTCGATGCCAAGTTCGTTCGCGCGGGCCACGCCCTCGACGCTCGCGATGCCGTTGTCCACCGTGATCAGCAGGTCGGGCGATCGCTGCGCGGCGAGTTCGACGATCTCCGGCGTCAGGCCGTAGCCATACTCGAAACGGTTCGGCACCAGGTAGTCGATGATGCACTGCGTTCCGGCCGTGAGCATGCGCAGGCCGCGCAGGCCGACCGCACAGGCGGTTGCGCCATCACAGTCGTAGTCCGCCACGATCAGCAGGTGCGCATCGGCCTCGATGGCGTCTGCGAGCAAAGTGGCGGCTTCGTTCACATGTGCCAGTGCGGCCGGTGCGGTCAGGCCTTCGAGTGAGAGGCGCAGGTCGGCCTCGCTGGTGACACCGCGTGCCGCCAGCGCCCGCGCCAACGGACCGGGCAGACCGCCGGCAGCGAGCCGTCGGGCGACCGCCGGATCGAAGTCCCGGCGCACGATTGAGGTCATTCGGCCAGTACCTCGGCGAGGGAGTGATTGCGCCACAGCTTCAAGCGATCGACCGGGCCTGCACGCCACCGCCTGAGCCGGTGGCGACCTGACAACACGAGTTCGAACTCGGCGTCCGGTAACGCGGCAAGACGGCGGTCGATGCTCACCATCGCCGCGAGCCACGCCGGCCAGTCGGCGTTCCAGCAGGCCTGCAGCGCATCGTCCCACACCAGCAGCGCATCGCCGTCGGGCACCGTGCCGTCGGTGCCGGCCTGGACGCCCGCCGCGTGCGCAGCTCCCCGCAGGTCAGGGCGGTTGCTATGAACACGCGGCCAGGACATCCGCGACAACGGCTTCCAGGTGCCTCCGCCGTGCAGCCACAGTCCATTGACGATTGGGAGGCCGCGCGCCTCGCGTGCTTCGTTGACGGGATGCGCATGCCAGCGCATCTGGATAGCGTTGTGCAGCCGGCTCCAGCGCAGGGCGTCGGCGGAGTCTGCGTCCGGAAGCGGCAGTGGTGCGCCGGCCATCGCCGTGAGCGGCGGTGGCCTCAGCGACCAAGGCTGCGCGCTCATCATGAACCACTCCCTGCCGACGCGCTGCAGTTCACACTGCGCGTTGGCACAGAGTCCATTAGCCGCTGCCAGCAGGTCGTCGGCTTCGGCTTCCATCAGCGGTGCGTCTTGCAGTGACTGCACTATGAGTGATTCACGACCAATCGCGATGTGGATCGGGTCAGCGCGCCAGATCAGCTGCGAGGTCTCACGGCGACCGGTTAGCGCGGCCCAGGCATACGGAGCCGTGGGAGCGTGACCGTGGGTGCCGAAGACTTCGCGCGCTAGCCAGTGATCGTCCGGAGAAGGATCCTCGTCTGACGTGGACCACTCGCCCGCAGGTGTCGCGCGTGCGACGATCCGGCGGAGTGTCGGTGCCTGCAGCGCCGCGCCGAGCTCGGCGGCGAGGGGGGTTGGAGTCAGCGCACCGGGAAGCATCAGAGTCAAGCGCATTTGCGCCATTCTAGGGTCGAGGCGCTACCGCTCCATGCTCGGTGCGCCGGCGCAATGCGCCGCTTGGATACAATCGATCGGCTTCGGCTGCACACTGCCTTGAACCTTCCCTACGAACTTCGCATCGGGCTGCGTTACACGCGCGCCGGAAGGCGCGCGCGCCGCCGCAACGGCTTCATCTCGTTCATTTCTGGCATCTCGATGCTGGGCATAGCGCTCGGGGTGATGGCTCTGATCGTCGTGCTTTCGGTGATGAACGGCTTTGTGTCGCAGGTGCGTGACCGCATGCTGTCGGTGGTCTCGCACGTCGAGGTCTTTGCCCTGGGCGATCCGATCGACTGGCTTCAGGTCGAGCGCGAGGCGCGCCGGAATCCGGAGGTACTCGGCGCCGCGCCCTACGTCAATGCGCAGGCGCTGCTGACGCGTGGCGATGCGGTGCGCGGCGTTCTTGTCCGCGGTGTCGACCCCGCCGCGGAGCCGGCGGTGTCGGACATCGCCTCGCTGGTACGGGGGCAGCCGCTGACCGCCCTGAAGGACGGCGAGTTCGGCATCGTGCTGGGGGGCGAACTCGCGCGGGCGCTCGGTGTGAGCCTGGGCGAGAAGATCACGCTGATCGCACCGCAGGGCCAGGTCACACCGGCAGGCGTGGTGCCGCGGCTCAAGCAGTTCACGCTGACGGGGACGTTCGACTCGGGGCATTACGAATACGACAGCGCGCTGGCGCTGATACACATCGGTGACGCCCAGCGGCTGTTCCGGATCGATGGGCCGACCGGTGTGCGGCTCAAGCTGACCGACATGCATCGCGCCCCGGAAGTAGCCGCGCAGCTCGCCAAGACGTTGCCGCCCAACCTTCTGGTGCGCGACTGGACACGGCAGAACCGAAGCTGGTTCGCGGCCGTGCAGGTCGAGAAGCGCATGATGTTCATCATCCTGGCGCTGATCGTCGCGGTGGCGGCATTCAACCTCGTCTCGACACTGGTGATGACCGTCACCGAAAAACAGGCCGACATCGCCATTTTGCGCACGCTGGGCGCGACACCGTCGAGCATCATGGCTGTCTTCATCGTGCAGGGCGCGCTGATCGGCGTGCTCGGCACGCTGCTGGGCGTTGCCGGCGGACTCTTCATTGCGAACAACCTCGACCGGATCTTCCCGACGATCGAGCGCATTGCCGGGTTCCCACTGATTCCCAAGGACATCTACTTCATCAGCTCGCTGCCATCCGACCCACGGGCGAGCGACATCGTTCCGATCGCGGTGATCTCGATCGTGCTGTCGCTGGTGGCGACGCTCTATCCGAGCTGGCGGGCGTCGCGCGTGCGACCCGCCGAGGCGCTGCGCTATGACTGAACAGCCCATCCTGTCGGCGCGCGAGGTCCGCAAGTCGTATCGCGAAGGCCCGCTTGCCGTGGACGTGCTGCGCGGCGCATCGCTCGACGTCGCGCCGGCGGAGATCGTCGCGATCGTCGGCGCCTCGGGGTCCGGCAAGAGCACGCTGCTGCACGTGCTCGGCGGACTCGACGCTCCCGATGATGGCGTCGTGATGATCGGCGGGGGCGACCTCGCGCGGATGAGCGACGCCGAGCGCGGCCGGGTGCGCAACGAGCGCCTGGGCTTCGTTTATCAGTTTCACCACCTGCTGCCCGAGTTCACTGCCATCGACAATGTCGCGATGCCGCTCGCGATCCGGCGCATGCCGCTCGCGGAGGCGCGCCGCGTGGCGCAGGAGGCGCTGGCATCGGTCGGCCTCGCCGAGCGGGTGCAGCATCATCCGACCGAGCTGTCGGGCGGAGAGCGCCAGCGGACGGCGATTGCGCGCGCCATCGTGACGCGGCCTGCCTGCGTGCTGGCCGACGAACCGACCGGCAACCTCGACCGGGACACGGCGCGCGCGGTATTCGACGTCTTCGTCGAGCTCGCCCAGCGCAGCCGCACCGCGGTGGTCATCGTCACGCACGATCCTGAAATGGCCGCTCGCTGTGATCGCGTACTGCGCCTGGCGAACGGTCAGCTGAGCCCGGCCTGATCCGAACGGGCACTGGCCGCGCGGCGTCGCCGATGCCAGGCGTGCCGCAGGTGCGCACTCCAGAGTGCGCGCACCAGTATGTATCCGAGGGCGGCCAGCAGGCAGGCAAGCAGCAGCACGCCAAATGCCAGCGGCGGCCCGAGCCCGATCGCCCATTCACCCATGGCCCGCACCCACTGGCCGGCGTGTGCCCAATCCATCTCCGGCGGTGTGGTGACCGGATGCGTGGCCGATGAACGAAGGACAAAGGAGCCGAGTTCGTATGCGATGAGGTAAAGCGGCACGATCGTCAGCGGATTCGTATAGAGCGTCGTGACCAGGGCGACTGGCAGGTTGACGCGGAAGAAAAGGCACGCGATGCCGGCTCCGATCATCTGCAGCGGGCCGGGAATCAGGCCGCAGAAGAGTCCGACCGCCACTCCGCCGGCGGCAGAGCGCCGGTTGAGATGCCAGAGCGAAGGGTGGAACAGGCTGTCGCCGAACATCGAGAAGACGCGAACCTCGCGCACCTTGTCGACATTCGGCATCACCTTGCGGAAGAACTTGCGGGGCATGTCGGGAGTCTAGACGTCAGTCGGTGAACTCAGAGGCCAAGTCCCTTTCCATTGCATCCGTGCTTACACTCGGTTCAATGTGGATCGACACGCATTGCCACCTGGACGCGGATGAGTTCGACGGGGACCGCGAAGCCGTCGTGGCGCGCGCGCGTGCGGCGGGCGTCGCAATGCTGGTCATGCCGACCGGACACATCGACGAAGAACCGAAGGTTCGCGCGCTTGCCGAGCGACACAGTTTCGCCTACGCGCTCGGGCTGCATCCGCTCTGGCTCGAAGGCGCCGGGGACGACGAGCTGGCGCGCTTGCGCTCCGCGGTCCTTGCGGCGCGCGCCGACCCGCGCTTCGTCGCCGTCGGGGAGATCGGGATCGACACGGTCGAAGCGCGCACCGACGTTGCCCGGCAGGAAGTCTTCTTCCGCGAACAGCTGCGGATCGCGCGCGATGCAGGGGTTCCTGTCATCGTCCATGTGCGGCGCTCGGCAGACCTGCTGCTCAAGCACCTGCGCCGCATCGAAGTGCCCGGAGGAATCATCCATGCCTTCAACGGCAGCGCGCAGCAGGCGGAGCAATTCGTCGCGCTGAAGTTCAAGCTCGGCTTCGGCGGCTCGGCCACCTACTCCGGCTCGCTGCGCATCCGGCGCCACGCCGCCGTGCTGCCCAGCGAAGCGGTCGTGCTGGAAACCGATGCGCCCTACATTCCGCCGGCCTGGCGGCGCAGGGACGGACAGGTGGGCCGGACTGAGCCTGCCGACGTGGTGCGCATCGCGGCCGAAGTGGCGTCGCTGCGCGGCATGGACGTCGCCACGCTGGCGAGGTCAATCGCGCCAACGCGATCGCCGCCCTGCCGCGGCTCGAACCGCTGCTGCGCACGGAGGCGTAACCCGTGCCGGGCCTACTCGCGGCCTTCGTGGTCGGGGTCTGCGTCCTTCAGTGGCAGGCCGAGCTTCTCGGCCCAGGTCCTCTGTTGCTGGTCGGGCTGACGGGAACTGTTGTGATCGCGGTCGCGCTGCGTGATATGCGGCTCCCGCCGAGATCGTTGTGGTTGCTCGCTTGTGCTGGCGCGTTGCTGACCGGATTTTCCTACGCCGGGATGCGGGCACAGCTCCGCATGGCCGACACGCTGCCGTTCGCGCACGAAGGCCGCGATGTCGCGGTGACCGGCGTCGTCGCGAGCCTGCCGGTCCGCCTCGACCGCGAGGTGCGCTTCGAATCCTCGGGGCCGTTGCGTTGCTGCCGCTGCTGGTGTGGCCCGGCGAGCGCCCTGCCGAGGGCGAATTGTGGGTCACGGCGCTCGACGTCGGGCAGGGCTCGGCGATCGTCCTCGAGACGCGCGATCGCGCGTGGCTGTACGACGCCGGGCCGCGCTACTCGACCGACGCCGACGCGGGCGAGCGCGTTGTCCTGCCGTACCTGCGTCGGCGCGGCATCGAGGGGCTCGACGGCATGATCATCTCGCACCTGGACCAGGATCATTCCGGGGGAGCCGCCGCGGTCCTGCGCGGCATCGACGTCCGGCAGGTGCTGAGCTCGATTCCGCCGCGTCACGCGGCGCTCGGGGGACGGGAAGAAGTCGAGCGCTGCGAAGCCGGCGACACCCGCGAGTCAGGAACAATGGCGCTGCAGGTCCTCCATCCCCCGGCGACGGACTATGAGCGGAGGGTGTCGACGAATTCGATGAGTTGTGTCGTGCGCGTGCAGGCGGGATCCGTTGCCGTGCTGTTGACTGGCGATATCCCGGCCGACCGCGAGGCGGCACTCGCCGCCCGCACGCCGGCGCTGCCGGCACAGTTGCTGATGGCGCCGCATCACGGCCGTCGTTTATCGTCCAGTCCTGCGCTGCTCGATGCCGTAGCGCCGTCCATCGTCTTCGCCCAAGCCGGTTACCGCAACCGCTACGGGCACCCGGATCCCGTGGTTGTCGATCGCTATGCCACCCGGGGCCTGGCCCTGGCCCGCACCGACTACGGCGGTGCGCTGCAGTGGCGCATGGCGGCCGATGGGAGCGTCGAGCACACCGCGGCGCGCGCCACGGCGGTGCGTTACTGGCACAACCGCCCCGTCGCGGGGCAGGAGCGCCCGCCCACCGACACCCTGGACGAGGACGGGTCCGACGAGGCGCCGCGTGAGCCGCTATCCGGGATGCCGTAGAAGTCTGGACTGGTGTACATCTTGCTAGACTGGATTGGCTCCTCGTCGGAGGGCGCCGGGACCACCACCAGGAAATCACAGGCCGCGGGATGAGCAAGCCGTACGACGAGATGTACTGCGCCGATGGCAGCGTGCGCGAGCACTACCGCGAATTCGAGCGCTGGCTGGAAGAGCAGAGTCAGGATTCGATGCGCAACAAGCGCGCGGAAGCCGACCTGGTCTTCCGTCGCGTCGGCATCACCTTCGCTGTCTACGGTGAAAAGGACGAAGAGGGCAGCGGCACCGAGCGCCTGATTCCGTTCGACGTCGTCCCGCGCGTCATCCCTGCCGCGGAGTGGCGCCAACTCGAGGCCGGCCTGCGTCAGCGCGTGCGGGCGCTCAACCTCTATATCCACGACGTTTATCACGAGCAGCAGATCGTGAAGGCGGGACGCATCCCGGCCGACGAGATCTTCCGCAACTCGCAATACCGGCCGGAAATGCACGGGGTCTACGTCGCGAGCAACATCTACGCGCACATCGCTGGCATTGATGTCGTCCGGGCAGGCGCTGGCGAGTACTACGTGCTGGAGGACAACCTCCGGGTCCCGAGCGGTGTTTCGTACATGCTGGAAAACCGCAAGATGATGATGCGGCTGTTTCCGGATTTATTCGGACGCAATCGCATCGCCCCGGTCGAGCACTATCCCGACCTGCTGCTGGAGAATCTGCGCTCGGTCGCGCCGAACGGCGTCGACGACCCCGTGGTCGTGTTGCTGACGCCTGGCATGCACAACTCGGCGTACTTCGAGCATGCGTTCCTGTCGCAACAGATGGGAATCGAACTGGTGGAGGGCCAGGACCTGTTCGTGCAGGAAAGCAATGTCTACATGAGAACAACCCGCGGTCCGAAGCGGGTCGACGTGATCTATCGCCGCATCGACGACGATTTCATCGACCCGCTGGCATTCCGGCCCGATTCGCAGCTCGGTGTGCCAGGACTGCTCTCGGTCTATCGCGCCGGCCGGGTCACGCTGGCCAATGCGGTCGGCACCGGCATCGCCGACGACAAGTCGATCTACCCTTATGTGCCGGACATGATCGACTTCTACCTCGGCGAGAAGCCCATCCTTAGCAATGTCCCCACGTACCGTTGCCGTCAGGCTGAGGATCTCGCCTACGTGCTGGCGCATCTGTCCGAGCTCGTCGTGAAGGAAGTCCATGGGGCAGGGGGCTACGGCATGCTGGTCGGTCCGGCCGCCAGCCGGCGCGAGATCGATGCCTTCGCTGACCAGGTTCGCGCCAACCCCACCAACTACATCGCGCAGCCGACGCTTGCGCTCTCGACCTGTCCGACCTACGTCGAGCGAGGGATCGCGCCGCGCCACATCGACCTGCGGCCCTTCGTGCTCTCCGGCAAGCACGTGACGATGGTGCCCGGCGGTCTCTGCCGCGTCGCCCTGCGCGAAGGTTCGCTCGTAGTGAATTCGTCCCAGGGCGGCGGGACGAAGGACACCTGGGTGCTCGAAAGATGAAGCGGACACCGGACCCGACGTCAGGCAGCGAGCCAGGCAACGGCGAGGAGCCGATCGCTCGCCGCGTGACTGATCAGATCGACCCGTACGCTCTGATCGATCGAGCCGAGCGCCTGCTCAGCACGGATCCGCACGACGCCGTGATGTTCGCGCTGCGGGCCCAGAGCGTGGCGCGGGCGCGGGGCGCCGAAACACTGATCGCGCGCGCGCACTACGTCGCGGGTGCAGCGCTCACGCAGACGGGAGACTGGTCGGGGGCGATCCGGCAGCTCTCGCACGCCGAGCACATCTACCGCGCACAGAACGACGCCGCGGCGCAGTGTCAGGTCATCATGCAGCTGGCCGCGGCCTGCACCGAACTCGGCGAGTATCCCGAGGCGCTCGACGGGTTTGCCCAGGCGGAACGCCTGGCGCGCCAGCATCGTGATCACGCCGCGGTCCGGAAGGCGTTGGTACAGACCTCGGGCCTGCACACCGTGCTCGGCGACTTCGCCGCCGCGCGCGAGTGTCTGCGCTCGGCCCTCGAACTGCCGTCCGGCACGGCGGCCGACGAGGCGATGGTCGTGCTGCAGTTCGGCCTCGTCGATGTCAACGAAGGGCTGAAGGCGGCGCTGGCCGGCGACGCGGCAACGGTGTCGAGGCGCATGTCGGAAGGTGAGGAGCACTTCGACGTCGCGCTCGAGCTGTTGTCGGGCACGACCGATCGATCCACGACGATCGCAGCGCGCACGCAGCGCGGCGCCGCACGCTGCTGGCTCGGGCAGTTCAATGAAGGACTTGCGGACCTCGAGGAGGCCGCAGTCGAAGCGGCGCGCGGTGGCTTCCGGCTGCGCGAAGTGCAGGCGCGCATGGAACAGGGCTATCACCTGGTCGCGGCCGGGCGCGAAACCGAGGGCCTGTCGCTGCTGCGACCGGCGTTCCTGCAGGCTGAGGAACTGGGCGATCTGCGGCGGCCGGCCGACATGCATGAGCGCCTGTCGGCCCTGTACGAGGCACGAGGGGACTACCAGCGGGCGCTTTCGCATCACAAGCGCTTTGTCGAGGTGAAGACTCGGCTCGACGGCAAGCTGTCGACCCAGCGTGCGCGACTGCATGAAGCTCGCGCGGAGCTGGTGAAGTTGCGCACGCAGACGGCCGCGCTGCATGCCCGTGCGCAGGATCTCGAGAAGTCGCGTTCGCGGCTCGAGCGCCTGGCGCTCGAGGACGAATTGACGGGGCTGGCGAACCGGCGTGCGTTCACCAAGGAGCTGGAAAACTGGTGCACCCGAGCACGCGCAGGGCAGCTGCGTTTCGGCCTTGTCGTGGCCGACATCGACGGGTTCAAGCAGATCAACGACACCTATTCGCACGTGACCGGCGACGTGGTGCTGCGGCAGCTCGGCAACGTGATCAAGGCGAGCCTGCGCGACATCGATTTTGCTTCCCGGCTGGGCGGCGACGAGTTCGCGCTGCTGCTGGCCGACAGCGAAGGCGGGGCGGCGCGCAAGGTGGTCGAGCGCATCGTGCAGGCCGTGCGCGCCATGCCGTGGGGCCAGCTGGGCGAGGGCATGGCGGTGACGCTCAGCGTTGGGCTCTGCGAATCGGCGGACTTCAACGACTCGAGCGAACTGGTGCGCCGCGCCGACGAAGCGCTTTATGGCGCCAAGGATGCCGGCCGCGACCGGATCCACGTGTGGAGCAGTGATCGTGCTTAGCCGGACCGCCGACCACCTGTTCTGGATGGCCCGCTACATCGAGCGGGCCGAAAACACCGCTCGCATGCTCGATGTCAATCTGGCGACGAGCCTGCTGCCGCAGTCGGCGCAGGAAGCCGAACGCGGCTGGCGCTCCATGCTCAGCATCTCCGAGCTGATGCCGGCCTTCGACGCCAAGTATCCGCTGCTGTCCCCGCGCGAAGTGATCGACTTCATGGTGCGCGACCCGGATAACGATTCCTCAATCTACTGCTGCCTGCAGGCGGCGCGCGAGAACGCGCGGGCGGTGCGGGGCTCGCTTACCACCGAGGTCTGGGAAACGCACAACGATACCTGGCTTGGCCTGCAGAAGCTGCTGCTCGAGCGTCCGCTCGAGCGCGACCCGCGGCAATTCTTCGAATGGGTGAAGTTCCGCTCGCATTTGTCGCGCGGCGTGACGATCGGAACGATGCTCAAGGACGAGGCGTTCTACTTCATCCGGCTCGGCACGTTCCTCGAGCGCGCCGACAACACGGCACGCCTGCTGGACGTGAAGTACCACGGAGCGGCCCAGTCAGGCACCCTGTTCGCTGATGCGCGCGGCGAGGATATGGGCGAGCATCACCTCGACTTTTACCACTGGGCCGCCGTGCTGCGGTCGGTGTCGGCCTTCGAGATCTACCGCAAGGTCTATCGGGATGTGATCACGCCGTCGCGCGTGGCGGCGCTGCTGATCCTGCGAGGCGACATGCCGCGCTCGCTGCTGTCGTGCCTGAACGAGGTCTGTCTCAACCTCGAGATGGTCCGCAATAGCCAGTCGGGCGAGACCGAGCGGCGTGCCGGGCTGCTGCGCGCGGAGCTGCGCTACGGCGTCATCGAGGACATCCTGGCGCGCGGCATGCATGTGTTCCTGATTTCGTTCCTCGAGCGCATCAACGATCTGGGTGGTCGCATCAGCCAGGACTTTCTCGTGCCACCGGTGGCGCACTGAGGCTGCGGCCGTCGTCGGGAGTGATCCATGCGGTATCGAATTGAGCACCGGACAAATTACCGCTACGCGCGCACGGCGGTATCGACGCAGCAGCTGCTGCGTTTGTCGCCGCGGAGTGACGCGCACCAGCGGGTTGCCAAGTGGACGGTACGCGCGCCGGGATCGCTCAGCGTGGCGAGCGATGCCTACCGCAACCTGACCCATATGCACACATTGAATCAGTCGCATGGCAGCCTCCGCATCGAGGCCTGCGGTGAACTCGAGGTCGACGCGCTGCGCGATGGCAGGCTCGAGGAACGCGACAGCCTGCCGCCGGCGGTCTTTCTGGCGACGACGCCACTCACCGAGACCGATCAGCGCTTGCTGGACTTCGCGGGCACACGGCTGCGGCAGCACTCCGCGGCCGGTCTGATCGAGTTTGCGCAAGCGGTCGCGGCGACCGTGGTCTATCGACCCGGAGCGACGCACGTGCAGACGACCGCGGCCGAAGCCCTGGCCCTCGGGCGGGGCGTTTGCCAGGACCATGGGCACGTTTTCATCGCCGGTTGTCGCGCCGCGGGCATCCCGGCGCGCTACGTCTCCGGCTACTACTATCGCCAGGGGCTGGGCCCTGACATGGCCAGCCATGCGTGGGCCGACGTCTGGGTGGACGAGGGCTGGGTTTCGATCGACATCACGCACGGATGCTTTGCTTCCGACGCACTGGTCCGGCTGGCGATCGGGCGTGACTACGACACGGCGTGCCCGGTGCGCGGCGTTCGCGTCGGAGGCGGGGCCGAAGAGATGGAAGTCACGGTCGTGATGCAGGGCGAGGATGTCCCCGCCGTGCGCCGCGACGTAGCACATCGATGAAGAGGTAGTCGCATGACGTACTGCGTCGGCATGCAGCTCGACCACGGGCTGGTGTTCCTGTCGGACTCGCGCACCAACGCGGGCGTGGATCACATTTCGACCTTCCGCAAGATGACCGTCTTCGAGCATCTGGGTGAGCGTCTCATGGTGCTGCTGAGCGCGGGCAACCTCGCAGTCACCCAGGCAGTGCGGCAGATCGTCTGCGAGAACGTCGGTCCGCACGTCGACAGTGTCTGGAATGCGAAGACGCTGTTCGAGGCCGTGCGCGTGGTCGGAGAGGCCGTGCGCGAGGTGCAGCGGCGCGACGGCCAGGCCCTGAAGGAGTCCGGCATCGAGTTCAACTGCAGCTTCATCTTCGGCGGTCAGATCCGGGGCGAGCGGATGCGGCTGTTCCATGTCTATTCCGCCGGCAATTTCATCGAAGCCACGCCGGAAAATCCTTACTTCCAGATCGGCGAGGCCAAGTACGGCAAGCCCATCGTCGACCGCGTCGTCACGCCCTCGACGTCGCTCGAGGAAGCTGCCAAGTGCGCGCTGATCTCCATGGACTCGACACTGCGGTCCAACATCTCGGTCGGGTTGCCGCTCGATCTGCTCGTCTACGAGGAAGGCGCGCTGCGTGTGACGAAGTTCGTTGAGATCGATCAGCACAACCAGTACATGCAGATGATCCGGAACACCTGGGGCGCGCGCCTGAAGCAGGTGTTCCAGGAAATTCCGGATCCCACCTGGCGTGACTCCCAGCGCGACAACGCGACGCCGAAACTCGAGACCGAGTCCACCCAGCCGCCGCGCGCACCGCTGCCGCCCAGCCTCGAGGGCGACGCGGTGGCCAGTGTCGGGATACAGCTGGTGGCCCAGGCGGCGCCGCGCGCTGCGCCGCGCTGATACGCGTGACACACGCCGGCAGATCGCCTGATGTAGAGCGTCGCAGGGCACTTTCGCCGTCGGCGCGACAGACGGCAACTTGAATCTCTCAACGGGGCTCCCGTGTCCATCAACGTCGCACTGAATCACGTCACGCACTATCGCTACGACCGCCGTGTCGGCCTCGCGCCGCAGATCGTGCGGCTGCGACCGGCGCCGCATTGCCGCACGCCGGTCCTGTCCTATTCGCTGCGCATCGAGCCCGAGCTGCATTTCATCAACTGGCAGCAGGATCCGTTTGCGAACTACCTCGCGCGCCTGGTCTTCCCGGAAAAGACGACCGAGTTCCGGGTGACGGTCGATCTGGTGGCGCAAATGGCCGTGTACAACCCGTTCGACTTCTTCCTCGAGCCGAGCGCGGAGGCCTTCCCATTCGTCTACGAGCCGAGCCTGCGCCATGACCTGCTGCCCTACCTCGCGCGCGAGCAGGTCACGCCGCGGCTGCGCGACTTCCTGGCCAGCGTCGACACGCGCGAGCAGCGAACGATCGACTTCCTCGTCGAACTGAACCGCCGGCTGCAGCACGAGGTCCGGTACCTGATCCGACTCGAGCCCGGCGTGCAGACGCCCGAGGAAACGCTGCAGCTCGCGGCCGGTTCCTGCCGCGACTCCGGCTGGCTGCTGGTGCATATCCTGCGACATCTCGGGCTGGCGGCGCGCTTCGTGTCGGGCTACCTGATCCAGTTGAAGCCCGACGTGCAGGCGTTGGACGGCCCATCCGGGACCGACCACGACTTCACTGACCTGCACGCCTGGTGCGAGGTCTTTCTTCCGGGGGCGGGGTGGGTCGGCTTCGATCCGACGTCCGGCCTGATGGCGGGCGAAGGGCATCTACCCGTGGCCTGCACGCCGGAGCCGACGACAGCAGCGCCGATCAGTGGTCTGGTGGACGACTGCGAGGTCGAGTTCGAGCACACGATGAAGGTGACGCGCATCTACGAAGCGCCGCGCGTCACCAAGCCGTACACGGACGACCAGTGGCAGGCGCTCGATGCGCTCGGCCGCCGGGTCGACTTGGACCTCAAGGCCATGGACGTCCGGTTGACGCAGGGCGGCGAGCCGACCTTCGTCTCGATCGACGACCGTGATGGAGCCGAGTGGAACACGGCCGCGCTGGGCCCGACCAAGCGCCGCTATGCCATGGACCTGCTGCTGCGTTTGAAGGAGTGTTACGGGGCGCAGGGGTTCCTGCACCTGGGCCAGGGCAAGTGGTACCCCGGCGAACAGTTGCCCCGCTGGGCCCTGTCGATTTGCTGGCGCACGGACGGCGAGCCCTGCTGGCACGACGCGGGCCTCTTTGCTGACGAGCGCGAGTCCGCGTCCTACTCAGTGGCCGACGCCGAGCGCTTCATGCAGCGCCTGGCGCAACGGCTCGGCATCGATGGCAGCTTCGTGCTGCCCGGCTACGAGGACACCTGGTACTACCTGTGGCGCGAGCGACGCCTGCCATCCAACGTCGATCCGTTCGACGCGCGGCTGGACGACGAACTCGAGCGCGCGCGCCTGAGCCGTGTATTCGGCCAGGGGCTCGCCAGTCCGGTGGGCTATGCGCTGCCGATTCGCCGCGACGGGTCGGCAGCAGGCCCTCCACGCTGGATCAGCAGCCGCTGGTTCCTGCGCGGGGAGCGGCTCTACCTGGTGCCGGGCGACTCACCGATGGGGTATCGGTTGCCGCTGGACTCGCTACCGTGGACGGCCGCGGAGGACGAGTCGCTGCCGGTCGAACGCGATCCTTTCGCGCCTCTGGAACCGTTGCCGCTGCATGCCGACATACTTGCCCGGTACTCGCCGTATGCCGTCGGCGGTGGCTTCGCAGAAGGCGGCGCCGTTGCCCTGCAAGCGGGGTTCGAGTCGCCCGGCGGGACCACCGGTGCGAGGGGTGCTGACAAAAGGGCCGCACCGACCACGTCCGACGCGGCGCCACGGGGCTTCGAGTCGGCGGCCGCCATCATACGAACGACGCTCTGCGTGGAGGTGCGCGATCCACGCCGGGCCAGCGGTCCCGTTGCCGAGAGCGAGGCACCTGCGAGCAGGCTGCTCTATGTGTTCATGCCGCCGCTGCCGGCGCTCGAGGACTATCTGCATTTGCTCGCCGCGGTCGAGGCGACGGCGGCAGAGCTGAAGCTGCGCATCGTGCTCGAAGGGTATCCGCCGCCGCGCGACCCGCGCCTGAGGCTGCTGCAGATCACACCCGATCCGGGCGTCATCGAGGTCAACATCCATCCGGCCTCCGACTGGGAACAGCTGGCCGATCACACGGAAACGCTGTACGAAGCAGCGCGTCTGTCACGACTGTCGACCGAGAAGTTCATGCTCGATGGGCGCCACACAGGCACGGGTGGTGGCAACCATATCGTGCTCGGCGGTGCCACGGCAGAGGATTCACCGTTCCTCAGGCGGCCCGACCTGCTCGGCAGCCTCATTGCGTACTGGCACAACCATCCGTCGCTTTCGTATCTGTTCTCGGGCCTGTTCATCGGACCGACCAGCCAGGCACCCCGCGTCGACGAGGCACGCAACGACCAGGTCTACGAACTTGAAATCGCGCTTGCCGAACTCCGTCGGCGCAGCGAGGGCGGGACGGCGGCGCCGCCGTGGCTGGTGGATCGTGCCCTGCGCAACATCCTGATCGACGTCACCGGCAATACGCACCGCTCCGAGTTCTGCATCGACAAGCTCTACTCGCCGGACGGACCCACCGGACGGCTCGGGCTGCTCGAGATGCGTGCGTTTGAAATGCCGCCGCACTGGCAGATGAGCCTTGCGCAGCAACTGCTGTTGCGCGCGTTGCTGGCGCGTTTCTGGAAGACGCCCTACACGCAGCCGCTGACGCGCTGGGGCACGGAGTTGCACGACCGCTTCCTGCTGCCGACCTTCGTCGAACTCGACTTCGAGGATGTGCTCAGCGAACTCGGACAGGCAGGCTACCCGATGGATCCGAAGTGGTTCGCGCCTCACTTCGAGTTTCGCTTCCCGCTCTTCGGCGAGGTCGCGGTGCACGGCATTCGCCTGACGCTGCGCGGAGCGCTCGAGCCCTGGCACGTCATGGGGGAAGAGGGCGCCGGCGGCAGCACGGTGCGCTACGTTGATTCGTCGCTGGAACGGGTCGAGGTGAAGGTGACGGGACTGAACGACAACCGGCATCGGGTCTGCGTCAACGGGCGGGCACTGGCACTGCAGCCGACGGGGCGTACCGGCGAGTCGGTCGGCGGCGTCCGCTATCGCGCCTGGCAGGCAGCGTCGTCTCTGCACCCGACGATCGGAGTGCACGCGCCGCTGACCTTCGATATCGTCGACGCCTGGATGGAGCGATCGCTCGGTGGCTGCCAGTACCATGTGGCGCATCCGGGCGGTCGCAACTACGTAACCTTTCCTGTCAACGCCTACGAAGCGGAAAGCCGGCGCCTCGCGCGTTTCTTCACGACGGGACACACGCCCGGCCGCATGATCGTCGAGGCGCCGCAGCGCAGCCATGAATTCCCGTTCACGCTCGACCTGCGCTGCAGCTAGATGCCAGCGACCGGAAATGAGATGTGCGCGATTGGCGCAGGCAGCGACCGGCGAAAATGACACAGTCGCTGTTTGAATTCGATCCGGAGCACGATGCCGCAACGCTTGTGACGCGGCTGGCTGCGCCCGCACCGTCGGGCCACCACGATGAGTTGCGGGCACCGGACGGCACGCTGCGACGACCGTGGCGCGAGTTCTTTGCGCACCTCGGACCAGGCGGGTTCGCCGACCTGACGCGCCGCCGCGGCACCATCGAGCGTCAGGTGCGTGACGACGGCATCACCTATAACGTCTACAGCGACGACGGGCGCGGCGAACGGCCATGGTCGCTGGACATTTTCCCTTACCTGATCGAAGCCGATGAGTGGGCGCGCATCGAGGCTGGCGTTGCGCAGCGCGCGCAGTTGCTCGCCGCAATCATGGCCGATGCCTACGGGCCACAGCAGCTGCTTACGACCAACCTGCTGCCGCCGGCACTGGTGTTAGGGCATCCGGGCTACCTGCGTCCGCTGGTTGGACAACGGCCTCCGGGCGGCACGTTCCTGCACATCGTTGCCTTCGACATCGCCCGAGCGGCCGACGGGCAGTGGTGGGTCGTCAGTCACAGGACGCAGGCGCCCTCGGGTCTCGGCTATGCGCTGCAAAACCGGCTGATCGTCTCGCGCCTTTTCCCTGAGGCGTTCCGGCAGATGAAGGTGCAGCGGCTGGCCGCCAGCTACCGCCGCCTGCTCGACATGCTGCAGCGCCTGAGCCCGCGCGCCGACGGCGAGGCGGCTCGACTAGTGCTGCTGACGCCGGGTCCGTACACCGAAACGTACTTCGAACATGCCTATCTGGCGCGCTACCTGGGCATTCCACTGGCCGAAGGCAGCGACCTGACCGTGCGCGACGAGCGTGTCTTCCTGAAGACACTGCACGGCCTGCAGCCAGTGCACGGCATTCTGCGGCGGCTCGACGACGACTTTTGCGATCCGCTGGAACTGCGGCGGGACTCCACGCTCGGGGTGCCGGGCCTGCTGCGCGCGGTGCGCGCCGGACGCGTGCTCCTTGCCAACGCACTGGGCTCCGGCTTCCTGGAATCGCCGGCGATCAATGGCTTCCTGCCAGCGATTGCAAGGCGCGAACTCGGCGCTGACCTGCTGTTGCCGTCGCTTGCGAGCTGGTGGTGCGGTGAACGGGCGGCCTACTCACGAGTCGTGGACACCGTGTCCGACAAGGTCGTGAAGGCCACCTATGCTTCGAGTGCGCAGCGCCCCGGCTTCGAGGCCGCGATCGGTGCCGCGCTGCTGCCGTCGCAGATCTCCGCGCTGCGTCGTCGCATCGAGGCCGATCCCGACGCGTACACCGTGCAGGCCTATCTGCCTTTGCCGATGGCCCCCACCCTGCACGACGGCACCGTGCTGCCGCGCGCAGCCATGCTGCGTGTGTACGCCATCAGCGATGGCGCAGGTCAATGGCATGTGATGCCAGGCGGCCTGACCCGGATCGCGATGCGCGAGCAGCGTGTGGTTTCCATGCAGCGCGGTGGCGCCAGCCAGGACACGTGGGTACGTACCGTCGATCCGGTGGATTCGTTCTCGATGCTGCCGACGCCCTTGCGGGCGGAGGAGCTCCCGGGTCCGCGGCGCATCGTGTCGAGCCGTGCCGCCGAGAATCTGTTCTGGATGGGACGTAACGCCGAGCGTGCCGATCAGGCGGTGCGGTTGGCGCGCGCGGCACTGACACTGATCGGCGACGATGCCCGGGCGCCATCGCCCGTACTGGACGCGCTGGCCGTGCTGTGCGAGGAGCAGGGCCTGGTACCGGCCGACGTCCCGTCGCCGGCCAAGTCGGTCGCTGTCTTCGAGCGCACGCTGATTTCGGCGCTGGCCGATCGCACTGGCAGCAGCGTCGCAGCCAACCTGGCGGCGCTCGTCCGGTCTGCCGGGCACCTCCGTGACCGGCTGTCGGCCGATCACTGGCGGCTCGTCGCCGCCACCGCGGATCGCTTTGCCGCCGACTGTGCCAGCGCCGTCGCCGATGAAGTGTTCTCGGCAGACGAGGCCGTGGCTGCGCTCGGGCGGCTGGCGGTGCAGCTTTCTGCCATCACCGGGGCGCAGATCGACCACATGACGCGCGATGACGGCTGGCGCCTGATGACGATCGGCAGGCAACTCGAGCGGCTGGGCACCCTCGCGCGGGCCTTGCACGTGCTGTTCGAAACCGAGGCCATCGCGCGCGAGGATGGCTACGACCTTGCGCTGCAGCTGTTCGACAGCACGATCACGTACCGTGCTCTCTACCAGCGCCGCTTCGAAGTACCGCCGCTGATCGACCTGCTGGTGCAGGAGTCCGCCAACCCTCAATCATTGCGCGGAGTCGCGCGGCGCTTGACGGAGCAGATCGAACGCCTCGGTGCGCCCGGCGCAGCGAACCTGCTCCCGCATCTGCCGGCGCAGGAAGCCTGGCCGGAGTTGAAGCAATTGAGTGCGTTGGGCCTGGGCGGGAGGCACGTCGCGCTGCTGGAACTGACGGACCGCCTCGTGCACGGCACGCGCGCGCTTTCGGATGCGATTGGCGCTAGCTACTTCAGCCATGCCTCTAACGAGTTCAGGACGGTGAACGCGTGACGGACGGGTCGGAACTCGTTGTTACGCACCGGACCGTGACGCACTATGCGGCGCGTGTCGAAGTTGCCTACCACTGCGCACACCTGATCCCGCGCCAGGACGGGCGGCAGCGTGTCGTCGACGCCCAGCTGACGATTGACCCGACGCCGTCGCAATGTGCGAATACGCGGGACTCGTTCGGCAATGTGCGGACCGAGTTCGCGCTGTATGTACCGCACGAAACACTGGTGGTGGGCATGCGAAGCCGGGTCTGGATCGCACCACGGTCCGGGGAACTCGATCCGGCCGCGAGCGCATCCTGGGAAGCGGTGGCGTCGGATCTGCGCTATACGCTCGACGCGTCCTTCCGTCCGGCCAGCGAGTTCGTCTTCGCATCGCCATTCGTGCCGCTGCTGACCGCGCTGCACGACTACGCGCAGCCGAGCTTCACGCCGGGCCGGAGCTATCTGGCGGCGGCGACGGCGTTGATGGAAAGGTTCCACCGCGATTTCACCTACGAGCCTGGCGTCACGGAGATCGACACTCCGCTGATCGACGCGTTTCGCCTGCGGCGGGGTGTATGCCAGGACTTCGCGCACCTGATGCTTGGCATGTTGCGTGCGCTCGGCCTGCCGGCGCGTTACGTCAGCGGCTATCTGCAGACTCAGCCGCCACCCGGGCAGGCCCGACTGCTGGGCGCCGATGCGTCGCACGCGTGGATTTCGATCTGGTGCCCCGTGCTCGGCTGGGTGGACCTCGACCCGACCAACGCCGTCGTGCCCGATGCCAGCCACGTGACAGTGGCTGTGGGCCGCGACTACGGCGATGTGGTGCCGCTGCGCGGTGTCATCCAGGGCGGCGCAAGCCACACGCTGGATGTCGCGGTGGACGTTGCGCCGGCAGTCGAGCGCGCGGGGTAGTCCCCTCGCCCGATGGAGCCGCTTGCCGGCTACTGCGCGTACCAGCCGCCGTCGACGTTGTAGGCCACGCCGCGAATCTGGTCGGCAGCCGGCGAGCAGAGGAACACCGCAAGCCCGGCCAGTTGCTCTGGCGTGACGAATTCCATTGACGGCTGCTTCTCGCCGAGCAGGGACTGCTTGGCATCTTCCTGGCTGAGCTTGTCGCGCTCCGCCCGGGCGTCGACCTGCTTTTGCACCAGCGGAGTCAGCACCCAGCCGGGGCAGATCGCGTTGACGGTCACGCCTGAGCGCGCGGTTTCGAGCGCGACCGACTTGGTGAAGCCGACGAGGCCGTGTTTAGCGGCGACGTAGGCCGACTTCTCGGCCGAGGCAACCAACCCGTGGACCGAGGCGATGTTGATGATGCGGCCCCAGCCCGAGGCCTTCATCCGGGGCAGCGCGAGTCGCGTCGTGTGGAATGCGGAGCTGAGGTTGATCGCGATGATCGCGTCCCAGCGCTCGACCGGGAAGCTCTCGACCGGTGACACGTGCTGGATGCCCGCGTTGTTTACGAGGATGTCGACCCGGCCGAAGGCGGCTTCGGCGGCGCGCACCATCGCTGCAATCTGGTCGGGCTTGCTCATGTCGGCGCCGTGGTACAGCGTCTTCACTCCTGCTGCCTGGATTTCCTTCTCGATCGCCGCAATCGCGGCGGGTTCGCCGAAGCCGTTCAGGACGATGTTCGCACCCTGGCCGGCGAGCGCCGTCGCCATACCCAGCCCGATGCCGCTCGTCGAGCCCGTGACCAGCGCCGTCTTTCCTTTCAGCATGGATTGTCTCCTTCAGTCTGCGTCGAGTATGCCACCGGGCCGACTACAATTTTCCCTGGAGGTGTCCAGTGGGAATCGAACCAAAGGGGATCGCAGTGGCATCCGCGCGCGAAGAGCCGCGTCTGCATCGTGTGCAGTGCCTGAGTCCGGCGGGGTTGCATGCGATGGCGTATGCGGAGTGGGGTGACCCGCACAACCCGAACGTCCTGGTGTGCGTGCATGGGCTGACGCGTCTCGGACGCGACTTCGATCGCCTGGCGCGCGCGATGACGGACCGCTACCGGGTCATCTGCCCTGACGTCGTCGGGCGCGGCCTCAGCGACCGGCTGCGCAATCCGGCGTTTTACGCCGTGCCCCAGTACGTCGCGGACATGGTGACGCTCATTGCGCGTCTCGATGTGGAGCGCGTCGATTGGGTCGGAACCTCGATGGGCGGGCCTGATCGGCATCGCGCTGGCGGGCCAGCCGGAGTCGCCGATCCGCCAGCTGGTCATCAACGATGTCGGCCCCGCGCTGGGCGCGGCGGCGATCGCGCGCATAGGCTCGTACGTGGGACAGCCAGTGTCGTTCGCCAATGTCGAGGAGGCCGTGGATTACGTGTCCGTGACCGCGGCGCCGTTCGGGTTGAAGACGCGCGAAGACTGGTGCGAACTGGTTGCGCCGACGCTGCGGCGTGAGAGCGACCGCTACGTCTTTTACTACGACCCGGCGATTGCGGTGCCGTTCAAGTCCGTGACGCCCGAAGCGGCCGCGGCGGGAGAAGCCGCCATGTGGACGCTGTATGACCGCATCACGGCGCGGACCCTGCTGGTGCGTGGCGCCGAGTCCGACCTGCTGGCGGCCGAAACGGCTGCTGCGATGGTCACGCGGGGGCCGCGACCGGCGCTGGTGGAGTTCGACGGGGTCGGACATGCCCCGACCTTCATGCCCGCCGATCAGATCGCCGTGGTGCGCGACTTCCTGGTGGCGGGACTGACTCAGTCGCCAGACTCCGGCGAGCGGCCCTAGAAAACGCCGCTGGCGAGTCCGGCGGCGAGCGCCGCTCCAAGTTCAAGCGCCGGCGCCAGGTCGTGAGTCGCAACCTGCTTTGGAGCGAGGATGGCCTCCGGGGTCTGCGCGCCGTTGCGCACGATCAGCGGCGGCGCAATCTCGCGCAGGCGCAGTCCGGTGGCGATGCGCTGAACCTGTCGCGCCGCACCGGCGCCGTCGGTACCGGCCGCAATAATCGCGGCATAGGGCCGGCCGTTCACCTGGTCCAGCACGGAGTAGTACACGCGGTCGAAGAAGTCCTTCATGAGTCCCGCCATCGTCGCGAGATTCTCCGGCATCACGAAGAGATACCCATCGGCCGCCAGCACGTCGTGCGGCTGTGCCTGCGGTGCGCGCAGAAGCCTCGTCTGCAGGTTGATTTCGCGGCCGGCGCCTTCGGCCGCGGCCCGCGCGAGCTGCTCGGCCGCGCCGGTCATCGAGTGATAGACGATCAGCAGCGATTTCATGCGGCAACCCGCGGATCCTGCCGGAAGAATGCCGCGAGCAGCGCATACCAGCGCGGAAACGCCCGTTCCATTCGCGCCGGCTCGACGAAGAACGCTTCCGACGAGACGGCAAAGAACTCGCCTTCGTCCTGCGCGGCGTAGGCATCGAGCGGCAGGTGCGCGTAGTAGAGGTCGGCCGCGCTGGATTCTGGATCGACGTCCCGAGGCAGCTCGCCCTCGATGATCTCGAGTTCCGCGACGAAGCGCGCGTAGGCGTCGGCCAGTGTGTCACGCCAGAGGCGCGCATCGAGTCCGGGATGCAGGGACGCAGAGAAGGGTGGTACGCCATCGGCATCGCCGTTCAGCAGATCGATCTTGTGGGCGAACTCGTGGATGACCACCGAATACGCTTCTCCCTCGCCCGTGCCGGCCGCCTGGCTGTCCTCCCATGACAACAGCAACGGGCCGCCGTCCCAGGCTTCGCCGGCGATTGGCTCCGTGTATTCGTGTACGACACCGTCGTCGTCGGTGAGGCTGCGTGGCACGAGGAACTCACCTGGATAAACGACGATGCTGGTCCAGCCGCGATACCAGTCGAGCCCCAGGTTCAGGACGGGAAGGCAGGCCTGGACCGCGATGTTGAGCTGAATCTCGGCGGTCAGTTCGAGCCCGGCAGCACCCGCCATTTCCTTGGTTGCCAGCAACTGTCCTGTGAGCCTCCGCAGCCGGCCGCGATCCTCGGTGCTCACCCGGGCCACGAACGGCAACGATGCCACCGCTGCATCCCAGAGGTCATCTGGCAGCGCAACGGTTCCGCCGCCCGCGAAACGGCTCCAAAGCGTTTTGAGCATCGGACCATTGTGCCGCAACGTGTTCTGCGCGCGGGCGGGATAATCGCACCATGGTTATTCCTTCCACATTGGAAACGAAGGGCGCGGACTCGGGTGCGCCGCTCGATGCCGCCGCAACGCGCGCGATAGTGGAGCCGCTGTACGCGGGCAAGTCGCTGCGCACAGGTGAGCCGTTCATCGCGCATGCCGATGGCATCGCAACGATCGTGGCAACGCTGCGCCCGGATGCCGATCTGCTGGCCGCAGCCCACCTGTTCGGCGTGTATGACGTCCTGCGCGATCCCGACGACTGGCTGCGCAGCCGCTTCGGCGCCAACGTAGCGCAACTGGTCGCCGACCTGCGACAGCTGATGCGGCTATCGGAACTGACGCGCTCCCGTGAAGAGGCACGGAGCCGCAGTAACCCGAATGACCAGGCCGAGGCACTGCGGCGCATGCTGCTGGCGATGGCCAACGACCTGCGCGTCGTTCTGCTGCGCCTCGCTTCACGCCTGCAGACCCTGCGCTATTACGCGCTGAGCAAGGCGGGCGGTGCGGAGCCCATCGCGCGCGAGACGCTGGAGCTGTATGCGCCACTCGCCAACCGTCTCGGTATCTGGCAACTGAAGTGGGAGCTCGAGGACCTGTCGTTCCGCTTTCTCGAGCCTGACACGTACAAGTCGGTGGCGCGCCTGCTGGACGAAAAGCGCGTCGAGCGCGAGTCCTTCATCGACGCTGCGCTGGCGCGCCTGCGGGGAATGCTCGCCGATTCGGGCATACGTGCCGAGGTGACCGGCCGGCCCAAGCACATCTACAGCATCTACAGCAAGATGCGCAGCAAGGGGCTGGCGTTCGACCAGGTGTACGACGTGCGCGGAATGCGCGTCATCGTCGACGAGATCGCGCAGTGCTACCAGGCGCTGGCGCTAGTGCACTCCGCCTGGTCGCCAGTCGAGAGCGAATACGACGACTACATCGCCCGGCCCAAGTCCAATGGCTACCAGTCACTGCATACCGTGGTCGGGGATGACGCGGGGCGCACCCTCGAAGTCCAGATCCGCACGCGCCGCATGCACGAGCACGCCGAACTCGGCGTCGCCGCGCACTGGCGCTACAAGGAGGGCGGCAAAGGGCGCGACGACGATGAGGGCCGGGTCGCGTGGCTGCGACAGCTGCTTGCGTGGCGCGCAGAAGTGGATGCGCCTCCGGCGGGCGTGCCGGTGCCGGAAGAGCGCATTTATGTGTTGACGCCGCAGGCGCGGGTCGTCGAGTTGCCTTCCGGCGGCACGCCGCTCGACTTCGCCTACCACATTCATTCCGAGCTGGGACACCGCTGCCGCGGGGCGCGTGTCAACGGCGCGATGGTTCCGCTCAACACGCCACTTGCGACCGGGCAAACCGTGGAAATCGTTTCGGCCAAGAGCGGCGGCCCGAGCCGCGACTGGCTCAACCCGGAGCTCGGCTACCTGCGCAGCGCGCGGTCACGCGCCAAGGTCAGGCAGTGGTTCAACGCGCTCGAGTTCGAGCAGTCGGTCGCCGCCGGACGCGAAGTCGTTGAAAAGGAACTGCAGCGCCTGGGCAAGACGGCCGTGAAGCTCGACGACCTGGCGAAGCGGCTCGGGTTCGACAACGTCGACGAACTCTGCGCGGCGGCCACCAAGGAAGAGTTCAGTGTGCGCTCGATCGAGCATGCGCTCGCACCGGCCACGGTCGAGCCCGAACCGGCGCCTCACATGCTGGCCGGCAAGCCGCGCGATCCGACGCACGGGCGGGGCAAGGTGCTGGTGGTCGGCGTCGACTCATTGCTGACGCAGTTGGCGCGTTGCTGCCGACCAGCGCCCCCCGACGAGATCGGTGGCTACGTGACCCGTGGACGCGGAGTCTCGATCCATCGCGCCGGGTGCTCGAATCTGCAGGCGCTGATCAGGCGCCAGCCGGAGCGTGTCGTCGAGGTGGCGTGGGGACACCAGGCTGACGCGGTTTATCCGGTCGAACTGCTAGTCATTGCGCAGGACCGGCAGGGCCTGCTGCGGGACATCTCCGAGGTCTTCGTGCGAGAAAAGCTCAACGTGATCGGCGTCAGCACGCAGAGCCAGCGCGGCGAAGCTCGCATGGAGTTCACGGCCGAGGTCGGCAGCGCCGCCGAGATCGCGCGCGTGGCGGCGCTGATCCGGGAAGTGGCGGGCGTGATCGCCGTGCGGCGACGCTGACCGCCGACATTCAGAACAGGTCGATACCGTCGCGCTCGGCCGCCTCACCCTGGGCAGCCAGGAGTTCGAAGTGGCGGGCGTAGCGCGGGTGCAGATTGGCGAGCGAGAGCCACACCAGGAAGTCGGCGCTATTGAAGTCGGGATCCCAGGCCGGCTCGCCGCAGATGCGCGATCCGATCCGCAGGTAGCCCTTGAGCAGGGGCGGCATTTCGCGCGTCGCCGCCGGCTGGATCCGGTCGAACGGAAACGGATGGTGCGGGAACACGCGGTACTCGGGGTCCGTCAGATAACTCTGGACATCGAGGCGCACGCGCGCCGCCGTCTGGCCGCCATCGTTGAGCGGGACGCTCGCGCATCCGATCAGGTGGCTGTAGCCGCCCGCTTTCATGTAGTGCGCCATGCCCGCCCAAAGCAGCAGGATCGTGCTGCCCGAGCGATAGTCCCAGTGCACGCAGGAGCGCCCGACTTCCACCATGGATGGCAGGATGTGGTGCAGCCGCGAAATGTCGAACTCGCCTTCGGAATACAGCCGTCCCAGCTCGCGCGCACGGTGCGGCGCCAGGATCCGGTAGGTGCCGACGATTCGCAGACTGTCGAGGTCGCGGACGATCAGGTGGTCACAGTAGGGATCAAATTCATCGGCATCGATTCCGGTGGCAGGATCACCGATCTTCGCGCCCATTTCCTCGGCGAATACCTTGTAGCGCAGTCGCTGTGCGTCTTCGATGTCGGCCGGGGAATGCGCCAGCGCGACCGCCAGGCGAGGCTCCGGTGCGCTGCCTGGTTGTGCGCCGATGCGCGATGAACTATCGGATGTCGCCATACAAATCTCAGGTTCCCGCGAGAACGGCCAAGCTAGCGGCGGGCCATGTCGGCACCGTGACACCGGAGCCGGCGTCCTCGACGCTGGAATGTTGGCGGCAGCATCGACTGCTGTCAACGCGCCTGGCCACACAGCCACCGACGCAACCGTAGTGCGCTGATATACTTGCGCTCCTTTAGGCGCGTAGCTCAGCTGGTTAGAGCACCACCTTGACATGGTGGGGGTCGTTGGTTCGAGTCCAATCGCGCCTACCAAAAAATTCAGACACGACAAGGACGCGGAGAGATGCTTCGAACTCGATTCACGGACGGTTGAACCTTCGGGGGACGAGTGCGCCTTGAATGAGAAAAGTGCGGCTCGCCCGCACTTTTTTTTCGAGTGGAGATTTCGATGATTTCAGTTCGACTGCCGGATGGTTCGCAGCGTGCCTTCGAAGCGCCGGTGCGCGTCGCGGACGTCGCCGCATCGATCGGCCAGGGGCTCGCCAAGGCCGCGCTGGCGGGCCGTATCGACGGCAAGCTGGTCGACGTGTCGCACGTGATCGAGCGCGACGCAGACGTCGCGATCGTCACCGAGCGCGACGCCGACGGGCTCGAAATTCTGCGGCACTCGACCGCGCACCTGCTGGCCTACGCGGTCAAGGAGCTCTTCCCGCAGGCGCAGGTCACGATCGGCCCGGTCATCGACAACGGCTTCTACTACGACTTCGCGTTCCCGCGTGGCTTCACGCCCGAGGACCTCGAGGCCATCGAGAAGAAGATGGCCGAACTCGCGAAGAAGGACGAACCGGTCGTGCGCGAGGTCTGGAAGCGCGACGACGCCGTGAAGTTCTTCGAATCGATCGGTGAGAAGTACAAGGCGGAGATCATCGCGTCGATCCCCGCCAACGAGGACATTTCGCTTTACCGTGAAGGGAACTTCATCGATTTGTGCCGCGGCCCGCACGTACCTTCGACGGGCAAGCTCAGAGTCTTCAAGCTGATGAAGGTTGCCGGCGCCTACTGGCGCGGCGACAGTGCCAACGAGCAACTGCAGCGCATCTACGGCACGGCCTGGGCCAAGAAGGAAGACCAGGACGCCTACCTGAAGATGCTCGAGGAGGCCGAGCGCCGCGACCACCGCAAGCTGGGCCGCGAACTCGACCTCTTCCACTTCCAGGAAGAGGCGCCGGGCCTCATCTTCTGGCACCCGAAGGGCTGGGCGATCTGGCAGGCGGTGGAGCAGTACATGCGCGGGGTCTACCGCGACAACGGCTACCAGGAAGTGAAGGCACCGCAGATCCTCGACCGTTCACTGTGGGAGAAGTCGGGGCATTGGGAGAAGTACCGCGAGAACATGTTCACGACGGAGTCGGAGAACCGGTACTACGCCCTGAAACCGATGAACTGCCCGGGCCACATCCAGATCTACAACGCCAATTTGCACAGCTACCGAGAACTGCCGCTGCGCTACGGCGAGTTTGGCGCTTGCCATCGCAACGAACCCTCCGGATCCTTGCACGGGATGATGCGGGTGCGCGGCTTCACGCAGGACGACGGCCACATCTTCTGTACCGAAGAACAGATCCTCGACGAGTGCGTGGCCTACACGACGCTGCTGCAGAAGGTCTATCGCGACTTCAATTTCGAGCACATCCTCTACAAGGTCTCGACGCGGCCAGCCCAACGCATCGGTTTAGACGAAAGCTGGGACAAGGCCGAGCACGCGCTCATGGAGTCGCTGAAGCGCTCAGGCGTGGAGTTCACAATCTCGCCGGGCGACGGGGCGTTCTACGGCCCCAAGATCGAGTACACGCTGAAGGACGCGATCGGCCGCGAGTGGCAGTGCGGCACGATGCAGGTGGATTTTTTCATGCCGAGTCGGCTGGGCGCCGAGTATGTCGCCGAGGACAACAGCCGCAAGACGCCCGTCATGCTGCACCGGGCCATCATCGGTTCGATGGAGCGGTTCATCGGCATGCTGATCGAGAACTATGCCGGGGCGATGCCGCCTTGGCTGGCGCCGGTGCAGGTGGCCGTGGCCAATATCTCGGAAGGGCAGGCGGATTATGCCGACGCTGTTGTGCAAACGCTGAAAAAACAAGGCTTTAGAGTTGACAGCGATTTGCGCAACGAAAAGATCACCTATAAAATCCGCCAGCTTAGCCTGCAGAAGATTCCGTATGTCCTGGTCGTCGGGGACAAGGAAAAAGCATCGGGGCTAGTGGAAATGCGGGTGGCCGTGCGTGCCCGCGGCGGGGCGGACGTCGGCGTGATGCCGCTATCCGCCTTTGCGCAGCGTCTGCAGGACGACGTCGCGCAGCGCCGCAACGTGGGCAGCGCGGCTTGATCATTGAAACCAGGAGAAGCCAACCATCGCTCAGGAACGTGCGCACCGGATCAACGGTGAAATCAGCGCCCCGGAAGTCCGCCTAACGGGTATCGAAGGCGAGGCCCTCGGGGTCGTGAAACTGGCCGACGCCTTTCGCCTCGCCGAAGAGGCCCAGGTCGATCTGGTCGAAATAGCTCCAACGGCTGTGCCGCCGGTCTGTCGTCTGATGGACTACGGCAAGTTCAAGTACCAGGAGCAGAAGAAGGCCCACGAGGCCAGGCTCAAGCAGAAGCAGGTGGTGGTCAAGGAAGTGAAGTTCCGGCCGCAGACGGACGAAAACGACTACCTGACCAAGCTGCGCAACCTGACGCGCTTCCTCGAGGAAGGTGACAAGGCCAAGATCACGCTGAGGTTCCGTGGTCGGGAGATGGCCCACCAGGAGTTCGGTTACAAGTTGCTCGAGCGGGTGCGCGATGACCTGACCGAACTCTCGCAGGTGGAGTCGATGCCGCGGCTCGAGGGACGTCAGATGGTGATGATCCTGTCGCCGAAGAAGAAGAAGTAGTCTGGATCCGGTCCCAGGAGGATCGGGGTAGTGAAGTAACGAAGTAACAGCCGCACTGCGGCTCAACAAGTGGCAACCGGCTCAAAGTCTCGCAAGAGCGCCCGACGCCATCAAAGAAAGGACGGCCAAGATGCCGAAGATGAAGACGAAAAAGAGCGCGTCAAAGCGCTTCGAGATCCGCGCGAGCGGCTCGATCAAGCGGGGACAGGCATTCAAGCGCCACATCCTCACTAAGAAGACCACCAAGTCGAAGCGCCACCTGCGTGGCGCGGTTCAGATCAGCGATGCCGACGTCAAGTCCGTGCGTCGCATGATGCCGTACGCGTAAGGGAGACTGACATGCCTCGAGTTAAACGTGGTGTGACCGCCCGCGCGCGGCACAAGAAGGTTCTGGCCCAGGCCGCGGGGTTCACGCGTCGCCGCAAGAACGTATTTCGCGTCGCCAAGCAGGCGGTGATGAAGGCGGGGCAGTACGCCTACCGCGATCGCCGTACCAAGAAGCGCGTCTTCCGCTCGTTGTGGATCGCGCGCATCAACGCCGCGGTGCGCGAGCACGGCATCACCTACAGCGCGTTCATCAACGGGCTCGGCAAGGCCGAGATCGGCATCGACCGCAAGGTGCTCGCAGACATGGCGGTGCTCGACAAGCCGGGTTTTGCGGCAGTCGTTGACAAGGTCAAGGCCTCGCTCGCCGCCTAAGCGCATCACCGGTCGTCGTCGACCGGCCGATCGGGAACGGGGCCTAAAAACTGGGCCCCGTTTTTTTTACTGCCTGAAAATGGAACTCGAACAACTCGTAGACGAGGCGCGCGCCGCCTTCGCGGCAGTCTCGCATTCCGCTGCCCTGGAGAACGAGAAGGCGCGCTACCTGGGCAAGTCCGGCGCAATCACCGAGCGCCTGAAGGCGCTGGCGAAGCTTGCCCCGGAGGAAAAGCGCGAGCACGGCGCTCGCATCAATCGTGCGAAGGAGTCGATCGAGCGGCTCCTCGAGGAGCGGCGGCAGGCGCTGGCGGATGCGCAACTGAACGCCCGGCTGGCGCAGGAGGCCATCGATGTCACTCTGCCGGGACGTGCGCGCAGCGCAGGAGGCATCCATCCGGTCATGCGGACGTGGATGCGCATCGAGGAAATCTTTGCCTCGATTGGATTCGATGTGGCCGACGGTCCGGAGATCGAGACCGACTGGTACAACTTCACAGCGTTGAACAGCCCGGAAAACCACCCGGCGCGGTCGATGCAGGACACCTTTTACGTCGACGCGAACGACAGCCGCGGCAAGCCGCTGGTGTTGCGCACGCACACGAGCCCGATGCAGGTGCGCTATGCGCGCATGCATGCGCCGCCGATCAAGGTCATCGCGCTTGGACGCACCTACCGTGTCGACAGCGACGCCACTCACTCGCCGATGTTCCACCAGGTCGAGGGACTGTGGATCGGCGAGAACGTCAGCTTCGCCGACCTGAAGGCGGTCTACACGGATTTCCTGCGCTGTTTCTTTGAAACCGATGAACTGGTCGTGCGCTTCAGGCCCTCTTACTTTCCGTTCACCGAGCCGTCGGCCGAGATCGACATGATGTTCACCAGCGGCCCGCGCAAGGGGCGGTGGCTGGAGATCTCCGGATCGGGCCAGGTGCATCCGACGGTGGTACGCAACTTCGGCCTCGATCCCGAGAAGTACATCGGCTTCGCATTCGGGTCGGGACTGGACCGGCTGACGATGCTGCGCTATGGCGTCGACGATCTGCGCGCGTTTTTTGAGGGCGACCTCCGCTTCCTGCGTCAATTCAACTGAGTCGCGATGGACATTTCAGAAAAATGGCTGCGCAGCTACTGCAACCCGCCGATCGACGGCGAGTCGCTGGCGGAGGCCTTCACGATGGCGGGACTCGAAGTGGAAGACCGCCGCTCCGTCGCGCCCCTGTTCAGCGGTGTGGTCGTTGCCCGGGTACGTGAAGTCCGCAAGCATCCCAACGCGGACAAGCTCACAGTGTGCGAGGTCGACGTTGGTCAGGCTGCCCCATTGTTGATCGTCTGCGGCGCGCCGAACGTCGCGCCCGGAATCGTCGTGCCTTGCGCGGTGCCTGGTGCACAACTGCCCGGAGACCTGCGGATCAAGGCCACCACGATGCGTGGTGTCGAGTCGAACGGCATGCTCTGCTCGGCCCGTGAACTGGGTCTTTCCGACGATCATGCCGGCTTGATGTTGCTCGACGCGGATGCGCCGATCGGCGCGGACGTGCGCGCGTGGCTCGAACTCGACGACAGCATTCTGACGATCAAGTTGACACCCAATCGCGCCGATTGCCTGAGCGTGGTCGGGGTCGCGCGCGAGGCCGCCGCGATCTCCGGTGCTCCCCTGCAAATGCCCGAGACTGCGGCGGTCGCGGCCGCCAATGATCACCGACTTCCGGTAACGGTAGAGGCGCCTGATCTTTGCGGGCGCTTCTCGGGTCGCGTGATCCGCAACGTCGATGCCCGCGCCGCGACGCCGATGTGGATGCAGCAGCGACTGCTGCGCGGCGGGCAACGCCCGATCTCGGCGCTGGTCGACATCTCCAACTACGTGATGCTCGAGCTGGGCCGTCCGTCGCATGTCTTCGACCTCGACAAGGTGCACGGCGGCCTGCTTGTACGCTGGGGCCGAAGCGGCGAATCGGTGCAGCTGCTCAATGGCCAAACGGTCCAGGTCGACGAACAGGTCGGCGTGATCGCCGACGATGCCGGGGTCGAAGCACTCGCCGGTGTCATGGGCGGCGAGGCGACAGCGGTTTCGCTCGACACGCGCAACATCTATGTCGAGGCCGCATTCTGGTGGCCCGACGCCATCCGTGGCAGGGCGCGCCGCTACAACTTCGCGACGGATGCCGCACACCGGTTCGAGCGGGGCGTGGACTTCGCCACCACGGCGGAACATGTCGAGTACATCACTCGCTTGATCCTCGACATCTGTGGCGGCGAACCCGGTCCCATAGACGACACGATCGTGAATCTGCCGTCGCGCGCACCGGTCACGATGCGCATCGAGCGCTGCCGCAAAGTGCTGGGAGTGGACGTCAGCGCCGACGACATGGCCGCTGCGTTTTCGCGGCTGGGCCTTGAATTCGAGCGCTCCCAGGATGCGTTCGTTGTCACGCCGCCGAGCTTTCGCTTCGACCTCGAAACCGAGGAGGACCTGATCGAGGAGGTCGCCCGGCTGTTTGGCTACGCGCGCATTCCCGCAGACCCGCCGCTGGCGCCGGCGCGCATGCAGCAGAGGGACGAAGCACGTCGCTCGCCGCACGATGTCCGTCAGTTGCTCGCGACGCTGGGTTACCAGGAACTCGTCAACTATTCGTTCATCGATGCCGAAATCGAGAAGGACTTTGCGGGCGATGCGAAGGCAATTGGCGTCGTCAATCCGATCTCGGCGCAGATGTCTGTCATGCGCAGTTCGTTGCTCGGGGGCCTCGTGTCGGTGCTGGGGTACAACCTCAATCGCAAGGCGAGCCGGGCCAGGTTATTCGAGATCGGACGCGTCTTTCGGCGGGATCCTGCCGTGGCCGACGGACCACTGTCGGTACAGGGAGTCGCGCAGCCGATGTGCGTCGCGGGGCTGGCCTACGGCCCAGCCGACGACGAACAGTGGTCAGAGTCCAGTCGCGACGTCGACTACTTCGATGTCAAGGGTGATGTCGAACGGCTGTTCGCCCCCGCGCTCGTCAGGTTTGTCGCGGCGACGCATCCGGCGCTGCATCCGGGCCGCAGTGCGCGCATTTGTCTTGCCGGCCGCGACGTCGGAATAATCGGCGATCTGCATCCGCGCCTGCAGCAGAAGCACGAACTGCCAAAGGGCGCAGTGCTGTTTCAACTCGAAGTCGAGCCCTTGCTCGACCGACCGATGCCGGCAGCACGCGAGATGTCCAAGTTCCAGCCGTTGCAGCGCGACATTGCGGTTTGGGTCGATGAATCGGTCACATACCAGCAGATAGTCAGCGCAATCGACATTCGGTCGCGCGCTGATGACCGATTGTCGGCGCTGCAGGAGGTTCGGCTCTTCGACGTGTATCGTCCTCCCGCCGCCGCATCCACACGAGAAGTGCCCGCTAACACATTGTTAAATAAAGAAAAAAGCCTTGCCTTCCGGATTGTTCTGCAAGATACTGCAAGGCCGCTCAGCGATACTGATGCCGATGCCGCGGTCGCTGCGGTGGTAGAGGAACTGACGCGGAGTTGCGGTGCCCGCCTGCGGCAATGACCATGATGCGAGACGATCCCCAGATGACAACGGGATTCAAATTCCCCGAGCTCCCGCCGGCGTCGGCGGGCAGTCGACCCAGCGAGCGTGGAACAAAGACGATGACCAAGGCCGAGTTGGCCGAGGTGCTGTTTGATCGACTGGGCCTCAACAAGCGCGAGGCCAAGGACATGGTCGACGGTTTCTTCGATGAGATCCGCCAGGCGCTCGAGCGCGGGGAGTCGGTGAAGCTATCGGGTTTCGGAAATTTCCAGTTGCGTGACAAGCCCACGCGGCCGGGCCGCAATCCGAAGACCGGCGAAGAGATCGCGATCACGGCGCGCCGCGTCGTCACGTTCCACGCGAGCCAGAAGCTGAAGGCCGCGGTTGCGCGCGTCGCCGGGCTTTGAACGCATTTCGGCGCTGAATCCTGCCGGCCCGCCCCTGGACGAGCGCGATGCAACGTCAAGATACATCGCAGCTGCTGCCGCCGATTCCAGCCAAGCGCTACTTCACGATCGGCGAGGTCAGCGAGCTCTGTGGCGTCAAGCCGCACGTACTGCGTTACTGGGAACAGGAGTTCACCCAGCTGCGCCCGGTCAAGCGACGCGGGAACCGCCGCTATTACCAACACCACGAAGTCCTGCTGATACGGCGCATCCGTGAGCTGTTGTACGAACAGGGTTTCACGATCAGCGGGGCGCGCAACCGGCTCGAAGAAGGCGGGCGTCCCGCGCGGCACGATGCAAAGCCGGGCAACGGCGCGCAGGCGCAGCCCGACGTGCTGGACCTGCGCGAAGAACTGGCGTCGATCCGGCGCTTGCTCTCCGGAAACTGAGTGTGGATTAGCCGCATGCCCCGCGGCGTGCGGCTATACTCCGAGCCTTCGGGGCGTAGCGCAGCCTGGTAGCGCACTTGCATGGGGTGCAAGGGGTCGCGAGTTCGAATCCCGCCGCCCCGACCATTGCCAGTCAAGGTAGCCGGCGCGTCACCGCGACCGGCTATTTCTTTATGCGCATCCTGGTTTCCAACGATGACGGTTATCTGGCTCCCGGCCTAGCAGCGCTCGTGGAGGCCGTCCGGCCGTTCGGCGCGGTGACCGTTGTCGCGCCAGAGCAGAACAGCAGCGGTGCCAGCAACTCGCTAACGCTGTCGCGCCCGTTGACGGTCAGCACGGCGCCCAACGGCTTCATCTACATCAACGGCACCCCGAGTGACTGCGTGCACATTGCGCTGACCGGGCTCCTGGATGAACGCCCCGACCTGATCGTGTCCGGCATCAACAACGGGCAGAACATGGGCGACGACACCATTTACTCGGGTACCGTTGCGGCGGCGATGGAGGGCTATCTGTTTTGTGTTCCGGCGATTGCGTTTTCCCTCGTGGACAAGGGCTATGCGCACCTGGACGCCGCGGCGACCATGGCGGCTGAAGTGGTCCGTCGCTATGTGGAGCAGCCGTTGCCCGCTCCCTTCCTGTTGAACGTGAACATTCCGAACCGGCCGGCGGCCGAGATCAAGGGCATCGTTGCGACGCGCCTGGGCAAGCGCCATCCTTCGGAGCCGGTCGTGCAGGCGAGCAATCCGCGGGGCGAGCCGATCTACTGGATCGGCGCGGTCGGCGCCGCGCGCGAGGGTGGACCCGGCACGGACTTCCACGCGACGGCGGATGGCTACGTTTCTGTCACGCCGCTTCAGATCGATCTCACTCACACCGGTCAGCTCGACGGTGTGCGCAGTTGGATCGCGCACCGCTGATATGCAGCGCGATCCCGCCTCCAAGGTCAATGGCGCGGCATCGCACGGCGGCCTGGCGTCGGAGCGTGTGCGCGATCGCATGGTTGATCGAGTGCGTGAGCTCGGGGTGCGCGACAGCCGTGTGCTCGATGCGATGCGCAGCGTGCCCCGACACCTGTTCGTCGACGAGGCGCTTGCCAGTCGTGCCTATGAGGACACGGCATTGCCGATCGGCCATGGCCAGACGATCTCGCAGCCCTATATCGTGGCGCGCACGGCTGAACTGGCGCTCGAAGGGATCGCAGACCCGCGCCAGGCGCGACTGCTCGAGGTAGGAACCGGTTGCGGGTACGCGGCCGCGGTCCTCGCGCAGATCTTTGGTGACGTCGTTTCCATCGAGCGCGTGCGCGCCCTGCACGAGCGGGCGCGGGGCAACCTCCGCGCACTGAGGCTTCCGAATCTCCGCCTGGTTTTTGGCGACGGCTCGCGCGGGGTCGAGCAGGCGGCGCCCTTCGATGTGATCGTCGCGGCGGCGGCGGGCGATGAGATTCCCCCGGCCTGGGTTCAGCAGTTGAAAGTCGGCGGACGCATCGTTGCGCCGTTAGGAAGCGATGAGCAGAAGCTGGTCGTCGCGTTGAAGGACGACAATGGACAACTCGTGCGGCGGGGAACGGAAGCGGTGCGCTTCGTTCCGCTGCGCGGCGGCGTTGCATAGGAGAGTGTGAATGCAGGGGTGGTTCAGGATTCTTGCGCTGGCAGGCACGGCGATGATGATCGCAGCGTGCGGGACGCAGCGCCCGGCGCCGGTCGTTGAGCGCTCCGGTACGCCGCCGGCGCGGACCGAGTCCGCGGCGACCTCTGCCGTTACGCCGAAGGCTTCGGCGGAAGGTGTTCACACGGTGCAGCGCGGCGACACGCTTTATAGCGTTGCACTGCGCTACGGGGTGGATGTGCGCGAACTGGCACGCTGGAACAGCATTGGCGACGCGTCGGTATTGTCGATCGGCCAGACATTGCGCCTGACGCCACCGGCGGGCGTCGCGACGGTTACCCCGGTCGCGCCGGCCGGGTCGACCGAAGTCCGTCCACTGCCGGCGCCCGGCGCCGCGGAAGCAGCGCCGCCTCCCGCGCCCGCAGCAACGCCGCCGCCTGTGGCGCCGTCGGCCGCCCCACCGACCAAGCCGGAGCCGGTGAAACCGGCACCGGTGGAAAGCACCGTGCAATGGCAGTGGCCGGCCCCGGGCAAGGTCATCGAAACCTTCGAGGAAACGCGCAACAAGGGCATCGACATCGCCGGCAATGAAGGCGACCCCGTGCTGGCAGCAGCGGATGGCGAAGTCGTATACGTCGGCAGCGCGTTGCGCGGCTACGGCAATCTCGTCATCGTCAAGCACAACGAGGAGTTCATCTCCGCTTACGCGCACAACCGCCAGGTCCTGGTCAAGCAGGGCCAGGGCGTCAAGCGGGGGCAACGCATTGCGGAGATCGGTCGCACCGACGCTGACCGTACCAAGCTGCACTTCGAGGTCCGACGGCAGGGCAAGCCGGTCGATCCGCTGCGTTACCTGCCGGCTCGCTGATGGCGTCAATCCGCGTGGACGACAGGCCCGGATCACCGTCCGAAGAACCCGAGGAATCGTCGACGATGGGCGGGCGGGAGAAGGCTGAGGAGGCGCGGCTGGAAGAACCGAATGGTGCCAGTGCTTCCGAGGAGTTGATCGATGTCGCGGCCGATGACGTGGACTACGAGCCGGACAATGTGCAGCGCTACCTGTCCGACGTCGGCTCCTTTGCGTTGATGACGGCGGACGAAGAGCGAGCCACCGCGGAGCGCATGCGTGCGGGCGACTTTGCTGCCCGGCAGGAAATGATCGAGCGCAATCTGCGCCTCGTTGTGTCGATCGCCAAGCGCTACGCGAAGCGCGGCCTTCCGCTGCTGGACCTCATCGAGGAAGGCAACCTCGGGCTGATGCATGCGCTCGAGAAGTACGAACCCGAGCGCGGCTTCCGCTTCTCGACCTATGCGACATGGTGGATCCGGCAGTCGGTCGAGCGCGCGGTCATGAATCAGGCACGCACAATCCGGCTGCCGGTCCACGTCCTGCGCGAACTGTGGCACATCACGGCGGCCAAGCGTCATCTCGAGTCCGAGGCGGAGTCCGGTGCCGAGGTGCGCATGGAGGACATCGCTCACCTCACCGGTCGGCCGGTCGAGGAGATCCACGACGTACTGCAACTTGGCGCGCTGCCTGCCTCGCTCGATGCTCCGCTGGATGTGGATCCGACCTCGACGCTGGCCGACCTTTTGATGGACAGTGCTTCCGAAGTTCCCGAAGCGACGGCGTCGCGCCATGAACTCGAGGGCCGCGTCCACGCCTGGCTCGAGCGGCTCGATGACAGGCATCGCCAGGTCATCGTGCGTCGCTTCGCGCTCGAAGGGGAGGCGATCGCGACGCTGGACGAACTCGCGAACGAGCTCGGCCTGACACGCGAGCGCGTTCGCCAGATGCAGCTGGAGGCGCTGAAGCAACTGCGCCAGGCACTCGCGTCCGAGCACGTCGGACGCGACGCGGTGCTGTAACCGGGCGCGCCGCCGACCGCGCGGGCCATGACGCCGATTCTCGTCTTCGACATCGAGACCGTGCCCGATGTGGCCGGCGCCCGCCGGCTGCGCCCGGCGTGGTCCAGCCTTACCGATAGCGAGCTTGCGCAGCGTCTGTTTGAGGAGCGGCGTGAAAAGACGGGCAGCGACTTCCTGCCGCTGCACCTGCATCGGGTCGTCGCCATCGCGTGTGTGTTCCGCGACGATTCGGGATTCCGCGTGCGCTCGATCGGGACTTCGGAGGACGACGAGGGGCGGCTGATACAGGCGTTTTTCGCGACCGTGGATCGCTATACGCCTCAGCTGGTGAGCTGGAATGGCGGCGGGTTTGATCTGCCTGTGCTGCACTACCGAGGCCTGATCCATGGCGTGCACGCCGCCCGCTACTGGGACCTGGGTGAAGACGACCGCGACTTTCGCTACAACAACTACATCAGCCGCTATCACACACGGCACATCGATCTGATGGATCTGCTGGCCATGTATCAGCCACGGGCCAGCGCCCCGCTCGATGACCTGGCCAAGCTCTGCGGATTCGCGGGCAAGCTGGGTATGGACGGCAGCCGCGTGTGGGACGCCTTCCAGGCGGGAGGCATCGAGCAGATCCGCAACTACTGCGAGACCGACGTCGTCAATACCTATCTCCTGTACACGCGCTTCCGGCGATTGCGCGGAGTTCTCGACGAGACAGGATCTGCAGCCGAAGAGCGGCTCGTGCGGGAGACACTCGCGGCGTTGCCGCAGCCGCACTGGCAGGAGTACCTGAACGCCTGGGGTCGCGCCTGAGATGGCGTCGGGCGAAGTCTTCACGGTCGGGATCGACTCTCTCGACCAGGACGGGCGTGGCGTCGGCAGGCGCGACGGCAAGGCCGTGTTCGTCGAGGGTGCGCTGCCAGGCGAATCGGTCCGTTACGAACGGCGGCGCAACAAGCCCAGTTACGAAGTCGGGCGCGTCATTGCGATCGACCGGGCATCGGTGCTGCGGACACAGCCGCGCTGTCCCCACTTCGGCCTGGGCGCCGGGGCTTGCGGCGGCTGCTCGATGCAGCATCTCGACGCGCGGGCGCAGGTCGCGATCAAGCAGCGCGTCCTCGAGGACAGTCTCTGGCACATCGGGCGCGTTCGTCCCGAGCGCATGTTGCGGCCGATGTCGGGGCCGGCCTGGCGGTACCGGCATCGAGCACGACTGACGGTACGTCATGTCCTGAAGAAAGGCGGGGTGCTGGTCGGTTTTCACGAACGCGCCAGCAGCTACGTCGCTGATATGGATAGCTGCGAAGTGCTGCCGGAGCGGGTCAGTGCTTTGCTGGTTCCGTTGCGCCGACTCGTCGAGTCGCTCTCGGTCCGCGACAGGCTGCCGCAGATCGAGGTCGCCGTCGCCGACCGCGCGGACGGGGCGCAAATTGTCCTGGTGCTGCGGGTCCTGAATCCGCCGGATGACGCGGATCGCGGCCGTCTTTCCGAGTTCGCCCGGCACCATGACGTGGAATTCTGGCTGCAGCCGGGCGGACCTCAGACCGCCGCGCCCCTGAGCCCGCAACAGCCCACGGAACTGCAGCTCAGCCTGCCGGAATTCGGCGTTACGGTTCCGTTCGGGCCGACGGACTTCACGCAGGTCAACCACGGTATCAACCGGGCGCTCGTGGCGCGCGCGCTGCGCCTGCTGGATCCACAACCGCATGAAAAGGTCATCGACTTCTTCTGCGGCCTCGGCAACTTCACGCTGCCACTGGCAACGCGCGCTGCCCATGTCTGGGGCATCGAAGGCAGCACAACGCTGGTCGAGCGCGCGCGCGTCGCCGCACAGGCCAACGCGCTGGCGGACCGCACCTCCTTTGCCGTCGGAAATCTCATCGACTGGACAACTGAGGACTGGAACAGCGCGCTGCGGACCGCCGGAGGTGTGGACAAGGTGCTGATCGATCCGCCACGCGAAGGTGCGCTGGCCGTGGTTCGCGCCTTTGCCGCCTCGTCGAGGCCACCGACACGGGCGGTTTACGTCTCGTGCAATCCGGCCACGCTGGCGCGCGACTGCGCGGTCCTGGTGCACGAGGCGGGTTGGGTCGTACGCGCGGCCGGCATCGTCAACATGTTCCCGCATACGTCGCACGTGGAATCGCTGGCGGTGCTCGAACCGCCGTCGGGCGCACGCGCGGCGGCGGCGCCAGACACCGGCACAAAGGGCGAACATGTTAAAATTTCAAGCTGACTTCGACGCTGCAAGTTATTAATTTGTCGAGGTTTTCGGTTCGGCGGTCCGCGGCATGCGCAAGAGTCCGGGCCGCCCACATGTTCCGTTCAAACAAAGGTTCAAGCCATGGCGGTGGAACGCACTCTGTCGATCATCAAGCCCGATGCTGTCGCGAAGAATGTCATCGGTAAAATCTATTCACGGTTCGAAACGAACGGTCTCACGGTCATCGCGGCTCGCATGATGTGGTTGTCGCGTACCGAAGCCGAAGGCTTCTACGCCGTTCATCGCGAGCGTCCGTTCTTCAAGGATCTGGTCGACTTCATGATCTCGGGCCCGATCATGGTCCAGGTGCTTGAAGGCGAGGGCGCGATCGCGAAGAACCGGGAACTGATGGGCGCGACCGATCCGCGCAAGGCGGCGGCCGGGACCATCCGCGCCGACTTCGCACAGAGCATCGATGCCAACGCAGTTCACGGTTCCGACGGGCCGGATACTGCCCAGGCCGAGATCGCCTACTTCTTCCCGCAAATGGCGGTGTACTCGCGCTGAGCGAGCCGGCGGGATGGATCGCGTCAACCTCCTGGCTTTTGATGTCGCGGGACTGACGGCCTACGTCGAGTCGCTGGGCGAGAAGCCGTTCCGTGCGCAGCAGCTCGCCCGCTGGATCCATCAGCGCGGAACCGGAAGCTTCGACGCCATGACGGACCTCGCCAAGTCGCTGCGCGGCAAGCTCGAGCAGCAGGCTCAGATCGTGGCGCCGGCCGTCGTTCGCGATTCCACGTCCACGGACGGGACGCGCAAGTGGCTGCTGGATGTCGGGGCCGGCAACGCGATCGAGACCGTGTTCATCCCGGAAGAAGACCGCGGGACGCTGTGCGTGTCTTCGCAGGCCGGATGCGCGGTCAACTGCGTGTTCTGTTCGACCGGGCGGCAGGGCTTCAGCAGGAATCTCACGACCGCCGAGATCGTCGGCCAGCTGTGGCTGGCGGAGCACGCCCTGCGGCGCGTGCAAGGCCATGAGGGCGACGGCGAGCGGGTCATCAGCAACGTAGTGCTAATGGGCATGGGCGAGCCGCTGCAGAACTACGAGGCGCTGTTGCCGGCGCTGCGCCTGATGCTCGACGACCACGCCTATGGGCTATCGCGGCGTCGGGTGACCGTATCGACCTCGGGCATGGTGCCCCAGATCGATCGCCTGGCGCGGGACTGTCCGGTCGCACTCGCCGTATCCCTGCATGCTCCGAACGACGCGCTGCGCGACGGGCTCGTTCCGTTGAACCGGAAGTACCCGCTGCGTGAACTGATGGCGGCCTGCCAGCGTTACCTGCGGGTGGCGCCGCGCGACTTCATCACGTTCGAGTACGTCATGCTCGACGGCGTCAACGACGATGACCAGCACGCGGATGAACTGCTGGCGCTCGTGCAGGACGTACCCTGCAAGTTCAACCTGATCCCGTTCAATCCTTTCCCGGACTCCGGGCTCGCGCGCTCCTCGCCGGCACGGATTCGTTCCTTCGCGCAGCGACTGTCCGATGCCGGCATCGTCACCACCGTGCGCAAGACCCGAGGTGACGACATCGACGCCGCCTGCGGGCAGCTCGCGGGGGAAGTCAACGACCGCACGCGCCGCAGCGAGCGCGTCGTCCCGATCGCAGTGGCAGGCGCGCGCTAGTCGGCCGACCCTAGGGAGCATGTTCATGTCACGCACGTTGAAGTCGGTTGTGGTCGCGCTCGCAGTATCCGGCGGCCTCGCCGCGTGCACGACGACGACCGTCACCCGGACCGGCGGCGGCGACGTCGTCTCTTCCCCGCAGGAGTCCAGTGCGCCGAGGCAGGAGGTCAACGCGCGAACCCGGGCCCAGGCAAGGGTGGACCTTGCCGCCGGGTACTTCAGCAACGGACAGATGCCTGTCGCGCTGGAGGAAGCCCGCCGTGCGGTGCAGATGGACCCCACGTTCGCGGATGCCTACGGCTTGCTCGGCCTGATCTACATGCAGCTCGATGACCGCCGCGAGGCCGAGGCCAATTTTGCGCGCGCGCTGCAGCTCGCTCCTGCCAATCCTGACATCAACAACAACTATGGGTGGTTCCTTTGCCAGCAGCCCGGGCGCGAGCGCGACGCGATCACCTATTTCCAGCGTGCGCTGCGCGATCCGCTGTATTCCACACCGGCGCGCGCCAACCTCAGTGCCGGGGTATGCCTGATGCGCGTAAAGGACTACAGCGGGGCCGAGCCCTATCTCCGGCGGTCGCTTGAGCTCGATGCGGCGAATGCGACCACCAAGTACGAATTGGCGCGGATGTACCTCGCAACCGGAAAGATCGAGCGGGCGTCGTTCTACTACGGGCTGCTGTCCAAGTCCTCCGAGGCCACGCCCGCGACGCTGTGGCTCGGACTGAAGATCGCGCGCGCGCAGGGCGATCTGCGTACCGAGACGGCGCTCGGTAACGCTCTGAGAAATCTGTATCCGGCGTCGGCCGAGACCGGGTGGCTGGCAAGGGGCGCCTACGATGAGTGACGACCTGTCCGTGGGTACTGGCAATCCGGATGCCGCCTTGGTCGCGGCAGCGGAAGCGCCACCACCGACCTCGTTCGGCGCGCGCCTGCAATGGCAGCGCGAACGTCTGGGGCTTTCCGTCACCGACGTCGCGGCGCGACTGCGCCTGCATCCCAACCAGGTGCGGGCACTCGAGCAGGAAGCACTCTCTGCGCTGCCTGAAGCCGCGTATGTGCGCGGCTTCGTGCGCGGCTACGCCCGTGTCCTGGACCTCGATCCAGCTCCTTTGCTGGCGGATCTCGGTTTGAAGCTGGCTCCGGCGAATGCCTCCGTGGTCGACGGCATGACGCAGGCGCGCGACTATTCGCCGGTGCGCGCTGCGGCGCGCGAGCATGCTTCGCGCAAGATCGTCATGGCGGGTGCCGTCCTGTTGCTGGTCGCGCTTGGGGTGCTGGGCTGGTATGCAACGCATCAGCCACGCCCGGAGCAACCGCCGGCATTGGTGCCGTCCCCGGCTCCGCCGGTACCGGCTTCGCCTGGCGCGCCGGCGCCAAACTCATCCAACGAGGCGAGTTCCGCGCCGTTGGCCGGCACGCCTCCTGCGGCGGCCACCCCGGATACCGCCGTCGCGACCGCAGACACGGTGGCATTGACGACGCCGGTTCCGCCAGCGCCGTTCTTGAAGGTCCGTTTCACAGGGCCGTCGTGGGTCGAAGTCAAGGACGCCGAAGGCAAGGTCCTGCTGTCACAGCACAGCGCGGCTGGCGCGGAACACGTGGTCGAAGGCACGCCGCCGTTCTACGTCGTCATCGGCGACACCACCAAGGCGGCGGTCGAGGTGCGCGGCGAAAGTTACGACCTCGCGCCGTACACCCGCCAGAACGTCGCCCGTTTTACGGTCAACTGACGACGCGATGAATCAGCCGACGGAACCGATCGACTGCTTGGCTCCACCCGCGCATCCGGCCGCCAGGCGGCCGACGCGTCAGCTCGAGCTGCGGTGCGGCAAGCGGGTGGTCCGGATCGGTGGCGACGCGCCGGTGATGGTGCAATCGATGACCAATACCGACACCGCCGATGCGATCGCCACGGCAATCCAGGTCAAGGAACTCGCGCAGGCGGGCTCGGAGTCCGTACGCATTACGGTGAACTCGCCGGAAGCCGCCGCCGAGGTCGCCGCGATCCGCGAGCAGCTCGATCGCATGGGCGTCGACGTTCCGCTGATCGGTGACTTCCACTACAACGGACACAAGCTGCTGACGCAGTATCCGGGCTGCGCCCAGGCGCTGTCCAAGTACCGTATCAACCCCGGCAATGTGGGCAAGGGCGCCCGCGGCGAGGACAACTTCGCCCAGATGATCGAAGTGGCCTGTCGTTACGGCAAACCGGTGCGGATTGGCGTCAACTGGGGCTCACTCGACCAGGAGCTGCTCGCGCGGATGATGGACGAGAACGCCGCGCGATCGGAACCGTGGGTAGCCAGTGCCGTGCTGCGCGAGGCGCTCGTGCGGTCCGCGGTCGGGAGCGCGCAACGTGCCGAGCAGATCGGTCTGCCCGGCGACCGCATCTGCCTGTCAGCCAAGGTGAGCGGTGTGCAGGACCTGATTGCCGTCTACCGCACGCTGTCGCAGCGTTGCGACTATCCGCTGCATCTAGGGCTGACCGAGGCTGGCATGGGCAGCAAGGGCATTGTTGCGTCGACGGCCGCGCTGGCGGTGCTGCTGCAGGAAGGCATCGGCGACACGATTCGCGTTTCGTTGACGCCCGCGCCGGGCGAATCACGCACGCGGGAAGTCCTAGTGGCGCAGGAAATACTGCAGACACTGGGCCTGCGTGCCTTCACGCCGATGGTCGTGGCGTGCCCGGGTTGCGGCCGGACGACAAGCACGTTCTTCCAGGAACTGGCCGACAGCATTCAGTCGTGGCTGCGCGCACAGATGCCAGTCTGGCGGCAGCAGTACCCAGGGGTCGAGTCGATGAGCGTTGCCGTCATGGGCTGTGTCGTGAACGGCCCGGGTGAGAGCAAGCACGCGAATGTCGGCATCAGCCTGCCGGGTTCCGGCGAGGCTCCCGTCGCCCCGGTGTTCGTCGATGGCGCCCGCACGGTCACGCTCAAGGGCGAGCGCATCGCCCAGGAGTTCCAGGCCATCGTCGACGACTACGTGCGGCGCCGCTACGCGCGCGCCACGGCCGAGCACTGAGCGATGGCGACCGAGCGCAAGCTTGCCGCCGTCCGCGGCATGAACGACCTGCTGCCGGCCGATGCGGCATTGTGGGAGTGGTTCGAGGCGCGCGTAGCCGACTGGCTGCGCAGCTACGGCTACCAGCAGATCCGCACGCCGATCGTCGAATACACGGAACTCTTCGTGCGCGGCATCGGCGAGGTCACCGATATCGTCGAGAAGGAGATGTACTCCTTCGAGGACAAGCTCAACGGCGAGAAGTTGACCCTGCGCCCCGAGTTCACCGCTGGCGTGATCCGTGCGGTGGTCGAGCACAACCTGACTTACGACGCGCCGCGGCGCGTATGGTCGATCGGGCCGTTGTTCCGCCACGAGCGACCACAGCGGGGGCGATATCGCCAGTTTCACCAGGTCAACGTGGAGGCCGTCGGCTTCACCGGTCCGGATATCGACGCCGAGTTGATCGTCATGCTGGCGCGGCTATGGAAGATCCTTGGGCTCGACCGCGTTGGCCGGGTGCGGCTCGAACTCAACTGCCTCGGGCAGGCCGATGAGCGGGCGCGGCACCGCACGGATCTGATTGAGTACCTGTCGCGCTTCGAGTCCCGGCTCGACGCCGACGCCCGACGCAGGCTTCACACCAATCCGCTGCGGATCCTGGACACCAAGAATCCGGACCTGGCTGAGGTCGTTGCAGGGGCCCCGCGCATCGTCGACTACCTGGGTGATGCGTCTCGCGCGCACTTCGAAGGCCTGCAGTCGCTGCTGCAGGCGGCCGGCATCGAGTTCACGGTCAATCCGCGCATGGTGCGTGGACTCGACTACTACAACCTCACCGTGTTCGAGTGGATCACCGATGCGCTCGGTGCACAGGGGACCCTCTGCGGCGGCGGCCGCTACGACCCGCTGATCGAACGTCTGGGAGGCAAGGCAACACCGGGTATCGGTTTCGGCATGGGCATCGAGCGCGTCATCGAACTGCTGCGTGAAAGCGGCACCGTGACGGCCGGCACCGGCACCGACGTCTATGTCCTTCACCAGGGCGGGGCGACGCAGAAGGGTGCGTTTCTTCTGGCCGAGCGGCTGCGGGATGCCGGGCTCGACGTGATCCTTCACGCGGGGGACGCCAGTCTGAAGTCGCAGATGAAAAAGGCCGACGCGAGCGGTGCCGAGTACGCCGTGATCGTCGGGCAGGCCGAGGCCGAGGCGGGCGCTGCGGCCATCAAGGCTCTGCGGGCGATGGATCTCTCGGCGCCCTTCGCCGAGCAGCGTATCGTGCCGCTCGCTGACGTCCCGGATGCGCTGGTGGACGCCCTGACAGTGACTGAAACGGAATAGGGAAACAATGGCTTACGACCTCGAAGAACAGGAACAGCTCGCGCAAATGAGGGCGTGGTGGCAGAAGTACGGCAACCTCGTCACGACGGTTGTCACCATCGTCCTGCTCGGGTTCGCCGCGTACAACGGCTGGCGCTGGTACGAGCGCGATCAGGCCAAGACCGCGGCCGGCGCCTATGGCCAGCTCGAGCAGGCCGTACAGGCGCGCGATGCGGCGAAGGTGCAGACGCTGGCGAACTCGATCATCGAGCATTACGGGCGGACGACCTACGCGGTGATGGCGGCACTGCAGGCGGCCAAGGTGAATGCCGACCTCGGCGAACTGGGCAAGGCGGCGGAGCAGCTCCAGTGGGTGATCGACAAATCGGGTCATGAGGAGCTGAGGGCGATCGCACGCGTTCGCCTCGCTGGTGTACTACTGGACGAGAAGAAATTCGACGCCGCGCTGCAGGCGCTGGCCTTCGATGCGCCGGCCGGGTACCTGCCGAGCGTGCTCGACCGGCGCGGCGATGTGCTGCTCGCGCAGAACAAGACCGACGAAGCGCGGGCCGCCTACAGGGATGCGCTGGCGAAGGCCGATGCCCAGCACCCGCTGCGCGCGATCATCCAGCTCAAACTGGATGCCCTGCCGGCGGCTGCCGCGTCATGATCTTTCTGCCGCCAACGGACCGCACTCCGCGCCGGCGGGTCAGTGTTGTTCGAGCGTTGACGGTCTTGGCGTCTTCAGCCGTGCTGGCCGGATGCTCGAGCATGCCATCGTGGGTGCCCTCCTGGCTGGGCGGCCCGCCGAGCGGAGCGGTCGAGCCGGCGCCGCTGGTCGAGTTCTCCCCGACGCTGACTCCCCGGATCGCCTGGCGCACGAACGTTGGTTCAGCGCGTGGTGCCTTTCTGCAGCCCGCGGTGCTGGAAAACGCGATCTACGCGGCCAGTGGTGACGGCACCGTCGTCCGGATTGCACCAAGTGGCGAAACGGTCTGGCGTGTCGACACCAATGTGTCTTTGTCGGGCGGCGTCGGCAGCGATGGATTTGTGATTGCCGTCGGCAGCGCACGCGGTGACGTCATCGTGCTCGGTGCGGATGGCAAGGAGCAGTGGCGGGCGCAAGTCACTGGAAGCGTACTGTCGCCTCCCCTGGTCGGCCGGGGGCTGGTGATGGTGCGGGCTTCGGACCATCGCATCACGGCGTTCGACGCCGCGACCGGTCGGCGCCGCTGGACCTATCAGCGAACGATACCGCCGCTGACCCTGGCGGCAGCAACGCAAGTGGTATTTGCGGGCGATCTGGTCGCGGCCGGCTATCCCAGCGGTCGGCTGGTCATGCTCACCTCGGCCAACGGCGCGGTGCGGTGGGACGTGCCTGTGACCGAGCCGCGCGGTGCAACCGAGGTCGAGCGACTTGCAGATGTCGTCGGCGCGCCGCTGGTCATTGGCGCGGATATCTGTGCCGCTGCTTTCCAGGGGCGCGTGGCGTGCTTCGAAACGAGTAATGGCAATCTGCGCTGGGCGCGCGACCTGTCCGCAGGTAACGGCCTCGGTGGTGACACCCGGCGCATTTTCGCGGTCGACGCCAAGTCGAATGTGGTCGCGTTTGCCGCGACATCAGGTGCCAACGCATGGCGGCAGGAGCTCCTGCTCAATCGCTCGCTGACCACCCCGCTCGCACTGCGTCGAGCCGTGCTCGTCGGCGATTACGCGGGATACGTGCACTTCCTGTCGCCCGAGGATGGCGCATTCGTGGCTCGGGTGGCGCTCGGCAGCCGCATCACGGCGACGCCGCGCGAGTTCGGCGGTGGCTCGATCGTCCAGTCTCAGGACGGCACCGTAGCGCTGCTGACCCTCGAATAGGGTGCCGTGAAGCCCGTCATAGCGATCGTCGGCCGTCCGAATGTCGGCAAGTCGACCCTGTTCAACCGCCTGACGCGGTCGCGGGCCGCGCTGGTGGCGGACTTCCCGGGGCTCACTCGCGATCGACATTACGGTGTGGGCCGGGTTGGCCCACGCGACTACATCGTCATCGATACCGGCGGGTTCGAACCGCTGCATGCCGAGGGGATCGCGCGGGAAATGGCCGCGCAGGCCGAGCAGGCGATCGCGGAGAGTGACGCCGTCGTGTTCGTGCTCGATGTGAGGGAAGGCGTCACGGCGCAGGACCGCCGCATCGGCGAACGCCTGCGCGTGGCCGGTCGGCCGGTCTGGCTGGCCGTGAACAAGGCGGAAGGTCTGCCCCCGGAAGCGACCGCCGAGTTCCATGAGTTGGGCCTCGGCAATCCGCTCGCGATTTCCGCCGCCCATGGCGAGGGTGTGCGAGACCTCATGGACGTGGCGCTCGCACCGTTTGCAGAGCCCGAAGCAGACGCCGGCGAAGTCGAAGCGGGGGGCGCCGAAAGGCGGGTGCGCGTTGCCGTCGTGGGGCGTCCCAATGTCGGCAAGTCGACGCTGATCAATGCGCTGCTGGGTGAGGAGCGCCTGATCGCCTTCGACCAGCCGGGCACCACGCGCGACGCGATCGAGGTCGAGTTCGACTACGGCGGCCGGCCGTATACGCTGATCGACACTGCCGGGCTGCGTCGGCGCGGCAAGGTGTTCGAAGCCGTCGAGAAGTTTTCGGTCGTCAAGACCTTGCAGGCCATTTCCGATGCCAACGTCGTCATCCTGCTGCTCGACGCCGCGGCCGAGATCTCCGACCAGGACGCACACATTGCGGGCTATATCCTCGAAAGTGGCCGTGCGCTCGTCATCGCGGTCAACAAGTGGGACGGTCTCGACGAATACCAGCGCAACTGCATTCGCCGCGAGATCGAGCGCAAGCTTCATTTCCTGAGTTGGGCAAAGGTGCATACGATCTCCGCGCTGAAGCGCAGCGGGCTTGCCGCGGTCATGCGTTCCGTGTCGGAGGCCCATGCGGCGGCGTTTGCGAAGCTGCCGACGCCACGCCTGACGCGCGCGCTGATTGCAGCGGTTGCGCGCCAGATGCCGCCGCGCGCAGGACAGCAGCGCCCGAAGATGCGTTATGCCCACCAGGGCGGGATGAACCCTCCGATCATCGTCATCCACGGCAACTCGCTGGGTCACGTGTCCGAAAGCTATCGGCGCTACCTGGAGGGCTACTTTCGCTCGGAGTTCGAGCTGGCGGGCACGCCGCTGCGGGTCGAGTTCCGTACCAGCAGAAACCCTTACGCCACCTGAGCGGTCGGTGGCGGGGGCGGGCCTTTTCCGTTACATTGATTTGCGTGGGTCCGTCCCCATTTTGATCAAACGTGACGGTCGGTTCGCTCCCTCTGTGAACCGAACACAAAAAGCGGCGTCAAAGCGCTGGAGCAAACAAGATGAGTAACAAGGGGCAACTTCTACAAGACCCGTTTCTGAACGCGCTGCGCAAGGAACATATCCCGGTCTCTATTTATCTGGTCAACGGCATCAAGCTGCAGGGCCAGATCGAGTCCTTCGACCAGTACGTCGTCCTGTTGCGCAACACGGTGACCCAGATGGTCTACAAACACGCGATTTCGACCGTCGTGCCGGCGCGTCCCGTCAATCTGACCGCGGAGTCCGACTCCTGACCGTCTTCCAGGTAGAGAGCCAGCGCGCGGAACGCTCCGAGCGGGCTTTCCTGGTGAGCGTCGCGCGGGGACGGCGCGATGAACCGGAAGCCGTCGAAGAACTGACGCAACTGGCCGTTTCGGCCGGCCTGACGCCGGCCGGTCACATCGCCGTGCGACGCGATCGTCCTGACCCCACGCATTTTGTCGGCAGTGGAAAGGTCGAGGAGATCAAGGCGCTAGCCGAGGCGGGCGACGCCGGCATCGTGATCTTTGACGTTGCCCTGTCGCCGGCCCAGCAGCGCAATCTGGAGCGTGCCCTTGGCCTGTGGGTGCTCGACCGGACGGCGCTGATCCTGGACATCTTCTCGCAGCGAGCGCGCAGTCGCGAAGGCAAGTTGCAGGTGGAACTCGCCCAGCTCGAACACCTTTCGACACGGCTGGTCCGTGGCTGGTCCCACCTCGAGCGTCAGCGCGGCGGCCTGGGCAAGACGGGCGGTCCGGGCGAGAAGCAGATCGAACTCGACCGTCGCATGATCGGCGTGCGGGTGAAGCAGTTGCGCGAGCGCCTGAAGCAGCTTGAACGCCAGCGACGCACACGGCGTCGGGCCCGTGCCCGCCGCGATGTCCTGTCGGTGTCCCTGGTTGGTTACACCAATGCCGGCAAGTCGACGCTGTTCAACGCGCTGACGCGGGCGGGAGCCTTCGCTGCCGACCAGTTGTTCGCGACACTCGACACGACGTCACGTCGGCTCTATCTCGGGGAGGGCGAATCCGCCGTCATTTCCGACACCGTCGGCTTCATCCGGGGTCTGCCACACCAGCTGGTCGAGGCGTTCAAGTCAACACTCGACGAGACGGCCGAGGCCGACCTGTTGCTGCACGTGGTGGACAGCGCCTCGCCGGCGCGTGACGAGCAGATGGTCGAGGTCGACCGGGTGCTCGACGAGATCGGCGCCGCCGAGGTTCCGCGGCTCGTCGTCTTCAACAAGATCGATGCCAGCGGGCGTGAACCGGCAATCGAGCGGGACCCCTGTGGTAGCATCGTCGCTGTTTCGGTCAGCGCGAAGACCGGCCAAGGTCTCGACCTGCTGCGCGATGCGATCATCGAGTTTGCGCACCGGTCTCGCGGGGCCGCTCATCCCGAAAGCATCTCCACCTGGTCCAGTGCCGCCGCGGCGTAGCAGCGCCTGCTTGCGCTGATCACTCGTATGCTTCAACCCATTTTTAGCTAGGACACGCATGTCACTCAACGACCCCCAATGGGGCCGCGGGGGCGGTTCGGGCGGCTCCAACAATGAGGGCGGTCGGGAAGAGCCGCGTCGACCGCAGCGCCCCAATGGCGAAGGGCCGCCGGATCTCGAAGAACTCTGGCGCGACTTCAATCGCCGGCTGAACAGCCTGTTCGGAAAGAAACCGTCCGGGCCGCGCGGTGGCGGCGGGCCGGGCAATTTCAGCGTCAGCCCGCGGGGAACCGGTATCGGTCTCGCCGCGCTCCTGGGCATCGCCGGACTGCTCTGGCTGGCAAGCGGCTTCTACATCGTCCCGGAAGGGCAGGTTGGCGTGGTGACAACCTTTGGCCGCTACACCGAGACCACCCCGCCGGGCTTCCGGTGGCGCATGCCGTGGCCTGTCCAGTCCAACGAACTGGTCGACATACTTTCACTGCGCAAGGTCGAAGTCGGAACGCGTGGCCGGACCGAGCGGCTGAAGGAATCCCTGATGCTGACGGATGACGAGAACATCGTCGACATCCAGTTCGAGGTCCAGTACCGCATCAAGGACGATGGCGCGCGTGACTACCTGTTCAACAGCCGCAACCCCACCGCTGCCGTCATCCAGACTGCGGAGTCGGCTATGCGCGAGGTGCTCGGCCGCAAGAAGATGGACTCGGTGCTCTACGAGTCGCGCTCGGAGATCTCGACAGAGGTTCGCGATCGCATGCAGGAAATGCTCGACCGCTACGGCACCGGTATCCAGGTATCGGCCGTCGCCATCCAGAACGCCCAGCCGCCGGAGCAGGTGCAGGCGGCATTCGATGATGCGGTGAAGGCCGGTCAGGACCGCGAGCGCCAGATCAACGAAGGCCAGGCCTATGCCAACGACGTCGTGCCGAAGGCGAGTGGCGCGGCCTCCCGCCTGATGCAGGAGGCGGAGGGCTATCGCACGCGCATCGTGCAGTCCGCCGAGGGCGATGCATCCCGTTTCCGCCAGGTACTGACCGAGTACCAGAAGGCGCCGGCCGTGACGCGCGACCGCATGTACCTCGACACGATGCAGCAGGTGTTTTCGAACACGACCAAGGTACTGGTCGATTCCCGCAGTAGCAACCAGCTGCTCTATCTTCCGTTCGACAAGCTGATGCAGCAGGTGACGCAGGAAGGGATTGCGGCGCGCACGCCGCCCACTGTCGTCACTCCGACCGAGCCAGCACCGGTCACCACCGATGGACGCACTCGCGAATCACTGCGCAGCCGTGATCGCGAAGCGCGCTGAGGTCATGCCATGAATCGGATACTTGCCCTTGTTATTGGACTGGTCGTCGCGGCGTTCATCGTGCGGGCCAGCACCTTCATCGTGGACCAGCGCCAGTCGGCAATCGTCTTCCAGCTTGGCCAGATCACGCGCGTCGTGACGGAGCCCGGCCTTTACTTCCGCATCCCGCTGCTGCAGAACGTCGAGTACCAGGACAAGCGCATCCTCACGATCGACACGCCGGTCACCGACCGCGTGCAGACGTCGGAGAAGAAAAACCTGTTGATCGATTCGTTCGTCAAGTTCCGCATCGTCGACCCGCGCCTGTTCCGGGTGAGCTTTCCGGCAGGCGAACGCTCCGCCGAGGATCGCGTCGGGACCCTGGTGCGTGACGCGCTGAACCAGGCGGTCAACAAGCGCACCGTCAACGAGATCACGTCCCGCGAGCGCGACAAGGCGATGGAGGAGATACGCGCGGCCGTGCAGGAGCGGACTAAGAATTTCGGCATCGAGATCGTCGATGTTCGCCTCAAGCGCGTCGACTTCGTTCCCGAAATCAGCGAGTCGGTCTACCGTCGCATGGAGGCTGAACGCAAGCGCGTCGCGAACGAACAGCGCTCGATCGGGGCAGCCGAGAGCGAGAAGATCCGCGCCGATGCCGACCGCCAGAAGGAGGTCCTGTTGTCCGAGGCCTATCGCGATGCGCAGAAGCTTCGCGGTGACGGCGACGCGAAAGCGTCCGCGCTCTATGCGCAGTCCTTTGGCCAGAATCCGGAGTTCGCGCGCTTCTATCGCAGCCTCGAGGCCTACCGGTCGAGCTTCCGGAACCGGAACGATGTCATGGTCGTCGACCCATCGTCGGAGTTCTTCAAGTACATGAAGTCGCCAGACGCCGCGCCGGCACCGAAGCGCTGATGCTCGAGACGCTTGCGCTGGCTTTCGGGCTGATGCTGGTGCTCGAAGGCCTGCTGCCCCTGCTGGCGCCAGCCGCATGGCGTCAGATGTTCCGGCGCGTGACCGAGCTCAATGATGGCCAGATTCGCTTCTTCGGCCTGCTCGCCGTAGTGGGCGGCGCGCTATTGTTCTGGTTTCTGAGCTGATCCGGATCGACTGAACTGCGGCCTGGCCGCAGTGGCGCCACGATCTCGCCTTTCCGCTGCTGCCATGCCACGCTGGCTCCTGCCCGAGAATATCTCCGACGTGCTTCCGCGCGAGGCTCGCCGCGTCGAAGAAGTGCGGCGGGCGTTGCTCGACCTGTATGCCGGATACGGCTACGAGTTGGTCATCCCTCCGCTGATCGAATACATCGACTCCCTGCTGACGGGGACGGGCAGCGATCTGGACCTGCGGACCTTCAAGCTCGTCGATCAGGCCAGTGGACGACTGCTCGGTTTGCGGGCCGACATGACGCCGCAGGCCGCGCGCATCGATGCGCACATCCTCAATCGCGCGGGCGTGGTGCGGCTGTGCTACGCGGGGAGCGTTCTGCATGCCAGGCCGCTGCATCCACTCGCGGCGCGGGAGGCGATGCAGGTGGGCGCGGAGCTCTACGGCGCCGCCGGCGTGCCGGCCGATCTGGAAATGCTGGAACTCGCCGTCCAGTCGCTGCGACTGGCCGGGCTCGGTCGTGTGAGCCTTGATCTGGGCCACACGGGTGTGGTCGGCGGCCTGCTCGACCTGGCCCGGATGTCCGACGTCGTCGAGGACGAGATCCTGTCCGCGCTGAGCACGAAAGACATTCCGGCGCTGCATGCGACCGTCAAGGGGCTGCCGCCGGCGGTCCGTGACGGCCTGATGGCGCTGGGCCGCTTGAGCGGCGGCCCGGATGTCATCGAAGCGGCCCGTCGGGTCTTGCCGGCGGAGCCGGGAATTCGGGCCGCCTTGTCGGAACTCGAGTTGCTGGCGGCGCGCTGCGGAGCGGATGCCGTGTCGGTCGATCTCGCGGACCTGCACGGGTATCGCTACCACACCGGCATCACGTTCGCGGTCCATGCCCCCGAACTTCCGAGCGCCGTGTTGCGCGGCGGTCGGTACGACAACATCGGCAAGGCGTTCGGCCGCGCGCGGCCGGCAGTCGGTTTTTCGATCTATCTGCGCGAACTCGTCCGGCTGCTTGGCACCCGCGCCGCGTGCGCGATCCTGGCGCCTGCCGACGACGATGCGGCCCTGCGCGAGGCGATTGGCCGGCTGCGTGCAGATGGCGAGATCGTGGTCCAACGCCTGCCTGACGAATGCGGCGGGCTGGACTCCGGCGCTTTCAACTTCGATCGTGAAATGCGTCGTGTCGGCAACGCGTGGCAGGTTGCCACGCGCGAAGGCGCGGAACTGGTGAAATAGGAATCACAATGACACAGAACGTGGTCGTCGTTGGCACACAGTGGGGCGACGAGGGCAAGGGGAAGATCGTCGACTGGCTGACCGAGGACGTCGACGGTGTCGTGCGATTCCAGGGCGGACACAACGCCGGACACACGCTTGTCATCGGTGGCAAGAAGACCATCTTGCGCCTGATTCCTTCCGGAATCCTTCGGCCCAAGACGGCGTGCTACATCGGCAACGGCGTGGTGCTGTCGCCGACCGCGCTGCTCGTGGAAGTGGATGAACTCGAGTCGGCGGGAGTCGACGTTACCTCCCGGCTGCTGATCAGCGGTAACTGCCCTTTGATCCTCGACTACCACGTTGCGCTCGACAAGGCGCGCGAGGTCAGGCGTGGCGACGCCAAGATCGGCACGACCGGACGCGGAATTGGCCCCGCGTACGAGGACAAGGTTGCGCGTCGGGCCGTGCGCGCGCAGGACCTTTTCGATGCCGACCGCTTCGGCACCGGTGTGCGCGAGGCGCTCGACTTCCACAATTTCGTGCTCGAACGGTACTTCGGCGCGCCGCGCGTCGAAGCGTCGAAGGTGATCGATGACACCCTGGCGCTGGCGGATCGCATCCGGCCCATGGTCACCGACGTTTCCTATCGCCTTAACGCCGTGATGGCGAGCGGACACCGGTTGCTGTTCGAAGGTGCACAGGGCACGCTGCTCGATGTCGACCACGGAACGTATCCGTATGTGACGTCGAGCAACACTGTCGCCGGCGCTGCAGCGGCGGGAGCGGGCGTCGCGCCACAGCGGCTCGACTACGTGCTGGGCATTACGAAGGCGTACTCGACGCGGGTGGGTTCGGGACCGTTTCCGACGGAACTTCTCGAGGCAACCGGCGAGCACTTGCGGCAGCGCGGGCAGGAGTTCGGTTCCGTCACGGGGCGCCCGCGCCGCTGCGGTTGGTTCGATGCTGCGGGGCTCAAGCGGGCGGTGCAGTTGAACGGTACGTCGGGGCTCTGCATCACGAAGCTCGATGTGCTCGATGGCCTGCCAGTCGTGAAACTCGGCGTCGGCTACCGGTTCGACGGGCGTATGGTGGACATCCTGCCGTACGGGGCCGATGCGGTCGGACGCTGTGAACCTGTCTACGAGGAGTTCAAGGGCTGGTCCGAATCGACCTTAGGAATCCGGGAGTGGAGTGCGCTGCCGGAAAACGCGCGGCGCTATCTCGAGCGACTCGCGGACGTGCTCGGCGTTCCGATCGACCTCGTTTCCACCGGGCCGGACCGCGAGCAGACGATTGTCCTGCGGCATCCCTTCCGCAATTGAACCGGAACGCCGGTGAAGGATCTCTACGTCAACTGGGACGAGTACCACCGCCTGATCGAGCGGCTTGGCCTGGCGGTGCATGAGTCGGGCTGGCACTTCGATTCGCTGCTCTGTCTTGCGCGTGGCGGCCTGCGGGTTGGCGACATCATTTCCCGCGTCTACGACATGCCGCTCGCGATTCTGGCGGCGAGCTCGTATCGCGAGGCCGCGGGACGGGCGCAGGGTGACCTCGACATCGGTGAGTACATCACGATGACGCATGGCTCCCTGCATGGCTCACTGCTGCTGGTCGATGACCTGGTCGATTCCGGAATCACGCTGAGCCGCGTCATCGAGCACCTGAGGCAGCGCTATCCCGCGATCAGCGAAGTGCGCACTGCCGTCATCTGGTACAAGGCGAGCTCGTCGTTCACGCCCGACTTCTTCGTCGAGTATCTGCCTACGAACCCCTGGATCCACCAGCCCTTCGAGGTCTACGACGCGATGGGTCCCGAGAGCCTTGCGGCGCGGGTTCGCAGCGGCGTGGCGAGCTGAGCCTGTTGCCGATCGAGCCGAGGAATGGGTGTGCGGCAGGAAGCAAAGCGGCGCCTCGCACCCGTGGCGAAGAAATGCAAAAGGCCGGAGTTGCCGGCCTTTTGAGAATGGACCCCAGAAGAGGACTCGGTCACGTGTCCGCGACCCCGGCGCCGCTTTGCAGGCGGCGCCATTGTCGCCCTCACGCGAAGCACGCAGGTGCTCCGCTTCCCGGTCACCCAAACAAAAGGCCGGCGATGCCGGCCATTCGTTTTGGTGCCCAGGAGAGGACTCGAACCTCCACACCTTGCGGCGCTAGTACCTGAAACTAGTGCGTCTACCAATTCCGCCACCTGGGCACAGGTGAGCGCGAGATTTTAGCGGCGAAGCTGGTGCTGTCAAATGCGCTACTCTGCCGCGATGACCTGCCCGAGGCAGGCAAAACACACAAAATGAGAAAGCATTCACGGATTGAGTCCCAAGTCTTCAAACATCATCGATAGCGATGCGATCCTGCAGGCGCTGACCAGCGCTCGCGCGCCGCTGACCCCGAACGAACTGTCCGAGCGGCTGCATGTTGCCGACGAGAACCGTTCACTTTTCAACGAACAGCTCGAGGAACTCGAGCGTGCGGGCCGCGTGGTCCGCAATCGCGCCGGGCTGCTGCTCGTGGCCGCCCGTGCCAACCTCCTTTCTGGCCAGGTGCAGGGCCACCGCGACGGCTTTGGATTCCTGATCCGCGACGATGCCGGCCAGGATCTCGTGCTCTCCGAGCACGAGATGAGCAAGGTACTGCATGGCGACCGCATCCTGGCGCGCGTCACCGGTACCGACCGCCGCGGCCGCCCCGAGGGCGAGATCGTCGAGGTTATCGAGAGCCGCACCAACAAGCTCGTTGGCCGCCTGCTTAACGAACGCGGCGTCACCATTGTCGTGCCCGAGGACCAGCGCATCCAGCACGACATCCTTGTTCCGCCGGGAGCGACGCTGTCGGCGGAGCCCGGTCAGGTCGTCGTCGTAGAAATCCTGCAGCAGCCGCAGCGCTATGTGCAGCCCGTTGGCCGGGTCATCGAAGTACTGGGCGCGATCGACGATCCCGGCATGGAGATCGAGATCGCGGTCCGCAAGTTTGCGGTCCCGCACGAGTTTCCGGCGGCAGCGCTTGAACTGGCGGAGGGACTGCCGGATACCGTACTGCCACGCGATCTGCGGGGCCGCGTCGACTTGCGCGACGTGCCGCTGGTGACGATCGATGGACCCGACGCGCGTGACTTCGACGACGCGGTCTACTGCGAGCCGGTGACAGGCCGGCGCAAGGGCTGGCGCCTGATCGTGGCCGTAGCTGACGTCAGCCACTATGTCACGCCGGGGGACGCCCTCGATGTCGAGGCACAGAACCGCTCGACCTCGGTGTACTTTCCCCGCCGGGTCATTCCCATGTTGCCGGAGAAGCTGTCCAACGGGCTCTGTTCGCTGAATCCCGCGGTCGACCGGCTCGTCATGGTGTGCGACTGCATGATCAGCGCGCGCGGCGCGCTCGACGCGTACCAGTTCTACCCGGCAGTGATGCACTCGCACGGGCGCCTGACCTACGACGAAGTCTGGGAGGCGCTCTCCGTTCCGGGCAGCCGCGCGGCGCATCGGCTGGTCGAAGTCCTCCCGCATCTGCAGGATCTGCACGCGCTTTACGAAACGCTGGCCTCCGCCCGCGATGCGCGCGGCGCGATCGACTTCGAGACCACGGAAACCTACATCGTCTGCGACCCGAATGGGCGGATCGAGAGGATCGTTCCTCGCGTCCGCAACGACGCGCACAAGCTCATCGAGGAATGCATGCTGGCGACGAACGTCTGCGCTGCCGACTTCCTGGCGCGCAGCAAGCACGCGGCGCTGTTCCGCGTGCACGAAGGCCCGACTCCGGATCGTCTGGCGAACCTGCGTGCGATGCTCAAGACGCTTGCTCTGCACTTGGAAGGCGGCGACGACCCGCAGCCCGCCGACTATGCGCAATTGCTGAAGAAAATCCGGCCCCGTCCAGACGGCCAGTTGCTGCAGACGGTCCTGCTGCGCTCAATGCAGCAGGCCATCTACAGCCCGCACAACTCCGGCCACTTCGGCCTGGCCTACGAGGCCTATGCGCACTTCACTTCGCCGATCCGTCGCTATCCCGATCTGCTGGTGCACCGGGCGATAAAGGCCTGTCTTGGACGCAAGACCTATGTGCCGGTTGCGAGCGGCGTGCAGGATGCGGCGGTGGCCCCGCTGGCGGCACGCAACGCCCTGCGCCAGTCGCGCGAGCGGGCGCCGGCGGCCGTCGGCGACCTCGCGGCGTGGGAGAAGCTCGGCCTGATCTGCTCGGCCAACGAGCGTCGGGCCGACGACGCATCGCGCGATGTCGAGGCCTGGCTCAAGAGTTACTACATGCGGGCACGCGTCGGCGAAATCTACAGCGGCACGGTCAGCTCGGTCGTGCCGTTCGGTGTCTTCGTCGTGCTTGACGATCTGTACGTCGAGGGACTTGTGCACGTGTCGGAACTCGGCACCGAGTACTTTCTCTTCAACGAGGCGTTGCATGAACTGCGAGGCGAACGTACGGGGCTGCGCTATCGGCTCGGCGATCGCGTGAACGTGCAGGTGGCGCGTGTCGATCTCGAAGCGCGCCGGATCGAATTCCGGCTGGTGCGCGGCGAGACACGCAAGGCAATCCTTGCCGCCAGTGCGGTGGAGCCCAAGGAGCGCGACCGCCCGCGCGGCGAGAGCGTCGAGGAACGGCGCGCGCGCCAGGCAGTCGTGGCGGCGCGCAAGCCGCGCGACATCGACAAGCGCGAGAAGGCACGCACTGGCCTGCGTTCCGGTAAGACAGGTACCGGCCTGCGTGGTGCGAAGACTCGGGCACGTCGTCGCGGTCGATGAGCGGCAAGCGCGCACTCGCGGGCTTTCACACCGTCGCTGCGCGACTCCGTGCCGCACCGGACTCGATCGAAGTTGTCTACTTCGATGCACGGCGCCGCGATGGACGCATGCAACAGTTGCAACAGCGAGCCAAAGAGGCCGGCGTGCGCCTGGTTCCGGTCGATACCGAACGACTGCGTGAGCTGAGCGCGGGGGCTCCGCACCAGGGCATCGTCGCGCTCGCTGAGGAGATCCGGCAACTATTGACGCTGGACGATGTGCTCGCCGATGTGGGGACGGATGCGTTACTGCTCGTGCTCGATGGAGTGACGGATCCGCGCAATCTCGGCGCATGCCTGCGTGTTGCCGACGCGGCCGGGGTGAGTGCAGTCGTCGTGCCGCGCGACCGCTCCGCAGGCATGACGCCGGCGGCACTCAAGGCCGCGGCAGGTGCGGCGGAGTCGGTGTCTCTGATCGAAGTGACTAACCTTGCACGCGCGCTCGAGGCGATGAGCGAGGCAAATGTGCGCACCGTCGGCGCGGCGGGCGAGGCCGAGCAGTCCCTGTACGAACTCGACCTGCGCGGACCGACGGCCTGGGTACTGGGCGCCGAAGGCAGCGGACTGCGGCGCCTGACGCGCGAGCGCTGCGACTTTCTGGCGAAGATCCCGTTGCGCGGACAGGTTGAAAGTCTCAACGTCTCCGTTGCTGCGGGCATCTGCCTGTTCGAGACCGTGCGCCAACGGAGCGCTCAAAGCTCGCGAGTCGAGTAGCGTCGGTGCCGGAAGACAGCCTGATCGTGGTGCAGAAGTGTGTGCAAGGTGCGCGGCGGCTGGCGGTGCTGTCGGGTGCAGGCATGTCGGCCGAAAGCGGTGTCCCGACCTTCCGGGACGCTCAGACGGGGCTCTGGTCCCGGTTCGATCCGATGCAGCTGGCGTCCGAAGAAGGGTTCCGCGCGGATCCGTCGCTGGTCTGGCGCTGGTACGCATCGCGGCGCGATGCGGTGGCCCGGGCTCAGCCGAACCGCGGTCACTTCGCACTGGCAGAAGCCGAGGAGTCGGGGCGGCGCATCGCAGTGATCACGCAGAACGTCGACGGCCTGCATGGTCGGGCCGGGTCGACCGAAGTCATCGAACTGCACGGCGCGATCAACCGCACGATCTGCCTCTCGAAGTGCGGCTACTCCGAGGAAAACCCTGCGCGTCTGCCATCAGGCACGCCACCGCGCTGTCCGAACTGCGGCGACTGGCTGCGTCCTGGCGTCGTGTGGTTTGGCGAGATGCTCGACCCGGGACAACTGGCCGCGGCCGAAGCAGCGGCGACCGAGTGTGACGTCATGCTGGTCGTGGGCACTTCAGGCATGGTTTACCCGGCCGCGGGCCTGCCGTTGGCGGCGCGGCAGGCCGGAGCGACCGTGGTCATCGTCAACCCGGCTCCGAGCGAGATCGACGACTGTGCCCACCGGGTGCTGCGCGGAACAGCGGCGGCGACGTTGCCACGGCTGTTCGCCGTCTGAGTGCGGCTTGTGCGGCGCGGTGCAATTCGGCTAGAATCGCAGGCTTTTCAAGCCCTTGCAGGCTTCCTTGCCGCACCGGAATGACGCTTCCGGGCGGCTCACCCACCGGCGCGGAGTCAACTTTCGACTCGCGTGCCGGACCATCCACAAGGAGTAACGATGCGTCACTATGAAGTCTGTTTCATCGTCCATCCGGACCAGAGCGAGCAAGTTCCGGCGATGATCGATCGCTACAAGGCGATGATCACCGCGGGCAGCGGTGTGCTGCACCGGATCGAGGACTGGGGCCGCCGTCAGCTCGCCTACCCGATCGAGAAGCTCGTGAAGGCGCATTACGTGCTGATGAACATCGAGTGCGACGGCAAGACGCTGGACGAACTTGAGCACGCGTTCCGGTACAACGACGCCGTCCTGCGCCACTTGACGATCAAGATGAAGAAAGCCGAGACGGCCGCATCGCCGATGATGAAGGTCGTCGAGCGCGAAGAGGCGCGCAAGGCGGCAGCGGAGCCGACGGTCACCGCGGCGGCCTGACGCAGGCTGTGCGCGGGAGCCCGGCGGGCGAGTGAACGAACTGCGAATCTCCGCGACCCCGGTGGCGCGCAATGCACTGCGCTACACACCGGCCGGAATCGCGGTGGCGGAGGCAAGCTTTCGCTTCGACGGGCCGGTGCTGGAAGCGGGCTCGGAAAGAAAGCTCGATTTCGAGTTCGCGGCCGTTGCCGTCGGACCGATCGCCGTGGCGCTCGAGCGTGAACCGCTCGGGCAGCCGCTGATGATCTCCGGCTTCATCGCTCCACGCACCCGACGCTCGGCGCGCTTGATCGTGCATATCACCGAATACACCAGACATTAGGAAACAGGAGCATCAGATGGCAACGTTTTCACGAGGCAAGGGCAAGGGCAAAGGCAAGGGCACCCGCCGGCCGGATCAGAAGAACGCGCTGTTCAAGCGCAAGAAGTTCTGCCGCTTCACGGTCGAGAAGGTCGACCAGATCGACTACAAGGACGTCGACACGCTGCGCGACTTCATCGGCGAAAATGGCAAGATCACACCGGCGCGGCTCACGGGCACCAAGGCGCACTACCAGCGCCAACTCGACACGGCGATCAAGCGTGCGCGATTCCTTGCGCTGCTGCCGTACACCGACACCCACTAAACGAGGACGACTGACATGCAAGTCATACTGCTCGAAAAAGTCGTGAACCTCGGCCAGCTGGGCGAGGTGGTCAAGGTGAAAGAAGGCTACGCGCGCAATTTCCTGATCCCGCAGGGCAAGGCACGCCGCGCGACGGAAAAGGCCATCCAGGAATTCGAGGCGCGCCGCGCCGATCTCGAGAAGGCTCAGGCCGACAAGCTCGCAGCCGCGCAGGCGGTGCAGGCCCGACTGAACGGCGTCACGGTCAAGGTTGCGGCCAAGGCGGGTGTCGACGGGCGGCTCTTCGGCTCGGTCACCAATTACGACATCGCCGAAGCCCTCGCCAAGCAGGGTTTCGAGGTCAATAAGGCGCAGATCCGCATGCCGCAAGGCCCGCTCAAGCTGGTCGGCGAGTATCCGCTGGCCGTGGCGCTGCACTCCGACGTCGTTGCGGACATCAACGTTTCAGTGGTCGGCGAGCAGGCCTGAACGGCGCACCCACACGAACTTGCAAGGCGGCCTGCGGGCCGCCTTTTTCTTGCCCGTGCGCCCCAGGTTCATCTTTCCTGCGTTGCTATAGTGCACTTGCTCACGGACGTCCGTCCGTGACCCTTCCCTCCTGCACGAACGGCATTGCGTGAACCAACCGGTTTCTGATCCCCAACTGGCGGCGGTACGCACGCCGCCGCACTCCATCGAGGCCGAACAGTCGGTGCTCGGTGGCTTGCTGCTCGACAACGCGGCGTGGGATCGCATTGCCGACCTCGTCGGCACGGATGACTTCTATCGAAACGATCACCGACTGATCTTCGCTGCGATCAGCCGCCTGATCGACGCCAGCAAGCCGGCTGATGCCGTCACGGTTTACGAGGCACTGCGCTCCTCCAACAAGGCGGACGATGCCGGTGGCCTCGGCTACCTCAACACTCTGGCGCAGAACACGCCGTCGGCGGCCAACATCCGCCGTTACGCAGAACTTGTGCGCGAGCGTTCCGTCCTGCGCCGCCTGGTGACAGCGGGCGACGAGATCGCGACCATGGCACTCAACCCTGCCGGCCGTGACACCAAGCAGATCCTCGATGAAGCGGAGACCAAGGTGTTCCGTATCGCCGAGGAGGGCGCGCGGGGACGCCAGGGCTTTATCGAAATCCAGCCACTGCTGACCAAGGTGGTCGAACGGATCCAGGAACTCTTCGAGCGGGCGAATCCGTCGGATGTGACGGGCGTGCCGACCGGGTTTGCAGACCTCGATTCCAAGACTTCCGGTTTCCAGCCCGGTGACCTGATTATCGTGGCCGGGCGTCCCTCCATGGGCAAGACGTCGCTCGCCCTCAACATCGGTGAATATGTCGCCATCGACCAGGGCATGCCGGTGGCGGTCTTCTCGATGGAAATGGGCGCATCCCAGCTCGCCCTGCGCATGCTGTCGTCGGTAGGGCGGCTCGATCAGCAGCGGCTGCGTACGGGTCGTCTGCAGGACGATGACTGGCCGCGACTGACGACTGCAATCCAGAAGATGCACGAGGCGCCGCTTTACATCGACGAGACGCCCGCGCTGACCTCCATCGATCTGCGAGCGCGTGCGCGGCGGCTGTCGCGCACCTGCGGCAAGCTCGGGCTCATCATCGTCGACTACCTGCAGTTGATGAGCGCGAGCGGCCAGGGTGAGAACCGCGCGACGGAGATCTCCGAGATCTCGCGCGGCCTGAAGGCGCTGGCCAAGGAACTGGCCGTGCCGGTCGTGGCTTTGTCGCAGCTCAACCGCACGGTGGAGCAGCGCACCGACAAGCGCCCGGTGATGTCCGACCTCCGTGAATCCGGCGCGATCGAGCAGGATGCCGACGTGATCCTGTTCATCTACCGCGACGAGGTCTACAACCCGGACACCAACGACAAGAACGTCGCCGAAATCATCATCGGCAAGCAGCGCAATGGACCGATCGGGCGCGTGAACCTTCGCTTCGACGGGCAGTTCACCAAATTCGAGAACCTGGCGCGAACCGCGCAATTCGGATGACCTCGCACTTCGTCCAGGAACGGCCCGAACGGCGCGGCACCCTGCGCTCGGTTCTTCGCCGCATCCTGCGGCGTGACCGGCGCTTCTACCCGCTGTTCAATCGCCAGGCCCAGCTGTGCGTCGAGGGGCTTGCAACCTTGGCGCAACTGCTGGCCGATGTGCGCGATCCGACCGGACGCGTACGTGAGATCGAGGCGATCGAGAAGCGCGCGGACGGCGTGGTCGCCGAGACACTCGCGTTACTGCGGCGCTCGTGGCTCCCGCCGTTTCCACGCTCGTCGATCCACGCGCTGATCAATCGTCTCGATGACATCCTGGATCTGGCCGAGGACGTGGCGCAGTCGCTGCATCTGTACTACGTGACGGCGATGACGCCCGACGCGCGGCGCCTGGCTGATCTGGCCGTCGAAAGTGCCGAGTCCTTGCAACGAGCCGTGGGCGGCCTGGAATCGACCGGCGACATGCGCGCCGTGCTTGCTCTCTGCGAAGAAGTTGACCGACTCGAGGCGCAGGCCGATCACGTCTATCGATCCGCGATGTCGAAGCTCTTCCGAGAAGAGCCGGACACGCGCCAGTTGGTCAAGCTCAAGGCGATCTATGAGTTGCTGGAAGAGCTCACGGACAAGTGCAAGAACGCCGCCGCCGAAGTTCAGGCGCTGGCGTTGCGCTGAGCGGCGCCCATGACCGCACTCCTGTGGCTACTGGCGGCGCTGCTGATGCTGGCGGGACTCGCAGGCACGGTTCTTCCGGCACTGCCCGGTATCCCGCTGATCTTCGGGGGCGTGCTGCTGGCGGCCTGGATCGAGGACTTCCAGCGCATCGGCGGCTGGGTGATCGGGGTGCTGGCCGTGTTGTCCGTCGTTGGCATCGCGGTCGACTACGTCGCCGCGGCACTGTCCGCGCGGCGTGTCGGCGCGAGCCGCCAAGGCATCATCGGTGCCGCGCTGGGCACCGTGGCTGGCATCTTCACTGGCCTTTGGGGTCTGGTGTTCATGCCGCTGGCCGGCGCTGCGATCGGCGAGTATCTTGCGCATCGCGATGCGCTGCGCGCCGGCAAGGTTGGCATTGCGACCTGGTTCGGGCTCCTGATCGGCACGGCCGTGAAGATTGCCGTGGCGTTCACCATGATCGGAGTGGCGCTCGTCGCGTTCCTGTTCTGACTCCGGTGAGCTGTTAACCCCGGGGGAAATAACCGGAGGGTCGATGGTCCGTTTACTCCTGGTTGTGGCTGCCGTCGTCGCAACCGCCGGCTGCGCCGGCCTCTCGCGCAATCCCGTGCCGATCGATGCGCAGGCGCGTGCCCGCATACCGGACATGCCCGAGGTTCGTGGCTGGGCCGCGGTGCCTAACCCGGCCATGGAGCGCGACTTCGAACTCTCCTTCAAACAGGAAAGGCCGGGACTTTTCGCGAAGCGTGCGGACGGCCGCATCATCTACCCGCAGCTTGCCCTGTCCGGTGGCGGACCCAACGGCGCCTTCGGTGCCGGCTTCCTGAAAGGCTGGACCGAGAGTGGTCAGCGTCCTGTCTTCAAGATCGTCACCGGCGTTTCGACCGGCGCAATGATGGCCCCATTCGCGTTTCTCGGACCGGCGTACGACGATCGAATGAAGCACTTCTACACGACGACCGCGACTGACGACGTGTTCCTGCGGCCGCGCTCGCTCCTGCTGCAGGTTCTGCGCGGTGAATCGGTGGCCGATTCCGCCCCATTGGCCCGGTTGATCGCCAGTGACCTCGACATGGAGATGCTGAAGCGTATTGCGGAAGCGCATGCGGAAGGGTGACGACTGTATGTCGGCACCGTCGATCTCGACGCACAGCGCTTCGTTGTCTGGAACATGGGGTTGATTGCGCAAGTGGGCACGCCACAGGCATTGCGGCTGTTCCGCGACGTCGTTCTCGCGTCGGCGTCGGTGCCGCTCGCGGTGCAACCGGTGCTCTTCGAAGTCGATGTCGACGGTCGGCGGTACGACGAGATGCACGTCGATGGCGCCGTCGGTGCGCGGGTGTTCTTTCACGGCGGGCTGTTCCGCATGTCGGCCGTGCGCGAGCGTGCGCTGAGCCAGCCTACCTACGAAGACCTCTACGTCATTCACAACGGTCAACTTTCGCCGCAAGCCGAACAGACCGAGCGCAACCTGCGTGACATCGGCCTACGCACACTGCGCGCGCTGTCGCTCGGGGCGACGGCAGGCGACCTGTTTCGCATCTACGTGGCGACCAACAGCGAAGCTGCGGGCTTTCACTGGGTCACGATGCCCGACGGTGTCGAAGTCCGCGGCGACGAGCTGTTCGACCCGGTCAAGATGATGCAGCTGTACCAGGTCGGCTACGACATGGCCCGCAAGGGCCCACGCTGGGAAACTCGCCCGCCGGCGTACGGGCGATGGATCGGGGCACAGGAATAAAGCGCCGCTCACGTGTGCGATCGGCGTAGCCGATCGCGTTCACGAGGAGCGCTACAAAACTTCGGCCGCGTGATCTGCCAGCCGCGATCGTTCGCCGCGCTGGAGCGTCACGTGGCCAGAGTGCAGCCAGCCCTTGAAGCGGTCGACGACGTAGGTCAGACCCGACGATCCTTCCGTGAGGTAGGGCGTATCGATCTGCGCGATGTTGCCAAGGCACACGACCTTCGTGCCCGGGCCGGCGCGCGTGACCAGCGTCTTCATCTGCTTCGGCGTCAGGTTCTGCGCCTCGTCGATGATGAGGTACTTGTTGATGAAGGTGCGACCGCGCATGAAGTTCATCGACTTGATGCGGATGCGCGTGCGGATCAGGTCGTTCGTCGCCGCACGGCCCCATTCGCCGGCGGCATCGTCGGTCTTGTTCAGCACCTCGAGGTTGTCTTCGAGTGCGCCCATCCACGGCGCCATTTTCTCTTCCTCGGTGCCCGGAAGGAACCCGATGTCCTCGCCGACCGGGACGGTGGCGCGCGTCACGATGATCTCGGAGAAGCGCTTGGTTTCGAGGGTCTGCGACAGTCCGGCTGCCAGCGCAAGCAGCGTCTTGCCAGTGCCGGCCTGGCCAATCAGCGTGACGAAATCGCACTCGGGGTCCATCAGGAGATTGAGCGCGAAGCTCTGCTCCCGGTTGCGTGCCGTTACGCCCCACACGGCGTTCTTCGCATGCGTGTAGTCGCGCAGCACGCGCAGCACGGCTGACTTGCCCCGGATTTCGCGGACCTGTGCGTAGAAGTTGGTGCCGTTCTCCAGGAAGACGAACTGGTTGACGAGCAGGTCAGCGACGACCGGGCCGGTGATCCGGTAATAGGTAAAGCCGCCGGCCTGCCAGGACTCCATCCCCTTGCCGTTCTTGTCCCAGAAGCTGGCCGGCAACTGGAACACTCCCGTGTAGAGGATGTCGGTGTCCTCCAGGACCTTGTCGTTGTAGTAGTCCTCGGCGGGCAGCCCGAGCGCACGGGCCTTGACGCGCATGTTGATGTCTTTCGACACCAGCACGACGTCGCGCTCGGCGTGGCTGTCCTTGAGCGCGCGCACGACGCCGAGGATCTGGTTGTCGGCCTTGCCCGACGGCAGGCTGGGCGGCAGCACGGCGTTCACCGCCTGCGTCTGGAAGAAGAGCCGCCCGGCAGCGTCCTTGTTGCCGAGTGCGCTGAGCGGAATGCCATCCTCGATCGGGGTCTTGCAGGCGGCCACCAGCGAGTCGAGCGTGCGCGAAACCTGGCGGGCACTGCGCGCGACCTCCGACATGCCTTTCTTGTGCGAGTCGAGTTCCTCCAGGGTCATCATCGGCAGGAAGACGTCGTGCTCTTCAAAGCGGAACAGGCTGGTCGAGTCGTGCATCAGCACGTTAGTGTCCAGCACGAAAAGCTTGGGCCGCTCGTCGCCACGCGCCTTCCGGCCGCTGGAACGCGGTTTTGATTCGACGACGGCGAGGCGGGTTGCCGGCGACGGCCGCGCCGCGGGCGTGGGTGCGGGGCCGCGGGCTACGGGAGCGGGTTCAACAACGGTGGGGACTTTCACGACCCGCTCAGGGCGGACCGGTTCGGAGGGGACGGCGACAAGAATGGTAGCGGGCTTGCTCGGTGCTTTCGGTAGCGGCATTAGAGGGGCGGCGGTTCCGTGGGAGGGGAAAGGCGTGGGAACTGGATTCGGACATCAGTCGATCGGCTTCAGGCGATCTGCTGCACAAACTTCAATACGTCGTCGACGTGCTTGGGCACCTTCACGCCGCGCCATTCCCGGCGCAGCACTCCTGCACCGTCGATGACAAAGGTACTGCGCTCGATGCCGCGCACCTGCTTGCCGTACATGTTCTTCATCTTGATGACGCCGAAGAGCTGGCAGAGCGCTTCGTCCGGATCGGAGACGAGTTCGAACGGGAACCCCATCTTGGCCTTGAAGCCTTCGTGTGACTTCATGCTGTCGCGCGATACGCCGAGCACGATGGCGCCCGCCTTTCGGAACTTCGCATGATTCGCACCGAAGTCCATGCCCTCGGTCGTACATCCGGGCGTGTTGTCCTTCGGATAAAAGTAGAGCACCACGATGCTGCCTTTGAGTGCAGACAACTTGACCTCGCCGCCCGTGGAGGCGGCCTTGAAGTCGGGCACTTTCTTGTCGAGGGTGACGGCCATGGTGTTATTCAGGAATCCAGGAGTATGGCGGCGAGTACCTTTCGGCCCTCACCCATCAGGATGTTGTAGGTGCGGCAGGCCGCCCGCGAGTCCATCGCCTCGCAGCCGATGTGTGCGTCGGTCAGCGAGCGGGTCAGGTGCGGACGTGGAAAGCGCTGGCGCTCGCCGGTGCCCAGGAGCACGAGTTCCGGCGCGCGTGCGCGCAACCCGGAAAAGTCCTCGGGCGTCAGGGCGTCGAAGCTCGCCACGTCCCAGGTTTCCACCGGCAACTCAGGCATGAGGAGCACGGATCGGGTGTGGCGTACCTTGTTGATTTCAATGAAGCCGGAGCCGTAGGCAGTGACCGTGTTGAACGCTGTCGGCGAGTCCGCGTGCAGTTTCAATTCGCTCCGGGCTTCCCTGCGATCGTTCGAGTGACGCAGGAACGATGCATGAATGATTCGGGTACATTATAGGCACACGTTGCGCCGCACAAGCGAGTGCCGCGAGTCGATAAATCGCAACAGCGACCGCAGTTTGCGGCGACTTTGCAACACATTTTCTGAGGTTCGGGGAGATGGTCGAGTTTCCGCGCATCAAGCGCCTGCCCCCTTATGTCTTCAACATCACCGGTGAGTTGAAGATGGCCGCGCGTCGCCGCGGCGAAGACATCATCGACATGAGCATGGGCAATCCGGACGGGCCCACGCCCAGGCACATCGTAGACAAACTAGTCGAGGCAGCGCAGCGCCAGGACACGCACGGCTATTCGGTCTCGAAGGGCATTCCCCGCCTGCGCCGAGCGATCACGAACTGGTACCAGACCCGCTACAGCGTGGAATTCGATCCCGACTCGGAAGCGATCGTCACGATCGGCTCCAAGGAGGGACTCGCGCACCTGATGCTCGCGACGCTCGATCGCGGCGATACCGTGCTGGTGCCGAACCCGAGCTACCCGATCCACATTTACGGCGCGATCATCGCCGGCGCTGACATCCGCTCGGTGCGCATGGATGGCGGCGTCGACTTCTTCGCCGAACTCGAGCGCGCGATCCGCGAAACGTTGCCGAAGCCCAAGATGATGATCCTCGGCTTCCCGAGCAACCCGACTGCCCAGTGCGTCGATCTCGAATTCTTCCATCGCGTGATCGACCTCGCGCGCCAGCACGGCATCTACGTCGTGCACGACCTCGCCTACGCCGACATCACCTTCGACGCGCACTTTCCGAACCACAGGGCGCCTTCGATCATGGAGGTCCCGGGCGCGCGCGACGTTGCCGTCGAGTTCTTCACGATGAGCAAGAGCTACAACATGGCCGGCTGGCGCATCGGCTACATGGTCGGCAACAAGGACCTGGTTTCGGCGCTTGCGCGCATCAAGAGCTACCACGACTACGGCACCTTTACGCCGATCCAGGTCGCATCGATTGCGGCGCTCGAAGGCCCGCAGGAGTGCGTGGAGGAGATCCGCGCCGAGTACCAGCGTCGGCGCGACGTGCTGGTGCGTGGACTGCACGAGGCCGGCTGGATGGTCGATATTCCCAAGGCGTCCATGTACATCTGGGCGGCAATTCCCGAGCCGTATCGCGCCATGGGTTCGCTCGAATTTGCCAAGAAAGTGCTGGCCGATGCCAAGGTCGCGGTTTCGCCCGGCATCGGTTTCGGCGACTACGGCGACTCGCATGTTCGATTCGCGTTGATCGAAAACGAGCATCGCATCCGGCAGGCGCTGCGCGGCATCAAGGACATGTTCCGCAAGGACGGCCTGCTCGCTCCGCGTTCTCCCGAGAAGGCCGCGGCCTGATCAACCCTTGACACGGCGGCCGCGAATGGCGCCGGGACCGGATGACGATGAACCCGATCAGAGTCGGCTTGCTCGGGCTGGGCACCGTGGGACGCGGCACCTTCGACGTGCTGCGCCGTAATCAGCACGAGATCATGCGGCGCGCCGGCCGCGGAATCGAGATCGCGATAGTGGCCGTGCGCGACGAGGCCAAGGCGCGTGCCATCGTCGGCAGGGACCTGCCGCTGACGACCGAACCGCTCGAAGTAGTGCGCCACCCGGATGTCGACATCGTTGTCGAACTGATCGGCGGTTACGAGCCGGCGCGCACTCTCGTGCTGGAGGCAATTGCGCGCGGCAAGCATGTCGTGACCGCCAATAAGGCCATGCTGGCGCTCCACGGCAACGAGATCTTCGAGGCGGCGAGCGCCCGCGGCGTCATGGTGGCCTTCGAGGGCGCGGTGGCCGGCGGAGTCCCAATCATCAAGGCACTGCGCGAGGGCCTGACCGCCAATCGCATCGAGTGGCTGGCCGGCATCATCAACGGGACCAGCAACTTCATCCTCTCGGAGATGCGATCGAAGGGACTGTCCTTCGCGGCGGTGCTCGCCGAGGCGCAGCGCCTCGGCTACGCGGAAGCCGATCCGACGTTCGATATCGAGGGCATCGACGCCTCGCACAAGCTCACCATTTTGGCGGCGATCGCCTTCGGCGTGCCGATCAACGTCGAGGCCGCCTACACCGAGGGCATCGCCCAGCTCTCGGCAACGGACATCAAGTACGCCGAGCAGCTTGGCTATCGGATCAAGCTGCTGGGCATCGCCAAGCGCACCTCCAAGGGCATCGAGTTGCGCGTGCATCCGACGCTGGTGCCGATGCAGCGTCTGATCGCGAGTGTCGAAGGAGCGATGAACGCCGTGCTGGTCAAAGGTGATGCCGTCGGCACGACGATGTACTACGGCCCCGGGGCGGGCGCCGAACCAACCGCCTCGGCGGTCATTGCCGATCTCGTCGACGTCACGCGCATGCATACCGCCGACCCGGAAAACCACGTGCCGCACCTGGCGTTCCAGCCCGACGCGATGGCGGCGGTGCCGTGGCTGACGATCGAGGAGTGCGTCACGTCGTACTACTTCCGCATGCGTGTGGCGGACCAGCCCGGCGTGCTGGCCGACATCACGCGCATCCTCGCCGACGGTCGCATCTCGATCGACGCGCTGTTCCAGCGCGAGCCATCGGAAGGCGAGAACCAGACCGACATCATCATGCTGACGCACGACGCGGTCGAACGCGACGTCAATGCCGCGATCCGTCGCATCGAGGCACTGCCGACGGTGCTGGCACCGGTGATCCGGATCCGTCAGGAAGAGCTGCTGTAGTGCCGGCCAACGTGCGTTACGTGTCGACACGCGGGCGCGCGCCGGAGCGCGGCTTCACCGACATCCTGCTGTCGGGACTGGCAGACGATGGCGGGCTGTACGTGCCGGCCCACTATCCCCAGGTGTCGAGCGCGGAACTGCAGTCCTGGCGTGCGCTGTCGTATGCGGAACTCGCGGCCGAGATCATCGCCAAATTCGCGACCGACCTCCCGCGCGAGGCGCTGGCGCGGCTTTGCCATGTGACCTATAGCGCCAGTGTCTACGGAAACGGGCGCGCGGACAGCCGTTTCGAGGACATCGCGCCGTTGCGCTGGCTCGAGCCGGGACTCGGGCTGCTCGAGCTGTCGAACGGTCCGACGCTGGCCTTCAAGGACATGGCGATGCAGCTGCTCGGCGGACTGTTCGAGCATGTACTCGGTGAGCGGGGCGGCGAACTCAATATCCTCGGGGCCACATCGGGCGATACCGGATCCGCAGCCGAGTACGCCATGCGCGGACGGCCCGGCATCCGCGTCTTCATGCTGTCACCCTTGGGCAGGATGAGCGCCTTCCAGCGGGCGCAGATGTATTCCCTGCAGGACGCAAACATTTTCAACCTCGCCGTCCCTGGTACCTTCGACGACTGCCAGGACGTGGTCAAGGCGGTCTCGAGCGATCTCGACTTCAAGGCCAGGTGGCACATCGGCAGCGTCAACTCGATCAACTGGGGCCGCATCGTTGCGCAGATCGTCTATTACTTCCGCGGCTATCTGGCGGCCACGCACGGCGCGGGCGAGCGCGTGTCGTTCGCCGTGCCGTCGGGCAACTTCGGCAACATCCTCTCCGGCTGGATTGCACGCCAGATGGGGCTGCCGGTCGACAAGCTGGTGCTGGCAACCAACGAGAACGACGTACTGGACGAGTTCTTCCGCACCGGTCGCTACCGCGTGCGCAGCGGTGCCGAGACGCACGCGACCAGCAGTCCATCGATGGACATCAGCAAGGCATCCAACTTCGAGCGGTTCATGTTCGACGTGGTCGGGCGTGATCCCGAAGCTGTACGCGAACTGTGGTGGGAAGTCGATACACGCGGCCAGTTCCACCTCGTCGGCACGCCGTTTCTCGCGGCAGTCCATGCCAGCGGAGTGGTGTCCGGACGCAGCACTCACATCGATCGCCTGCGCACGATTCGCAGCGTCGAGCAGCGCTACGGGATCCTGATCGATCCGCACACCGCCGATGGCCTGAAGGTCGCGCTCGAACAGCGCGATGCCTCGGTGCCGATGGTCTGTTTGGAGACCGCGCTGCCTGCCAAGTTTGCAGAGACAATCATCGAGGCGACCGGGCATGCGCCGGACCGCCCGCCGGCGTACGCCGACCTCGAGTCGCGGCGGCAACGCTTCGATTCGATCGGTGCCGACGCGCAGCAGGTCAAGGACTACATCGCGGCGCACGCGACGTGAGGCGTGGCCAGTGCGCCACGCGCGCGGCCGCCGCCGTCGCCGTAATCCTGCAATAGACTGCTCCGCATGAAGGCAATCGGGTTTATCGGTTATTCCAACAGCGGCAAGACGACACTGATCGAGCGTGTGATTCCCCTGTTCCGCGCGCAGGGGCTTGCGGTATCCGCCATCAAGAACGCCCATCATGGATTCGACATGGATCGTCCGGGCAAGGACTCCTTCCGCTATCGGCAGGCCGGTGCGGGGCAGGTGCTGATCGCGACCGGATTGCGCTGGGCGCTGTTGACCGAGACGGCACAGCGCCCATCGACGCTCGACGAACTGCTGGCGCAGCTTGCGCCCTGTGACCTCGTCATCGTCGAGGGGTTCAAGAGTGAAGGGCACATGCCGCGCATCGAGGTCCGGCGCCAGGGGATCCAGGAGCCGCCGCTCTACCCGCACGACAGCAACGTCATTGCGATCGCCACGGATCATGCGGTCGATGCCCCGCTGCCGGTGCTTGACATCAATGCGCCGGCTAAGATCGCAGACTTCATAGCGGCACATCTGGGGCTTGCCCGATGCTGACGGTCGAAGAAGCGCTGGCACGCGTCCTGGAGCGGGCCGATCCGGTCGACGTCGAGGTCGTACCGACGCTCGAAGCGGACGGTCGAGTGCTGGCAACGGACGTCGTATCGACGCTCGATGTGCCGCCGCTCGACAACTCGCAGATGGATGGCTACGCGGTGCGCAGCGTCGATGTGCCCGCTGGTGGGACAACGTTGCGTGTCAGCCAGCGCATCGCGGCCGGACATGTCGGAGCAGCGCTCGAGCCGGGCACCGCGGCGCGGATCTTCACGGGTGCTCCGGTCCCCGCGGGTGCGGACGCCATCGTCATGCAGGAAGAGTGCGTGGCTGAAGGCAGCCGCGTGACTTTCAACGAGGTCCCGCAGCGCGGGGCCTGGATCCGAAGGGCCGGCTTGGACATCGCGTCGGGCGACACGGTGGTCGCTGCGGGATGTCGCCTGCGTCCGCAGGATCTCGGGCTCATCGCCTCGATCGGGCTGGCTCGGGTCACGGTCTCCCGCCGGCTCCGCGTCGCCGTGTTCTTCACGGGCGATGAACTGGCAATGCCCGGCGACCCGCTGCCGCCAGGGCGCATCTACAACTCGAACCGGTTCGTGCTGCGTGCGCTGCTGCAGCGCCTGGGGTGCGAGGTTGTCGATCTCGGCATCGTGCCCGATGACCGGGGCAGCACGCGGGCTGCATTTGTCGAGGCGGCACGGCGCGCCGACCTCATCGTGACGTCGGGCGGCGTTTCGGTCGGTGAGGAAGACCACGTGAAGCCGGCGGTCGAGGCCGAAGGTGCGCTGGATCTCTGGCAGATTGCGATGAAGCCGGGCAAGCCGCTAGCCTTCGGTCACGTGCACAGCGTCCCGTTCATCGGCCTGCCGGGCAACCCGGTGTCGAGTTTCGTCACGTTCGTGCTGTTCGTGCGTCCGTTCATCCTGCGCCGGCAAGGCGTTCGCGCTGCGCCGTCACCAGGGATCGAGTTGCGCGCCGACTTCGACTGGCCGCGGCCGGATCGGCGCCGCGAGTTCCTGCGCGTGCGCCGCAACGCGAACAACGGCGTCGAACTCTTCCCAACCCAAAACTCCGCTGTCCTCACCTCCGTGGCATGGGCGGATGGACTGATCGATCATCCGGCCGGAGCGACGATTGCACGCGGCGACCGGGTCCGCTATCTGCCGTTCGCGGAGTTGATCACGTGAGGCCCGTGTCGCGATGAAGGTGACCGTTCTCTACTTTGCAGCGCTGCGCGAGCGCGTCGGCCGCGCGCGCGAGGAGTTTGAATTGCCGCCCGGGGTCGATACGGTCGATGCGTTGCGCGCGTGGCTGGTTACGCGTGGCGAACCCTGGGCCGCAGCCTTCGAGGGTACGAGACAGGTGCGCGCCGCGGTTGACCAGTCGATGGCGCACGGCGACGTCCGGTTGCACGACGAGGCCGAAGTCGCATTCTTTCCTCCGGTGACGGGAGGCTGAGATGGTTTGCGCCCCCACTGACTCCGTTCCTCGAGCCGCCAGGGAACGGGACGCCGCCTCGGGGCGGCACGGCGCTGTCTGATGATCCGCGTCCAGACCGACGCCTTCGACGTCAACGCCGAGATCGAGTGCCTGCGCGCTGCCAATCCGCGCGTCGGGGCCATCGCCTGCTTCATCGGCGTCGTGCGCGACCTGAATGAAGGCGTGGCGGTCGGTTCGATGACGCTCGAGCACTATCCCGGCATGACCGAGAGGGCGCTCGAAGGCATCGTCGAGCAGGCGAGCCGGCGGTGGGATCTCTACGATGTGCTGGTGATCCATCGAGTCGGGGAGCTGCAACCGACTGATCCCATCGTTTTAGTGATCGTCACCAGCGCCCACCGCGGCGAGGCGTTCGCGGCCTGTGAGTTCGTCATGGACTACCTCAAGACCGACGCGCCGTTCTGGAAGAAAGAGGCGACACCCGAGGGTGTGCGCTGGGTCGACGCCCGCGAAAGCGACAGTGCGGCACGTGCCCGCTGGGCCGCTTCGGAAAGGCAGTCATGACGCGCGACGGCCCGCTCATCACGGTCCTCGCAGCCGTCGCCGTCGGGGCGGTGCTGGGCGCCTGGCTGCGTTGGGCGCTGTCTTACTGGCTCAATCCGCGCCTGGTGCACCTGCCGTTGGGAACCCTGGTCGCAAATCTCATGGGCGGCTACCTGGTTGGCGTCGCAGTGGCCGTATTCGCCGCCCACCCGGCAATTGCGCCGGCCTGGCGCCTGGTCATCATCACCGGCTTCCTTGGAGGGCTGACCACCTTTTCCACGTTTTCGGCGGAAAGCGTCGCTCTGCTGCAGGGAGAGCAATGGCAGGCGGCGGCCGTCCATACGGCGTTGCACGTGGCGGGCTCGGTGCTGGCCACTCTGGCTGGAATCGCCACCGTGCGGTCGCTCGCCTGATCCGGGTGTTGTATGTGCGACGCACAAGGAGTTGACCGGGGACTCAGGCGCTGGCTATATTACTGACCAGTCAGTTATTTACTGGTCCTGCCATGCGCTCGATCCTGTTTGCGGCTCTTTTCGTCGGTCTCCTGGCCTGCGGACGCCAGGTCACAACCACGGAAGACATTCGTCCGGTCCGGACGCTGACCGTCGGCCTGCGTTCGACCAGTGCGATCGCCGAATTCTCCGGAGATGTGCGCCCCCGCGTCGAGACACGAGCCGGATTCCAGGTGCCGGGGCGGGTGACGCAGCGCCAAGTCGACGTCGGCCAGTCGGTGCGCGCGGGCCAGCCGCTCGCGAGCCTCGATCCGCAGGACTATCGGCTGGCCGTGCAGGCGGCCGACGCGGGACTGAATGCGGCGCAGGTCGATCGTGACCAGCAGCGCGCCGACTACCGTCGTTTCGAGGAACTTCAACACAAAGGCTTCATCAGCCAGGCGGACCTCGACCGTCGCAAGGCGGCGCTCGACGCTGCCGAGGCCCGGTACCTGCAAGCCGAAGCCAACGCACGCACGAGCGGCAACCAGGCGGGATACGCCGTGTTGCGTGCCCCGCATGACGCGATCGTCGTCGGCGTCGACGCGGAAGTCGGACAGGTCGTTTCTGCCGGCCAGTCGGTTATCCGGCTTGCGCGCACCGGCGAGATGGAAGTTGCCATCGGTATTCCTGAACAACAGCTTGCGATGCTGAAGAGTGCGCGCGACGTCAAGGTGCGTCTGTGGGCGGGTGGCGACGCCATCGATGGCCGTGTGCGCGAAGTGTCGCCGGCGGCCGATCCGGCGACGCGCACTTTCCCCGCACGGATCGCGTTGATTAATCCGCCCGCGACCGCGGCCCTGGGCATGACGGCGACCGTGTCGTTTGCGACGTCACTCGCGCAGTCGGTCATCGCGGTGCCTCTGCAGGCGCTGCTGGCCGAAGGCGGTGCAACGCACGCCTGGGTGGTCGACCCCGCGAGCCACACGGTGCGTCGCACGCCGGTGCAGATTGCCAATGTGGCAGGAAACGAGATCGTTATCAGCGAGGGTCTCAAGGCCGGCGACATGATCGTGACGGCCGGTGTGCACCAGCTCAAGGACGGGCAGAAGGTGCGACTGCTGAGCGAGGCGATGGAACTGGCTCCCGCCGGCCCGGCGACCCTGAGGCCCGACGTGCGCAAGAAGAGCTGATCCGATGGTGCGCGGCGGCGGCTTCAACCTTTCGACCTGGGCGATCGAGCACCAGCCCCTGGTGCGCTACCTGATGGTCGTCCTACTGCTCGGAGGACTGTTCGCTTTCGATCGCCTCGGCCAGGACGAGGACCCTCCGTTCACGTTCCGCACGATGGTCGTGCGCGCGTACTGGCCAGGCGCCACCGCGACCCAGATGGCCGAACAGGTCACCGACAAGCTCGAGAAGAAGCTGCAGGAGGCCCCCGGCCTCGAGAAGCTGCGCTCGTACAGCAAGCCCGGCGAGACGCTGATCTTCGTGCAGCTGAAGGAGTCGATGCGTGGCCACGACGTGGTCGACGCCTGGTACCAGGTGCGCAAGAAGATCAGTGACATACGAGGCACGCTACCGTCGAACGTGCAGGGACCATTTTTCAACGACGAGTTCGGCGACGTCTATGGCGTGATGTACGCGTTCTCGTCCGACGGCTTCACCTACCGTGAGCTGAAGGACCACGTCGAGGCGGTGCGCCAGCAACTACTGCGCGTGCCGAACGTGGCCAAGGTGGATCTGTTCGGCGTGCAGGACGAGAAGATCTACATCGAGATCTCCGACAAGAAGCTGGCACAGATCGGGCTCGACATCGCCCAGCTGGCGGCGCAAATTGGCGCGCAGAACGCGGTCGAAGGGGCCGGCGTGCTCGTGCTGCCCACCGACAACCTGCAGGTGCGCGTCAGTGGCGAGTTCCGCTCGCTCGATGATCTGCGCCAGCTTCCGATCCGGAGCAATGGCCTCACCTACAAGCTCGCCGATATCGCCACGGTGAACCGCGCCTACATCGATCCGCCGCGCGACCGGATGCGGGCCGGACGGGCTGGTGTCCAGGGGCGCGAGGTGATCGGGCTCGGCGTCTCGATGGTGAAGGGCGGCGACATCATCCAGCTCGGCAAGGACCTTACGGAGACCGGGCAGCGCCTGGCGCTCTCGCTGCCGGTCGGCATCGACATGGTCAAGGTGGCCGACCAGCCGCGCGCAGTTGCCACGTCGGTCAACGATTTCCTGCGCGTCCTCGTGGAAGCACTGGTCGTGGTGCTCGGTGTGTCGTTCCTCAGCCTCGGTCTGCACACGCGGCCACTGCGGGTGGATCCCGGGCCGGGCCTGGTCGTGCTGGCAACGATCCCGCTGGTGCTGGCGCTCACGTTCCTCGGCATGTGGCTGTTCGGGATCAACCTGCACAAGATCTCGCTCGGCGCGCTGATCGTCGCCCTCGGCCTGCTGGTGGACGACGCCATCATCGCGGTGGAAATGATGGTCCGCAAACTCGAGGAGGGCGCTAGCAAGGCAGTTGCGGTCACGTCGATGTACGAGACGACGGCCATGCCGATGCTCACCGGAACCCTGATCACCGCCGCCGGATTCCTGCCGATTGCAATCGCGAAATCGTCGGCAGGCGAGTACACGATGTCCATTTTCCAGGTCACTGCAATGGCGCTGGTGATCTCATGGTTCGTCGCCGTGCTCTTCGTTCCGCTGCTCGGTGTGTGGCTACTCAAGGTCAAGCCACAGTCGCGCGCGCACGACGCGGCTGAAATCTTTGCGACCCCGTTTTATTCCCGCTTCCGCGCGCTCGTGGACTGGTGTGTCGATTGGCGCAAGACGGTGATCGCGATCACGCTCGCGGCGCTTGCGCTCGGCATCGGCGGCTTCCGTTTCATCGAGCAACAGTTCTTCCCCGATTCGAGTCGGCTCGAACTCGTGGTTGATCTGTGGCTGCCGGAAGGCTCGAGCCTCGAGGCGACCGCGGTGGAAACGCGCGTGTTCGAGCGCTGGCTGGCGCAACAGCCGGAACTCGACTGGTACGTGAGCTACGTGGGAACGGGAGCGCCGCGCTTCTATCTGCCACAGGACCAGCAGTTCAGCAACAGCAATCTCGCGGAGATCGTCGTGACGCCGAAGGATCTGGCGAGCCGCGACCGGCTGCGGGTGAAGATGATCGAACTGTTCCGCAATGACCTGCCCAACCTGCGCGGCCGGGTGAAACTGCTGCCCAATGGGCCCCCGGTGTCCTATCCGGTGCAGTTCCGTGTCCAGGGACCGGATGCGCGCACCGTGCGTCAGGTTGCCGATCAGGTCAAGGACATCATGCGCGCGAACCCGAACACGCGCGGAGTGAACGACAACTGGAACGAGAGCGTCAAGCGCCTGAGCCTGACGCTCGACCAGGACCGCGCCCGCGCCCTCGGCATGTCGACTCAGACTCTGGCGCGTGCGGCGCAGACCCTGCTTTCCGGCACGACGATCGGGCAGTTCCGCGAAGGCGATCAACTGATCGATATCGTGCTGCGGCAGCCGTTGGACGAACGCGCCGTGATGTCGCGCCTGGCCGAGGCCAACATCGCGACGGCTAGCGGCAAGGCCGTGCCGCTGTCGCAACTCGTGAAGATCGAATTCGGCTGGGAGCCCGGCATCATCTGGCGACAGGACCGCGACTATGCGATCACGGTACAAAGCGACGTGCGCGAAGGCATCCAGGGTCAGACGGTCTCGACACAGATCGCAGCCGACCCGAAGCTCGCCACACTTCAGAAGCGACTGCCGGAGGGCTACCAGATCGCGATCGCCGGCGCAGCCGAGGAATCGTCCAAAGCCGGGACGGCAATCATGGCCAACGTGCCGTTGATGCTGTTCATCGTCTTCACCCTGCTGATGCTGCAGCTCCGCACGTTTTCGCGTTCGATGCTGGTGTTTCTCACGGGCCCGCTCGGACTGATCGGTGCGTCGCTGGGCCTGCTGCTGTTCCGTGCGCCGTTCGGATTCGTCGCCCAGTTGGGCGTCATCGCAATGTTCGGCATGATCATCCGCAACTCGGTGATCCTGGTCGACCAGATCGAACGCAACTGCGAGGCAGGCATGCCGACGTGGGACGCCATCATCGAGGCCGCCGTGCGGCGACTGCGTCCGATCGTGCTGACCGCGGCCGCCGCCGTGCTGGCGATGATTCCGCTGTCGCGCAGCACCTTCTGGGGACCGATGGCGATCGCGATCATGGGCGGCCTGATCGTCGCCACCGCGTTGACGCTGCTATTCCTGCCCGCGCTGTACGCGGCGTGGTTCCGGGTTACGCGGCCTGAGCGAGGCACGCTGCCGGCCAACGCCTTGCCCGATCCGGCCTGACTCGACTGAGCCTCAGTCGAAGGCGATGGAATAGACCAGGTCGAGTGCGTTGGTGCTGCCGGCGCGGGCGATCAGCGAGAGGTGGCGCGTCAGCCGGTAGTTGAGCGCAACGAAGTACTCGGCACCACTCAGCGCCTGCTCGAAGGACAGGAACAGGTCATCATTGATCCGCTTGCCGACGGCGAGGAAGTCGGACGCCGCCGAACTCGTGGTCGTCATGCCGCTACTGCGCAGGCGCCCGGCGACGGTTTCCCTCGGCAGCAGTGACGCGTTGCTCTGGCCGGACTGCAGTGTGATCTGGTCGATGCCGAACGTGCGCATGATGCCGGCACTGGCGCTGTCGGCCTGGCCGGCGAACAGCGCGCTGGCCGCGGCCGAGAGCATCGCGCGGTCGTTGCCGTCGCTCGCCCCCGGCGGCCGGCCGAGCACCAGCCAGTTGAGCTTTTCAGTGTCCGACATCGAGGGATCGGAGTGCAGGCGCACGAAGGGCCGCTGCGCGGTTCCGCTGATGGCGACACCCACTTCGACCGGCAGCCCGGCACGCACGGCGAGCACGTTGAGCGCCGGGTTGTCGATCGGGCCCTGGAAGGTGACGATGCCGCGTTCGATTCGCAGTCGCTGGCCATAGCCGGCAAACACGCCGTCTACCGCCTGCACGGTGCCTTCTGCCCGCAGTTGCGAAGGGCGTCCGCTGAGGCTCACGGCCCCGGCCAGCCGTGCTTCGAGGCCGGCTCCCTCGATGTAGAAGCGCCGTCCGAGTGAGCCTTGCACGTCGAGCGTCACGTCCACCGGCGCGGCTGCGCTCGCCTTGCGTTGTGCGCCGGCGCGCGTCACCACGACATCGTTCGGCAGGCTGCGCCCACCGCGCAGTCCGTCGAAATCGATGTACGCGCCGTCGACGGTCAGCTTGGCATAGAGCTCCGCCCGCTGCGGCGAGAGCGTGATGCCGCCGCTGCCCGACACCACCATCCAGCGGTCGGCACGCTGCAGCACTGGCAGCTGGGTGGCCTGCACGCCGATACTGCCGGCCAGCGAGCGCAGCGCGATGCGGCCGACCGCGCGCACTTCGAACGGCCGGTTGGAGTCCAGCCCCTCGAGGGCCCGCTTATCGAGCGGCGCCACGCGCGGATTGCCCGAAAACTTCAACTCGTTGATGACCAGGACGCCGTCGTCGAGCACGGCATCGAGCCGGCCGTTTTCCATGCGCACGGCCTGGTCGACCCACGCCAGGCGCAGGGCCTCGCCGCGCATCGTGCCGGTGGACGTCGGGTCCGCCGGCGTGCCTCCAATGGTGGCGTTGATCGACCCGGAACCCCCGAACTGGACGTTGTCACCGATCAGCGGCCCGATCCAGCTCAGATCGGGCAGGGTTGCATCGACGACGACGCGGAACGGGCGCTCTTGAGCCAGCAGGCGGCCGCCCGGTGCGGCAGGATCGACATAAGCGTCGATCGCGGCGTCGATCTTGCCCAGCGCCCGCCCGCGCATGTAGACATTGCCGGTCACGCGATTGTCGAGCACGTTGAGTGCAGCCCCGACGTCGCTCACGCCGATGGGGCTGAGCGCATCGATGCCGCTATAAATGTCGCCGCCGCTGCGTTCGATGACGGCGATGCCGTTCACCGCGTCGGCGTACTCGAGGTCCCAGCGCCCGGCGAGCGTGAGCGGAACGCGGTCGCCGGTGCCGCTGCGCACGACGCGTCGCGGCGCGCGTGCCTGGGCGTCGAGCGCCTGCGGCTGCAGGCCCTCGAACTGGCCTGAAGTGTGCCAGCGGCCGTCCTTGCGCTGCACCTCGAAGTTCGTGAAGTGCGTGCCGTGCAGCAGGAACTCCGCCGGGCCGAGGGCTATCGCGTTCAGCGAGATCATCAGTGGGGTTGGCGAACGCATCAGCAGATCGACGGGCGCACCGATCTCGGCGGCCACGAGCGAACCACGCCACGCGCCGTCGCTGAGGCCGCCGTTGGCGATGATGCGTACCGGCTGCTGCGATCCTGACGCGCCATTGAGCTCGAGTGTCGCGTTGGCGGTCGTGCCGCGTCCGATCAACGTGGCCCCGGCGATGGACTGCTCCGGTCCGCGGGGAGCCGTGTGCTGTGCGAGGTCGACTGTCAGCGCAAAAGGTTCGGTCGCAGCCACACCGCCACGGAACGACGCCAAGACGCTGCCGATGCGGTGCCCGCCCGGCAGCAACAGGTTCTTGCCGGCGGCCGTAGCCTCGATGCGTGCGCTGTCCAGTTCGCCGGCGAGGGTGGCGCGCGCATCGATCCGGCCGCCGTAGCCCGGCAGCAGCATCCCGAGTTCGGGTGCGAAGAATTCCAGCGCTAGTTCGCGTCCGGCCCCGATGCCACCGAAGGCCGCCAGGCGCGCCGTTCCTGAGCGCAGTTCGACATCGGCATCGAACTGCGTACCGACCGCCTCGATGCTGCCTCGACCGGAGACCGGCCGTCCGGCGATACGGCTATCGGCCAGAGCAAAGGTCGCACGGCCACTGAGCGGTGTCTGCAGTCGCCCGACGAATTCAAGCGTGCCGTTCAGTCGCGTATCGATTCCGCGCACGAGTCGCGCAAGGTCGAGGTCCTTGAAGCTTCCGCTGAAACGCGCGCTGCGGGCGCCTCCCAGCTCGAACCGGCCGCTCAGGTCGGCGCGACCTTCGCCGAGGCTGAGTCGCGCCCGCGCCAACTCCAGCACCTCTGCGCGCACCGAGGCATCAATGTCGGCGCTCAGCGGCAAGGCTCCAGTGTTGCGCGCGCTTCCGACAAATCGCTGTTCGCCGGCGAGGAAGCTGTAGTCGATCTGTCCGCTGGCATTCGTCACGACCATCTGGCTGTGCAGCGTGGACGCATCGACGCCGCTGAAGCGCGCCGCCGCCTGCACGCCGTCCGCCTTGGACCAGATCAGCGCGCCGTTGGCGTGGCCGCGCACTCCCTCGGCCCGCTCGATGTCGAGCCGCAGCGACTGCGCGGCCCACGCCAGCGTGCCGCGCAGTGAACGGATCGGAAGCCGATTGCGGTCGATCGGCCCGGCGGTGGAGTTCTCGGCCGAAAACGGCCCGCCGACCGACCAGGTGCCATCGGCCAGCGTCGTCGGCGCCAGGTCGGCCCGCGCTCGCAGTTGCATCGAGGGCACGCCGCTCATCCACAGTGCGGGGTCGAAGGTTTCGATGTCGACCGCAAGGCGCTCAAAAGGCACGTCGGCGAAGGCCAGGAGGACAGCGTCGACGCGTGCCCGCGCAGCGCTGTCGTCGGCGTTGATTCCAAGCCGAAGCCGTTGCAGTGAACCGGTCGCCGAGGCGGTCGCCACGACGGTACGGCCCTGCAGCGAGCTGCTCAGTTGCGCGCGTGCGTCCGTGGCGAAGGGCTCGGAGGCACCGATGCGCCCCTGTGCCTGTATGCGGGTGCGCTCGAACTCACCTGCGAGATCCGTCACTTCGATGCCCTGCAGATTCATCCGGCCGCCGAACTCGACACGATGGAACAGGGTGGGCGCGGCCTCGCGCGAACCTATGGCCAACTCCTGGATGCTGCCGCGGCGTACACCGAGATCGAATGGCAGGCCCAGCGACGCCGGTGGGGTGCTGGGACCGTCGCTCGTGACCCAGTCGACCTGAAGGCGTTTGGCCGCGAGACGTTCCACGTCGAGCGAGCGCTGCCGCAGTGACCATTCGCGAAGATCCACCGCAACGGAGTCGGCGGCGACCCCCCAGCCCGCGCGCTTCAATTCGAATCTTTCGATGCGCACGCCGGAGCCGAGCGAGCCTTCGACACCGCTCAGCGTCAATCCGGGAACGAAGGTGCTGGCCAGCGCAGCAGCGGCGCGCAGCCCGGCGGAGGTTGTCACGAGCCAGGCCGTCGTGGCGGCGAGCGCAAGCAGCGCCAGCAGCGCAGGGCCGAGGACAACCGCGACCGAGCTCACCCACCGTGGGCGTAGCCTCTTCGGTGCGGCAGCGGGTGGGGACGGGGGTGGCTTGGACATCAGAACGCGATAGCAACCGAAAAGTGCACGCGGACCTGCTGGAAGCGCTCCCCGTAGGCGACATCGACGGCAAGCGGCCCCGCCGGCGTGCGCCAGCGCAGGCCCAGGCCGTAGCCGAGCGCCGGGTCGAGGTCCTTGAAGCGCGCCGCCGCGTCGCCTGCATCGAAGAAGACCGCCCAGCCCCAGTTGCCGCCCCAACGCTCGAGCCAGTTGACGTACTCGATCGACGCGACGGCGAGCGCACGGCCACCGACGATGGCGCCGCCCTGTTCTACGCCCAGGCTCTCATAGTCGTAGCCGCGCACGGTCAGTGCGCCACCCGTGCGGAACAGGAACTTGTTGGGGACGACGTCGGTGCTCTCTGCCTGGACGCCTCCGACCTGGCCACGCAGGATCAGCACGTCGCGCGTGCCGACTGGCACATACTGGACGATGCTGCCGAAGGCGCGCAGGAACGCATCATCGATCGACAGTCCGCCGAGGCCGACCGAGCCCTGTAACTGGATCAGGTTGCCGCGGCGCGGGCTCGTGATGTCGTCGACGTCGCGCCGGGTCCACGTGTAGGTGCTGGAGAGCACGTCGAGCGTGATCGGCGGGTCGAGCGGTGTTTCACGCCGCTCGTGCTCGAAGTTGAATGCCAGCTGTGTTTCGATGTTGCGACCGTCGCGTGGCCCGGTGAGTTTCGAGCGGGCCGCGCCAACGCCCCAGCGGTTGATCTGCAGGTTTTCGATGTCGGAGTTCTCGACCAGGGCGCCGATGCTGTCGCGCGCGCCGCCCCGCTGCGGCGGAAAGATCATGTCGACGTAGGCAAACTCGCCGGTCTGATCGACGCGAAAGCCGGTCTGCAGCAGGTACGGTCGCCCAAAGGTGATGGCCTGGCGATACAGCGCTTCGATGTGGGCGCCTGTGTTGGTCGCAAAGCCGACTCCGGCCGAGAATCGGCGCAGCAGCGCTTCGCGCAGTTGCACCCTGAGCGGCGCTTCGTCCGCGACGGCCGACTCCAGGTCGAGCGTCACGATGACGCTGTTGAAGAAAGCGGTTTCCTGCAGTGCCTGCTGGAACTGGAGCATCAGGGCCCGATCGAACGGAGCGCCCGGCTTGAACGGGTTGAAGCGCTCGACCAGCGCCGCATCGTGGCGCTGCAGGCCTTCGAGCCTCAGCGGACCGACGCGGTAGGCCGGTCCGCTGTGGACTTCGACCGTCAGTACGGCCGTGGCGCGCTCGGCGTCGACCTCGGCGCTTGACTGTGTCAATGTCGCTGCCGCGAAGTCGCGCGCCGTCACCGCCAGCATCAGCCGGTTCTTGGCCGCCTCCCACTCGGCGCTGCGAAACGGGGCGCCGGCCGGAAGGCTCCACTCGCGACGCAAGCTGGCGGCGCGTTCGGCGAATGCCGGTTCCGCCAGCGGTCCTCGAAAGCGGATTTCGACGCTGCCCACGGTGGTCTGGCGCCCGGTCTCGACCAGCAACCGATAGCGCGGGACCTGTGCGAGCATTGGGCTCGAAGCGCAGCGCGGGGCTGAAGTAACCCTCGGTGGCCAGAACTTCCGTGGCGGCGCGTTCCGCGCGTCGCAATTCGCGCTCCTCGTCGGCCTCGTCCGCGTCGGGCGGGAGCCGGAAACGCCTGAGAGCTTCGTCGAGCGCGGTGGCCACGCGGCCGCTGACCCCGGCCGCGCCCACCAGTTGCACGCCATCGTCCGCGGCATCCGCTGGCTGCGCCAGTGCGCCCAAGGGCAGGCCGAGCAGGAGTAGTAGCGTGACCAGCAGTCCGGGGCGCACAGTGCAGACCTGAATGTCGAGGCGGCTTCCGACGCGCTCGGTCAACCCGGAGCCAGCGCACCGCAACCCTCTGCGTTCGATCCTAGCAAAGCGAGGACGGCATCGAATGCGCTTGAAAACGCGCGACTTTGCCCTACCTTCGACTAGGAGACCGATTCTGGGGACAGGGCGAGACCATGCGCATCGACAAACTGACGACCAAGTTCCAGGAAGCTCTCGGCGACGCCCAATCGATCGCCGCCGGACACGATAACTCCTACATCGAGCCGGTGCACGTGCTGCTCGCCATGCTGCGGCAGAGCGACGCCAGCGCGCGCTCGCTGCTGCAACGGGCCGGCGCCAATGTCAACGCGCTGACTTCGGCGCTCGAAGGCGGCGGTCAAGCGACTGCCGCAGGTCAAGGGCGGCGACGGCCAGATCCAGATCGGGCGCGACCTGACCAGCGCTGCTCAACGCGACCGACAAGGAAGCGCAGAAGCGCGGCGACAGCTACATCGCGAGCGAGATGTTCCTGCTGGCAGTGGCCGACGACAAGGGCGAGGCCGGCCGCCTGGCGCGCGAGCACGGTGTGAGCCGCAAGGCCCTTGAGGCGGCGATCGATGCCGTGCGCGGCGGTGCCCCGGTCGAAAGCGCCGAGGCCGAGGGCCAGCGCGAGGCACTGAAGAAGTACACGATCGACCTGACCGAACGCGCGCAGCAGGGCAAGCTCGACCCGGTGATCGGCCGCGATGACGAGATCCGTCGCACGATCCAGATCCTGCAGCGGCGGACCAAGAACAACCCGGTGCTGATCGGCGAGCCCGGCGTCGGCAAGACCGCGATCGTCGAGGGTCTCGCGCAGCGCATCGTCAACGACGAAGTGCCGGAGACGCTGAAGGGCAAGCGGGTGCTGGTGCTCGACATGGCCGGGATGCTGGCCGGGGCCAAGTACCGCGGCGAGTTCGAGGAACGGCTCAAGGCCGTGCTGAAGGAAGTTTCCGCCGAGGCGGGCCGCATCATTCTCTTCATCGATGAGATGCACACGATGGTCGGCGCCGGCAAGGCCGAGGGCGCGATCGACGCCGGCAACATGCTGAAGCCCGCGCTGGCGCGGGGCGAGCTGCACTGCATCGGCGCCACCACGCTCAACGAGTACCGCAAGTACATCGAGAAAGACGCAGCGCTCGAGCGCCGCTTCCAGAAGGTGCTGGTCGACGAGCCGAGCGTCGAGGCGACGATCGCGATCCTGCGCGGGCTGCAGGAGCGCTACGAGCTGCACCACGGCGTCGAGATCACCGACCCGGCGATCGTCGCCGCGGCCGAACTCTCGCACCGCTACATCACCGACCGTTTCCTGCCCGACAAGGCGATCGACCTGATCGACGAGGCGGCGGCGCGCATCAAGATGGAAATCGACTCGAAGCCGGAGTCGATGGACAAGCTCGACCGGCGCCTCATCCAGCTGAAGATCGAGCGCGAAGCGGTCAAGAAGGAAACACGACGAAGCGTCGAAGAAGCGGCTGACGCTCATCGAAGAGGAGATCAAGCGGCTCGGGAAGGAGTACGCGGATCTTGACGAGCTGTTGCGCGCGGAGAAGGCGGCAGTGCAGGGCGCCGCGTCGATCAAGACCGAGATCGACAAGCTCAAGGCGCAGCTGCCGGCATTGCAGCGCAGCGGCAAGTACGAGGAAGCGGCGCGAATCCAGCATGAGCAGCTTCCAAAACTCGAGATGCAGTTGAAGGTTGCCGAGAAGGACGAAGCGCCGAAGGGCAAGCCGCGCCTTCTGCGCACGCAGGTCGGCGCCGAAGAGATCGCCGAAGTGGTGTCACGCGCGACCGGCATTCCGGTCAGCAAGATGATGCAGGGTGAGCGCGAGAAACTTCTGAAGATGGAGGATTTTTTGCACCGGCGCGTCGTCGGACAGGATGAAGCGGTGCGCCTGGTCTCCGATGCGATCCGTCGCTCGCGGGCGGGCCTCTCTGACCCGAACCGTCCATATGGCTCGTTCCTCTTCCTGGGGCCCACCGGCGTGGGCAAGACCGAACTGACGAAGGCACTCGCCGAATTCCTGTTCGACACCGAAGACGCCCTGATCCGCATCGACATGAGCGAGTACATGGAGAAGCACTCCGTGGCCCGCATGATCGGTGCGCCGCCGGGCTACATCGGCTACGACGAAGGCGGTGCGTTGACCGAGGCCGTGCGCCGCAAGCCGTATGCGGTGATCCTGTTCGACGAGGTCGAGAAGGCGCATCCGGATGTCTTCAACGTGCTGCTGCAGGTGCTCGACGATGGCCGCATGACGGACGGGCAGGGCCGCACGGTCGACTTCAAGAACACGGTCATCGTGATGACTTCGAACCTCGGCTCGCACGACATCCAGCGCATGGCGGGGCAGGACCCGGAGCTGATCAAGGAGACCGTCATGGGCGAGGTGCGCAAGCACTTCCGGCCCGAGTTCGTGAACCGGATCGACGAGATCGTCGTGTTCCAGGCGCTTGACGCACGTCAGATCAAGTCGATCGCAAAGATCCAACTCAGGCGTCTCGAGCTGCGACTGGCGGCTCAGGACATGCGGCTCGAGGTCAGCGATGCGGCGCTCGCCGAGATCGCCAAGGTGGGTTTCGATCCGCTCTATGGCGCTCGCCCGCTGAAGAGGGCCATCCAGCAGGAGATCGAAAACCCGGTGGCACGACTGGTGCTCGAAGGCCGATTCGGGCCGAAGGACGTCATCCCGGTCGACGTCAAGAACGGCAAGTTCGTGTTCGACCGCATCGTGCACTGAGGAGCAGGCCGTCGCGCACTTGCGCGACGGCCGGTTCAGCTACTCGACCCCGCTGCGCAGATGGTGGAGTTCACCTGGCAGGCGCGTGTTCCAGTCGCCGCCCGCCAAGCCGCGCTTGAAGCCTAGTTCGTAAAGTGACGTCATCAGTACGGGGTCGAAAAACTCATCGCCGCGCAGGTTCACGTTGTCCGGAATCGTGACCCAGCGGTACTCGGCGCCTTCCCGCTGCGCGATCGTGTAGATGCGGAACAGGTCGCCGATCACGGCGGAACGGCCGGCCGCTTCGAGAACGCGGCTCGAAATACCGCGGACGGTGCGCGGCGTCGGTGTCGGCGCGGGTGGGGCCAGCTGGCCGTTGTGGATGACGAAGATCCGGTCGTGGCCAGGCACGGTGCCCGCGGCCTTCCGCGCGACCGAAGGACTGAACAGGCCGGCATTGAAGAAGACCATGGCGGCCACACCGCCATCGACGTGCATCTCGTCGAAAAGCCTGCCGCCGGCCTCCACGTCGAAGAACACCGGGGGGAAAACCACCGGGATCGATGCTGAAGCCAGCATCACCTTGCGAAAGAGGCGAACCTTGTCTGGGTAGGCTGCCTGTGCGATCAGGCCCATGTTCCAGACGACGAAGCGCTGGGCATCAAGGTCGGCGGTGCCGATGTAGAGCCGACGACCTTGCGAGTGGGCCGCGGCCACCTCGCTGACGAAGTCCTTGTCGACATGCCGCGCGATCATCGTCGCGAGCGGACCGGTGTCGGCCAGGGCTTCCCCGAAGAACAACTGCGAGATCATGCCGAAGAGTGAGCCGCTGACAAAGATGTTCTGCGACCGCGTCGTCGTGTAGAGCTCGCGCAGTGCATCGTCGTACTTGGGTCCCAGGAACGCGTAAGGCGCCATCAACGCACCCGTGGAGACACCGGTGACGATCTTGAACACCGGACGGAAGCCCGTCTTCGTCCAGCCGTTCAGCAGGCCGGAACCGAACGCGCCGTTGGCGCCCCCGCCCGAGAGCAGCAGGTGCGAATAGAGGACACGACCGTCGGTGCCGACCGGAAAATCAACGCGCGACTCCTGCTTGAAGGACAGCACCATGTCGTTCTGCATCGCCGGGCTCGCGTGAGCCGCCCATGCACGCACATCCGGCATGCCAGGCACGATGGCCGCGTTGGTCAGTTCGGGAGGGACCGGATTGCGAATCAGCGTGCCGCAGGCTGTGGTGACCGTGAGCATCAGGGCGACACATGCGCCTGCCATGGGCCGCCGCCAGGGCGCCATGGCCGTCGCGTCCGAGATGACTTCAAAGTTGCGCATGATGGAAGTGTGGCTCCCGATCAAAGGCGCCGTCGTTGACGGACTGGAGTCCCCATGATTCAGTGGAAACGGTCGCGGCGCCGCTGGGCAGTGACCTCAAACTCATCCGGACGGCCACCGCCAAAACGGCTGTGACGATGGGTTGATTGTAGAAGGCTTCGATGCCGTCGGCGGTATCGAGGGCGACGTGGATGTAATTCAGATTCAAGTACTGCACGGCAGTACGGGTACGACGCCGATGCCGAGGCTGACGATTTGGCGAGCGGCGACGGCCCTTGTGCCGACGCATCAGGCACGGTGCACGTTGCGGCTGGCAAGCAAGGTTCGGCACCTGGACGTGCGGATGACGGCAACGTTGGTCAACCGGTCGCGCGATCGTAAGTCGTCCGCTTGGCTATCGTCAGATCAGCAGCGCCGTACCGATCGCCACGGCCACCGCCAGCAGCGCAATCCCCGCGATCGCCCACTCCCGCAGAACGGCGTCGGCACGCTCTATCGCGGCGCCGGCACGCGCGGCGCCGCGCGCCGCGACATCGATCACGACCGCCACGTCGCCGGGCGGGATCCGCGGCAGCCGAGCCTCGACGCGCGCCAGCGACGCGGCCAACAACGCGCCGACCACGGCGGGCCAGACACCCGACCACACTGCTTTCGGTGTGACCAGTTCCTCCAAGGTGCCGAGCGACAGCCCGAGATAGAGCGACCACGGAACCACGATCGCGGCGACTGCCGTAAACCACCACGGCCACCGCAGACCCGCGCCGGCACGTGCGTCTGCCGGCGTCGCCGCGTTTGCCATCGCGCGTCGCAGAAAGTGCAGCATCAGCAGTGTCGTGCCCACCGCGGACACATAGGCCACGGTTGCGGCCCAGCCACCGCCCAGAGTTCCCTTTACCGCCAGCTTTGCCACCGCGCCGCCGGTGAACGGCAACCCGCCGAGCCCGATGGCGAGCAGCGCCGCCATGGCGAGCGTGCCGCGCAGCCGCGCAGCCGCGGTGGCAGCCACGACCCCGACAAGGAGGAACATCGCACCCTTCACCAGGACGTGGTGCGAGGCATAGAAGGCTGCCAACAGCGGACCGTCCGGATCCGCGGAGGCGATTCCCATGCCGATCACGGCGACCGTGAAGCCCATCTGACTGACGCTTGAGTAGGCGAGAACAACCTTCGGATGCGCCTGCGTGACCCCAACCGCGACCGCGTACAGTGCGGTGAACATGCCGGCGATAGCGAGCGCGTTCCCCCAGTCGGCGAGGCTGGGATCGAGCGGCAGGAAGCGGATCAGGCCGATGATTCCGGCCTTGACGACGACGCCGCTCAGCACCGCCGAGGCCGGCATCGGCGCGGCCGCGTGCGCGAGCGGCATCCAGACGTGCAGCGGAACGAGGCCTGCCTTCAGCCCGAAGCCGACCATCAGCAGCGCGATGATCAGGTCGCGCTGATCGGCATGCGGGAGCGCCAGCGCCGCGTCGCGCACCAGCCAGCTGCCTGCGGCGTGCGCCAGCAGTACCAGAGCGATCAGTACGAGGGTCTCACCCGCCAGCGCCAGGCCGAGGTAAATGCCGGCCGCACGGCGCGCTGCCGGGCTCTCGTCTTGAAAGACGAGCGCACCGGCACCGAGCGTCATCGAGGCAAGCATCATGTAGAGCAGCGGCATGTCGGCAGCGAGGAACACCCCGAGGCAACCGAACAGGCAGAGCAGCCAGGCCGTCGCGAATCGGCCGCGGTTCGGCTGCTCGCGCTGGTAGGTCGCCGCATACGCGCCTGCAGCGCTCCACAGCAGTGACGCCACCCCGAGCAGCAGCGCGCCGGGAGCGTCGAGCGCGAGCTGTCCCTGGTAAGCGCCGGCAGAGACGACTACGAAGACCGCATCGCGGTCGACCAGCAGCGCCGCCGCCAAGGCCGGCAGTGGCGCGAAGGCGAGCGCCGGCAACATGCGGTCGCGCGCGCCGGGCCACGCGCACGCGATCAGCAGCGCGAGCGGTAACGCCAGCGCTGCGCCGAGCAACGCGGGCGCGGCCGTCATCTCACGCCTCCTGCCCCGAGTTCGCGCCCGGTCAGCAGCAGGTCGATGGGCGCCAGCGCGGCCACCCCAAGGACCGCAGAGAGCACGGCGAGTGCCAGCACGATCGATTCCTGTGCGCGGGACACCGGCGCAATGGCCACCGGCGTTTCCGGTGTTTCCATCGCGCGCGCCAGGACCGTGAAGACGTAGGCCGCGGTGAGCAGGCCGCCGATGGCGATCACCACGACCCACCACCATTGGCCGGAGTCCAGGGCCGAAGAGAGCAGCAGCCACTTGGCGACGAAGCCCCCCGCGGGCGGAAGCCCGATGAGTGCGATGCCGGACAGCGCGAAGGCCGTCACGGTCATCGGCAGCGCGCGCGCCGCGCCGCGCAGGTCCGCGACGCGATCGTGACCGAGCGCCGCATACATGAGCCCGGCCGCCATGAACATCGCCGCCTTGGCCGTGGCGTGTGACACCGCCTGCAGGATGCCGCCGGTCAGGGCGGCCGCTGCGGCGCCGGCCGATAGCGCGCCGAGCACGAGCGGAAACATCAGGAACAGGTAGCCGATCTGCGCCACCGTCGAGTAGGCGACCATCAGCTTCAGACGTGACTGCCGCAGTGCCACGGCGCTTCCGCACACGATCGCCGCACCTCCCAATGTTGCCAGCAACTGGGCCGCACCGGGCGTCACGACGGCCCCGAAGGCGTCGATCCAGAGGCGGATAACGATGAAGAACGAGCCCTTGATCACGAGGCCAGAGAGCAGCGCGCTCGCCGCCGCCGGTGCGCCTGCGTGTGCGGGTGGCAACCAGAGGTGCAGGGGGAAGAGCGCGGTCTTCGCGAGCAGGCCGGCCGTCATCAGCGCGACGGCGACGACGGTGCCGGCGTCGGCGCGGCCTGCGTGGGCCAGCGTGGCGATGTCGAGGGTCCCGTAGCCGCCGTAGATCAGCACTGCGCCCAACAGGTAGAGCACCGAGCCTACCAGCGCGTAAAGCAGGTAACGCAGCGCCGCCTGCAGCGTCTCGCCGCGGCCGTCGAGGCACACGAGCGGAACGGCCGCGAATGCCGCCAGTTCGAGGGCGACGTACAGCGTGAACAGGTCGCCGGCCAGAAACGCAACCAGCAGCGCGATCCACACGCCGAGCAGGAGCGTCCAGAACACGAAAGGGGCCCGCGTTTCGCGGTCGCCCCGCGGCGTTGCGAAATCGGCGCGTGCGAAGGCTGCGATCGCCGCCAGCACGACCACCGTGGCGCACATCATCATGGCGGACAGCCCGTCGGCGCGCAGGACAATGCCGAGCGGAGGCGCCCAGCCCCCGAGCCGATACACGACGGCTGCGCCCGAGTCGATCATCTGCAGCACGACCCCCGCCGTGGCGATCGCGCCTAGCGGAACCGTCGCGAGAGCGATGCGTTGCGCGTGCCGGCCGCCGAGGAGCACGGCGAGCAGCAGCCCTGCGACCGGCACGATCACCGCCAGCACCAGCCACTGTCCGCCCGGCGAGGTCATGTCCTGGATCGGCATCAGTGGGTCGCGCCGTCGCGCGGGTCAGTCGCTGCCGGCGGCGCCCGTGGCGATGCCTCGTTCGCATCCAGCGACGTTTTGGTTTCACCGTCGGATGACGTCGCGCCGTCGAGCGCGCGGGGCGAGAGACTGGCGCTCCCGGTCGCTTGGCCGAGGCGCAGCAGCAACGTCACCGCCAGCACCGTGGCGGCGAAGGCAACAATGATCCCGGTGATCACGAGACCTTGCAGCACCGGATCCCCAGGCAGTCCCGCCGCCGCGCCGCGCCGAGCCACCGCGCCCGCCAGCAGAAACACTCCTGCGCCGAGAAGATTGAACGACAGGATCTTGCGCAGCACGTGGTGCTGAACGATCAGCCCGTACAGGCCGATGCCGGCTAGCGCCGCCCCCACGAGGCCGTACCAGGTCGCTGAGTTCATCGGTGCGGATTTCCGGGCCGCTCCGGCGGGCCGGCGACGAGCATGGCCAGCGTCACGGCAACCGTGACGATCTTCGCGAGTTCGATGCCGAGGATGATCGGCTTGGCGAACGGCTGCGGGTAGGCGAGGAATGCCTCGCCTAAAGCGAGGCCCGCCAGTCCAACCAGGACGAACGCCGCTGGCCCGGCGATCAGCCAGAAGCGCAGCCAGCGGCCGTCGATGGCGGGGGTGTCCGACAGCCGCGCCATGATGGCCAGCAGCCACATGGCCGCCAGGATCGTGCCGCCCTGAAACGCGCCGCCCGGATGGTCGGCACCGACGAACAAGAGGTAGACACCGAACACGATGCCCACCGGCGGCAGCAGCCGCGCAAAAAATACCAGCGTGCCCTTCGGATCGGCCTCATGCCGTCGACCCGGGCGGCCGCCCCACAACTCGTCGCGCGCGAGCGACCAGACGCCGATGATGGCGAGCAACAACACCACCTTCTCGAGCAGCGTGTCCGTCGCGCGGAACGCCATGAGCGTCGCTGCGACGGGGTTGCCGAGGCCGGTCGCCGGTGCGCCGGCGACGGCCATCGGCGCCAGTGTCGGCGCGGGCGAAGGCAGCGCGAGCACGGCGACCGCGAGCCCGGCCGCGACGGCGGCCGCGGCCACGAAGGCGGCCGCGCGCACCGGCAACCGGGTCTGCAATCCGACCGCGGCGCTCTCGGTGTGCCGCAGCATGGCAGAAGCGTTTAGCAGGAGCAGGCCGGTGAGCCCGCTGCCGATCGCAGCCTCGGTGATTGCAACGTCCGCTGCCCCGAGGCGGAACCACACCAGAGCGAGCAGTACGCCGAAGGCAACGAAGCCGACGACAGCCGCGTACGTGGTCCGCGTGCGCAGCGCGAACGTCGCCACGGCGAGCAGCAGCAGACCGAAACCGAGGTCGAGCAGGAAGCCGGCCCCTGCCGCCATCACCGTGAACCCTTCTCGCGCCGAGCGGAGTGGCCGGCGAGTTGCGCCACCGTGGCGCTGGCGAGCAGGATGAGCGCCCAGACGGCCACGAGCTTGGCCGCCGTCCACACGTCCGCGACGCGCGGCAGCAGGCCGATCACGATCAGCCCGATGCCGAGGTTGTCGGCCTTGGTCAGGGCATGCAAACGCGTCAGGGTATCGGGAAAGCGCAACAGGCCCACGGTTCCGGCGATGAAGAAGAACGCGCCCGTGCCGATCAGCGCTGCGCTGAAGAAGTCGATCAACATCACCGGCTGCCCGGCCGGTTCGGCGGGTTGTCTTCGGTGATGCCGTCGTCCGGCGCCGGCGCTTCCAGCGTCGAGCCCTTCTTCACGAAGGCGATCGCGGCGAAGGCCGCGAGCAGGGCGAGCGTCAGCGCCAGGTCGATCGCGCTGCCGCTGTCCGCGGCAGCGCCGAACAGGAGCAGTGCTGCAATTCCGCCGGCGCCCATCAGTTGCGCCGCCATGATGCGTTCCGTGTCGCCGGGGCCGCGCAACACACGCGCGAGGCCGCCGGCCACAGACACCAGCACGATCACTGCGCAGGCGAGCAGGAACTCGTTCATCGCGGGACCTCGACCCGGACTGCGCGGGCCAGGCGCGCCTCCTCGGCGGCGAGTTGGTCGACGATGGGCTGGTTGATGTCGAGGCAGTGGTAAACGACGCCACCGTCGGCGTCGCCGCACGGCACGGTGCCCGGCAGCAGCGACGTATACGCCGTGAAAAGGCTGCGCGCGCTGCCGGGAGGCAACTGCGGCCGATAAACGACCAAGCCGGGGTTGAGCGGCAGGCGTGGGTCGAAGGCGCGGCGCGCCACGTCCACTCCGGCGACCAGCGACTGCCACAGGAACCGCGGCGCCATGGCGACGAGGCCGAGCGCCCGCAGCCCCGGTTGTCCGGCCGCCTGCAGCCGGACGCTGCACCATGCGGCCAGCGCGGCCGTGGCCACGCCGAACGCCAGATGATCCAGTCCTCCCATGAGCAGCACCCACAGCAACAGGTAGGCCGGTGTCCGGACGAGAATTTGCCGCACAGGAGGTCCGAGGGTCAGTATCGCCCGAGGTGCGTCAGGCCGAGCGGTGGGGTATCGCCGAGAGCGTTGGCGGCGACCTGGCCCCGATGTCGCTGCTGTGGTGGCATCGCTGATCCGTCGGCATCTACTTCGACGCGTTGGCCAGCGGCTGCGGCGCGCGCTTCGCCGCGATATCCACCCACCCACCCCCCATCGCGCGGTACACGCTGACAAGCTGCGCGTGGTATTGCGCTGTGGTCTGCGCGAGAGCAAGTTGCGCCGAGAACAGTTCGGTGTCGGCGATCAGCACCTCGAGATAGCTCGACACGCCCTGGTCAAAGCGCAGGCGCGAGATGCGCGCGAACTTGTCGAGCGCCTCGATGCGGCGGCTCTGCGCGGCCGCTTCGAGCCGCCGCTTCTCGCTGCCGGTCAGTGCGTCGTTCGTCTCGCGCATCGCTTGCAGGATGGTTTGCTGGTACGCCGCCAGCGCCGCGCGCTCGCCGGCCTCCGCGCCGGCCACCTGGCCCGCGATCGAGCCGCCCGTGAAGATCGGGCCTGTCACACCGGCCGCGAGTGCCCATGCCGTCGCGGGGCCCGAGAGCCAGTCGCCGAACGCGGTGCTGATCGAGCCGATCAGGCCGGTAAGCGAGATCGTCGGGAAATACAGCGCCTTCGCCGCGCCGATGCTGGCGTTGGCGGCGACCAGCTGCTGTTCGACCTCGAGGATGTCCGGCCGGCGCAGCAGCAGCGAGGAGGGCAGGTCCGACGGGATCGCCGGCGCCTTCAATTCGAACAGGCTGCGCCCGCGCACGATCGGCCCGGAGTTGCGTCCGACGAGCACCGACAGCAGATTCTCCTGCGCGGCGATCTGCTGCTCGATCAGCGGGATCGCCGCCTGCGCCTGCTCGAACTGTGACTTGACCTGCGACAGTTCCAGCATCGACACCGCGCCCGCGTCGTATCGCCGCTGGAAGATCCGCACCGATTCGGCGAAGTTGTCGGATGTCGAGCGTGCGATCAGGAGCTGCTGGTCGAACGACCGCAGTGTGATGTAGGTCGTTGCGACGCTCGCCACGAGCGAGAGCACCACTCCGTTGCGTGCTTGCTCGCTGGCGTAGACCTGCGCCTGGGCGGCCTCGGAAAGGCGCTGCACCCGGCCGAAGAGGTCGGCCTGCCACGACGCGGACAGCGCGCCCTGGTAAAGCGTGAAGTACGGATCGGCCCCGGGCGGCAGGGGCGGTTGCCCCACGCGGCTGGTTCGACTGCGCGCAACGTCCACGCCGTAGCCGAGCTGCGGGTAGAACTGAGAGCGCGTGGACTGCAGCGCGCCGATGAACTGGTCGACGCGGGCCGCCGCGATACGGACGTCGCGGTTGTCGCGCAACGCCGTGTCGATCAACTCGTCGAGCACGGGATCGCCGAACTGCTGCCACCATGCAGTGTTCGCAACATCGCCCGCGGTCGCGGCGTTCATGCGCCACGCCGTCGGAACCTCGACGTCGGGCTTCTTGTAGTCGGGACCCACTGCACAGCCGGCCAGCAGCACCGCCGCGCCGACGATCCAGGCTCGCTTCATCGCTTGGGACTCCTTCCGTTCCTTCTCTTGCACGCGTGCCGGCTCCATGTGCTGGTCGTGCTCGGCACATCCATCGTGCCCGGGACACCGTCTCCGCACTTCGCCGGCGAGCAAGGTCGTCGCGCGCCGGACTCGATCAAATGTCCGCCCGCCTTGTCCGGAGAATCGCACCGAGGTCATCACTTGCCGGCCTGTTCCGTCATGGCTCGGACGACAGCAGTACCGGCATCGTTGCTAGCCGCTCGTAGCGGCGGGCTTCGGCCCGGATTGGCCACCAGTCGTACAGGAAGATCTCGATCGGCCGCCACAGCGCGACCCATGCGCCGATGACCAAACTCTCCTGCGCCAGCTTCGCGTAGCGTTCATTCACGATGGTCGCGGCGAGCCAGTCGCCAAACGCAATGGCAAACGCCACGAACACGACGCCAATGACGAGGCTGATGCGCCCCGTTCGGAAAAGCTCGCGCAGGCTGCGCCGGACTGTAGCCGCACGCCGCGCGTAGTACTGCTGCACGCTGATCGCCACCTCCCCGGCGACGACTCTGTCCAGGCCGCCGGTCGCCAGATGGACGATCAGTGCCGGCTGTGTCGCCGCAGGAAGTTCGCGTGCCGTCTCGGTGATGTATTCGTCAGCGCGCGGGTCGAGATCGCGCTCGCGAAAAGGCGCGGGATCCATCGAATCGAACAGCTGGCGCGGCTCGTCGACGCGGATCGCGATCGGGGTGCAGCCCGCGGGCACGGCGAGGGCGGCATTCACGATCAGCTCGCCACGGGCGCGGTCGCCGGCTGCTCGTCGCCGGGCTTGCCGCCGAACACCGTCATGTACAGCGTCGGCAGGACCACCAGCGTCAGCACCGTGGCCACCAGCAGCCCGCCCATGATGGCGAAGGCCATCGGGCCCCAGAACACGGTGGGCGCGATCGGCAGCAGGCCCAGCACGGTGGACATCGCGGCCAGCATCATCGGCCGAAGCCGGTTGGTGGCGCAGGTCACCACGGCATCGCGCACGGCGAGGCCGCTGGCGCGCTCCTCCTCGATCGAGACGATCAGGATCAACGCGTTCTTGGCGATCATGCCGATCAGCGCCAGGATGCCCAGGATCGCGACGAAGCCCAGCGGCCGGTTGAACACCAGCAGCGACAGCACCACGCCGATCAGCCCCAGCGGCAGGATCGCCACCACCATCAGCATGCGGCGGAAGCTGACCAGCATGACCATCGTCGCCAGCAGCATCAGCACGATCATCAGCGGAATCACCGCGAACACCGACCCCTGCGAGATCTGGCTCTCCTCGAACAGGCCGCCCGTCTCGAGCTTGTAGGGGTTGGGCAGCTTGGCGCTGAACTCGGCGACCTTCGGCGCCAGCGCCTGCACCACGATGTCGGGCAGCACGCCGCGGTTGACGTCGGCGCGTACCGTCAGCGTCGGCACCCGGTCGCGACGCCAGACCAGCGGGAACTCCTGCTCCTCGGCGATGGTGGCGAACTGCTTCAGCGGCACCATGCGGCCGCTCGGCGTGGGCACCTGCAGCGACGCCAGCGACTCGAACGACGCCCGCTCGCCATCGGTGGCGCGCACCACGGCGTTGACCAGGTAGATGTCGTCGCGGACCTGCGTCACCACGGTGCCCGAGATGGCGGCGTTCAGCACAGAGGCAATGCTGGTCGAGCTGACGCCGAGCTGGCGTGCCTGGTCCTGGTTGATCTTGATGCGCAGCTGGCGCGCCGGCTCCATCCAGTCGAAGTGAACGTGCCGCGCGCGCGGATCGGTGCCGACCACGTTCGCGAACTCGAGCGCCAGGCGCCGCACCTCGTCCTTGTCCGGGCCGGAGATGCGGTACTGCAGCGGCCAGCCCACGGGCGGGCCCAGTTCGAGCGGCGCGACGCGCGAGACGACGCCTGGGAACTCTTCGGCCAGCACCTTTTCCAGCTTGTCGTGCAGGCGCTCGCGCGCCTCGAGGTCCTTGGCCACGACGACGAACTGACCGAAGAAGGGGTTCGCCAGTTGCACGTTCAGCGTCAGGATGAAGCGGATCGCTCCACGGCCGACATAACTGCTGAAGTGATCCACGTCGGGGTCGGCCTTGAGAATCGTCTCCAGTCGCTTGACCTCCGCCTCGGTGGCGAAGATCGACGCGTTCTGGCGCAGCGTCAGGTCCACCGTCAGCTCGGGGCGGTCGCTGGACGGGAAGAACTGCCGCGACACGCTGCCCAGCAGAATCAGCGCGGCGACGAAGGCGGCGATCGTGACGCCGATGGTCACCCATTTCATGCGGATCGCGGCCTGCAGGAAGCTGCTGTACAGCAGCACCAGCTTGCTTGGCTTGGGTTCGGTCTCCTGCTTCTTCGGCGGCTTGAGCAGCGCCTTGCCGAGCAACGGCCCGAAGACCACCGCGACCAGCCAGCTGATGATCAGCGAGATCGCGACCACCGAGAAGATCGAGAAGGTGTACTCGCCGGCCGAACTCTGGGCGAAGCCGATCGGCACGAAGGCAGCAATCGTCACCAGCGTGCCGATCAGCATCGGCGCCGCCAGCGTTCGGTAAGCGAAGGTCGCGGCCTGGTCCGCGCTGTCGCCGGCACCGAGCCGACGCAGCATCGCATCGACCGTGGTCATCGCGTCGTCGACCAGCATTCCGAGCGCGATGATCAGCGCGCCCAGCGAGATGCGGTGCAGGTCGATGTTGGCGACGTCCATGACCGCGAACACGATCGCCATCGTCAGCGGAATGGCCAAGGCCACCACCGCCCCGGGCCGTACGCCCAGGCTGACGAAGCTGCACACCAGGATGATGACGATGGCCTGCCACAAGTTGGTCATGAACTCGTTGATCGCCAGATCGACCGACACCGCCTGGTCGGCCACCAGCGTCGTCTCGATGCCGACCGGCAGGTTGCTGACGACATCGGCCATTTCTTTGCGCACGTTGTCGCCCAGCGCCAGGATGTCGCCGGCGTCGCGCATCGCGATCGCCAGGCCGATGGCCTGCTTGCCGTTGACGCGGAACATCGGCTGCGGCGGGTCGGTGAAGCCGCGGCGCACGGTGGCGATGTCGCCGAGCCGGAAGATGCGGTCGCCGGAGACGAAGTTGACCGCCTCGATGTCGGCCTCGGAGTCGAAGGCGCCGGTCACGCGCAGGAACACGCGCTCCTGCTCGCCTTGCATCGTGCCGGCCGGGCGCACCAGGTTCTGCGCCTGCAACGTGGCCACGATCTGGTTCAGGTTCAGCCGCAGGCCCGCCAGGCGCTGGAGCGAGAACTCGATGAAGATCTGCTCGTCCTGCGCGCCCAGCACCTCGATCTTCGAGACATCCGGCACCTGCAGCAGCCGCGAGCGCGCCGCCTCGACGTAGTCGCGCAGTTCGCGGAAGTTGAAACCCTCGGCGGTGAACGCGTAGATGATGCCGAAGGTGTCGCCGAAGTCGTCGTTCAGGAACGGCCCGAGCACGCCCTGCGGCAGCGTGTGGCGCATGTCGCCGATGTTCTTGCGCACCTGGTACCAGATGTCGGGAATCTTCTGCGGCGGCGTCGATTGCTTCAGGTCGACGAAGATCGTCGTCTGCCCGGCGATGGTGTAGCTGCGCAGGCGATCGAGGTAGTCGGTCTCCTGCAGGGTACGCTCGAGCCGCTCGGTAACCTGCTTGGTCGTCTCGTCAACCGTCGCACCGGGCCAGCCGGCCGCGACGACCATCGTACGCGTGGTGGTCACCGGGTCCTCGCCGCGGCCCAGCTTCATGAACGACATGACGCCGGCCACCACGCTGATGATCATCAGGAAGACGACCAGCGAGCGCTTCTTGAGCGCCCATTCCGACAGGTTCGGTCCGATCACGAGCGCGCCTCCAGCAGGCGCACCTTCTGGCCCGGGCGCAGTGCCTGGACACCCGCCGTCACGACCACGTCACCCGCCTTCAGACCCGAGGCCACCCGCACGTTGTTGGCGTCGGCGCTGCCCAGTTCGATGTTGCGCAGCGACACGGTGCCGGAGGTCTTGTCGAACACCCACACGGAAGTCTTGCCGTCGGCGCGCACCAGCGCGGTGGCCGGCACCTGGATGGCCAGCGCGCCGGGCAGCTGCATGCGGCCGGTGACGGTGCTGCCCAGCAGCATGCCCGGCGGCGGGTCGATCAGCCGCACGCGCACCGCGAAGGTGCCGGTCACGGGGTCGGCGCGCGGCGAGACCTCGCGCACCCGGCCGATGGCGCTGACGCCGGGGTCCATTGCCAGCGCCACGTTGATGTCGCTGGGTCCGGCAGCCGCGGCAGCAGGCCCGGCCTTGTTCGTGGTGACGACGATCCTGGGGTTCAGCGGGGCGGAATTCTTGATCTGCGCCGGCACGTCGAACACTGCCTCGCGTGCGCCGTCGCGCGCCACCTGGATGATCATCCGCCCGGCCGACACCACCTCGCCGGGCTCGGCCCCGCGGGCGGTGACGACGCCGGCCACGTTGGACACGAGACGCGTGTAGCTGAGCCGGTTCTGCGACAAATTGACCTGTTCCTGCGCGGTCAAGACGCCGGCCTCGGCCGTCTTCAGCGCGGCCTCGGCCTGCTCGTACTGGGCTCGCGACACCGCGCTGTCGACGATCAGGTCGCGCATGCGCGTGAAGTTCGTCCGCGCCTCGCCGAGCCGGGCCTGCGCCGCCGCGAGCCCGGCGCGCGCGGCCTGCAGCCCGCTTTCTTCGTTCGCGGGGTCGAGCCGGGCGATCGTCTGACCCGGCCTGACCGTGTCGCCGACGTCGACGGCGCGCTCGATCAGCCGGCCGTCGATGCGGAAGGACTCGTTGATCTCGGTCTGCGCCTGCACCGTTCCGGTCAGCGCGACGATGCCTGCGTTGTTGCGGGCCTCGATCGTGATGGTACGCACGGGGCGGACCTCGACGGCTGGCGGCTCTGCCGTCCGCTGGCAGGACGAAAGCAGAGTCGTGCCAGCCAAGGCGACGGCTAGAGTCGTGAGAGTCGCACCGCGTAGGAAAGAGGGGCTGTTAACCATGGCGCCGGGAAGTCCCTGAAGGTGAGAGAGCGAACGTAGCCAGTGGCAACGTGGCTATGTTCAGCCCGAAATTGTTTGCGAAATATACTTACTAATTGGTGACATTTACTTTTTCAGATTCAGGAAGGTGCTGCGATTCTGAAGAAGCGACCTTCTCGGCAACCGAAGCGGGGCATCGCTGGAGCGGAACTCTGCAGCAGCGCCCCTCGCGTCAATCGCGCCAATCCAATCAACAAAGGGCTCATCCCCTGAAGTGTTTCATCGTCGGCGGCCTCCTGTGCGAGTCAGACGCCTTGTGCGCGACGTTGGTTGGCGCACAGCCGGCTGCAACGAACCCGTGCCACTCGCTCGACGACCCTTCAGCGTCTGTCTGGTTACACCTCTAGCCCCCTGCGCATACCGCTCAGAAACCCCAGACCATCGGCACGAAGAACACCGCAACGATGAAGAACCACGCCATGCAGCAGATGCCGAGCTTCCAGTAGTCGCTGAACTTGTATCCGCCAGGCCCCATGATCATCAGGTTCACCGGCGTCGCGACCGGGGTCAGGAACGACGCCGCCGCGGCGATGCAAATGCTCATCAGAACGGGCTGCGGCGACAACCCGAGCTCGAGCGCGGCGGCCGCGCCAATCGGAATGAGGATCAGAGCGGTCGCGGTGTTGCTGATCAGCTGGCCCAGGACCGCGGTCAGGACGAACAGGCCGGCCAGCAGCGCGAACGGGCCTGCGCCGCCGACCGCACCGACGAGTTTGTCCGCCAGCAGTTGCGCGGCTCCGGTTTCCGACATTGCCGCGGACAGCGGCGTCATCGCCCCGATCAGAATCACTTTCGTCCAGTTGACCGAGCGATAGGCCTGCTCGACCGACAGCACGCCGACCAGCACCATCGCCACAGCCGCGACCATCCTGGCGATCGCCGAGGGCACGAGGTTGAGCGCCAGTGCGACCACCATCGCAACGAGGATTCCGATCGCGGCCTTCGCGCCTGTGCCCATCGGGATCGCCTGCCGGCGCACGACATCGGGCGAGTCGACCACGAGCACCTCGGGGTCCGCCAGGCGCTTGTCGAGCGCGCTCCAGGTGCCTTGCAGCAACATGGTGTCGCCGACCTCGAGTTTGGCTTTGCCAGGACCGAGGTCCTCGCCGCGCCGTTGTACGGCGAGGATCAGCAGGTCGCCGCTCTCGGTGACCATGCCCGGAAACACCTCGCGCCCCACCATCGCGGAGCGCGGCGGAATCACCACCTCGGCGAGGCCCGACGAGCGGTTGAACAGTGTGTCGGCCATGTCCTGCTCGGAGGCGTCAGCGCCAAACGCCAGATGCTGGTCAGCGGCGAAACTTGCCGCAGTCTCGGCGTCGCCGCGCACCAGCAGGAAGTCGCCCTCCGCATAGGCGCGCGCGAGCGGCCGGCGCGTGTCTCCGGCCTGCGAGCCGATCACGCTCAGGCCGCCGTAGGCGCCGACGTCCAGTGCGTCGGGCGAGGTGCCGATCAGCAGTGAGCCTGGCCGCACCCGCAGCTGGAACGCGTTGCCTTCGAGGCGGTATTGCTCGACCAGCGTGCTGCGGCAGTGGACGGTCGCTGGCGTGTCGCTGCTGCTGCTGGCGGCGCTGTTCGGCGCCACGCTGACCGTCGCGCCTTAGCGCACTTCGGCGGCCGGACGCCGCCAGACGCGCTTTCGCGCAAGGCCCCGACAGGCACCAGCGAGCGGGTCCGGTGGGCCGGACCCGCTAAGAAGGAATCGATTGCAGTCGGTCAGGACCGGAGCGAAACCTGCATGCCGGACAGATCGATCGACACCATCAGTCCGATCTGCCGTCCCGACACTCGCAGTCTTACGCCGCGTGAGTTCTGCAACTCGGCGACACCGGCGCCACCGGCCAGTGCGCCACTGGCACCAACGGCGGTATAGGTGCCCTCGATGTCCTTGGCCTGCTTCAGGTTGTAGACCTCGCCGACGAAGTCCGTGCGCGCTACGCCGATGGTCGCACCCAGGCTGACGCCGCCGATGTTCAGGTGATAACCATTGTCCTTGAAGATCATCGTGCCGCTGCCGCCGGCGCCACCGATAATGAACCCGGCGCGCCACAGCGAGAACTCGATCGTGGCATCCGGCTTACCCTGGGCCTGCGCCGCTACCGGAATACTGGCGGCAGCGGCCACGGCCGCTGCCGAAGCGATGAACTGACGGCGCGTGTTCTTCTCGTTTGACATCATGTTGACTCCCATCTTTGGGTGGAGGTGAAGGTGATCGACCGCTGAGTTGCGGTCGACGCGGTGGTTCTCACAGACTCGGTCGCATGCGGCATGCGACGCAGAAAGCCGGCGAAAGACAAAGCTACCATGCCTAGCAGCCGGGAGCCCGTGATGACGGTCAACTCCAGGCCACAGCAATCGGTGGCGCGCTCCGCAATGCGTGCCGGAATATCGCAATCCGCAGAACCGATCGGCGCCTCGCCAGGGCGCTGTCGTCAAACGACCGCGGCACAGGCACGCGCGCTGGGCTAGAAACTCCAGACCATCGGCACGAAGAAGACCGCGATCACAAAGAACCATGCCATACAGACGATGCCAAGCTTCCAGTAATCGCCAAACTTGTAACCGGCGGGTCCCATGATCATCAGGTTCACTGGCGTGGCGACCGGAGTCAGGAACGACGCGGCGGCCGCCACGCAGACACTCATCAACACCGGGCGCGGCGAAATGCCGACTTCGATCGCAGCCGCGACCGCGATCGGAATGATGATCAGTGCCGTGGCGGTGTTGCTGATGAGTTGACCCATGATCGCGGTCAGGATGAACAGGCCCGCCAGCAGTGCATAGGGGCCGGCATCACCCACCACCGCGACGAGCTTGTCGGCCAGCAACTGCGCCGCCCCGGTTTCCGTCATCGCAGCCGACAGCGGAGTCATCGCACCGACCAGAATCACCGTGGTCCAGTTGACCGAGCGATAGGCCTGGTCGACCGTCAGCACGCGCAGCAGCACCATCAGGAAGGCGGCGACCAGCCCCGCAATCGCCGCCGGCACAATGCCCGTTGCCAGGGCGAGAACCATCAACACCAGAATCACGATCGCCGTCTTGGCTCCGTTGCCCATCGGCACCGCCTGACGGCGCACCACGTCGGGCGAATCGACTACCAGAACTTCCGGATCGGCCAATCGTTTGTCGAGTGCCGACCAGGTGCCCTGCAGCAGCATCGTGTCACCCACTTCGAGTGCGACCTTGCCCGGCGGAAGCTCTTCACCATGGCGCTGAATTGCAAGCACCAGCAGATCACCGCTCTCGGTGACCATGCCCGGAAACATTTCGCGACCGATCAGTGCCGAGCGCGGCGGGATCACGACTTCCGCCAGACCCGAGGTGCGGTTGAACAGCACATCGGTCGCATTGCCCTTCGCATCGTCGGGCCCGAAGCCGAGTTTCATGCTGTTGGCGAGGCTCGCAGCGGCATCGGCGTCACCGCGTACCAGCAGCGTGTCTCCCACCGAGAGCGTTGGCTGCATCAGTGGCCGGCCCGTATTGCCTGACTGGGCGCCCATCAGGCTCAGCCCCGCGAAGTCCTTCAGATCAATCGCCGAAGGCGCGACGCCGGCAAACGGCGACCCCTCGTGGATGTTCAACTGAAACACTCCACTGTCTAGGCGGTACTGCTCGACCAGCGTGCGCGCGTGCTTCGACAGATCGGTCGGCATCGCAGCGCCGCTGCGGTTTGGCAGCAACTTCGGTCCAAGAAACACGAGGATCACCATGGTGCCGATCAGCAACGGCACGCCGGCAATCGCAAACTCGAAGAATCCGAAGTTGCCGGTGCCGGCGTACGCCGCCGCTTCCGATACCAGCACGTTCACCGGGGAGCCTGTCAGCGCGAGGATCGAGCCGGCGTGCGCGGCGAACACCATCGGCATCAGCAACTGCGAGGGTGAGCGCTTGAGTTGCACCGCCATCACCACGACCACCGGCAGCAGCGCGGCCACCGAGCCGTTGAGACTGATCAGCGCGGTCAGCAACGCACACAGCAGCATGATCAGCACGATCTGACGCACGCGACTGTCGCCGGCCTTGGTGATCAGCATCTGTCCAGCCCACGCCGTGACCCCGGTGACCTCGAGCCCCGCACTGACGACAAACAAGGACGCGATAAAGATTGTCGTCGTATCGCCGAGACCCCCGAGCGCCTGGCCGATGGTCAGAATGCCGGTGAAGTAAAGCGCCAATGCGGTGCCTAGCGCTACCAGTACCACCGGCACCTTTTCCGTCACGAACAGGACGATGACGACCGCGATGATCAGGAACAGGATGTAGACGTCGCTCACGATGGATGCCCGTCGCAGAATGAGAAGAGTTTGAAGTCGGCCGACACTTGCGCGGACCAGCTCGCGCCGATTCTACTGAGGGGCTGCCAGGTCCGAGGCAGCCTCCATCGAAAGCCGCGGATCACCCCGCAAGGGCGCGATCCGCGATCATTGAGAGACAAGCGGCGCCCTACTTCGGTGCGGCGAAATTGACCGCGAGATCCGCGAGCAGCCGGGCGCAGACGCCGGTGGCTCCCTTCGAGCGCCACGAATCGTCGGTGTCGGACTTCATCGTTCCGCAGATGTCGAAGTGGGTCCATGGTATGCCGTCGACGAACTCTTCGAGGTACAGAGCCGCGGTGATCGAGCCCGGCTGCGCATCGCCCATGTTTTTCAGGTCGGCGATGGCCGAATCGATCTGCTTTCGGTAGCGCCGGTCGAGCGGCATGCGCCAGATGGTTTCGTCGGTGCGGTTGGCCGAGGCCTGGACCTGGCCCGCGAAGGCGTCGTTGTTGGAGAACACGCCGGTCAGCAACTCGCCGAGCGCGGCGAGGATCGCGCCGGTCAGCGTGCCGATGTTGATGACCGCGTCGGGTTTCAGTTCCGCCGCGAGCGCAAGTCCGTCAGCAAGGATCAGGCGGCCTTCGGCGTCGGTGTTGTGGATCTCGACGGTCTTGCCGTTGCGATGGGTCAGCACGTCGCCCATCTTGGTCGCCGAGCCCGACGGCATGTTGTCCGTGCACATCAGGAACGCCGTGACGGTGGTCGGGCAGTCGAGGTCGCGGAGCACGGACATCGCGCCCAGCACGGCGGCTGCGCCGGCCATGTCCATCTTCATGAAGAGTTGCATTCCCTGCGCCGGCTTCAGGTTGATGCCGCCGGAGTCATACATGATGCCCTTGCCGACCATCGCCAGATGGCCCTTGCTCTTGCCCTTCGGCTTGTAGGTGAGCTTGACCATCCGCGGCGGCTCGGTGCTGCCAGCGTTCACGCCCAGGATGCCGCCACAGCCCATCTTCTCGAGCGCCCCTTTGTCGAATACCTCGACCGAGAGCCCGCGCGCGCGCGCCACTTCCTCGGCGATTTCTGCCATGCGCTTGGCCGGCAACTCCATCGCGGGCGCATTGGCGAGGTCGCGCGCCAGCATCGCAGCCGAGGCCATGGTCTGTCCGGCCTTCGCGCCTGCCGCTTCGGCCTTGTGCCGTTCGGCGGTCGTCACCAGCGTGAGTTCTTCGAGCGGCGTATCGCTCTTCTTGCTCTTGCGCTGCTCGTAGCGGTAGCGCGCCAGCAGCACCCCCTCGGTGACGGCCTGCGCTGCGGCCGCGGGCGCGACACCGCTGGCGACATCGGCAAGGCCGGTCGCCAGATGCGACTGCCTGGACGCGGCCCGCGCGAATGCGGCGGCTGCATCACGCAACTTGGCGACATCGAGGCCGGCATCGCCGACGCCTACCGCAACGACAATCGACTTTCCGTCCTTTGGAATGACCAGGGTCTGGCCCTGCTTGCCCTCGAAGCCCGCGGCCGCGAGCGCATCCCGCTCAAGCCCGATCTGTCGCGGTACCGCTCCCTTCGAGCCGACGGCGATCCCGACAGCCGTGGCGCTCGACGGCACCGCGCGAGCAACGCTAACCGTGGCTCTGGACGATTCCGTGAGCGACGGAACGGGGTTGATACCTGCACGATGATGGGATTTCTTGGCCATTGTTTTTTCTCCTTGTCGTATCCGGGTCTCGATCAAAGAGTGCACGATCGAGGTGCATAAAGTGGGTCTGGCCCAGCATGGAAACGGTATGTGACAGAGTCTTTACAGCTCCTGCAGATTCGGTGCGTCAGTGCACGATCGACTCGCATCGATCGCATCACCGCCGCGCGACCCCGGAGGATATATCAGCAGCTAGCGAATCGCCGAATTGCCTTGCCGAATTCCGCAACATCGATTCAAATTGCTAGCGCCGATCTTCGCAGTCAGGTTCCCGGGCTGCCGGCCGCGCGGGACCGCCGTGTGTGATTCGGACCAGATATAACTTCCGAGAATAAATTGAAAGGATGCCGACTATGGGTCAGGCCGCACAAGCAGAGAAGGGCGGAATGCAGAAGATCCTCGACGTCGTCGAGCGGGTCGGCAACAAGGTGCCGCACCCGGTCGTGATCTTCCTGATCCTGATTGCACTCGTAATCGTGCTGTCGCACGTGTTCTACCTGCTGGGTGTGGCGATCACCTACCAGGTGATCAATCCGGAAACCCACAAGCTCGATTCGGTCACCACGGCGGCGCGCAGCCTGCTGACGGCTGACGGCATCCGTTTCATGTTCACCGGGGTGATCCAGAACTTCATGAACTTCCAGGCGGTCGGCGTGATCATCGTCGCGATGGTCGGTGTCGGCGTGGCCGAAGAGGCTGGCCTTGTCAAGGCGCTGATCCGCAAGCTGGTGATCATCTCGCCGCCCTGGGCGCTGGCATGGATCCTGACCTTCATCGGCATCATTTCGAGCATTGCGGCCGACGCGGGCTATCTCGTGCTGATCCCGCTGGCCGGAGCCGCGTTCATCAGCGTCGGCCGGCATCCGCTGGCCGGTCTTGCGCTGGCGTTCGCGGCCGTGGCCAGCGTGTTTCTCGTCAACATCCTGATCGTGCCGGTCGACGGCATCCTGGTCGGCATCACGAACGATGCGATCCACCTGATGGATGCCAACCTGTCGATCGACCTGGCTTCGAATATCTGGTTCTCGATCGCGTCGGTGTTCGTGATGATGGTGGTGGTGGTCATGGTCAACAACCGGATCATCGAGCCGCGGCTTGGCAAATACACGGGCGACTATGAGGTTCCCGGCGAAAATGTGCTGACGGCCGACGAGTACCGCGGCCTGAAGCTCGCGGGCGTCGGGCTCCTGCTCGCGCTCGTTTTCATCGGCGTGCTTCTCTTCCCCTCCGGCGCGCCTCTGCGTAACCCGGACACCGGCTCGATCATCGGCAACTCGCCCTTCATGAACAGCCTGATCGTGTCGATTTCGCTGATCTTCATTTCGGCGGGCATTGGCTACGGCATTGGTGCGAAGACGATGAAGTCTTCGATCGATGTGATCAATGCGGTGCAGAAGGCGATTGCGAGTCTGAGCGGCCTCATCTTCCTGCTGCTCATCATCAGCCAGTTCCTGGCCTACTTCAACTACACCAACATGGCCCCGCTGGCGGCGATCTCGCTCGGCAACGCGCTGCAGGCGGCCAACCTGGATGCGGTGTGGCTGTTGATCGGATTTGTGATCGTGGTGATCATCCTCGACCTGATCATGACCGGAGCGATTCCCAAGTGGGCGATCTTCGCGCCGATTTTCGTCCCGTTGCTGATGAAGCTCGGCGTGCCGCCCGATGCCACGCTCGCGGCTTACCGCGTTGGCGACTCGCCGATGAATTCGATCACGCCGCTCAATGCGTACTTCGCGATGATTGTCGTGTTCTGCCAGAAGTACGTGAAGGACGCCGGCGTCGGTACGGTGATCGCGCTGATGCTTCCGTATGTGATTGCGATCGCGATCATCTGGCTGATCCTGCTGGTGGCCTGGCAGCTGCTCGGTCTGCCCTGGGGTATCTAAACACGCGCAATTGCACCGGTGAACGCCCCCGCGCTCACCGGCTTCGCCCTGCCTGATTCACTTGCGGAGCTTTTCGATGGAAATTTCACTTGCGAAGGTCGCGCCGGCGACTTTTAAGACCGGCACGTTGGTGGTAGGCGCCTATGCCGACGGATCGCTGTTGCCGGCCGCGCAGGCGGTCGACCAGGCGGCTGGTGGCGCTCTCGCCGCCGCGCTGAAGCGTGGAGACCTCGATGAAAAGGCCGGCTCGACGCTGATGTTTCCGACTCTTGCTGGAATCGGCGCCGAACGCCTGCTGCTCGTGAGCCTCGGTCAGCGCGCGGCGCTGGGCGACAGGCCGTTCCGTGACGCGGTCGCCGCGGCCGCAAAGGTACTGGCGGGTGGCGTGGCGAAGGAAGCTGCTGTCGCGCTGGTCGACGTCGATCTGCCGAACCGCACGCCGGCGTGGCGCGTGCGGACCGCCGCACGCCTGCTGGCCGATGGCGCCTACAAGTTCGACGCGCCGCGGGCGAAGCCCGCGCCGGCGCGCGGCGTCAGCCGGGTCACGCTGATCGCGGAATCCGAGCCGAACGCCGAACTTGCGAATTCGGTGAAGGCCGGACTGGCGACGGCCGAAGGCATGGCGCTCACCAAGGATCTCGGCAATCTGGGCGGCAACGTCTGCACACCCGGCTACATGGCGGAGACCGCGCAGAAGCTCGGCAAGGAGTTCGGTTTCGACGTCGAGATCCTCGAGCGCGCCGACATGGAAAAGCTTGGCATGCACTCGGCGCTGTCGGTGGGCCGCGCTTCGCATTCGCCGTGCAAGTTCATCGTGATGAAGTACAGCAAGGGCGGGGCCGCCAAGCCGATTGTGCTGATCGGCAAGGGCATGACGTTCGACACCGGCGGCGTGTCCCTGAAGCCCGGCGCGAACCTCGACGAGATGAAGTACGACATGAGCGGCGGTGGCAGCGTGATCGGCGCCTTCCGCACCGTGGCGAAACTGGGCCTGCCGATCAACCTGGTCGGCCTGGTCATGGCGGTCGAGAACATGCCGGGCGGCAACGCCAGCCGGCCAGGCGATGTCGTCAAGTCGATGGCGGGCATCACGATCGAGATCCTGAACACCGACGCCGAAGGGCGCCTCGTGCTGTGCGATGCGATGACCTACGCGGAGCGCTTCGATCCAGCCTGTGTGATCGACCTGGCGACGCTGACCGGCGCGTGCGTGATTGCGCTTGGGGCGCATGCCAGCGGACTGTTCGCGAACGACGACGCGCTGGCGGCAGAACTGCTGGCCGCCGGCATGACCGCGGGCGACCGTGCCTGGCAGATGCCGGTGTGGGACGATTACCAGGTGCAGCTCAAGAGCAACTTCGCCGACATGAGCAACCTCGGCGGCCCCGCGGCGGGGTCGGTCACCGCGGCGCTGTTCCTGTCGCACTTCGCAAAGAAGTACAAGTGGGCACACATCGACATCGCCGGCACGGCATCGGTCTCCGGCGACGCAAAGGGCGCCACCGGACGGCCGGTACCTCTGCTGACGGAGTTCCTGCTGTCGCGCGCTGAAGTCAAGGCCCACTGAGCGCAGGTCGATTGGCGCGAAGCGTGATTCGTCGGAACCGGGCGTGCCGGTACCCTGCCGTGCGTGCACCGGCGCTGTCGGTGGGTCTGTGCCTAAGACCGCGGGCTGGTCCGCGTGGCGGGCCGGCCTCGCGCCGCCGGGCAGGGCAATAGATCGATGACCACGGCCGAACCGCCCGACACCGACGTCCTGCTCGAGTTCATGTTCCGGCTCGCGCAGGCCTACCTCGCTTGCGGCGAGCAGACGGCGGAGGTCGAGCTTCTGTTGCGCCGTGTGGCGCTGGCCTATGGCATGGGTCGCACGCGCACGGTTGTGCTGCCCACGGCAATCTTCATCACCCTGCACGACGGGTCTGCCGAGCGCGTGACGCTGGCCGAAGGCCCGGCGCAGTCGCTGCGGCTCGACCAGATCGCGGAGGTTTACCGCCTCGGCGACGCGGCCCAGCGCGCGGCGCTGACGCCGCGCGAGGGGCTGGACCGGCTGATCGAGATCCTGCGCACCGGCCCACGCTTCGGCCGCCTCGGCAGCCTGGTCGGCCACACGACCCTGGCGATCGGTGTGGCCATGGTGCTGATGCCGACGCTGGTCAACATCGCGGCGGCGGCGATCCTCGGTTTCATCGTCGGCGTACTCAAGCTGCTGGCGCCCCAGCGCGCGCTTTTCGCAGTGCCGATGCCGGTCATTGCGGCCACGGTCGTTTCCGCGTCCGTGTTCTACGCAGCACACTACGGTTTGCCGATCGACCCGCTGCACATGCTGGTGCCGCCTCTGGTTACGTTCCTGCCCGGCGGCATGCTGACGCTCGGCATGGTCGAACTGGCGTACGGTGACATGGTCAGCGGAGCGAGCCGCCTCATCACGGGTTTCGTGCAGCTGGTGCTTTTGGCTTTTGGCCTGGCGGCCGGCGCGATGCTGTTCGGTGCGGATCCCGAGAGCCTGGTCTATTCGAGTTCCCAGTTCGTCAAGGTACCGTGGGCGTCATGGGCGGGCGTCGCTGTGTTCTGCGTCGGTGTCGGGCTGCACTTCTCGGCCCCGCGCAATTCGCTGCCCTGGATCCTGCTGGTCGCGTTTGCGGCGATTGCGGCCCAGCGCGCGGCGGCTGTCCCATTCGGCGCGGAGATCAGCGGATTCTTCGGCATGATCGTCGCAGTGCCGGCGAGCTACCTGATCCAGTTTCGTTTCCGCGGGCCGCCGTCGGTCGTGACTTGGCTGCCGAGCTTCTGGCTGGTGGTGCCGGGTTCGCTCGGACTGCTGAGCGTCACGCGCATGCTGAGCGACCGCGCGGCCGGCCTCGAAGGACTGATCACAGTCGTGTTTGTCGTCACTTCGGTGGCGCTTGGAACACTGGTCGGCGCCTCGCTTTATCGCTTCCTGAGGGAGCGGTTCAGTTGGTTCGGCGTGCGGATCCGCCAGGTCCGCTCGTACTTGAAGGATCGCTAAGGCGGCTGAACTCCATCGCAGACACGAAGCGCGACAGGCAAATTCCCAACCTTTCTTGTCCATATCCGCCATGTTCGAATTTCCTGCCGACATCTTCACCGAACCCGACGAAGTCGATCCCGACACGCTGCGCAACCTCGGCCCGCTCGCGCCGCTGGCCGGTGTCTGGGAAGGACAGCGCGGCCTCGATGTGCACCTGGTCGAGGAGGGCTCGAAGAAGGAGGCCTTCTACGAGCGCTATGAACTGCAACCGATCGACCCGCAGCTCAACGGGCCGCAGCTGCTCTACGGGCTGCGCTACTGGACCCATGTGCTGCGGCCGAATCGGCCGGCCACGTTTCACGACCAGGTCGGCTACTGGCTGTGGGAGCCCGCTACCGGCATGATCATCCAGACACACACGATCCCGCGCGGCCAGGTGGCGATGGCGATCGGGAATGCGGCGGCCGATGCCCGCACCTTCGAGCTGGAGTGCGTGTTCGGCTCGCCCACGAACGGCACCTGCTCGAACCCGTTCCTTGATCACGCCAAGAAGACGATCGAGTTCCGCATCAAGGTCGACGTCCACGAGGACGGCAGCTGGTCCTACGAGCAGGACACCGTGCTGCGCATCCGTGGACGTGATGAACTCTTCCACCACACCGATCGCAATCGCCTGCACAAGGTGGCGGAGCCGACGCCGAACTGGCTGATGCGCAATCCGACCTGAACCAGCCTCGGACCGACCAGAGCCGCACATCCCGATTTCTCCGACGAAAGGAACTACTCGATGGCCTATTCACTCGCCACCGCGCGCAAATGGTGCAACGACTCCGAATTCGCGCTGCTGACGGCGAGCTACGCCGGCAAGGAGGTGAACTGGACGCTGGCGCAGCTCAAGGCAAAGATCCAGCGCACACGCAAGCTCCGCGACAAGAATCGGGACCTGCACCGGAAGATGCGGCGTGCCAATCGCGTTTCCACCGGGACCAAAAGCGGAACCCAGGTAACTGCCATGGCGGTCGCGGAAAAGCGTGCTCGGCTGTTCGAAGAGACGCTCGCGCGCTTCGTCGCAAAGCTGGAGAAGTTGCAGGCAAGGCGGAAGCTCGGCGCGCTCAAGAGTGCCGTGGCGGATGCGGTGGCGCGCAAGCGTAGCGCGCAGGCCGCCGCGGTTTCCGGTGCAAAGCGACCGGCCACTAAGGCGGTAAGTGCGGGAGGGCGGCCGCAGGTACGAGGCGCAGCGGCGGTGCCGGCGGCCGTACGCGTCAAGCAGTTGAGGCAAGTCTCGCGGGTACGCGCCCGCAATGCACGCAACCAGGCGAAGCGCGATTCGCGCAGTCGTTGACGGGCGCTGCGCCGAGTGAGTTAAGCGTTGTCGCGGCAGTCGCTGCGGCCACTTACGGCCGCAGCGCCGCGGTCGCGTCGGGCCGGCCCGAGCCGTTACCAGCGGCTGCTGTTGCTTCAGGGCGCTCGGCCAGGTAGGCGCTGGTCGCCTGTCCCAGCGAGGAGAAGAAGCGCGTCTTCGCGAGTCGCTCCTCAAGGCCGCGCGCTGCTGCCCAGTCGGCCCACTCGGTTTCGCGCCCAACGGCGCAGGTGGCGATGCCGCGCTTGCGCAGTTCCTCGAACAGTTCCTTGATGGCGAAAACGCCTGTAGCGTCGATCATCGTGACGGGGACAAGGTCGAGCACGAACCAGCGCACGTCACCGGTGGCATCGATGGCCTTGAGCACCTCACGCTTGAAGTACGCGGTACTGAAGAAGATGAGCGCGCCGTTGAAGCGGAACAGCAGCAGGCCCGTGGGTGCGGTGGCCTCCGGGTGCCGCTGGAGCGAATGAAAGCCTGGCTGGCCCTCGATACGGCCTAGCAGTTCGATCGTCGGCCGTGCGGCCAGCTGTACGAAGCTGAGCAGCGCGAGCACGACCGCCAGCAGGATCGCGTTCATCACGCCGAACGCAATGACGCCGACAGTGGCCGTCATCGCTATCCAGTACTCGCGCCGGTCGATACGCCCGATCGCCGCGACATTTTTCCAGCTGAACAGCGATGCCCCGGCCACCACCAGCACGGCCGCCAACGATACGGTCGGGATGAACTGCAGCGGCCAGGTAAACAGCGCGACCACGGCCGCAATGACGATGGCGGTCACGATGCCCGCGACCTGAGTGCGGCCTCCGGCCACTTCACCGACCGCGGTACGCGAGTTGGTGCCGTTGACCGCGAATCCCTGCGCAAAGGCGGCCGCGATGTTGACGGCGCCCAGCGCCGCAATTTCGCGATCGGCGTCGATTTCATAGCGGTTGCGGTCGGCGAAGCTGCGTGCCGCCACCATCGTCGTGGAGAACAACACCAGCGCGAGGCCCGCCGCCTCGGCCAGCAGGATCGGAAGATGCTCGAACGGGATGTGCGGTACGCGCGGCACCGGAAAGCCGGACGGCACCGGTCCGATGGTGCGCACGCCGAGCGCATCGAGGTTGAAGAACTGTACGGCGAAACCGGCAACCACCATCGCGATAAGAGCCGCGGGCAGGCGCCGGGTGATTCGTGGCATCGCCAGCAGCATGGCGACAGTCGCCACACCGACCGCCAGCGTCGGCCAGTGCGTCGACGGCAGCTTGTTCAGCAGCTCCCACGCACGCGGCAGGATGCCACTGGCCTCGACGCTAAGTCCGAACAGGACACCGATCTGGCTCAGTACGACGTTCAGCGCCACCCCGTTCATGAAACCCACGAGAATCGGTTTCGACAGGAAGTCGGCAAGCGCTCCGAGCCGGAGAAAACTCGCGCCGACGCACAGCACACCGGTGATGAACGTCAGTGCAATCGCCAGCGCCCAAGCCTGGTCTGCATCGCCGCCGGCCAGTGGCGCGACAGCGGCGGCGACGATCGCTCCAGTCGCCGCGCTGGGACCCACCATCAGCTGGCGCGAGGTCCCGAAGAGGGCGTAGACCAGCATCGGCAACGTACTGGCGTACAGCCCAACGACAGGCGAGAAGCCCACGAGCTGCGCCGTCGCAACGCTGCCCGGGATCGCAACAGCCGCAACCGCCAGCCCCGCCGCGATGTCGTGCGAAAGATTGTCGCGCCGGTAGCCGGCAAGCGCGGGCAGCCCAGGTGCAAACCGGGCGAGTCGCTTCAACGACGGGTTCACGTAACGATGGCGTCCGTTCCCTGGGTGTTTTGTGGTGTGAACGTCAGGCCAGCGCCTTGGCCTTGAGTTTGGCGAATTCGTCCGCGCTGATCGTGCCGGCGTCGAGCATGGCCTTGGCGTCGGCGATCTGCTCGACGGGTGACTTGCCAGCCATTGCACGCAGCTGCGTCTCAGCTTCCGACCGCACCTGTTGTAGCGCGGCCCGCTGGCGCCTCGCCATGCCCTGGCCGCGCACGATCACGTAGAGCAGCGCCGTCAGGACGGGCAGTACCAGCAGCCCGACGATCCATGCGGCTTTCGAAACGCCGCCCAGTTCAGCGTCGCGGAAGAGATCGACCACGATCTGGAACAGCACGACCAGATACGCGACAAACACAAAAGCGGAGAAGATCAGCCACATCAGATCCCAGAAGTTGCTCATTCAAGTGTTTCCTGTTTGGTCGTGTTTCGTTGGTGAGTCGGTTCCGGAGTGCCGGCGCGTCAGCGCCGATTCCCGAAGTGTCGCGTCCGATCGGTTGCGCTTCTCTGGCGCCTGGCGCCAATGGCGAGTCCGAGCCCCCACGTGACGTGTGGGAGTGGAGCCCACGATCACTGGGATGTTGCATCTGCCCGCGCGGGGGATCCTACCCCACTGCCGGGAGGCACTCAGAGATTGCTGCTCTGCCCCGCGCCCTTCGAAGGATCACTGCGTTTTGGTCCCGAGCGCCGAGAGGAGTCCAGACATGCAGTGCACGCCGTCCGGCGATTCGCTCCAAAGTTCGGTCGAGGAGCTGCAGCAGAGGCAAGGCGTGACGGTGATCCGCGTCGATTTTCTTTACAAATGCCCCCCGAACCGAACGGATTACCGCGTTGCAACATCCAGGAAGTTATGGGATTTTTTCCCATGGCACAGGACGTGCATACGTATGGGCAGGGGACAGTTTTTTGTGAGTGTGCAGGAGCGAGCATTCAGCGACTTCGGCACGGCGATAAGGAAGGAATATGAAAACGGTAAGTATGCTCAAGGCGATGACCGCGGCGGCAGTAATGGCTGGAGGTGTCGCGATGGCGCCGGCGCAAGCCACGCTCATCATCAACCCTGCAGATGCCCTCGGTACGATCAACCAGAACAGCAACTGCGACGCCGCGTGCCTTTCTGCGATTCTCGGCTACACGGTCACCGAGTACTACAAGGCGAACTCACCGGGCGAAAACCCGCAGTCGGAAGAGAAGCCGTTTGCTGGGTCGTACACCACGGTCTTCGGGGGTGGCAATGAGACTGCCACGATCAGTTGGGACGGTCCGTTCGCGTTTATCTGCGGGACCTGCATCCTGCTGGTCAAGGACGGCAACAACACACCGAATCAGATCTACTTTGACCTCGGACCGAACGGATACAACTGGAACGGCATGGAGGACATCTTTGTGTCGAACCCGCTGATCTGGCCGGCGAACGGCAGCATCTCTCACGTGTCGCTCTTCAGCGCTGATCGGCCGCAGGAAATCCAGGTCCCCGAGCCCGGCTCGCTTGCCCTGCTGGGCCTTGGCTTGGTCGGTCTTGCCGCGGCCCGTCGCCGGCGCGCACTCGAGCAGTAACGCGTCGACCTGAAGCCTGAGGGGGCCCGCCAAGCGGGCCCTTTTCATTTTCGGAGTTTGATGTGAGGCTCGCGTTCCCGCAGCACCCATGCTGCGGCCAACGTAGTCTCAGAAGCCTAGGCAAGCTCAGGTAGCACTTTAGGAGGTCCGGATAAGCGTTAATGCAGAAAGAAGGTTCTTGACTGTTCGGCGCGTGCCATGCCCGTATACAATCCGGCGGCAAAGAGGGGGGATGACGGTGTCGAGCCTAACGGCCGGAGTGTCCGTTGCGATGAGCGCCGATTTGGCAGCGATCGCCGGCGGTTAGTGAGCGATCGGGCGGTCGCCTCGCACGGTTCAATGCTACCGGAGTATTTCTGCAATCCGCTGAGGCGGAGGCGAGGGGAGGGAGTCGGCATGGAGGTGCAGCGATTGATCGCGTTGATGCTCGCCGCGGGCGTGTCCGTGGCGACGCTTCCCGTCAGTGCTGCCGCTCCCGCCCAGACTCCGACATCGGCGTCGGCAACCAAGGCCTCGGCCAAGCCCCGCGTGCAAGGCACCGTGCCGGCAGGCAAGGCCGCTATCGTCTCCAGCCGCTCGGTCGGCAAAAAGCGCACGGCAGAGCGCAGGCCGCTGCGGCCGTCCGAAGGGCAACTCGCCGGACTGCATCGTGCCGATGATCCGCTTGACCTGAAGTCATCGGTCGCGCTGGTCGTTAATCAGGATACGGACGAAGTGCTGTTCGAGAAGAACACGCATGCCGTCCTGCCCATCGCTTCGATCACCAAGTTGATGACCGCGCTGGTGACCGTCGAAGCGAATTTGCCGCCCGATGAAGAACTGGTGGTCTCGCAGGCGGAACTGGTGCGGGCCGGCATTCGTTCAAATTTGCGGCCGGGAACAAAACTGACGCGCGACACGGCGCTTCACCTGGCACTGATGTCGTCGGAGAACCGGGCGGCCCAGCTGCTCGGTCGCACCTATCCCGGCGGGCTCGACGCCTTCGTCGAGGCCATGAACGCCAAGGCGCGCATGCTTGACATGAGCGATTCACACTTCGCCGATCCCACGGGACTTTCACCGGAAAATCGCTCGAGCGCCAATGACCTCGTGAAGCTGGTGAAGGCTGCGTACGACCACGAAGTCATCCGGTCACACTCGGTCAGTGGCGAACTGGCGCTGCCGGTCGGCAAGCGCATGGTCCGTTACGGCAACACGAATCGCCTGACGGCGAACCCGGATTGGGACATCGGTTTGCAGAAAACCGGTTATATCTCCGCGGCGGGTCGCTGCCTCGTGATGCAGGCTGTTGTCGAGGGCCAGCGCGTCGTGATGGTGCTGCTGGACTCCGTAGGAAAATATTCCCGGATCGGCGATGCCCAGCGCATTCGGGACTGGCTCGAGGCGAAGCGTATCGGCGCCGAAAAGGCTGCCACCGTCAGCAAACCGCTCGCCAACCTCACGGGGTCGGAAAAACCGATCTGAGCGACGGCTCAGTGAGTCGCGGGGGCGTGCCCGAGGCCCGCCGAGATGCGACTGGCTGTCCCCAGCAGGTCCTCCAGCCACTCGTCCTGCATTCTCTCGGCGGGTGCTGACACCGATAGCCCCGCCACCAGTCGGCCCGAATCGTCGCGTATGCCGGCGGCGATGCAGCGCACGCCCAGTTCCAGTTCCTCGTTGTCGCGCGCGTAGCCGCGCATTCTCACCTGCGAGAGTTCCCTTTCCAGCTTCGTGAGTTCCGTGATGCTGTTGCGTGTGTGGCCGGCGAGACCGGTGCGCGTGGCATACGCGCGCACGACGCGCGGGTCGTCGAACGCCAGGAACAGCTTGCCGCTCGAAGTCAGGTGCAGTGGTGCGCGTCCCCCGATCGCCCGCACGACCTGCATGCCGGAGCGCTCGCTGTAGGCGCGATCGATGTAGACGATCTCATCGCTCTGACGCACGGAAAGGTTGACTGTCTGCCCGGTCTTGCGATGCAGTTCACGCATCGGCTCCAGTGCGGCCTCGCGCACCGACAGGCGCGCCTTGACCAGGTTGCCCAGTTCAAGCAGGCGCATGCCCAGCCGGTACGATCCCGGTGTTTCGGCGCGGTCAACGAACCGACCGACGACCATGTCATTTAGAATCCGGTGCGCGGTCGAAGGGTGCAGTCCGGTGGAATTCGCCAGATCTTTCAGGCTAACCGGATCCGATCGAGCAGCAAGCGTATCGAGCAGTTTCATCATCCGCTCGATCACCTGGATGGCAGTCTTTTCGCGCGTGGTCGGGGGCATGGTGCAGAGCAATATTGCTGCTGTACACGTTATACCACCATACGAAACGATGGCAAACATCGTTATGCCGTGCGGCTTCGCGAAGGCTGATCATCGTCATTTGCGATGCATGATCGATACCGCATCGCAGCGCGGAAGCTCGCGTACCGGAGCACAAGCATGCGCGTAGCGCTTTTCGTCACCTGCCTGGTCGACGCTGTCCGTCCCGAGATCGGCTTCTCAATACTCAAACTGCTCGAGTCCGCAGGCTGTGAAGTTGTCGTGCCGGAAGGGCAGACCTGCTGCGGCCAGCCCGCCTACAACTCGGGCGACAGCGCCACCGCGCGCGCTCTTGCAGAAAAGGTTCTGCGCGAGTTCGACGGATTCGAGTACGTCGTGATCCCGAGTGGCTCCTGCGGCGGGCAGATCAAGCACCAGTACCTTGAACTGTTCCGTGATCACCCGGACCTGAAGTCACAGGCCGAGAGCCTCGCGAGCCGCATTTACGAGCTGACCGACTTCCTGACCAACATTCTGCGGGTCGAGAATCTGCCGTCGAAATTTGCCGGGCACATCACCTACCACGATTCGTGCGCCGGCCTGCGTGAGATGGGAGTGAAGTCCCAGCCGCGCGCCCTGCTGGCCAAGCTCCCTGGGGTCCGCCTGACCGAGATGAAGGACTGCGAGCAGTGCTGCGGTTTTGGCGGCACGTTCTCGATCAAGTACGGCGACATCTCCGGTGCGATCGTCGATGAAAAGTGCCGCAACGTGCGCGCCAGTGGCGCCGATGCAGTGGTGCTGGGTGACCTGGGCTGCATCCTCAACATCGAGGGCCGGCTGCGGCGCACCGGCGACACGACGACTCGCGTGCTGCACGTGGCGCAGGTCCTTGCGGGGGATGCCTGATGCAGACGCAGTCGATGCACTTCAAAGCGCGCGCCGGTCAGAAGCTGGCCGACGAGCGTTTGCAGAAGAACCTGAAGAAGCTTTCGGAAAAGTTCGTGACAGCGCGCGCGGCGGCCATTACAGAACTCGAAGACTTCGAGGGCACGCGCAGCGCGGCGGTGGAGAGCCGCAATCGTGCGCTCGCGCGCCTTGATCTCTGGCTGGAGACCTTCGAGCGCAATGCGGCCGCGCGCGGTGCGGTCGTGTTGTATGCGCAGACGCCCGAAGAGGCGACGCGACTCATCGTCGACATCGCCAGGAAGCACGGCGTGCGCAAGGTCACGAAGTCGAAGTCGATGGTGTCGGAGGAGGTTCAACTCAACGCGGCGTTCAGCGCGGCCGGCGTGCAGCCGGTCGAGACGGATCTTGGTGAGTACATCCTGCAGATCAACGACAACGAGGCCCCATCACACATCATTGCCCCGGTCATCCACAAGGACAAGGAAGAAATCTCGGCGCTCTTCGCTAAGACTCACGGAACGGAGCGCAAGGACGAGATCACGCAGCTGACGCGCGAGGCGCGCGAGGTGCTGCGCGGGCACTTTCTGTCGGCCGACATGGGCGTGACCGGCGCCAACTTCCTCATTGCCGAGACGGGGACGGTTGCCCTCGTGACCAACGAAGGCAACGAAGGCATGTGCACGATCCTTCCGCCCAAGGTTCACGTCGTGTTGACCGGTATCGAGAAGGTGCTGCCGACGCTGGAAGATGTGGCAACCATCATGCGCCTGCTGCCTCGTTCTGCCACCGGACAGCCGATTTCGAACTACTTCTCGCTACTTACGGGGCCGCGCCGGCCGGGCGAAACGGACGGTCCCGAGCACATGTACTACGTGCTGGTCGATGCGGGACGGACGGGACTGCTCGGCAGCGAATTCCAGGAGATGTTGCGTTGTATCCGCTGCGGCGCCTGCATGAACCATTGCCCTGTTTATCAGAAGATCGGTGGCCATGCGTATGGCTGGGTCTATCCGGGACCGATGGGTTCCGTGCTGACGCCAAGCTATGTCGGGATCGAGAATGCACTCGACCTTCCCCATGCCGCCACGCTGTGCGGCCAGTGCAGCGTTGTCTGCCCGGTCAAGATTCCGCTGCCCGACCTGCTGCGGAAGTTGCGTGAGAAGCAATGGGAGCGTGGGCTGAGGCCGTGGTACGAACACGTGGCGATCGGCGGCTGGGCGTTTGTCGCCAAGCGTCCTGCTCTCTACGCGCTCGGTTCGCGCATTGCCGTGCGGCTGCTCAACTTCATGGGTGGGCGCGACCGACTCATCCGCCAGTTGCCGATCGGCGCGGCGGGCTGGACCAAGAGTCGCGATTTCCCGGCGCCGAGCGGCCGCACCTTCCGCGACATGTACCGCGAGCGGCGCACCAGCGGCGTTCGCACTCCTTAACTTCAAATGTTCACCGGCGCGTCCGCCGCGCCAGTCGCTGAGACGCGTCGATAGACGGGACCGCCCGCATCGCGCGCCGCGGCGTAAAGCGCCACGTGGGTGGAGCGCCACGAGACTGGATTCGCCAGGGGACCGGCGCAGTCGAAGCGGCGTACCTCCCGAAACAGCGTCACGTGAGGCACGAAGACCTTGCGGTCGAACGGAATGCCGCGCTCGTCAAGAAACGTGCGTGCGCGTGCCGCACAGGCTGCAAGCTGTTGGTTGAACGGGCCTCCGGCCCAGGCGACGCGTGCACGTGGAAAGCTGCCGAGGGTGTCGATCGTCCAGTCGCAGGGATCGGTCGACAGGTCGTCGCAGCCGAGCGCCAGAGTCGCGGCACGAGCCGGCTCGAGCTCACCAATGAACGCCAGGGTCAGATGCAGGTTGCGCGCCTGCATCGCGCGGCCGTCTGAAACGTGGGTCTTCAGCCCGGTAATCAGTCGCTCCAGCGCCAGTCGAGTCTCATCGCTGGGCCAGGCGGCGATGAAGCACCGCATCGCGTCACGCGGCGCGCGGGGTACGCCGTTTGCGCGCGGTGACGGGCCGCGCATTCGCCGCGCGGAGGGCCTCGACACACTGCCCGACGAGTTCCGGTCCGGAATAGATGAACCCGGTGTAGATCTGAACCAGCGAGGCTCCGGCGCGGATCTTTTCGACGGCATCGCCGCCCTCCATGATCCCGCCGACCCCGATGATCGGAAGCCGGCCCTGCAGGTGCGCGGCGAGCTTTGCGACCACTTCAGTCGCACGCTCCCGTAGCGGCCGCCCGGAGAGACCGCCCGCCTCTTCCGCATGCGCCAGGCCGCGCACCCGGTCGCGCGCAATCGTCGTGTTGGTGGCGATCACGCCGTCGACATCGTGCGCGACGAGGGCATCGGCGAGCGGCGGGATCGCGTCGTCTGCGAGATCGGGAGCGATCTTCACCGCCAGTGGAACGCGACGGCCATGCTGGTCCTCGAGCCTGCGGCGCTCGTCGCGCAGGCCGCGCAGCAGGCCGCCGAGCTCGCGTTCCCCTTGCAATGCGCGCAGGTCCTTCGTATTGGGCGACGAGATGTTGACGGCAACATAGTCGGCATCGAGATAGACGGCGCGCAGGCCGGCGATGTAGTCGTCGAGCGCGCGCTCGATGGGCGTCGTAGCGTTCTTGCCGATGTTGAGGCCGAGGATGCCGCCCTCCGCGCGGAAGCGTTTATGGGTCTGCACGTTGGCGACGAAGCGTTCGACGCCGTCGTTGTTGAAGCCCATGCGGTTGATCAGGCCCTGCGCGGGCACGAGACGGAACAGGCGTGGCTTGGGGTTGCCGGGCTGCGGACGCGGTGTGACGGTGCCGGCCTCGATGTGCCCGAATCCAAAGGTCCCGAGGGCGTCGATGTGCGCGGCATTTTTGTCCATGCCTGCGGCGAGCCCCACCGGATTGCGAAAGGTGAGACCCATGACCTGCACGGGAAGGTCGGGGACGCGGCCGGCGATGACGCGGGTCAGACCGCAACCGGCGGCAAGGTCGAGGTTGGACAGCGTCAGTTCGTGCGCGACCTCGGGGTCGAGCCGGAACAGAAGGGAACGGGCCAGTGGATACAGCACTCTGCCATCTTAACGGCGTGCCGGCCGGACTCTTGGCGGTTAACGCTTGGCCCGGCGCATGCGCGAGCCAAGTGTTAACCGGCGCTAGGTTCGGGAGAGCGGCTCGCGCAGGCGGTCCCAGCGGCCGCCGCGCAATATCTCGACCGGGCGGAAACGCGCCTTGTAGGCCATCTTCGGGCTCTCGGCGATCCAGTAGCCGAGGTAGAGGTAAGGCAGCTTCAGCGCCCGGCACTGCTCGATCTGCCAGATTATGTTGTAGGTGCCGAAGCTTGCAGCCTCGACATCGGGATCGAAGAACGTATAGACGGACGAGAGGCCGTCGTTGAGCATGTCGATGATCGACACCATGCGCAACGCGCCGACGCTCTTTCCGTCGGCGACCGGGTCGCGGAACTCGACCAGCCGCGTGTTCACCTTACTCTGGAGCAGGAACTGCGAGTACTGCTCCTTGCTGTCGTTGTCCATGCCGCCGCCGGCGTGGCGCGTCGCCTGGTAACGCAGGTAGAGGTCGTAGTGCTCAGGGTCGAACGCCAGCGTAGCCACGCGCGAGACGAGGTCCGCGTGGTGCTGCCAGGCCCGTCGCTGGGCCCGATTCGAGCGGTACTCGGCGACCGGAACACGCACGGGTACGCAGGCACGGCAGCCGTCGCAATACGGGCGATAAGTGAAGATGCCGCTGCGGCGAAAGCCCATTTTGACCAGCTCGCTGTACACATCCGCATTGATCAGATGTGCGGGCGTGGCGACCTGCGAGCGGGCCTGACGGTCGTCGAGATAGCTGCAGGGGTACGGCGCCGTCGCATAGAACTGCAGCGCCGAAAAGGGAAGTTCCTTGAGATTCGCCACGTCAGGTGACCGCGGGGGGTGCCGGCGCCGCCAGCAGCGCGTTCAGCCGCGCGTGCCGGTACTTGGCCCAGGCGATGGGCGCCAGGGCCACCGCGCTCGCCACATGGGCGCAGAACGTGTCTCGTGCGATCTCGCGTCCTCCGAGAGAGGCCAGGTGCCTCGTGTTCTGCTGGCAGTCTATCACCGGCACCCCTTCGGACTGCAGAATTCGCACCAAAGTCGCCAGTGCAATCTTGGAGGCATTGGCCGCGTGCGCGAACATCGATTCGCCGAAGAACATGCGGCCGATGCTGACGCCGTAGAGGCCTCCGACGAGGCGACCGTCGACCCGCGTCTCGACCGAATGAGCGAGCCCGCGCAGATGCAGTGCCCCGTAGGCGTCCTTGACCTGCTGCGTGATCCAGGTGCCGACCTCGGCCGAGCGCGGCGCGGCACAGGCCTGCATGACGCCCTCAAAGTCCCGGTCCACCGTCACCTCGATGTCGGAACCGGTGGCGACATGTCGCAGGGCCTTGCCCAATGAGCGCGAGACGCGGAACTCGTCGCAGTACAGCACCATGCGGGGATCGGGTGACCACCAGAGCACCGGCTCGCCTTCCGCGTACCAGGGAAAGATCCCTTGTCGATACGCCGCGACCAGCTGCTCGACCGTGAGCTCCGAACTGGCGGCCAGCAGTCCGTTAGGTGCCCGTAGTGCGGTGTCGACACCCGGAAACGGCTGCCCGGCGGACAGCCAGGGAATCATGTGCCCGACACGCTGTGGCGCGGTGCAGGTGGCTCGATCGCCTCGGTGTGGACGCCGAAGCTGCCGCGCGCGCGGTCGCTGAAGAAGTGACGCAGCGTGCTCGCAACGGTCCGGAACGCGATCTCGCTCCAGGGTATGGATTGTTCGCGGAACAGTTGCACTTCGAGGCTCTCTTCGCCCGGCGCGAAGCTCAGGTCGAGCAGTCGCGCCTGGAAGAAGATGTGCACCTGCTCCACATGAGGCACGTCGATCACCGAAAAGATCGGTCCGAGTTCAATTCGGGCGCCGGCCTCTTCGAGCGTTTCACGCATCGCGCCGCCGGCCGTTGTTTCCCCGACCTCCATGAAGCCCGCCGGCAGTGTCCACTTGCCGTGACGCGGCTCGATCGCGCGACGGCACAGCAGGATCTCGTCGCCCCAGACCGGAATCGTGCCGACCACGGGGCGCGGGTTGACGTAATGGATCGCGCCGCACTGATCGCAGCAGGCGCGCAGTCGATTGTCGCCGCCGGGCACGCGCAACGTGACCGCATTCCCGCATGTTGAACAGTAGCGCATGGCCAACCCATCCTCTTCAAGGAAGTCTATCCCACGCTGCATGACACGGGACGCGTGCAAATTCGGCGCGCGGCGTCATAATCCAAGAGTGGAAAGCCTGATGACGCCGGGCCATACCAATTCAATGCGTCAGGGGAGGGGTATGAAGAGGGTGCTCGTTCCGATCGATGGATCGGAGTGTTCGCTGCGAGCCATTTATTACCTGATCGGCGCCCGTGCGGGTGAGCGCGGAACGGCGCTGCACCTGCTCAACGTTCAGCCGGCGATGACGGGCGATGTGCGCCAGTTTGTAGCCGGTTCCGACATCAGTGAGTACCAGAGCGCGCAAAGTGACGACGCCCTTCGTCCCGCGCGGGACCTGCTTAATGGGGCCGGGATCGCCTACGAGTCTCATGTGGAGGTCGGCCACGCGGCGGAGTGCATAGTCCGGTGTGCCGAGTCCCTCGGTTGTGACCACATCGTGATGGGAACGCACGGGCGGAGTGCCCTTGTGGACCTGCTTGCAGGTTCGACCACGCTCAGGGTGATGCACCAGACGCGGCTTCCCGTCGTAGTGGTGAACTCGGCGTCGGGATGATGGGTCTGCAACGCCGACTGCGTTTCAACAAAGCGACGCGATGACTGCCCTCGCGTGGTTTGCCTTGGCGGTGTTTGCAATTGCCATCTTATTGGTGATCACGAATGTTGTGGACGGTACCGCCGCAGCACTGCTTGGTGTCGCGGTGATGGTGTGGTTCGGGGTGATCACCGAAGTCGACGCATTCCAGTTGGTCGACTGGAACGTGATGGCGATTCTCGTAAGCATCTGGGTCATCGCCGGGTACTTCGGGAAGACGGGCGTTCCGAGCTGGCTCTCGGTGCAGGCCTTGCGCCTGTCCGGCGGTCGACCCGGCCTGTTGGTGATAATCCTGTCGGTGCTATCGGGCGTGATCTCGATGTTCGTCGACAACGTTGTCGTCATACTGATGATGGCGCCGGTGGCGTTGCCGCTGGCCCGCGCGTTGAAACTGCCGGTGACGCCGGTCGTGCTGATGATCGGCTTCAGTGCAAATTTCATGGGTACCGCGCTGTTGTTGGGCGATCTGCCGCCGCAGATGATGCATAGCGTCTCGGGTGCCGAGTTCATGGACTTTATCTGGCAACAAGGGCGTCCGTCGTCGTTCCCGATACTGATCGTGACGTTCGCGATCACGCTGACTGCCATGTATGTCTACGGCTTTCGCGCGCGGGGCCGGCAGCCTGTGGATGTGTCGAGTCTTGGCATCGAGACTCATATCCCTAACAAGCTGTTTGCGAGTTGTCGTGATCGGATGGTGCCTGCTGACGGTGCTTGGCATGGCGTTCCGCCAGGCGCTTGGTGTAAAACTGGGATTCATCGCCATGACCGGGGCGATCACGCTGGTACTCATCCTGGAACTGCTGGGCGACCGCGTTAAGGCGCCAAGCTTCGAGGACATCCTGGGCGAACTGGACTGGCGCGCGATATTCTTCTACATCGGGCTCTTTGCGCTGGTGGGCGCACTCGAGAGGATGCACATCCTGGAACTGTTGGCGACGGCTTTGCGCCCGCTTTTCCTCGAGAATCTAGCGCTCGGCGCCACGCTGCTCTTCTGGATCACGGTGCCTATCGTCGGCATCGTCGAGCACGATGCCTACATCCTGACATTTCTGTACACGATCAAGGAACTGCAGGCCGACGGCGTCGCCGCCTGGCCGTTGTGGTGGATGCTGCTGTGGGCGGGGACGCTCGGCAGCAACCTTACCGTGGCCGGCGCGCCTGCCCTGTTCGCGGCACTTAACATCTGCGAGCGCGAAGAGAAGCGCAAGGTCTCGCTGCGCGAGTTCCTCTCGTGGAGCGTGCCATTTACTCTCGTCGCCGCGTCCGTCTGTTACGTACTCGGCCTGCTTATCTGGGTACTGCCCAACGTGAAGTAGTACTCCGCCGGAGCGACCGTGTTCAAGCACATCCTTCTTCCGACCGACGGTTCAAAGCTGTCCGAGAAAGCCATCCATGCCGGCGTCGAGATGGCTCGTGTACACGGGGCCAGGGTGACGGGCTTCTTCGCTGCGCCGGCACCGACGCCGCAATCGATCTGCAGGGACACCGCGGCGCGCGTGGACTCGCCCCGGAAAACACGCTGGCGGGTTTCAACACCGCACTGGGCGTCGGCGTCACGACGCTGGAAACCGATCTTGCGCTGACGCGCGACCACGTCCTGGTGTTGTCGCACGAGCCGAGGCTCGTGGCAGCGCTGACGCGCGGGCCGGACGGAGTTTGGCTGGCATCGGACGGCGCGCCGTTTTTCGAGGTCGATTCCGCCGATCTGGCGCGCTACGACGTCGGGCGCCTCAACCCGGCACACAAGTACGCGACGCAATGGCCGGTGCAGAAGGCTTCGGACGGGGAGCGCGTACCGACGCTTGCCGCGCTCTTTGCGCTGGCGCGCGACGCCCGTTCGCCGGGCGGGGCGCCCGTGCGCTTCAACATCGAAACGAAGATCACTCCGGGCGCCGAAGTCCCGACGGCGGACCCCGCGACGTTTGCCCGGGCGGTCGTCACGGCAGTGCTCTCGGCCCAGATGGGTGACCGGGTGTCGGTGCAGTCCTTCGACTGGCGCACGTTGGTGGAATTCAAGCGACTCGCCCCGCAAGTTGCGACGGTCTGCCTGACGATCGATTCGAGCGGCATGAACACCATGCAGCCCGGTGCCGATGGCGCCTCGCCATGGCACGCGGGCCTCAAGGCTGCGGAGCATGGAAACTCCGTGGTGAGGCTTGCCAAGGCAGCCGGATGCTCGGCGTGGTCGCCATTTTGGCGCAACGTCACCGCAGAACTGGTCGTCGATGCGCATGCGTTGGGCCTGAAGGTCATCCCCTGGACCGTCAATGATCCGGACGAGATGGCGCGCCTGGCCGCGCTCGGCGTCGATGGCCTGATAACCGACTATCCGGATCGTGCGAAGCTTGTGTTGACGTCCCGCGGTTTCAAAATCGACTGACAGCCGCGCGATTTGCGCGCGCCGCGGGTCGGTATACTGCCGCTTTACCGGTAACGCCTGAACCCTGACGCTATCAGGGCAGCGCGCAGACGATGACGAAATACGTGTTCGTTACCGGTGGCGTGGTCTCCTCCCTCGGCAAGGGGATCGCCGCCGCCTCCCTCGCCGCGATCCTCGAATCGCGCGGCCTCAAAGTCACCCTCATCAAGCTGGACCCCTATATCAACGTCGATCCCGGCACGATGTCGCCGTTCCAGCACGGCGAAGTATTCGTGACCGAGGACGGCGCCGAGACCGATCTCGACCTCGGCCACTACGAGCGCTTCATCTCCGCCAAGATGCGGAAGGTGAACAATTTCACGACCGGCCAGATCTACGAGTCGGTCATCAAGAAGGAACGGCGCGGCGAGTATCTCGGCAAGACAGTGCAGGTGATCCCGCACGTCACCAACGAGATCCAGGAATTCATCGAGCGCGGCGCGACAGCGGCCTGGGCCGGCAAGACCGATGTCGCGATCGTGGAGATCGGCGGCACCGTGGGCGACATTGAGTCGCTGCCGTTTGTCGAGGCGGCGCGCCAGATGAGCCTGCGCCTCGGCCGTGGCTCGTGCTGCTTCGTGCACCTGACGCTGGTCCCGTTCATTCCGATGGCGGGCGAACTCAAGACCAAGCCGACCCAGCACAGTGTGCAGAAGCTGCGCGAAATCGGCATCTCGCCTGACGTGCTGCTGTGCCGCGCCGACCGGCCGATCCCGGACGAGGAGCGCGCCAAGATCTCGCTGTTCTCCAACGTGCCGAACAACGCCGTCATCTCCGTGTGGGACGCCGATTCGATCTACAAGGTCCCCTCGATGCTTCACAAGCAGGGTCTCGACGAGATTGTCTGCTTCACGCTCGGCATGCCGTCGCGCCCGGCCGATCTCACGGCCTGGGACAAACTCGTCTACGCGCTCGAGCACCCGGAGCACGAGGTGAAGATCGGCATGGTCGGCAAGTACGTCGACCTATCGGATTCCTACAAGTCGCTGAACGAGGCGCTGCGGCACGCCGGCATCCACACGCGCACGAAGGTCGAGATAGAGTACGTCGATTCGGAAGCGCTCGAATGCGGCGCAATGATCGACTTCTCGCGGCTCGATGCGATCCTGGTGCCGGGCGGCTTCGGCAAGCGTGGCACCGAGGGCAAGATGAAAGCGATCCAGTACGCGCGTGAACACGGTGTGCCGTACCTGGGCATCTGCCTCGGCATGCAGCTGGCGACGATCGAATTCGCGCGCAATGTGTGCGGGCTCACGGGAGCCAATTCGACCGAGTTCGATCCTGACACGCCCCATCCTGTCGTCGCGCTGATCACCGAGTGGATGGACCGCACCGGCCGCATCGAGCGACGCGACGCGACCTCGGACCTCGGCGGCACGATGCGCCTCGGTGCGCAGAAGTGCCCGGTCGAAACCGGCACGCTGGCGCACAGCATTTACGGCGCCGAGGTCAACGAACGGCATCGGCACCGCTACGAAGTGAACAACATCTACGTGCCGCAGCTCGAGGCCAAGGGGTACAAAGTCTCGGCGCGCACGCCGACCGAGAACCTGCCGGAGATCATGGAGCTGCCGGCACATCCCTTCTTCATCGGCGTGCAGTTCCACCCCGAGTTCACCTCGACGCCGCGTGGCGGGCATCCGCTGTTCAAGGCGTTCGTCGAAGCAGCGCTTGCACGCCGCGAACGCGCCGCCGCCGGGCCGGCGCTGGCGAAAGCAGCGGCATGAGCGCAGCGCCGGGCCGCCCCAAGCGAGTTCGCGCCGCAGCGCGCAGCGCGGAGGCTTTTAATCCCGCGCACGGCCGCTGCGAAGCGCTCATCCCGCAGCGCGCAGCGCGAAGGGCAGTCCGATGAAGCTGGCGGGCTTCGACGTCGGGCTCGATCGCCCGATGTTCCTGATCGCCGGGCCCTGTGTCATCGAGTCCGAGGCGATGGCACTCGATACCGCCGGGCGCCTGCGGGACCTCACGCGAGAACTGGGCGTTCCGTTCATCTACAAATCGAGCTTCGACAAGGCCAATCGCAGTTCGGGAAAGAGCTTTCGCGGCCTCGGCATCGACGAGGGGCTGCGCATCCTTGCGGCGGTGAAGAAGGCGGTCGGCGTGCCGGTGCTGACCGACGTGCACGACGACGATGAAATCGCGCCCGCGGCGGCGGTCGTCGACGTGCTGCAGACACCGGCGTTCCTGTGCCGCCAGACCGACTTCATTCGCGCCTGCGCCATCAGCGGCAAGCCCGTCAACATCAAGAAGGGGCAGTTCCTGGCGCCCGGTGACATGAAGAACGTCATCGACAAGGCGCGCGACGCTGCTCGCGAGGCGGGGCTGACGGAGGACCGATTCCTCGCGTGCGAGCGTGGTGTCTCGTTCGGCTACAACAACCTGGTTTCCGACATGCGCTCGCTCGCGATCATGCGCGACACGGGCGCACCCATCGTCTTCGATGCCACGCACTCGGTGCAGCTACCGGGCGGGCAGGGTACGTCGAGCGGCGGTCAGCGTGAGTTCGTGCCGGTGCTGGCGCGCGCGGCGGTCGCCGTCGGCGTTGCGGGCCTGTTCATGGAGACGCATCCGAATCCGGCCGAGGCGAAGAGCGACGGCCCGAACGCCGTGCCGCTCGACCGGATGCGCGAACTGCTGGAAACGCTGCTTGAAATCGACCGCGTCGCCAAGCGGCGCGGGTTCCTCGAGGCCGACTTTCACTGACGGGAGACACCCGATGCCGGCAGCGTACGTGATTGTCGAGATGAAGATCAAAGACCCTGAGCAGTACAAGCAGTACATGGCGGCGGCTCCGGCGACGATCGCGGCCTATGGCGGCGAGTACCTGGTGCGCGGCGGGCGCCACGAGCCCCTCGAAGGCGACTGGCAGCCGGCGCGCGTGGCCGTGCTCAAGTTCCCGAGCTACGAGAAGGCGAAGGCCTGGTACGACGAAGAACCCTACCGCGCCGTGCGTGCGAAGCGTGCCGGTGCAACCGAGTACTTCAATATGATCCTGGTCGAAGGCGCCGCCGCGCCTGTTGCCTGATACCCAGTGTTCACCTCGACAAGAACAGACCATGTCCTCCATCGTTGACATCATCGGCCGCGAGATACTCGATTCGCGCGGCAACCCCACCGTCGAGTGCGACGTCCTTCTGGAGTCCGGAGTCATGGGTCGTGCGGCGGTTCCTTCCGGCGCCTCGACAGGCTCGCGCGAAGCCGTTGAACTGCGCGATGGCGACAAGGGCCGTTACCTGGGCAAGGGTGTGCTCAAGGCCGTCGAAAACATCAACACCGAGATTTCAGAGGCCGTGATGGGACTCGAAGCGAGCGAACAGGCCTTCCTCGACCGGGCACTGATCGACCTCGATGGCACCGACAACAAGATGCGGCTCGGAGCGAACGCGACGCTGGCGGTCTCGATGGCTGTTGCGAAGGCGGCAGCGGAAGAGGCCGGCCTGCCGCTTTACCGCTACTTCGGCGGCAGCGGCGCGATGTCGATGCCGGTGCCGATGATGAACGTCATCAACGGCGGGGCGCACGCGAACAACAACCTCGATCTGCAGGAGTTCATGATCGTCCCTGTCGGCGCGCCGAGCTTCAGCGAGGCGGTCCGCTACGGCGCCGAAGTCTTTCACGCGCTGAAGAAGCTGATGCACGACCAGGGCATGAGTACCGCTGTCGGCGATGAAGGCGGTTTCGCGCCCAACGTGAAGAACCACGAGGCGGCGATCCAACTGATCCTGGCGGCGATCGACAAGGCCGGATACGAGGCCGGCACGCAGGTGGCGCTGGCACTGGACTGCGCCGCGAGCGAGTTCTACAAGGACGGCAAGTACCGCCTCGCGGGCGAAGACCTGACACTCGATGCCGAGGGTTTCACCAACCTGCTCGCAACCTGGTGCGACAAGTACCCGATCGTGTCGATCGAGGACGGCATGCACGAGGGTGACTGGACCGGGTGGGCGCACCTGACCGCCACGCTTGGCAAGAAGGTGCAACTGGTCGGCGACGACCTCTTTGTCACCAACACGCGCATCCTGCGCGAGGGCATTGCCAAGGGCATCGCCAACTCCATCCTCATCAAGATCAACCAGATCGGCACGCTTACCGAAACTTTCGCCGCGATCGAGATGGCCAAGCGTGCGGGTTACACGGCCGTCGTCAGCCACCGCTCGGGCGAGACCGAGGACGCGACGATCGCCGACATCGCGGTCGGCACCAACGCGCTGCAGATCAAGACCGGTTCGCTCAGCCGATCGGACCGCATCGCGAAATACAACCAGCTGTTGCGCATCGAGGAAGACCTGGGCGACATCGCCAGCTACCCAGGTCGCGGCGCGTTCTACAACCTGCGCTGATCGATGCGGATCCTCGCCATTGTCCTCGGCGTGCTGCTGGTGGCAATCCAGTATCCGCTGTGGTTCGGCAAGGGCGGCTGGCTGCGGGTCAGTGAACTCGAGCGTCAGCTTGCCGCGCAGCGCGCAACCAACGCGGTGCTCGCTGCGCGCAATGCGGATGCTGCTGCGGAAGTCGCCAGCCTGCGCGAGGGCAACGAAGCCATCGCCGAGCGTGCCCGGCTGCAGCTGAATATGGTGCGTGATGGTGAGGTCCTGTTTCAGTTCGTTGGCACGCGCTCCGAGCCCGCCGCAAGTTCGGCGCCATCGCGCTGAGCGACATCGCCGCGATATCGACTCGACGCCGGCGCCGGCGCGATCAACGGCGCGATCAACGGCGCCCGCGGCACTGATGGATCCTTGACGCGATACGGAGGGCAAAGTTGAACCTTCATCGGCTACTCAAGCAGCGCGAGGAACGGGGGGAGCCCCTCCGGATCGGGCTGATCGGCGCCGGCAAGTTTGGCTCGATGTTCCTGTCCCAGGTCCGCCACACGCCTGGCATGCGCATGGTTGCGATCGCGGACCTCAGCCCGGAACGAGCGCGGGACGCCTTGCGCCGCGTCGGCTGGGCCGACACGGCCATTGCATCCTTGCGTTTCTTCGACAATGCGCGCCGCATGATCGAGGAACCCGACGTCGATATCCTCATCGACGCAACCGGGTCGCCGAGCGCCGGCATCGCGCACGTCCTGGCCTGCTGTGAGCGTGGCAAGCACATCGTCATGGTCAACGTCGAGGCCGATGCGCTCGCGGGGCCCTTGCTGGCGCGGCGGGCGCAGGAGGCGGGGATTGTCTATTCGCTTGCATACGGGGACCAGCCCGCATTGATCTGCGAGATGGTCGACTGGGCGCGCGCCTGCGGCTTCGAGGTCATCGCCGCGGGCAAGGGCACGAAGTACCTTCCCGAATATCACGCTTCCACGCCAGCGACGGTGTGGCAGTACTACGGGCTCACCGAGGACGATGCGCGCCGCGGCGGACTCAATGCCCAGATGTTCAACTCCTTCCTCGACGGAACAAAGAGCGCTATCGAGATGTGCGCGGTGGCGAATGCAACGGGACTGAACGCGCCGGAAGGCCTGTCCTTTCCGCCGTGCGGCGTCGACGAGTTGCCCACGGTTTTGCGACCGGTGAGTGAAGGCGGAGTCCTGCATCAGCGCGGGCAGGTGGAGGTGATCTCGAGCCTCAAGCGCGATGGCAGTGCGGTGTTTCGCGACCTGCGCTGGGGCGTTTATGTCGTCTTCGCTGGAGGCGGCGAGTATGTGGAACGCTGCTTCAAGGAGTACGGGCTGGTGACCGATCCGAGCGGGCAGTACTCGGCGCTCTACAAGCCGTTCCACCTGATCGGACTCGAACTCGGCATCAGCGTCGCAAGCGTTGGGTTGCGCGGCGAACCAACGGGAGCGCCGATCGGCTTCAACGCCGATGTCGTTGCCACAGCGAAACGTGATCTTGCCGCGGGTGAGGCACTGGACGGCGAGGGCGGTTCAACGGTGTACGGGCGGGTGATGCCTGCCGCCGAGTCGCTGCGGCTCGGTGGGCTGCCGCTGGGTCTGGCCCACCATGTTCGACTTCGCCAAGCGGTCGGCGCCGGGCAGACGGTGCGCTGGGGCGACGTCGATATCAACCCCGACGATCCGGCTGTGGCATTCCGTCGCGAAATGGAGCGCGCCGAGTTCGCGGGCGAGGCCTGAGGCTGGGCGGTACGGGGCCATCGCACCGTGACTGCAGTCCTCGAGCTGGAAACGCCTCGGCTGCGATTGCGGCAATGGCGTGACTCGGACCGCGAACCGTTCGCCGCGCTGAACTTTGACCCCGAGGTGATGCAGTACTTTGCCGCGCCGCTGTCGCGGCATGCCAGCGACGCCAGCATCGCCGCATGGCGGTCACAATTCGAAGAACGGGGCTGGAGCAACTGGGCGGTGGAGGAGCACGACTTCGGCAGGTTCGCGGGCTTCGTCGGTCTGACGGTCCCGGTGCGCGTCCTCCCGTTCTCGCCGTGCGTTGAAATCGGCTGGCGCCTCTCGCGTGAGCAGTGGGGCAAGGGCTATGCCACTGAGGCTGCGCGCGAGGTCCTGCGCGTTGGCTTCGAGCGGCTATCACTAGACGAGATCGTCTCCTTCACGGCGGTCCTCAATCGCAGGTCGTGGGCCGTTATGGAGCGTATCGGTATGAAGCGCCACGACGACTTCGACTACCCGGCGTTTCCGGACGGCCATCCCCTGCGGCGGCACTGTCTGTATCGGCTTACGCGCGCCCAGTGGCAGCAGTGATGATCGATCGGTCCCGCGCATGAAGTGGCTCGAGCTGCGCATCCCGCCGCTTGCACTAACCGTGGCTGTCGGCGCTGCCATGATCGGTACGGCGCACTGGCTGCCGAATTTGCGAATCGCATGGCCCGGCTCCCCGGAGGCAGCCATCGTTTTCGCCGTCGTCGGGGCCTTGCTGGCGATCCTCGGCGTGCATGAAGTCAGGTGCGCGAGGACTACCGTCAACCCGCACACGCCGGATAACGCCAGTCGCGTCGTGAAGAGCGGCGTCTATCGCGTCAGCCGCAACCCGATGTACCTGGGAATTTCGCTCCTGCTGCTGGCGTTGGGCCTGCACCAGTCGCACGCACTTTCGTTCGCATGGGCCGCTGGCTACGTGGCCTACTTTATTCGTTTTCAGATTCGACCGGAGGAACGTGCGCTCGAATCCTTGTTCGGTAATGAATGCGGGGCGTACGCGAGAGCGGTGCGTCGATGGATCTGATGTCGCGGACGCTGACCTGAGGCAGAGTGTCGGCGGCGCTGAACCGTTGCCGGGTCCGGTTGGTCGTCGAACCTCCTCAGCAGGCATCTCCCGAAGCAGTTGATGGAAACCATGTCCGGATGCCGCCCGACGAACGTGCTCCGTACTCGGTAACATTCTGATTTCTGATTGAAGCGCCGCGCCGCCCACCCGGCGTGGATTCTCAAACATCAACCGACCAAGCGACAACGTGCTCGACAAGATCTTTGGAACTCCGCTGCATGAGAACGCCGACCCGGCGCAACGCGTCGTAGGAGTCGCGACGCTACCGCGGGATTCGAAGGCGGTTGTGCAGTTGCTTGGCGCCGATCCTTCGCCCGACGTGCGCGCTGCAGCGGCCTTGCACTGCAACGATCCGGCAGCGCTCGCCCATGCCTTGCGGACCGAGACAGAAAAGGGCGTGCGCGGCGCCATTACCGCCTCCTTGGGCAAGGTGGCCGCGACAACGTCGGATGCAGCGCTCGCGCAGAACATCCTCGCCGCGTCGGAATGCAGCGACGACGTTCGCGCGCAGGTCGCTCTGCATGCCGAAGACGAGGAACGCCGCCGCATAGCGCTGGACGGCATCGCCGACGAAGACGTACTGGTGGACGTGGCGCTCGCCGCGGAGCACGCGTCAGTTCGGAGCGCAGCGGCCGAGCGCGTCCGGACGATCGAACCGCTGCGGCGGCTTCTCAAGGGAGCGCGGGACAAGGATCGCGGCGTTGCCCGCCTGGCGCGTGAGCGGCTCGATACCATCAACCAGCGCATTGTGCATGCCGCGGCGGCCGATGCCATCCTTGAGGAAGCAGAGGCCCTGGTCGTACGGCCCGGGCCGATCGTGATGGCCGCTGTCGAACTCGATCGGCGCTGGAAGGCGCTGGCTCTGGGCGAGGAGGCCGATAGACGTACCCGCTGGGAGGCAATAGGCCGGCGGATGCAGGAGCATTTCGACCGCGAACTGGAGGAGCAACGCGCCGCGGAAAGTTCGAGGAGCGCCTGAAGGCATGGATTGCCTCGCTTCAACCTCCGCCCGCGACCGCGGCGCTGCCGGCTCTGCGCGAAGAACTGTTCGCGCTGCGTGCGGCGGCAGCCCACGACAATGATGCGCATGCCATCGCGCAGCTGGATCAGGCTGAGCGGCAGATCGCACAGTGGGAACACGATGCTCCGGCGCTGGCGGCAGCCGAGGCACTGGCGGCAGAAGCGGAACAGCTGGCGATGGGGACGCCGATCGACGACGCACAGTTGCCGGCACGCTGGCAGGCGCTGGACCTTGCAGCCCGCGCGCCGGCGCTGACGCGGCGCTTCGAGGCGGCCCTGCTCGTTATCGAGCAACGCCGCCTGGCGTATGTGCGCGCGACACAGCAGGAGCAGGGCACGGCGCGGCAACAACTGCACGCGGCGCTGCACGAGGCTGAGCAGGCGCTGGCCGCGGGACACCTGCTGGAGGCCCGCGCCGCCGCCGACCGGACGCGCGCGCTGAAGCCACTCGCGGGTCTGCTGCCGAAGCCCAGCGTGCAGCGCCTAAGCCGGGTCGTGCAGCAACTCGTCGAACTCGAGCGATCGGAGGCGTTTGGCCAGCAGACCGTGCGGGTCCAGTTGTTTGAACGCGCCGAAGCCCTGCTGCTGCAGGCGCTCGCCCCCGTTGCGCTGGCGCGCGAAGTCCAGCAGCTGCGCGCTGAATGGAAAAAGCTCGATGAGCAGCA
>CAVPDC010000009.1:0-39517 GCA_963702595.1 uncultured beta proteobacterium | reverse complement strand
GTCGCGTTCGGGGTGATCACTTCCGGGTCGGTACGCAGTTCGATCACCGCCGGCATCCTCTTCGCGCGGGTGAACGCGAGCGCCTGCTCCAGCGTCGGGCCGAACTCCCGCGGTCGATTCGACGGTTGCGCCGAATGCTCCGTAGGACTGCGCCAGCAGTTCGAAGTGCGGATTGAGCAGTCGGTGCCGATCACGGCGCGGGAGCTCCCGTTCCTGGTGCATGCGGATCGTCCCGTACATCCCGTTGTTGAAGACGAGGATGAGCACGCCGGCCTGGTACATCAGCGCGGTGGCCAGTTCCTGGGCGGTCATCAGGAAATCGCCGTCGCCGGCGAAGGTCACCACCGTTCGCTCGGGCGCGCGATTTTGGCAGCGATGCCGCCGGCACGCCGTAGCCCATGCTGCCGGCGGTCGGCGCCAGTTGCGTACGCAGGCCGCCGTAACGCCAGTATCGATGGGCCCAGCGCTGAGAGTTGCCGGCGCCGTTGGCGATGATGCGTTCTCCGGCACCGCGCGGCGCAGCATCTGGACCACCTGCCAAAGATCGAGTCGGGTTCGCCGCCGTACACCGGCGCCGCGCCTGCCACGCCTCGTACTCCGCGCGCGCCTCGCGGCGGCGGCGTCCAGGTCGGCGACTCGACCGGCACCATTGCCAGCCGTGAGGCGATCTGCGGCATGCCGGCGTCATCGAACTGCGCTGATACACGCGGCCGAGTTCTTCGACCCCTGGTGCACGTGGATCAGTGTCTGCTTCGGCACGCGGCCCGACAGCAAGGAGTAGCCGCTGGTGGTCATCTCGCCGAGCCGCGGCCCGATCGCGAGCAGCAGGTCGGCGTCGCGGACCCGCTGCGCCAGCTTCGGATTGATGCCGATGCCGACGTCGCCGACGTAATTCGGGTGCCGGTTGTCGAACACGTCCTGGCAGCGGAAGGCGCAGGCCACCGGCAGGTGGTTCGCCTCGACGAATCGGCGCAGGTTGTCGCATGCCGTTCGGTCCAGCCGGTACCGCCGAGCAGCACCAGTGGACGCGAGCCTGACCAAGCAGGCGGCGGATGTGGCCATTTGCGTGTCGGTTGGCGCCGAATGCACCGGCTGGTGGCAGACCGCATCGCCGACATCGGCGGCTGCTCAGGTCTTCCGGCAGCGCCAGCACGACCGGCCCCGGCCGGCCGCTGGTGGCGGTCTGGAATGCGTGGGCCACGAACTCGGGGATACGGTCGACGCGGTCGATCTGCGCCACCCACTTCGACATCTGGCCGAACATCCGCCGGTAGTCGATCTCCTGAAACGCTTCGCGCTCGACGAATCGCTGCCGACCTGGCCGACGAACAGCACCATCGGCGTGGAGTCCTGAAATGCCGTGTGCACACCGATCGAGGCATTGGTCGCGCCCGGGCCGCGGGTGACGAAGGCCACGCCCGGTTGTCCCGTCAACTTGGCGTAGGCGTCGGCCATGAAGGTCGAGCCCGACTCGTGCCGGTTGACGATGAGCCGGATGCCGCGCGCGTCGTAGAAGGCGTCCAGGACCGCAAGGTAGCTCTCGCCCGGCACGCAGAACACGTGGTTGACGCCCTGGATCTGCAGCTGGTCGACGAGGATACGGGCGGCGTTCCGTGTCATGGCAGTTACTCGGATGTTTAGGGCGGCAGTCTACCGTCGTCGAAGCTTGGCGGCGCATTACAGGCCGCGCCGAGGCGGCAGGTACAGGTCCTGACGGTACGTCAGCACGAGGCGCGGGCCGAAGATCACCAGCGCCGAGAACAGCATGCCGCGACAGCAGGCCTCGCCCCAGGCAAGCAGCAGCGCATACGCGAGCTGGTCGCAGATCCGGGGCGCCGCGGCTTGAGCGCTGACCGCCAGCAGTCGTGCTGGTGGCCACCGTCACCGCCAGCGTGACGAACATGCCGTTGCCGATCATGAAGATGAAGACGTTCTTCGGCAGCCGCTGTTCGATCTGCCGCTGAAGCGCCTGCCAGCAGCGGGCACCACCGCCAGCAGGCGCCGTTGATGCCGAAGTTGGCCCAGCTGCCGCCGTCCAGGACGGTTTGCAGCGCGACCGCCGCCAGCAGCCCGAGACGGCACGTGGCGGCCGAACACCAACGCGAAGAGCGACGCCGAGCAGGCCGAAGTCCAGCCCGTCCGGCGAGCGAGCGTGCAGTGCCCACAACCTCGCGACGGCCACGATGCCAGCGACCAGGCTGTTGCGCGCTGCTGGGTCGGCGGCGCGCCCGGATCACCGCGAGCAGCACCGGCGGCACGGTAATGAGCCAGGCCAGGACGACCAGCGGTCGGGTGGAGAGGCGTGCAGGAGATACATCGCGCTTCGTTGCAAAGTGACCGCTAAAGCGAGACTATGCCGGCGGCTCACGGGCGGCGGCGGCGGCCGCGATGGCCAGCGTAGACTGAATCATTGGCATCAAGCAGGGGTTTCAGATGAGCAACACCGTGCCGGAACGGGTGAACCTGGACGACGTCACCCGACTTGTGGAGCAACTCGAACGCGACCTCGCGAAGGTCCGGGCAGGCGGCGAGAGCCTCGATACCTTGCGCAGCGAGGTCGACCAGTTGCGCAACGCGCTGTCGGCACCGGAGCCGTCGCACGGTGAGTTGAACCAGGGACTGACGGGGTTCGTGATCGCCTGGCGGCGCTGTCCGACGAACTGTTCGGCGATGCCCTGAAGGGCTCCGACTACATCGCGCGCATTGGCCGCATCCTCGGCCTCAGCTAACGCCTCGATGCAGTACGTCAACCTCGGAGCGAGCGGACTCAAGGTCTCCCGCATCGCGCTCGGCATGATGACCTTCGGCACGCCGCATGGCGGCCGTGGGTGCTGGACGAAGCGGCGGCGCGGCCCATCGTTCGCCGCGCGTTCGATCTCGGCATCAACCTGTTCGACACGGCCGACATGTATTCGGCCGGATTGTCGGAAGAGATCACCGGTCGCCTGCTGGCCGAGTTCGCTTCGCGCGACGAGGTCGTCATCGCGACGAAGCTGTTTTACCCGGTGGATCTGGCGTTCAAGGGCGGCAACGATCCGGGGCCGAAGCCGGTGCTGCGTCCGAACCAAAGCGGCCTGTCGCGCAAGCGAATCTTCGCGGCGGCCGATGCCAGCCTGAAGCGGCTCGGCACCGACTACATCGACCTCTACCAGATCCACCGTTTCGACCCCGCCACCCCCATCGAGGAAACGATGGAGGCGCTGCACGACCTGGTGCGCGCCGGCAAGGTGCGCTATCTCGGCGCCTCCAGCATGTGGGCGTGGCAGTTCGCGAAGATGCAGCACGTTGCCGAACGCCATGGCTGGACGCGATTCATCTCGATGCAGAACCACTACAACCTGGTCTATCGCGAGGAAGAGCGCGAGATGATCCCGCTGGCGCGCGACCAAGGGGTGGGGCTGCTGCCATGGAGCCCGCTCGCGCGCGGCTTCCTCGCCGGCAACCGCGGTCGGGACGACCGCGCTGCCGGCGTCACGGCGCGAGCGCGCACCGACGACATCGCGCTGAAGCTCTATTACCAGGACAGCGACTTCGAGGTGCTGGCGGCATTGCAGGCGTTGGCCGTCGCCAGGGATGTGTCGAGCGCGAAGCTCGCGTATGCGTGGCTGCTGGCGCGGCCCGGAGTCACGGCGCCCATCGTCGGCGCCAGCCAGACGTGGCAGCTCGAAGAGGCGGTCCAGGCGCTGGAGCTGAAACTGTCCACCGAAGACATGGCCGCGCTCGAAGAGCCGTACCGGCCGCACCCGGTACTCGGGCACACCTGATCCGCCGCCGGACGCAAAGTCGCGCCCGGTGCCTTCGCTACGGGGCCTTGATCACAGCGCCCGGCGGGTTCGTCGGTCGCTCCGCGGGCAGCTGCGCGATCATGCAGTCGACCGAGCGGTTGGTGCGCGGGTCGTTCGCGGTCATGAACTGAGTCTGCACCGCCTCGCGAAAGGCCGTGGGGTGATGCGCTTGTAGAAGAGGCGCGAACTCAGATCGAGCAGGATGTCGAAGTTTCCACCCTGGTTCGGCACCGACGATGCATCGAACTTCGTCAGTTGCATCTGTCCGATCCACAGCGGCTGGCACTGAGCCGTGACGGTATCCAGGTAATCGTTGAATCCCGACGCCTTCTTGTTGTAGACCCACGCATCAGGCGCGCACGCTACGACGAGTGTTATCGACAACGCTGCAAGGACGCGGGCTCCGCGTCGCACTCCGCTCATGTTCCCTCCGCGACATCCCGACCGGGCCCTGCGAATTCTAAGCGTGCGCAGTTTCAGGCGCCGCGCGGCGTGGCGTTGGGCAGGATGCGGGGGACGGCAGGCTTCGAAGTGCTGGCAGGAGGCGTACGCGGCGCCGGGCTCGAGGGCCAGGCGCTGGAGCGCAGCAGGATGTTGCGCACCTTTTCCTCGAGCGAAGACTTGGTCAGCGGCTTCAGGATCGTGCCGTTGGCGCCCAGACGGATCGCCTGCAGCACATCGTCCTTGTTCGCTTCGCTTGTGACCAGCAGGACTGGGAGGCTCTGCATCGCGGCGTCGGCGCGGATTTGCTGCAGCAGTTCGTAGCCGCCGAGGCGCGGCATGTTGATGTCACTGATGACGAAGTCATATCCGCCCTGACGCAGCATCTCGAGCGCCATGCGGCCGTCGCTCGCTTCTTCGACCTGGCGGAAGCCAAGCTCCGCCAGCAGGTTCCGCACGATGCGCCGCATCGTTGCGAAATCGTCGACAACCAGAAAGCGGGTCGGAGTGGGCGAAGTCATGGACTCGGGTTAGGCGTGGAACGCGAAGCAGGCTGGTGCTCGGCGGGGACCAAGAAGGCAACGAACCCGCTCCGGTTCCACATCCAGGATTTCGGCACCTTGAGGCATCGTCTTGACTGCAGTGCCGCTTTTCGAGCGATCGACTTTCCGGTGGCGGCAGCGACGCAGCCATCCGGTGGAAGCGCGCGAATTGGCTGGCGCCGGGCGCGGTTCTCCGGGCACCCGGTGGAAACCGAATACCGCAAACTTGGGACACGTAGATCACTGCGGGACCACTCGCCATGGACCTCACCGAACCCACCGCCGTCGGTTTCAACACGCTGAACCGCCCGACTGGGCAGAACCCGCTCGATGCGATAACCGTGCCGACCGTGGTCGGCCCCGGTGCGACGCTGGCGGGTGACCGCCAGTCGGCGCCACGCGAAATCGCGTCATGGCGCCAGCTCAAGATGTGGCTCGATGGCGAAAGCCTGCATTCGGCCGTGACGGTAAAGCTGATTGGCGTTCATGAAGGCAAGTCGTTGCTGGTGACGGCGCCCGACGAGACCGCGCTCTATTTGCGGGAGGGGCGGCTCTATCGGTTTCGCAGCTTCTCGGGAGAATACGTTTACGAATTCGCGTCGCCGCTGCTGAAGGTCTGCACGGCACCGTTTCCCTACCTCCACATCGGTTGGGCAGGAAGCCGCCAGGTTGAAAGGCGGAACCTGCGTGCAGCGCGCCGGGTTCGCACGGAACTGCAGTGCATGGTGTACCCGGGCCAGCAGACCAGCGGTCGCTTCGCGAAAGGGCGGATCCACGATCTCTCGACCGCCGGAGCCGCGATCCAGTTGCAGGACGATCTCGCCGTCTTCTACGACGAGGTACGAGTCGTGTTCCGCTTGCAGGTCGCCGAGCAGGAAATCCTGATCGAAGCGCGCGCTCGCGCGGTCCGCAAACCCGAAGCCGGCTCCACGGACCCGACACTGGGCGTTGCCTTCGTCGGCCTCGGTGACACCGAGCGGCTTGCGCTCCACGCCTTCGTCAACTCCGCGCTCGTGCAGGAATTGGAATTGCCGCTGTACGCTTGACGCCGCTCATGTACGCGACCGCTTCGCGGTCGCACGTGCGCTCGCGGCGGCACTGCGCTCGCTTCGCGCGCTCCGCTCAAGACTGATCAGTCGGCTGCGCTCAGGAGCGGCCGCGCGCTCCGCCGAAGTTCAAACCTACGCACTCCCCCCGCTTGGCGCATCGCAGTGCCAAGATTGCCTTTCCCCCTCGCCAGGCGAGGGGGCGCAGGGGGAGTGTCAAGCTCCTCCCGCGTGGCGGGAGGCCGGGTGGGTGCCGTGCAGTGATCCTCGGCGGAGCGCGCGGCCGCTCCGGAGCGCAGCCGACAAAGCGGTGTTGAGCGCGCGCGCAGCGCGCGTTAACGATGCGAGTGCACGTGCGATCGGCGAAGCCGATCGCGTACACGAGCGCCGCAGCCAAAAAAATGGCCCGGTTACCCGGGCCAAATAGCGGAGGAAAGGATGCCACTGAAAAACTTACCGGTGACCGTGGCCTCCACCGGCAATCCGTCGGTTGCCCGACGGGGTTCGGTCAGTGCAGCGTCTCGTCGGCGGGGGCCGTCGTGATCTGCGCTTTGCCCTTGCCAGCGCGCGCCGGAGGCTCGCACAGGCCGCAGACATAGTCCTTGGTCAGTTCAAACGTGTGCGTGACGAACTTGCCGCTGCACTTGCAGCAGGGGGTCAGCGTGACCATGCCGGCATCGACGAACTTCACCAGGCGCCAGGCGCGCGTCACCGACAGCAGCGGCTCCAGCCCCTGTGCGCGAATCTGCTCGAGATACAGCTCGTAGGCCTTGATGATTGCGTCGATCTCTTCCAGCTCGCTGCTCTTGTCCAGATACTCGTACATGTTCAGGAACAGCGACGAATGGATGTTCGGCTGCCAGGTCATGAACCAGTCGGTCGAGAACGGCAGCATGCCGCGCGCCGGCGATTCACCCTGGACCTCCTTGTACAGGCGCAACAGGCGCTCGTAGCTCAGGTCGGTCTCGGACTCCAGCACCTGCAGGCGCGCGCCCAGCTTGATCAGCGCGATCGCGCGCTGGATCTGGCGGCTCTCGGAAACGATGCTCTTGATGCGCATGACTCAGCTCCCCGCGAGGTCGGCGGCTCAGGCCGTGACGTCGGCCAGCTGGCCGGCCATCACGATGTTGGCGTGCAGTCCGGCTACAGCGGCGCCGGCGGCGGTCGACTTGCTCTTGCTGTGGCTGGTCAGCAGGTTCCACACCATGTCGTCGTCGAAGCGGAAGCGCAGGATCAGCTGGTTGCTGCCGGCAATCTTCATCAATTGCGCCGGGGAGAGCTGGTCGATGATTGTCGCGACTTCTTCCGAGACGCCGAGGCGATACAGTGCCTGTGCCTTGTCGGCGCGGATCATGTGCTGGGCTAGCACCAGGTAGGCGAGGTTGGCCTCGCGAATTTCCTGGAGCAGTTGTTCGTTGCTGGCTGCGATGGTGCTCATTTCGGTCCCTCCGGCTGTTGCCCGCTGGGCGGGCGTGATTGGTTGCAAAGTGGTGCCATTGTGCGAAGGGACGCGGCGCCGTTGAATCGGTGCAGTGCCCGATGTCGTGTCGGACTGCGACTTGTGCACCTGTAGGGCTTTTTCCTACATGGCGACCATGGCGCGCAGCATTGGCTGGCCGCTTGCGAGTCGGTTCGAGCGGGAGCAGTGAGCGTCCACAACGATTTCCGGGCGCTGTTGCCCCGTTGAAAAGACCGAGGATTGACCGTCCACTTCGACGATGTCGCCCGGCCTCCGGTCGATAAAGTTCATTCCGTTGAGCAGCAGCACGCAGCAGCGAGGGAACGATGCCGCCGGACGACGGAAGCCGGGCGACCCCCGAACGGGGGTCGATGATCCAGCACTATGAAGCTATTGCGGTCGCGAGCCGCCGAATGCTGGACGCCGCGCGCGCCGGCGACTGGGACGCCGTGGGACAGGAAGAAGACCGCTGTCGGGCGCTGATTTCCACCCTGAAGCGCTCCCACCCGGAGGCGGCCGTCGCCAGTGCCGCACGGCGTCAGCGGCTGGCATTGCTGCGGGCCATGCTCGCCGACGACGCCGAGATACGCGAACTCTCCGAGCCCTGGCTCAAGCAGCTGGAAGCGCTGCTGGCCGGGCGCAGCGCAGCGACGCGCCCTAACGCATGAAGGTCGCGTGCAACCGCGACCGCCGGAGGCGGTTCCGATGGGAATGACGTCGCCTTTCCCTGAACCGCCCTCGCCGGAACTGGCGCGCTTCATGGTGCGGTCCCGCGTGGAGATCGTGTCGGCGCTGCGCCAGCTTCGCGACCAGCACCTGCTGGTCACCCTTTATTACGGTGACGACACGGCGTTTGCCGTAGGTAGCGTCCTTGATGTCCACGCCGGCGCCGATGAACTGATCATCGACCTCACGGTGGATGCGATCGGGCGCGCCGCGATAGGCGCGGCTTCCCAGCTTGTCATTGTCGGGTTCATCGACAACGTGAAGCTGCAGTTCACGACCCGCAGCGGACACTCGCTGACGCCCCGAAGCGCCGCGTTCCGGTTGCCGCTGCCGCACGAGATGCTGCGGCTACAAAGGCGTGCCTCGCTGCGGGTGAAAACGCCAGCGTTGATATGCCATGTGCCAGGCGCACCCGGATCGGCTCACAGCCATGCACTGCGTGTCTTCGATCTCAGCCTGGGTGGCATGTCGCTGCAAGGGCCGCTCGACCGAAGCCTGTTTGCCGTCGGGCGGGTCATCCAGGGCTGCCAGATCCAGACCGCGAGTGGACGCCGCTTCGAGGTTGCGCTGCGGGTACGCCATACCGAACCGACGGCGGGCGGCCGCGAACCGGCCCGCATCGGGCTCGAGTTCGTCGGCCTGACGCCAGCGGTCCGTAATGGACTGCAGCAGCTCATCGGGAGCGTTGCCCTGCCGGCGGCAGCCGAAGAGCGACGCACAGACTGAGTGCCGGTGGGTGGCAGGCGCCGGGATCATCGCCTGCCTGCTGGCGGCGATCGCACCGGTGACGCTCTGGCTCTCATTGCTGGGTCGGTTGATCCCGCACCTGCTCGTCAATACGGCCGTGTCGTTTATCGCGCTGAGCCTGTCGTGTGCGCTTCTCTACCCGGGTCGGCAGGCTGTGGGCCACAAGCGGGACGCGGTCGTCGCTAAGGGACGTCGTGCCGAACGTCATCGGTGCCGGGCACATCGCCTGAGCGATGCCGCTCGTGCTGGCCTTGCTGTGACCGCGGGACGAAGGCGACAGCACGCCCTGGCGGCCGGACCGCATCGACGGCTCCCGGGGACGTGGCGTCCTGGGGGCGCGATCCACTGCGAGTGCGGCGGATCGGCGGCGGTCGCATTGACGACTCCGCCCCGTCGCGTCCACGTCGGATTCCAACCCGAATGTCTTGCGGGCGGCGTCTATCACAGCGGGTCCGACGGGGCTTCGGTGCCGCGGACGAAAGCCCGGCGCGGTGCTACCGTCTTGAGTGGCAGGATGACAGACTAAAAACCTTTGGCAACTTGGCAGGCTCACGCCCAATCAACGGCGCGCCGCACTGACTACGGAGAACCTATGCCCGCGAAAGTCGATTTCTCCACGCTCACATTGATGGACACTCTCGATCTGGCCCATCTAATCGAGGTCGAGGCGTTCGAGCGGTACACCTTGTTTGCCACGCAGATCGGGAGCGGGTTCTCCAACGACGCCGGGTCGGTGTTCCAGTCAATGGCAGAAAACGAGAAGAAGCACGGTGATGAACTCGCCGAGCGTCGGCGAAAACTGTTCGGCGAGGAGCCGGTAAGAGTCAAGCGCGATGACATCTTCGATGTGGAAGCCCCCGACGTCGGCGCGCCGCATCGGTACATGTCCGAGTACAAGGCTTACCAAGTGGCATTGCACTCAGAAAAGAAGGCATTCGCCTTTCTATGACCGGGCGCTGCGCAGCGTGAAGCAACCCGACATCAAGGCGCTGTTCGAAGAGTTGCGTGACGAGGAGGCTGAGCACGTGCGCATGGTCGAGGAGATCATCGCGAAGTTGCCGGCATCGGCCAAGGTCGACGTCGAGGACCAGGACGACACTTCGATGCGGATGGGCTACTAGAAAGCCCCTGCCACGTGGGCCTGGCCGGGCGCCTGGACTTGGCATTCCGGCGCGCGTGGGTCCGCACCGAGCCGATGTGGCTTGGCGGTGGGTTCATGGCCCGAACGGGTAGCGATGACCGTTGCGGCGCGGGCTCGTCACTTGGGTCTCAGCATCGAGGCCAGTTCGGTCTCGATTTCCCGGGCGAGGCTCATGATCAGCAATTCCTCGTAGTGTCGCGACAAGTTGCTCGCGATCAGACGATCCGCCTCGACCTGTTCTGCCATATGCACAGTCTCGTCCCGCCCGGGCGACCCGGCGTGGAGCGCTTTGATGCGGCCACGGAAGTCGATGCTGCGACAGTCGGCAAGTTTGCCGGGCAACGGAGTCTCATCCAGGAGCAAGGGCAGGACGTCCTTGCTCCGCTCGAGCGCGAGCGCGAACTCCTTCCGCACTTCGTACGACGTGTTCGAGTGGTGGCACCAGAACACCAGGACCACACTCGCCTCGGAAATGGCATTTCCCAGTTCTTCGCGCCATCGGCCACGGGCGCGTATCGAGTCCGCGTCGCAGCAGACGAGCGCGCTGTTGCTCGCACACAAGGTGGAAATGATCGCCGCGACCAGCTCGCTGTCCTCAGGGCTGTAGGAGACGAAGATCTTCATGGGCTGTCGAGCTGATTTCCGCTAGTCGTCAACTCTCGTTTGGCTGTCTAGCACCAACAACTCGTCGTGCGCGGTCAGCACTTACCGGCGCGGGTCCTGACCGTTCGGGCATCCCAGCGGTACCACCGTCGTCGTCGACCAGACTGGCGGGGCTGCGCGAGGCTCGCTGATAACTTGATCGAATCGTCTGGTGCGCCGGCGGATTGATCATCGGGCTTGAGGACAGTCACGCTCACAGGACCTTGGTCCGGGCCTAGCGGGACGACGAGCCCGGCTCTTCAAGCGACGCGGGACCCATTGAAGAGGCCGGCTCCCAAAGTTGCCAATCTTCGCCAAACAGCTCGACCGGGTGCTGCGTGCGCTCCGAACCGTTGCCGCAGGCCAGCGAATCGGCCGGGCAATACTTGTCGCAGCCCCAGCAGATGCGATGAGGGTTCTTGGGTGAAATGGGAAATTTTTTGGACACCGCTACGTTTCACGAGAGCTAGCGTACACCGGGCAGGCTCCCCGACCGCCGCGGCATCGCGATGGCACGCAGCGGCGCCGGAGGCGACGGCAATGCAAACTTCCGGCCTGTCCTGGCAGCAGGTGATCAGTCTGACTTGGCGGGCTGCCTTACACACCGGGTCTTGCGTGGTATCGCCTTTTCGCAACGGCCGCCGGTAGCTGCCTTCACTTTTCCCTGAGGGCAGGTCCCGTCGTCGACGAGGACGATCTTTCCGTAGGGGATCTCGCCCGCCTTGTGCTCATCCTTCAAAACAGGCCGCCCGGCCTGGGCGGACACCGCCGTCAGCACGTCCGCGACGAAACTCAACAATTAAGACATCGACACGACTCCACGTGGGCGAACTCCGGTTTGTAGTTCACGGTGTGGCGTATGTCGACGTCGGGTTGTGGTCGTGCGTCGCCGGCTTGTCGAATATTCACGGTCAGCGCGCTGCTCTGTAGACAGACGCACGTGCCGCGCTTTCCTAGAGTACGACCACTCCCCGCTGGATTCCCTGGCGGGGTGACGAAAACCGGGAGAGTGCGATGTCGATGAAGATGACCTTCTTGGCTGCGGTCTGGGTGGCGACCAGTGCCGCCTCGGCGTCGGCCGCCGATGCCGAGTCTGCGTATGAAAGCGGTCGTTTCGCCGAAGCGCTCGCGCTGTTCGAAGAACGCGGTCTGGAGGGCGATGTCCAGGCCCAGGAACTGGTCGGGATGATGCATCTCGTTGGGCCGGCGCTGTATGGTGAGGAAATTGCTGCTGACCCCGCTTGCGCGGCCCGCTGGTTCCGGGCCGCGGCACTGAATGGCAGCACGACGAGTCAGTTTGTTCTCGCTCACATGTACAAGAGCGGCGTCGGTGTCGCAGCGAGTGCGGCGCGCGCCGAGGCCTTGCTCGCCGAAGCGACCGGGAGCAACGCGGCGGCTACCAGATTGATCACCGTGCGGCGCTGAAGAAACTCGCTGGGTGGTCATGCGTCGGCGCGTGCGAACGACACAGGCTCGTACGGCCGCCCTCGGTCGCGGCGCCCTGCGTCCACGCGTTGGGACGGCTGACAGGTCTGACTAGGGTTTCGGTAGGAGCGGGCGCGCGCCGTACATCTCGATCCACGTCCGCTCGTACTGGGCGCCGGTGCCGATCCAGGCGACGGTGCCGACGGACAGTGCCGCCGTGTAGAGCGCGGCGACACGGTCGGCCGCATCACCCTGGCACTTCAACCGCACGGCGCACAGCAGGTGCATGTGGCCCTCGGCGAAGCGACGCTCGACCACACGCATGCCTCGTGCGTACGGTAGCAGTGACTCGGGAAGGCCCGCAATGCCGCGACGACCATCCTGGGCGCGCGTCGAAGTGTCCTCAAACCACACATAGAGATCGCGCTCGGCGACCGGTGCCCGCGGCGCTTCAAGCACGGGCTGGTGCATGTCTTCCACCAGAGGGCGGGTCGCAATCTGGGCGAGCTGCTTCATCAGTTGTGCGCGGGTCATCGTCGAACGATCTGGATGCGTCATAAGCCACTGCATCGGCCCGCGAGTGCAAGCGCTTGAACGAGCGACAGGCTGGAATGCAGCGGCAATCCCGCGCATTTCGGTTTCGCCCGACGAGCGGCAGGTTGCGGAGTGGGCGCTCGCAAAAAAAGTCCCGCTCCGCCCTTAAATGTCCGGCCTTCGTGCCGATATTCGCCCCTTCGTTGTCGACATGCGCCACGAAGAATGCTGACCATCCGGGTCAGTGAGGTGGGTCGTGAAAAACGAAGCGTTCCTGTACAGCTATGCCACGCCGCGATTGTTCGAGCGGCATGACTATGTTCGCCAGTACACGCCCTTGGTCCGTCGCATTGCGCATCAGATGGTGGCCAGGTTGCCGGCCAACGTCGAGCTCGACGACATGATCCAGGCCGGCATGATGGGGCTGATGGACGCGATCTGCCGCTTCGAGGAATCACAGGGCACGCAGTTCGAGGTGTACGCGTCGCAACGTGTGCGCGGCGCGATGCTCGACGAACTGCGCGCGAACGACTGGCTGCCGCGCTCGGCGCGCAAGAGCCAGCGCGATATCGAGAACGCGATCCACCGGCTCGAAGGAAAGCTCACGCGCGCGCCCAGCGAGCGCGAGATTGCCGCGGAACTCGGACTCCCGATCGAGGAGTACCACTCGCTGCTGCACGAGGCGCGGGGCTCGCAGCTGGTCTACCTCGATGATCTGGGGAGCTACGACGATGACGATGACTATCTCGAGCGCCACTTCGCCGTCAGCAGTGGCGACCCGGGCGAGTGGCTGCGCGACAAGCGCTTCCGTCACGCGCTGGTGGGCGCGATCGACGAGCTGCCGGAGCGCGAGAAGCTGCTGATGAGCCTGTATTACGAGCAGGATCTGAATTTGCGCGAGATCGGCGCGGTCATGGGCATCACCGAATCCCGCGTGTGCCAGCTGCACAGCCAGGCTGTCGCCCGGCTGCGCTCAAAGCTCAAGAACTGGTGAGGCCGCGCGTTCCGGCGCGTTTGACAGGGGCGTGGCCGCGGCAGAGGCCCGCGTGCGCTCAGTCGGTGTGGGCGGCCCGGATGGCGGCCATGCGACTGTCTATGGCCGATGCGCGGCTCGAACTCAAGCCCGCGACGACATGGGTGCTGTCGAGCGCGGCCAGCTGGGCGGCTTCCCGCGCAAAGCGCTCGAGCTCGTCACTGCCAGACCGGCGCATGGCGCGCAGAGCATTGGCCTGAGGAGCCAGAAGCCGCAGCAGATGCTCCTTGCGGTGGGTCGCGTCGAGCAACCGGGCGGAGTCGTTGGCGACGAGGGCATCGCTCTCGTCATGCAGAACATGGACCAGTTCAGCGAATAGATGCGACGCGGGTCGACTGCCCATGGCTCAATGCCTCCTTGGCAGGGCAAGAGACGCCAGCACGGCATTGGCCACGGCGCCGGAGTCACTCACGTAATGCCCCGACACGATGACTTGCTGCATCGTCGACACGCGTGCCGCGTCCACACCGCTGTAAACGCGCAGCCGGGCGGCAAAGCCGCACCAGGCACCGCGGCTGTCGGCTTGCGTTGCGTGTTTCAGGACCGGTCCGATCCAGTGATCCCGCAGGGCTTCAGGAAGAAAGGGAGTGTTCATGGGCGCTCGATGCCATCGATGGGACAGAGTTCGGCACCCCTGGCGCGAACTTTAGTCAACGCACGCCGGGACACGGCATTTGGCGGCTTCTGCCCGGATGCGATGCCGGCCCGGCAAGGGGCACGCGTGGAGTATTCTTGACCAGCCCCGATCGCGCCCTGCCACCAACCGCGTGTCCGACACCACAGCCCGGATTCACCGCCCGACACCTCAGCGGGAACGACGTGGTGACGCACCGTTGCGGGCGCCGGACGTGATGTCCGGAGATCGGGCACTCGCACTCGGGAGTGTCGCCGGCGAGTCGAGTGCGGAGCCGCTCCTCACTCAGACACGCGCGGCGTTCACGGCGGCACCAGGCCTCGGCTTTTTCGAGGAATGCCCCGACGCGATCCTGCGCTTCGACGCCGAGCGCCGCGTCGTGTATGCAAACCCGGCGGTCGAGCGCGCCACGGCGGTCTCGCGCTGGCAGTTCATCGATCATCGGCTGGAGGACGTCGAGCACTTTTCCGACTTCGCTCCACTCTGGAACGAAAGCCTAACGGCGGTCTTCGAATCGCACGAAGGTCGCTGGTTCAAGTTCTCCTACCCGCATCCGATGGGCGCGAAGCTCTTCGATGTCCACCTGCAGGTGGAGACCGGCGTGGAGCCTGTTCACACCCACGTGACGGCGGTGCTGCGCGACATCACGGTTCCGAAGTCGGCGCTGCGGGCCACGCGTGCGGCGGCGGAGTTTGTCGAGAGTCTGCTGGCGAGCGCCAGCATCGGCATCGGGGTGCTCGACCGAAAGTGCGTCTATCGCGTCTGGAACGAACACCTGGAGTCCCTGCTGGGCGTGGCTGCCGAGGCGGTGCTGGGTCGGGCCTTCGACGAAGCGCCCGGGTTGTCGGTGCTGGCCGGGCTGGGAGTCGAGGTGCAGCGCATGGCCGGAGAAGTCGTGCGCGCGCCGATCGAAGTCGAAGCGCGCTACCCCGAGGGTGAACGCCCGTGGTTGCGGGTAAAACTTACGCCGGTGTTCGACCCGACCGGCCGCTTCGATGGGGTCTTTATCACCGTCGAGCGGATCGACCGCGAACACTTTGCCGAGGGCTCGCTCGCAGCGTTGCGCCGCGCGCTCGAGCGCGTCGGCGAGATGGTGCTTGAAGTGGACCGGAACGGCCTCGTGGTCGATGCCAACGAAACGGCGCTTACCGCGCTTGGCTACGAGCGAGACGCGCTGCGCGGCCTAGCGCTGGCACAAATCGACACCGGCCTGGGCGAGCACGGATTCGATGCCCTGCACGAACAACTTCGCTCGCGCGGGGCCTACCAGGGCGAAGCAACCTATCAAACGCGCTTCGGTTCGACGTTTCCGGTCGAAGTCGTGGTGCAGCGGATCGAGCAGGGCGGACGCGAGTTCATCCTGCTGCTCGCGCGCGATGCGACCGAGCGCAAGCGTGCAGAGGATGCGCTGACGGAGAGCGCGGAGCGGTTCCGTGCACTGTTCGACGAAAGCCCGGTGGCAGCGTTGCTGCTGGACGCGGGCTTCCGCGTCATCGGCGTCAATCGCGCGGCCAGCGCGACGGTCGGATACTCGATCGAGGAGCTGACGGGCCGCGACCCGGAACTCTTCGTGCTGGCGGACGATCAGCTTGGTTTTCGGCAGATGCGCGATCGCCTGCTGGCGGGTAGCAGCCAGAGCGAAGCGGCCGAGCGCCGGCTCGTCCACCGTGACGGCTCGCTCGTCTGGACCAAGGTCAATGTGCGTGCGGTGGCAGCCGGCAGCGGGCTGCGGCACTACCTTGTCGTGCTCGAGAACTTCACGGATCGCAAGATCTTCGAGGAGCAGCTGCAGGTGGCGTTGCGCGACCAGCAGACGCTGTTCGAAACCATGTCGGTCGGTGTGGCCCAGGCGATGTCGGGCAAGATCATGCTGGCCAACCGCGAGTTCGCCGACATGTTCGGCTACCGCGACGGACAGGTCATCGGCATGCCGCTGTGGGATCTGACGATCGACCGCGACAACCGGATGCCGAACGAGATCTCGGGCATGCCGGTGGTGCGCGCCAACCAGACAACCAGCGGCGAAGTCGTGCTTTTCCGCAAAGACGGCGAGCCGATCTGGTGCCTGGTGCAGGCTCGGCCGATCCAGTCGGAAGCGTCCGGGCCTGACGGCCTGCGAGAAGCGATCTACACGTTCCAGAACGTGTCGGAGATGAAGCGCCAGCGCGAAGCTCTCAGCCGATCGCTGCTGGAGCTCAACGTCGTGCTCGACGCGACTTCGATGGGCGTGCTGCACCTGCAGGACGACCGCGTGGTCCGCTGCAACGCCCAGGCGCAGGTGATGTTCGGGCATCCGGGCTCGGCCCTGGTCGGCACACCGGTCGGAGCGCTCTTTTCGGCCGAATCCGACTACTTCGAGTCCATCACCTCGCTGCGGGCGCAGCTAGCGACCGGCGCGCCGGCCTCGTTCGAAGGCTTGATGAAAGGGCGCAACGGGGCCTTCTGGGCGCTGGTATCGCTGCGCAAGGTCGACGCCAAGGTCGGCGCCAAGGGCATGATCGCTTCGATCCTCGACATCTCGGAGCGCAGGAAACAGGAAGAGGAACTGCAGACGGCGCTGGCGCAGCAGCAGCTGATCTTCGATACCGCGCTGGTGGGACTACTGTTCGTGCGCGACGGCCGGCCGGTACGGGCCAACAGTGCGATGGAAGAGTTGATGGCCTGCGATCCAGGCGGGCTCGTCAACCAGATGCAGTTGTTTACTCATCCGACGGATCACCTGTTGCTCGCCAGTCTTGCGGAGCACTACCCGCGCATCGCGGAGTCCGGGGCCTGTGAGTTCGAGCTGTACATGTACCGGCGCAAGGCCGATCCGATCTGGGTTGCCGTGCAGGGGCGCGCTGTCAGTGCTGAGCGGCCGGAGCTCGGCTACATCTTTGCCTTCGTCAACATCGACGAACGCAAGCGCTCCGAACGCGAACTGCGCTCGACGCTGAACGAGCTGCAGCTCATCTTCGACAACGCGCTGGTGGCGATGCTCTACGTCGCCAACGACCTCATATTGAAGGCGAATGCCGCCACCGAGCGACTGTTCGGCTACGACCCGCGCGATTATTCGGAGCTGGTGGTCTCCACGCTCTTCGCGCATCCGGCCGACTGGGACCGTGTCAGCACGGAGGTCATCGACGCGGCGGGCGGGGATGAGCGCTACTCCTTCGAATTGCTGATGCAGCGGGCTGACGGGAGCAAGTTCTGGTGCGCCGGCAACGGCACTCCGCTCGACCCGGCCGCGCCTGACCGCGGCCTGATCCTGACACTGATGGACGTCGATGCGCGACGGCGGTCGGAGGAAGAACTGCGCCGCGTGCGCAACTACCTCGACCTGGTGGTCGAGAACCTGCCGGTGCTGGTCTCGGTGCGGGAGGCGGAGACCGGGCGCTTCGTCAGCCTGAATCGTGCCGGCGAACAGATCACCGGACTGTCGCGCCAGCAGGTCGTCGGCCGGACGTGGCGCGAGGTCTACGCGCGTCAGTTCGCCGATTTATACGCCGAGCTCGACCGCAAGGCGCTGGCGACCGGCACCCAGGTCGACCGGCCGCGCGACGTCATGCTGCGCGCCGACGGCAAGCGGCTCACGGTCAACCAGCGCGTGGTGCCGCTCTTCGAGCCAGGCCCCGGCGTCGAATCGCATCCGCGTTATGTGATGTCGATCATCGACGACCTCACGGAGGAAGTCCGGGCCGAGGTCGCGCTGCGCGAGACCGAGGCGCGCTTCCGCCAGTTCGCCGAGAACATCGACCAGCTGGTCTTCATCATGACCGGTGATTTCTCGAGCGTGCTGTACGTCAATCCGCGCTACGAGTCGCTGATCGGCGCGCCGGTCGAGGAACTGATCGAGAATCCGCGCAGTGCGCTGCGCCACGTAATTGTGGAGGATGCGCCTGTCATCCTGCGCATGTTGCCACGGCTGGTGGCCCGCATGCGGCGCCTGCTGCGAACTGAGTTCACGGTGCGGATCAATCATCCATCGCGCGGTGTCTGTCTGGTCAGCGTGCGGCTGAATCCGGTCCGGATGGAGGACGGTGCCATTCGGGTCTTCGGCGTTGCCGAAGACGTGACCGAACGTGCGGCGGCGGAGCGCCAGCGGATGGAGGAAGTCGTCAAGCAGCGCGACATCCTCGTGCGCGAGGTTCATCACCGCATCAAGAACAACCTGCAGGGCGTGGCAGGACTGATCCAGCAGGCGGCCACCGCACGGCCCGAGGTAGCTCCCGCGCTGGAGGAGGCGGCGGCGCAGATTCAGGCGATCGCGCAGGTGCACGGGCTGCAGATCCGCTCCACCGGCACGCTGCCGGTGCTTGGCGTTGCGCAGGGTATCTTCCAGAACCTGACCAGCATGTTCGGTGCCGAGATCCGCTTCGAGCCGCCGCCGCCGGATCTGTGGCGCTTCGGTCTGCCCGAGAACGAGGCCGTACCGCTCGCGCTCGTCATCAATGAGCTGGGCACCAACGCAATCAAGCATCGCAGCACGCGCGACCAGGCCGTTCGGGTGCACGTGGCCTCGCGGCCGGAAGGCATGGAGTTCGTCATCGAGAATCCGGGGCAGTTGCCGACCGGCTTCAGTCTGGCGGACATCGCCGCGAGCGTGTCGGGTCTCGGGCTGGTGAAGGCGCTGCTGCCGCGCCGCGGCGCGCGCCTGTCTATCGAAGCCTCCGGCGCCGTCGTTCTGGCGCGGCTGCAGCTATTCCCGCCGGCCGTTCGCGAGGAGAATGTCTGACGCAATGGGAATGGCGTCGGTGCAATGCTGATGAAAACGAAAAGATGACTGAAGAACAACCGCTGATACTCGTTGTCGACGATGACCGCCTCGTGCTCGCGACGCTGGTGGCCGGGCTCAAGCAGGCCGGATTCGAGGTGATCGAGGCCGACAACGGCGATGACGCCATCCTGCTGGCGCGCAAGTTCAAGCCGCGGCTGGCGATCCTCGACATGCGCATGCAGGGCAAGTCGGGCATGGACGTGGCGCGCTATCTCGCCGCCAATACGGCGACTGGCTTCATGTTCCTCTCCGCATTTGGCGATGCTGACATCGTCGAAGAAGCCACCCGGATGGGAGCGCTCGGTTACCTGGTGAAGCCGCTCGACGTTCGCCAGATCGTGCCCGCGGTGCGGGCTGCGCTGGGACGCTGGGAGGAAATCAAGGCTGCACCACCCGCGGTGACGGCAGACGACGCCAAAGCTCCCGCGAGCGACGAGTACGTCGCGATCGGCATCCTGATGGAACGACTGCGCCTGGACTTCGAAAGAGCGCATGAGGCCTTGCGGGCGCAGGCGCGCGCCGAGGGCACGACGACCGAACGACTGGCGGCCAACATGGTCGAGGCCGCAAACCGGTTGAATTCGATCCGCCGCTGAACCGTGCGATGCCGGTCATCGACTACATTCAGAAGTACGGCTTCCGGCGCTGGTACGAGCGCCAGCTGATCGAAAGCCATGCGTACCTGGCGATGGGCTTCGTCGCCCTGATCATGATGCTCGCCGGTGCCGAGGTGTTGGGCGACATGAAATCGTCGACCGGCTACCTGAGCATCCTGCTTATGGCTGCACTCGGCGGCATCCTGATGCTCGTGGCGTGGCGCCGATTCAATGTGCTGCTGGCGCGCGCCGAACAGTTCGCGGAGGCGGCTACGTGCCCGAGCTGCGCAACCTGGGGCAAGTTCCGCGTCCTCGGGCAGGAGGCCACGACCGACGACGACCCGCCCGAAGCCGGCCGCCCTCGCTGGCTGAGGGTGCGGTGCGCGAAGTGCGGGAATGAATGGAAGATTGGATAGGCGTCGCGAATGCACGTGCACGACCGGCGTTGCCGGGCGTGCACGTGCATTCGCTCTCCTTTCCCTCCTCGCCGGGCGAGGAGGGTGCAGGGAGTGTCCATCTCCTCCCGCTTGGCGGTAGGACGGGTGGGTGCCGTGCAGTTGAAAGTCGGCGGAGCGCGCGGCCGCTCCGGACTGCAGCCGACTGATCAGTCCTTGCGTTTCTCGCGCAGCGAGAAACGTGCCGCGACGAGTGCACGTGCGACCGCGCAGCAGTCGCGTACACGAGGAGCGCTACTCCCAGAGCGTGAAATAGAACGTCGCCCCGTGCCCGGGGTTGGGCGAGGGGAGCGCTTCGGCCCAGATGCGGCCGCCGTGGCGGCGGATGATCTTCTGCACCGTGGCAAGTCCGACGCCGGTTCCGGCGAACTCGCTCGCGCTGTGGAAACGCTGGAACAGGCCGAACAGCTTCTCTGCAAAGCGCATGTCGAAGCCGGCGCCGTTGTCCTTAACGAAGTAGTTCGGAATGCCGCCTTCCTGCCTGACGCCCAGCTCGATACGGGCTTGGGGGTTCTTGGCGGTGAACTTCCATGCGTTGCCGAGCAGGTTCTGCAATACGAGGCGGAGCAACGTTGAATCGCCATCGACGCGAAGGTCCGACGCGATGACGAACTCGACAACGCGGGCAGGGTCGTGAGCCCGCAGGTCGTCGGCCAGTTCGCGCGCGAGTTGGGAAAGATCGATCCGCTCGCGAGTCAGTTCGCGGCTGGTCATGCGGGACAACGACAGCAGCGTCTCGATCATCGAGTTCATGCGCTGGCTGGCGGCGACGATCCGACGCAAGTGGTCGCGCCCGAGATCGTCGAGCGGCTTGCCGCGGTCGCCGTAGTCCTCGAGCACGATCGTTGCAAAACCGTCGACCACGCGCAGTGGCGCGCGCAGGTCGTGCGAGACAGAGTACGAAAAGCTGTCGAGTTCGCGTACGGCGTGGTCGAGTTCGGTCGAGCGCTCAGCAAGCTGCCGCGTGCGTTGCCGGAGATCCGTACGAAGCTGGTCGACCGCTTCGGGCTGCGCGGCCGAAAGGTGGGCGAGCAGAGGCGTCAGGTCGTGGACAGCGCCGACGTAGCCCGCGAACGTCCCCGCAGGTGCAAAGACCGGCACGGCGGACATCGCAAGCGCGCGGCGGGTCGCCGATGGCGCGGGCACATCGATATCGAGGCGGACATCGAAGAACGGCGCCCGGTCGGCGAGTGCCTGTGTCAGCGCGGGCGGGGGGCTGGCGCCAAGTTCGATCTCCCACGGTCGGCGGCCGACCAGTGTTGCACAGTCAAACCAATCGACAGTGCGCTGTCCGCGCTCCACTTCGACGACTACCCCTTCGGGACTGGTGCGCCAGGTCCAGCTTGCCGAGGCGGCCAGCGCGAGCTTCAGTCGGCCGAGCTCATCGCGGTTGCGGCGCTGCTGTGATAGGACCACGCCCGCCAAGGCGAGCAATGCACCGATAACGGCCGCCGCCAGCAGCCACGGCGCCATCGCGAAACCGGAAATTGCCGCCGCCGATGGTGCGGCATACACGATCGCCAGTCCGGCGAGCAAGCACTTGGCCCGGTTCGCCTGGCGCGTGGGTGCAAGTACCCGCTCGCGTGGACAACCACGCGAATTGCCTTCTGCTATCGGAATTTGTGCCGTCCCCACCGGTGGCGATTGTGCAGCATCAGACGCCTCCGCGCGAGTTGTCGCTGGCTGGTCGACGGCGGGCGAAATGCCTGCGGAACGGGCAGCTTTTCGAGAGGGCTAGCGGGTGCATTACCGACTAGCCTGCCGTGATCGCCTGCCCGGTGCGACCGCTCGCGCCCCGCCCATGCCGCACGTCCAAGGTTCCTCCCTGCTGCAGCGACTTCGTCGCCTGCTGGATGCGCGCGTGGGTCGTACCAGGCCGCTCGCTTCCGACACCGGCGCAACGGCGCGCAACGATGCCGCTTTCCACCCGATCGTGCTGCCCGGAGGCCACGCGCGATTCCGCTCGATTGCGCTGCCGTTGATCGTCGTACTCGTGCTGGTTGCAAGCTGGGCTGTCGGCGTCAGCTACTACTTCCACCACCGCAGCTCAGCGGCGCTCTTCGTCGCGGAGCAGCGCGCGCGCGCCGAGCGCGGAGCGTCGACGGTGGAGGCCTCGATCCTCGATGACTACCGCGGCGTCGAGCAGGCTGCTCGAGCGCTGGCGGAACGCTCCGACCTGGTGGCGGCGCTGAATAGTGCTGACGCCGACGACGCAGTCCGCATTTGGGCGCAGCGCACGCGGCGCCTCGGCGGCGACATCGTCGCCGAGATCTACGACGCACGCGGCCAGCTGATCGATCGACTCGGCGACCCGGGACGGTATCGCCTGACCGGCGCCGCCGAGGCCGACGCCGTGCGCAAGGCGCTGGCGGGCAGCGAAACCCTAACGGCGGAAGAGTGGCTCGAGGGGCTGAACCTGCGCGCTGTCGTCCCGGTTCATGCAGGCACGCGTGTTATTGGAGCGGTGGCCGCGGAGCACCGCGTTGGCGCCGAGTACATCACGCGGCTGGCGAGTCGCATCGGTCTTGACATCGGCCTGGTTGCACGTGGACGTGCGCTCGCGGGCTCGGCCTCGGCGGACGACCCCCGCTGGCTCGACAAGATCGCTGATCGTGTTGCGCATGGCGACGGCGGAGCCATCGCGCTGGACGGTGCGCTGGATGTCGCGCTCAAGCCGCTGGAGCTGCTGCCCGAACCTCTGGCCGTTGCCGTGCTGATGCCCAACGATCACGCCTACGGTGAGCTGAGCGACTCGACCAACGCGTTTGCCACGGTCGTACTGTTCACGATTCTGGCGACGATCGCGGCGGGCCTTTATCTCACGCGCTACCTGATCGCACCGGTGAAAGTGCTCACGGAGCGGGCCGAAGAGCTGTCGCGTCGCTTTGCCGGTCGGCCCGCAGCTCGTCGCGGCGATGAACTCGACTCACTGGTCGGCTCTTTCGAGGCGATGACCACCGCCCTGCTTTCGCACTCGGACCGGCTGGCGCGCGCCCATAAGAGCGAACTGCAGAACAGCCTCGAGCTGCAGCATCAGTACGCGCAGATGCGCCTGCTGCGCGGTCTGGCAGCGGCTGCGAACGAGGGTGACTCGGTCGAAGAGACGCTCGAGCGCGCCTTGCGCGAGATTGGCGCGTATCTGGACTGGCCGCTCGGGCGTGTTGCGCTGCTGCAGGAAGATGTCACCGCGGCGCCGATGCCGCCTCGCTCGATCTGGTTCGCCCGCGACAGCGAACGCTTCGGGTTGTTCATCAATGTCAGCAACCGGACCCCGATCATTCCATCGCCCGACCATTTGATCGGGCGCGCCTACCTCTCAGGTACGCCGCATTGGGTGTCCGACCTGTCACGCATGGCGAACTGGAACCGCCTGGTCGAGGCGCTGGATGCCGGGTTGCAGACGGGCATCGTTGTGCCTGTCATCGCGCGCGGCCACGTCACCGCGTTCATCGAGTTCTTCTGCGATCACCGCGTCGAGGCGACGACCGAGCAGCTCGAGTTGCTGGAGGCGATCAGCGTCGAGCTGTCGCGTGTGGCGGAGCGGCAGCGTGCCGAACGCGAGCTCCGTGAGCGCGAAGTCGAGGCGAGCCGTCTGGCGATGGTGGCATCGCGAACAGAGCAGATGGTAATGATTCTGGATACGTCCGGACGCATCCAGTGGGCCAACGACGCCTGCGCGCAGTTCTCCGGTTACTCGCTGCAGGATGTGCGCGGGCGCGTCGCCCACACGCTGCTGCAAGGTCCCGACACGGACGCGTCGACGATCGTGGCCATCGGCGAGGCCATTGCGCGTGGCGAGTCATGCCGTGTTGAATTCATTGCCTATACGCGCGACGGTGATGCCCGGGTGCTCGAGGTCGAGGGCCAGCCGCTGCGCGACGAGCAGGGACGCTACTTCCAGTACGCGCTCATCAGCCCTGACATCACGGAGCGCAAGCGTACCGAGGCGGCGCTGCGTGAGAGCGCAGAGTACTTCAGGGCGCTCTTTGACGAGTCGCCGGTGGCGGCGGCCATCCAGGCACCGGACTTTCGCATCGTACGCGCCAACGCGGCTCACGCGCGAATGCTCGGTTACACGATCGACCAGGTGATCGGCAAGGACCTGATCGCCTTTTGCCATCCGGAAGATGTGGACGCCGGCCATGCGGCGCGACGCGTGCAGCTCGAGCACGAGCGCGGCCCCGTTACCTTCGAGCGACGCATGCTGACGGCCGACGGCAACACCATCTGGGTGCGTGGCCACGCGGTGCGCTTCACCGATGCCAGCGGCGCGCGCTACACGCTGACGATGCTGGAGAACATTACCGAGAGCAAGCAGATCGAGCGCGTGCTGCGTGAGGCTAAGGAGATTGCCGAGTCGGCCAGCCGCGCCAAGTCGCAATTCCTGGCCAACATGAGCCACGAGATCCGCACTCCGATGAACGGGGTGTTGGGAATGACGGAGTTGTTGCTGGGCACGGCGCTGTCCGACAAGCAGCGTCGTTTCGCCGAGTCGGTGTATCGCTCCGGCGAGGCGTTGCTCGAGATCATCAACGACATTCTCGACTTTTCGAAGATCGAGGCCGGCCGGCTCGAACTGGAGGCGGTCGACTTCAACCTGCGGACAGTCGTCGAGGACGTGTTCGAACTGCTCGCGCCGCGTGCGCACCAGAAGCGGCTTGAGCTCGCCTCACGGATAGCCCCCGCGGTGCCTACCGCTGTGCGCGGCGATCCCATGCGCTTGCGCCAGGTGCTGACGAACCTTGTCGGCAATGCGATCAAGTTCACCGAGACCGGCGAGGTGGTGGTGTCGGTCGGCGTGACGGACGAGGTTCTGGAAAGTGGTGCCCGCCGCGTCCAGTTCGAGGTCCGTGACAGCGGCATCGGCATGCGACCGGATGCACTGGAGAAGCTTTTCACCGTCTTCATGCAGGCGGACCAGTCGATGTCACGGCGCTACGGCGGCACCGGACTCGGTCTTGCCATCAGCAAGCAGCTCGTCGAACTGATGGGTGGGCGCATTACCGCCGAAAGCCGGTTCGGCGAAGGCTCGGTGTTCCGCTTCGAGGTTCCGCTGGCTGCCAGCGCGGTCGACCTGCTGCCGGTGGCCGTGGAGTCGGAACGACTGCGTGGCCGGCGTGTGATCCTGGTCGAGGACAATCCGACCAACCGCAGCATCCTGGAGGCACAGCTGCGCAGCTTCGGCGTTGACACCGCTACCGCGGACAACGGTTCGACGGCGCTCGAGCTGATGCGGGCCGCGGCGCGCGCGGGAACCCCGTTCGAGGCCGCCGTCATCGACATGAAGATGCCGATCATGGACGGTCTGACGCTGGCGACCGAGATGCGGCGCGATCCGGACCTCGTCGACGTGCGGATGCTGATGCTGACGTCACTGGGCAACGGCAACGAGGCGCGGCAGGCGCACGACAGCGGTATCGAGGCCTATCTCACCAAACCGGTGCGGCAGTCGGAATTGATCGATGCGCTCGGCCGTGTCCTGCACACGGAAGCTCCGCCGGCGCCGCTGCTGCTCACGGCGTCGCCGGGCCGGCGGGCGCGAGTCCTGGTGGTTGAGGACAACCTCGTCAACCAGGAGGTCGCACGCGCGATGCTTGGCGAACTGGGTTGCACGATCCGCGTGGCGTCGGACGGCCGCGAGGCGCTGGCGGCCCTGCGTGACGAGGCCTTCGACCTCGTGTTCATGGACTGCCAGATGCCCGAGATGGATGGATTCGAGGCCGTGCGGCGCTTCCGAGCCTCGGCGGCCAACGGGTTTGCGACCCGGAATGACACGCCAGTTGTTGCGCTGACCGCCAATGCGCTGGCGGGCGACGCCGAGCGCTGCCTCGCGGCCGGATTCAACGCCTATCTCGCGAAGCCTGTGCGTCGTGAGCAACTGGACGCGGCTCTCGCCCGCTGGGGCGCGGATCAAGAGGACGGAGCACATCGGCACGAGGCGTTGCCGATCGCGATTGAAGACCCGGCGGCCCCTCGGGCGCTCGTGTCTCCGCCGGCGCGTGTGATCGATCCGACGATGATCGAGCTGATACGCGACATGGAGCGGCGCGGCTCGAACCGCCTGCTGGAGCGACTCGTCGCCACCTACATCACCACGGCCGGGAAGCTGGTCGAAAAGGCTACCCACGCACTGACGGCCGGGGATGCCGGTGCACTGCAGCTTGCGGTTCACACGCTGAAGTCATCGAGCGCCAATCTGGGTGCCATCGAACTGTCACGGCGCTTTGCCGAACTCGAGCGTCTGGCGCGGAGCCGGGAACTGCAGGCGGCGCAGGACGAGTGGAACGGCGTGCGCATCGAGTTCGAGCGTGCCGTGCAGGAGCTGTCTGGAATCGTTGCCGCCGAAGAGGCGGTCACGCCGAGCTGAGGATCAAGTGCTGCTGATGAGCAAGGACGCGCAAGTACCGGGCAAGCGAACCGACGAGCCAGTTGAGTCCGGGCCTGCGGCGCAGCGGGGCGACCTCGTGCTGCTGGTCGATGACGATCCGGTGGCACGGCTGCTGACGGCCTCCGCACTCGCGGAACGCCAATGGCGCGTCATCGAAGCGGACGGCGGCGCCAGTGCCCTGGAGCTCTACACCAACAACCAGCCGGACGTCGTCGTGCTCGATGCGTTGATGCCGGATATCGATGGCTTCATCACCTGCGAGCGCCTGCGTCGGCTGCCGGGCGGTGAGCACGTGCCGATCCTGATGCTCACGGGTCTCGATGACGAGACGTCGATCGCACGTGCCTACGAGGCCGGGGCCACCGATTTTTTTGTCAAGAGCACCACGCAGTGGACGCTGCTGTCGGAGCGACTCCGGTACATGATCCGTGCCTCGCGCATGCGCGAGGAGCTGGCGGAAAGCCGGGCCAAGCTCAGCAAGGCACAGCGCATTGCACGGCTTGGAAGCTGGGAGTGGGACATCGGTGCGCGCCGGGTGAAGCTCTCCGATGAGTGCTTTGCGATCGCCGGCCTGACGCAGCAGGATGACGGCTTGGCTGACTGGTTCGTCTGGTCGCGCGTCGTCGAAGACGAGCGGGCCCGCATCGAAATGCTGTTTCGCGAGGCACTGGCGGGCAGCGGACAGATGAACTTCGAGTGCCGTATTTCCCGGCCCACCGGGCAGATGCGAGTCGTCCAGATCGAAGGCGAAGTGGACCGCGACGACGCGGGGCGTGCCTCGGCCGTGCACGGGGTGATCCAGGACATCACCGAGCGCAAGCAGGCCGAAGACCAGATCCGGCAGCTCGCCAACTACGACAGCCTGACAGGGCTGCCCAATCGCCGCTTCTTCCGCGACCAGTTCCAGGCCGCACTGGAGCGCGCGCGCTCCAGCGGGAGCGCAGTAGGCGTGCTCTTCATCGATCTAGATCGCTTCAAGCAGATCAACGACACGCTGGGTCACCAGGTCGGCGACCAGCTGCTGCGCGAGGTGGCCAAGCGTCTCTACCAGTGCGTGCGCGAGAACGATACCGTCGCGCGCGGCGCCGAATCCAAAGGAGCGCTGCGCAACGGTCGTCCGCCGAGCATCGGATCGGCGACCCGCAGCCTCGCAGCCGGATCGCAGGCGGCTCCCGCTGCGGTAGGCGGCGGCAACAGCGTGGCCCGCCTCGGCGGCGACGAATTCACGATTCTGCTTACCGATCTGGCCGAGCCCGGTGCGATCGAGGCCGTGGCTCAGCGCCTGCTCGAGACGATGCGCCGGCCGTTCTCGTTTTCAGGCCACGAGTTGTTTGTCACCACGTCGATCGGCTTGGCGACCTACCCGCTCGACGGCAACGATGTCGACACCCTGCTGCGCAAGGCCGACATCGCGATGTACGCCGTCAAGGACAGTGGCCGCAATGGGGTCATGCGGTTCTCGACGGCGATGAATACGGCCACCGCGGAGCGCTGGCGCCTGGAAACGGCGCTGCACCGCGCGCTCGAGCGTGAAGAGCTGGTGATGTACTACCAGCCGAAGGTCAACGTCATCGATGGCGCCATCGTGGGCGCCGAGGCGCTGATGCGTTGGAAGCGGGGCGGCGAGTTGGTGCCCCCGGGCGAGTTCATCGCCGTGGCGGAGGAGTCGGGACTGATCGTCCCGATCACCGAGTGGGCCGTGCGCGAGGTCTGCAAGCAGATGGTGGCGTGGTCCGAGGACGGTATGCCGCCGATGCCGGTGTCGATCAACATCTCGGGCCGTCACATCCAGCGCGCCAACCTCGTCGAGCCGGTGCAGGCGGCGCTATCGGGCTTTCGCCTGGATGCGCATCTGCTGGAGCTGGAATTGACCGAAACCGTGCTGATGCAGAACCTGGGCCATGCACTGCCGCTGCTGCAGGCGCTAAAGGAACTCGGCGTGGCAATCTCGGTGGATGACTTCGGCACCGGATACTCGTCGCTGTCCTACCTGAAGAAGCTGCCGATCGACACGCTGAAGATTGACCGGTCGTTCGTTCGTGAACTGGAGACGAGCAGCGACAACGCGGCCATCGTCGCGGCCATCATCGCGATGAGCAAGAGCCTCAAGCTGCGGGTCGTGGCCGAAGGCGTCGAGACGCAGGGCCAGATGAACCGGCTGTTCGAGCAGGGTTGCCAGCTGATGCAGGGGTTCCTGTTTTCTCCGGCGGTCCCCGGTAGTGACTTCCATGGCCTGATCCGCAATGCCTCCGGGCGGCAGCACTGGCGCGTGCAGTTCGGCTTTCGGTCAGCGGCCGTGCAACCGGCGGATGCGCTCGATTCCCATTCCAACGGGCGGCGCTATGGCGGGAAAAGCTCGGACGACTTCGTGGGTCCGCCGCGACCGCCGGTCGACGGTCCGCAGGTCGACGGACCGCAGGACACGCTGCGCGCTGTCGGTGACACCGGCGAGCGGGGCGGCCAGCGCGATCGGGCGCTCAAGTGGGCCACGCGGTTCGTCGGCCGCGACGGCTAGCAAGGGATGGCGCGCTTTAGCCGCGCGGCGGAGTCATTCGACCAAGCCGTGCTTGATCGCATAGTGCGTCAGCTCGGCGTTGTTGCTCATGCCCATTTTTTCCAGAATCCGCGCGCGATAGACGCTCACGGTTTTCGGGCTTAGCGCGAGTTCTTCCGCGATGTCGGACAGACGCTTGCCTGAGGCCATCAGCTTCAGCGTCTGGAACTCGCGGTCCGAAAGCTTCTCATGCGGCGCGGCGGCTTCTTCGGGGGCGTTCAGGTTCTCGATTAGCGCCTGCGCGATCTCCGGCGTCACGTACTTCTTGCCAGCGATCACCATGGTCAGCGCTTCGAGCAACTTGTCGGGCGCGCTCCCCTTGTTGAGGTAGCCGAACGCGCCGGCGCGGAACGCGCGCACCGCGTACTGATCCTCGGGATACATACTGACCATCAGCGCCTTCAGGCGCGGATATTCCTCACGCAACGCCTTCAGGATCTCGATGCCGTTCTTGCCGGGCAGTCCGACGTCCATCACCAGCACGTCCGGCTCGCCATGTTTTTTCAGCTCGGCGCGCAACTGGCCGTAGTCAGCCGCCTCGGCGACGATCTGCACGTCGGGGTGTTCCGAGAGGACCTGAACGATGCCGCGACGCACGATCGCATGGTCATCGACTACGATCAGCCTAACCGGCATCGGGTCCTCCAGTGACGGGCGCCGCCCCGCGCGGGCGCGCTGGCGGCAACGGTGGAATCGAGAACATCACAGTCGTGCCACGCCCAGGCGAGGTCGAGACCTCGGCCCAGCCGTCGAGCCCGCGCGCGCGCTCGAGCAGGCCGCGCACGCCAAATCCCGGTGTGACGGATAGACTGTCCAGCTCGAATCCGACGCCGTCGTCGGCGATCTCGAGCGTGACTTCATCCTCGAGCGCAAACAACTGCACGTGCACGGCATGTGCGCCTGCGTGCTTGCGCACATTCGTCAGCGCTTCCTGGGCGACGCGATAGAGCGCCGCGGCGCGATCGGGGGCGATGTCGAACTCATCGCGATTGCTGCGGAAATCGATCGGCAGGCCCGTGCGTTCGCCGAAACCGCGCGCGAGCCATTCGAGCGCTGCGACGAGGCCGGCGTCCAGCACGGCCGGTCGCATTGCGTGCTGGATGCGGTGCGTGGCGACGACAGCCGATTCGAGCAGCTGCTGGATCGCTCCCAGGCGCTCGGCGTGCTGCGGTTCATGTCCGAGCTCGCGTGCAAGCCGCACGACCTCGAACTTCAATGCGGTCAGCGCGCCGCCGATGTCATCGTGGATCTCCTGCGCGATCGCGCGACGTTCGTCCTCCTTGGCGCGCTCCAGGTGCTGAGTCAGTGCGTGTAGCTTGCGTTCGCTTTCGACCAGCGCATCCGCTGCGCCGCGCGCCTCGCGCCGCGTGCGAGCCGCCTGCAGGCTGTGCTGCAAGGCCGAGGCGACACGGAACATGCGAGTCTTTAGGACGAAATCGTCGGCACCGGCGTGCAGGGAGGCGACGGCGAGTTCCTCAGACATCTCGCCCGACAGCACGATCACCGGGATGTCGGGGTCGAAGGCCTTTGCGACTTTCAGCGATGCAAACGAATCGAATCGCGGCAGATTGTGATCGGTGATCACCGCATCGACCGGACCTTGCGCGAAGGCGTCGCGCATGCCCGGCTCGTCCTCGACACGCACGGAGCGCGGGCGCAGGCCTTCACGCATCAGCATTGCCAGCAACAGTTCATAGTCGAGTTCTGAATCCTCGACAACGATCAGGCGCGGGGCGGCAGGATCACTGGTATTCACGGTGGCAGGCATTGTCGCGGATTTGGCGGCGGGATTGCACGACGGTACGCGGAGCAGGGCTCGATGCTGGTTCGAAAAGCGGCGGCTTCGCCGTGCTGCTGGTGCGCCGTGCGGAGACTGTGCGCCACCGACTAAACTTCGCCCTGCAAAGTCCGCCGGACGATCGCGGCAACGCTCGCGCGGTGCCGAGGAAAGTCCGGACTCCATAGAGCGACGTAGCAGGTAACGCCTGCCCACCGTGAGGTGAGGATCAGAGCAACAGAGACGAGTCGACCGGCTGGGGGCGCGCGCTGCGCGCCCGCAAAGTCTCGATAGGCAGGGCCGCTGCAGAGTGGAACTGCTGAGGGTGCGGCGCGCAAGCGACGTGCCCGACGAGGCGAAGCCGCGTCGGGTGAAACGGGCAATCTCTACGTGGAGCAACACCAAATAGGCGGCCGGTGATCCTGCTCGGGGAGGCCGCGGGTAGGTGGCATGAGCCAAGCAGCGATGCCTGGCCCAGAGGAATGATCGTCGCGGCGCCCGCGAGGGCGCTGAACAGAATCCGGCTTACAGGCGGACTTTGCATTCTCGCCCGCGCGATCGCGCACGCGCCGGCCGCCTTCGATTCATGAGAGCGGCCGCTCGGCGCGAGCGATTGACGTTCGCTATCGACATTCCAACCTGCCTGCAGATCGAAAGAAGGCATCTGCCCTCAGCGATAGTTTTTGTCGATGGAATTGAGAGGGGCGGGTGGTGAACGGGTCGCGCCGGACACTCGGGCGCCGCTGGTGGTCGAACCTTGCTCCGCGGGCGCGAATCATCATGAGATTTCACTTGCAGTAGCCTCGCTAAGCCATTCAATTGGCACGAAATTTCGTGGCGATTCTGTATGAAGATTGCGACCTAAGTGCTTGTTGTCATTGGAAAAACCGCTGTATTTCCCTTGACCCACAGGAAACCGGTGCGATAGAGTGGCGCCCCGTGTGAAATAGTGGGAGACAGTGGGCTAGTTAGTGTTCGCTTCGCGTTCGGGTGAGGCGGCATGTGCCCATGTCATAAAAACGTGTTCCAGGGTGCCTCTCAACTCACGCTCGACGGCAAGGGCCGCGTATCGATGCCGGCGCGCCATCGCGATTCGCTCGCCGCGAGCTGCGAAGGCCGCCTCACCCTGACACGCCATCCCGACGGGTGCGTTCTTGTCTATCCACGATCCACGTGGGAACAACGTCGGCAGCAGATTGCGGAACTGCCCTACGCCGCGCGTGCCCTGCAACGACTGCTGCTAGGCAGCGCCGTGGATGTTGAACTCGACAGCGCCGGACGCATCCTTGTCTCCGCCGAACTGCGCGACGCGGCCGGCCTCGAACGCGACGTGATGCTGCTCGGCATGGGTGCTCACTTCGAACTGTGGGACGTGGCTCGCCTCGGCGAGCACGAGCGTCAATCGCTCGCCAACGGCCTGCCCGATTCCGCTGCGGACTTCACGTTCTGACGGTGAATGTCGGCCACCTCTCCAGCGGACGCCCAAGGGCACCGTTCGGTCCTCGCTGCACAGGCCGTCGCGCACCTGGTCACCGACCCGGACGGAACGTATGTCGATGCCACCTTTGGGCGAGGCGGGCACGCGCGGCTGATCCTGCAGGCGCTCGGCCCGGCAGGCCGTCTGCTGGCGGTCGACCGGGATCCCGCGGCTGTCGCGGCGGCGGCCAGCATTACGGATCCGCGATTTCACATCGAACACACCGCTTTTTCACGCCTGGAAGCGATGCTTGCAGCTCATGGAATCGATCGCGTGCATGGCGTGCTGCTCGATGTCGGGGTGTCCTCGCCGCAGATCGACGAGGCGGCGCGCGGTTTCTCCTGGCGCGGCGATGGCCCGCTCGACATGCGGATGGACACCACGCGCGGCGAAACCGCGGCGCAGTGGCTGGCACGGGCTTCGACCGATGAACTCACAAGGGTGATCCGCGACTATGGGGAAGAACGGTTTGCTGCATCGATTGCAAAGGCGCTTGTGGCTCGCCGCGAGGCTGGGCGGCCGGTTGCAAGCACCAGCGACCTTGCCGCGGTCGTGGCAGGCGCGATCGCCCGCAAGAGCCGCACGGATGGGGCACAGCATCCGGCCACGCGGACATTTCAGGCTGTACGGATTCACGTCAATCAAGAGCTTGAGGAATTGGCGCTAGCACTCGAACAGGCGGTGCGTCGATTGCGTACGGGGGGACGTCTGGTCGTCATCAGTTTCCATTCGCTCGAAGATCGCATCGTCAAGCGATTCATCGATGCGCACGCGCATCCGGGTCGACCGCTGCCCGCCGAGCGCGGACTCCCTTTGCGCGCGGCGGATCTGCCGGCGCCGCGGCTCATCGCGCTGGCGCGGGTGCGCGCCGATGAAGTGGAAATTGCCGCCAATCCGCGTGCCCGCTCGGCCGTCATGCGCGTGGCCGAACGGACGGATGTTCTCTGGCCGGAGGCGAGGCGATGATCCGGCGCGCTCTGCTGGTGCTCGCTACGCTGGGGCTCTTCGCGTGCGCACTGGGACTGATCACGGCACAGCATCGATCGCGATCGCTGTTCGTGGACCTCGAACGAGCCCAGCAGGAGGCCAAGCAGCTGGACGTCGATTACGAGCGACTGACAATCGAGATGGCCCGGCTGTCGCAGCCGTCCTCGGTGGAGCGCGCGGCGCAGAAGCTCGGTTTCAAGGCGCCTGACGCAGCACAGACCGTCTACCTGAATTTGCCGCAGTCGAGCGCGGCATCGCCGGTTGCTCCGGGAGCCAAACGGTGACGGCCGCAAAGGAACGCAAGGCCGGGCGCGGCGCGGGTCGCAGTGACCGCGGGTCCGCGGGACGCGAGCGGGTGGGATTCAACGCCAACCCTCTGCTGATGGTCGCGATTCCCGCCTGGCGCTCGAAGCTGATGCTGTTCGGGCTCTTCGTCGGCTTCGTGGCCTTAGGCGGGCGCGCGTTCTACCTGATGGGCGGCGTGACGACCGAGTTCCTGCAGCGCCAGGGTGAAGCGCGCTACGCCCGTACCCTCGAAGTTCCCGCCACCCGCGGACGCGTCACCGACCGCAATGGCATCGTGCTCGCGTCATCGGTGCCGGCGCGCGCCGTCTGGGCGATTCCCGAGGATGTGGAGGCGACGCCGGCGCAGGTCGCCGAACTCGCACGGCTGCTCGACATGAACCCCGGCGAACTGAAGCGACGACTCGCCAACGACGATCGCAGCTTCGTCTACCTGCGGCGCCAGGTCGATGTCGAGGTGATGGACCGCATCGCGGCCCTGAAGATCGCGGGCGTGCATTCGAGCCGGGAATTCAAGCGGCACTACCCGGAAGGACCCACCAGCGCGCACGTCGTTGGCTTCACCAACGTCGAGGATCGCGGCCAGGAAGGGGTCGAACTGGCGCACGAACGCGAGCTCGCAGGGCGCGCGGGCAGTCGCCGCGTGATCAAGGACCGGCTGGGCCGCATCGTCGAGGACGACTGGCTGCGCGAGCCGGTCGATGGTCGCGACATCTCGCTCTCACTCGACAGCCGGGTCCAGTACATCGCTTCTTCGGCGCTCAAAGTGGCCGTTGACAAGCACCGTGCGAAGGCAGGTGCCGCCATCGTGCTCGACGTGAAGACCGGGGAAGTGCTGGCGCTGGCGAACTGGCCCAGCTACGACCCGAACGCACGCACGCGGCTCTCCGGCGATGCCATTCGCAACCGCGTGCTGACCGACACGTTCGAGCCGGGTTCGACGATGAAACCGTTCTCCGTGGCCTCGGCGCTGGAGGCCGGCAAGGTACGTCCCGACACGCGAATCCAGACCGCGCCCGGCAAGCTGACGATCGGTGACCGCACCATCGGGGACGCGCACGCGCACGGCCTGCTGACGGTCGAGGAGGTCGTGGCGAAGTCGAGCAATGTCGGCACCGCCAAGATCGCGCTGGACCTGCCGGCACAAACGCTGTGGGAGACCTACACGAGCCTCGGCTTCGGCCAGGCGCCGCGCATGGGTTTCCCCGGAGCAGTGGCAGGTCGCCTGCGTCCGGCGAAGACCTGGCGGCCGATCGAGCAGGCGACGATCTCCTATGGCCACGGCGTGTCGGTCACGCTGGTGCAGTTGGCCCGCGCGTACACCGTGTTCGCCAATGACGGTCAGCTGGCGCCACTGTCGCTGATCAAGCTCGACAGCAAACCTCCAATGGTGCAGGTCCTGTCGCCGCAGACTGCACGCGCGATGCGCAAGATGCTGGAGATGGGAGTCAGCGACGAGGGCACGGCGCCGCTGGCGCGCATCGCGGGCTATCGCGTTGCCGGCAAGACCGGGACTGCCTACAAGATCAAGAACGGCCAGTATGTGAAGGATTACGTCGCAAGCTTCGTCGGCCTAGCGCCGGTTTCGGACCCGCGCATCGTCATCGCCGTGATGGTCGACGAGCCTGGCGGCGGCGCCTACTACGGCGGGCAGGTGGCCGCACCGGTCTTCGCGCAGATTGCCGGCGCGACCTTGCGCACGTTGCAGGTGGCACCCGATGGTCCGCTCGAGACGCCGAAGGCACTGCTGGCGCTGAGGCAGGCCCCGTGAACGCCGCAACCGCCATCAATCCCGGCGTGCGTGCGGCGCTTGACTGGATCGCCTCCCTGCCGCCACACCCGACGGGGCAACGACACCTGCGTCTCGACAGTCGCGCGGTGCAGCCCGGCGATGTCTTCGTCGCTGTACCCGGTGGCGCGTCGGATGGTCGCCAGCACCTGGGCGATGCCGCGGCGCGCGGTGCTGCGGCGGCACTGGTCGACGCCAAGGGATGGGACGGCGCGTCCAGTTCGATACCGGTGCGCGCAGTGCAGCAACTGCGCCACCAACTCGGGACGCTGGCGGCCGAGTACTACGGCCGGCCAAGCGAACGACTGACCTCGGTGGGCGTGACCGGAACGAATGGCAAGACTTCGTGCAGCCAGTGGATCGCGCAGGTATTGACGCGCGAAGGACGTCGGTGCGCGGTCATCGGAACCGTGGGCATCGGCTTTCCCGGAGCATTGGAAGCCAGCGAGCTGACGACGCCGGATCCGGTGTCGTTGCAGCGGGAAGTGCGCAGGCTGCTCGATGCCGGCGCGCAGGCGCTGGCGATGGAAGTCTCGTCAATTGGTCTTGCCCAGGGCCGCGTCGCGGGCATGCACTTTGACGTCGCGCTCTTCACGAACCTCACGCGCGACCATCTCGACTTCCACGAAACGATGCAGCAGTACGAGGCGGCCAAGTCGGTGCTGTTCGGCTGGCCCGGCCTGCGGCACGCCGTGATCAACCTCGACGACGCAGCGGGCTGTCGCTTCGCCGCGCTGGCGCGTGACCACGGAGTCGAAGTCATCGGCTACAGCGCGCGCGGTGATGTGGCGGCACGGCCCATGGCGCCGCGCCTGCTCGCGCACGACGTACGCGCGACGGCCGCAGGACTGTCGTTCGAACTCCGCGCGGACGGGCTCGCATGGCCGATCGAGGTCGCGCTGGTCGGACACTTCAATGTCGCGAACCTGCTCGGTGTGATCGGCGCGTCGTACGGCTGCGGCATTTCGTTCGAGGCCGCGGTGGCGGCGCTGCCGCAACTCGCACCGCCGCCGGGCCGCATGCAGCGCGTCGAAACGCTGTCCGGGCCGCTGGTGATCGTCGACTACGCGCACACGCCGGACGCACTGACGCAGGCGCTCAAGGCACTCCGGCCCATGGTGCACGCGAGGCGTGGCCGGCTGTGGGTCCTCTTCGGCGCCGGCGGCGACCGGGACCCGGGCAAGCGGGCACCGATGGGCGCCGCCGCGGCGGCCAGTGCCGATGTCGTCGTCGTCACCAGCGATAACCCGCGCACCGAGGATCCCGCTCGAATCGTCGCGCAGGTCGCCGCCGGCGCGCAGGCGGCACGACAGCTGGAGACCGAAGTCGATCGGGCGCAGGCGATCACGCAGGTTGTGCAGCGCGCCGCGCCGAATGACGTGGTGCTGATCGCCGGCAAGGGCCACGAGGATTACCAGATCGTCGGCGGCGCCAGGCTGCCGTTCTCCGACCTGGAGCAGGCCCGCCGCGCGCTGGCGAGCCGGGCACGAGCCACCGAATGAGCGCCGCATGGCCGCTCCGCAGGCGCTCGCTCCCCCGTGGGGGGACGGCGCGCGGCGCCAAGGGGGCAACATGAGCGCGCTGATGACGGTGGCCGAACTGGCGCGCGCGGTCGGCACGCTCGAGGTGCGGGGCGACGGCCGCATCGCCTTTTCCAGCGTTTCGACCGACACACGTTCGCTGACGGCAGGCGCGCTCTTTGTCGCGCTGCGCGGCGAGCACTTCGATGCCCATGAGTTCGTCGGGGCTGCACGCGAACGCGGTGCGGTTGCTGCCGTGGTCGAACGTGCGGTCGACGTCGACCTGCCGCAGATCGTCGTCGCCGATTCCAGACGTGCGCTCGGTCGCGGAGCCGCGCAATGGCGAGCGCGCTTCACGCTGCCAGTGATCGCAGTGGCAGGCAGCAACGGCAAGACCACGGTCACCCAGATGATCGCCGCGATCCTTGCGCAGTCGTTCGGGGAGCGGCATCGACTTGCCACGCGCGGCAACCTCAACAACGAGATCGGCCTGCCGCTGATGCTGTGGCAGCTCGGCTCGCAGCACAAGGCGGCCGTGTTCGAACTCGGCATGAATCATCCCGGGGAGATCGCCACGTTGGCCGAGCTGGCGCGGCCCACGGTTGCGCTCGTGAACAACGCGCAGCGCGAGCATCAGGAATTCATGCAATCGGTGGAGGCGACGGCTTACGAGAATGGGGAGGTGATCGCCGCCCTGCCGCTCTCCACCGAAGGGGTGGCGGTGTTTCCCGCCGACGATCCCTGCGCACCGATCTGGCGCAAGCTCGCTGGCACGCGACGGGTCATCGACTTCGCACTCGACGGCGAGGCCGTGATCACGGCGACCTATGCGCTGTCCGTCGACGGCGCGCAGCTCTCGCTGGCGACACCGGCCGGCGTGATCGAGGTGACGCTGGGCGTCACCGGCGTGCACAACGTGCGCAATGCCTTGGCCGCGGCCGCTTGTGCGATAGCGATCGGCATCGAGCCGCGGGCAATCAGCAATGGCCTGGCGCGCTTCCGCGCGGTCAGCGGGCGTGGCGTGCAGTTACGCACGCATCAAGGCGCAATGTTGATCGACGACAGCTACAACGCGAACCCCGACTCCGTGCGTGCGGCGATCGACTTGCTGGCGAGCTTCGCCGCACCGCGCGTGCTGGTGCTGGGTGACATGGGCGAAGTCGGTAGCCACGGGTCGGAGTTTCACCGCGAAGTTGGCGCGCATGCGCGCGCACGGGGCGTTGAGTCTCTGTATGCGCTGGGAACAATGACTAAGGAGACGGTCGCCGCGTTCGGAGCGGGCGCACAGCACTTCGACGACATACAGGTGCTACTCGCCGCATTGATGTCCCACCTGAACGCCGCGACCACCGTGCTGGTCAAGGGCTCGCGCTTCATGCGGATGGAACGCGTCGTGAAGTCGTTGACTGAATCAGAACCAGGCCAGGCCGAGGGAGCGCACTAGTGCTGCTGGAACTCTTTGATTGGCTGGCACGCGACATCCGGGCCTTCAACGTCTTCTCCTATCTGACGCTGCGCGCCGTGCTCGCGGCCGCCACCGCGCTGCTGATCGGGCTGGCTGCCGGTCCGCGCGTCATTCGCAGGCTGACTGAACTCAAGATCGGGCAGGCTGTGCGCAGTGACGGGCCGCAGACGCATCTGGCCAAGACTGGGACGCCGACGATGGGCGGGGCATTGATCCTCATCTCGATCGGCATTACGACGCTGCTGTGGGCCGATCTCTCTAACCGGTTCATCTGGGTCGTGCTGATCGTGACGCTCGGCTTCGGCTGGATCGGCTGGGTCGACGACTACCGCAAGGTCGTGCATCGCAACCCGAAGGGCATGAGCGCGAAGGAGAAGTACTTCTGGCAATCGCTCATCGGGCTCGGGGCCGCGTTCTACCTGGCGTTCGCGATCGCGGCGCCCTCGACGGACAAGGTCTGGTCGCTGATGGTGCTTTGGGTGCAGCAGGGCTTCTATATCGACCTGCCGCCGCGCTCCGACCTGCTGGTGCCATTTTTCAAGAACGTGGCCTATCCGCTCGGAGTGTTCGGATTCGTCGCGCTTTCGTATCTTGTGATCGTCGGTACCAGCAATGCGGTGAACCTCACCGACGGGCTCGATGGCCTGGCGATCATGCCGACGGTGATGATCGGCGCCGCGCTCGGCGTGTTCGCCTACGTCATCGGGCGCGCGGACTTTGCGCGCTACCTGCTGTTTCCGTACATCCCGGGGGCCGGTGAGCTCGTGATCATCTGTGGGGCGATCGCCGGCGCGGGACTGGCGTTCCTTTGGTTCAACGCCTACCCCGCTGAAGTCTTCATGGGCGACGTCGGCGCGCTCGCCCTCGGTGGCGCGCTCGGCACGATCGCGGTGATCACGCGGCAGGAGATCGTTCTTTTCATCATGGGCGGGGTATTCGTGGTGGAGACCGTCTCGGTGATGATGCAGGTGGCCTACTTCAAGTGGACCAAGGGCCGGCGCATCTTCCGCATGGCTCCGCTGCACCACCACTTCGAACTCTCCGGATGGAAGGAGACGCAGGTCGTCGTGCGGTTCTGGATCATCAGCATGATGCTTGTGCTGGTGGGTCTTTCCACGCTGAAGATTCGCTGATGGCGCAGGCGCTCATCCTCGGTCTCGGCAGCAGTGGACTCGCCATGGCGCGCTGGCTGGCTCGCGCGGGATGGTCGGTGCGCGTGGCCGACACCCGTGCGAAAGCGCCGCAGCTCGAAGCCCTGCAGCGTGACTATCCATCGGCCGAGTTTCACGGCG
>CAVPDC010000008.1:0-34078 GCA_963702595.1 uncultured beta proteobacterium | reverse complement strand
CGCCTCGGGCGCCGTCTACCTCGATACCCAGGAAAGTCGCGGCCTCGTGCCACCCGAACATCCGGCGACCATCGGCGCGATGCGGGGCCGCGCGATGCAGGAGACGGACCTCGCGATCGTCATCGGTCGCAAGCTCGACTACCAGACCGGTTACGGCTCGCCCGCCGTCTGGCCGAACGCCCGCTTCCTGCGCATCGGCGACAACGCCGAGGAACTGCGCGACTGCCGGATAAGCGAGGTCGAGCTTTTCGCGCATCCCGCGCTCGCGCTGGCGGCGATTCGCGTGCTTTGCCTGCGCGCCGCCCGAACCTCGATGCCGCATTGGGGGCCGCACTGCGCAGCGAGCACCTGCGGCGCGCGCAGAAGTACGCCGCGTCGCTCGCCGACGTGCCGCCCGGCAAGGATCGACGCATGCATCCGAACCGCATCTTCGCGGCGTTGCGCGAGGTGCTCGGCCCGATGCGATCACCGTCGCCGACGGCGGTGACCTCCTGAGCTTCGCGTCGCCCGGGACTGGAGTCGCGCAACTATACCGACGCCGGCGCATTCGGCTGTCTCGGCGTCGGCGCCGCCCCCTATGGCGTCGCCGCCGCGCCGCATACTCGCCGGAGCGGCAGGTGGTAGTCGTCGCGGGCGACGGTGCGTTCGGCATCAACGCGATGGAGATCGACTCCGCCCAGCGGCACGGCGCGAAAATGGTCTTCATCGTCTCGAACAACGCCGCCTGGAACATCGAGCGGCTGGACCAGGAGATGAACTACGACGGCCGCATCGTCGGCACGGAGCTGGCATGGACGACTACGCCGCGATGGCGCGCGCCTTCGGCCTGCACGGTGAGCGCGTCACCGATCCGGCACGGCTGACTGAGGCGATCCGCGACGCGTTCCACCAGGCGCCGGCTCTGATCGATGTCGTCGTGACGCGCGAAGCGCTGAGCTCGGATGCCGGCAAGGGGCTCGCGTTCGCGGGCGACTTCCAGGCCTTAACGGTGTGGGACGAGGCGGAACGCGCGAGGCGCCAGTGAGCCGGCCAGCCAGCGCAAAGTCGGCGCGGGCCGTGACCGCCGCCGGCCCGGCGAGCGGCGTGCTCAACGTCGGCCAGATCGTCGCGGCGCAGGCGCGCCTGCAGCCGGACAAGATCGGCGCCCGTGACTCGAAGCGCGCGCTGACTTTTGCCCAGTGGAACGAGCGCAGCAACTGCCTTGCCAACGCGTTGCTCGGCCTCGGCCTGGTGAAAGGCGACCGCGTTGCGGTGCTCGCCCACAACTGCATCGAGTGGCTCGAGATCTACGTCGCGCTCGCCAAGGCGGGGCTGGTCGCCGTGCCGATCAACTTCCGCCTGACGGCTCCGGAGATCGAGTACATCGTCGGCAACTGCGAAGCGAGCGCGATGGTCGTACAGGACGCGCTGCTCGAGAGCATCGAACCCGTGCGCCCGAACCTGCCGCTGATCGCCAGGGATGCCTGGGTGCACTTCGGCGGGCAGCGCACGCCGCGCGGCTGGCGTGGTTACGAGTCACTCGTGCGCGCAGGCTCGGCGCGCGCACCCGCGGTGGCGGTGGCGCCGACGGACACCTGGGCACTGATGTACACCTCGGGCACCACCGGGCGACCGAAGGGAGCGATCCGCAATCATCAGGGCAGCGCACTGATCTCGCTGGTCACCGCGCTCGACATGGGTCTCACGCGGCAGGACACGGGGCTGCTCGTGATGCCGATGTGTCACGCGAACTCGCTCTACTTCAGCTTCACCTTCACCTATCTCGGCGCGACCTGCGTCGTCGACGACCGCCGATCCTTCGATCCGGAAGCGCTGCTGCAGTCGATGGCGCAGCAGCATGTCACTTTCACATCGCTGGTGCCGACGCACTACATCATGATGCTGGGCCTGCCGCCACGGGTGAAGGCGCGCCATGACGTGTCGAGCATGCGCAAGTTGATGATCTCGTCGGCGCCGGCGCGGCGCGACACCAAGCTCGCGATCCTCGAGCACTTCAGCAACTCGCAGCTGCATGAGTTGTACGGCTCGACCGAGGCCGGCTGGGTCACGCTGCTGCGCCCCGACGAACAACTCACGCAACTGGGTTCGGTGGGCCGCGAGTGGACCGGCTCCGGACCGGTGCGCCTGCTGGACCCCGACGGCCGCGACGTGCCCGATGGCGAAGTGGGCGAACTTTTTTCGCGCACGCCCTATTCGTTCGACGGCTACTGGAAGAACCCGGAGAAGACCGCCGAAGCGCTGCGCCCCGACGGTTACTGCAGCGTCGGCGACCTCGCCCTGCGCGATGCCGGGGGCTTCATCTATCTTGTCGACCGCAAGAGCAACATGATCATCAGCGGCGGCGAGAACGTGTATCCGTCGGAAGTCGAGGAGGTGGTCGGACGCTGCCCCGGCATCAAGGATGTCGCGGTGATCGGCGTGCCGCACGACAAGTGGGGCGAGGCCGTGCATGCGGTCGTCGTTCAGCACCCTGATGTAAGGCTGACCGAGGACCAGGTGCTCGACTGGTGCCGCGATCGCATCGCCGGCTACAAGCGGCCACGCTCGGTGTCGTTCATTCGCGAGGACGAGATGCCGCGCACGGCGACCGGCAAGATCCTGCACCGGCGTCTGCGCGAGCGGTATGCAAGCAAGTCGAGCTAGACGGGCATCAACCGGCCTCGCGCACCATCGTGTACTTGGCGATGCCCGGCGCAAAGCCGCTCAACTCGAGCTTCACCTCGTAGCCCAGCGCGCGATAAAGTGAAGGCGCCTGGAAGCTGAACGTCTCCAGGTAGAACATAAGGCACCCGCGCGCCGACGCCCGTTGCTCGAATTCGCGCACGAGCCGCGCGCCGATGCCCTGGCGTCGCAGCGCCGGCTCGACCCACAGTTGCTGCAATTCGCAGCACGTTCCCCAGGTGCGGCCGACCGCTCCGCCGACGACCCCGCCGCCGTCGCTCCGCGCGAAGCAGGCGAGCGCCTGCACCTCATGCAGCGGCGCCGCCTTTTCATTGGCGCGGCCGAGGCCACTGTCGATGACCGCCGCTTCGTCGTGCGGTACTTCGTCGTGCACCGTGTAGTGGAAATTCATCGCGCTGGGCTCAAGCGTGGAATGTGATGACCGTAGCGCGCGACGCGCCAGCGCACCCTTCAGAGTTGCTCGATCGCGGGCCCCTTGGTCCCGCCCAGCCACGCCTTTGCGTAGGCCCGACGTGCCGCCTTCTCGCCGGCCAGGTCGCCTTTGCGCTTGTACGTTTCGGCGAGCCCGGCGAGCGCCCAGCCGTTGTTGCGCACACGCCCGAGCGAATCGCGGAAGGCCTTCTCGGCCTCGTCCAGCTTGCCCTGCCGCAGCCGCACCGCGCCGAGCGACTGACGCACCGGGTAGTACCAGTACGGCGGTTCGGTATAGGCGAGCGTGTCCTCGATGAAGACAGCGTCTTCGAAGGCTCGCGCGGCGCCTTCGAGGTCGCCCTTCGCATCGGCCATCCGGCCCGTGGCCACCAGGCGCGCCGTCTGGACGATCTCCTTCGCCGGAATGCCCCACTCGGCGAAAGGCTTGAAGTCGGCGTCTTGCTCGATGCCGGCGAGTGCATCGATCTCCTTTTGTGCCGACGCAAAGTCCTTTTTCTGCGCGAACGCCACCGCACGCGCGTAGTGGTACATCGTCTGTACCAGTGCGAGGCCCGGTGCGGGCGCCGGCAGCGCGAGGATCGTGTCAGGCGAGCTGAACTGCGCATGCGTCGTATAGGGCGCGGCCTTCACCGGCTGCATGATCGCGAACTGCGCCACGACTTCCGGCGCCATCGAGGCGTCGAGCTTCTGCGCCGCCGCGATCGCGGCCGGGCCGTCCCCGCCCATCTGCGCGGACACCATCAGGAAGTGGATGTTGTGCGGGTAGTAGGCCGCCTTGTAGAGCGGGTCGGACGGCGACGACGCAAAGTAGCGTTCGTCGACCGCCATTGCGCGCTTGTTGGTCTCGAGCGATTCTCGATACATGCCGACGCGGTAATAGATATGCGCCGGCATGTGCACAATGTGCCCGGCCCCTGGCATCAGGGCGCCGAGCCGGTTGGCGTACGGCAGCGCCCGCTCCGGTGTGGTCGAGGCCTCGATTGCGTGGATGTAAAGGTGAATCGCGCCCGGATGGTTCGGGCTGCGCTTCAACACCTTTTCCAGCACCGCGACGATCTCCGCGCCGTGGCCCTTGGGCTTCGTGCCACCCGCTTCCCAGTAGTCCCAAGGCTGCGTGTCCATCATCGCTTCAACGTAGAGCACCTGGACCGTGTTCTCCGCCGCGTAGCGCGCGGCGATCTGTTTCATCGCCTCGGCATACGCCGCATCCAGCGATGCGCGCTCTGCCTTCGGGTCCGCCGAATAGCGCCTGGCCAGAGCCGCGATGAGTTCACGGTCACGCGCCGGCGCTGACGGGGCCAGTTCGACGGCCTTCGCCAGAGCGGCCAGCGCCGGCGCATTGGCCTCCGGCATCATCGGCACGTTGATGTTCGGGCCGTAGGCCAGTGCTTCGCCCCAGTAGCACAGCGCGCAGCGCGGATCGAGCTTCTGCGCTTCACGGAACGCGCGGATCGCTTCTGCGTGATTGAACCCGAACATCAGCCGCACGCCCTGGTCGAACCACGCCTGCGCCTTGGCGCTGCCGGTACCGGCCTTGAGCGTCACCGTCCCCAGGTCGCCGTACAGCACCGGCGTGTCGGCCAGTGCCGGTTTCGCCGGCAATGGCTGGAAGGGCGCCGTCTCAGCCGCGGCGAGAATGAGATTCCGGAAAAGTGCCGGCGGGCCACCCGCGGCCGGTACGCAGCTGGCCGCGTCGTCGAGCAGCGGATCAAAGCTCGTACTGCCCCCCACGCTGGATGCTGGCTGCAGGGGGATCACGCAGGCCGCGGCGACGGCGAGGGCAAGGCGAAGACGTTGTGGCTTCATGATGGCTCCTTCGCGACGCGCCAGCCTGCGGCGCAGCGCATGCATGTAGCTGCCGCCGGAAGGGGCCCCGCACTGCGCCCGCGGCGCACTGCGTTCCGTCCGGGATGAGGGACGTCAATCTGGTCGCGCAGGCCGTTCATGTCAAGCGGCAAAGCGGCACTCGTGGGACGGGCCGCCACCAAGGATCCGGCGACCGGCCACGGGATCCTGCACGTTGGAGGTTCGCCGCGATTGGCGTGCGGCCCGCAACGCCGTAACCTTGGCCGAACGACAGATAACAGAACAGCGTGCGCCCGCCGTCAACGCGAGAATCGTACGCACCCAGAGGAGACCGCCATGACCGAGAACCTGCGCGACGCCGCGCTCGAGTATCACCGTCAGCCCACCCACGGCAAGATCTCGGTCGTCCCGACCAAGGCGATGGTGACGCAGCGGGATCTGTCGCTCGCGTATTCGCCCGGCGTGGCAGAAGCCTGCAACGAAATCGTGCGCGACCCGCGCGAAGCGCACACGCTGACGGCGCGTGGCAACCTGGTCGGCGTGGTGACCAACGGCACCGCGGTGCTCGGGCTCGGCAATATCGGCCCGCTCGCTGGCAAGCCGGTGATGGAAGGCAAGGGGTGCCTGTTCAAGAAATTCGCCGGCATCGATGTCTTCGATATCGAACTCGACGAGCACGATCCGGACAAGCTGGTCGACATCATCGCCGCGCTCGAGCCGACCTTCGGCGGCATCAACCTCGAGGACATCAAGGCGCCCGAGTGCTTCTACATCGAGCGCAAGCTGCGCGAGCGGCTGAAGATCCCGGTGTTCCACGACGACCAGCACGGCACCGCGATCGTCGCCGCCGCCGCGGTTCTGAACGGCTTGCGCTTCGTCGGCAAGGACATCGCCAAGGCGAAGCTGGTGTGCTCCGGGGCCGGGGCCGCCGCGATTGCGTGCCTCGACCTGCTGGTGAGCCTCGGGGTCAGGCGCGAGAACATCCTCGTCGCTGACAGCAAGGGCGTCGTGCACGCCGGCCGCAGCGGGCTAGACGCAAGCAAGGAGCGCTACGCGCGCGACACCGAGGCGCGCACGCTCGCCGATGCGATGCCCGGCGCCGACATCTTCATGGGGCTGTCCGGCCCCGGCGTGCTGACCGCCGAGATGGTCAAGGTGATGGGCACGCAGCCGATCATTCTGGCGATGGCGAACCCGACGCCGGAGATCATGCCGGAGCTGGCGAAGGCCGCGCGCCCCGACGCCATCATCGGCACCGGTCGCTCCGACTACCCGAACCAGGTCAACAACGTGCTGTGCTTCCCGTTCATCTTTCGTGGCGCGCTCGACGTCGGCGCCACGACGATCAACGAGGCGATGAAGCTTGCCACCGTGCGCGCGCTGGCGGACCTGACGCACGCCGAGATCCCGGACGAAGTGGCCAGCGCCTACGGCGCCGAGGGCCTGCGCTTTGGCTCCGAGTACCTGATCCCGAAACCGTTCGACCCCAGGTTGATCGACCGCATCGCGCCTGCCGTTGCGCAGGCCGCGATGGAAAGCGGCGTCGCGACGCGCCCGATCAAGGACCTGGACGCCTACCGCGCTCAGCTGCGGCGCTTCGTCTACCAGTCGGGCAGCACGATGGAGCCGGTGTTCGCGGCGGCCAAGAAGGCGGCGAAGCGCCTGATCTATGCCGAAGGCGAAGAGGAACGCGTGCTGCGCGCCGCGCAGGTTGTCGTCGACGAAGGCATCGCACGACCGATCCTGATCGGCCGTCCGGACGTCATCGCGACGCGCATCGAACGCTACGGCCTGCGACTGAAACTCGGCACCAACGTTGAGTGTGTCAATGTGCTTGATGACCCGCGCTACCGCGATACCTGGATGGAGTACTACCAGCTCGCCAAGCGCAGCGGGGTGTCGAAGTCGCTGGCGCAGGCGGAGATCCGCACCCGCACGACGCTGATCGGCGCGATGCTCGTGCGAAAGGGCGACGCCGACGCGATGCTGTGCGGCACGGTCGGCAGCTACGCCGACCACCTGCGCTACGTGCGCACGACCATCGGCCTGCGGCCCGGCGCCGACACGCTGGCGGCGATGCAGCTCCTGATCCTCCCGAATCGGCATCTCTTCATCTGCGACACGCATGTCAATCCCGACCCGACGGCCGAGCAGGTAGCCGAGATGACGATGCTCGCCGCCGATGCCGTGCGCCGCTTCGGCATCGCGCCGAGCGTGGCGCTGCTGTCGCACTCGAACTTCGGCAGCTCCGAGCTGCCCTCGGCGCAGAAGATGCGCGCGGCGTTCGAGCTGATTCGTGCACGCAATCCGGATTTCGAGGTCGACGGCGAAATGCAGGCCGACACCGCGCTGTCACGCGCGGTGATGGAAGGCTCGATGCCCGATTCGCCGCTCACGCAGGAAGCCAACCTGCTGATCATGCCGAACGTCGACGCCGCGAATATCACCTACAACGCGCTGCGCGTCACGGCCGGCGGCGGCATCACGATCGGCGCCATTTTGCTCGGCGCCGCACAGCCGGTACATATCCTGACGCCCGCGTCCACCGTACGACGGATCGTCAACATGTCGGCGGTGGCGATTGTCGATGCCGCGGCGCGTGGGTGAAGGCGACGTAGCGCCGCATGCGGAACGCCGCTCCCACGACTGGCGCGCGGGAACGGCGGCGCGCATGCGCTTCGAACGCTCGCGCCGGGGCTCGTCGCTGCGCTCAATGCCGAGACGTAACGCGGTCCCACCGGCCTGTCTACGTGAATAAGCGCTTGCGTTGTTCGGCGCCTGCGCAAAGAATTGCGGCGCCGCCAGGTTCTGCGCGCTTTGCGCCGTGCCGCTGCGGCATTACCAACTGGAGGATCGATGGCATCTTCAAAAGCTTCAGCCGCACTCAGGGCGCTGTCACCGGAAGCGAAGGCCTTGCTCGCGAAGGGGCTCGTTGGAAGCAGCCTGGAGAAGTTAGGGAAAGTCCGGGTGTTTCCGAAGGGCATTCCGTATCCTGAAGAGTGGGTCATCAGCGTGCTGCCCAGCTCTCCGGCGGCCAGCAAGCGCATCATCGAGGCGCTGACAAACCGCCCGGGGCTGGCCCGCTTCGAAGTGTTCCCCTACGGCATCATCAATCCCGAGATCGGCCGCATCGACATCGGAGTACCGGCGAGGGGCCGGTGAGTCAGCGCGCGCAGTGCGAGGGTGGCGGGATCCTGCAGGTCCACGCAACTCGCCAATGCAACCTCAGCTGCGCGCACTGCTATTCCCTTTCTTCGCCCAGCGAGCGCGACGCTCTGTCCCCGGAACTCGTCTGTCGACTGATTGAAGACGCGGTGCACCTCGGGTTCAACGTCGTCTCGCTGTCGGGCGGGGAGCCACTTGTGTACGCAGGCCTTGACGAGGTCATCGCCACAGCGGCGGCGTGCAACGCTCGAGTGAATCTGGTCAGCAACGGCATCCTGATCTGCTCGCCGCGCTATGAGCGCCACGCCGGCCGCTTCTCGGTCGTGGCGCTCAGCCTCGACGGGCTTCCGCAACGGCACAACGCGATCCGCGGCTCGGCAAAGTCTTTCGAACAGGTGAAGGCCGCCGCCGCCGTGTTGCGCGAGCAGCGCCAGCCATTCGGCATCATCCATACGCTGTGCTCGGAGTCGATGGACGAAGTCGAGGAGATCGCGGCGCTGGCGTCCGACTGGGGCGCGTCGCTGCTGCAACTGCATCCACTCGAGGTCGCTCCGGGAAGGCCGAATCCGCCGCACATGACGCCGCTGTCGGTGGATGAGCGCCTCGATGCGTTCCTGCTGACGGAGATACTGTCAGAGCGCTTCCCGCAGATGCGCCTGCAGCTCGACCTGGTCCACCGCGAGATCGCGCACCGCCTGCCACAGGCGATTCACGGCGCGCCGCTCCGAGAGCCCATGGCTCCGCGCGAACTGGTGCTCGAGGAAACCGGCCGGCTCGTTCCGCTCACCTACGGTCTCGATCGCGCGTGGACCGTGACTGACATCCGGCGCCGCTCGCTCGCGGCGGCGTGGCCCGGGTACCTGGAAGCAACGTGGACTGACTTGCGCCGCAGGCTGCGCGCGGCGTGCATCGCGGTGGCGCGCGGCCGGCACGGCGAGGTCGTCGCGTGGCACAGCACGGTGCGTCAGTACGCCGAATGCGCGCAGAACGCGGAACCGGTCTACCTGACCCGGGCGGCGGCCTGACGCGTCTACCGCGCCAGGCGGCTAGCGCGCGAGCCAGCGACATGAAACTTCGGCCACAGCGCTCAACGTCGAACGCGCAACGGTCCGGCCGTTTACGCGGCCGATCGCGCAGCGCTGCCCTGCTTCCACTTGTGACTGTGATCGGGATGCGGATCGAACTGCTGTCGCTGAACCTGGCAGCCAACAGCAATATGCTGCAGCATCAACACTTCCCCGCGTGACTGAAGGATCGCCCCATGGCTCGCAACGACCCGCTCCGCAACTTTCGCTTTCGCGTCGAGATCGACAACGTCACCCGGGCCGGATTCGCCGAGGTCACCGGCCTGGAGATCTCCACGCAGGCCATCGATTACCGTGAAGGTACGGACCCTCCGCACGTGCGCAAGCTCTCGGGCCTCACGAAGTACGGCAACGTCACCTTGAAGCACGGCCTGGTGGTGGGAGCCAACGCGTTGGAGCTTTTCCAATGGCATCGCGCCGTCGCAGCAGGTCAACTCATCCAGAGCCGCCGGCGTGTCGTCATCGTCGTGCAGGATGAAGCGGGACAGGACCAGACCCGCTTCGTCGTGTCGGACGCATGGCCAGTCAAGTACGAAACAAGCCCCCTGAACGCGCGCGCGAACGAAGTCATCATCGAGATACTGGAGCTCGCCAATGAAGGCATCGAGCGCGTCCAGTAAGCGGCCTCGACCGACACCTCGCGCGACGCGGGGGTTGCGCAAGCTGAGCAACCATTTACGAGCATGCGGTTTGCGGTCGGGATCGAGGGCATCCAGAGCACAAGGGCCGTGGAAGTCGTATTCCCCACGGCCCGGATCGTCAGCTCGCCGCGCAAGCGTCGCGAGGTGCAATTCGACTCCCTCGTCATTCGGCGCGGCCTGACCCGGTCGACCGAGTGGTACGACTGGTGGAATCAGGCGCGGCGGTCCACGCGTGCCATTCCTCGGCGCCTGGTGACAGTAGTCCTCCAGGACGCCAGCGGAGCCGAAGGAATGCGCTGGCTCTTTCCGGACTCCGTCCCCTTGAACTACTCGCTGTCGCCGCTGAGCGCGCTCGTCGGTGCGGCAGTCATCGAGTCTCTGGAACTTCAAGTCGGCGGCTTTGAGCTCTATCGGCGCCAGTAGGCGCGAACTTCGACCTAACAGGCGCCGGCGTTCAATGTTCGTGCCGCCGGGAAGTCCTGCCACTGGCCACCGACATTCGGTCGCACGTCAAACCCGCAGCAACGCGCGTGATCGCTGCCATTCGCGTGCGAACTTTGGGTCGCGTCTGCGCGACCACGAAGGATGGAGTGATGCTCGGGTCCCGACTTTTCCGCACCCCTCTCCACCGGGTTAGGTCCGGACGCCACAGCGCTCCCGACTATTCTCGCGCCCCGCCATCCGAAACGCGCTCGGGCGGGCAATCGATCTTCACTTTCGGTCACGCGCCGCTCAGTCCGGAGCGATGGCGCCCTTGCGCTCGACGATCAGGCGGTACTGCTCGGGTTCACGGTGTCGCGCAAAGTTGAACGTCGTCGACTTGTAGGAATTGCAGAGGTCGAGATCGCACCGCGCGATTGCCAGTTCGTCGCCCGTCGTCGTGCAGGCAGCGACGATCTCGCCGCTCGGCGCGACGATGATCGAGTTGCCGATCTGTGCGACACCTTCCTCATCGCCCGCCTTGGCCACGCCCACCACCCACGTGCCGTTCTGGTAGGCACCCGACTGCATGACGAGTTCATTGTGGAAGTGCGACAGCGCATCGTGCTCAGGCGCGGGCGGGTTGTGCACTGGCGTGTTGTAGCCGAGCAGCACCATCTCGACGCCCTGCAGACCCATCACGCGGTAGGTTTCCGGCCAGCGGCGGTCGTTGCAGATCGCCATGCCGAACAGTCCATTGGCCTTCTCGCCGAACGCCCATCGCACCACCGGCCAGCTCAAATCGCCGACTTCGAAGTAGCGCTTCTCCAGATGCTGGAAGCGTCGCCAGGGCTCATGCTCGGCGTGCCCCGGCAGGTGGATCTTGCGGTACTTCGAGATGATGCGGCCCCCTTTGTCGACCAGGATCGAGGTGTTGAAGCGGTGCGTGCGGCCGCCCTCCTCGGCCAGTTCCGCGTAGCCGAGGTAGAACCCGACGCGCAGCTCGCGCGCGGCGTCAAACAGCGGCTGTGTCTCGGGTCCGGGCATCGAGCGCTCGAAGAACGCGTCAACGTCCGCCTGATGTTCGAAGTACCAGCGCGGAAAGAACGTCGTCAGCGCCAATTCCGGGAAGACGACGAGATCGCAGCCGTGACCCTTCGCCGCGAGCATCAACACGAGCATGCGCTCGACCACCTGGCCGCGCGAGTCGCCGCGCGCGATCGGCCCGAGCTGCGCGGCACCGACGGTGACAATCCGGGTCATGTCAGATGCGCGGGCTCAGGCCGTCAGCTCGAGCAAGGTATGCAGGAGCACGTCGGCGCCCGCGGCCAGGTGCGCGGGCTCGGTGTGTTCGGCCGGGTTGTGGCTGATGCCCTTGACGGAGGGCACGAAGATCATCGCGGTGGGGCAGATGCGCGCGAGCATCTGCGCATCGTGACCCGCGCCCGAAGTCATCGGCCGGCACGAGTGCCCGAGGCGCTGCGCCGTGCGCGCGACGAGCGCCGCGATGTCCTTGTCGAAAACCACCGGCGTGAAGCGCGCCAGCGAATGCGTCTCGATCTTGACGCCCTCGTCCCGCGCGAGCTCCTCCAGGAACGCCGCCAGGCGCTGCTCGGCCCGAGAAAGTACGGCGTCGTCGGTATTACGCAGGTCGACCGTCACGCGCGCCCGTGCCGCGACGACGTTGGTCAGGTTCGGATGCAGCGTGATCGAGCCGACGGTGCCAACCTGGCTGCCCCCGATTTCCTTGACCAGCTCGCGCACGAACACGCCGATCGCCGAGGCGCAGTAGCCGGCGTCGTGCCGCATCCGCATCGGCGTCGTGCCTGCGTGGTTGGACTGCCCCATGACAAGAACCTCCGTCCACGAGATGCCCTGCAGGTCCTCGACGGCGCCGATCGTGATGCCCTCGAGATCGAGCACCGGACCCTGTTCGATATGCAGTTCGACATACGCGTGCGGCCGGTAAAGCGGCACCGGGGCATCGCCCAGATACCCAATGCGCATCAGCTCGTCCTTGAACAGCTTGCCGTCGATGCCCTTGGTCGCGTACAGCTCCTCCAGCGGCATCCCGCCGACGTAGGCGAGCGACCCCGCCATGTCCGGATGGAAGCGCGCGCCTTCCTCATCGGTGAACGCGCCAACAACGAGCGGCCGTCGCGTGGTGATCCCGGCATCGTTCAGCGTCTGCACGACCTCGAGCCCGCCGAGCACACCGAGGTTGCCGTCGTAGCGGCCGCCCGTGCGCACGGTGTCGATGTGCGAGCCGGTCATCACCGGGGCGCAGGTCTCGACGCTCTCCGTGCCACGGCGCAGCCCGAAGATGTTGCCGATCGGATCGATGTGCACCTCGAGCCCAAGTTCGCGCATCCAGCCGACGACCAGGTCGCGCCCGGCCTTGTCCTCGTCGGTCAGCGCAAGCCGGCAGCAGCTGCCGTCCGGTGTCGCGCCGATTTGCGCTAGCTGGTTAAGCCGGTCCATCAGGCGCGTCGGGTTGATTCGCAGTTGTTCAGCCTTCATGCGAGCACCTCCTCTGCGGTGCGCCCGACCACCTCGCGGTAGATCTGCGCATCGGTATCTCCCTCACTGCCCAGCAGCAGCACCCTGGAGCCGGCCTCGAGTCCCAGCGTCGACCGGATCCCAGCATAGTCACGCGCGGCCCACAGTGCAGCAAGTCCGGTTCCGCCAGTCTCGCCCGCGACGATCGCCGGGTCGCCGGCCACGGGCCGCGCGAACGTGCGCATCGCATCGAGCGCGTAGGCGTCGTCGATGGCGACCGCCGCATTGGCCCCGTGGCGCAGGATCTCCCACGCGAGTTCGGAGACCTCGCCGCAGGCAAGCCCCGCCATCACCGTGTCGAGCGACCCGCCCACCACGACCGGATGGCCGGCGGCGAGGCTCTGGTAGACGCAGTCGGCGCGCGTCGGCTCCACCACGATGAACGATGGTCGCCATGCGCCCCAGCACAGCCAGAAGCTCGCGCAGATCGCCGCCGCGAGTGCGCCCACGCCCGCTTGCGCGAACACGTGCGTCGGTGGCGCGTCGCCGAACTGCTGCGCGATCTCGACGGCCATCACTCCGTAGCCATGCATCACATCGAGCGGTATGTCGCGGTAGCCAGGGTAGGACGTGTCCGACACGACGGTCCAGCCCTGCGCGGCTGCGGTCGCCGCGGCGTGCCGGACCGCATCGTCGTAGTTGCCCTTGACCTCGCGTACCTCGGCGCCGTAGCGCGCAATGGCGTCGCGCCGACCCTGGCTGACGTGCTCGTGCACGAAGATGACGCATTTGCAGCCGAAGAGCTGCGCGCCCCACGCGACGGAGCGGCCGTGGTTACCATCGGTTGCGCAGGTCACCGTGGCGCCGCCGACGATGTCCGCGTACGCACCGGACAGCAGGTCGCGCGAGCCGACGCAGTGCCCGCCGGTGGCCTCCGCCACTTTCTTGCGCAGCACGTTCGCAACCGCATAGGCGCCGCCCAGCGCCTTGAAGCTGCGCAGGCCAAAGCGCCCGCATTCGTCCTTGTAGTGAATCGCGCCCACGCCCAGCGCGCGCGCCAGCCCCGGCAGCGCCACCAGCGGCGTCGGCGCGTAGCCCGGCCAGCTCGAGATCTCCGCAAAAGCCGCGTCGAAGCCCGCCTGGTTCAGTACCGCGGAACGTTCGGCTCCATACAGCTCGGCAGCCGGGGCGGCAGCCGGATTACGAATCGCGCGTGCTTCCGCCGTCACGCCGGCACCTGTTGGATCGAAATCGTCGCGGGCTGGCGCAAGTGACAGGCGACCCACTGGCCGCTCGCAACCTCCTGCAAGGGCGGCTCCTCGACCTTGCAGCGCGCCTCGACGTACGGGCAGCGCGTGTGAAAGCGGCAACCCGGCGGCGGGTTGATCGGGCTCGGCACGTCGCCGGTCAGAACGCGCCGCTGCTTGCGGCGCGTCGGATCGGGCACCGGCACCGCCTCGAGCAGCGCCTCGGTGTAGGGGTGCTGCGGGCGCGTGAAGATCGCCTTCTTCGGCGCGATTTCCACGATCTTGCCGAGGTACATCACCGCGACGCGATGGCTGATGTGCTCGACCACCGCGAGATCGTGCGCGACGAAGAGGTACGAGAGGTGGAACTCGTGCTGCAGGTCCATCAGCAAGTTGATCACCTGCGCCTGCACCGACACGTCGAGCGCGGAAACCGGCTCGTCGCAGACGATCAGTTTCGGTTGCACCGACAGCGCGCGCGCGATGCCGAGCCGCTGCCGCTGGCCGCCCGAGAACTCGAACGGGTACTTGACCATCTGGTCCGGCCGCAGTCCGACGCGCTCGAACAGCTTCGCCACGCGCTCGCGTCCGACGGCGGCCGACATGTCCTCGAAATTGCGCAGCGGCTCGGCCACGATGTCGGCCGCGCGAATCCGTGGATTGAGCGACGAGTACGGGTCCTGGAACACCGCCTGCAGTTCGCGCCGCACCGGCCGCATCTCGGAGGCGGAAAGCTTCTCAATCGGACGGCCACGCCAGAGAATCGTGCCGGATGTCGGTTCCTGCAGACGAAGGATCAATTTGCCGGTGGTCGACTTCCCGCAGCCCGATTCGCCGACCAGACCAAGCGTCTCGCCGCTGGCGATCGAGAAGCTGACGCCGTCGACCGCGTGCACCTTCGCGCCAATGCCGCCGAAGAGTCCTTCCTTGGTCGGGAAGTGCTTGGTCAGGTTGCGCACCTCGAGCAGCACTTCGCCGCCCGACGCCAATGTGCCGTTCATGCGCTTACCTCCGCGCTGTGCGCAGACTGCGGCGCGGCCACCGGGTGCCAGCACGCAGCCCAGTGACGGGCCGTGTGCAATTCGAGAGGCGGTACTTCGGTGGTGCAGCGCTCGCCGACGTTGGGGCAACGCGGCGCGAAGAGGCAGCCGGGCGCCGGGTCCTTCAGCGACGGCACCATTCCCGGAATTTCGACCAGCCGCTTGCCGGTCTCGTTGACCGAGTCGCCGAGGTGTGGCATCGAACCGAGCAGACCGCGCGTGTAAGGATGGCGCGGCGCTGCGAAAAGCTCCTCGATCGGCGCTTCCTCGACCTTGCGGCCGGCATACATCACGACGACGCGATGTGCGATCTCGGCTACCACGCCGAGATCGTGCGTGATCAGGATGATCGAGGCACCCGTGTCGTCGCGCAGTTCGCGCATCAGTTCCAGGATCTGTGCCTGGATCGTGACGTCGAGCGCGGTGGTTGGCTCGTCGGCGATCAGCAGTCGAGGGCCGCACGCGAGCGCCATTGCGATCATCACGCGCTGGCGCATGCCGCCCGACAGCTCGTGCGGGTACTGCCTGATGCGCCGCTCCGCCTCCGGGATGTGCACCTTGCGCAGCATCTCGACCGCGCGCGCCATCGCCTCCTTTTCGGACATGGCCCGGTGCAGCACCAGCGCCTCGGCGATCTGCCGGCCTACGGTCAGCACCGGATTCAGCGACGTCATCGGCTCCTGGAAGATCATCGAGATCGCGTTGCCGCGGACCTTGCGCATTTCCGGCTCAGTCAGGTCGAGCAGGTTGCGACCGTCGAACTCGATGCGGCCATCGGCGATGCGCGCCGGCGGCATCGGCAGCAGGCGCAGGATCGACATCGCCGTCACGCTCTTGCCGCAACCGGATTCGCCGACGACCGCCAGCGTCTCGCCCGGCATGACGTCGAAGCTGACACCATCGACTGCGCGCACGATGCCGTCACGCGTGTGGAAGTGCGTCTTCAGGTTCTCGACGCGCAGCAGCGGTTGGGCTTGTGTGCTCATCGCTAGATTCGGCGCGCCAGACGCGGGTCAAGAGCGTCCCGCATGCCGTCGCCCAGCAGATTGACCGACAGCACGGTCAGCGACAGGAAGAGGCCGGGGAACAGCAGGATGGTCGGGGCGACCTGGATCAGGCTCCGCGCCTCGGCCATGATGTTGCCCCAGCTCGGGATGTTGGGCGGCGTGCCGGCGCCGATGAACGACAAAATGGCCTCGGTGATCATCGCCGACGCGCAGATATAGGTCGCCTGCACCAGCAGAGGCGCCATCGTGTTCGGCAGGATGTGGCGCAGCAGGATCGCCGGCAAGCGGGTGCCCGACGCAATCGCCGCCTCGACGTACGGCTGCTCGCGCAACGTCAGCACCAGCGAGCGCACCAGCCGCACCACGCGTGGCACTTCCGTGATTGCAATCGCCATGACGACGTTCTCGAGGCTGGCACGCGTCAGCGAGATCAGCGCGATGGCCAGCAGCACCGACGGGATCGACATCAGCCCGTCCATCACGCGCATCATCACCGCGTCGAGCCGGCGCATGTAACCGGTCACGAGGCCGATCGCCAGACCCACCGACGTCGCCAGCAGTGCCACCGACAGGCCGACCGTCAGCGACACGCGGCTGCCGTAGATCACGCGGCTGTAGACATCGCGCCCGAGCATGTCGGTGCCGAACCAGAACTCGGCGCTCACCGGCTTGAGGCGACGGATCGGCGACAGCGCCTGCGGATCGATCGTTCCGAGCCAGGGTGCGAAGAGCGCGACCAGCACCATCAGCAGCAGGACGATCGCACCGGCGATCGCCGTCGGATGCCGGCGCAGCGCATCCTTGAAGCGGCGCACCGTCGGCGAGGCTGACTTCGGCAATAGGACTGCCTGTGCGACGGCCGCCATTTCAGTACCGGATCCTCGGATCGAACAGCGAGTAGCTGAGGTCGACCAGCAGGTTGACCAGCACGTAAACCGCCGAGAACAGCAGCGTCACGCCCTGGATGATCGGGTAGTCGCGCCGCAGGATCGCGTCGACCGTCAGCCGGCCCAAACCGGGAATCGCGAACACCGTTTCGGTGACGACGACGCCGCCGATCAGCAGTGCTACGCCGATGCCGATGACGGTGACGATGGGCACGGCCGCGTTCTTCAGCGCGTGCCGTATGAGAACCGTGCCGGGCGCCAGGCCCTTGGCCGTGGCGGTGCGCACGTAGTCCTGCGCCAGCACGTCCAGCATCGTCGCGCGCGTGATGCGCGCAATCAGCGCCATGTAGACAAGGCCCAGCGCCAAGCTCGGCAGGATCATGTGCCGGATGAACGGCACGAACCCTTCAGTGATGCTGCGATAGCCCTGCACGGGCAGCCATTCGAGCCAGACCGCGAAGAAGAAGATCAGGCCGTAGGCGATGACGAAAACCGGCACTGAGAAGCCGAGCACCGACAGTGCCATCACGAAGCGGTCGATCCAGCCGCCGGCGCGCGCCGCGGCCAGCACGCCGAGCGGCACCGCGAGACCCACCGCGACGATCAGCGTGCACAGCGTCAGTGCCAGGGTCGGTTCGATCCGTTGGCCGATCAGCTTCGACACCGGCAGTTGTGTGAAGATCGACGTGCCGAGGTCGCCCCGCGCGAGATCGGCAAGCCAGCCGCCGAAACGCACGAGGTAGGGCTGATCCAGCCCAAGTTGCTCGCGGATCTTCGCAATGTCCTGCTCGGTGGCGATGTCGCCCGCGATCACCGCCGCCGGGTCGCCGGGACTGATGTACAGCAGCGAGAAGACGAAGAGCGCGACGAACCCCATCACGGGAATCGTCGCGAGCAGGCGTTTGATGGTGTAGCGGAGCATCGGGAAGGCAAGACCTGCAGTGGCCCCGGCGAACCGGGACCGTATCACGGCGCTGCGCAACTCGCCCCGGCAGCGCCGGGGCGAGGTTACGAGGCCGTTACTTCTTCTCCACGTTCCAGATGAACGTGACCGGCGAAATGATGACGCCCGAAAGATTGGTGCGGTACGCGGTCGGAATGATGAACTGCGCGGTCGGGACGTAGGGCACGGTCTCGAACGCGCGCTTTTGCATCTCCTCGGCGATCTTCTTCTGGTCGGCCTGCGTCGGCGCGTTGAACCATGCATCGCGCAGTTCCTCGAGCTTGGCATCCGTCGGCCAGCCGAACCAGGACTTCTCGCCCGCGCCACGCAGCGGCGAGTTGAGCGCCGGCGTCGTGATGTCCGGGCCGACGAACCAGGTGTGGAAGACGCTCCAGCCGCCCTTTTCCACCGGCTCCTTCGAGCCGCGCCGTGTGATCAGCGTGCCCCAGTCACTCGCCGCGAGTTCGACGTTCAGTCCGATTTTCTTCAGGATGTCCTGGGTAACCAGGGCCTGCGAGTGCACGATCGGCTGGTCGGTGGCGGACATCAGGATGACCTTCTCGCCCTTGTAGCCGGATTCCTTGACGAGCGCCTTGGCGCGGTCGAAATCCCGCTTGCCGGTCAGCGCCTCGGAGCCGGCGGTATTCGCCATCGGCGTGCCGCAGGTGAAGTACGACGGGCAGGGTTTGCCGTTCTTGGCGTCGCCGGCGATCGCGATGGCGTAGTCGTTCTGGTTGACCACCGCAAGCACGGCCTGGCGCAGCTTCACGTTGTTAAACGGCGGCTGCAGGTGATTGAAGCGCAGCAGGCCGATCGAGCCGAGCGGATCGACGCTCTCGACCTTGACGTCCTTGTTCTTCGCCAGGACCGGGATCAGGTCGGTCGGAACCTGCTGCCACCAGTCGACCTCGCCGCTGTTCAGCGCGGCGGCGGCGGTTGCCGCGTCGGGAATGTAGATCCACTCGACGCGGTCGACCTTGACGACCTTGCCACCGGCACCCCACGACGGCGCTTCCGTGCGCGGCACGTAGTCGGTGTTCTTCACGTACACGACCTTGTTGCCCGGGACCCACTGGTCCTTGACCATCTTGAACGGGCCGGACCCGGTCGGATCGGTGATCGCGGTGTTGGCGTCCGTCTTCGCGATGCGCTCCGGCATGATGAACGGCACGTTCGACGACGGCTTGCCCAGCGCCTCGAGCACGTACGGGAACGGCTTCTTCAGCTTCAGGCGGAAGGTCTTGTCGTCCACCGCTGTCCAAGACTCGGTCATTTCGGCGAGGCGCTGGCCAAACACGTCGCGCTTGGCCCAGCGTTCGACAGAGGCGATGCAGTCGGCCGACTTCACCGGCTGGCCGTCGTGGAACTTCAGGCCGTCGCGCAGCGTGAAGGTGTAAGTGAGGTTGTCCTTGCTGACCTCCCACTTGCCCACCATCTGCGGCTGGACCTGGAACTTCGCGTCGGTCGCAAACAGCACGTCGTAGACCATGTAGCCGTGGTTGCGCGTGATGTAGGCGGTGGTGGTGATCGGATCGAGGATCCGCAGGTCCGCCTCGGGCACGAACTTCAGCACCTTGCCCTGTGCTGCCGCAGGCCCGGTGAAGACCACGCTGGCGGCCAGCGCCAGACCGAGCGCCAGGGTCATCCCCGGACGCTGCCAACCAGTGAATCGCTTCCTCATCAGATCCCCCTCCTCGTCTGCAGAATCGAAAATCGAACGCCCGATCGCACATTCGGCGCAATAGGGCGGCATTGACGCAATAAGCATTCCAGAACGCCGCAGCCTGGCCTTCTCTCGGGCTGAGAGCGATTCTCGCGGAACCGTTCTGCCCGGCGCCACCGAAACGGTGCACGTATGCGCCGTCTTCGTGCAGCGCTGCCGATTTGCCGAGCTTCGGGCGAAGGGACAGACTACACGCAGCCGGGAGCAAGGGGAACATGTCCACCTACGTACTTCTACGCGGCGGTGTCGTCGTCGACGGCACCGGCGCGCCGCCGCGGCGTGCCGACGTTACCGTGCGGGACGGCGTCATCATTACGGTCGGCACTGCAGTTCCGGGCGGAACCGGCGAGGTGGTCGACCTCAACGGCCTCGTGCTCGCTCCCGGCTTCATCGACGTGCACACGCACGACGACCGACTGCTGCTCTCTGATCCGTCGATGACCCCGAAGCTGAGCCAGGGCGTCACCACGGTCGTGACCGGCAACTGCGGCATCAGCCTCGCGCCGCTCGGCGACCGCACCGCGGTGCCGCCGCTGAACCTCGTCGCGGCCGAGGTCCGGGCGCTGCCGTCACAGCGCTTCGAGTCGTTTGCGGACTACTTTGCGACGCTCGAGGCGCAGCCGCCAGCTGTCAACTGCGCCGCGCTGGTGGGACACACCACGCTGCGCGTGGCCGCAATGAGTTCATTCGACCGGCCGGCCACGGATGACGAGATCGCCGTCATGCAGGCCCAGGTCGCCGAAGCGCTCGCGGCCGGCGCGCTCGGTGTGTCCACCGGGACCTACTACGCGCCGGCGAACGCCGCCACCGCCGATGAGATCCGCAGAGTCTGCGAGCCGCTGCGCGGCACCACGGCGCTGATCGCTTCCCACATTCGCGATGAAGGCGACCGCGTGCTCGAGTCGATGACCGAGGCGATGGAGATCGCAGGCAGCCTCGGCGTGCGCCAGGTGCTCTCGCACCACAAGGTGCTCGGACGCGCGAACTTCGGCCGCTCGCGCGAGACGCTTGCGCTGCTCGAGGCCGCCCGGCGCACGCAGGATGTCTGCCTGGACTGTTACCCCTACACGGCGGCATCAACGGTGCTGCGCAAGGACGCGGCGGCACAGGCGCAGCGCGTGCTGATCGCGTGGTCGAAAGCCCGGCCCGACGCGGCGGGCCGCACGCTCGACGAACTTGCGACAGCCGAGGGTCTGCCGGTCGATGCGCTGATCGATGCGCTGCAGCCGGCCGGAGCGATCTACTTTTCGATGGACGAGCCCGACGTCGAGCGCATCCTCGCCTACCCGGAGACGATGGTCGGCTCCGACGGCCTGCCGCACGACGAGTTTCCGCATCCGCGGCTGTGGGGCGCCTTTCCGCGCGTGCTCGGACACTACGCGCGCGAGCGCGGCCTGTTCTCGCTCGAGCAGGCGGTGCATAAGATGACCGGACTGCCGGCGGACCGTTTCCGCCTTGCCGAACGCGGTCGCATCGCGCCCGGCATGCGCGCCGATCTCGTCGTGTTCGACCCCGAACGCATTACCGACGCCGCCACCTTCGCACATCCCAAGACGCCCGCGACCGGCATCGAATCGGTGTACGTCAATGGCACGCTGGCCTGGCACCAGGGCCGCCATACCGGCGCGCGCAGCGGCCAGGTCATCCGGCGCGCGCACTGAGGTTGCCGCCAATGCCGCTGAGAATCGTCGCCGCGCGCATGAACCACGAGACAAATACGTTCTCGCCGGTGCGCACGCCGCTGGCCTCGTTTGGTCCGGACGGGCCGACGTTCGGCGCCGCCGCCCATGCTCAGGCCCGAGGCAGCCGGACCGCGCTCGGGGCGTTCATCGACGCGGCCGAAGCACGCGGCGCGGCGCTGACCGTAGCCGTGAACGCGACGGCGAATCCGAGCGGACGCGTCGATGCCGCCGCGTATGAGCAACTCGTTGGCACGATCGTCGAGGCCATCGGCGCCGGCTGCGATGCCATCCTGCTCGACCTGCACGGCGCGATGGTCACCGAGCGCTTCGACGACGGCGAAGGCGAGCTGCTGCGCCGCATCCGCGCGATGGCGCCGTACACACCGCTCGCGGTTGCGCTCGATCTGCACGGCAACATCACCCGGCAGATGACCACTGCGGTGGACGTCATCGTCGGCTTCAAGACCTATCCTCACATCGACATGTACGAGACCGGCGTGCATGCGGCCCGCCTGCTGTTCGACTGGCTCGACGGCGGTCCGCGCCCTCACGTTGCTTGGGCCCAGCCGCCGCTGCTGTCGCACACGCTGCGCAGCGCGACCGGCGATGGCGCGATGCTGCGCGCCGTGGAGAGCGCGCGGCAATACGAGCGCCGCGGCTTGCTGGCCGCGACGGTGTTCGCCGGCTTCTCGCTGGCCGACTTCCAGGACGCGGGCGTCAGCGTGGCGACGGTCGGCCGCACGCGCGACGAGGCGCAACGGGCCGCGGACGGTCTCGCACACGCCATCTGGCGCGACCGCGAAGGTTTCATCTACACCAGCGCGCCGCTCGCTGACAGCGTGGCGCAGGCGCGCGGGATGCACGCGCAGGCCGGCGGACGCCCGGTGCTGCTGCTCGACCACGGCGACAACGTCATGTCGGGCGGGACCTGCGACACCACGGACGTGCTCGAGGAATGCCTGCGGCAGGGCCTTTCGAACATCGGTGTCGGCCCGCTGTGCGATCCGGCCGCAGTGGCGGCCGCCACCAAGGCTGACCTCGGCGCGACCTTGGACATCGAGCTCGGCAACGTGCGTCCGCTGGGCCTCGGCTCCGACCCGCGCGCGCGGCTGCGCGTGAATGCGCGGGTCCGTGCGCTGACGGATGGACGCTTCCGCATCACCGGCCCGATTTACACCGGCGAGACCTGGGCCATGGGACGCACGGCCGTGCTGGAGACGGACGCGTTCACCGCCGTGGTCACCGAACGACCGATGGAACCGCTCGACCTCGGCGTCTTCACCAGCGCGGGCCTCGACCCGGCCCTCTTCGACTATCTGATCCTGAAGTCGCGGATGTACTGCCGGCCCAGCTTCGTGCCGATCGCGGGTGGCCTGGTCGAGTGCGACAGTCGTGGCGTGACGAGTTCCGACTACGGGTTGTTCCGCTTCGAGCACGTGCGGCGTCCGATCTATCCACTGGACGCGGCCACGTTCTACGCCTGAACTCTGCGACGCAAACGCACCCAACATGCAGATCGATCCTTTCGCCCCGCTGACCGAGCTGTCCGAGGCACTCGCGCATCGCTCGACCAGCGCGCTGGAACTGGCCGAGCTGTACCTGGAACGGATCCGGCGCGCCAACGCCAGGCTCAACGCATTCGTGCATGTCGACGAGGAACTCACGCGGCGCCACGCGCGCGCGGCCGATGAGCGTCGCGCCAGCGGCGTGACGTTCGGTCGGCTCGATGGTCTGCCGATCGCGCTGAAAGACCTGCTCGAGATCGAAGGCCGCCCGACCGGCGTGGGCTCGGCGCTGTGGAAGGAGCGTCGCAGCACGACGACGGCCACCGTCGTGCGCAAGCTGCTTGCGGCGGGCATGGTGCCGCTCGGCAAGACGCAGATGGTGGAGTTTGCATTTGGCACCTGGGGCGCCAATCCCCACCTCGGCACGCCGTGGAACCCGTGGGACCTCGCCACACATCGCGTGCCGGGCGGCTCGTCCAGCGGCTCCGGAGTCGCCGTGGCAGCGGGACTCGCGCCGGCGGCGATCGGCTCCGACACCGGCGGGTCGGTGCGCATTCCGGCGGCACTGCTTGGCATCACGGGTCTGAAGACCACGGGCGGCCTGATCAGCACCGAGGGTGCGTTTCCGCTGTCCCGCACGCTGGACACGATCGGTCCGATGACGCGCAGCGCGGAGGACGCCGCGCTGCTCAGCATTGCCATGCTCGGGCCCGAGTCCGCGGCCGCTCGAGACTTTGCGGATGGCGTGATCACCGGCGCCGCGCCGCTCGCCGGCGTGCGCGTCGCGGTGCTGCCGCCCGAGCAGTACCCGATCGCGGTCGAGCGTGACGTCACGACCGCCGTCGACGAGGCGCGTCGCACACTGCGTGCGCTCGGTGCCGAGGTCGTCGAGCGCCATTTCGCCTTCTCGTTCGACGACCTGATGCGCCGTAACGGACAACTGATCGCCGCCGAGGCGTACGCGGAGCACCGCGCCTACATCGAGGACGAGCAACTGCCGATCGGAGCGGGGGTTCGGAAACGCGTGCTCGGCGGCAAGGCCATCGGGGCGGCCGACTACATCGACGCGCTTGCGCACCGGCACGCGGCCTGCGCGCAATGGATCGCCTGGATGCGGGACAGCGTTGCGCTGCTGACGCCAACGGTGCCGATGGCCGCCTGCCCGGTCGAGGAGGTCGATGAGGGCGTGACTCCACTGGCGACCTTCACGCGTGCAGGCAACTACCTGAACGCGTGCGCACTGTCGCTGCCGGCAGGGTTGTCGGCCAACGGACTGCCCGTCGGCGTGCAGTTGCTGGGCCGGCCAGCGACCGACGCAACGGTGCTACGCGTGGGCATCGCGTTTCAGCAGGCAACGGACTGGCACCGGCGCAGGCCGATACTGGCCCCGCTGCTCGACGCCTAGGGGGGCTTTGCGCTATCGGCGTGCCCGACGCCGTCATCCGGCGCGCGCCAGCCCGACGTGATCGACACCACGCATGGCGGCTTCCGGGAGAAAGTGAGTGTGGTGGGTGAGGCCGCGTTCCCGACGCCGACGCGTGTGCGCCGTCAACGTCTTCCTGCAAGCGCCTTGGGCCGTGCCGAGTCGAGGATCACCTGAATCCGGTTCACCTGCGCTCTCGCGGGCCGAATCCGTGCTGATCTCCGGTTAGCATCCAAATCGCTGCTCGCTGAATCGTGCTCCAGGAGTGCCATGCTTGCGACACGCGCTGTCTCGCCTGGCCGGATGGAAGTTCCGCAACGCCCGCGGCGCAGCCGCCGGGCGTGGGTCATGGTTGCTGGGGTGGTCGGCCTGCTGAGTCTGACAGGGCCGGCCGACGGCCAGTCGGCCGACGCACTGCATGAACAAGCGATGCAGCTGTATAAGGCCGGCCGCTATGGCGATGCGTTGCCGCTGTTTCAGCGCGCACTGACGCAGCGTGAAGCCGACGTCGGTGCCGACCATCCGGACACTGCCCAGATCTTGACGAACCTGGCCCAGCTCTACTGGGCGCAGGGCCAGTACGCCCCCGCCGTGCCACTGGTGCAGAGGGCGCTGGCGATCCGTGAGAAAGCGTTGGGACTCGAGCATCCCGACACGGCCGACAGCCTGCACAACCTGGGCCGGCTCCATCATGCACTGGGCCAGCACGCCGAAGCCCTGCCGGCCTACCAGCGTGCGCTCGCGATCCGCGAGAAAGTTCTCGGGCCCGAGCACGCTGACACCGCGGCGACGCTCAACAACCTGGCGGCGCTTTACTGGGCCCAGGGCAAGTATCCCGAGGCGCAGACGCACTTCCAGCGGGCGCTTTCGGTCCGCGAGAAGACCCTCGGGCCGGAGCATCGCGATACGGCGCAGACACAGAGCAACGTGGCACTGCTCTTCTACACGCAGGGCCAGTATGCCGAGGCGCTGGCGCTCAACCAGCGCGCGCTGGCCAGCCGTGAGAAAGTGCTCGGGCCCGAGCATCAGGAGACGGCCCACAGCCTGAACAACCTGGCCATGGTTTATTGGGCGCAGGGCCGCTATGACCAGGCCGTCGTGCACTACCAGCGCGCACTGGTCGTCCATGAAAAGGCCGCCGGACCGACGCATCCGAACACCGCCACGATCCTGAACGACCTCGCCTCGCTCTACTGGACGCAAGGCCGCTACGCGCAGGCCTTGCCTCACTTCCAGCGGGCACTGGCGATCCGCGAGAAGTCGCTCGGACCCGAGAGCCCGCTGACCGCGTCGAGCCTGAACGCCCTGGCCGAGCTCTACCGTGCGCAGGGCCAGAATGAACAGGCCTTGCCGCTGTACCAGCGGGCGCTGGCCATCAACGAGAAGGTGCTCGGGCCAGATCATCGAAGCACGGCTTCGACGCTGAACTATCTGGCGATGCTTTACCGGGCGCAGGGCAGGTACGCGGAGGCGCTGCCTTACTACCAGCGGGCGCTGTCGATACGCGAGAAAGCGCTCGGGCCGGAACATCCGGATACCGCCCAGAGCCTGAACAATCTGGCCGTGCTCTTCGGCACGGAAGGCCAGTATGCGCAGGCGATGCCGCCGGCGCAGCGGGCATTGGACGCTCGCCGCAAAGTGCTGGGGCAGGAGCACCCCGACACGGCACAGAGCCTGCACAACGTGGCGTGGATCTACGAGAAGCAGGGCGAACAGCCCATCGCGCTGCCGCTGTACCGGCAGGCGCTGGCCACTCGCGAGCGGGCGCTCGGACCCGAGCATCCCGACGTAGCCGTGAGCCTGCAGGCGATTGCGGGACTGCACCTGGCTGACCGCGGCAGCTCGTCGGCCGGAAGTAGCAGTGAATTGGTTTCCTACGAGGAGGCCCTGGCGCTGGCCCGCCGGGCGACGTCGATCCGCCAGTCGCGTGCCGCCGATGCCGGCCGGGAGGCCGCAGATCGCTCCGCCGCGGGCGCGCGGAGCGAGTTGCAGTCGGCCCGATCCGGGCTCTTCGAGCATGTGCGACTGCTCGCCGCGGCCGGGCCCGAGCGCGATACACGCAATGGAGCAGTGGCCGAGGCATTCGAGGTTGCACAGTTGGCGCGCGCCCGCGACACCGCCGCAGCCGTGGCGCAGATGGCGGCGCGCTTCGCCAGCGGCGACGATGAACTCGCCGCCCTGGTACGTAGCCGTCAGGACCTTGTGGTGCGACTCAGGTATCTGGACGGCGAGCTGATCAAGTCGCTCTCGCGCGCCGGTCAGGCGCGTGACGCAGCGGCGGCCGAGCGCCTCCGGAGCAGGATCCGTGAAGTCGAAGCGCAGCTCGCCACCATCGACCTCACGCTCAGCCGACGCTTCCCGGACTACCAGATCCTGACCGGCAATGCGCCGTTGCCACTGAACGAAGCTCAACGATTGCTGCGTCCGGACGAGGCGATGCTCTCGTATCTGGTGGGCGAACACGAGAGTTATCTCTGGGTCATCCGGAACGACCGGCAGCGCCTGCTGCGACTCCCGATCGGACGCCAGGAACTCGAGCAGTCCGTTCGCGGCTTGCGCCGTGCCCTGGACATGAACGAGACGCAAGGTCAGTTGCAGGCGTATCCGGCGGATCTTGCGCACGCGCTTTATCGCGCCGTCTTCGCTCCCGCGGTTCCGACGCTGGGCGGAGCGAGGCGCCTGCTGATCGTCGCGGACGGCGCGCTGCAGAGCGTGCCGTTCGCCATACTGATCGCCGAGCCTCCCGCGTCGGGCGCGGGACTCAACGACCTCGCGTGGCTCGCCAGGCGGTACGCGTTTTCAAGCCTGCCCTCCGAAGCGTCACTGAAGGCGATGCGTCGTTTCGCCGGGCAGCGCCGGGCGCCCGCGCCGTTCGTAGGCTTCGGTGCGCCAAGCTTCAAGGGCAGTCCCGGCAGCACTCGCACTCTGGCTGCGCTGTATACGCCAAGAGGACTCGCCGACGCGGAGCAGTTGAGCGAACTTGCGCCACTGCCGGACTCGGCGACAGAGATCTCGGCGATGGCAGCCGCTCTCGGAGCAGGCAAGAGTTCGATCTACCTGGGTGAGTCCGCAACCGAGGCACAGGTGAAGAAGCTCGATCTGTCCCGCTACCGCACGCTGGCATTTGCCACGCATGGGTTCACAGCAGGGGAACTGCGCGGCGTGGTCGAGCCCGCGCTGGCGCTGACACCGCCGCAGACCCCCAGCGAGGATGACGACGGCCTGCTCACGGCGAGCGAGATCGCGCGCCTCAGGTTGAATTCCGATTGGGTGATCCTGTCCGCCTGCAACACGGCGGCACCCGATGGAACGCAGGCGGCGGAAGGACTCTCCGGCCTGGCGCGCGCGTTCATCTTTGCCGGGAGCCGATCGTTGCTGGTAACGCACTGGCCGGTGGACTCGCGCGCTGCCGCCTTGCTGACGACAAGAATGCTGCAGGAGTTGCGCAAGCAGCCGGGCATCCCGAAGGACGAAGCCTTGCGGCGCGCGATGCTTGCCCTGATGGCGAACAAGGCCTATGGCCACCCGCTCTTCTGGGCGCCCTTCGTGATGATCGGCGCGTAGCCGCGGCAGCTCGCGTCCTAACGGCCGCACTTCGACTCCGCCCGCTGCGGGCAAAACTCGACGGCGGCGAGCGAGAGAACTGGGCTCGCCCGGCTTCGAAGGGCTTCCACGAGATCGGCCTCCGTCGCGGTCTCGAAGGCTGCGCTGTTCACCGCATGCACGCCTTCATGATCGCCCGTCAGTTCGGTGCGGACGATCATGCGCGTACCTTGGATGTGCCGGGTGGCTTGACTGCCAAGGCCATGGCTTCCTTGGGCCGCTCGAGCTCTGCGCCCGATGCCGCTTTCTTCTGCAAGCGCGGAGTTTCTCCAATTGGTGTCGAGCGCCATGCTCCACTTCGCGGTGGGGCACTTTGGAATGGCCTGACTTCCGCGCCGCAGCCGCAGACAGAAAGCCTGCCAAATTTCCGCGTACCGTGACTGTCTGCGACTGCGTCCAATGAGTCAGATCGACCTTCTACAGCCATCGCGCCCGTCCAACTGCATGCCCCGGTCGGCCGCGCCAGAAAGGTCGCGCGGCGTAGCCGGTTATGCTGCGGCCCGCCGCCAGCAGGCGGTGCACCGAGCGCACGCTGTTTATCGCGGGCGCGCTCGCTTTCAACTTTCATAGAAGCCCGAATGAACGCCTTCCCGTCCGATCGACGTCGCAGCAAGCTGCCAATCGTAGTTGTCCTCCTCCTCATCGTCATTGCCGCCATTGGCGGTGGCGCCTATTACCTGTGGCCACGTTTCGAGTCCGAGCCGCCGCGGATCACCGTCCTGCCCGATGCCGAAGTGCTGGGCGTAGCACCTCTCGAGATCAACGTGACCGATGGCGGGACGGGCTTGAGGAACGTCACGGTGACTCTGGCCCAGGGCGGGACCGTACACAGCCTTGCCGCCGAGCAGTTCGCCACACCCGCGCGCGGGAAGTCGATGACGGTGGCCCTGGCGAAGGTACCCGGCGTCAAGGAAGGTCCGGCCGTGCTTCGCGTCACGGCGCGCGATGCGTCGCTCTTCAAGGGCAACGAGACCGTGGTGGAGAAGAACCTCGCCATCGATACCACGCCGCCGACGCTGGAACTCATCGCCGATGATCGCTACGTGAATTTCGGCGGCGTCGGCGCAATCGTCTACAAGGCGAGTGCGGACACCACGACGAGCGGGGTGAAGATCGGCGACCACTTCTTTCCGGGCTTTGCCGGCCAGGTGAAGGGACATCCGGAACGCTTCCTGGCTCTCTTCGCACATCCGTACGACGCCCCGCCGGAAGCGAGAGCTACGCTGGTTGCCACCGACAAGGCCGGCAATACGCGCGAGCTGCGGCTCGCCTACGAGCTGAAGAACGTCAAGTACAAGAAGAGCACGATCGCGCTGACGGACGATTTCCTGCAGAACAAGGTGGCGCCGCTGCTGACCGACGGTACCGCGCGGCAGGGCACGCCCAAGGAAATTTTCGTCGCGGTGAACAAGCGGCTGCGGAAGGAAAACGAGGACCGCATCACCGCGGTCACCAAACTGGCCACGCCCACGCTCCTGTGGAAGGACGCGTTCGCCCAACTCAGCAACTCGAAGGTCGAAGCGAACTTCGCAGACCTGCGGACCTACGCGTACAGCGGAGAGCCAACCGATACGGCCTACCACCTCGGCTACGACCTCTCGGTCACGAAGCACACCCCGGTCGAGGCCGCCAACAGCGGCACGGTGGCCTTTGCCGACGACCTCGGCATCTACGGCAACACGGTGATCCTCGACCACGGACTCGGCCTGTTCACTCTCTATGGTCATCTCAGTTCGATCGACGTCAAGGCCGGGCGATTCCGTCGCCAAGCGCCAGATCATCGGCAAGACCGGCGAGACAGGACTTGCCGCCGGCGACCACCTGCACTTCGGGATCTACCTCGCTGGCGTCGCGGTGCTGCCCGTGGAGTGGTGGGACCAGAAGTGGATCGACGACAACATCCAGCCCAAGCTGGAAGGACGTAGCGGGCAGGAAATCGCGGAGGCGCAGCAGACGACGAAGGCAGCACGGAAGGGTGGCGGGAAGAAGCGGCGGTAGTCGCGCGGTTTCTGGCAGCCCAGCCGATGAGAGACGCCAACGTTGATGAACTGCAAAGACGCTAACCTTGTTGTGCAACCTTCCGTCGATCGCCACTCAACCTGGGGGGGTCTGGTCTGGGGCATCATCGATCGCGAAGTCAGCTGACCGTCAGTGGCGGCGCCCCGCCGGCGTAGCTAGGCGCTGTTTTGTTTATTCCGGCGCAGTGCCCTTTACCGCCCAGGCGAGCGCTGCATAGGAGCGTGGGCCATCGGCTTCTCCATCTACGTAGGCAAGCCGTAGCGCTTCACGAAGTCGCGTGCGCTCGGCGTCGCTGAGGGTCGCCACGTACTCGGCCTGTGGCCCGTCCTTGCCGACGATAGGAGCCCAGAAATCCTCGAACGACGCGAATTCCATGCGAACACTCAAGGTCGTCTCGACCACATCATTGAAGCCTGCGGCAATCCAGGCAGCCTTCAACTCCCCAGGTCGCGTCATGGGACGGGTGTAGCTGCGAGCTCTGCGCTCGTTTGCCTTGATATCCAGCGCCGCCGCCGTATCGAAAAAGATGCGCGTGGCAACGAAACCGCCGCGGGCGTCCCACACGGCCGCACCCACCACCGCACCCGGCCGGGCGACACGCCGCATCTCCGCAATGGCCTGATCGGCTCTTGGGACGAAGTGCAACATCAGCAGCGAAAGAACGCGGTCAAAGGAGTGATCTGGAAACGCCAGTGCACAAGCGTCCCCGACTGAGAACACGACCTTCGGATCCCGATTGCTGTGCGTGGCGTGCTCAACATAGGCGGGCGAGAAGTCCACGCCGCGCAGCTGCCGTGGCTGGCATCTCCTTCTGATCGCGTAGGTCAGGCAGCCCGTGCCGCATCCCACATCGAGCACGGACTCCCCGTCGGCAGAGCCAACGAAATCCAGGAAGGGTTCGGCAAGCCGCCGGCTCCAGCGACCCATCTGCAGCTCGTATCCATCGCCGTCGGTTGCGGTGAAGGTGGAGGAAACGCTCCGCGGCGAGGTCATAGCGCTATCTTGCATCAGACGAAATTCGTCAGCACGTCTTTTCTCAGACGCTGCGGGGCAACTAGAGCGCTCAGCCGTACTTCGCGAAACCGTCTGCTGACCAGACCAATCGGCGATCGCTCTGTTGGATCTCGAAATAGCGGCAAACAGCTACCTCTCATGCCAGAGAAGCGCTTGCACTTCCGACGAGAATCACCGGGCCGGTTAACGAGAAGCTGCCCACGTGAATCGACGAGACCATGAATCTCCTCGCCAACGCCGCGGGACCGTGCGCACTTTTCGCTATCGGCGTCTCGCTCTACCGGCCAGGCACGACGCAAGGCGTTTCGCTCATCGCGCTACCTGTCGCTGCCAAGCTGTTGCTTCATCCGCTCCTGGTCTGGCTGGCACTCCTGGCGTTCGGCCTCGATCGGTTCACGATCACGGCGGGCGTCGTGGCGGCCGCCCTTCCCACGGCGGGCTGGGTCTTCATTTTCGCGCAGCGCTACGAGTCGGACGGGGCCCGCATTTCTACCGCTCTCGTTGCCAGCACTGCGCTCGCAGCAATCACATTTTCGGCGCTGGTGTGGTATCTCGACCTAGGCATTGCGGCGAAGTAGCGTCGAGGTCCGCTCTTAGCCGGACAGTGACGAGCATGGCAAGCGTGCTTGCCCTATCTACGCAAGGCGATCGTCACCAGAACCGATGCGTCTTCAATGGCGACGACACCGTGGAGTACGTCACGCGCCAAGTAGATCAATTGGCCGGCCTCCAGGACCCTGCTTTCGCCGTCCAAGGTGACATCGATCCTTCCCTCTAGGCACTGGATCGTTATTTCGCCAGCCACTTTGTGTGGTGGTAGCGACTTTCCAGCCGTCAGGACAAGCCGCATAACTTCGAGATCGTCGGTCTTGAACAGCGCTACGGTCCGCTCGTCTGCAAACGACGGGCCTAGCGGCCGCACATCGATTACCTGACCCGACCGCGCGTGTGGGATGGCCATGCTTCGATACTCGCTTCTCAGCAGTTAACTTGCATCATCAGATCACATCAAGGGAAGCGCGATTCTGTCCGCTATCCGGAGGATAGCGAAGCAACCTCAGGAGGCCGCTCCTGCAGCCTGAGGATCAGTTCAAGGAGTAACTCAAGAGACCGTCGCCGCTCTCGATGTGAAGGATGTCCATTATTTTTTCTAGTTCCAACCCGAAGTGTTCTCGTGCCTCGGTGTCCTCTTCAAACATCGGCTCAAGCAGGAACTGAAACTTTCGGATCCTGATTGCTGTGCTTGGCGTGTTCAGCGTATGCGGGCGAGTAGTCCACGCCGCGCAGCCACGTTGGCTGGCATCTCCTGTTGATCGCGAAGGCCAAGCAGCCCGTGCCGCAGCCCACATCGAGGACGGACTCGCCGTCGGCCGTCCCAACGAAGTCCAGGAAGGGTTCGGCAAGCCGCCGTAATCAACTGAGCAGTGCCAGTGGCTCGAATTCCGCCTGCTCGCGGATCGTCGCAATGAGCCACATCCATGCACTCGGGTTGTGCTTCACGAATTGCAGCCAGCCGGCAACCTGAGCTGACACGAACCGTTCCCGGGTGTCGCGTATCCGGAGCTTGGCCGCGCTGTGGATCGCGTGAGTCACCTCGTGCACAAAGACGACGGCTCGCTGCGGTCCGTGCAGACACTCGTACAGTTCGACCGTCCGGTCAGACTTTGTGGAGCTGAAGTAGCCATCGACCTGATGACGAACGGCGGCGTGATGTCGCAGCGGCTGGAAGCGCACGACATGGCCGTCAACGAGGACAGCCTTGGGAACGCAATAGCTTCGGTGCTTCGCTCCTGACGCGGCATGTTCGAAGCTTGCTCCGGGCTTGACGGACTCTCCAAGCAGACGATTGAACCAAACCCACACTTCCGGATTCTGCTGGGCGAATGAAACGAGTCCGGCCGCGAGACTCTGCGTAAAGGCTTCCTCGATGCAGCCGGTCTGGCAGCCTGCTGACTTATGAATCAAGCGGATAATCGCCTTCAGGAACTGATGCGCGAGGCGCTCACCGGTCAGCGATTCGTGCAGCCACACGATGCCGTGGCTCAGCTCGTACTCCATCAAGCGCCGCTGCATCCTCATCGTGTCGCGCGGGGCGTGGATGACTGCCAGGCGAAATGGCCCGACCGTCATGCTGAGCGGGAAGGCGGCCTCGGCAGGCGGACGGAGCCCGGCGTTAAGCCAGGAAGCTAGGTGTCGCTGTGAAGCGCGCGACGTTCCGGGTGAGACGGCAGGAATACGCATGGCAGGCTCGAAACTCGATTGGGCCCATGTTACGGCTGCCGGCTGTGCGCCAAATGACGCGACTGCGCCCGCTTGTCACCTGGCCATTGCCCAAGATGCAAGTGCTCGCTTACACGAAGTCTGTCGCGCCACCTAGAGCGGGCCTGAGGCCTGGCCTATACAGCTGGGCCGCGTCGGCCGGAACTGAGAAGAGCCTCGGGACCAAGGCAGCGAACGAGCGTGCGCTAACCCCACCACAAGAAAACCTCAACGCCTACTTCCCGAACACTGATTTCAGCAGATCCGTGGTCCGGGCGGCCGGGTTCGTACGGATCTTCTTCTCCTCCTCGCCGACCATGAGGAACAGGCCATCGAGCGACTTATTGGTCACGTAGTCATCCAGGTCCAGCGACTGCTTGCCCATCATCGGTACGTTCTCGTAGCGTCCCATCATGGCCTTGTAGGCACGGGTCGCACCGACCTCGCCGACCTTCTGCGATACGACCGGTTTAAAGGCCGCGTACAGCCTGTCGTGCGTCTTGCGGCGGAAAAAATCGGTGGCTGCCGTGTCGCCACCCATGAGGATGCCGCGCGCGTCTTCGAGCGTCATGTCGCGAATTGCATCGCCGAAGTAGCGGGCCGCCTGCGGTGCGGCGGCCTCGGCCGCTCGATTCATGCTCAGGACGAACTCGTCGACACGCTTCTGGTACCCCGCCATGCGGGCGACTTCGGCGACCTTCTGAATACTCGACGGCATCAGGATCTTCACCGCGGCATTGCCGAAGTAGCCGTTCTCCTTCGAGAGGCTCTTCACCGCCCTCTCCGTGCCGACAGCTAGCGCTTCCTTTATCCCCACAGAGTTGGTCTTCTCGCTAGGCGAACCGATGCTCGACCCGGATCCCGGTGTCTTGGGCGGTGTCCCGATCCCCTTCATGAGGTCGTCGAGCTTGGGCAGTTGTGCCGAGGCCGTGCACGCGACGAGCGCACCCAATGCGAGAGCCAATGCGCGATTAATCATAATTACACCTCCCACTC
>CAVPDC010000007.1:0-10138 GCA_963702595.1 uncultured beta proteobacterium | reverse complement strand
AAGTTGGCGCGCCTGGCGGGACTCGAACCCACGACCCCTGGCTTCGGAGGCCAGTACTCTATCCACTGAGCTACAGGCGCGTGCCTGTGGTGCGATCGCGCGCGGCGTTCGGTGCTGAACGGGAAGCGCAAGGCTGAGGCGCGCATCCGGACGCGAGCGAAGGCGGGATGGTAACGGGTTTCGCCCGGGACCGCTCCGGACGAGCAACCGCCCGTGAGGCAGTTATCCGTTCGCAGAATGCCTGCACGCTATACTTTCGCGCTTGCCAATGCGGACGTTTTTCGCTCTAGCGCAGACGATTTCCGCGCTGCCATTTACCGCGATCCGCCCCACGCTGTCAGGAGCCCTATGTCGAGCGACCAACACTCTTCGCCGATCAAGACCCCGCGCCAACTGATCATAGTGGTCATCCTCGCGTTCGTCGTCCCGGTGATCCTGATCATCCTGCTCGTTACGTTTGTAGTCGGGCAAAAGGTGGGCGGCGCAGGCTCGGAAGCGATGACGCCCGAAGCGATCAGCGAAAGGCTCCGGCCGGTCGGCACCGTGGCGTTCGCGGGCGCTCCTGCCGGACCCAGGGTTCTGCAGGGCGGGGAGGCCGTTTACAAGCTGGCCTGTGGTGCCTGTCACACGGCTGGCGTCGCCGGCGCACCCAAGACCGGCGACATCGCCGCGTGGGCGCCTCGTTTGAAGCAGGGCTACGACACGCTGGTCAAGCACGCGGTCGAAGGCTTCAAGGGCATGCCGGCCAAGGGCGGCAATGCCAGCCTCGACCCGATCGAAGTGGCGCGCAGTGTCGTCTACATGGCGAACCAGTCGGGTGCAAAGTTCAAGGAGCCGGAAGCACCCGCTCCGGCGGCGACCGCGAAGGGCACGGCACGATCTGGCGAGCAGATCGTCCAGCAATCGTGCGGCAATTGCCACACGGCCGGCCTGAACGGAGCACCTAAGATCGGCGACCGCGCGGCGTGGACCAAGCGCGCTTCGACGGGCATCGATGCGGCAGCCGCGTCGGCCATCAAGGGCCACGGCGGCATGCCGTCGCGCGGCGGCATGTCGGATCTGACGGACGCCGAACTCAAGTCAGCTGTGCAGTTCATGTTCAGCCACTCGACTGGAGCGTCCGCGTCTGCCGCAGCACCGGCCGTGGCCGCCGTCGCGCCGGCCGCGGCGAAGCCCGATGGCGCGAAGATCTACGCGATGGGCTGCAATGCCTGCCACGCTGCGGGGGTCGCAGGGGCGCCAAAGCTCGGTGACAAGGCCGCATGGGCCGCGCGCAGCAAGCTCGGCCTCGACGCCCTGGTGGCGTCGGTCACGAAGGGCAAGGGCGCCATGCCACCGAAGGGAGCGGTGGCCGGAGCGACCGACGCCGAATTGCGCGCTGCGGTCGAATACATGCTGACCGCGGCAAAGTAGTCCTCCGCGAAGCGCAGGGCTCTAGGCATAGACAACGGGCGCCACGGCGCCCGTTGTCTATGCCGCGGCTTTCGCGGGCGCGTCGGGCATTCAGGGGTTCAACTGCCGATGCACCAGGCGCGCTCGAGCGAAGCCTGTGTCAGGTCGCGCTTGCCGGTGAGCGCGAGGGTGCAGCGCCGCGGATGCGGAATCCAACGTTCCGCGCCTGCCGCGCTAAAGCCCGCGCCTGCCATCGTTCAGGAGCGTGCAGCCCGCCAGACATTGTTGAAACCGTCTCCGGTGCGGTCGCCCGGCTTCGTGTCCTTGATCCAGAGATAGAGCGGCTTGCCCTTGTAGGCCCATTGCTTCGCGCCGTCATTGCGCGTGATGATCGGGTAGTCCCCGCTCGCCGCGGCATCCGCGGCCGCCAGCAGCGGCGGCCAGTTGGTGGCGCATGAACCGTTGCATTCGCTCTTGCCGCTACCCGCGGCGTCCTTGTCAAACGTGTAGAGCGTCATGCCGGCAGCATTGGTCAGCACGCCGTCCATCACCTTCGTGGGGGGCGGCAACGCGCCATACATGGTGGAGCAGCCAGCCAGGACGAGGGCGGCGGTGATGAGGGCGGCGGAACTCTTGCGCATGGATGACTCCGGGGGGTTGAACACCTCCGCTAACACGTCCGCTCGGTACCTTATTCCTTTGGTCGTCAGATTTCGGCGGGGTCGACTTCGATCTGCCATCTGACGCGCGACTTCTGCGCGCGCAGGTCGCGCAGCCATGACCGCAGGAACGTCTGCAGCGGCCCGCGTCGCGCAGCCTCGACCAGCAGTTGAGCGCGCTCGATCCCCGCGCGCCGCACCATTGCCATTGGCACCGGATCGTAAAGCGTCACCGCCGCGGGCGCCCCCGCTCGCTCGACGGCCATCCGGAGAAAATCGCTCGCGGCCTCCAGTGTCGGCGCCTCGGCCGTCAACAGCGCCTGATGGGTTGCCGGCGGCATGCCGGCGCGTTCGCGCTGGGCCAGCAGCGCGTCGGCGAAGGCCGCGTAGTCCTGCCGCGCCAGTGCGGCAAACAAGGGATGCTGCGGGTAGCGGGTCTGCAGCAGTGCGCGGCTGGCGCGGCCGCTGCGTCCGGCACGGCCGATCACCTGCACGAGGGTCGCGAACAATCGTTCGGACGCACGGAAGTCGTGCGAGGCGAGCTGGCTGTCCGCGTTCAGCACGACGACCAGCGCGACATTCTGGAAATCATGACCCTTGGCGATCATCTGCGTGCCGACGAGGACATCGACGTCGCCGCGATGGACGGCGTCGAAGGCATCGGCGGCAGCATCCTTGCGTCGCGTCGAGTCGCGGTCGATACGCAGCACGCGCGCGCCGGGCAGCAGCTGCTGCACCGATTCCTCGATGCGCTGAGTGCCTCGCCCGACGCCCTGGAGCGCAGTGTTGCCGCAGGTTGGACAGGCCCGTGGAACGGTGGCGCTCCAGCCGCAGTGATGGCAGCGCAGCGTGCGGTCAGGCTTGTGGAATACAGCGAAGGCCGCGCAATGCGGACAGTTCGAAAGCCAGCCGCACGCTTCGCAGGCCACGACCGGCGCATAGCCGCGACGGTTGAGGAACACCAGCGACTGCTCGTGCTGCTGCAACGTCGCCGCGAGTGCATGCTGGATCGGCGGCGCGATGCCCGAGGTGTCGACCGCGGCGCCCGGATCCACCAGCTCGATGGTTGGCGCAATCCATGACTCCGTTGTCGCGCGCTGGCGCAACGTGAGGAGTCGATAGCGTCCCGAGCGCGCGTGTGCCCAGGTCTCGACCGAAGGCGTGGCCGACCCGAGGACCACCGGGATGCCCAGCATCTGAGCCCGTTTCACCGCCAGGTCGCGCGCCGAATAGCGCACGCCCTCGCCGGCCTTGTACGAAGGGTCGTGCTCCTCGTCGACGACGATCAGCGCGAGTCGCGGCAGCGAAGCGAACACCGCCAGCCGCGTACCGACGACCACCCGCGCGCGCCCTTCGTGGGCGGCCAGCCACGCCGATGCACGTTGTCCGGCCGCGAGCCCGCTGTGCAGCGCCACGACTCCGAACGCCGGAAAGCGCGCTCGCACCTGCGCCTCCAGTTGCGGCGTCAGGTTGATCTCCGGCACCAGAAGCAGCGCTTGCGCGTGGGGGTCGGACTCGAGCCGACGTTCGATCGCCGACAGGTAGACCTCGGTCTTGCCGCTGCCGGTCACGCCGAAGAGCAGTGTCGGCACGAACCCCGCATCCGCCGCGAGCTGCTCGACACTCGCGGCCTGTTCGGAGTTCATCTCAACGCGCGTGCCACTCGGCGTTCCCTCGCACGCGGTCAGCGTCGGCAGCTGGCGCAGGCGCTTGAGGGTGTTCGCATAGCGCGGTCCGGGCAACTGGCGCAGCGCCGGCGGCAAGGCAGGCAGCGCAACTTCGCCCCAGGGATGCTGGTAGTAGTCCGCGGCGAAACGCGTGAGTGCGAGCCAATGCGCATTCAACGGCTCGATGTCTGCGAACAGTTGCGACACGGGCTTGAGGCGCGCGTCGTCCAGTGTGCTGCGCTCCGTTGCGCCGACGACGATGCCGACCAGTTTCCGGCGACCCAGCGGCACGACGCAGCGCAGGCCGATGACACCGGCCGCGAGCGACAGCGCATCAGCGCCGCCGTCGTAGTCCAACGCCCCTTCGAAGGGGACGTCGAGCAGGACTTGCAGGAACCGTTTGCCCCCCACTCTCGCCTTCTGAGCTAAAGGATCAACTTGAGTCGCTAACCCGCTGATTTCTAACGACTCGCATCCCGGGCGTCTTGGGCCTGTGGATAACTTTGTGGAAAATCAGTGGGAAGGCCTCGCAAACCCGCGCCGGAATTGGAACTCGCTCGCTGCGGCGCCTGTCACGTGTTTGTCAAGATGCTTGTAAATCAATGAGTTACACAACCAATTCGGGGCTGCGGAGGCATAACCGCCTGCAAACCCGCATGAAATCTGGCTGAGCGCCATTTTGTGAATAAGTCAAGTGACGCTGTCAATTTTTGGCAAGAATGCCAACTACCTTAGGTTCTCGGTTTTCGACTGTATTGGTGCACTGCGTCGACCAGCGTCTGCACCGCCTCGGGCGGAGTGAACTGCGAAATTCCGTGGCCGAGGTTGAAGACGTGCCCGCCATAGCGGCCGTCGCTGCGTCGTGCAGGACCGAAGGCATCGAGGACGCGTCGTGCTTCGGCCTGAATACGCTCCTGCGGCGCGAAGAGCGCCATCGGATCCAGGTTGCCCTGGAGCGCGCAACGGTCGTCGATACGTCGCCGCGCATCGCCCAGGTTCACGGTCCAGTCGAGTCCGACCGCGTCACAGCCGATCGCGGCGATCTGTTCGAGCCAAAGCCCGCCGCCCTTCGTGAACACGATGCACGGCACGCTCTCGCCTTCGTTCCGACGGGTGAGCTGCGCGACGACCTCGCGCATGTAGGCCAGCGAGAACTCCTGGTAAGCGCCGTCAGCCAGCGCGCCGCCCCAGGTGTCGAAGATCATCACGGCTTGCGCACCGGCTGCGATCTGCGCGTTCAGGTAGTCCGCCACGGCGCGCGCGTTGACCTGCAGGATCCGGTGCAGCAGGTCCGGACGCGCATAAAGCATCGTCTTGATCTGCCGGAAGTCGTCTGAGCCTCCGCCCTCCACCATGTAGCAGGCGAGCGTGAAGGGGCTGCCGGAAAAACCGATCAGCGGGATCCGGTTTGCGAGCGCGCCGCGGATCTGCCGCACGGCATCCGTCACGTATCGCAGTTCTTGATCCGGATCGGGCGCAGCAAGCCGTGCGACGTCAGCTTCCGTGCGCACCGGGCGCTCGAACTTCGGTCCTTCGCCTTCGGCGAAGTACAGCCCCAGCCCCATCGCATCGGGCACGGTCAGGATGTCGGAGAAGAGGATCGCGGCGTCGAGGGCAAAACGGTCGACCGGCTGCAGCGTGACCTCGGTCGCAAGCGCGGGTGACTTCGCCAGGTTCAGAAAGCTGCCGGCGCGCTTGCGCGTGGCGTTGTACTCGGCCATGTAGCGGCCGGCTTGACGCATCAGCCAGACCGGCGTGTACTCAGTCGGCTCGCGCCGCAGGGCGCGCAGGAGGGTGTCGTTGGTGGGGCGCACGGAAAGGGGGCAGGGCGAAAAGGTGCAGGGCGGCGATTCTCGCACGAGCGATTTACCGGCCTGGTTGCGGCCCCGCACTGGCGGTGTCGTACTGGAGATCCACGCACAGCCTGGCGCGCGCCGCACGGCGATCGTCGGAGAGCATGGCGGGCGGCTGAAGATTGCGGTCAACGCGCCCCCGCTGGACGGACGCGCCAACCTCGCCTTGATTGAGCTACTGAGCGAGAAACTGGGGCTGCCGCAGCGCGCCGTGACGCTCGAGGCGGGGGACACCAGTCGTGAAAAGCGCTTCTTCGCGGCGACAACCGCGTCCGCCAATGAGATCGTGCGGCAGCTGATCCTTCAGCAGAAATGAAAAGGGCAGGCCGTTAGCCTGCCCTTCATCACGCACGAGCCGATTACTTCTTGGCCGCGGGAGCTGCAGGGGCGGCAGCAGGTGCAGCCGGGGCAGCAGCAGCTGCAGCCTTCGGCTTTTCGCAGCCCGCCAATTCCTTCTTGGCTTCGGCAGCCTTCTTGCACTCGTCGGCTGTGGGCTTCTTGGCCGGGTCGGCAGCGATGGCCACACCGGCGAACGCGAACGAGCCGGCGATAAGGGCAGCAAGTAGTTTCTTCATGGTTTCAAGTCCCTGGAACGGTTAAGTAGTTTGAGCGCTCGCCAGCCGCATGTCGACCTTTGGGCTCAGCAGCCAATAACGTTCCGTGCCTCGGCCGGTTGACACGAAAGACCGGGCGCCACACTCAACCTTTCCTGGCGGTTCAGTCCTGGGGCAATGCCAGAGTACGGACCTGGAAGCGGCTTTCGTTGTTGACCAGAAAGGTCTCTGAATAGAGCAGGTTGCCGCGCACGAGCAGCGAGGGCGGAGGCGCGGGCAGGGGCGAGGCTGCCTTCAGCGATGCAAGCGCCATGTCGTCCAGCGTCTTGATCTTGGGCGACCGCATGATGCGTGACCTAACGACATGGCCCGAGCGGTCGACCGTGGCCTCAACCACGATCACCGCCTGCAACAGGTGGTGGGGCCGTCCTTCGAAGAGCTTTTCCTGGTTGACGCCATGAATGCGCTCGGCCGCGGCGCGCTTCCAGGCCTCAAGGGCGGGGTCACGCGGCGCGAGTTTTACCGGTCCCGTCGTCGGCCTGGGCGGTGCGGCAACCGGCACTGCCGGCGCTGGTGCGATTGGCGTTACGGCCGGGCTCACCGCGGCCGGTGGCGCGGGAGCGCTACAGGCACCGAACAGTGATGCCGAGGCAACCAGCGCCAGCGAACAGCTGAAGTGTCTCGAGCGCCCAGGTGCCGGAGCCGGTGAGAGAAAGTTAGCGTGCTGCATCATTGGATGATCATGACCGGTAAGTTCGAATGCGCGAGCAGCCTTTGGGTCTCGGAACCAAGCACCATGGCGGAAATGCCGCTGCGTCCCTGCGATGCCATGACGATCAGCCCGGCGTCAGCCTGCTCAGCCGCGGCAAGGATTCCACGGAAGATATCGGCCGATTCCTGCAGCGACGTCGCGCACTCGGCGCCGACGCTGCGGGCGATCTCGCTGGCACGCGCCAGGCGGGCGCTGGCTTCGGCGCCAACGGTCGCCTGGTAGTCGGCACCGGCGATCGCGCTCGACTCGCCCAAGGCGCTGTACGGATAGGGCGCCGCGACCGTCACCGCGGTCAGTTTCGCACCCACGCTCCGTGCCAGTTCAGCTGCGATTTTCACCGTCCGCTCCGACAAAGGCGAGCCATCGGTAGCGACGAGGACTCTGCCGTTGAACATGCCAACCTCCAAGCCGATATTTCGGCAGAAAAATGCAAAAGGGGCAGCCTTGGCTGCCCCCGATTTGCGCTAGACCGGCTTACTTTCCGCGGATCTTGCGGATCGCCGCGATCTGGGCCGCCATCGATGATAGTTCGGCTTCGGCCTTGGCGATCTCCATGTCGCTGTTGGCGTTGCGGCGCGCGTCCTCGGCCCGCTGCAGTGCCTCGCGCGCCTTGGCTTCATCGAGGTCCTTGCCGCGGATCGCGGTGTCAGCCAGCACCGTCACCACGTGCGGTTGCACTTCAAGGATGCCGCCAGCGACGAAGATCTGCTCGTCCTCGGTCTTGCCCGGCACCTTGATGCGGACCACGCCCGGCTTGATGCGCGTGATCAGCGGCGTGTGACGAGGGTAGATGCCGAGTTCGCCCGCCTCGCCCGGAAGTGCGACGAACTCCGCCTCGCCGGCGAAGATCGACTCCTCGGCGCTGACGACGTCGACCCGAATGGTTGTGGCCATGATGGCTCCTCAGGACGACCGCGATTAAGCGGCGACCTTCTTGGCTTCCTCTTCCTTGCGCATCTTCTCGAACTTCTCGCGCGCCTCGTCGATGGTGCCGACCATGTAGAAAGCCTGCTCGGGGAATGCATCGCACTCGCCATCGACGATCATCTTGAAGCCGCGGATCGTTTCCTTCAGCGGGACGTGCTTGCCGGGCGAACCGGTGAACACCTCGGCCACGTGGAACGGCTGGGACAAGAAGCGCTGGATCTTGCGCGCGCGCGACACCGCGAGCTTGTCCTCGGGCGACAGTTCGTCCATGCCGAGGATCGCGATAATGTCGCGCAGTTCCTTGTAGCGCTGCAGCGTGGCCTGCACGCGACGCGTCGTCGTGTAGTGGTCTTCGCCGACAACATTGGGGTCGATCTGGCGCGAGGTCGAATCGAGCGGGTCGACCGACGGATAGATGCCGAGCGACGCGATTTCCCGCGACAGCACGACAGTGGCGTCGAGGTGGCCGAAGGTCGTCGCGGGAGACGGGTCGGTCAGGTCGTCCGCCGGCACGTACACGGCCTGGATCGACGTGATCGATCCGGTCTTGGTCGACGTGATGCGCTCCTGCAGCTTGCCCATTTCCTCGGCCAGCGTCGGCTGGTAGCCCACCGCCGACGGCATCCGGCCGAGCAGCGCCGATACTTCGGTGCCGGCCAGCGTGTAGCGGTAGATGTTGTCGATGAAGAGCAGGATGTCCTTGCCTTCGTCGCGGAACGCCTCGGCCATCGACAGTCCCGTCAGGCCGACGCGCAGGCGGTTGCCCGGAGGCTCGTTCATCTGGCCGAACACCATCGCGACCTTGTCGAGGACGTTCGAGTCCTTCATCTCGTGATAGAAGTCGTTGCCCTCGCGCGTGCGCTCGCCGACGCCGGCAAACACCGAGTAGCCGCCGTACTGCTTGGCGATGTTGTTGATGAGCTCCATCATCGTCACGGTCTTGCCGACCCCGGCGCCACCGAAGAGACCGATCTTGCCGCCCTTGGCGAACGGGCAGATCAGGTCGACAACCTTGATGCCGGTCTCGAGCAGTTCGACCGACGGTGAGAGCTCATCGAACTTCGGCGCCGGCTGGTGAATCGCGCGCTTCTGGTCCGATTTGATCGGACCCGCGTCGTCGATCGGCCGGCCGAGCACGTCCATGATGCGGCCGAGTGTCCCGGGGCCAACCGGCACCGTGATGCCGGCACCGGTGTTCTTCGCCTTCATGCCACGCCGCAGGCCATCGGACGAGCCCATCGCGATCGTGCGCACGATGCCGTCGCCAAGCTGCTGCTGCACCTCGAAGGTCAGGCCTTGCTCGACCAACGTGTTGGTCGGATCCGCCTCTAGGACCAGCGCGTCATAGATTTCCGGCATCGCATCGCGCGGGAACTCGATGTCCACGACCGCGCCAATGCACTGAACGATGGTTCCGGTGCTGCCCTTGCTCATAGGAGTTCCTCGGTTCTGCTCTTCAATTCGGTTGCGATCACGACACCGCGGCCGCGCCGCCGACGATCTCTGAAATTTCTTTGGTGATGCCGGCCTGGCGCGTCTTGTTGTAGATGAGCTGCAGTTCCTCGATCAGCTTCTTCGCGTTGTCCGACGCCGCCTTCATCGCCACCATGCGCGCGCTCTGCTCGGACGCCATGTTCTCGGCAACCGCCTGGTAGATGAGCGACTCGGCATAGCGGATCAGCAGCGCGTCGATGACCGCCGGAGCGTCCGGCTCGTAGATGTAATCCCACGAGTACGCGCGCTTCTCTTCTTCGCTCTGCAGCAGGCTCTCCGCGGACAGCGGCAGCAACTGCTCGATGACCGGCTCCTGCTTCATCGTGTTGACGAAGCGCGAATAGGCGACGTAGACCGCGTCGATGCGGCCGTCGGCATACATGTCGATCAGCGCCTTGACCGGCCCGATCAGCTTTTCCATGTGCGGGCGGTCGCCGATCTGCACGTAGTGCGAGACGATGCTGGCGTTGAGCCGCTGCAGGAAGCCGAAACCCCGGTTGCCGATCGCGGTCGTGTGGACCTTAACACCCTGCGCATCGAGCTCCTTGATCCTCTGCAGCACAGCGCGCTGGATATTGGTGTTCAACCCACCGCACAGGCCCTTGTCAGTGGTCACCAGGATGATCCCGACATTCTTGATCGTGTCGCGCTTCTGCAAGGCGGGCGGCCGGTACTCCGGATTCGCCATGGCCAGGTGCGCGACGATGTTGCGGATCTTGTCGCCATACGGCCGGAACTGGCGCATCCGGTCCTGCGCCTTGCGCATCTTGGAGGCCGCGACCATTTCCATCGCCTTGGTGATCTTGCGCGTGTTCTGCAC
>CAVPDC010000006.1:0-59510 GCA_963702595.1 uncultured beta proteobacterium | reverse complement strand
GCATAACGCGTGGTAGCTCTCATTGAAGGGCGTGCGCCGGCCCTCACTCCCCGTGGCCGCACTCCTTGTCGCGACCTCTCAACTCGCTCTGGCGCAGGTCCAGTCGAGTGCGCGCCTGATCATCAAAAAGCTGGTCGCGCAATGGCGCACTGAAACGTTCTGACGCAACCTGCGCGGGCTTTGTCGTAGAGGGGCCGCCTGCGGCACGCGACTGATGGACAATTGGCATTCTCGCCGCCAACGGCCCGCACTCCGCCCCTCGGTAGAACCTATGCGCCCCTGGTTACGTCGAAGCCTGATCGTGACGGCAGCTCTGCTGCTGCTCCTGATCGGCGCAGCGGTCTGGCTGGTCTTGAGCTTCGATGGCGAGCGACTGAAGCGCACCGGGATCGAATGGGTACGCACCCACCACGAACGCGAACTGTCCATTGCCGGGCCTGTCGCGCTGCAGCTGTGGCCGCAACCCGCGGTGACGGTGCAGGACGTGCGTCTATCGGAGCCGGGGCAGCCAGGGCAGAGCTTCGCCACGATCGAGAAAGCGGCACTGACGGTGCGCCTGGAACCGTTGCTGGCGCGGCGCGAGATCGAGATCGAGAGCATGTCAGCAAAGGGAGTGCGCTTGACCGTGCGTCGTGGCGCCGACGGTCGCCGCAACATCGACGATCTGCTGGCCCACGCCGCGGGCGGCGGCGAGCCGCGCAAGCGCCGACCGGTGGTGATCGAATTGATCGAGCTCGCAGATGCCGAGTTGCTCGTATCCGACGCGCCGGCCGGCGTCGAGGGCCGCTTCGTCGTTCAGCAGCTCCGGCTGGGCCCCTACGAGGCGGGGCGCCCGTGGCCGCTCAACCTGCAAGCAAACGCCGAGCTCGAACAACCTCCACTCCGCGGCTCGCTGGCGATCGAGGCGGGGCTGGAGATCCTGCCGGTACCCAGCGCACCGCCGATCGTGCGGCTCGTCAAGGCGACCTTGCAATTGCGCGGACAAGGCTACGGTTTCGAGGAACTCGATGCGCAACTGCAAGCCGACGCGATTCGGCTCGAATACGGCGCGGCCGCGGGCATCGTCGACAGCCACGTCGAAGTCGACGGCGCACAGCTGCAGTTCAGTGGCGCACGGTTCGGCTGGCGGATCGACGACGGCCAGCTCGGTCTGACCCGGCTGCGTCTGGACGTGCCCACCCGGACCCTTGAACTCGAACGCTTGGCGCTGCGCGTCCAAGGCCGCCAGCATTTGACGACGCTCGACGCCCAGCTCGATTGGCCCGCACTGAAGGTGGTGGGCGAGAGCCTGCAAGGCGCGGCGTTGGTCGGGCGACTGGCGCTTGGCGGGGACCAACGCTTGCAGTTGCAGCTGAGTTCGCAAGCGCCGAGCGGGGTGTTCGAACGCATCACGGTGCCGGCGCTTCATATCGACGCCGAGGGTCAGGCCGGTTCAAGCTCGTTGCAGGGCAAGGCCGATGCCACGCTCGTGATCAGCCCGAAACCCTTTGCCGTCGCGCTCGATCCGCTTTCCCTCGCGTTGCAGATGAGTGATCCGTCGCTGCCGCCACTGCATCTGAAGCTGGCGGGAAACGCGGAACTCACGTCTTCGACCGGTGGCGGCGTTGCCGAGGGCACGATCAACGACCAGCGCTTTGACGCGCGTGTGGGCGCAACCCTCGACCGGCCGCGCGCCATGATCGATGTCGACGCGAGCTTCGGCACGCTCGACCTGACCCGGTTCGTCGCCCGTTCCGACCGAGCCTCAGCACCAGCGACGACCGCCGCCGCTGCTCCCGTGAACCTGCAGCCCCTCACGTGGGCTGACACGCGGATGCGAATAAAGGTAACGCGACTGCTGTGGCCGCCCTACCGAGTGGACGGGTTCGACCTGCAGGCGAGCATCGACAACGGCGCACTCGATCTGCAGCAGCTTGCCGGACGCGCCTGGGGGGGACGCTTCGACGCCCGTGGCAGCGCCAACGCAGGCAGCGGGCGGCTTGCGCTGCGCTTGCGTGCCAACGACGTCGACCTGCGCGCGCTGCTGACCGACACCCTCGGCTTCGACGCCCTGCGCGGACGGGGCCGAATCGATGCGGATCTGCGTAGCCGCGGCAGCACCGTAGGCGCGGTGCGCGCCGCACTTAATGGCCGAGTGACACTCGCGCTGCGACCGGCCGCAATCCGCGGCATCGATCTCGCCCAAACGTTTAGCGGCTGGCGCACGGCGCCGCAGGGCGGCAGCACCACGATGGCGGGTGACGCCGGCCGGCAGACGGATTTCAGCCAGCTGGACGCGAGCCTTGATTTTCGCGACGGCGTGGGACACAGCACGGACCTCGCCGGTCGCAGTGAATTCCTCAATGTGGCCGGCGAAGGCTCGATCGACCTCGCGCGCAGCCGCATCGACTACTTGCTGCGGGCGCGAGTGGTCAACACGGCGGGGGGGCGCGCTGGCCCGGAGATGGTCATGCTCAACGGCGTGTTGGTGCCAGTGGAACTGCGCGGTCCGTTTGGCGACGTGCAGTGGCAGGTGCGCTGGCCATCGGTCACCGCCGGGGTCGTGGTGCGCTCGGTCCCCAACGTGGCGCGCGGTGCGGGCGAGGCGGTGGGCGGCGTGCTGCGCGGCGCGGCTGGCGCCGTACGCGGCGGTCGAAACGACCCAGCGACGCCGCCGCCATCGCGTTGACGGAAATGCTCATCCTGAATCGAAGTCTGCGGAGTCGACGAATCCAGAGTCGGGCACGATTGCCACGCGGTGTCCTTGCGGCGCACACGGGAGAGAGGCGTTCGCTCCGCCGCGGCGACAACGAGCAGCCAGACCCGCAGTCACCGTATGCTGCAGGTTCCGCGCCCGATGAGTTCCCGTCCCGCACTGCTTGACCGCTTCATTCCGCATCCTGACGTCAGGGAGCGCTTCGAGATTTCGATCCGCGCACCGGCCAGTCTCGTCATGGACGTTGCCTCGAACTTCGACATGCAGTCGCTGCCACTCGTGAAAGCGATCTTCTGGCTGCGAGAGAAAGTGTTGCGCACTGGCCGTCATGCGCCGCGCAGACCGCAGGGCGTTCTGGAAGAGATGCAAGCGCTGGGCTGGGGACGGCTGGTCGGGCAGCCAGGTCGGCTGGTTGCTTTCGGTGCCACGTGCCAACCCTGGCTCGCCAGCGTTACGTTCTCGCCGCTGGCTCCGGGCGAATTCGGGGCGTATGCGGAACCGGGCCAGGTGAAGATCGCGTGGACACTGGAGACCGACGAACTGGGCCCGGCGCTTACACGATTTGCGCAGGAAACGCGCGCGGTGGCAACCGATGAAACTGCGCGGACGAGGCTCCTGCGCTACTGGCGCTGGGCGCGCTTTGGAATCATCTCCATTCGCCTGCTCCTGCTGCCGGCCATTCGACGCGCCGCCGAGAGGCGTTGGGCGGTCGAGCAAGTTCGGACCTGACTCCTGCCGGTGCCGAGGCGGCGGGCGCCGTGACACCTGACACCGATGTGTTGCCCTCAGGCGGCGGCCCGTGCCTCGCCAGTGGCGGCGGCATTGCCTCGCTTGCGGCCCGTGCTCAGAGTGCGGACAAACGAATCAAGCTTGCCTTCCGCGAACGCACCGACCTCGGCGTCCGCGAGCGCCAGCGTCTCGACCGGTTTGCTGCCAGCCAGCTGCTGCATGGTGGCAAACACACAGGATGACCCCGCACTACCCATCGTGCAGAAAAATGCGAACCGCTTGCCGCGCAGCGGATTCGTTTCGAGCCAGCTGCGCACCGGACTCGACAGGCTCCAGAACCACACGGGCGTGCCGATCACGACGAGGTCGTACGCCGCCAGATTCCTGCGTGCCGGACGCAGCGCAGGGGCAAGGCCTGCGATCGCTTCGATAGCGCACATGACATAGCCCAGCACGCCGTCCAGTGGCTGCACGATGTGGATGTCTTCGAGATCGGCTGACAGCCGGCGCGCCAGCGACTGCGCCACGCGTCGCGTGTAACCGGTGCGGGAGTGATAGACGATCAGTGTCTTCGGCATCATGTGCTCCTTCAAAGACGGCCCAACGCGCCTCTTTCAGGCTAGTGGCCCCGGCGCCGCGCGAATTGCGTGCCGTCAAGCGTCGGAAGCCTAAGTAATGGCCATTGACATGCCGAACGCAAACCGCCACAAATCGCACTCGACCATGGGCCTCGATGGCGGCTGTCAGCAAGGGGTCGCGCTGGGCATTCCGCCCCTGAACCGCCGCCCGCGGGCGCGCAGCTACTGAAGAGGCGGCAATGTGCGCAGGTACGCGACGATGGCGTTCAGGTCGGCAGGACTGAGCCTCGCGTAGTAGGAAAACGGCATCGGCGGTTGCAGCTTGCGGCCATCGCGCGAGATGCCCTGCGATATCGCGCGCTTGATCTCGTCATCACTCCAGCCGCCCAGCCCCGCGGTGCGATGCGACGTGATGTTCGCGGCTCGTGCGCCAGGCCACCCCGAAGGGAAACCTTGCACGAGTGCTACGTTGAAGATTCGGCCGCCGGCGCCCAATCGGCTGAAGTCGAAGGTGCCTTTGTCCTGGGGCGAGTGGCACTCGATGCAATGCGCAATGGTGACGAGATAGCGGCCGCGGTACACCGGATCGCTCATCTTTGTGTCGGAGAAGCCGGCTTCCGCGTCGGGAAAAGGCTGGTGTCTTTGCGGCAGGCGATACACCGGCGCGGCGACTTCGTTGCGCAGGGCCGGGACCGATCGCAGGTATGCCACCACCGCGTCGAGATCGGACGGCGTCATGGCCTTGAAGAACGACGTGGCCATCACGACAGCCAGTTCGGAATTCGGCAGCCGCCCATGGTTGGGCCGCTTTCCCGCGACGATCGCCCGCTTGATCTCGTCGTTGGTCCAGCTCCCTATTCCGGTCTCGCGATCCGGCGTGATGTTCGTGGCGGTTCCGGTGAACGGCGGTACTGAAAACGACAGGCCGCCACCGCTGAGGTTGAGGCTGGCGATCGGCTCACCCGTCGGCGCCTTCGGGGTGTGACAGTTACCGCAGCCGAGGATCGACTCCACCAGGTAGCGGCCGCGCTCGATGCCTGCGGCCGCCGTTTGCGCGCTGACCTCGCCCGACGCTGCGAGCAGCGCACATGACATCGCCAGTGGGACAAGTCCTCGTAGACGCACGCAGAGACGGAGCGACATATTGACGTAAACAAAGCGTGCTTGTAGGACTCTTTGAGGTCACTTGCAAGTACTTTTCAGGAACAGCCGGAGCGCAATGAGTGCGGGTCCTCCATGCGGTGACGATGGTCCACACGGGAAGATGACTAAGATCTGCGTGTGCATCCGGATCGACGCAAGCTCCTGACTCTGGCGGTCGCCCTCTCGGCGTCGCGTGCCTTCGCGCAGAAACCGACGAAGTCGTCGCCGGCCCCGTGGCCACGTACGGCGAGCGTCCCGGGTGGCGTCGCGCGCGTTCCGCTCGGCGCCGGCGAGGCAGCGCCGCAGGCCTGGCTCGGTGAGCAGCGCGTGCTGGTGATGCGCGAGCGCGCAGGCTGGGTGGCATGGGTGGGCATCGCACTCGCGGAAAAGGCGGGCAGCGTCCTCACGTTGACGGTGCAGTTTCCCGGTGACGCGCGCGCGACGCGCACGATCAAAGTGGGTGCGAAGTCATACGCCGCGCAGCGGCTCAAAGTGCAACCGGACAAGGTCGAGCTGTCGAAGGAAGACCTGGCGCGACACGAGCGCGAGCGTGCCCATCTCACGCAGGTGCTCGCTACGTTTACCGAGACGGCGCAACCCTCGCTCGCAATGCTGCCCCCGACGCCGGGGCCGCGATCGAGTTCCTTCGGGCTGCGGCGCTACTTCAACGGCCAGGCGCGTGCTCCGCACAACGGCATGGACATCGCTGCGCCCCTCGGCACGCCGGTGGTCGCGGCGAGCGCCGGCCGTGTGCTCGACGTCGGCGACTATTTTTTCCCCGGCCGCATGGTGATTCTCGACCACGGCTTGGGCGTGCTGTCGCTGTACGCGCATCTCAGCGCGATCGACGTGCCGGCACAGCCAGAGGTCGCCGCCGGTGCTCCGATCGGCAAGGTCGGCGCAACCGGACGCGTCACCGGGCCGCACCTTCACTTCTCCGTGTACCTGAACGCCACGGCCGTGGACCCGGCGCTGTTTCTCGAAGCCTGATTCACGGACGGTTGGCGCCAATGAAGACCTGACGGTCGACCCGCGTAGCGCGGCGAACGCGCGGGACACGACCTCCGTCAGTGCGCCACGCGAATTGCTTCAGGAGCCGCCGGTGGCGAATTTCCCCGGTCCCCCGTTGTTGGCCCACGACCAACTTTCAACCCTCCGGAACACGGTCGTGTCTCGCTCGCCACGAAGCGCCCATGACGCCTACAAGTAATCGTCCTCGCGCTGGTGGCGTACGGCAAGAATCGTTACCACTTCACTATCCTCGATCTCAAAGAGAGCCACGTACCCTGCTGAACCGAATGGAATGATGAGTTCTCGCAGGAACGGACCGCCTCCATCACTGACCTTCCGATAGCTGAACGGGGATCGCTCCAACCCGGAGATGGCGTGACGGATGGCTTCCAGCGCACTCTCAGCCAGCCCCCAGTCCGTCACGTCGCGATCGAGGATGAATTCATACAGCCGAACCAGGTCGTCTCCGGCTTCGCGCGTGAAGCGGACGCGAAACGTCACTTCGCGGCTGCAGTCCGCTTGGCCCTTTGCAGCAGGCCTTGCAGGCGCCCCAGCACTTTGTCCGCCGGCACGTAGTCCTGAGTCCGTCTTGCTGCGTTCCTCGACTTCAGGCCTCGAGCGATGAACTCGCGCTGAGCCTTGCGACGCTGCACGCCATCACGGATCGACTGCTCGACAAAGCTGGACAGGGTTTCACCTTCTTCGAGGACGTCTTCGGCGGCGGCCCTCAGTTCAGGGTCGACCCGGAGCGATGGAATCGTGGCTGTCTTCATCGGAGCTCCATGCATTGCATTTGCAACGCATTCTCGGGCAATACCGCAGCGTCCGCAAGAGCAACAGGTTTAACCGAACGATGGCGAAGTCTTGTGACCGAACTTTGCTTCACCGCTGAAGCAAGAGCATCAAGGACACATCACTGCGACTCGGAGCCGCCGGCCAGCCCACAGGACCGGGCCGGAGCGACGGTGTGGACTTTCAACCGCCGGAGGCTTCGGCAGCGATGGCGCGGCCCGACGGTCGAATAGGTTGGACCTGCCGCACAGGGTCAAGCGGAGTGTTGCGTCCCTGGCGTCCCAAGGCTACGTCGATGACCGGGTCCCAGCGCTCGCGCGTGCCGTAGCACTCGTCGCTCGCCGCGGCGCAGCCGCCGCGGCAGACATCGCGCAGCGGGTGTTCGCACGTCGCGCACTCGGCCGGGAGAGGCGCCCAGAAGTCGCGAGCGCGCTGCCCTTCGGTGAGTTCGCCGAACGACGATTTGCGCAGATCGCCGAGTACGACCGACGAGTGATTGCACGGACGCAGCATGCCGTCGTGGCCGACGGTGTAGTAGGCCTCTGCGCCGCCGCGCGGGCACCACCCGAAATGCAGATGCGGGTAGCCCGCCGGGTCGATCACGCACGCGGGAATTGGCACCGACACGGCAATCGGCGCGTCGTACTCCGCGGCCACTGCCTCGGCGGCCGCCAGCATTTCCTCCAGCTGCGCCTTGGTCATCGTCAGTGAGGCGTCACGCATCGTCGGCGGCGTGAGGTTCATCCGGTTCAGCAGGAACCCCTCGGCACCCAGCGCGATGCCCAGTTCCAGCGCGTTGCGCACTTCGTGCACGTTGAGCGCACTCACCACGACACTGACCACCAGGCGGCAACCGTGCTCACGCGCCCGTGCAACGCCCTCGATCACGCGCTTGAGCGTGCCCTTGCGTCCGACGATGCGGTCGTGCAGTTCGGCGTCGGCGCCGAACAGCGTGACCTCGAGCATCGTGCCCGCCGGCAGGCGGCGCACCCGTGCCGGGGTCAGTGCAGTCCCGCTGGTGATGACAACGGGGTTCAGGCCCTCATCAAGAATGTCCTGCAGGATGCCGGGCAGATCGGAGCGCAGCAGCGGCTCGCCACCCGAGATGGCGACCTGTTCGAGGGCCGTCTCCTGCTTGATCCGGCGCACCAGCTCGCGGATCTCGCCGCGAGCCAGTGTCGTCGGTGTGATCGTGCGCGGACGATCATCGCGCCAGAAGTTGTAGCAGTGCACGCAGCGATGGCTGCACTGGTTCGTGACTTCGCAAACGATCGTCCGGTACGGCAGCATTACCCGAACTGTGCGAGGCTAGGGACAGCGCTCTCAGGAATCACGCCCCTGCTTACGTACTGCTTCAGCAGCGCTGTGCGCAGTTCAGGACGAACCTGCCGGATGAGATCTGGCACCGGGATGTAGCAGACGATCCACGGCCGACGCGGCGGCTTGCCGATCGCGACAATGGTCCGGCCCGAGACGACCACGGCGACCGGGCCGACCAGCGCCTTCACCTCCGAGGCCGGGGTCGTGTCGCCAACAACCACTTCCTTCTTGGTCGCCCCGACACTGACGAAGTACTTGCCTCGTACCGCCGAGACCGTTCCCAACTTGACCGTCGCACCCAGCTCCGCACTGAGCTTCTTGACGTCGAACGCAAGAACTATCGGACGTTTCTTCGCGGTTACCATAGGTCCCCCTAAAGGACACAGTGAAAGAACTCACTGCCTGTTCTTATAGGCCGCTGCAAATCTTGCGTAGTGTCAAAGATCAATTGCAGTAGCGAGCGCTCGCGCTCTTGCCCCGCGCTACGACTGTCAACGCGTATCCGGACGCGCCACCACCGACGCTGCCGACCCGTGCCATGGAAGACGCTTTGCACGGCTCGCGTTACGGCTGTTCAGAAGGTTGATTCGGGCGGCCAGCAATGCCAGGTGATCGGCCGGTCCATCATGCGGCCCGCGAGGGCGCGTTAGCCGTTTCTCGCGGCCAGCAATCGCTGCACGAATTCGGCGAAGCCGTGGCCCTTGGCGTCCGTCAGCGCGGAGGCCGGCTTGCGCGCCCAACTTCGGCGTGATCGCCCTCTGCCTCCGAAGCGACCCCGCCGCTGCGCGGATCGCGAATGCGACCCATTCGGCATTCGGAAGGCGGAGTGCCGCAACGACTTGGGCACCACGGAGGGCCACAGTGCAGTCATTCGATCCAAGCATTCGATCGGACAGCGGGCAGGCCCGAACGAGCCTGCAAGGCAACGATTGCAGGAGGTCACATGATGCGCCGAAGCTATCCCCATACATCCGATCCCGCGGTTCTTGAGTCGCAGCGCGGTGCTGCGATGGCCAGGAGCATCGCTGCCGTTGCCGTGGTGTGCGGAATTCTTGCCATTTTCGCCCTGACGGTCCGCGACGTGCAGCGCACCGATGGCCCGCGCGCCAACACCGGCCCGGTAGTGACTGCAAGGACCATCGAAGTCCGCCCTGAAGCCCTGAGCACATCGCCGTCCGCGCCTAACGCGATTGACGTGCAACCGAGCGTTGAATTCAGCGAGTACCCGTCGACGTTTTAGGGCCGAGCGCTGCCAGCCGTTGGAGCGCCCCTTTGACGGCAATCGCCATCGTGCCAAGGACATTCCCCTGTCCACGCAGCGCCAACTCAACACGGCGGTTGCCGGTACTTGCCGGCGCAGGCGAGGAACAGCTGATTGCGCGCGCGCGCTGACTCCACCAAACCCGGCGCGCGCCTAGGGCCACTGATGCAAACCGGCCGCTGCCGACCACCGCACCATCACCTCAAGGAAGTGTGAACTCATGGGTGCCATGCTGCTACTCGTCCTCTGCCTGGCGGCCGGCGTTGCATTGCGCATGACCGGACGGGTTCCGGACAATGCCTCGGTGGCGCTGAACGGCTACGTCATCAATGTCGCGCTGCCAGCGCTGGCGCTCGTTCACCTGCATCGCGCAGAACTGACCGCGGAGCTGCTGGCGAGCGCGGCCGGAGCGTGGCTGATGCTCGGCCTGGCGGCCTTGATCATCGGTGTGGTGGCACGCCGCCTGCGACTGGATGCAGCGACGACGGGCGCGCTGATCCTCACCGGCGGTCTGGCCAATACGTCCTTCGTCGGTCTCCCGATGATCGAGGCGTGGATTGGTCGAGACGGGCTTGCCTATGGCATCGTCATCGACCAGCTCGGCTCGTACCTGGCGCTGTCGACGTTCGGCCTGCTCGTGGCCGCACGCTACGGCGGACAGCCCATGCACTGGCGCGTCATGGCGCGCCGCGTGATCACGTTTCCTCCGCTCATTGCCCTGGTCGCTGCGCTTGTGCTGCGGCCGATCCCGTTCCCGCCGATGCTCGACGACGCGCTAGGCAGATTGGGAGCCACCGTCGCGCCGATTGCACTGCTCGCTGTGGGTTGCCAGCTGCGCCTGGGCGCGCTGCGCTCCCACAGCACGGCGCTCGCCCTGGGGCTCGGCTACAAGCTGATCCTGGGCCCGCTCCTAATCGCGGTGATCTGTCTTTTGCTGCTGGATGCCGATAACCCGGGTACAAACCTCGCACGCGCCGTTGTCATCTTCGAGGCGGCCATGGGCCCGATGATCGGCGCGGCGGTCGTTGCCAACCACTACAAGCTCGACTCGGCCATCACATCGCTCATGGTGGGCATCGGCATTCCGCTGTCGCTGATCGCGGCGCCGCTGTGGCTGGTCGCGGCCCAGTCCATCGCCTGAGTGCGCAATGCGCGTGCCTCTTGCCGCGACGGCGCCCGCGCCCAGAATGCGCGAATGGCCGCGCTCCAAACAGGGCAGGTTTCGATCGACCGCGGCAGCCGGTGGCGTGCCACGGCAGCTGCAGTGCTGTTCGGCGCGAGCACCGTGTGGTCGAGTCTGCCGGCAGCATCGGCGGAGCCTGACTGGCTCGCCGTGCCACCCTTGGCGGGCGTCGGTGTCGATTGCGCACGACTGCTTGGCCGCACTGCGCGCGTTGCGATCGCGACCGGCCCGGCCGATCCGCACCGCGCGGCATTGGTCACCGACGACGGACGATTGGTTTCAATGCAGGTCGCCAACGAGGCACGGGCACCACCGAACGATTCGAAGGGCACGCTGACGCTTTTCACAACGTCCGACAAGACGCCCGCACTTTACGGCGCCTGGCCACTGGCCGATTGCCGTGTCCATGGCTGGCCGCTGCCTGGCACAGTGACCGGCAGTGCGTTTCCGCCGGAAGTCGCGGGGCTGCTGATCGCCATTGCCGCGGACACAGAAACGCCGGAACAGGCGGGCTCGCGACCCGGTGGACTGCAGGCGCGCGCCGAGCGACGGCGCGCGGCCTATGCGGAGGTGCGCACGCGCCTCGGCGATGCCGCACCACTGACGCTGCACCTCGAGTGGCTGGCGATGACGTCGCAGATCGATGCCGGCACGGTGGTCACTGATCTCGGCGCGGGCGAGCGGCGGCTGGGTGCATTGCAGGCTCAGCTCGGGTCAAGTTCCTATGCCACGCTGCAGACGCTGATCGAGCTCGCCAACGCACTGTCCGGGCTCGACCGCCAGCGCGAGGTGTTCGCACTGCTGGATCCCCGGCTCCCGGCGGTGCGCGATGCGCTCGGAGAGCACCATCGGCAGGCGCTGCAACTCGAGCGTTTGCGGGTTCGCGCTTTGCTGGTTGTGCGGGGAGGACCTGCCGGCGTCGCGGCGGCGGAGGTCCTGGTGGCCAACGCGGAACGGGCACTACCCCCCGATGATCCGTTGTTGTTCAGCAGCCGGTTCGTACTCGCACAGGCACTGCTGATTGCCGGACGCTATGTCGAGGGGCTTGCGATTCTCGAGCCGCTGGAGCGACAGCGCGGCAACGAACAGTCACTGCGTGGTGCCGCACTGCTTGATCGGCTGGCGAGCGGCTACACCGCACTCGGCCGCCTGTCCGAAGGACTGCTGGCACAACAGAGAAGCTACCTGATGACCGTGGCATTGGTCGGTGCCGACCATCCGGACACGCTGCGTGCCATCAACAACTACGGCAACAACCTGCGCCAGCTCGGCGACAACGACGCGGCACTGCCGTTCGTTCGCCAGGCGTACGAGGGCTACAGCCGCCTGTACGGGCCCGGTCACGTGGCGTCGGTGATATCGGCGCGCGGCCTTTCGCTGGTACTCGGAGAACTCGGGCGGCCGACGGAGTCGCTGCAGATCATCGAGCCGCAGATCAGTGCCGCCGTCGAGCGGCTCGGCCCGGAACATCGGCAGACCATCAATACGAAGGTTCACCAGGCCGAACTGCTCGACCTCGTCGGACGCTATGCCGAGTCAATCGCGGTCAGCGAGAGCGTGCTGGCCCCGGCAACGAAACTGTTCGGTGAGTCCGGCGAGCTCACGATCATCAGTCACACGATGCTGGCGGGGGCGCTCGCGGGAGCGGGTGACCGTGCACGGGCGCAGGAGCAGCTGGCGATCGCAGTCGAACGCATCCAGCGCATCAAGGATCAGCGGCGGGCCCTGGCGCTGCTGGGTGTTGCGGCAGCTGCCGCCGAGCGAATTGATGATGGTCCAACACTCGAAGCGCTATTGCGACAGTTCGTCGACCTCGCCGATCAGGCCGATCGCTCGGGGTTGTCGGAAGACGCGGCCTCTCAGGTACAGGCCTGGCGTGCAGCGCCCTACATGCGGTACGTTGCGCTGCTTGCCGAACGCGGAGAGATCGAGGCCGCATTCGATCTGAGCGAACGCTTCAAGGGACGCGTCCTGCTGGCGTCTCTCGGCGAGATCACGAGCGACAGCAGTCCGGCCTTGCCCGAGAAGGTTCGCGCCGAACTGAGCGAGCTCAGGCGGCAGGTGCGAGCTTCGGAAGCAGAGGTCGCCAGCGCAACGGCAGATTCAGCGCGCATCGAGGCGGGCGCGCGACGCGAAGCGGCGGCGCAGGCCTACCTGGTGCGGCGAGCGAGCGCCCGTCGCGAGTATCCGCGCTTTGTCGCGATGGCCGAGGCCCCGGTGCTCAAGAGCGGCGATGTCGCTCGCGTCCTCGCCGCGGACACGTGCTTCCTCAGTTTCGTGATCGGCGATAAACGCGCCGGAGTGTTCGTCGTCGGCCGCTCCACTCGGATGCAGTACTTCACGCTGCCGCCGCCAAAGGAACTCGACGCCGCCGTGGAGAAGCTGCGCAGCGCCTGGTCGGGTCAAGCGGACCGCAGCGTCGATGCCGAGGTAGCCGCGGCGTTTTCGAAGGTCCTGGCACCAGCGATGGCCGCGTGCCCAAGACATACGAGAAAACTCGTCATCTCGCCCGATGGTGCCCTGGCTCTGCTGCCCTTCGAACTGATCGAGGCCGGCGGCGGCACGATCGGCGAACGCTATGCAGTCAGCTACGTGCAGTCCTTTTCGATCTACGGACTGCTGCGGCAGCGGCCACCCGCGGCGCGCAACAAGAGGCCGCTGCTCGCCGTCGGGGCACCGACATTCGCGGAGACAGGCGGCACCGCGGTGGCTTCGCTTCGACAAGGCGAGGCGTTGCGTACCGCCACTTTGCGCAGTGCCGTCGCACAAATCGGCCACGACGATAGTGCAACGAAGCGTGCCTTCGATGCACTGGCTGTGACGTGGTCGCCGTTGCCGGGCGCGGCTCGCGAGGCCCAGTCCGTCAGTCGACTCTTCGCGCCCCACCTGTTGCTGCTCGGTGACGATGCATCCGAGGAGCGCCTGGCGGACCTGAATCGCCGTGGCGAACTCGCGAAGTATCGCTTCCTGCTCTTCTCTACTCACGGCTATCTATCGCTGACACATCCCATGCTGTCGGCGATTGTCCTCAGACAGCCCGGCTCGGCCGGATACGACGGCTATCTCACGGCCGCGGAACTGCCCCTGTATGAGCTCGACAGCGAACTCATCGTGCTGTCGGCATGCGAAACGGGGGTGGGACAGTTACGTTCGGGCAGCGGTGTGATGGGGTTGCCGCTGTCGTTGATGATCGCCGGCAACCGCAATGCGGTGGTCACGCTCTGGCGGGTGCCGGATGCGAGTGCGGCGGAGTTCGTCGCCCGCTTGTTCGGACACCTGAAGGCGAACGTTCCGCCCGCCGAGGCGCTGGCGCGAACCAAGCGCGAGATGGCTACGGACCGGCGCTTCAGTGCCCCGGTCCACTGGGCCGGATTCGTACTGTACGGCGCGCAGTGACGACCAACGGCCCGGGCATTCCGTTCAGAGTGGTTGCTGGCAAGCACGTCCAGCAAACACAGTTGCAATACGCCGGTCTTTGTTCACGCGGCCGCGAGTCGCGGGGATGGATGTGGGTCGACGGCACCTACTTCCGCGCTGCACGTCTGCAGGGGGCCCAATGAGCTAACCCAGTCACGGAACACCACTGACTGATTCTGCGTTGACTGTGTGGACGATGGTCCTGGATGAAGCCGAGAAAGGCGGCTGCGCTAACCAAGCGCGACCAATAGCATGGCTCGTCCGAACCTTCCGACCAATGCCCGCAGCGGGCCAGCAACATCGCGCCCGACTGCATAGAGAAGCGTGACCCACACACCAACCGGACCTAGACTTCAAACCAACCGGAGCTCAGATCCTTGACAACAACGCCCGATTAGAGAAGCCGCCGTCGGCCGCAGTCCTTTGGTCGACCTGAAAGCTGACTTCGGGAGAGAACAATTTGCGGCCGCTCCCCCGGTGCTCACTCCGAGAGGATGAATGTCACCTTGAGGATTACTTTGTATCCGGTCACTTTCCCTTTATCTATGGTTACTTCTTGATCTTTGACCCAGGCGCCTTTGACATTTTTCAGCGTCTTATTGGCGCGCGCGACACCTTTAAGGATCGCATCCTGAAAACTCTCCTTACTAACGCTACTGATTTCGGTAATGCGGGCGACGGTCATGATGCTTTCCTTAACGATGGGACCCCGGTTCGGAGCCGACATTGCAGTTTGCGCCCGTCGTGTAAAGCTTGCAAAGCATAGGTTTCACGGTGCCGGTCGCAGCCGTTCGCCGAGCAGGAGGAAGACCTTAGGCGGCCAGCACCGGACATACTCAGGCAACGTTCGATTTTGCCCGTAAGCCGGACACTTCCGCGCCTGCACGCTGGCGGCTAGAGTCGTGCCATGAGTAGGCCCTGATCTGGTTTAGTCGATTCGGACCGTTTTAGATGTTAGTTTTTGGCGGCGGACCTCAGGGAAGGAGGGAAGCCGTGAGACGGAGCCGGTTTTCGGTGGAGCAGATTGTGGCGGTGCTCAAGCAGGTGGAGCTGGGGCTGCCAGTGGCGGATGTGATTCGGCAGCTGGGGATCGCGGAGCAGACGTTTTACCGCTGGAAGAAGCTGTACGGCGGGCTGCAGTCTGACCAGGTGCGAGAGCTCAAGCAGTTGCAGGAGGAGAACGGGCGGCTGAAGCGCGTGGTGGCGGAGCTGACGCTGGACAAGGCGATGCTGCAGGACGTGCTGCAAAAAAAGTGGCCCGGCCCGCGCTGAAGCGTTGCGTCGTTGACTATCTGATGAGCAGTCACGGGGTGAGCGAGCGTCGGGCCTGCAGGGTGGTGAGGCTGCATCGCAGTAACCGCTTCTATCGCCGCCGGAAGGATCCGCGGCTGGAGCTACGCGCGCGGATGCGGGAGATTACGCAGACCCGGGTGCGGTATGGGTATCGACGGGTGCATGTGCTGCTCAGGCGCGAAGGCTGGCGGGTCGGTCGCAGCCAGACGTTTCGGCTGTATCAGGAAGAGCAGCTGCAACTGCAGTCGAAGCGACCCCGGCGGCGCAAGATGGCGGTGGCGCGGCGCGCGCGCCTGCAGGCACGGCGACCGAACGACGTGTGGGCGATGGATTTTGTGGCCGATCAGCTCGTCAGCGGTCAGTCGATTCGTGCGCTGACGATCGTCGACGTGCATACGCGCGAGGCGTTGGCGATCGACGTGGGTCAACGCCTGCGCGGAGAGCACGTCGTGACCGCGCTGGATCGACTGGCCGTGCAGCGGGGATATCCGAAGGCACTGTTCCTGGACAACGGAGCCGAGTTCACCGGACGGCTGCTGGATCTGGGGCGTATCACCACCGTGTCGCGCTCGACTTCAGCCGACCAGGCAAGCCCACCGACAACAGCTTCGTGGAGAGCTTCAACGGGTCGCTACGCGACGAGTGCCTAAACGTGCACTGGTTCGAGACGCTCGAGGAAGCGCGTGAGATTGTCGAGGCGTGGAGGGCCGACTATAACGAGAGCCGGCCTCACATGGCTCACAATGGGGTGTCGCCGGGCGAGTTCGCCCGGCGACACAAAGACTTGGACGATCCGCAAAGGAGCAAAGCCGTCGAAAACTAGCGCAATAAGTGGTCCGAAGAACCAGAGCGCTTCAAACCGAGCCGTCCTCCAGAAATGAATGGCTCGAAAAAGCCGAGGCAGGTCAGATCGACCGACTGAATGGCCGTGAGAACTGTCTCATGATCGTGGCCGAAGACGTTTTGCTATAGATGGGGGAAAACATCGAGTGATCGATGCCGGGATGACGCCTTAAGCTCAAGTTCATTCAAACCGGAGCGGGCGAATGGACATTTGGGTCATTGTTTTTGGCAGTGTTTCTACAGCTTGTTTGCTTGCGGCGTTTCAATTCTGGCGCGAAAGGGAGCCCACGAGTGACGTGCTGCTGCTTGGTCTCACGGGTGGCGGGTTCGGCGTTGGCTTGATCGCCGCCGCCGGATCAACGCAGATTTCCACAACAAACAGGGAGGAGACGTTCATGAAGTTCGTACGCCGTGCTGTCGCGCTGCTGGCGCTGCTGGGGCTTTCAACCGTTGCGCAGGCGCAGTTCCCGGCCAAGCCAGTGACGATCGTCGTGCCGTTCACGGCCGGCGGCCCGACCGACACCGTGGCGCGCTCGCTCGCCGCCGCGATGGGCAAGAACCTCAACCAGTCGGTGGTGGTGGAAAACGTTGGCGGAGCGGGGGGAACGATCGGCGCCGCGCGCGTCAAGAATGCCGCCTCCGACGGCTACACGCTGCTGCTGCACCACATCGGCATGTCGACGGCGCCGACGCTCTACCGCAAGCTGCCGTACAACCCGATGACCGATTTCGAGATGATCGGTCTGGTCGTCGAGGTGCCGATGACGATAATCGCGCGTTCGGACTTTCCGCCCAAGGCCGTGGGCGAGTTCATCGCCTACGTGAAGGCCAACAAGGACAAGCTCAATTACGGCAATGCCGGTGTCGGCGCGGCGTCGCACCTGTGCGGTCTGCTGTTCATGAGCGCGATCGAGACCGACCTGACGACGGTGCCGTTCAAGGGAACGGCCGACGTGATGAACGCGCTGCTGGCCAAGACGATCGATTTCAGCTGCGACCAGACGACGAACACGACCGGTCAGATACAGGCCAACCTCGCGGATCCCACCAAGGGCGTGAAGGCCTATGCCGTCACGACCAAGCGACGCCTGGCGACGCTGCCGAACATTCCGACGCTGCAGGAGGCCGGGCTCAAGGACTTCGAAGTGACCGTGTGGCACGGCCTGTATGCGCCGAAGGCCACGCCGCGCGCGATGGTCGACCGACTGATGGTGGCCCTGCAGGCCGCAGGCAAGGATCCCGACTTCGTCCGCCGCATGAGCGACCTCGGCGGGATCGTCTACAGCCCGAATCCCTACATGACGCCCGACGGACTGGCCGCGCTTCTGAAGTCGGAGACCGAGAAGTGGGGGACGATCATCAAGAAGGCCGGGCAGTACGCCGACTAGCCCGAACTGCGCAGCCACAACCAGTCCCGCCCCCGCCGGCGTGGCTGCCGGCGCGGCCGGGCACGCGGCGTTAGTGCAACAGCGTGGCCGGACGATCCTCGGCTTATTCCGGCGGCTCGGCGTGCACGACGTTCCCGGCGGCGTTCGGAAACATCGGCGCGAAGTTGTAGGCCAGCTTCAGGTAGGCAACGGCTGCCTCGAGCGAAAACTCGCGCAGCTCGCGATCGGCGAAACGCAGTGCCGAGTGTGTTGAGTGTCGCGTCCAATTGACCCAGATTATCGAGTTGGACGGACATCTGCACCAAGCCTGGTCCAGGGTAATTAAGTTCGGAACGATCCCGAGAGAGGACGCCCTTGGATTGCAGGGCCGGCAAAGTTCGGAAAGGAGACCGTCTGCCGCCTAGTCGCGCGCATGCCGGCGGAACTAAGTTCGGAACGCCGGCGCGACGACCGCTTCCGAGAGTGGTCAATCGGCAGGACGCGACCCACTCCTGACATCGCGTTCACGCGATAGCTGACGTGATTTCAGAGCCCGAAAGCTGCCACAACACGGAACGAACGTTTCGGGGGAGTCGCCTTTCGGCAGAACGCGACCCAAAGCAGCCGTGCACCTCGTCCGAAAGCGGCCCTGAAATTCATGACCGTAGCAGGCATCCACGAGCCCCGCAGATTGGATTTCCTTCCCTAACTTAGGAGTTCCAGGCACGTGTCCGGTAAATGCACGCTCCCAGGTATCTCTTGCAGTGGAAGAACGTCTGGATGTGGTTGGCTATGTGACCTCAAAAAAATGGGGCGGGGTCAGCCACCCCAGCCCGTTAGCTTAGAGGCTGGATCAGTTACGGCAGATAGGACCCTTGGTAGCGTTTGCGCCGCCCATCGTGTAGTAAGGGTCTTGCCACGGAGTCGTCTTCGTCCAGTACCCGTCGCCGCTTATGAAACCTTTGTAGCGAGAGGCGAGACGCACGTTGCTTATCGGGTCCCATTGCCAAGTTTGTGAGCAGTAACCGGCGTTATCGCCGGCGACGGTGCCGGTCGCGGCCAGCGTCTTATAGAATCCAGCGGCGAGTGCGATGCAGCCGTCGCGCATCGTGGTGGCGAGACCCGGCGTCTCGCCGGGTGAACCGGCTCGCGTTGTGATGGTTCCCATCCCCGCTGGGTATATATCGACAACCGGGGCGATCAAGACGCTGGGCATGTTGGCGGGGTAGCCTTGTCCGCAGCTAGATGGGCGCGTGGCCCGATAGCGAGTGTAGCCATAAGCATCGAGATCGATACTGCAATCTCTCCACTGCGCTCGGCCGCTGAACGTATAGGCTGGGTCGATGTCCGCCGTCTTGATTTGCGTCTGCCTGAGTCCGTTGAACTCACTGTCGATACCGGCGGTGATCTTGTTTCTCGTGGCGGCGGAGGTCAAGTACGTCTCGTTGAACGAGTGGCCGGTTATGTCCTTGTTCGGGTCGTATGGTGCTGTTGCGTTTCCGGGGAGAGGCGCAGAAGCAAGAGGAACAGGCAACAGCGCTGTACGCACTGAGTCAATCACTAGGTCGTTTGTCGACGTGACGTAGGTGTTACCAGTGGGCACACTCCAATACGGCACCGCCACGCCAACGAAACCCATCTGCTGGCTCGGCACGCCGGCCGCAATCAGTTTGTCGTAGACGAGGTTGCAGTAGAGATTCCCCTGCGAGTGGCACACAAAGACGTTCATCCTGCCGCGCCAGTAGGCCACGTTCGGCCCGATGTTATTCAGGATGGTAGTAAGGTCACGATCTTGATAGGGCGAAGGCTTGGTCAACGAATACATGTCGTCGACCGTCTTTGAAATCTTCTGTGCAGTGGATAACGGCATGTACGTGTAGATGGCTGATTGGACCGCTTGGTACCAACCATCCCACGTAGCGCTCGTATAGCCTTTGAGGACTTGCATTACCGAGTCATGGAAGTCGGTCGGGAAACCGCCTGTCTGGTTATAGGCAACCTGATATTGCACCGGGTGCTTTTTGTAGGAGTTGCCATAAACCTGCTTTAGCACTTCGAGGTCTTCATTGGCATCGGATTGATAAGTCGTGATTCCATTGATGTAGGTGACTTTGCGCCAGCCGCAGATGTCGTACAGAAGAGCGTTTGGGTTGATTGTTTCAGCGGTGGCGGTGGCGCAGGCAGCGCCAACCAGTGCTGCAATCAATGTCTTGCGATGGTTCATTTACGCTCCTCCGGTTGTTGTTCCTGTTGTTGCTGCTCCTCTTGCTGTTCACGCTTCGTGCGCTCGATGCTTTCCGCAATGCGTTGAGATGCGATGGTTTGCTTGCCCTCCTTGGCGGCCATGGCTTCAACATCAAAGCCGCACGCTTCTGAAGTCGTGCCATCGAATGCAGACGTCACGGTGTTGGCGAACATCCTGCTGAAGTCCGACGCGCGCTTTGCTCGCTCTGGCGTGTTCATGACCAGTAGCCGCACCTGTCTTCGAGCACCGCGGTCAAGAGTTTCTTGTGTTTCGAGGCCGACGGCACAGGCTGACTGGCGCATTGATTCAGTAGCGAACCGCTTGTAGGTCTCCTCCGGGCCGAGTTCGTCGCCGTAATGCACCGCACGCAAATATTGCTCAGCCGCAATCGTCAGGCGTTTCACCGCGATCGGCGAGTGCCCGTAATTGATCGCGATCCAGCGCTGCACGTCATCGCGCGTGCCGTCCTTGTCGGCGTCGATGCCGTCATACGTAGCCTTGCCGGCTTCGCCCGGATCGGGCGGCAGGTTGGCGATGTACTGCGGGATGCAGTTGACCGGCGGCGCGATATTGGGATTCACCGCCGTGGCGCAGATCGGCTTCGCCTTTGCGGCCATGGTCGGCGCGGGATTGCGCCCGACCGCGGTCGCGATCGTCGCGCGAGTTGCCTCGTCGCCGGCAATCCACCAGGCCAAAACTGAGACCCCGAACACCAGTGCTGCAAGACCTAACCTTCGCTTGTAAGTCTTCGTCATCGGTCCTTCCGGATTGTCTGCGTTGGCTGCTTTGGTGCCCCTAGTCAGCCCCTGGGGCTGTCAATATAGGCTTCCGGTTCGCCGTTCGAATGTGAATATTCGACACCCACGGCCTTGTAGTCGTATTTGGGCGAGGACCTGGGCGTAAAGCCCGCGAGAGCGCGGCATCACTTAAGGAGGCAGGCGATCAGAAACGCAATCTTGTTTTTCATCTGCCCTCGCGTAGTAACCGGCGCTTAGATCCGCCCCCAAGCCGCTGATCGGGTGTACATGTTCATATTTGGCGCGGGCGACGCCCGCTTCTTTCGCCAGGACCAAGGGATGAATTTGGCCACCACCCATCCCTCTGCAATTGAAAGAAGCGCTAAGAGAACGACCTCAAGCATGCGGAACTACCTCTTGCAAAGGACGAGCGCGCCTTGCCAATTCCGCAATCTAGCTTGGGGAGTGGTATGAAGAAAAGTGATGATCATGTAGCCGGCCTCCACACCGTGCCGCGAGGCACGGCGGGGATAAAGTCAAGGTGCGTTTGTCTTGACGACCCTGAAGGAGGCCGGCATGCGGAAGTTTATCGGCATTGATTTGCACTCCAACAACAGCGTGGTGGTGGTGACCGACGACGACGATCGGGTGCTGTACCAGAAGCGGCTGCCCAACGATCTGGGGGCGATTGCGGCGGCGCTGGCGCCGCATCGGGATGAGACGGTTGGCGTGGTGATCGAGTCGACCTACAACTGGTATTGGTTGGTGGATGGGCTGATGGACGCGGGCTACCGGGTGCATTTGGCGCACCCGGCGGCCATCAAGAAGTACGAGGGGCTCAAGCACAGCGGGGACTTTGCGGATGCGGCCTATCTGGCGCAGCTGCTGCGGCTGGGGTTGCTGGCCGAAGGCTATGTCTATCCGCGCGAGCAACGCGGCGCGCGCGACCTGGCGCGCAAGCGCATGCAGCTGGTGCGTTATCGCACGGCCCAGGTCTTATCGATTGAGGGCATCCTGATGCGGCAGACGGGCAGCCGCATGAAGGGCGAGGCCGTCAAGCGGCTGACGGCCGAGCAGGTCGACGAGTTTGGTTTTGCGCGCGACGTTGCGCTCGCCCTGGAAGCGAACCGGGCCGTGAGCCAGGCGCTGGGGCAACAGATCGAGGTGCTGGAGAAGCGACTCAAGGAACGGGTGAGCTTGCGTCCCGAGTACCGCCTGTTGAAGACGGTACCCGGCATCGGCGACACGCTGGCGACCACGATCATGCTGGAGACCGGATCGATCAGTCGCTTTGCACAGGTCGGCAACTTCAGTTCCTACTGCCGCTGCGTGGACAGCGCGCGGGAAAGTAACGGCAAGAAGAAGGGTGAAGGCAACACCCGCAACGGCAACCAGTACCTGTCGTGGGCCTTTGTGGAAGCCGCCAACTTCGCGCTGCGGTACTGCCCGCAGGCGCGCTGTTTTTATGATCGCAAGAAGAGCCGGACGAATCGCATCGTGGCGCTCAAGGCGCTGGCGCACAAGCTGGCGCGGGCCTGCTACTACATGCTGCGCGACCAGCAGCCGTTCGATGTGAATCGATGCTTCGCGTAACGGTTTGGCCCGGGGCGGTGAGCCAGGACAGCGGACTGGTGTGAATCTACAAAAGTGATTTGGACGCCGCCCTGGTGCCATCTGCATGCATGCAAATTGCTGAATCGCCCACGCCGTGAGCCACCAAAGGACTGGCGTCGCCTACTCGGCGATAGCCACGCACTGTGCAAGCGACCCCTTGGACACGGTTTGGCACCAAAGTTTCTCTGGGGCGGCAAGCGCCGCCAGGGCGCTCGCAGAGCAGCGCGACACGCTTGATCCCGACGGATGTCTGGTGCGATTCACCTCGCAACCGACCAGTGAGAAACAGGACGCGGTCAGTACTTGCAGAATTGAAGGTGGCTAGCGCTGTGAGCCTGAAGTGACGCAATTGAATTGCGACGTACTCGTATTGTTCCTTGACTCCGGCCGGCTAATGGACGTCCGCTGTCAGGCGAATCGCGCGGCGCAGCGTAACGGCAGCTGATGGCCGACCTTGGCCGATTGGGGTTACACAGTTCGTCCCCATCGAGCCGCGTCTTCGTCGCGGATCTGCTGCCCTAGTCGTTGGTTGCGCGACACTTGGAGCGTACGTGATCCATGACTGTTTGTGCGCGCGGGCGAGGCGGGTCACCGCGCGCCCGCTCCTTCACCCTCTCGTCGAAGTCGCGAGCAGCCCGTTTCGAATCATCGAGGATTTGAGCATCGCTTGTGCGCTCTATCTCGTCCTTCACGCATTGACAGTACTTGGTCGCGTCCCGCAACCCAGCGATGTTCGCGGCGTCGGCCGGACAACTCGAAACCATTTGATCTCTTAGAAACTTGACGCCGCACGATTCGAACGCCACTTTAAAGATGGCCTCAGAGTTCACAGAGCTGGTGTTTGCCGCGATTGAGGATGCCGCAACCTGCAGCTGAGCTGGCATGCATTCGCACATCAACTGCGTTCCAAACGCCGCCTGTTCGCGGTCAATTTGGCGCGTCGCTGTCTGTGCGATTTTGCGCAGCTCTTCGCACTGAGAAGCAGCGCGCTTACTTGCGATCGTGATGGCCTCGCCCGTGGGAGGCGGCGACGTTGGTTGTGCCGCTGTAGGAGCAGCTGCGAGGAGAAGCGTGATTGTGATTGTGGTTCTCATAGCGACTGACAAAGCGGAATTCATGCGTCTGCTTTCGGATGAGCACGTAGAACGCGCAAAGGTCAGCTCGTGGGAGGCTACGGCACTATCGAGACTTCCAGTCGCAAGTTCGGATGAGCGGCCCGCCAGACTTGAACCTGCTCGAGGACCTCGGCCTCGTCAATTCCTGGCGCTTCGCTCGACAGTCTGAACGCGACACGCGTCCCGGTGGCGTCGCCGGTTGGTTCACTGCGTACCGGGCCATCTGCCTGGCCCCAGGAGTAGGTCTGCGTGAACCGTTGACCGGCTCGCCGTGCCTCGATGGTTAGAAGCGGCGAAGACATGGCCAGAATTGCGAGCCCGATGCCGTGCAATGCAACTTCGCCTCGCCGCGCCGTGAGCTGCTCCAGCAGCCCGCTGACATAGCCTTCGCGGTCGAGCCCCATACCGCGTCCGTCGTCTTCGACGGTGCACGAACGCGGCGCCAGTTTGACGACTACCCGCGTGGCCGAACCCTCCTGGTGCTCATGCACGGAATAGGCGATCAAAGCTCGGACGAGAACAGAGGACGAATTTGTCACCACGCTGGCCATTGCCAAGAATGGCCGGTTTCGAGACAACTAGGCAAGTGACCTGAACGGCAGGTCATGGCAGCGCGCTGCCTAGTCCATCAATCTGCGGGACGACCCTAAGCCGCCGTCAACGCTCTCCTGGAGCCGTCAATGCGAAGGCGAAGGCGAAGGACCATGGCGACGGCAAACGCGAGTAGCAGTAGCTGAATGGAGGGAGGTTCAGATACCTGCGAGGGCAGCAGAGTGATGCGAATGTAGCCTTCGCGGAGGGGGAACAGAACTAGGTCGAAAAACGTTATGTCGATTGACTCGCTCGTGTAAGTCAGCCACGAGTCGTTCCAGTTCTGGAAGTTCGTGGCGACGGAAACTCCGCCGATTCCGCCAAAGTCGAGACTTGAGAAGAGCCAGTTAACACCGCCACCGATCCCTACTACGTCCGGAAGAGTGGCTTCGATGTAGTTGTCGCCGACATCGAGATTGTGCCCCGAGCCCCACGTGCCCACCAGTTCTGTCCCCGCGCCAACGACAAAAGTACTCGTCTGATCGAAGAACGGCGCAAAGATCCACCGGGCCTGCACTTCATCCCCGATGAGCCCCGCATACGCAGCGTTAGAAACGGTCAAGGCAAATACGGCCAGAGCTCTTATCGCTAGTTTCATTCTTTGCTCCCGAAGTGGTCTGTCGACAGGCTGCACATTAGGGAATACGAAGGCGGATTTCTATAAGGAGGACCGTCCGATCGTCGGGCTGATGGACAAACTTCAAGTCCGATAAGCAGGGAGCGCGAGTCCGCCTGCAATTGCCGCAAGGTGATGGCTGCTCGGAAGGCTACTTGGCGCGGGCCGTTACAGCAGCATCGGTGCCAACAGCGCCGGTCGCACCTGTCCGCCCTTGCACTGAGGCTGGCCAGTGCTTAGGCCACCCCGGCGGTGCGCACTCGCGCGACCGGGTGAGCCATGGTTACCCACCACTCGACTACTGTGAGGCGATTCTGTCCGCTTTCCAGCCGGTTGGGTAGTTGGAGCAAAGGACCGGTCTTGGCCGACCTGAGACCAACGTTCGTGTCCGGCAGCGCCGATTGCATCGCACCCACGTTCGAGTGATCACCTTGCCATCGCACTAGATCACGCGTCGAGGTGCAGCCGTCTGAACGCTACCGGTGTTTGGTGTCCCGGTTGGTTCGATCAAAAGGATGTGCGCCTCCTCTTCTGCGACTGGGCAGTGCTCCGAGCCCTTGGGCACCACGAAGAGCTCGCCCGGACCGAGGGTGACGTTTCCTTCTCGCATGCGGATCGTGACCCGTCCCTCCAGGACAAGGAAGAAGTCATCGGTGTCATCGTGCTTGTGCCAAACGAACTCACCCTTGACCTTGACGACCATGAGGTCGTGTCCGTTGAACTGGCCGACGGTCCTTGGCTGCCAGTATCCAGTGAACGTCGCCAGCTTCTCGGAAAGGTTGATTGCATTCACGTTGGTAGGCTCCAATCGAGGCAGGGTGTTCCTAAGCGTCTCGTATCGCGCAATCTTCCCGCAGTTTCGACCGTCTGCATTCGGTCGCGAGCGCTATCGTCCCGGTCGCTGTCGCTCGTAGAGACAGGCTGGACGAGGGACCGGCGAGATCTGCGGCCGCACTATGTCTCGTGGCGCCCGGCCACGAAGCTTCAGCCCGGACTTCTCGAGTACGCGACGGGACGCCAAGTTCTCCTCGTCGCAAGTTGCCCTGATCAGTAGAAGCTCCGGCTCGACGAACAGACGTTCGATAAGTCCGACCGCAAGCTCAGTCGCGTAGCCTCGTCCCCAGTACCCGCGGTGGAGTACGTAACCAAACGAGACCTCGGAGCCATTCCGCGAGTAGGACACTGCACCGATTGCACGATCCGCTCGGGACTCTGTCACAACCCAGGCGAACTCAGTCCCCGATTCCCAATCGCGTTGCCATCCCTGGACGACGTCCACCAGTTGATGAACTTGCGTTACCGCTGGCCAGTCGGTGAAACGAGTGACCACAGGATCGGACGCGTACGCAAAAACGTCGGTGACGTCATCCGATCGTGCGCGCCGCAGCTTCAGACGTGCGGTAGACCAAGCAGGGTCGGCCTGAAATTGCATGTCCGCTTTTAGGTGCTGCCGCCTCGTCGGCTTTGCAGCGATTCTGCCTTGCAGGTGGCCCGCCCGCCATTGGCCGTCAGGACCCATGTGCGACAAGGCGCTTCCCCATCGAGTGGGATCGAACCTCGTAGCCCAACTGCTCGTACAGGCGAATGGCTTCCTTGTTGAAGGCCCAAACGTTCAAACTGAGACGCTTGGCGCCCTTTCGCGCCGCCCATGCCTCGGCTCGTCGCATCAACTCCGTTCCAATTCCTTTTCCGCGGTGGCGTTCCGCTACTCCGACTGACCCGAAGCGCGCGTGGGCGATTGGCTGAAACAATGGGCTCTTTTCCTGGACGATGAACGCGATATTGACGAACGCAATCACTCCTTCGGCTGTCTCCGCTACGAATGTGGTCGCATCCGGCATGCCAATCATCTCGCGCCACAAACCTTCGTCCCGTTGAGGGTCACCGGACGGCGCGAAGACATCCGGCCAGGCGGCATGATGGAGTGCGTTGATCTCTTGCCCTAAGACGCAAATCGCTTGCAGATCGACGTTTGTCGCTTCTCGGTAAGTGATCACGCGAAGTGGCCCCCTAGAACAAAGAACCAGGATTCTGTCCGCTAATCGGTGAATCGGGAAGCAATGCCTGAGGTCAGCTAGTGGCCGGGTCGAGACTATCGAGCCGCTGGCAAACGTGACCCTAAGCGGCCGCGAATTTCACGGCGGTAGCGGACGCTTAACGATTGAGAGCGGCCGCACGACGACCACACCGCCGCGCGAGACGCGGCCCACATTGCCTCACGGCCCGCTCCAACGCGTTGGTAGACGTCATGCTGCCGGTTTCTCGTCCGCGGGTTCTGACTGCTCTTGATTTGGTTTTGTGGGCCGAGGTGGTGGAAACGGGGGTAGCACTCCGACGAAAACGAGAACAATCACGACTGGAATGAGGAAATAGGTCAGTGGCCGGTTCCAGATATTGTTGAGGCTCATGGCAGAGCAAACTGGGGTCACTGCCGCCGCATTCAAGTGGTGATGAGCTGTTGGCGGGCACCCGTGCGAATGGAGCCATCGCTCAGAGTCCCAGCACCGATCAAACCCTGCGATCGCCCGCACCTGAAACGGGCGTGCGCTCCCGCCAGTAACCCAATCTGTCCTTCACAGCCGCCAGCACGAGGCCTGGCTCGATCAGTGCGCTGATCACGAAGTGGGCAACGATGCAAGGCGCCAGGCTCCTGCCGCCAACAATGTAGACAACGGCCAAGCCGAAGCCAAGCAAGCTCGTCGATACCGCCGCATTCACTCCGGCTGCCAGATTCCGGATGCCCCACAGGAGATGGACGAGCCCGAATGCGAGGCCAGAGGCCAGGACCTGGACCACGACGCCGTAGCCGGCCCGGTCCAGGTAATCCATGACCCAGCGACGAAAGATGACCTCTTCGACGATGCCGGCCACCAGTGCCGTGACGACCGCAACGGCCTTTAGACCACTGGGCCGGAACATGTGCTCGCGCACATCTCCGATGCTCCGCGCGCTCCAGACATAAAGTACGGCAATCACAAACGCAAAGCGCCCATGCTGGCCCACTACCGGAGAGTCCCGGCGCAAAGCCGAGATACGCGATGAGCGCGCGCGGATCGCTGATCAGGGTAATGGCAACGAAGATCCCTTGCCCGAACAGAACGAACAATAGGATTCGCAGAGCTTTCTGCTCGAGCGATGCGGTAGGCAAAGTGTTCAGGTGTCTTGGAGGATTTCCATGAGCTGTCGGTCTGGCCGCTTTCGGTGCCGTCGCGCGCAAGAATTATGGCTGCAATGAAGCAGAACTGGAGACTTCAGGCGACGGCAGCTTGTGGCCGTAGGCGGTATGGCAGCCGCAGGGTACGATCCAGAATTGCCATAGCCGCAAGCTACTTCGCGCGCATAGCCCTATGGTCTACCGCGAAACTAACTCGCTTCTGCGTCTCTTCGGCACGCCACGTGAGCTGCTCTCAAAGGCCGACGGTGATCTCGCACGCCTCACCGAAGCCCTCGCGCATGGCCGTCAGCGCGACGCGCTGCACGCGCTGATGGACTGCTCGATCACCGTGTTTCACACGGGTGACTGGATTCGCGCGACGCACAGCGATCACAGCCGCTCATCGAGTGATCTTGCGGCAAACTCGAAATGGCTCCGGATGACGCGGGACATAGCGAATGCTGCGAAACACGGCGACCTCACATGGAAGCCCGTCGATGCCGAAACGCACGGCGCTGTGCTCGCGAAGATGGAATACAAGGTCGACGGGCGCAATGGAGCGACAGGTCATCGTATCGTCGCGCTCGCCATTGACGCGACGAGTCATGACGTTCTGGACGTATTGCGCGAGACGGTAGAGGAGTGGCGTGCATTTGTGGAGGCGCGGGGCATTTGAGGTGACCAATAGGAGTCGAACAACTTGATGAATCCGGCGGCCGTGGTTCGCCCGTAGCAAATGCGCGGGTCGACCGGTGGGCCCCCGCTACGCCTCAACGACCGATTTCGAGCAACCTTATTGGGCGGCCGCTTCTGGCCGGCTAGAGACCAGCCGTTTAAGCTGCCTCGGCGGCATGCTCAACGCGCAGCCAAGGCCACCGGGCCATGTAGGAACGGGCTTTCTCTCGGAACAATCCCGCGTGATCGGTCAACGGGTTCGGTGACAACACTCCGCTGTAGATCAGCTCAATTCCATGCGGCGCATAGATTTCGTAACTGGCGCCGTCCCGGTGGATGCCAACGCAGGTTGCGGGAATGAGGAAGCGGTCAATGCCTTCCGTTGCGTTTTGTAGCTGCGGGTACGGGTGACCGAAGACGTCTTCGTACCAGAGATGAACACGTGCCTGGTTCTTCAGCTCGACAGCGATGTCGAGATCAGCGAGAAGGCAATCAGCGCGCGCTTGGACTCGCTGCTCTGCCTCCGGCGACAAGTCGGAGTCGTCGAAGTAGAAGATGTCGTAGTCCTTTATCTGCGCCTCTGGTGGCAAACCGCTCTGCAGGTTCCAGACGGTCTGGAACAAGCAGCCGGCAACCAGCCAGCCTTCGGGAAGGTCGAGTGCATCCCAGCGCTCGAGGATCGCGTGATTGTTCCGATTGGCCAGGACGTCATGTAGGAAGCGGTCGCGCATAGGTTGCAACTCTACGGCCTTCGCGGCGACTGCGACGACGGCCGCTTTTGCGGCGATTCGCAGCGCTCCTAGCGATGTCTGCATTTGGCCGCGTTCTGACTGTCACGGGCTTCCGGGAATGTGTGGATCATTGATCGGATGTGGTGACACGGGCGGCGCTGAAATGCCGATGAAGACCAAAAGAGCACCAACGAACGGAAAGCCCCATATCGCCATCGCAAACAGCGCCTTCCTTCCCCTTGATTCTTGGCTCCTGAGAAGGCGCCTCGTCACAAGCACGTTTATGACTGCGAGGGAGATGACAGACAGCACAAGCCAGAACATAGGCTTCGCTCCTTAAGTATCTTGGGTCTTGCTGGGGCTACGGTCTGCACGCGGCGAGCGCTGAGGAAGTTGGGCTTAAGTCCACGTCGCCAAGTCAGTCCGCTTTCGGGCGATTCTCGCTCCCTGTTGGTTAGGCCGCAATTGGCCGTCAGCGCCTCCATCACGGCGGCGCTGCGCCTACACCAAACCGGTCTCGCTGCTACGGCCTATGCATAGTTGAGATCTATACATAGGGGTCGCTATGTAAAGCTTTACATAGCGACCAGAAGCGGACCTGAGCAGTACTCGGAAAACGACCGGTTGAACTTGTCTCGATAGATCTTTTTTCGATCCCCGCTCAACGGATCGTTCTTGAAGCGTCCGTCCATCATTCCGAAAAACGTGGCTGCCACTCGGGAAGCCCCGCGCGCCAGAGCACGAAGGCCCACATATCGGCATAGAGGGCATCGTCCTGCGACTTCGTGTTGCCGAAGCCGTGCCCGGCCTCCGGGTCGATTCGCAGCAGCACTGGGCGCTCCGATCCCGATCCTTGCAACGCAGCGGCGAACTTCGCCGGTTCCCACGGCGAGACGCGTGGATCGTTCAGCCCAGTAGTGATCAATGCTGCTGGATACTGAACTCCGGAGCGCACGTGCTGGAGCGTGTCCATCTCGTAGAGGTTCCTGAAGCCCTCCTCGGTCTTGATCGTTCCGAATTCCGGAATATTCAGTGGCCCGACGGGCTGGAACTCTTGCCGCAGCGTGTTGACACCAGGAACAATAGCGATCACTCCCGCGAATAGATCCGGACGCTCGGTGAGTGCGCGACCTAACGTGATGCCGCCGGCGGACCCTGAGAACACGAAAAGCTCGTTCTTCGTCGTATTGCCCCGCGCAATGAGGTCTTCAGCGCAGGCGATCAGGTCACGCCAGGAATTGGGCTTGTTCGCGTCCTTTCCAGCGAGTCGCCATGCCTCACCCAACTCGCCACCGCCGCGAACGTGGCAGAACGCGTATGTGCCGCCGGCTTCGAGAAAAGTGGCTGTGCGAAAGCTGAAGTTTGCAAGCTGCGAAACGCCGTATGCGCCGTACGCCTGTACTACGACGATCTGCGGGCCCTTCGCGTCCTTCCGACGTATCAACGTTAGAGGGACGCTCGCCCCGTCCTGCGCCTTGACGTCTAGGTCGCTGACCGCGTAGCGGTTGGAGTCGTACGGCGGCGTGACACCGAGCTTCAGATCGACGAACGCTCTCTTCGCTGAATCGTACGCGAAGGTCATCGGTGGGACGACAAAGCTTTGTAGATTGATCGCGATTCCCGGCGAGCGCGAATCAGCAAACGCTTCGCTAACCAGACCCTTGAAGGGAAGCGCAACTTCCTCGGCCGTCCCCGAGATATGCGGAACACGCAACAGCAGGGAATAGGCCCGGTGGCGCGCGAGCACATACAGGGCGTCCGACGCCACGTGGATCGAATCGATGACGCGGTCGTCCTGCGCAGGCACCAGCACCCGGGCCGCCGACAGGGGCTGGCCGGCCTTGAGGCTCAGAACCTGGAACGTCGGCGCATTCTTGTGCGACAGCAGGTAGAGCGTATCGCCAGCCGCCTTCGCCGCAGTGATGTCATCGGTGCGAGCAACCAGCGATTCCCACTCCACTTTCTCGTCGTTCAGTTTGGATACCGGCGCCGTCCACAGCGCCAGCTCGCTCTGCACGCCGTTGAGGGAAGACGCTATCGCCACGGACGCTCCCGGCCAGATTTCGAGCACGGGTGTTTCGTCCGGAGTGAATGCCGGCCCGCGACCGGCCGTCGAACCCAGTATGTTGATCGCCTCGGATTTCAAGTCCCACGAGGCGACGGTGGTGTTGCGGTATTTTTCGGACTCGTCTTCACCGGGCGCAAGCTGCTTCAATCGAGTCACAAACAGGTGCCGGGAATCGGGGCTCCAGGCGGCGAAGCCGGGATCCGCGCGATCGAGCGGACCGGCAATCAACTTCCCGGTCGCTGTGTCGTAGACGAAGATTGACGCGGCCTCGGAACCGCCCTGTGACAATCCGGCGGCGACTCGGGAGCCGTCGGGCGCGACGACGAAATAGTTGATGGCGTAAGGCGCACCACCCGTGGACGCGCGCAGCGCTTCAAGATCGATGATCTTGCGCTTTCCGGGGTTGTCGTTGACGACGAGGTCAAAGCTGTCGGAACCCGGCGCGCGCTCCTCGTAGAACGCGCGTCCACCATAGGTCACGTAGCCGCTTGTGAGCCCGAAGCTGCCGGTGAAATCCGCAATCTTTGCTTCCAGCGCGGCGCGCCGTGGAATCGCCGACAGGATGGATTGCGTGTAGGTCCCTTGCGCCTTCATCCATTCGACGGTCGAAGAATCCATCGCTTCCATGTAGCGGTAGTTATCTATTACGGGCTTACCCCACAGCGTCTCCGTCACCGGCTTCACGGGCATCGGCGCCGGACGCGCCGGCGCACCCGTCTGTGCGAGTGGATCACTCGGCGTCGAGCCCTTCGCTGTGCAGGCGACGCCCAGTAGTGCGATCAAAACGGCAGATACAGTAGTTCTCATGTTCTTCGTCCCTTATCTGGCAGGCGTCGGAAAGCGAAGGTCCGCGACGAACGCGATCAAATGCCATCGCTTGGATACTGCCAAGTCTTGGCCTCACGGCAATCTCCGGTCGTCCCAACCCAGCGGCAGCATCAGACCTCGTGATCGTTCCCAGGGGGCCGCCGACATGCGAGTCGTCCGTGATCACCGTCAGACCGCGAATCGATCGACCGTTCCTGCCTCTCTCGTTCCGCAAAGCCGGCACCAGGAGCGCTCGTCGAACTCTCCGCCTGGCAACCCCCAGCTATGGCTGTATCCAACCATTCCGCGGCCAGCCTGGATTTCAAGAACAAGCTCCTCGCGAAATGGGTGCGGTCGTCTCGCTTACCACTCGAGAACACGAACCGCGTCGTGCCCGCTGGTATGGCGTCACGCGATAGCAACCGGTGCACCAGAAGATGCGGCAGTTCCTCCATCGCGGGCCATAGGCACAGTTCACCCAGGGCGTCGCATGCAATCAGCGTGGTTTCGGCGTGAAGGTGTTTGCCGTCCGTGCGCGTGGCCACATAGTGCAACAGTGCGGCGCTGCCGCCTTCGAGCGCTTGGAGTGCCAAGTCTCCGGTGAAAGATTCCGCGGCGTGATTGACGCCAGTGCCGGTGTACTTCCCTGCGGCCGAGAGGATTGACTGAAGGTCGTCGAGGGGGCGCACGGGGGCCCTGAGTCAGCTGGAGAACATGACCGCTTTGGTGAAACGCTCACCTATCCTGCGAACGGCAGGTCGTGGCCGGTTGCGACGTCTTCGAAGAGCGCTGCGCCGGTAGGTGCAGGCCGTGACCGAGCGGCAGCGGCATCGTGCCTGTACCTGCAGGAAAGCGGATCCCCAAGGCGTAATCCGACTCTCCGTGCGCCAAGGCGGCTCCGCGCCTGTGTCGCCTAGGAAAGCCGGGTCAGCGTCACGCGTCGATTCCTCGCCCGACCTTCATCGGTGGAGTTGTCGGCAACCGGTTTGGTCTCACCAAAGCCAACAGCGACGAAGCGGCTGGCCGGCAAACCTTTGCCCACGAGATAGGCGACGACAGATTGCGCCCGCGCCTCGGACAGCCGCTGGTTGAGCGCTGCGTCGCCGACGCTGCTGGTGTGGCCGGCCACCTGATAGCGACCTTCGTTCAGGCAGCCCAGCATCTGGTCAAGCGTCGCACGCGCCTGCTCGGTCAGCGCCGCGCCGGCGAACGGGAATTCCACCGTCACGCCGTCAGTAGTTAATCGCGCGCAGTCGACCGCGGCGCGCACAGGCTCGGTTGCCGCGACCGCCGGCGATTCGCCCTTAGGGGGCTCGGCTCTCGCGGGTTCTGGCGTCAGCGCCACGACGGGTGCGGGCGGTGCTGCGGGTTGCACCGTAGGGGGTGCCGCGACGCTCGGCGCGGCACAGCATCCCATCTGGTTCGGCCCGTAGCCGAGCCACCACAGCACCAGCAGCGCCAGCAACCCGAGCAGTGAGATGCCCAGCGCAGCCCGGTCGTAACCGCGCCAGGCGTCGGCAGTCCTTGCTTCCGATCGGCTCATGGCGGCTGCTCAATCGTCGCGCTTGTTGCTCGGGTCCACCCCGGCAATCAGCTCGTCCTGCAGCTTGCGCAGGGCTGCCCAGTCGCCTCGGACGCACAGCGCGGCCTGTCGCGACCAGCTTTCCGGATTGGCAAGGCGATAGTTGGGGCCCGCCGCGTCCAGTACCTTCTGCACGGTGCCAACTGGCGCCGCAGCCAGCTTTGCGAAAGTGTCGATGCCTGCGTTCTTTAGCAGGTCGCTGATCTTGGGACCGATGCCCTCGATGAGCTCGAGGTCGTCCTGCCCATTTCTCTGTGGCGTGAAGCCAAAGGCGGCGGCTGCCGCCAGTCCGCTGGCGGCCTGCGCTGCGACTTCCGTGCGCCTAGCCCGGGTCTCGGTGTCGCCAAGGCGCGCCGTGAGTTCCGCCACGCGGCGGTTCAGCGTCTCGACTTCAGCCTGCAGGCGCACCCCAGCCGCGTCGCCGTCACGACGGAACAGCTTGTCGAAGAGCCAGGCGAGCAGCCATCCCAGCAGCAGCCCCGCAATCAGCCACCAGAGACAACAGGCGAAGTTCGACATGATCGACCGACTCCCTTACGGTTGGACCAATGAGCCCGGGAATGGGGCTGCCCGCCCAGTTCCCCCAGACAACATTACTGCGGCGCGCGCGTCGCTCGCCCGGGGATTGAAGCTAAGGCTGCGGCAACTGTTGCAAGGAGCGACCGAGTCGCAAAAGCAGACCATTCGGTTCAATCCTAGGCTTGAAAAACGCCGAGCGCGTGAAAGGCCTTGGACATGGCCGATCGGGCGGGGCTGCAGAAAGGGCACGATATCAACGCTGCGGCAGCTGCGCCAGAGGAGGTCAGCTTCCAGGCGCATCGGTGGCAGAACAGCGGCGGCCGGTTCTCGCCGATTGCGCTCGGCGCCAACTACTGCCTACTCGTTGGCGGTCGGGCATCTAGGCGGTCTGCCATCCGAGCGGCTCGGCCGAAATTGGCCGCAGGCCTATCCAACCGTCGTCGCAATGCGGCCCCAAGCGGCGGTCGCTGTGGCGATGTCGTTGATCGCAGTGGAGCTGCGCGTGAGCTTCTCGTGTCAACATTAAAAATTTCGGCTGACAACTGGCCTTAGAAAGACAACCAACGCAAATCCAGGCAGTAGGGACTGAGGCCGTGAGGTGGCGCAGAACGCAGGCCAACAGCTGCGTCACAAGGAACGACTTGCAGCGTGACCCGATCGGCGCGGCGACGACTCGCCGCCGCAAGATCCTCTGGCAGTCCCGAATAGGCTTCGCCATCGGGACGCCACTCATGCAGAGTGACGACATAGTCGGCCTTGTGGTCGGGATGCCGAAGCAGCAGGCGCACAGGTGCCTGCGCACCGAGGGCCGGGTGCAGGCCCCAGCGGGGGACGAAATTCCGGTAGCGCAGGCCGAACACCTGGCACTGGCTCTGAGCGTCCTGCTCCTGCCGCATGGGCAGGGCAACGCCAGCAGCGAAGATCTGCCAGTCGCTCAATGCCGATGCAGCACCCTGCTCTGCCCGCAGCCGCAGTTCCACCCGAGCGGTGCTGGCGTCAACGAGGCGCGAACCGCCACCTTGCTCGGGACTGGCGGCATCGCCCAACAGCGGCCAGAACTCCAGTGCACGCCTCACTTCAAGGGTGCAGCCGGGTAGTTCAGCTTGCCCCAAGCGACGGAAGGCTTCGCGCCGCAGCACCGACTGAATCGCCTCGTCCAAGGCCAGACCCGCCGCCTCCAGGTCAAGCAACACGACGTGCAAATCCTGCTCCAGGTAAAACGGCAGCGCGAAGCGCTGGTGAAGGTCGCGACCCCAATCGATGAGGGGCCAGTTGTACTCGGCACAAGCCAGCATCGCAGCCACGCTGCGCAGCAGACAGGCCAAGGCGGTGGCTCGCTCCGGCGTGTGCTGCATGCGCAGAGCGCGGAATTCCACCAGGCCCAGTTGACCTCGTCTGGCCAGGAAGGGATTCCAGAGCTTTTCGATGTTCATCTCGGCCCGATGGCTGTTGCCAGCCGCATCGCAGAGGAACGGCGCCAGGCTGTGGCAAAGCAGTTCGGGCGTGGGGTGTTCTTCGCGCTCCAACAGGGCGAGGGCCAGCCCCAGTTCGTCGAAGGCCTCGGTGCCGCGCTCGTCGGGCCGTACCGACTGCCCACTGCTGCCGACGAAGTCGTGCGAAAAGAGATAGGACAGGGCAGGATGACGGTTCAGAAAGCGAACCAGACGCGGTAACAGCCGTGGCTCCCGCAGGAACGGACTGGCCAGGGGCGATGGACCGCCCAAGGTGATCTGTCCGCCACCGCCGGAGTCGGCCACAGTGCCATTGAAGTAGAGCCGGTACGGGGCCAGGCCCTGATCCGCGGCTGCTGCGTAGATCTCGCGGCTGCGCCAGAGGAAGTCTTTCGCATCTGCGCTCGGGGCGGTGTTGATCTCGACCACAGCCGGGTCTGGCGTCACGGTGGTGAGTTCCACCGTGTCATCCGCCGGCGGAAGAAAGCCGGCCACGATCAGCGCCGGCAGTTGGCATGCGAGGCTGGCCTGTTCCAAGCACTGCAGTACGGCCAGGAAGACAGGAACCGCGGCAAACTGGGGCAGCTCGATGCGGGCCGTCAGCCGTCCGTCTGTATCCGTAAGTCTGAGGACGAATAGGTAGATGCCGGCTTCCGCCAGGTCATCGCGCAAGCCCGCAGCGGGAATGGCCTGGGTGTGCACTGAGGGGCGCGCCAGGCGATGATCAGTGGCATCGGGAACTTCGACGTCGGCATCGGCACGCACCAACAGGCGGCGCTCGACCGAGTCCTCCGCGCTCACTGGCGAGACGAAGAAGCCCTGCGCCTGGAACGCGGCAGACAAGGCCGTGGCCCACGGTTCCAGCTCAGGCTGAAGGTCGGACGCGGGCGCGGCCAGGATCGGGTCGGGCGGTCCGTGCCAGATGGCCATGCCATCGCGACGGCGGTACAGGCCCAGGTTCCAGCGCGGTTGCGCCTCTCCAGGGTATTGCCGCCCCACGCTGCGCAGCAACAGACCGCCTGGGAAACGCCGGCTCAGCCCACTCAGCAGGGCTTTAGCACGTCGTTCCTTGTCGCCCCCGAGCGCGGTGTTCAGCCACTCCGGCGTCTGCGCGTTGCGGTCGGTGAAGGTCGGTTCGGAGCCCACCCAGATCGTCAGGCCCAACGCAGCAATCCGAATGTCGTGACGGCGCACTGCCTCTTCGAATTCCTTTGTCATCGACATAGAGTAGCTTCAGTAGGCGAGACTCTGTCTAGGTGTGCACGGCAACGGACCTGCGGCGGTCAGATGCTGGATCCGCGCGGCCCCTGAACTGCGTAAGGCCGCGTCAGCCCGCTATGCGGCGAACTGCAGGTAGGCGGAAGGGCCGCTTCCGCGCGATCTGATGGAACGTCCAAGACGGCCGATTCTGGCCGACCCAATACCCCGAGGAGCTTTCACCTACCACCATAAAGTGGCCAGCCGGCCAACACATGGGCGCAACATAGCCTGACTGAGGTCGACCGAGCTGCCGCGTGGCACGGGCCGTAGGCAGCCGCCCGCAGTGCACGCACGTCCGGCAGGCACCATGAGCGGGCGTTGTCGCACCGCGCCGGTGAAGTCGGCTGCCGCGGGCGGCCGGTGTCGCAACACAAGCTGAGGAAAAGCTCGCGCAAACCCTGCATGGCATGGATTCTGCGTTTCGAGTGGCAGTCCACCCGCTCGGAGCCCACATGGCCAACCGCTACCTCCCCTACGATCCGGACCGTCGGTTGACCCTGCGATGCGCGTGCGGCCGCCATGCCAGCGACGCGGAGCACGCAGCAGACGCCGAAGCAGCACCATTAGCCGGCGGCACCGAGCCGCTCTCCAATGACTTCATCGAAGCAACGCTGGTCAAGGCGCTGTTTCCGGTCGATGCTGTCCGTCGCAACCTGATCCGCGCGGTCGGCGCGGGAACCGTTCGGGCGGCGATAGGCAGCCTGCTGCCGCTCGCTTCACTGCAGGCCATGGCGCAGGACAAGCGTCCGATCGAGAAGAACGACCTAAAGATCGGCTTCATCGCGATCACCTGCGCCACACCGCTGATCATGGCCGATCCGCTCGGCTTCTATAAGCGCCAGGGCCTGCGCGTGCAGCTCAACAAGACCGCGGGCTGGGCGCTGATCCGCGACAAGATGCTTAACGGCGAGCACGACGCCTCGCACTTCTTGTCGCCGATGCCGATCGCGATCTCGCAGGGGCTGGGCTCGGTGGCGCAGCCGATGCGCGTGGCGACGATCCAGAACACCAACGGCCAGGCCATCACACTGGCGATGAAGCACAAGGACAAGCGCGATCCCGCGGGCTGGAAGGGCTTTCGCTTCGCCGTGCCCTTCGAGTACTCAATGCACAACTTCCTGCTGCGCTACTACGTGGCGCAGGCCGGGCTCGATCCCGACAAGGACATCCAGATCCGCGTGACGCCGCCGCCGGAAATGGTGGCCAACCTGCGCGCCGGCAACATCGACGGCTTCCTCGGGCCGGACCCCTTCAACCAGCGGGCGGTCTACGACGAGGTCGGCTTCATCCACATCCTGTCGAAGGAAATCTGGGACGGCCATCCGTGCTGCGCCTTCGGCTTCAACGAGTCGCTGATCAAGACGGCGCCCAATACCTACGCGGCGCTCTACCGCGCCGTGCTGGAAGCGGCGGCGATGGCGCAGGAGACGCGCAACCGCGAACTGATCGCCAAGGTGATCGCGCCGGCGCAGTACCTCAACCAGCCCGAGACGGTGGTCGCCCAGGTGCTGACCGGCCGCTTCGCCGATGGCCTCGGCCAGGTGAAGAACGTCCCCGACCGCATCGACTTCCCGCCGCTGCCGTGGACCTCGATGGCGATCTGGATGCTGACGCAGATGCAGCGATGGGGCTACCTCAAGGGCGAGGTCAACTACACGCAGATCGCGCAGCAGGTGTTCCTGCTGACAGACGCCCGCCGCTTCATGAAGGAGCTGGGCCAGCCGCTGCCTGTTCCCGAAAATGGCATGCGCAAGTTCACCATCATGGGCAAGGAGTTCGACCCGGCGAAGGCGAAGGACTACGCCGCCAGCTTCGCCGTGCGCCGCGCGGCCTGATCGATGCTGTCGCTCAACCTGCGCGCCGCGCTGCTGGCGGCGCTGCTTCTTCTCTTGCTCGTCGGCGCCTGGCACCTGGCCACGGTCGGCAGCACGGTGGCCGCACCCGGCGCGGCGCTCACGCCCGAGCAGATCGAGTACCAGAAGCTGCTCGGCAAAGATCCGGCGGGCGAAAAGAAGACCGAGGGCTTTCCGACACCGGGCCAGGTGTGGAGCACGATCGTCGCGCAGCTCGCAAATCCGTTCTACGACAACGGCCCGAACGACAAGGGCATCGGACTGCAGCTCGGCTATTCGCTGGCGCGCGTCGGCCTCGGCTTCCTGCTGGCCGTGCTGGTGGCGGTACCGCTCGGCTTCGCGATGGGCATGTCGCCGATCGTCAATCGCACGCTACAGCCCTACATCAACCTGCTCAAGCCGATCTCGCCGCTGGCGTGGATGCCGCTGGCGCTGTACACGATCAAGAACTCCGGCGTCTCGTCGATCTTCGTGATCTTCATCTGCTCGGTGTGGCCGATGCTGATCAACACCGCCTTCGGCGTGGCCAGCGTGCGGCGCGACTGGCTCAACGTCGCGCGCACGCTGGAGGTCGATCCGCTGCGCAAGGCGCTGCGGGTGATTCTGCCGGCCGCAGCGCCCACCATCGTCACCGGCATGCGCATTTCGATCGGCATCGCCTGGCTGGTGATCGTTGCCGCCGAGATGCTGGTGGGCGGCACCGGCATCGGCTATTTCATCTGGAACGAATGGAACAACCTGTCGCTCACCAACGTGATCTTCGGCATTCTGATGATCGGCGTGGTCGGCATGGTGCTCGACGCCGCCTTCGCGCGGCTGCAGCGTGCCGTCTCATACGTGGACTAGGGATGGCAGAGCCGTTTCTAAGCGTCCAGCGACTGTCGAAGCGCTACGCCGCTTCGGCGGAGCCGGTGTTCGAGCATGTCGACTTCGCCATCGAGCGCGGCCAGTTCGTGTGTGTCATCGGGCACTCGGGCTGCGGCAAGACAACCATCCTCAACGTACTGGCGGGGCTTGACTCGGCCAGCAGCGGCGAAGCGTTCATGCAGGGCCGCGAGATCGCCGGCCCCAGCCTCGACCGCGGCGTCGTGTTCCAGGGCCACGCGCTGCTGCCGTGGCTGTCGGTGGCGGGCAACATCGGCTTCGCGGTGCGCTCGCGCTGGCCCGGATGGAACACTGACCAGGTGCGCGCGCATGTGCAGCAGTACATCGACCTCGTGCACCTGACCGGCGCCGAGCACAAGAAGCCGTCGGAGCTGTCCGGTGGCATGAAACAGCGCGTCGGCATCGCACGCGCCTTCGCGATACAGCCGAAGATGCTGCTGCTCGACGAGCCGTTCGGCGCACTCGACGCTCTGACCCGCGGCACGATCCAGGACGAGCTCCTAGCGATCGTCCAGGCCACGCAGCAGACGGTGTTCATGATCACGCACGACGTCGACGAGGCGATGCTGCTCGCCGACCGCATCCTGCTGATGAGCAACGGCCCGCGCGCCTGCATTGCCGAGGTGGTCGACAACACCATGCCGCGCGATCGCACGCGCCTCACGATGCATCACGACTCGCAGTACTACCGCATCCGCAACCACCTAATCGACTTCCTGGTGCACCGCTCGACGTCGTTCCGCGCCGAAGCGCGGCACCGGGCCACGGTCGTTGCGCCTGGCCTGGCCGCAGCCGCGCTGCCCTGAACTTGAAGCTCACCCGCAAGGAGCCCCGCATGAACCGCAACGACGTCACCGAACTCATCATCGCCAAAAAGATCGGCAAAGGCATCAAGTGGGCCGATGTCGCCCGCAAAATAGGTTTGTCGAAGGAATGGGTCACCGCCGGCTGCCTCGGCCAGATGACCTTCACCGAGGAGCAGGCGAAGAAGCTCGGCAAGATCTTTGCCCTGCCCGAGGAAGCGGTGAAGCTGCTGCAAGTGGTGCCGTACAAGGGATCGCTGCCAACGTCCGTGCCGACCGATCCGCTGATTTACCGCTTCTACGAACTGGTCAACGTCTACGGCACCACGTTCAAGGAACTGATCCACGAGGAGTTCGGCGACGGCATCATGAGTGCGATCGACTTCAAGATGGATCTCACGCGCGAACCCGATCCCAAAGGCGACCGAGTTAGCATTGTGATGAGCGGTAAGTTCCTACCTTACAAGACCTACTGAGGGCAGTCGCCTGCGGCCAACCTGGCGTCGCGCTTGACGTCCCGAAGATCAAATGCTTTCGGGCGGGCCCCGACTGCGCGTTCCAGCCCTGGAAGCTGCGCGACGTGAACGGGGCCCTTTACAGCCTCTGGCTTCACCAATCGGCAGGAAGAAGTCGCGGACGGGGCGCCTCCGGCCACCGCACGAATACTTGCCGCTCCCGAACTCGGTTCGCTCGGCCTGCTCGCGGCGGGTCTATGGTTGCGCGGACGAGTCAGGCGCCAGCAGCAACTGTCATAGCGGCCAAGGTTCAGGGCAACGGCGCTCACTGACCAGGAACTGGCGGTGCGGCAGTTAGGTCCGGTATGGGACAAATCGTGCGGCGCAACGGAACGGCAGAAGATGGCCGAACTGCGCCATGAAGGCCTAACGACCAGCACGAGCATTCCGAACTTAATTCGGCGTCAGCTGCGAGCCATTCCGAACTTAGTTAGGCCGTTCCGAACTTAATTATTCTCGACCAAAGCCCGTCGACGCACTACTCGACCGTGACAGATTTCGCCAAATTGCGAGGTTTGTCGACATCCGTGCCGCGCGCCACCGCCGTGTGATACGCGAGCAACTGCAAGGGCACGACGTGCAGGATCGGCGACAGGTCGCCGTAGTGCTCGGGCAGGCGGATGACGTGAATGCCCTCGCTGGAGTCAATCTGCGTGTCCGCGTCTGCGAATACATAGAGGTGCCCGCCGCGGGCGCGCACTTCCTGCATGTTGCTCTTGAGTTTTTCGAGCAGCTCGTCGTTGGGCGCCACCGTCACGACCGGCATGGCCTCGGTCACGAGTGCGAGCGGGCCGTGCTTGAGTTCCCCGGCGGGATAAGCCTCAGCGTGGATGTAGCTGATCTCCTTGAGCTTCAGCGCGCCTTCGAGCGCGATCGGATAGTGCAGGCCACGTCCGAGGAAGAGCGCGTTCTCGACACGTGCGAAGGTCTCGCTCCAGGCGATGATGTGCGGCTCGAGCGCAAGTACGCTACCGACGGCCGCCGGCAGGTGCCGCAGCCGGCGAATGGCCGCCTGTTCACGTTCGGGCGACAGTCGGCCTCTGGCCTTGGCGATCGTGTTGGCGAGCAGGTAGAGCGCGACCAGCTGGGTCGTGAACGCCTTCGTCGACGCCACGCCGATCTCGGCACCGGCCTTCGTCAGGAACTGGAGCGCGGTCTCTCGCATCATCGCGCTGGTGGCAACGTTGCACACGGCTAGCGTGCGGTGCATGCCCAGGCTCTTTGCGTGCTTGAGCGCTGCGAGAGTGTCGGCCGTCTCACCCGATTGCGAGACGACGACTACCAGCGTCGCAGGATCCGGCACGGAGACCCGATAACGGTATTCACTGGCGATCTCGACGGTGACCGGCACCTGAGCGATGGACTCGATCCAGTACCGCGCCACGCTGCTGGCGTAGTAGCTGGTGCCGCAGGCCAGTATCAGCACCGAACTCACGCGCGGCAGCACATCGGCTGCGGCTTCACCGAACAGCGCGGGCTCGATGGCCGTGACGGTTTCGAGCGTGTCTCCGATAGCGCGCGGCTGCTCGAAGATCTCCTTTTGCATGTAGTGGCGGTAGGGGCCGAGCTCGACCGCGCCGAGGCCGGCATTCACGGTCTTCACGTCGCGTGTGACGGGGCGGCCGTCGCGATCCACGACCCACACCCGTGCGAGCTGGACGTCGACGACATCGCCTTCCTCGAGGTAGATGACCTGGTCGGTCGTGCCTGCGAGCGCCATCGCGTCCGACGCGAGGAAATTCTCGCCGTCGCCGACGCCGACCACCAGCGGCGAGCCGGCGCGCGCACCGACGACGCGATGCGGTTCGTCGCGGCAGAACACGGCGATCGCATAAGCGCCGCGCAGTTCGCGCACGGCACGCTGGACGGCATCGAAAAGATCGCCTTCGTACAGGCTGTCGATGAGGTGGGCGATGACCTCCGTGTCGGTCTGACTCTCGAACGCGTAGCCGCTCGCCTTCAGGCGCGTGCGCAGTTCTTCGTAGTTCTCGATGATGCCGTTGTGCACCAGTGCGACGCGGGCGCTGCGCGCGGACTTGTCGAGTCCGCCGCGCGCCTGCACCGGGCCGTCGGAAAAGTGAGGGTGCGCATTGGCCTTGCTGGGTGCGCCGTGCGTGGCCCAGCGGGTGTGCGCGATGCCGGTGAAGGCGCCCAGCTCATGCGCCTGCGAATCGAGTTCCGCCACGCGCGAAACACTGCGGGCGCGCTTGAGCACGCCATCGGAATGAACCGCGACACCGCACGAGTCATAGCCGCGATATTCGAGGCGCCTCAAACCCTCGATGAGGATAGGAACAATGTTTCGCTGGGAAACCGCACCGACGATGCCACACATGAATGACGCACTCCCTGGATGACGGCGCGCATCGTAGGCGGAACGGGACGGAATAGGCTTTCGAAAACAGCAACATGATGAAATAGTATTGCGTCACAGACCATACTCGCAATAAACTTCCACTATTCTTCTTTTTTTGGGCGCGTTGCATCATGACCACCTCGCTCGCCGTGCCCCTGGATGCCACCGATCGTCGGCTGCTCATGCTGCTGCAGCAGGACAGTGCGCGCACCAACGACGCGCTGGCTCAGGAAGCGCACATTTCACCCGCCACCTGCCTGCGACGTGTCCGGCGTCTGGTGAAGTCCGGGGTTATCGAGCGCCAGATGGCGATGGTGTCGCCGGACGCTCTGGCTGGGCTCACCGCCATTCTCGAGGTGACGCTCGATGTGCAAAGCGCCGAGGCGCAGGTCGCGTTCGAGGCGCTGATCGACCCGGATCCGGTGGTGCAGCAGTGCTACCGCGTGGCCACCGGGCCCGACTTCGTGCTCGTGGTGTACGTGCCCGACATGGCGGCGTATCACGCCTTCGTACATCGCACGCTCACGGCAGCCAACAACGTGCGCAACGTGCGCAGCTTTTTCTCGGTCCGGCGCGTGAAGTTCGCGCCGGCGCTGCCTGTCTAGCGCGACGAGGACGCCGGAGCCTCTGGCACGGCGCGGCCGCGTCTACTTCGACTTCTTCGTCGGCCGCTTCCAGTGATCGAGCGTCACCTGCTTAGCGCGCGCGACCGTCAGCTTGCCGGCCGGCGCATCCTTGCTGATCGTGGAGCCCGCTCCGATCGTGGCGCCGGCGCCGATGTCGAGCGGCGCCACCAGCACTGAGTTCGATCCGGTGTGCGCGTCGTCGCCGATCACTGTGCGGTGCTTGTTCGCGCCGTCGTAGTTGGCGATGATCGTGCCGGCGCCGATGTTGACGCGCTGGCCGACGGAGGCGTCGCCGACGTAGGCGAGATGGTTCGCCTTGGAGCCGGCGTTCAACTGCGAGTTCTTCACTTCGACGAAGTTGCCGATGTGCACCTCGTCACCCAGAGTGACGGTCGGGCGCATGCGCGCGAACGGGCCGATGCGCGCCTGGGTGCCGATCGTCGCGCTTTCGAGGTAGCAGAAGCCGAACACCTCGGTGCCGGCGCCGATCGTGCAATCGCGCAGCAGGTTGTTCGGGCCGATGCGTACGCCGTCGCCAAGCACAACGCGCCCTTCGAAGACACAACCGACATCGATGAAGACATCGGCGCCGGCTTCAATCGAGCCGCGCACGTCGATCCGCGCCGGATCGGCGAGCCGTACGCCGCTTTCCATCAGTGCCGTCGCCGTGCGCCGTTGCGCGATGCGCTCCACTTCGGCCAGCTGCGCCGGGCTGTTGACGCCCAGCGCCTCGTCCGGGTCCGCGAGTACGACGGCCGAGACGGGCACGCCCGCCGCGACCGCCTGCGCGATCACGTCGGTCAGGTAGTACTCGCCCTGCGCATTGAGGTTCGAGAGCGACGCCAGCCACGTCTTCAACTGCGCTGTCGGAGCGACGAGGATGCCGGTGTTGATCTCGTCGATCGCACGCTCGGCCGCTGTCGCGTCCTTTTCCTCGACGATGCGCACGACCCTGCCGCCGGCATCACGGACAATGCGGCCGTAGCCAGACGGGTCGGCCAGGCACACCGTGAGCAGTGCCACGCCGCTGCCGGCCGCCGCGACCAGTTGCCGCAGCGTTGCGGCGGTGGTGAGCGGCACATCGCCGTAGAGCACCAGCGTCGGGCCGGCATCGTTCAGATGCGGCGCCGCCTGTCGTACCGCATGGCCGGTCCCGAGTTGTGTTGATTGCGTGACGAACACGAGGTCATCGGCGCCCCCGTACGCCGCGCGCACCGCATCGCCGCCGTGGCCGACGACGACGATCGGCCGCACCGGTCCCGCGTCCGCGCCAACACTGCGCGCCGTATCGAGCACGTGGGATAACATCGGCCGGCCGGCGATCGTATGCAGTACCTTGGGCAGCGCGGATTTCATCCGCTTGCCTTGCCCAGCCGCCAGAATCACGATGTTCATTGCGCAGGAGATCGTTGATTGCGCAGCGATTCTAAGTCACCGCTCGTTCGACTCCGCCGCTGGCTGCTGCTGGCCGTGCTACTGCTTGCCGGCTGCAGCGCCGGAGTGCGGCTCGGCTACAACAACGCCGAAACGCTGCTCGTCTACACGATCGACGGCTACATCGGGCTCACACCCGAGCAGGAACAACTGGTCAAGGAACGGGCGGGTACGCTGATCGCATGGCATCGCGCGACGCAGCTGCGCGACTACGCGCAGCTCGCCGAGGCCACGCGCCAGCGGCTCGATGGTCCGGTGACAGCGGCCGACGTGCTCGCGTTCAGCACCGCGGTCAATGCGCGGCTGGCGGCCGTGGGCGAGCGTGCTGCGCCCGACCTCGCCCAGCTCGCGCTCACGCTGACGCCCGAGCAGATCGCGCGCATGCAGCGCAAGCTCGCCAGCGACAACGCGAAGGCGCGCCGCGAGCTGGTGCAGCTCGCAGGCAAGGAGACGCTCGACGACCGGGTTAAGAAGTACGCCGAGCGTTTCGACTTCTGGTTCGGCAGCCTGAACCGTGAGCAGCTGGAACTCGTCCGCTCATCCCTCGCGAAGCGTCCGGACAGCGCGGGCTGGTGGCTCGACGAGCGCGAGCGGCGGCAGCGTGAGCTGATCGCCATCGTGCAGCGGATCCAGGCCGAGCGCCCAAACGAAGAGGTCGCCGTCGGCTGGCTGCGCGCCTACTTTGCACAGCTGCAGCTTCCCCCTGATGCGGAACGGCGCGCCCGCGTCATCGAGTTCCGCGCCGTCAATGCCGAACTGGTGGCACGGCTCGTCAACGCCGCCACTGCGGAACAGAAGTCGAAGCTGTCGAGCCGGCTGGCGAGCTTCGCGCAGGACTTCGTCGCGCTCGCCTCGGAGCGGATCTTTCCACTACCGGGTTGAACGCCGGCGGCGCGCCGTCACCGTGCGGCGCGGTGCCCTTCCGGCTGGGTAGTGCGATGGCCGTGCCCGGCATGCGAGTGCGGGCCATGTGAGGCGGTGCGAGCTCGGTGCGCCACGTTGCCCTGGGTCGGCAGCAACGAGCCGGCCACCATGCCGATGCCGGCCAGGATGAAGCCGCCGAGCACCGACGGGAACACTTCACCGAGCGGTGTGGCCGCCAGGATGGCCCAGGTGGTCATGCCGAGCACGATGGACCAGATCGCACCCTGCGTCGTCGCCCGCTTCCAGTACAGGCCGCACACGAGTGGCCAGAACGCACCGACGACGGGGAACTGGTAGGCCATGGCAACTAGCTCGTAGATCGGCGTGCCTTCCATCAGGATAGAGTAGACGAGCACGCAGACAGTGAAGACGAACACGGTGATGCGCATCGCGCGCAGCTCGCGTTTGTCGGGCAGTGCGTGGAAGTTCTTCAGGATGTTCTCGACGAAGGTCGTCGAGGGCGCCAGCAGTGTGGCCGAGGCCGTCGACATGATGGCCGACAGCAGCGCGCCAAAGAACATGACCTGCAGCCAGACCGGCATGCGTTCCAGCACCAGCGTCGGCAGGATCTTCTGCGAGTCTTCCGCCGCCAGTTGCGCGGCGACTTCGGGCATCACGATGAAGGCCGACACTCCGATGAACATCGGCACGAAGGCAAAGGCCAGGTACGAGAGGCCACCGATGATCGGTCCCTTGACGGCCGTGTCCGCGTTCTTGGCCGACATCACGCGCTGGAACACGTCCTGCTGCGGGATCGAGCCGATCATGATCGTGATGGCGGCGCCGAGCCAGAAGAGCCATGCATGCAATGTCGGCTCGGGAAAGAACTGGAACATGTCCCTGCCCGCCGCGTAGTCGATAACTTTGGCGGTCCCGCCGGCAAGGTCGGCCGCGAACCAAGCGATCAGCGAAAGCCCGACGACGATGATGATCATCTGCAGGAAGTCGGTCAGCGCGACCGACCACATGCCGCCGAACACCGTGTAGATGAACACGATGGCCGTTCCCAATGCCATGCCCTGCACGGTCGAGATCCCGCCGCCGGAGAGCAGGTTGAACACCAGCCCCAGCGCGGTGATCTGCGCGGCCACCCAGCCCAGGTAGGAGATCATGATGACGGCCGCGCTGAAGATCTCCACGCCCTTGCCGAAGCGCTGGCGATAAAAGTCGCCGATCGTCAGCAGGTTCATGTTGTAGAGCTTGCGCGCGAAGAACATGCCGACGAAGATCAGGCAGAACGCCGCGCCGAACGGGTCTTCGACCGTCTTCTGCAGCCCGCCCTCGACGAACTTTGACGGAATGCCGAGCACCGTCTCGGAGCCGAACCACGTCGCGAACGTCGTGGTGACGATCATGATCAGCGGCAGGGAGCGCCCCGCCACCGCGTAGTCGGCGGTGTTTTTGACTCGTGTGGCGGCGTACAGGCCGATCGCGACCGAGACGAGCAGGTACAGCGCGACGAAGGCAATCAGGGTCATGGCGGGCCCGGGAAAAAATTCGCGCGATTATGCGGCAACGCGCGCCTCGCTACATGCCTTCCCGCGCGCGGTGCCTGGCGGGCGCCGGAGCGAGGCGATCAGCGCTGCAGCCGCTGCAGCGCCCGCTCGTTCGGTGTCGAGTGCTGCATGGCCGGTCCCGCGATGCCGATCAACTGGCGGCTGACCGCCCTGCGCAGCAGGATCTGCTCCAGCTCGGTCGACAGCCGCGGCCCCCGCAGGGCCTGGGCGGTCGCCATCGCCGGCGGCGCCGGCAGCACGAGGTTGGCGGCCCAGCTCTGGCCGGGGCGCATCGCAATCGGTGCAGGAAGGTTTGTTACGGCGTTCGGATCAGCCTGCAGCACCCAAGGCGCGAGCTGATCGACTGCAAACTGAGCCCTCGGCTTGATCGCCGCCTCGCCGACCCGGCCGCGCTGGCCCCAGCGCACGGTGAGGGTGTCGCTGGTCGTCGTCGCCGTGATCTTGTCGGTCATCGCGACATCGCGCCGCCAGGTGTGGTTGCGGACCATCATGACCTCTTCGAAGGTCATCGCGATGTCCTCGCGCGTCGTCGTGTAGTTGTACTCGTCCGTCGCCCGGTCCGCGGCGAAGAAGCCGGCGACGTCGGTCGGCGACCAGATCCGGAGAGTCGAGTACGGAATGCCGTTCACGAGCGTCGTGTCGGCCACAGGCCCGGTCACGAACTTGACCTGCGCCAGCGCCTTCATCTGCTGTGATACGAGCGGAAACATTGTGGCGAGCTGGTCCGATGGCAATTGGGCGCCCAGATACCGCGGCGCGATGTTGGTCCAGAGGGAAGTCGACGCATTGAGCGACCCGCGGACCGAGACCGGCACGAAGTCCGATGCATGCGCCAGCTCGTGATACATCAGCCAGCCCGACTCCTGCAGCAGGTAGGAAAGGTCGCGCGGAATCCGCGACGTGGACGAGAACGGCACGAAGATGTTCTGGTTCATGCTGTTCGCATAGCGCCACACGCCGGAGTACTGCAGGTCACGGTCGAACGCGGAACGGAAGTCCGGCGCTTCGTCGATGACGTCACGCTCGTCGCCCGTCAGCCAGAAGTTGTCGGCATCGAGGTAGATCGCGCCGGTCAGCGCGTAGTAAAAGCTCGGCCGCACATGCGCGCCGATGACGATCGCGGTGACGCCGTTGAACAGGCGCAGCAGGTCGGTCTTGTCCTGATTGGCGCGCACAAAATCCTCGAAGTTCCTGCCCATCCAGTCGTGCGAGACCAGCACCCGGTCCATGATCTGCGCCATCGTCGGCACGTTGCCGCTCGCCGTGGTGTGCAGCAGGGGCAGCGTGGACAGCGAGCAGGAGTTGGCGCTGGCACCGGTGTACTGCAGCTGCGCGTTGTAGACGCAGCCGACCAGCACGCTGGCGTAGGGGCCCGACCCCATGTAGGGATACACGCGCGAGACGTGCATGTCGCTGAAGACATAATTGAAGTTGCCCGACGGCGCCTGGGGATGCGCCTCCACCAGCACCATGACGTCGTCGCTGTCGGTCACACTGGCTCCGGTGCGCGTCACGCGGAATACGAGCGCCGTGTCCTTGGTCACGGCAGGCGCCGTGAAGATGATGCGATTGGAGTCGCTGGTGTCGAGCGTGACCGCGGGGCCGGCCGTCTGGGTCCACGTCAGGGTCTCGCCGCTGGCCGCCGCTGGCCACGCGCGCACCGAGGCCTTGCCGCCGGCGCGCACGGCCTGATCGCTGCGCGCAACGACCGACACCGCCGTGGTTGCATTGACGTTGATGGTTGCGGTCGCCGTTCGCGCCGACCCGGCAGAATCGACGAACGACACATTGAAGGTGTAGGTCCCGGTGCTCGGCGGATCAAAGCTTATCGCCTGCGTCCGCGCCGACAGCAGCGTCACGGCCGGTCCGCCGGTCTGCTGCCAGGACACGTCGCTCAAGGCGCCGCTGCAGCCGGCGACCACGGCGCCCGCGGTGCGAAGGACCGCCACCGATGCATCCGCGACGACGCTGAAGGGCTGTGCCGCATTGATGCAAGTTGGGCTCGGGTTGATCGTCGGCGTGGTCGGCCCGGTGGGACCGGAGGCCGAATCTCCACCGCAGCCTGTCATCAACAAGGCCGTGCAGAGGAACGCGCTCGCCGGCGCACGGCGCAAGAAGAAGGTCATGGTGAAGGCGGAAGGCGCAAGGAGGGAAGGTCGCAAGATAGCGGCAGGACGCGCGCGGTCAATGCCGCGATTGGCCTAATACAAAGGCGAAATTGGGGCGCTACATGCGCACTCGGAGGCGTCGGCATCACGCGCGCCAGATAGCCCACGCGGCAAGGCCGACGACAATGACCAGCAGTGCGTTCGCCACGGCGTACCAGCGGTTGGTCACGCGCTGCTCGCGTCGCAGCTCACGCACTTCCTCGATCAACCGGTCGGCCTCGCTGTGGCGCGTCAGCGCCCCGTGCATCAGGCGCGGCAGTTGCGGCAGCAGGTAGCTCCACTGCAGCGCCTCCTGCCGCAGCTTGGCCTCGAGCCCGCGCATGCCGACCTGCTGCTCCATCCAGCGCTCGAGGAAGGGCTTGGCTGTCTTCCACAGGTCGAGTTCCGGGTCGAGCTGGCGGCCGAGCCCCTCGACGTTCAGCAGCGTCTTCTGCAACAGCACCAGCTGCGGCTGGATCTCGACGTTGAAGCGGCGCGACGCCTGGAAGAGGCGCAGCAGCACGACGCCGAGCGAGATGTCCTTCAGGGGCTTGTCGAACACCGGCTCGAGGACGGCGCGAATCCCGCCTTCGAGCTCGTTGATGCGCGTGCCCTCCGGCACCCAGCCCGACTCGACGTGCAATTCGGCGATGCGCTTGTAATCGCGCCGGAAAAAGGCAAGGAAATTCTGCGCCAGGTAGTTCTTGTCGGTCTCGGTCAGCGTACCGACGATCCCGTAGTCGAGCCCGATGTACTTGTTGAACTGGTCGCCGTTGACGCCGACCAGTATGTTGCCCGGGTGCATATCAGCGTGGAAGAACGCATGGTCGAACACCTGCGTGAAGAACAGCGTCACACCGTCGCGCGACAGTTTCTTCAGGTCGATGCCGGTCTCGTTCAGCCGGTCGATCTGGCTCACCGGGATGCCGTGCATGCGCTCCATCACCAGCACGTTGTCGGCGCAGTAGTCGAAGTACATCTCGGGCACGACCAGCAGCGGCGAGCCCGCGAAGTTGCGCCGCAGCTGCGACGCGTTGGCCGCCTCGCGGTTCAGGTCCAGTTCGTCGTGAAGGTAGGTGTCGAACTCGCGCACGACGTCGCGCGGGCGCAGGCGCTTGCCGTCGCGCCAGAGCTTCTCGACCAGATTAGCGCCGGTTTCGAGCAGCGACAGGTCCTTGTCGATCGCGGACAGCATGTTCGGCCGCAGCACCTTGACGGCGACTTCCTTGCCGGCGTGCGGGCCGTCCTTCATCACGGCGAAATGCACCTGCGCGATCGACGCGGAGGCGACGGGTTCGTCCTCGAAATCCGTGAAGATAGTGTCGATCGGTCGACCCAACCCACGCTCGATCTCCCGCCGTGCGACGTCGGAGGCAAAGGGCGGCACGCGGTCCTGCAGTTTGGCGAGTTCGTCGGCAACGTCGGTCGGCAGCAGGTCGCGGCGCGTCGACAGCACCTGGCCGAACTTGACGAAAATCGGGCCGAGATCCTCGAGCGCCTGACGCAGTCGCGCGCCGCGCGTCGCGCGCGGTGCGCCGAACGTGGTCCAGCGCACGAAGCGGACGAGCGTCGGGTTCTTCAGGCTGGAAACGACTATCTCGTCGAGGCGATAGCGCCAGACGACCGTGAAGATGCGGGCAAGGCGCAGCAGGCGCATGGCGGCGATTGTACGAGCCGCCGACTGGCGGCTCGCAATGGGCAACTACGTGCGCGAACGCTCGCGCAGTTCGACTCGCTTATCGAGCCGCGCCACGTCGTCGCGCAGGCGCGCGACGTCGCCGTTGAACTCGCACACCTCATCGCGGCCGACAATCATCGAATTCTCGGTGACAAGGTAGTGGGCGCTGTTTTCGAGCATGCGCTCGGCCAGCTCGCGCCAGTGCGACGCGCTGCTGCGCAGGAATCCGACGATGCGCTGAGCGGCGACATCGCCAACGAAGCGTGACAACTCCTCCTCCGGCTCCGGGCGAAGGTTCTGCAACACGAAGGCGAGCGCCTGGGCGAAGTCGGCATCACCCTTGAGCGAAACGTTGCGCATCATCGCCTGCGGATCGCCGAGCGCAAGCGGCAGTGCCGCGAGATCGGCGCCGACGGTGACGGCCGGCTCCAAGCGCGCGGCATCGGCGAAGACACCGCCTTCGTCGATCCGGAATGCGAGCGCAAAAGGGGGCGCCTCCAAGCGCGCGACGCGCCCGGCGAAGGGCGCCAGTCGTTCGCGCGCCCACTGCTCGCGCGCGAGCATGCGGTTAAGCACGCTGAGCGCGGCAGTCGTCGTCAGTTGTTCCATCATGCGGGAAGTTTACGCAGCCAATGAGGCGGAAAGAAAGCGGGGCGCCAAAGCGCCCCGATCTTCCTGCCGGCCGCGATGCGGCCGCGCCAGGTCGTCACGCGATCTGCTGGATCCCGGCCAGCACCCAGCCGCCCTGGCCACTGACCGGCTTGGTGAGGTTCCAGACTTCTGAGACACGCTCGACCTCGCCATCGACGCGCAGGGTGCCGTCGAATTTCACGCTCGCCACATGTTCGTCGGTGTTCGATTCAATGCCGAGCAGTTCCGCGTCGAGCGACACGACCTCGGTGCGGGTTTGGTCCGGGCGATCGTGCATTTGGTGCGTCAACGCGATGAACATGTCGTTGGTCGTGAACTCGGAGATCTCGTCGAGGTTGCGGTTGTCCCAGGCGCGCTGCAGGCGCGCGTAGTGATCCTTGGCGTGCGCGAGGAACTGCGCCGTGTCGAACCCCGCGGGAATACCCCACGGCGCGGTGGCTGCGTCACCTCGCATGAACTGATCCATCGCCGAGCCAGGCCTTGCCCCGGCCGGCTGCGGCGAGACACTCGTGCGTTGCACAGGAACCCGCGTCGGCGCCGGCGACGTCTCATAGCCGACGTTGGAATAGGTGCCGGGGCCGCGCCCTGCGGCGACCGGGGCTGGGGTCGGCCGCGAACGGCGCATCAGGAAGCTGACGAGCATCATCAGCGCCATGCCGATCAGCAGCACGGTCAGGAACATCGTCAGCGCTTCACCGAACCCGAGCCAGGAGGCGAGCGCCGCAATGCCGAGGCCGGCGGCAAGCCCCATCAACGCGCCGCGCCAGGGACTGGCCGGGCGGGCTGCCGCGGCCGGAGCGCCCGCGGCAGGTGCCTTGGTCGGCGCCGCCTGCTGTGCGCCGCTTTGCGCCGGAGCCGCCTGCGGTGATTGCGCCGGCGGCGTGGCCTGGCGCTGCTGCACCGGCGGCGACTGCCGTCCGAAAGTCTTGCCGCCACCGAAACGACGCTGCGCTTCAGCGTCGAGTGTGAAGGTCGCGGCGATGACGCCGATGACGACTGCTGCAACCCACTTGTTCATATGATCTCCAGATTCAGAACTTGGTGCCGACATGCAGGGCACACACTCCTGCCGTCAGGTTGAACCATTGGACCTGGTCGAAGCCTGCGCGTTCCATCATTTGCGCGAGCTCGTCCTGGGGCGGGTGCATGCGTATCGACTCGGCGAGATAGCGGTAGCTGTCACTATCGCCAGCGAGCTTCTTGCCGAGCCACGGAAGCACGTTGAAGGAGTACACATCGTACAGTGGCCCGAGCGGCTGCCAAATGCGGGAAAACTCCAGCACCAGCAGTCGCCCGCCCGGATGGAGCACGCGCGCCATCTCGGCCAGCGCGACGTCCTTGTGCGTCATGTTGCGCAGCCCGAAGGCCACGGAGACCACATCGAAGTGCGCGGAGGGGAATGGGAGCTTTTCGGCATCGCACTGCGCGAGCGGTAGGGTCAATCCCGTGTCGAGCATACGGTCGCGCCCTTCGGCGAGCATCGACCCATTGATGTCGGTGAGCCACACCTCGCCGCTCGTCCCGGCGCGCTGCGCGAAGGCCTTGGCAAGGTCACCGGTGCCGCCGGCGATGTCGAGCACTTTCATGCCTTGACGGACGTTGGCCTGGCGCACCGCGAACGCCTTCCATACGCGATGCAGCCCGACCGACATGACATCATTCATCAGGTCGTAGCGGTTTGCGACCGAGTCGAATACTCCAGCCACGCGCGTGGCTTTTTCCTCCTCGGCGACTTCCTCGAAGCCGAAGTGCGTGGCCTTGCGCTCGCGTTCAGTCATCGCAGCCCTCGGTGGCGCCGCCTTCAGTGGCGTGCGCAGCTGGCCGCCGGGGGGCTCGGCGGCGCGTCCGTCGGCTCGCGGCTCGCTCCCGCGGCGTCGAGCCGCTCCAGGTAGTCGCTCCAGAGCTGCTGCTGGTTGGCGCCGAGCTCGTAAAGATAGTCCCACGCATAGATGCCACTGTCGTGCCCGTCGGAGAAGACAGGCTGGATGGCGTAGTGACCGACCGAACGCAGGTCGCTGATCATCACGTCACGCTTGCCGACCTGCAGCACTTCCTGGCCCGGACCATGTCCGCGCACCTCGGCCGACGGCGAGTAAACGCGCAGGAACTCGAACGGCAGGCGGAAGCTCGCGCCGTCATCGAACGCAATTTCCAGCACGCGCGAGACCGTGTGCAGCACGATGTTGGACGGTGAAGGCGACCGGGACGGATGGGCAGACATGGTGACTCGAGCGAGAGGGCGCCGCACGGCGACCTGAGCCGGTGATCGTACACCGTGGTCGGTCAGCGACGGCGGCGGCCTGCCCTGCGTTGCCGCCAGAGGCGTGCGAGTTCATCCTCGCCGAGGGGCGCCGCGGACTTCACTCGCAGGCTGTCGACCCACTCGCGGGCGAAGTCGCGCTGCAGGACGTAGTTCAGGCCGCCGGTGATTGTCATCGCGATCAGTGCTCCGACGCCGGCCAGGGCCATATCCTTCTGTGCGTCCCACACGTCGCCCTGAACCCCGACAAACGCAATGCCGAGATCGCCTCCGAAGACTTCGGCCGCGCCCCACTCGGCAATTTCATACAGCACTGACGTGGACAAGGTGACGCTCAAGGGGAAGAAGTAACCCCAGAATCCGCGCAGATCCGCGACGCGCAGGAAGACCTCCCGAATGGGATAGGCAAGCAGCAGCCCGTAGATGAAGTGCACGATCCGGTCGAAGTGGTTGCGAGAGGCATCCGCGGGTGCCAGTGCCCCCAGGCCGATGGCTTCCATCCAGTCGGTCCACGGCACCAGCGAGTAGGTGTAATGCGCGCCAACTGTGTGCAGCAGGAGGAACACGAAGATCATCGTGTAGGAGATGCGGGACAGCGGCAACGCGCGGTGACTGGCAAGCAGCGCCAGGACGCCCACCACCAGGAGCAGGTTCTCCAGCAGCCAGGCATCGCGAGCGTGCGGACGGACCGCAAGCAGTAGCCAGCAGAGTGTGAATGCGCCGATCAGCCCACTCAGATATGCGCGACGGTTGATCATGACGTCATGTACCGGCCGCTCAGCGACCCGTGCCCGGCTTTTGAGCGCCGGGCGGACGCTTCGAAATGAGGTTCCAGATCAGTTGCCCCGTGGGCGGTCGAAAGATGTCCGAGTGCGCACTGCCATCGGTGCCCGGCGCCGTGTAGCGGACCACCTTGCTCGCTTCCAGGTAGAAACAACACAACACGAGCAAGTATGAAAGTTGGCGCGCCTGGCGGGACTCGAACCCACGACCCCTGGCTTCGGAGGCCAGTACTCTATCCACTGAGCTACAGGCGCGTGCCTGTGGTGCGATCGCGCGCGGCGTTCGGTGCTGAACGGGAAGCGCAAGGCTGAGGCGCGCATCCGGACGCGAGCGAAGGCGGGATGGTAACGGGTTTCGCCCGGGACCGCTCCGGACGAGCAACCGCCCGTGAGGCAGTTATCCGTTCGCAGAATGCCTGCACGCTATACTTTCGCGCTTGCCAATGCGGACGTTTTTCGCTCTAGCGCAGACGATTTCCGCGCTGCCATTTACCGCGATCCGCCCCACGCTGTCAGGAGCCCTATGTCGAGCGACCAACACTCTTCGCCGATCAAGACCCCGCGCCAACTGATCATAGTGGTCATCCTCGCGTTCGTCGTCCCGGTGATCCTGATCATCCTGCTCGTTACGTTTGTAGTCGGGCAAAAGGTGGGCGGCGCAGGCTCGGAAGCGATGACGCCCGAAGCGATCAGCGAAAGGCTCCGGCCGGTCGGCACCGTGGCGTTCGCGGGCGCTCCTGCCGGACCCAGGGTTCTGCAGGGCGGGGAGGCCGTTTACAAGCTGGCCTGTGGTGCCTGTCACACGGCTGGCGTCGCCGGCGCACCCAAGACCGGCGACATCGCCGCGTGGGCGCCTCGTTTGAAGCAGGGCTACGACACGCTGGTCAAGCACGCGGTCGAAGGCTTCAAGGGCATGCCGGCCAAGGGCGGCAATGCCAGCCTCGACCCGATCGAAGTGGCGCGCAGTGTCGTCTACATGGCGAACCAGTCGGGTGCAAAGTTCAAGGAGCCGGAAGCACCCGCTCCGGCGGCGACCGCGAAGGGCACGGCACGATCTGGCGAGCAGATCGTCCAGCAATCGTGCGGCAATTGCCACACGGCCGGCCTGAACGGAGCACCTAAGATCGGCGACCGCGCGGCGTGGACCAAGCGCGCTTCGACGGGCATCGATGCGGCAGCCGCGTCGGCCATCAAGGGCCACGGCGGCATGCCGTCGCGCGGCGGCATGTCGGATCTGACGGACGCCGAACTCAAGTCAGCTGTGCAGTTCATGTTCAGCCACTCGACTGGAGCGTCCGCGTCTGCCGCAGCACCGGCCGTGGCCGCCGTCGCGCCGGCCGCGGCGAAGCCCGATGGCGCGAAGATCTACGCGATGGGCTGCAATGCCTGCCACGCTGCGGGGGTCGCAGGGGCGCCAAAGCTCGGTGACAAGGCCGCATGGGCCGCGCGCAGCAAGCTCGGCCTCGACGCCCTGGTGGCGTCGGTCACGAAGGGCAAGGGCGCCATGCCACCGAAGGGAGCGGTGGCCGGAGCGACCGACGCCGAATTGCGCGCTGCGGTCGAATACATGCTGACCGCGGCAAAGTAGTCCTCCGCGAAGCGCAGGGCTCTAGGCATAGACAACGGGCGCCACGGCGCCCGTTGTCTATGCCGCGGCTTTCGCGGGCGCGTCGGGCATTCAGGGGTTCAACTGCCGATGCACCAGGCGCGCTCGAGCGAAGCCTGTGTCAGGTCGCGCTTGCCGGTGAGCGCGAGGGTGCAGCGCCGCGGATGCGGAATCCAACGTTCCGCGCCTGCCGCGCTAAAGCCCGCGCCTGCCATCGTTCAGGAGCGTGCAGCCCGCCAGACATTGTTGAAACCGTCTCCGGTGCGGTCGCCCGGCTTCGTGTCCTTGATCCAGAGATAGAGCGGCTTGCCCTTGTAGGCCCATTGCTTCGCGCCGTCATTGCGCGTGATGATCGGGTAGTCCCCGCTCGCCGCGGCATCCGCGGCCGCCAGCAGCGGCGGCCAGTTGGTGGCGCATGAACCGTTGCATTCGCTCTTGCCGCTACCCGCGGCGTCCTTGTCAAACGTGTAGAGCGTCATGCCGGCAGCATTGGTCAGCACGCCGTCCATCACCTTCGTGGGGGGCGGCAACGCGCCATACATGGTGGAGCAGCCAGCCAGGACGAGGGCGGCGGTGATGAGGGCGGCGGAACTCTTGCGCATGGATGACTCCGGGGGGTTGAACACCTCCGCTAACACGTCCGCTCGGTACCTTATTCCTTTGGTCGTCAGATTTCGGCGGGGTCGACTTCGATCTGCCATCTGACGCGCGACTTCTGCGCGCGCAGGTCGCGCAGCCATGACCGCAGGAACGTCTGCAGCGGCCCGCGTCGCGCAGCCTCGACCAGCAGTTGAGCGCGCTCGATCCCCGCGCGCCGCACCATTGCCATTGGCACCGGATCGTAAAGCGTCACCGCCGCGGGCGCCCCCGCTCGCTCGACGGCCATCCGGAGAAAATCGCTCGCGGCCTCCAGTGTCGGCGCCTCGGCCGTCAACAGCGCCTGATGGGTTGCCGGCGGCATGCCGGCGCGTTCGCGCTGGGCCAGCAGCGCGTCGGCGAAGGCCGCGTAGTCCTGCCGCGCCAGTGCGGCAAACAAGGGATGCTGCGGGTAGCGGGTCTGCAGCAGTGCGCGGCTGGCGCGGCCGCTGCGTCCGGCACGGCCGATCACCTGCACGAGGGTCGCGAACAATCGTTCGGACGCACGGAAGTCGTGCGAGGCGAGCTGGCTGTCCGCGTTCAGCACGACGACCAGCGCGACATTCTGGAAATCATGACCCTTGGCGATCATCTGCGTGCCGACGAGGACATCGACGTCGCCGCGATGGACGGCGTCGAAGGCATCGGCGGCAGCATCCTTGCGTCGCGTCGAGTCGCGGTCGATACGCAGCACGCGCGCGCCGGGCAGCAGCTGCTGCACCGATTCCTCGATGCGCTGAGTGCCTCGCCCGACGCCCTGGAGCGCAGTGTTGCCGCAGGTTGGACAGGCCCGTGGAACGGTGGCGCTCCAGCCGCAGTGATGGCAGCGCAGCGTGCGGTCAGGCTTGTGGAATACAGCGAAGGCCGCGCAATGCGGACAGTTCGAAAGCCAGCCGCACGCTTCGCAGGCCACGACCGGCGCATAGCCGCGACGGTTGAGGAACACCAGCGACTGCTCGTGCTGCTGCAACGTCGCCGCGAGTGCATGCTGGATCGGCGGCGCGATGCCCGAGGTGTCGACCGCGGCGCCCGGATCCACCAGCTCGATGGTTGGCGCAATCCATGACTCCGTTGTCGCGCGCTGGCGCAACGTGAGGAGTCGATAGCGTCCCGAGCGCGCGTGTGCCCAGGTCTCGACCGAAGGCGTGGCCGACCCGAGGACCACCGGGATGCCCAGCATCTGAGCCCGTTTCACCGCCAGGTCGCGCGCCGAATAGCGCACGCCCTCGCCGGCCTTGTACGAAGGGTCGTGCTCCTCGTCGACGACGATCAGCGCGAGTCGCGGCAGCGAAGCGAACACCGCCAGCCGCGTACCGACGACCACCCGCGCGCGCCCTTCGTGGGCGGCCAGCCACGCCGATGCACGTTGTCCGGCCGCGAGCCCGCTGTGCAGCGCCACGACTCCGAACGCCGGAAAGCGCGCTCGCACCTGCGCCTCCAGTTGCGGCGTCAGGTTGATCTCCGGCACCAGAAGCAGCGCTTGCGCGTGGGGGTCGGACTCGAGCCGACGTTCGATCGCCGACAGGTAGACCTCGGTCTTGCCGCTGCCGGTCACGCCGAAGAGCAGTGTCGGCACGAACCCCGCATCCGCCGCGAGCTGCTCGACACTCGCGGCCTGTTCGGAGTTCATCTCAACGCGCGTGCCACTCGGCGTTCCCTCGCACGCGGTCAGCGTCGGCAGCTGGCGCAGGCGCTTGAGGGTGTTCGCATAGCGCGGTCCGGGCAACTGGCGCAGCGCCGGCGGCAAGGCAGGCAGCGCAACTTCGCCCCAGGGATGCTGGTAGTAGTCCGCGGCGAAACGCGTGAGTGCGAGCCAATGCGCATTCAACGGCTCGATGTCTGCGAACAGTTGCGACACGGGCTTGAGGCGCGCGTCGTCCAGTGTGCTGCGCTCCGTTGCGCCGACGACGATGCCGACCAGTTTCCGGCGACCCAGCGGCACGACGCAGCGCAGGCCGATGACACCGGCCGCGAGCGACAGCGCATCAGCGCCGCCGTCGTAGTCCAACGCCCCTTCGAAGGGGACGTCGAGCAGGACTT
>CAVPDC010000005.1:0-21365 GCA_963702595.1 uncultured beta proteobacterium | reverse complement strand
GTCGCTCGAAGGCAAGAAGGGGCAACCGCGCTTCAAGCCACCGTTCCCGGCGAGTTTCTGGTGACGGCAAGCCGACGACGATCAACAACACTGGAACATTTGCCGCGGTGCCCTACATCATCAACGAGGGCGGCGATGCCTTTCTCGCGCTCGGCAAACCCAACAACGGCGGTACGAAGATCTTTTCAGTATCCGGCGACGTGACCCATCCCGGCAATTACGAGGTGCCGCTCGGCACGTCGTTCGCGAAGCTGCTGGAACTCGCCGGCGGAATGCGCGGCGGGCGCAGGATCAAGGCCGTCATCCCGGGCGGGTCGTCGATGCCGGTGTTGCCGGGCGACGTCATGATGGCCACCGACATGGACTACGACTCGATCGCCAAGGCGGGATCGATGCTGGGTTCCGGCGCGGTGATCGTCATGGACGAGACGCGCTGCATGGTGCGTTGTCTGGAGCGCCTGTCGTATTTTTACTATGAGGAGAGCTGCGGCCAGTGCACGCCGTGCCGCGAAGGCACGGGTTGGCTGTATCGCGTCGTTCACCGGATCGAGCATGGCGAGGGCCGCCCCGAGGACCTCGACCTGCTGAACTCGGTGGCCGACAACATCCAGGGCCGCACGATCTGCGCCCTCGGCGACGCCGCCGCGATGCCGGTGCGCGCGTTCGTCAAGCACTTCCGCGGCGAGTTCGAGCACCACATCGAACACAAGAACTGCCTGGTGCCGGACTACGTATGAGTGCCGCCTGCCGTTTCGTGTTCTTGAACAACGGGCGGGCGCACGGCCGCCCGAAGCCCGCCCGTCTAACTACTCGGAGCGAGTGCATGTGCGATGCGCTCACGCGCATCGCGTACACGAGCGACGCATGGTAGAAATTGAAATCGACGGCCGCAAGGTCGAGGTGCCGGAAGGCAGCATGCTGATGGAGGCGGCGAACCGCCTTGGCATCTACGTGCCGCACTTCTGTTACCACAAGAAGCTGTCGATCGCTGCCAACTGCCGCATGTGCCTGGTGGAAGTCGAGAAGGCGCCGAAGCCTCTGCCGGCCTGTGCGACGCCGGTGACGACCGGGATGATCGTCCGCACGCGTTCCGAGCGCGCCAAGCAGGCCCAGAAGTCGGTGATGGAGTTCCTGCTGATCAACCACCCCCTTGACTGTCCGATCTGTGACCAGGGCGGCGAGTGCCAGCTGCAGGACCTCGCGGTGGGCTACGGCGGCTCGGCGAGCCGCTACGCCGAGGCCAAGCGGGTCGTGTTCCACAAGAGCATGGGGCCGCTGATATCCGCCGAGGAGATGACACGCTGCATCCACTGCACACGCTGCGTGCGCTTCGGCCAGGAGATCGCCGGCGTCATGGAACTCGGCATGGCCGGACGCGGCGAGCACTCGGAGATCATGACCTTCGTCGGCCGTTCCGTGGACTCGGAGTTGTCTGGCAACATGATCGACCTGTGCCCGGTCGGAGCCCTGACCAGCAAGCCGTTCCGCTACGAGGCGCGCGCGTGGGAGCTCTCGCGGCGCAAGTCGATCAGCCCGCACGACTCGCTCGGCTCCAACCTGATCGTTCAGGTCAAGAACCAGCGGGTGCTCCGCGTGCTGCCGCTCGAGAACGCAGCGGTCAATGAATGCTGGCTGTCGGACCGTGATCGTTTTTCCTATGAAGGGCTGCATGCCGCCGATCGGCTGGGCAAGCCCATGCTCAAGCAGGACGGGCAATGGCGCGAAGTCGAATGGCCGGACGCGCTCGAGTACGTTCGGCACGCCCTGCTGCACGTGAAGCAGCAGCACGGTCCGGAGGCGATCGGCGCATTGGCGGCGCCCTCGAGCACGCTGGAAGAGCTGCATCTGCTGGCGAAGCTCGTACGCGGAATCGGGTCGGACAACATCGACCACCGCCTGCGACAGAGCGACTTCAGCAGCGACGCGGTGGAGCAGGGCGTTCCCTGGCTCGGCATGCCCGTCCAGGACATCGATGCGCTCGATCGCGTGCTGCTCGTAGGCTCGTTCCTGCGCAAGGATCATCCTCTGCTGTCGGCACGCCTGCGGCATGCGGTGCGGCGCGGCTGCCAGCTTTCGGTACTGCACGCGGCCGACGACGACCTCCTGATGCGCGTTGCGCACAAGATGACGTCGTGCCCGAGCGCGTGGGCTCGTTGCCTCGGGGGAATCGCCGTGGCCGTCGCCGAGCAGCGCGGACTACCGGCACCGGCGACAGGTGTTGTGCCGGACGAATCTGCGCGGGCGATTGCCGCGAGCCTATTGTCGGGCGAGCGCAAGGCCGTCTTCCTCGGCAACGCCGCCGTGCAGCACCCCGCGGCGGGAACGCTGCGTACGTGGGCGCAATGGATTGCGCAGGCGACGGGCGCGACGCTTGGTGTACTAATGGAAGGCGCCAATTCCGTCGGCGCACAACTCGTCGGAGCGCGCCCGCTCGCGGACGGGCGCGATGCGCGCCGAATGATCGAGCAGGCACGCAAGGCCTACCTGCTGTGGAACTTCGAACCCGAGTACGACACGGCCGATTCGGTCGCGACGCTCGCGGCATTGCGACAGGCCGACACCGTTATCGCCTTCTCGCCGTATCGCAACGGGGCGTTGGTGTACGCCGACGCGATCCTTCCGATCGCGCCGTTCACCGAAACGGCAGGCACCTTCGTCAACTGCGAGGGCCGCGTTCAGAGCTTCAACGGCACCGTCCGCCCGCTGGGCGAGTCACGCCCAGGCTGGAAGGTGCTGCGCGTGCTCGGCAATCTGCTCGAGGTTGAGGGCTTCGACTTCGAGACATCCGAAGCCGTGCGCGACGCGGCAATGCCGGCGGACATCGCGGCGCGCCTGTCGAATGCGACCGCCGCGGCGTTGACGTTCCCGGCGGAGGCGGTCGAAGGCCTTGAGCGCCTGGCCGATGTTCCGATCTACTTCACCGATGCCATCGTGCGCCGCTCGCCGCCGCTGCAGGCCACGGCCGATGCGCAGCCGCCGCGTGCGCGCGTCAACGCGCGCACGGCTGCTTCACTTTCCCTGGGTGCCGGGGACAAGGTTCGGGTGAGCCAGGGCAACGGAGCCGCATTGCTCGATCTGCAGGTCGACGATCGGCTGGCCGATGGAGTGGTACGCGTCGCGGCGGCGCATCCGTCGACCGCAGCGCTGGGACCGATGTTCGGGCCGGTGCGGCTGGAGCGTGCCTGATGGAGGGCCTGACCGCGTTCGGCAGCCAGACGCTCGGCGCGGCGTGGCCGGTCGTCTGGTCGCTCGCGAAGATCGTCGCGATTGTCGTGCCGATACTGTTGCTGGTGGCGTATCTCACGTACTGGGAGCGCAAGCTGATCGGCTGGATGCACATCCGTGTCGGCCCGAACCGCGTCGGCCCGATGGGTCTGCTGCAGCCGATCGCCGATGCGCTGAAGCTGCTGACCAAGGAAGTCATCACGCCGACGCAGGCCGACAAGTGGCTTTACTTCGCCGCTCCGGTCATCGTCATCATGCCCGCATTGGCGGCCTGGGCCGTGATTCCCTTTGCTCCCGGGCTGGTGCTCGCCAATGTCAACGCCGGTCTGCTCTACGTCATGGCGATCACATCGGTCGGCGTCTATGGCGTCATCATCGCTGGCTGGGCCTCGAATTCGAAGTACTCGTTCCTCGGCGCGATGCGGGCATCGGCGCAGATGGTGAGCTACGAGCTGGCGATGGGCTTCGTGCTGGTGACCGTGCTGCTGGTCGCCGGCACGCTAAACATGACCGGCATCGTCGAGCGGCAGAACACGGGAATCTTTGCCGATCGGGGTCTGGCGTTTCTGTCGTGGAACTGGCTGCCGCTATTGCCGCTCTTCGTCATCTACGTGGTGTCCAGCATCGCGGAGACGAATCGCCACCCGTTCGACGTGGTCGAGGGCGAATCGGAGATCGTCGCCGGGCACATGGTCGAGTACTCGGGCATGACGTTCGCGATCTTCTTCTTGGGCGAGTACGCAAACATGATCCTGCTGTCGATGATGGCAACGATCATGTTCCTCGGCGGCTGGGCGGCCCCGGTGGATCTCGGTCGCCTGCTCGGTGTCCAGTTCCCGGCATGGACCGAAGCGCTGTCAGGCTGGTTCTGGCTGTTCGCCAAGGTCTTTTTCGTGGTGTCGCTCTTCATCTGGTTCCGGGCGTCGTTCCCGCGCTACCGATATGACCAGATCATGCGGCTCGGCTGGAAGGTATTCATCCCGATCACGCTGGTCTGGCTGGTCGTGGTCGCGGTCTGGATGCAAACACCGTGGAACATCTGGAAGTGAGCTGACGATGGGCGCCATCCGGGAATTCTTCGACAGCCTGCTCCTGAAGGAGCTGATCAAGGGCCTGGCGCTGACCGGGCGCTATGCGTTCGCGCGCAAGATCACGGTTCAGTATCCGGAAGAGAAGACGCCGCTCAGCCCTCGATTCCGCGGGCTGCACGCGCTGCGGCGCTACCCGAACGGCGAAGAACGCTGCATCGCCTGCAAGCTGTGCGAAGCGGTCTGTCCGGCGCTCGCCATCACGATCGAATCCGAGCAGCGCACCGACGGCACGCGGCGCACGACCCGCTACGACATCGACCTCACCAAGTGCATCTTCTGCGGCTTCTGCGAAGAGAGCTGCCCGGTGGACTCGATCGTCGAGACCGACATGCTCGAGTACCACGGCGAGCAGCGGGGCGACCTGTATTACACCAAGCCGATGCTGCTCGCGATCGGCGATCGCTTCGAGCAGAAGATCGCCGCGAACCGCGCTTCAGATGCGAAGTTCCGCTAGTCAGGTACCCCGGCCCACCGTCGACATGAATTCGCAAACCGTCCTCTTCGTGATCTTCTCCGGCGTCATGCTGCTCGCGGCGCTGCGGGTAATCACGGCGCGCAACCCGGTGCATGCGGTGCTGTTCCTGGTGCTTGCATTCTTCTCCGCCGCCTGCCTCTGGATGATGCTGCAGGCCGAGTTTCTCGCCATTGCGCTGGTGCTGGTCTACGTCGGGGCGGTCATGGTGCTGTTCCTTTTCGTCGTCATGATGCTGGACGTCAACATTGACCGGCTGCGCCAGGGCTTGTGGAAGCACCTGTGGGCAGGCGGACTGGTGGCTGCGCTGATCGTGTTGCAGATGTGGCTGGTGCTGTCGCAGCCGCGCTGGCACAGCCTGACTGAGCCCGGGCCGGGCATTGCCAACGTCAACAACATCAAGGCGCTGGGGCTGCTGACGTTCACCGAATACGTGTTCCCGCTGCAGATTGCGGGCGCCTTGCTGCTGGTGGCGATCATCGCTGCGATCTCGCTGACACTGCGCGGACGCAAGGACAGCAAGCGACAGGATCCGTCGCAGCAGGTAAAGGTTAAGCGGGCGGACCGGGTACGCCTAGTCAGCATGCCGAGTGACGAAGAGGCGCGCCAGACCCGCAAGGTCTGAGCCGCAGAAGAAGAACGGGCAACGAGCGGAGGGGCAGTTGGTTTCGCTGTCGTGGTACCTGGGAGTGGGGGCCTTGCTGTTCGCGATCAGCGTGATCGGCATCTTCCTCAATCGTCGCAACCTGATCGTGCTGCTGATGGCGATCGAGCTGATGCTGCTCGCCGTAAACATCAACTTCGTTGCCTTCTCGCACTACCTCGGCGATTACCACGGACAGGTGTTCGTCTTCTTCATACTCACGGTGGCCGCCGCGGAGTCGGCGATCGGCTTGGCGTTGCTGGTCATCCTGTTCCGCAATCTCTCGACCATCAATGTCGAGGAACTCGACTCGCTGAAGGGCTGACGGGATGTCCCCCATGCAGAAGATCTACCTGCTCGCCGTGCTGGCGCCCCTCATCGGGGCACTGGTGGCGGGCTTTGGTGGGCGGATCGTCGGGCGGGCAGGTGCGCATACGGTCACGATCGCCGGCGTGCTGGTCGCGACCATCGCGTCGTTTGTCATCCTCGGCGACGTCCTGAAGGGCAACACCTTCGACGGCACGCTCTACACCTGGGCGCGTGGTCGGCGGCCTGAAGCTGGAGGTCGGGTTCCTCATCGACCCATTGACCGCGATGATGATGGTGGTCGTGACCTTCGTTTCGCTGATGGTCCACGTCTACACGATCGGCTACATGGCCGACGACCCGGGCTACCAGCGGTTCTTCTCGTACATCTCGCTCTTCACCTTCAGCATGCTGATGCTGGTGATGAGCAACAACTTCCTGCAGCTCTTCTTCGGCTGGGAGGCGGTCGGGCTCGTGTCCTACCTGCTGATCGGCTTCTGGTTCAAGCGGCCGACGGCGATCTACGCCAACCTGAAGGCGTTCCTCGTGAATCGCGTCGGCGACTTCGGCTTCGTGCTCGGCATCGGCCTGGTGTTCGCGTACTTCGGCACGCTGCACTACGCCGAAGTCTTCGCCGCGGCGCCCGGGATGACGGCGACGACGATCGAGCTGCTGCCCGGCACACCCTGGATGATGCTCACGGTCGTCTGCATCTGCCTCTTCATCGGGGCCATGGGCAAGAGCGCGCAGTTTCCGCTGCACGTGTGGCTGCCGGATTCGATGGAAGGCCCGACGCCGATCTCGGCGTTGATCCACGCCGCGACGATGGTCACGGCGGGCATCTTCATGGTGGCGCGGATGTCGCCGCTGTTCGAGCTGTCGGATGCCGCGCTGTCGTTCGTCATAGTCATCGGGGCGATCACAGCGTTCTTCATGGGCCTGCTCGGCATCGTGCAGAACGACATCAAGCGCGTCGTGGCGTACTCGACGCTGTCGCAGCTGGGCTACATGACGGTTGCCCTTGGGGCGTCCGCGTATTCCGTGGCGATCTTCCACCTGATGACGCATGCGTTCTTCAAGGCGCTGCTTTTCCTGGCGGCGGGGTCGGTCATCATCGGCATGCACCACGAGCAGGACATCCGCAAGATGGGCGGCCTGTGGAGGAAGATGCCGGTGACCTGGATCACGGCGCTCGTCGGCTCGCTGGCGCTGATCGGCACTCCATTTTTCTCCGGCTTCTACTCGAAGGACTCGATCATCTTGGCGACCGAAGCGGCGGCGCGCTCCGGCCAGACCGGTGCGACGCTGGCGTACTGGGCCGTGTTGAGTGGCGTGCTCGTTACGGCGTTCTATTCGTTCCGCATGTTCTTCCTCGTGTTTCACGGCAAGCCGCGCTGGCAGCGCGCGGGTGCGGACCATGGCCACGATGACCACCACGGGCACGACGACGGGCATCACGCCGAGCCGCACGAATCGCCCAACGTGGTGACGGTCCCGCTGGTGATGCTTGCGATTCCGTCGGTCGTCATCGGGTTCGTTGCCATCGACGCGATGCTCTTCGGCGGCTTCTTCGGCCAGTCGATCGTGGTCGATGCGGCCCGTCATCCGGCGATGAAGGAGCTGATGGAGCACTTCCATGGCGCGACCGCCATGGCGCTGCACGGGTTCATGACGATGCCGGTCTGGCTCGATGTCTTCGGCGTTGGCCTGGCGGCGTTCCTGTATCTGAAGCGACCCGACATCCCTGAGATGCTTGCGCGGCGCTTCGGTGCGCTCTATCGGCTGCTGGACAACAAGTACTACCTCGATCGCATCAACGAATTCGTCTTCGCCGGCGGCGCACGCCTGCTGGGTCGCGGCCTGTGGAAGGTCGGCGACGTGGCGCTGATCGACGGCCTGGCGGTCAACGGCAGTGCCCGCGTCGTCGGCTGGATCGCGGCCGTGTCGCGGCTGCTGCAGTCCGGCTACATCTATCACTACGCTTTCGGGATGATCATCGGCCTGCTGGGGATGGTGACGCTCTTCGTCACCTTCGGCCTCTAGGCACGGCGAGACAAGAAGAACAATGCAGACAGCAACCCCGTGGCTCAGCCTGGCGATATGGATTCCCATCGCCTTCGGCCTTGCCATACTGGCGGCGGGGCGTGACCGCAACGCCAACGTCATCCGCGCGGTCGCGCTCGCGGGCAGCCTGCTCAGTCTGCTCGTGACCGTGCCGCTCTACACGGGCTTCGACGCTGCCAGCGCCGACCTCCAGTTCGTCGAGAAGGCGGTCTGGATCGAGCGCTTCAATGCCCACTACCACCTCGGCATCGACGGGCTGTCGGTCTGGTTCGTGCTGCTGACCGCGTTCATCACCGTGATCGTCGTGCTCGCCGGCTGGGAGGTGATCCAGGACCGCGTTGCCCAGTATTACGCCGCATTCCTCATCCTGTCGGGCCTGATGGTCGGCGTCTTCACCGCGGTCGACGGATTGCTGTTCTACGTCTTCTTCGAGGCCACGCTGATACCGATGTACATCATCATCGGTGTTTGGGGCGGCGCGAACCGCGTGTACGCGGCGTTCAAGTTCTTCCTGTACACGCTGCTCGGATCGCTGCTGATGCTGGTGGCGCTCGTCTATCTTTACTACGCCTCTGACGGCAGCTTCGCGATCCTCGACTGGCACGCAACCCCGCTCGGCAGGACGCCGCAGATCCTGCTGTTCCTCGCGTTCTTCATGGCGTTTGCGGTCAAGGTGCCTATGTGGCCGGTGCACACCTGGCTGCCGGACGCGCACGTCGAGGCGCCGACCGGAGGCTCGATCGTGCTGGCGGCGATCATGCTCAAGCTCGGCGCCTACGGCTTCGTTCGTTTCTCGCTCCCGATCACGCCCGACGCCTCGCACGAACTCGCGGGCTTCATGATCGCGTTGTCGCTGATCGCGGTTGTCTACATTGGTCTGGTGGCGCTTGTGCAGACCGACATGAAGAAGCTCGTTGCGTACTCCTCGATCGCGCACATGGGCTTCGTGACGCTCGGCTTCTTCATCTTCAACGCGATCGGCGTCGCGGGCGGAATCGTCCAGATGATCTCGCACGGCTTCGTTTCGGGTGCGATGTTCTTCTGTATCGGTGTGATGTACGACCGCATGCACAGCCGCAACATCGCGGACTACGGCGGGGTCGTGAACACGATGCCGAAGTTCGCGACCTTCTTCATGCTGTTCGCCATGGCCAACGCCGGTCTGCCCGCGACTAGCGGCTTCGTCGGCGAGTTCATGGTCATCCTCGGGGCGGTCAAGTTCGACTTCTGGATCGGCCTGATCGCCGGCACGACTTTGATCTTCGGCGCCGCCTACTCGCTCTGGATGTACAAGCGGGTAGTGTTCGGCGAGGTGGCCAACCGGCAGGTAGCCGCACTGGCCGACGTGAACGGGCGCGAGTTCCTGATCCTGCTGTTGCTGGCCGCGGCGGTCATGTGGATGGGCCTGTATCCGAAGCCGGTGACGGACCTGATGGATGCGTCCGTCGCCAATCTCCTCAAGCACGTGGCCGAGTCGAAGCTCCCGGCCGGCGTCGCGATCCGATAGGCGCCGCGCATGCAACCGCTCAACTCTCTTGCCGCCCTGCCCGAGATCGTGCTGCTGGTGGCTGCCTGCGGGCTGCTGGTGGGCGATCTGTTCGTACCCGACACTCGCCGCAACGTGACTTACGTGGCAACGCTCGTCATCCTCACGCTGGTCGGCGCCGTGTGCTGGGTCTTTCTTTCGGCCGGCGTCGTCACCTACGCCTTTGGCGGCATGTACGTCACCGATCCGATGGCGAGCCTGCTGAAGCTGGTCGCGGTCATCGCTGTCGCCCTGGTCATGGTCTATTCGCAGTCGTACGCCCGCGACCGCGGCATCTGGAAGGGCGAGCTCTTCTCGCTGACGCTCTTTGCGCTGCTCGGGATCATGCTGATGATCTCGGCGAACAACCTGTTGGTCATCTACCTCGGGCTCGAGCTGCAGGCACTTTCGCTGTACGCGCTGGTCGCGCTGCGGCGCGACCATGCGGTGTCGAGCGAGGCGGCGATGAAGTACTTCGTACTCGGCGCGCTGGCGTCGGGCTTCCTGCTCTACGGCATGAGCATGCTGTATGGCGCCAGCGGCACGCTCGACATCAACGAGCTCGCCGACCGCGTTGTCACCGGTCACGTCGCGAGCCGGGTTTCGCTGGTGTTCGGCACGGTGTTCATCGTTGCCGGTCTGGCGTTCAAGTTCGGTGCGGTTCCATTCCACATGTGGGTGCCGGATGTCTACCAGGGCGCGCCAACGCCGGTGACGATGCTGATCGGCTCGGCCCCCAAGCTGGCCGTGTTCGCGGTCACCTTCCGCATCCTGGTGGAAGGCCTGCTGCCGCTGGCGGCTGACTGGCAGCGCATGCTGATCGTGCTGGCTGTGGCATCACTGGTGCTCGGCAACCTGACTGCCATCGCGCAAAGCAATCTAAAGCGGATGCTGGCGTACTCGACGATCGCGCAGATGGGATTCGTACTGCTGGCGATGCTCTCGGGCGTGGTCGGCGGCAGCCCGACGTCGACCGTCAATTCCTACAGCGCGGCGATGTTCTACCTGATCACCTACGCGCTGACGACGCTCGGCACTTTCGGCATCATCCTGTTGCTCGCTCGTGGCGGCTTCGAGGCTGAAGAGATTGCCGATCTGAAGGGATTGAACCGGCGCAGCCCCTGGTATGCCTTCGTGATGCTGCTGCTGATGTTCTCGCTCGCAGGCATCCCGCCCACCGTGGGGTTTTATGCCAAGCTGGTCGTCCTGCAGGCCTTGCTGGGCGATGGACTGCATGGCGGCATGCTCTGGCTGGCGATCATCGCCGTGATGTTCTCCCTGGTCGGCGCCGTTTTATTACCTGCGCGTCGTCAAGATCATGTACTTCGATGAACCGCCGGCCGGAGCGCCGGCGCCGATCTCCGCGACGACCGACATGCGCGTGGCGCTCTCCATCAACGGTGCGCTGGTGCTGGTGCTCGGCATCCTGCCTCAGTATCTGCTGAAGCTCTGCACCGACGCGATGATCCGCACGATCGGTGGCTGATCCCACGCTGCCGCCGGGTGCGTCCGGTGACGATCCGCTGGCCGAGCGCACGCTCGACAGCCGCCTGGCCTACGACGGCGTCTTCCTGCGACTCTTCGTCGATCGTGTGCGTGCGGCCGATGGCCATGAGAGCACGCGCGAGTACCTGCGCCACCCGGGTGCGGTGATGATGATCCCTTTGCTCGACGATGGCCGCGTCGTGCTGGAACGGCAGTTCCGCTATCCACTCGGCCGCAGCCTCATCGAATTCCCCGCCGGCAAGGTCGATCCGGGCGAAGCGCTGCTAGTTTGCGCGCAGCGCGAACTGCGGGAGGAAACCGGCTACGTTGCGCGCGACTGGACCTATCTCGGCGGATTCCACAACGCCATCGCCTACAGCGACGAGAAGATCGAGGTCTTCCTCGCCCGCGGCCTGACGCACGAGGGTGCCCAGCTCGACGTCGGCGAGGTGCTGGAAGTGTTCACTGCTCCCTGGGAGCAGCTGCTCGACTGGATCCGCGACGGCACCATCACCGACGTCAAGACCATCGTCGGCACCTACTGGCTCGAACGCGTGCTCAAGCAAGCGTAGGGCGGGCAGGGCGGTCCGCCGCCCGGCGACGCGAGCTGCCTCGCCGTGCGCGGCACTTGCACCTCGCTTAGCAGACCTTCAGCGCCCCCTCCAGGTCGGAGATCAGGTCTTCCTCGTGCTCGAGGCCGATCGACACGCGTATCAGACCCTCCGAAATCCCGATTTGCTGACGCAGTTCGAGCGGCACGCCGGAGTGCGTGGTCGATGCCGGGTGGCAGATCAGTGACTCGGTTCCACCGAGGCTGACGGCGGACTTGAAGAGCGTCAGCGCATTGATGAAGCGGAACGCCATGTCACGCCCGCCATCGAGCACGAACGAAAACGTCGACCCGGCCCCGGTGCACTGCCCGCGATAGACCCGCTGGTAGTTCTCGTCGGCAATGAGCTGCGGATGCAGCACCTGCACCTTGCGGATCGGGTTGTCCGCCATCCAGTGGGCGACGCGGCTGCCGGTAGCCGCCGCGCGCCGCATGCGCAGCACCAGTGTTTCCATCGACCGCGCGATCATCCACGAAGAATGCGGGTCGAGCTGCGAGCCGAAGGCGCCGCGCAGCAGGCGCAGCTTGCCAACGAGGTCCTTGCGCCCGGTCACGCCGCCCGCGACGAGGTCGCTGTGGCCGCCGACGTACTTGGTCAGCGAGTACACCGACAGGTCGATGCCCTCGCGGATCGGGTGCTGGAAGATCGGGCCCAGCATCGTGTTGTCGCACGCCGAGATCGGGCGATACCCGTGTTTGCGTTCGAAGGCGTCGATCGCTGCGACCACGGCCTTGAGATCGACCAGTGCGTTGGTCGGGTTGGCCGGTGTTTCAAGGTAGAAGAGACCCACGCGCCCGCGCGCTGCGGCCGCTTCAAGCGCGGCCGCTATCTGTTCCGAGGACAGGCCATCGGCGAAGGGTTGTCCGCCGATGCCCCACTCGGGCAGGATCTTGCGGATCAGTGTCTCCGTGCCGCCATAGAGCGGTGTGGAGTGCACGACCTGGTCGCCGGGCCGCAGGAACGTCAGCAGCACGGTGCCGATTGCCGCCATGCCGCTCGAGGTCACGATCGCGTCTTCGGCGCCGTCGAGGAGCGCCAGGCGGTCCTCCACGATCTCCAGATTCGGATGATTGAAGCGGCTGTAGACGAGGCCGGCGCCCGTATCGGCGGGGCGGGGCTTGCGACCCGCGACCACGTCGAAGAACGCCGCGCCATCCTCGGCCGTGCGGAATGCGAAGGTCGACGTCAGGAACACCGGTGGCTTGACTGCTCCCTCCGAGAGGAACGGGTCATAGCCGTACGACATCATCTGCGTTTCGGGATGCAGCTCGCGGCTCGAAATGGCGCGCTTGTGATAGCTCGAGTACGACATGTGCTCCCCCTCGGTTTACGGTTCGCGTGCGAAGGGAGCATCGTCGGCCAAAAGGGCGCGGCGTTCAAGCGCAATGCGCTGCTGCAGTCGGCGCGCGGCCGATCCGGCCGACTACATGTTGACGTAGTTCGGCCCGCCGCCGCCCTCGGGCACGACCCAGACGATGTTCTGCGTCGGGTCCTTGATATCGCAGGTCTTGCAGTGCACGCAATTCTGGAAGTTGATCTGCAGCTGGTCTGACCCGTCGTCGCTCTTTACAAACTCGTAAACGCCCGCGGGGCAGTAGCGCTGTTCCGGCCCGGCATAGCGTGCGAGATTGATCTGAACCGGGACGGTCGCCTGCTTCAGGGTCAGGTGCGCGGGCTGGTTCTCCTCGTGATTCGTATTCGACAGGAACACCGAGGAGAGCTTGTCGAACGTGATGCGGTTGTCGGGCTTGGGGTAGTCGATCGGCGCGCACTCGGCGGCCGGCTTCAGCTTCTCGTGGTCGGCCTTCGTCCGGTGCAGCGTCCACGGCGCCTTGCCGCGGAAGACGATCTGGTCAACGCCCCACATCACGGCGCCGGCGACGAGGCCCTTGTCCAGGTAGGGCTTGAAGTTGCGCGCCCGGTGCAATTCGTCGTGCAGCCAGCTCGATTCGAATGCGGCGGGGTAGGTAAGCAGTTCGTCACGGCTGCGTTCGGCCGAGACCGCGTCGAAGGCCGCGTCTGCGGCCAGCATGCCGGTCTTGATAGCCGCGTGCGAGCCCTTGATGCGCGGCGCATTCAGGAAGCCGGCATCGCATCCGATTAATGCGCCGCCCGGGAACACGAGCTTGGGCAGGCTCTGCAATCCGCTGGCATTGATCGCGCGCGCGCCGTACGACAGGCGTTTGCCGCCCTCGAGGAAGGAGCGGATCATCGGATGGGTCTTGTATCGCTGGAATTCCTGGAACGGCTCCAGGTAGGGATTGGTGTACCCCAGACCGACCACGAGGCCGATCGAAACCAGGTTCTGGTCGAAGTGGTAAAGGAAGCCGCCGCCGTAGGTGGAGTTGTCGAGCGGCCAGCCAGCGCTGTGCACGACCAGCCCAGCCTGGAACTTCGAAGGCTCGACCTCCCAGACCTCCTTGATGCCGATGCCCCAGGTCTGCGGATCGCGGCCTTCGAGCAGCCTGAATCGCTCGATGACCTGTTTGCCGAGGTGTCCGCGCGCGCCTTCCGCGAACAGGGTGTACTTGCCGATCAGTTCCACGCCCGGCTGGAAGTTGCCCGTCGGCTCTCCGTCCTTGCCGATACCCATGTTGCCGGTGGCGACCCCACGCACTGCGCCCTTTTCGTCGTAGAGCACTTCCGCAGCGGCGAATCCCGGGAAGATCTCCACGCCGAGCGCCTCGGCCTGCTGGCCGAGCCAGCGCACGACGTTGCCCAGGCTCACGACGTAGTACCCGTCATTGATGAAGCAGGCCGGCAGTAGCCAGTGCGGGTTGTAGATCGCCTTGGTCTCGGTCAGGATGTAGAAGCGATCCTCGCTGACCGGCGTCGTCAGCGGTGCGCCGAGTTCCTTCCAGTTCGGAAACAGTTCGGCGAGCGCGATCGGATCCATCACCGCGCCAGAGAGGATGTGTGCGCCGATTTCCGAGCCCTTTTCGAGCACGCAGACAGAACACTCCGCGCCCCGCTCAGCCGCCCGCTGCTTGAGCCGAATGGCGGCCGCGAGGCCCGCCGGTCCACCGCCGACGACAACCACGTCGTACTCCATCGCCTCACGTTCGATTGCCTGCGGACCGGTCATCTCGCCCTCGTCACGATCATTGCGCCAAGACACGGATTGTCCCGGAGATTGATTAGAGGCCGCAATCGACTGTGCGATCATGTTCGGGACGTGCGCAGAGGCCGGAGATGAGAACCAACCTGAAGGAAAAAGTTGCGCTTGTAACGGGGGCGAGCAGCGGGCTCGGGAGCCGGTTCGCGCGCGTGCTGGCCGCCAATGGAGCGCTGACAGTGCTGGCGGCGCGGCGCATCGAGCGCCTGAAGGACCTGCGGGCGGAGATAGAAGCGGCCGGTGGTGCCGCGCACGTCGTTCCGCTGGACGTCACGGATCTCGACTCGGTCCGCGCTGCCGTCGAGCAGGCGGAGCGCGAAGTCGGGCCGATCGACATCCTGGTCAATAACTCGGGTGTCTCGACGACACAGCGGCTGGTCGACGTGACGCCGGTCGACTTCGACTTCGTCGTCGGCACCAACGTGAAGGGTGCATTTTTCGTGGCCCAGGAAGTAGCGCAGCGCATGATCGCGCGCGGCAAAGGCCAGGCCGACTTTCGCGGACGCATCGTGAACATCGCCTCGGTCGCCGGGTTGCGCGTGCTGCCGCAGATCGGCCTGTACTGCATGAGCAAGGCCGCCGTGGTGCAGATGACCAAGGCACAGGCGCTGGAGTGGGGTCGATTCGGCATCAACGTCAACGCGATCTGCCCCGGCTATATCCGCACCGAGATCAACGATGCGTACTGGGAGACCGAAGGTGGCCGCAAGCTGATGCAGATGCTCCCACGCAAACGGGTCGGCGGCGCGGAGGACCTCGACGGCGTGCTGCTGCTGCTCGTCGCCGACGAGTCGCAGTTCATCAACGGCGCCATCATCGCGGCCGACGACGGAATGTCAGTGACGTGATCTGACAGCCGCACAGGCGCGGAGAAATCGGGTCAGGTGATGAAGGAGTTTGTCGTCGACATTCCGCTGCGATGGGGTGACATGGACGCCATGTCGCACCTGAACAACGTCATCTACTTTCGCCTGATGGAAGAGGCGCGCATCCGCTGGTTTCAGCAGTTGGGTTTCTCGACGCTGCCCACCGGCGAGGCGCCGATCCTGGCGCATGTGTCCTGTGACTTCGTGCGCGCGATGACGTATCCCGGCACCGCGCTCGTGCGCCAGATCGTGACGCGGGTCGGCCGATCCAGCGTCGAGATGTCGCTCTCCATCGAGAAGGAGGGTGAGCCCGGGGTGGCCTACGCCACCGGACGCTCGGTCATCGTCTGGTACGACTACGGCACCGGCAAGTCCATGCCCTGGCCCGAAGCAGTCCGCGAGGCGATCACTTAAACTTCGCGGCATCTGGCAGCGGAGGATTCGATGAACAAGGTGTATGCGTCGGCCGCAGCGGCATTGGCCGATGTGGTGAAGGACAACCAGACCGTCGCCGTGGGGGGCTTCGGCCTCTGCGGCATACCCGAGGCGCTGATCGCTGCCTTGCGCGACAGCGGCGTGAAGGGCCTGACATGCGTCAGCAACAACGCCGGCGTTGACGGGTTCGGGTTGGGCCTCCTGCTGACCACGCGCCAGGTCCGCAAGATGATTTCGTCGTACGTCGGTGAGAACAAGGAGTTCGAGCGCCAGTACCTTGCTGGTGAACTTGAACTTGAGTTCACGCCGCAGGGCACGCTGGCCGAGCGCATGCGCGCGGGTGGCGCCGGCATCCCGGCGTTCTTCACGCGCACTGGCGTCGGCACCATCGTTGCCGAGGGCAAGCCGACCCAGGTGTTCGACGGCGTTTGGGGCGCGAAGGAATACGTCATGGAGCGCGGCATCCGGGCCGATGTGTCGCTGGTCAAGGCGTGGAAGGCGGACCAGCAGGGCAATCTCGTTTACCGCAAGACGTCGCGCAACTTCAACCCCGTCGTCGCGATGTGCGGGAAGGTAACCATCGCCGAGGTCGAGGAAATCGTCGAAAACGGCGCGCTCGACCCCGACAAGGTGCATACGCCAGGGATCTTCGTGAAGCGACTCGTGCTCAACAGGACGCCGGAAAAGCGCATCGAACAGCGCACCGTGCGGCAGAAATAGGAGAATCGGCCCATGCCCTGGACCCGTGAAGAAATGGCTGCGCGCGCGGCCAAGGAACTGCAGGACGGTTTTTACGTCAACCTCGGCATCGGACTGCCGACGCTGGTGGCCAACTACATCCCGCCCGGCATCAACGTGATGCTCCAGTCGGAAAACGGACTGCTCGGCATCGGCCCGTTTCCGACCGAGGAGGAAGTCGACGCCGATCTGATCAACGCCGGCAAGCAACTTGTGACGGCGCTGCCGGGATCGAGCTTCTTTTCCAGCGCGGACTCGTTCGCGATGATCCGCGGCGGACACATCAACCTGGCGATCCTCGGCGCGATGCAGGTCAGCGAGAAAGGCGACCTGGCGAACTGGATGATCCCCGGCAAGCTGGTCAAGGGCATGGGCGGGGCGATGGACCTCGTCTCGGGTGTCGAGCGCGTCATCGTGCTGATGGAGCATTGCGCCAAGAACGGCGAGCACAAGATCCTGCAGAACTGCACGTTGCCCCTGACCGGGCGCGCCGTGGTCAACCGCATCGTCACCGATCTCGGAGTGTTCGACGTGACGGCCGAGGGCCTCAAGGGGGTCGAACTGGCGCCGGGTGTGACGGCCGAGGAAGTGCGCATCAAGACCGGATGCCACGTTCATCTCTCGCAGCTGGCGGCCACGGCCTGAGCGTCGCCGCGGCGAGGTTGCCATGAGCGCCGGACACGGCGGCCACTCCACGCTCGGCGCGCACGAGCGCGGCGACAGCCACTACACGCATCAGTCGCGTCCGCACGGTGCGGGACCGCTGGCGACGGCGGTCGTACTCACGCTGGCCTACGCGCTGGTCGAGGTGATCGGTGGCCTGTGGTCCGGGTCGCTCGCGCTGCTCGCGGACGCCGGGCACATGGCGACCGACTCCGCCGCGCTGCTCTTCGCACTCGCGGCCAACATCATTGCGCGGCGACCGGTCTCGGACCGGCACTCCTTCGGCCTGGCGCGCATCGAGGTGATCGCGGCCTTCGTCAACGCGATCGCGATGCTGGCCGTGGTCGCATGGATCTTTTACGAGGCCATTGACCGCATCAAGAGTCCGGTGCCGGTGAAGGGACTCGGGGTGTTCGTCATTGCCGGTATCGGCCTGCTCGTTAACATCGCGGTGGCGTGGAGCCTGTCGCGTGACCGGGAAAACGTCAACACGCGCGCGGCGCTCATTCATGTCATGGGCGACCTGCTGGGTTCGGTGGCCGCGATCGTGGCTGGCGTTGTCATCTACTTCGGCGGGCCCCTCATCGCCGACCCGCTGCTCTCAATGTTCGTGGCGGCGCTGATCCTGCGCTCCACGTTTGGCGTACTGCGCGAGACGACACTGGTCCTGCTCGACAGCGTGCCGGAGAACGTCGACTACGCCACGGTGGGCCGGTCGCTGGCGGCGGTTCCGGGCATTGTGTCGGTGCACGACCTGCACGTCTGGTCGATGGTGCCGGGCAAATCTGCACTCTCGGCGCATGTGCTGGTGGACGATATCGAGCGTTGGCCCGTGGTGCTGCACCAGGCTCGCTTCATCCTGCGGCGCGAGTTCGCCATCGATCACATCACGCTGCAGCCCGAGTGGCTGCGCAAGGACGTTCCGGAACGCGTGATTCCGCTGGGCGCGCCAGGTTCCAACACCAACAGATTGCACTGATCGCGCTTCCTGCGCGCCATGAAGACGCCTTGCGGGTCAAGGTGTCTCAGCCCAAGACAAGCATGCTGCGGCCGTCTCCGGGCGTGTCAGAATCCGAGGCGATTCAGCAGTGCGAGCGCGCCCATCAGCAGGGGCTGATGAACAAGGTAGATCGTCAACGCCCATGTTCCCAGGAAGACCAGCAGCCGCGGAGGTGAAGCATTGAGCCCCTGCAGCGCCGCCGGGACCGTCCAGTCCTGTTTCTGCCAAACGCTTCCCAGGCCCGCGCCGACCAGCGCGACGCCGAGCCACGGGAACAGGGGGACATAGTCCTCGGTGCGTGGCAGGGCGGAGACGAATCCCACGATGGCCAGCGGTGGTTGGTTGAAGGCAGAATTCGAGTAGAGCAGGCCGGTGGCGATGACGGCGACGCCCAGTACCAGGTTCCAGGCCCGGAGTCGAAGGAGGGGTCGCACGATGATCAGGGCGGCCGCCACGAAGTGCAGGATGCCGAACCAGATCACGCGTGGGCCGAACACCAGCGCGCTGCCGGCAGACACCAGCAGGGCGGCGCCGGCGACCTGCGCCCAGCGTCGCCAGAAGTCGCGTGAATCGGGCCGAAAGGCGCTCCGCAACGCCAGGCTGACACCGACGAGCAAGACGAACTGGGTCACGATCGCCGCGCGCCAGCCGGTCCACGGCTGGTCGGTCAGCATCCGCAAGGTCACCCAGCCGAAGTAGTTGAGGTCGTAGATGAAGTGATAGACGATCATCTGCGCCACGGCAAAGCCACGCAACGCGTCGACAATCGGCAGGCGAACGGGGCGGGGAGTCATTTCGGGCGGTGGAGATGCTACCGGGAAGTCCAGGGTCCGCATTACGGGCGCTATCCTCGCCGAACCCGCGGATGCATTCCGCTGCGAGGCTTGAGGCGGATGGACTGACCGTGCATATCTACGATCGCTATCTGCTTCCGTGCCTGACCCACTGGGTCTGTGCCAGTCCGGCGATCGAGCGCCTGCGTCGGCGCGTTGTACCGCGGGCGCGCGGACGCGTCCTGGAAGTCGGATTCGGATCCGGCCTGAATCTTCCGCACTACACGAAGTCGCAGGTGGAGTGGATCTGGGCCGTCGAGCCGTCGGTGCCAATGCACAAGCTGGCCGAGCCGCGCATCGAGGCCAGCGGCCTCGATGTCCGTTGCATTGAGGCGGTCGCCGAGGAGATTCCGCTGCCCAGCGCGAGCGCCGACAGCGCCGTGTTGACCTTCTGCCTGTGCACGGTCAAGGATCCGGTTGCTGCGCTTAGCGAGGTGAGACGGGTCCTGCGCCCCGATGGCCGGTTGCTGTTTTCAGAGCACGGCGCAGCGCCCGACCCAGGTGTGCGGCTGTGGCAGGACCGCCTCAACGGCGTCTGGGGACGTCTGGCCGGCGGCTGCAATCTGAACCGCTCGATCGTGCGCCTGATCGAAGACGGTGGCTTCAGGTTCGATGAGGTGCACAGCGACTACATGCCGAGCGCGCCGCGCGTTGCCGGTTATGTCAGCTGGGGTGTTGCGCGCCCAGGCTAGATGACCTGCGCGGCGGCCTTCGCGACACTCGCTCCGCACGTCGGGTTCCCACGGATCTTGGCGCTCGTTCGCATCGCCCGCCAGCCCGTACACTTCGGGGCGTTTTGGAGCGGTCGCCGCCGACGATCGGGCGTCTTGCTCCTGCAGATTTGATTTTGCGCGATTCGATGGGGTGTCGCACGAGCTTCCTCGTCGAGACGGCATCGAGAATTCCCGCGATCACGTGTCAAGGAACCACGGAGTCATTGCGTTTCCCGATGAGCGAATTTCGCGCGCTGCTCCTGACCGATGTTGTCGACAGCACGAAGCTCGCCGAGTCGATCGGCGACGAGGCGATGGCGGAGGTGTGGACGTCCCACGACCGCGTGGCGCGCGACCTGCTGCCGAAGTTCCGGGGCCGCGAGATCGACAAGACCGACGGCATGCTGATGCTGTTCGATGGCGCGGCCGATGCCGTTGCGTACGCGCTGGCCTATCACCGCGCACTCGCGGAGCTGCCTGTTCCGCTCAAGGCCCGCGCGGGCGTTCACGTCGGGGCGGTCACGCTGCGCGAGAACAGCGCGGCAGACATCGCGCTCGGCGCCAAGCCCATTGAAGTCGAGGGCCTGGCCAAGCCCACGGCCGCGCGCGTGATGTCGCTCGCCCGCGGCGGGCAGATCTTGCTGACGACCGAGGCGCGCGAGGACCTCGGCAAGACTGAGCTCAAGGTCGTCTCGCACGGGCACTGGATGGTCAAGGGCGTTGCCGACCCGATCGAGCTCTTCGAAGTCGGTGAGGCGCACACCCGCTTCATCCCGCCTGTCGACTCCGAAAAGGTATTTCGGGTCGTGCAGACGGGCGAGTGGTGGCTGCCGGTTCGGGACATCCCGCACAACCTGCCGCACCAGGGCACGTCGTTCGTGGGCCGCGAACAGGAACTCGACGAGGTCAAGGAGTTCCTCGGCAAGTCGCGCCTGGTGACGCTGGTCGGCATGGGCGGACTCGGCAAGACACGGCTGTGCATCCAGGCGGCCGCAGAACTGATCCACCAGTTTCCCGACGGCGTCTGGTTCCTCGATCTCGCTCCGCTGCACGATCCGGCGCTGGTCGTCGGCGAAGCGGCGCAGGTCATGGACGTCAATGAGGAGCCGGGCCGCACGCGCCTGCAGGCGATCTGCGCGCATCTCAAGACGCGGCGCGCCCTGATCATCCTCGACAACTGCGAGCACCTCGTCCAGGCATCGGCGGAGTTCGCAGCCGCGGTGCTGCGCTCGGCCCCCAATGTACGCATGCTTGCCTCGAGCCGTGAGGCCCTGCATGTACCTGGCGAGCAGAGCTACCCGATCCGCCCGCTGCCTTTGCCGGCGCGGGACGCCGGATTCAACGAGACATCGGCTTCCACAGCGGTGCGCCTGTTCGTCGAGCGCGCACGGCAGCACAAACCGAGCTTCGAGCCGGATGGGGCGCATGCGCCGATCGTTGCGGAACTGGTCTCGCGGCTGGACGGCATTCCGCTGGCGATCGAACTCGCTGCGGCGCGCATCAAGGTGCTGTCGCTCGCAGACATTAACGTCCCGGCTCAAGGACCGGTTCAAGCTCCTCACCGGCGGAGCGCGCGTGCT
>CAVPDC010000004.1:0-69314 GCA_963702595.1 uncultured beta proteobacterium | reverse complement strand
CGTTGAGCGGCACCCGGCCACAATGGTGCATCCCCCGGCTTGCGGCGTGATTGCCTTAAGGCCTGGCGTCTCGCTCAGTTTGACTCGCTGAGGCATGCGTTACGTGGCCGCCTTGCGCCGTCGTTGTCATTGACCTTCCGCGTCCAGGAGAAGCACGTTGCCAGCGGCGGCTGCATTCAAGCGACTCCCCACAGGAAAGAGTTGCATGCGAATATGGAATTCCTTTCCTTCAATCTCCAGGAGATCGCTTTGATTGGTTACATAACACTCGGCACCAATGATCTTGATCGTGCCAGGACGTTCTACGACGCGCTGCTCTCCGAGATGGGCGTCAAGAGACTGATGGAGTTCGGTGACCGTGGCTCTGGCTGGGCAGCCAGCCTGGACAAGCCAATGCTCTGCATCTTCAAGCCCTACGACGGCCGGCCAGCGACCGTCGGCAACGGTGTGATGGTGGGTATCTCCGCAGATTCCCGTGAGTCAGTGGACAGACTTCACAAGAAGGCTCTGGAACTCGGAGGTACTGACGAGGGAAAGCCTGGCCTGCGAGCGATAGGCGGCGACGGGTTCTACGCGGCTTACTTCCGTGACCTGGACGGCAACAAGCTGGATGTCTTTTGCTACGGCTGAGTACGAACGGCGGCCTGACAATTCATTTGCGCCGATGTCGCTTCGTGATCAATCCGCGCCACGGCGGCTGCTCCACGCCTAAGTACAGAGCCCCAAATGAAAACGCCGACCCGCAGGCCGGCGTTTCCGCTCTGTGACCAGCCGTCTAGCGGATCATCGCTATCCAGGGCAGGCCGATGACCAGCAGCACGACGAAGAAGATCACGCCGAAGATGGCACCGAGACGCCAGTAATCCTTCGACGGGATGTAGCCGCTGCCGTAGTACACCGGGCTGGGGCCCGTCGCATACGGGGTCAGGATGCCCATGATGCCAAGCGTCAGCGCCAGCAGCAGCGCGAACGTCTCCATCGGCATCTCGGGAATGCCCATCCCGACGGCCAGCATAACCGGCAGCATCGCGGTCACGTGCGCGGTGATGCTCGCGAACAGATAGTGTGTGAAGAAGAACACGGCGACCAGCACCAGCATCGCCATCGTCGGGGAGACACCCGTCATCTGCGCGCCGATGGTCTCGGCGAACCACTTGACGAAGCCGACGCGGGCGAGGCCGTCGGCCAGCGCGACCAGCGTGGCGAACCACACCAGTGTGTTCCAGGCTGACTTGTTGGCCAGGATGTCGTCCCAGGAGACGACACGGCCGATCACCATCAATGCGATGACGGCGATGGCGACCGTCGTGGCGTTGATGAAGTCGCCACCGAAGATCCACAGCGCCAGCGCCAAGAGCACCAGTGCGGCAAGACCGACTTCGCGCTTTGTCAGGCCGCCCATCTTCTTCAGTTCGCCCGCAGCCCAGGTCGGCACCTCGTCGCCGCTCTTGACGGTCGGTGGATACAGCACATAGGTGAGCAGCGGAATCGCCAGCAGCAGCAGGATGCCGACAGGCGCAAAGGCCATGAACCACTCCGTCCAGCTGAAAGAGACCTTGGCGGTCTTGTTGATCAGCTCGATCGCCAGCAGGTTGGGGGCGAGGGCCGTGATGAACATCGAACTCGTCACGCAGGTCACCGCAATCGCAGTCCACATCAGGTAACCGCCGATACGGCGCGACGACGGGTCATTGGGCTTGCTGTCATAGAGCGCCGGCAGGTTGCGGATCACCGGGAACACGGTACCGCCGCTGCGGGCGGTGTTCGACGGTGTAAAGGGAGCGAGCAGCAGGTCAGCAAACGCCACGGCATAGCCCAGCGTCAGGGTGCGGCGGCCCATGGTCTTGACCAGACCGAGCGAGACGCGGCGGCCGAGCCCCGTCTTTTCGTAACCGAGCGCAAACATGAAGGCGGCGAAAATCAGCCAGACAGTGGAGTTCGAGAAGCCGGACAGTGCCCAGGTGAGACTGGCATTGGCCGGCTTGAAGCCCGCCTTGGCGAGCTCGGCGGGGCCGAACAGGACGTAAGGCGCCAGTACGGTGACCACAACCACGCCGATCAGGCCGATCGCAGCACCCGGCAGTGGTTCGAGCATCAGGCCGACGATGACGCCGGCGAAGATCGCAAAGAAGTACCAGGCGTGCTGGGCAAGACCGTCAGGTGACGGAATCGCCGCGATGATCAGCGCGACAAGGATCGGCGCGAGCGCCCTCCACGGGAAGGCGTGCCCGCCTTTCTTGATTGCCAATGCTGATGGCGAAACCGGCAGACTGCCGGGGTTGACAACAGTGCTCATGGATTTCTCCCTTCCTCCAGTTGAGGTCGGTCCGGAAATCCACAACGCGGTCGGCATTCCGGACCGGGTATGCAGCAATTGTCCGCGCGGCGACAATGGGCGACATGATGTTGCTCAAAGTGAGCAGCGCTGGCCGATCAGGTTTTGCGATGCGCGTCTTCGCGACCGGAAATGTGACAAGCTAGGTTGGGCCAGCCAGCACATACGTCGAACCATGGCGTTTCAAGATGAGCACAAACATTCCGGAAGCTGACATCCCGCTGCGCGACGGGCGTTCGGTTCGCGTCCGCGCCGTGGCGCCATCGGATGAACCGGAGCTTTTGCAGGCATTCAGTCGCATGAGCGAAGACGCGCGCTACATGCGCTTCATGCGCGTCGTACGCGAGCCAAACCTGGAGCGACTCCGGAAGGTGCTCGCTTCGTTCCCCGCAGGCGGTATCGGAATCGTGGCGACCGTGCCAGCGGACGATGGCGTTGACATCGTGGGCAGTGCGATCGCCATCGTCGTCGACGGCGCCACCTGCGAGTTCGCGATCAACGTCGCATCGACCTTCGGTGGCGCGGGCCTGGCGAGCGCACTGATGCGGGTGCTGATCGACGCGGCGGCGGCGCGTGGTCTGACTGAGATGGAGGGTTTCGTGCTGGCGGAGAACCAGCCGATGCTGCGTCTGGCCAAACGGCTCGGCTTCAGTGTTGCACCCGATCCGGAGGATCGCGCCGTTCGGATCTGTCGTTTGCCCCTGGGCCAGTAGTACGGCAGCCGGCCGGATCGCGGCTCAACGGCGCCACGCCAGGCGAGTGCCTATGTCAGGGGGAGACCGCCGTTCCGAATGCAATCTTCTGGCGCCGCCGCGTATGGAGCGTGTCTGACCGGATGTCCCCCAAGCAAGCCGCACGCGAGTTGCCGGAGCAACGACGAATTGAGCTCTCAGCGGGAGCCGGCGGCGTCCCGCTGCGCCTGCGCGTAGGCGCACTTGTCGAAGGCTGTCGTCCAGCCGTCTGCATACTGTTTGTCAGCTGCAAAGCGCTGGGTGTCCTTCTTGTACCGGCCGGCGACGATGCTCTGAGACGCTTCGCCGCTCGCGCAGCCGTCGACATATCCCGCCGTGTATGCGGACGATTGTGCCGGACCACCAGGTGAAGTCGGCGTTGTGCAACCCGACAGGCAGGCCAGGAGTGTGACGAGCGTTGTCGCTCCGTAACCGAATCGATTCATGGTTTCTTCCTGCATGTGACTGCCACTGGAATACTTATTCAACCTAGCCTTCGGCCGGCGACTTGGATGAACCATTTCCGCTCGCACTGACTCACATCAATCGCCGCGAGCCGATTCGCTTCGGCGCGCCGGCCGACAGACAGGGATCTCGAGTGGCGGGCGAGGATGGCATGAGCAGGAACGGATACAAGACTGTTCGGCTACGGCGCCTGCAACGTGGTCGTACAGCGCAATGTGTGCTCCTTCCAGTACATCCCGTTGAGCCGCTCGGCCAGGCGCTCCACCGAACCGAGTTCGCCACCCGTGAACGTCATGAACGCCACCGGCCGCGAACCGTCACCTTCCGCCCGGTGCAGGCTGGCGCACTCGAGCTCGGGCGAGTACTTCTTGGTCAAGGCTCGCAACTCGTCGTCCGTGGCCTCCTTCGGGACATTCTGAAGCCAAAGCGTGGACATGGTTTCCTCCTGCCTGGGTAATGAATTCGCTAGTGAACGGCGTCCGCCTTCCGCTCCGGATCGAAGCGCCGGAGACCGGATTCAGGGTTCGCCAGTCATACCGGCTTTCGCCTGCATCTCCTTATAGCGTTCGATCGCCGCGCGCGCATTGAACAGCATCCGGTCGCGGCCGAGCCGATCCGCCAGTCCGGCGTGACGGACCATCTCGAGCACGCCAGGGTTCAGCCCTACGAGCCAGACGATGACGCCGCTGGCGGTGACACGCTGCTCGCCCTCGAGGAGCGTCTGCAGGGCCGAGTATTCGACGTCGGGAACGCGGCTCATGTCGAGCGCCACCACGCGCGGCCGGTACTTCTCGATCAGCGTATGGATCTGGTCCGAGACGTTCTGTGCGTTGACGAAGAAGAGCCGCCCCTCGGGTCGCAGGATCAGCAGGCCTTCGAAGGTTTCGTCGTCGGGGTGTTCCGGCGAAAGCGGGCGCAGCACGTCGGCGCCGCGTTTGCGGCCAATGACCGAGACGCGCGGGTGCGCGGTCTGGCTGGCGAGTCCGACCATCGACACGATGATCGCGACCACGATTCCCTTCAGCGTGCCGAAGAGGAGCACGCCAATGCACGCAATCAGCGCCCAGCGGAACTCCATCGTTCGCACGCTGCGGATGGCACGAAACTCCGCCGGCTGGATCAGTCCGACCGAGTACACGATGACGATGGCCGCCAGCGTCGCGTTCGGCAGCAGGCCAAGGAGCGGCGCAAGCAGCAGCATGGTCGCGAGTGCGGAACCGCCGGTGACGAGCGAGGCCTTCTGCGACTGACCGCCGGCCGAGCGCACGACGGCCGACTGCGAGGTGCCACCGCCCGCCGGCATCGCGCCGAGCAGGGCGCCACCCACATTCGCAACGCCGGTGGCCACCAGCTCGCGGTTGGCATTGATCGGCGGATCGGCAGGCCGCGCGAATGCTCGCCCCGCCGCGATGGTTTCGGTGAAGCTCATTAGCGCGATGCCGAGTGCCGCGGGGGCCATTTCTGCGACGAGCGCAGCATTGGGCAACGTGATCGACGGCAGTCCTTGCGGGATCAGCCCGACCAGGGACACCCCTTGCGCCTCCAGCCCGAGCAGCCAGGCCGCTGCGATTCCGCCAGCGACGGCGACCAGCGGCGCGGGCGAGTGCGGCCACAGGCGTTCCATCCCGATCAGCACCGCGAACGTTGCGAGGGCCACGGCAAGCGTGATCATCGAGGTCTGCGGCAGATGCTGCGCAACGCTGACGACGTCTAGGAAGAATCCCTGCTTGGTGATGTGAATGCCGAGAAGCTTCGGCACCTGATCAAGCACGATGACCAATCCGATGCCGGCCTTGAAACCGGTCAGCACCGGCGTCGAGATGAAGTTAGCGACAAAGCCCAGCCGAAGCAACCTCGCCGCGAGCAGCATGACGCCGACCAGCGCCGTCAGCGTGGCTGTCGCCGCAATGAGCTGGCCGGGATTGCCATCCGGCACCGACAGTCCGAGCTGTGTGCCGGCAAGGATCGCCAGCGTCGTGGTCGAGCTGACGCTGAGCACGCGCGAAGTGCCGAGTAGCGCGTAGATCACCATCGGGATGAAGGCTGTATACAAACCTACCGCCACGGGCAGCCCGGCGACCGTCGCATAGGCCATCGCCTTCGGCAGCACCACGGCGGCAGCTGTGAGGCCAGCGACGATGTCAAAGCGCAGGCCCGGACCATCGTTCGCGGGGCCGGTTGAAGGGGCAGGTGGGTGGTTCATCCGCGTCATCCGATGGCAGCGTCGCGCAGTGCCTGGCTCAGAAGGTCACACCGATCATGCTGACGACGATCTGGTCGTCGGATCCCGGATTGAACCAGTACCCGCCAACCGTCACGCGACGCCACTTGAACTGCACGAAGGGCCCGCGCTGGATGTCGCGGTCGCTGTTGTAGGCGTTGGTGCGCTGCCCGGCGAGTCCGAGCCGCAGCCACTCGAACGGGCTGTAGCCAAGCTCGCTCCACGCGTAAAGGTAGCTTTCACGCACGTCGACGCCGCTGCGGACGTATTCGCCTTCGAGGTAGAAGTCGACGGGGCCCCAGCCCAGGCTCGCTTCCAGTCCAGGCACGAACCCGCGTGTGTCGCCCCAGACGCCGCCCAGCAGTGGAGTCAGCTCCCACGTGAAGTCCTCTCCGCCGGACAACGTCCAGCCGACGAACGCCGAGCGCGCGCCGATGGATTCGTAGTTGTACCGTGCCTCGAGGTGAAGCGAACCCCTGTCGGCGACCGCGATCGCCGACGTGTAGTTCTCGCCATTGCGAACGAACGTTGGGTAGGCGGTGAGCCCGAATTCCCACGCGGATCGCTCCGGCGGTGAGGCGCGGCGTCCGACACCGGCCCCTTCCTCGGCGCAGGCGGCCGACACCGCCGCAAGGGCCAGCGCCAGCACGAGGAACTGCGCGGTTCTCATCCGCCAAGCGCCTGGACCGCGGCGACAATGGCGACACCGAGCCCGGTCATCATCAGTCCGACTTTCCAGCTGCCGTATCCAGCGTATCGGCCCAGCGCAAGGCCGCCAAAGAAGAGCAAAACAAGCGCTATGCCGCGCGACACGTTCTTCGCCGTGCCAACGTCGTCGAAAAAAACGAAGGGAAGCACGACCGGAAAGGTCGAAACAACCACCCAGAGGAATACGGCCAGCGCAGCCAGGAAGTCGCCCAGTTTCAATCTGGGTCGCTCGGGCACCGTCGCGAGCGCGACGACGCGCCCGCGGATCGCTTCGACCTCTGTCTCTGAAACAAGTCCGGCGGCGACTTTTGACAACGAGCCCTGGATCACCTTCCGTCCCGTCGCTGCGTCCGGGGCCGTTCGCACCGCTTTGATCAGCGTGATCAGCCGACCGCGATCGGCGACAGTGCGGACCAGGTACATGACGGCATCGACGAGGCCCCACGCAAGGTTGCAGCCGATGGCAGCGGCCAGCATCGCGCGGATGTCGTCGCGTCCTGCCTCGGTCACCGACACGGCGCCAACGAAGGTGAGCGCCATGAAGAGGCCGAACAGCATTTCGGACACGCGATCCACCGGACTCAGCAACGGTTCGCGCTTCGGGGGTGAGGGCAGGGACTCGACGCTCACTTCATTGCCTCGTGTTGTCTGGAGGGGCGCCGGTAGAAGCCGCTTCATGCGGGCGGATCATTGGCGTCGCAACGGCTTTCGCCACGCGACGCGCGTGCAAACGCGCCCGGTCCGCGCGCGTCAGAACCGCTCCGGCACGAACTTGAACGGATAGTCGATCGCTTTGTACTTGCCGATCTTGCGCTTGGGCAGTTTGACCTTCTCCCGCTTCAACTCCTTGTACGGCACCTGCTTGAGGATGTGGCTGATGACGTTGAGCCGGACGCGCTTCTTGTCCTCCGAGCGGGCGACATACCAAGGCGCCGTTCCGGTGTCGGTTGCCTTGAACATCTCGTCGCGGGCGCGCGTGTAGTCGTCCCAGCGGTCGTAGGACTTGATATCCATCGGCGACAGCTTCCAGATCTTGCGGCCGTCGTCGATCCGCGATGAGAGGCGCCTCGTCTGTTCCTCGGAGCTCACTTCCAGCCAGTACTTCAGCAGGATGATTCCGGACTTGATCATCAGCTGTTCGAAGAGCGGAACGGTTTGCAGGAAGCCCTGCGCCTGTTCCTCGCTGCAAAAACCCATCACGCGCTCGACGCCGGCGCGGTTGTACCAGCTGCGGTCCCAGATGACGACTTCGCCGGCGGCCGGCAGGTGTGGGATGAAGCGCTGCCCGTACATCTGCGTCTTCTCGCGCTCGGTCGGAGCGGGCAGGGCGATGACCCGGAACACGCGCGGGCTGACGCGTTCGGTGAGTGCCTTGATGGTGCCGCCCTTGCCGGCGCCGTCGCGGCCTTCGAACACGATGCAGACCTTGAGTCCTTTCTCCTTGACCCATTCCTGCAGCTTTACGAGCTCGACGTGCAGCTTCTTCATTTCACGTTCGTAGTCCTTGTTGGACAACCGTGCATCGACGGCTGCAGCGGCAGCCGAGGGGGCCGCAGCGCCCTTCTTGATCTTTGCCTTCTCGGGTCTCTCGTCGGCCTGGGTCGTACGGGCCGGAGCCTTCCCACTCGCGTCCTTCTTTGCCATTGGTATCTTCCTGTCGATTACTGACTGTCCGTCGGTGCCGTGAGGCTCCGACCTTGATGTGGCCCGAAGGCCGGCGTTGGTTCTCGTCATTGCTCTCCGAGCCGGGTTCCCTTGGGCTGGAAGTTGACCCGGCGCCCGTAACCCTCGCTGTCCGAGCGGGCGGCTTCAGCCGCGAGCTGAACTGCCTCCGCATACGCCAGCGGCGTCTTCATCCGTGCGACTTCGAGCAGCTTCGTCTGCTCGTTCACCTGGATGCTGGCCTTCGCAAGGTTGTACATCAGGTACATCACGAAGAGGTTGTCAGGGTCTTCGTACTCGCCCTGCTCGCTCCGGAAATCACGGGACAGCACCGAAGGAAACCGGTTGGGCAGGTCCTTGAACGCGACCTTGGGCTCATCGTGCGGATCGAAGTAGGTCGAGCCCGGATATTTCTTGTACAGCACAGCATCCATCCGATATCCGCGCGCATGCCATTGCTCGAGCAGCTTCATCGCCATCTCGGTCGGGATGTTGGCGGTGGCCGCGGCGACGATGCGACGCCCCGAGAAGACATGAGCGCTCGTGACATCGAGCTCCGCATATCCGGCGCCGTAGCGAAACGCCGAGCCGATCGTTTTTGCACAGTTCAGCCGCAGATAGTCGTACTTGACTTCGCGGTCGTGGTACTCGGTGTTCCATGCGCGCTTGTGATAGTCGTCGTTGATGCGCTTCATGAAGTCGGCGATCGCCTGTTTCTCATGTACGGGCACGCCGTAGACACGCACCCCGATGACGGATCGCTTGTAGATCTCGCCGAAATCAAGGCCGAAGGACGCGGTCTCGCCAAGCGATGAAGTCGTCCTGAACAGATATTCGGATTTCGGTATCGCAAGCATCAGGTCGGCCGTGTAGTAGCCCTTGTCATGCTTGCGCGACCGATCCGCGTAGAAATTTGCCGAGTAAACAGTGTCGTCTGTCGTGTCGGCTTCTCGTACTGCCAGCGCCAGGTGGCCGGCTGAGCCGCCGCCTGACGTGCCGAAGCTGATCAACAACTCCAGGTCGTAGAACTCCTCCCGCAGGACCCTCGTGATCTCCGCGATGTTCGCTGGCTCCGCGCCGCCTTTGGTTCCGAACTCCGCGGCTGCGGGACTTGCGGCGATAGCCAGCCACGCAAACGCCAAGCCGAGTACGGCGGGTCGACCGCCAACGGAGCAGTGGAATTTCATTGTGTGCTTGCTGTCGCGGCTTCGCTTGGACGATTCACCGACGCAGCGACCTTGGCGGGTTCCGCCTGCCATCCGCCGCCGAGCGCTTTGTAAAGCAGGACCACGCTGACCGACTCCTCGCGTCGCGCCACGACGAGGTCGCGCTCGGCATCGAACAGTTGCCGCTCGGTATCCAGCACTTCGAGGTAACTGGCCACCCCGCCTTCGTATCTCAGCTTCGCAATCTCACTCGCATCCAGCAGTGCCTTGACGAGCAATTCCTGCTGCACCCGGAACTCCTGCCGTTTGCGGACATCAATCAGTGCATCCGAGACTTCCCGGAATGCCTGCAGCAGTGTCTGCTGGTACAGCAGGGCCACTTCCTGGGCGCGTGCTTCGTTGAAGTCGACATTGGCCTGCAGGCGCCCCGCGTTGAAGATCGGCAGGGTGATCGCGGGCAGGGCGCTGAATACGCCGTACGGACCGAAATTCGCGCCGCTGATGGTCGAACTGCCGGCGCCCGCAAAGCCGGAGATCGTGACCTGCGGATAGAGCAGCGACTTGGCAACGCCGATCTGGGCGTTGGCGGCGACGAGTTGCTGCTCGGCGGCGCGGATGTCCGGTCGGCGCGTCAGCAGTTCCGTGGGTAGTCCCGGCGGCAGTGACGGCGCCGCAATCTGCTGGTCGAGCGGGCGTCCGCGCTTCACGGGACCCGGGTTCTGGCCAAGCAGGATGTTGATGAAGTTTTCTGTCTGCTCGATCTGGCGCTCGACCTCGGGAATCGTCTTCGTTGCTGTGTACAGCAGCGTCTCGGCCTGGTGCAGGTCGAGTATGCCCGCGACGCCGCCGTCCAGCCGGGCCTGCACAAGGTCCAACGACTGCTTGCGGGAGGCGACCGTGCGTTTCGAGATTTCGAGCGTGAGGTCAAGGGCACGAAGGGTGAGATAGGCGCGGGCGACATCGGATACGAGCGTCGCGATCACCGCATATTGCGCGTCCTCTGAGGCCAGCAACTCGGCCTGGGCGGCTTCCGAGCTCCGACGGTAACGGCCCCAGAAGTCCAGCTCCCAGCCAACGCCGAAACCAGCCTGAGGCTGGAACACGCTGTCCGGTAACGGTCGCTCCGAGCCCGTGTAGGAGTTGTATGGTCCGGTGATGCTGCCGTCCACCGTCGGGAACATCGGCGAACGCGCGATCGTCACCTGACTCTGCGCCTGCAGGATGCGCGATGCCGCCACGCGGACATCGTAGTTCTGCAACAGTGCAGTCCGGATCAGCTCCTGCAGATCCGGGTCTTGAAAGACGCTGGCCCACGCCAGATCGCCGAACGTCGGCGCGCTAGCGGCCGTCGGCCGCGCGTCGGCCGCGCGATAGCCCGGCGGCACGGAAACATCAGGGCGCTTGTAGTCGGGACCGACCGTGCAGCCGGTGGCAATGATTGCGGCCACGCAGGCCAGGAGAGCGTATCGGTGGCTCATTCACTCGGCTCCCTGTTCTTTCGGAGCGACGGGTGGCACCGCTGGCTGTTTCTTGCCTCGGCGCCCCAGTCCTTCGACGAACGTGTAGTTGCCCGGAATGATGAAGACGCCCAGCGCAGTCGCGACCAGCATGCCCCAGAAGACACCGGTGCCCATCACGTTCTGCGCGCCGGCACCGGCGCCGGTGGCCAGCATCAGCGGCACGACGCCGAGGATGAAGGCAAAGGCCGTCATCAGAATCGGCCGGAAGCGCAGGCGTGCCGACTCCAGTGCCGCCTCCTCGAGCGAAGAGCCTTCCTCGTGCTTGGCCTTGGCGAACTCCACGATCAGGATCGCGTTCTTCGCCGCCAGGCCGATCAGCATCACCAGGCCGATCTGCACGTAGACGTTGTTGTCGAAGCCCATCAGCCAGACGCCGAAGAACGCTCCGAGCGCGACCAGCGGCGACCCGAGCAGCACCGCCCAGGGCAGCCGCCAGCTCTCGTACAGCGCCGCCAGCAGCAAGAACACGCAGACGATGGCCATGATGAAGGTTGGCCCGGCGGGCGGAGCGATCTTCTCCTGGTACGACATCGACGAGAAGGCGAAGCCCATCTCCGAGGGCATCGTCTCGGCGAACACCTGCTCCAGCGCCGCGAGCGCCTGTCCGGAGGTGAAGCCGGGCGCAGCAGAGCCCTGGACTTCGACCGAGCGCTGCAGGTTGAAGCGGGTGGTCAGCTCGGCGCCGCTGATGTCGCGAATGGTGACCAGCGTGGCGAGCGGCACCATCTCGTTGGTCGTCTTCGAGCGGACGTAGATCTTGCCGATATCCTCCGCCTTCAGCCGCTGTGTCGCGTCGGATTGCACGTAGACGCGATACAGCCGTCCGAAGCGGTTGAAGTCATTGACGTAGGAGCCGCCCAAAGTAGTCGAAAGGGCCTGAAACACCTCGTTGACCGGCACGCCTAGCGTGCGGGCCTTTTCGCGGTCGAGATCGACCCTGACCTGCGGGTATGTAGGGTCGAACGAGGTGAACACGGTGCCAAGCTCAGGTCGCTGCCGCGCGGCAGTAAGGAACTTCTGCGACTGTTCGCCGAGCTGCTCGATCGTCAGTGAGCCGCTGCGGTCCTGCAGCAGAAAGTTGAAACCCGAGGCCGCACCGAACCCGGACAGGGTCGGGATGTTGAACGGGAAGATCACCGCCTCGGGAATCGCCGCGAACTGCGGTCGCAGCCCGCCCATGATGCCGTTCACGTGCAGCGCCGCGGTCTTGCGCTCGCTCCATGGTTTCATCCGCACGAAGATCGTGCCGTAGTTCGGCTGGTAGGTGCTGGTCACTGCACCGTAGCCACCGACCGTCTGGTAGGAGTCGAGTCCGTCGGTCTTGGCCAGGATGTCCTCGATTCTCTTCAGCACGAGGCTGGTGCGCTCCAGCGAAGCCCCGGCCGGAAGCTGGACGTTCACGCCAAAGATGCCCTGGTCCTCGTCAGGGATGAACCCGGCCGGCAGCACGCGTGCGAAAAGACTCGCCCCGATCGCCACCGCGACGACAATGCCGATCGTCAGCAATGAACGGCGTACGAGCAGGCGCGACACGTTCACGTAACCCTTGGTGCCGACGTCGAACGCCTTGTTGAACCCCTTGAAGAAGGTTCCCAGCGGGCCACGCATCGGCTTCGGCTGCTTCAGCAGCATCGCGCACAGTGCAGGCGTCAGCGACAGTGCGTTGAAAGCCGACAGCAGCACCGAGATCGCAATGGTCAGCGCGAACTGCTTGTACATGCTGCCGACCAGCCCGCCAAGCATGGCCACGGGGACGAACACGGCCGAGAGAATGAGGGCGATGCCGATGACCGGCGCCGTCACTTCTTCCATGGCCTTGATCGTTGCCTCCTTGGGGCTCATGCCGTGCTCGAGGTGATGGATGACCGCCTCGACGACGACGATGGCGTCGTCCACCACGATGCCGATCGCAAGCACCAGGCCGAACATCGACAGCGTGTTCACCGAAAACCCGAGCATCGGGAAGAAGATGAAGGTGCCGATCAGCGACACCGGGATCGTGATCAACGGGATGATCGTTGCGCGGATGTTCTGCAGGAAGATGAAGACCACCAGCGTCACCAGGATCAGCGCCTCGACGAAGGTATGCACGATGCTTTCGATCGACGCCTCGACGGCCGGCGTGGTGTCGTAGACGATCTTGTAGTCCATGCCCGGCGGGAAAGTGGACTTCGCCTTTTCCATCGTCGCGTAGATCGTCTCGGCGGCCTTCAGCTGGTTGGCACCGGGCAGGAGGTAGACCGCCATCGCGCCGGCCGGCTTGCCGTTTAGCCGTCCGAAGGAGTTGTAGTCCTGCGAGCCGAGTTCGGCGCGACCGATGTCCTTGATGCGGACCACCGCGCCGGTTTCGCTCTGCCGCACGATGATGTTCTCGAACTCCTCCGGCGTGACCAGCCGACCCGGTGCGCTCACCGTGTTGGTGAACTGCTGGTCCGCCGGCGTGGGCGCGGCGCCGACCTTGCCGGTGGGCGCCTGCAGGTTCTGCTCCTTGATCGCGTTGATCACGTCCGCGGGAGTCAGGCCCAGCTTGGCGAGGCGGTCGGGGCGGAACCAGATGCGCATGCCGTAATCGGTGCCGCCGAAGAGGTCCACCTGCGCGATGCCGGGGATGCGCAGCAACTGGTCGCGCAGGTTGATGCCGGCGTAGTTGATCAGGAAGTTGGCGTCATACGCGTCCGACGGCGAGTAGATCGAGATCACCATCAGGATGCTGGGGCTCTGCTTCTTGACGGTCACCCCTTGCTGCGTGACCTCGACCGGCAGACGCGCCTGCGCCGCCGAGACGCGGTTCTGCGTCAGGACGTTGGCCGTGTCCTGGTCGGTGCCGACTTCAAAATTGACGTCGAGCTGCATGCGGCCGTCGCTGGTGTTGGACGACTTCATGTAGATCAGCCGGTCGACGCCATTGACCTCCTGCTCGATGGGGGTCGCCACCGACTGCTCGACCGCTTCGGCCGATGCGCCAGGGTAGGTCGCGGTCACGCGGATGTTCGGCGGTGCCAGGAATGGGTACTGCTCGACCGACAGCCCGCTGATCGTGACCAGACCGAGCATCACGGTCAGGATCGCGATGACGATCGCGACGATCGGTCGGCGGATGAAAAAGTTGGCCATGGACTACTTCCCCCCGGCCTTGGCGGCGGGCTGCGGCGCGGCGGACGGGCCTTTGCCCGGTGTGCCTGCCGTCGGCACGGACGTGACGCTGGCGGCTGCGGTCGGGTTGACCTTCGATCCGGGACGGGCCTTCTGGATGCCGTCGACGATCACCCGCTCACCGGGCTTGAGGCCGTCGCGGACGATGAGCAGGTCGCCGACCGTTTCGCCCGGCTGAATCGTGCGCAGCGCGACCATGTTGTCGGCGCCGACCACGAGCACGCTCTTCATGCCCTGGATCTCCTGCACGGCGCGCTTCGGAACCAGGATGGCGTCCTTGGCCATCTCGACCACCGCGCGCACGCGACCGAACTGCCCGGGGCGCAGTTGTCCCTCGGGGTTCGGAAACTCTGCGGCGAAGTTCAGCGTGCCGGTCTTCTGGTCCACTGCCCGGTCGACGATGACGACCTTGCCCTGGTGTGGAAACACGCTGCCATCGGCAAGTATCAGTTCGAGCGCCGACGAGTCGTTCCCGCGTTCCTTCCTCTGGGCGAAGAAGCGCAGGTACTCCGCTTCACTGATGGTCGTGTTGACGCGGATGGGGTCGATGCTCGACACGGTATCGAGCAGCGTGGCCTCGCCCTTGCCGACCAGGTTGCCCGGGGCCACCAGGCGTTTGCCGATCAGGCCCCTGATCGGCGACTTGATCGAGGTGTAGCTCAGGTCGAGTTCTGCTGCGACGACGCCGGACTTGGCCGAGGAAACGGCTGCCTGCGCGGAAAGCAGATTCGCGGCCGCGTTGTCGTAATCCTGCTGGGGCACGGCCCGCCGCTCGGCCAGCGGCTTGAGGCGCCGTTCGTCGGTTTCCGCCTTGCCGAGCCGTGCCATTGCAATCTCGAGCTCGGCCTTGGCCTGAGCCAGCTTCGCCTCGAACTCGCGCCGGTCGAGAGTGAACAGCAGCTGGTCCTTCTTGACGATCGTGCCCTCGGTGAAGTGCTGTGCTTCGAGGAAGGCCTGCACGCGGGCGCGGATTTCGACCGTTTCCCGCGCGTCGGTCTGGGCCACGAATTCGCTGTAGATCGGCACCGTCTTCTGGACGACTTCCGTGACGACAACCGCCGGCGGGGGCGGAGCGGCCGCCTGCTTGGCCTTGTCGCCGTCCTTGCCGCTGTCGCAAGCCGTCAGCGAAGCAACCATCATTGCGGCGACGAGTGTCGTCACCACCGTGGCCCACGAACGGCCCGTCATTAACCACCGCACCATCTCACTCTCCTTACGACGGGATCCAGGACCCACGATCAATCCGAAACACGGTTTGCGCCCAGACATCTCCGTCCGGACTTGTCACTCAACGAGAGGTTACATCGTGCTGCAGTGCCGCGCTCCAGCCTGCGCGGGACAGCGGTCAAGACCGCACATCGCTGTCACCGAGTTGCCGGCGGCAGCAGGTACAGCGTCATTGCAAAGATCAAATACACCATCAACAGCAGCACACCGACGAACCATGCTGAGCGCCCGTTGTTGGTGACGAGCGCCGCTGTGATGGTGGCAATGAAGATCATCACCACGGCGCCTGGCCACAACTGCAGGTCCATTGGCGTCGGCCCGATCACGTAGCTCAGCAGCACCAGCACCGGCGCCACGAAAAGCGCGATCTGCGACGCGCTCCCTAGTGCGATGCCGACGCTCAGATCCAGGCGATTCTTGCGCGCCCCTGAGAACGCCGAGGCCATCTCCGCGGCGCCGCCCACGAGTGCCACGACGATGAAGCCGACGAACGCAGGGGTCATGCCGAACGCCTCCGCCGCCTTCTGTACCGACTCGACGAAGATCTCGCTCACCAGTGCCACCAGGACAGTCACGGCGGCCAGCGTGGCCAGCGCCAGCCCGATCGGCCACGTCGCTTCTTCTTCGGCGTGCTCGGCGCTGGCGAATAACTCGCGGTGGGTCTTCAGTGAAAACAGCATGCCAAGCGCGTAGGCAGTGATCAGCAGAACGGCGAGACCTACGCTGAGCGTCTGGGTGAATGCCGCCCGCGCTGCCGGGTCGACGCCAGTGACGGCCGAAGGAATCAGCAGTGCGACCGTGGCCAGGAACAGCAGCCCTGCCTGCATGCGGGCGCTGACGCGGTTGTATTCCTGCACGTGGTGCTTGAGTCCGCCAAGAAGAAACGAGGCGCCAAGCATGAACAGCGTGTTGGTGACGATCGCGCCCGCGATCGATGCCTTCACTAGCATGTACTCGCCCGCGCGCAGCGCGGTGAGGGCGATGACCAGTTCGGTCAGGTTGCCTAGCGTCGCGTTGAGCAGGCCGCCGGCAGCGTCACCAGTCTTCGCCGCAACCGACTCGGTGGCGTGGCTCAGCAGTGTGGCGAGCGGCACGATCGCGAGCACGGACAGCACGAAGAGCAGGGTGTGTGCTTCGGGCTTGAGCTTTGCCGCCGCGAACACTACCGGCACGAAAGCCAGCAGCCAGAGGAGCGGGTTACGACGGATTTCCCGGAACAGGAGATTCATGGCGTGCTCATTGGGGTTCGGCCTTGAACCTTGCGCCGAGGAGTCTGGCGAAGAAAGCGAAGAAGAACCCGGTGGAAAGTCCGCACATCAGGATGCCCGTCAGTCCCTCCAGCGGTCCGAGCATGCGCCATGGTTGCGGTAGCACCAGATCGCCGTATCCGACCGTTGCATAAGTGACCCCGGAGAAGTAGAACGCGGACTCGGCATCCGGCAGGCATCCGGCCCACAGAAAGAACAACGACCAGACTGAAATCTCGATCAGGTGGATCAGGATCAGTACCCAGGTCAGGCGAATCAGCAGCCACGTCACGGGCCAGAAACGCGTCGGCGGCTGGGTATGTACCCTCAACTCGGCCTTGTACAGTGCGGCGAGTCCGACGGCATGCACGACCACCGTGACGGCCACCAGCGCACAGGCAATCAGAGCGATCCTTGGCATGTGCGGCGGCTGGCGGCGTCGCGCGTGGCGTCACTTGGTTGCCGGTTTGGTGTGATCGCTGTGGCAGATGTTGCAGTCCATGTGTCCCTGCTGGTTCCAGTTCATCGCCTTCTGCGTCCCAAAGTTGGGACCGTGACAACTGACGCAGTGCTCGACCTCCTTGGCCGGCTTCCACTGCGGCGGAGTCCACTTGCCGTCGAAGTATTCGTTGAGGGCCAGCGTCACCGTGTAGGCGACTTCGCCAGCCACTTTCGCGCAGCGCTCGATCTTCGCGTCGGATTTCACCGACGCGCCGGCGGCCACGATCCACTTCGAGACCGACGTGTGGCACAACGGCGACATGGCCTTTACCTTGATCTGCTTCTTCAGCGGCGACAGGTCGTCGAAGCGCTCGCTCGGAAAGTTCTGCTCGGCATACCACCAGAACAGCCGATCGATGATCTGGTTGTTCTGCTGCTCGTCCGTCTTGCCGCTGTACGTGACCATGTTGATGATCGTCGAGGCGCCGCCCAGCGCGCCGCACAATGTGCCGTGGCCGCCATAGCCGGCGGCAGCGTGCGCCATCATCATGTCGGGCAACGTCGTCCAGGGAGCACCGACCTTTTCCCTCAGCAGGCTGAGCAGGCTGAGATACGAAGCAGTGCCGCAACCGCCGCGTTCCTTGTAGTAGCGGTACGCGCGCCGGCCAGCCTCCGTTGGGTCGAGCCGGGCCCACTTCCAGGGTAGCGGCGGTGTCGCTGCGGGAGTCGCTCCGGCAGTCGGCGTGGCCGCGTAGACCACGCTGCCGCCCGCCGCACCGCCAACGAGCAGAGCAGCGGACTCCTTCAACATGAACCTGCGCGACGGCATCGGGGATTGGATCTGTTGAACGCTCATATTTCCTCCTTACGCCTGGCGAAGACGCAGCATTGAAGGGCGCACGGCTGCGCGCGTTGCATCAGGAACATCGCTGACCGTTGTTCGCAGAAATCTGATGACCCATTACTTCTTCGGCTTGGCCGGTGCCGCCGCCGGTGTCACGGACACCGCGAGCGCCTCGGTGTAGGTCGCCTGGATCTGGTCGCCGACGGCGATCAGCTTGAATTGCTCGGGGTCGCGCGCCTTCAATTCGACCGTCCGTTCCGGACCTTTCACGGTGATGGTCTGCGTCGCCGCGTCAAGCTTGATGACGTCGCCGACGACCGTGATCTGCCTTCCGGCCATGCCCGCTGGTGTCGCACCGGGTTGCGCGCCAGCGACGCCGGCCTTTTCGGTCTTCTCGACCTTCATGCCGCCGCCCTTCTTCAGTTCAAGGGCCAGAGACTCCATGTACGTGACGTTCACGATGTCTCCCACCTTCAACTGATCGAAGTTCCTGACCTCGGGGCCGGCCACGATCTTCACCTCGTCACCCTTCGCCCGTTTCAAGGTGATCGTCCGCGTCGCCTTGTCGATTGCAGATATGGACGCACTGGCCTCAACGGCCTGGGAAACACTGACCTTGCCCGGCGCACTCGTCACCGCGGCGCCGCTGCTCTGTGCGAACGCGGGCTGCGCCAGCGCGAAGGTTGAAAGGATGGCTGCAAGAAGAATAGAAATACGCATGGTGTTGCTCCGTTCTGTTGAGAGGGGTTGAAGAATCACTCGGGCTTGACCGGTTTCCAGCCCTTGCCCGGATCGAACGACCTTGATTGCCGGCGCGAGTTTCGCTGTCTGCGGCCCGAGATCGCGCTCGTAGACAACGCCGTTCTGATTCACGATGAACGTCATCACGCCGCTTTCGCCGTATTCCGCGGGGTACGCGATCATTGCGAAGCCGGCGATCATGCGGCCGTTTATCAGGTAGCTGTAGGCACCGCCGGGCGCGCTCGCGCCCTGCTGTGTCAGGATCCGGAAGTAGTAGCCGCGGTACGGATCGCCCGCCACTTTGCCCTTGATGTACGGCGACGCTTCCGCAAGCAGCGGCCCGAACGGACTGGCCTCGTCGCCCTTTACTGGGTCCGACGCCCAGTACAGGCCGTCCTGCTTGCCTGGCGTGCTCATGACCTTCTGCGCGTACTGCAGCACGCCGTCGCCATCGCGATCTCTGGACGCAAACGCACGTTGCGCATCGACGTAAGCGCGCAGCACGTAAATGGCATTGCGCTCGTGGCCGCCGATGCGGCGGTTGGCCAGTTCCTCGACGCCGAGATCTGTCGCGAAGCTCCAGCGGTCGCCGGTCTTCACGAGCGGGATCGGGAACGGCCACGCCAGGTCGCCGATGACGAGCACGCGACGGTCCGGGCTCGGCTCCTTGAGGACGCGCAGTGTCTGCATCGCGGCGACGATCCGCGCGCGGTTCGCACTCGCCGTTGTCCGGTCCGGTTCGATGAGCGTGTCCTTGTGCGCGTCGCCGAAGATCGCCAGCAGTTGCGGCTCGGAGTCGGCCTTAAGGGCCGCCTCCAGCGCATCGACCGCCGCTTCGGGCGTGGCGAATGTCTGCGGGGGAACTGCGGTCGCCGCCAGCGGTGCGGCGAACAGAAGGGCGAGCATGGCCCGCGTCAGGTTCGACCAGATCGAATTGCTCTTCATGGATGAGGTCCTGTTTGCGATTGAGGGAAATGCGGACATGGCATCGCTCCTTGGTCAGCGCCGACCGCCGCCGCCGCGACCACCGCCGCCGCCCCCACGCGACGCTCCGCCGCCGCCGCCGCCACGCGACGCTCCACTGCTTGCGCTCGAACGCGACCCGCCACCGCTGCTGCTGTAGCCGCCACCGCTGCCGCCGTACGACGAACTGCGACTCGACGCACCTCGCGAGCTGTCCGCCGTCGTCTGCCGACCGGAGTCGTAGCCGCCCATGGCGCTGTCGCCGCGACCGCCGCCCGCCGGCTGCGTGGACGGCCGCGCTGAACCACCGGCACCGCCGGCACTGTCGCGGCCGCCGCCGGCACTGCTGCCGCGGTCCGCACCGCCTGCGCCGCCGCGGTCTGCACTACCCGCGCCGCCGCGGTCGGCTCCGCCTGCCGGCTGCGTCGAGGCACGCGCTCCACCGCTTGCCGAAGCACCCGCCCCGCCGCGCGCATCACCCGCGCGATTGGACGGCGACGACTTGCCGACCGAACTGCTGACCTGCCCCGGCTGCTTGTTCGATTTCCACTGCGAGCTGCCACTGCCCTGTCCACTCCCGCGATTGGCCGTGTTACCACCGGTGTTCACCGTGTTGCCGCCGCGACTGACGTTGGTGGTGTTGTTGACGTTGATGTTGGCTTCGCCGCCACCGTAGCCGTAGCGATTGCCACTCCACGCCGCGCCGATCGCGGCGCCCCAGACGACCCCGGCCGCCAAGGCGGCCCCCGGCGCGTACGGGTAGTAATAAGCCGGATACGCGGTCGGGTAGTAGCCGTACACCGGCGCCGCGCTGTAGACCACAACCGTGGATGGGTTGTATTGCGGCACGTAGATCACCTGCGGATTGGCCGGCTCGATGATGATGACCTCCTGCTGGGTCTTCACCACCTGCTTGTCGTCGGTCTTCAAATTGCCCGCCGCCTTTGCCTTGCGGCGAAAGACCTGGACCGCCTCGATCACGGCGCCCTGGTCGGCGACGACGGCTTCGCCGAGCGCGCTGGTCCAGTCGAGATCGTTGCTCATTTTCTTCACGACATCGGGGTAGTTGAGCAGCGACTTCACCGGGTCGTCCCACTTGTCGTCGATCGGCAGCTTCGGGTCGGACTTGCGCTTGTCCAGATAACGATCGGCCTGGACGATCTGAAGCGGGCTGGTCGAGGCCGGCAGGATGATCGCGACCAGGTCATCCGGGTACAGCGCGATCGGCCCGACGAGCTGTTCGAGCTCCGCGGCCGGCAGCGCCGGGGCTGCCCCCCCCGCTGCCGCAGGCGCCTGCGCGAACGGCGTCGCGGAAAAAATGATCGTCATCGCGACAGCCATCAAGGCGGTCCAGGCGACCTTCATGTGACGTTCGACAAGCGTGGTTCGACTTGGCTTCATAGTGCTCTCCATTCCCTGGATCCGCTGCGACTTCCCGACAGTGCGCTCACTTGACCGTATACCCGCGGCCCTCGAGGCAGGCTGCACGCGCCTTGCCGTAGGCGGCCTGCTGGGACGATGTCGCCTGCTGCGCGGCCGCCTGCTGCTGTTGCGCCTGGGCAGCGTTCTGGCGACGGCTCTGGCCACGCGCGGCCGCGGCGCCAACTGCGGCGCCGGTGCTCGCGTCGCCGGACACAGCCTCGCCGACGATGGCACCGCGCGCCGCGCCACGCGCGCCGGCGCCGGGCGTCGTGCCGGTCGCTGTCGTCGCTGGCTTCGCGGCCGCAGGGGGAGGGGGCGGTTTGGCCGGATCGACCCCCGTCTGCTGCACGGCCCACTGGTGGCAAGCCGACTCGTCCTTCTTCTGCTGATCGGCGGACTGTCCCTTGGCGGGGTAAACGTACTGCTGAGCAAGTGCACTGCCTGCGAGCAACGCAGCGCACGCGCAAGTGGCAGCGATAGTCGTGTTCGATGGCTTCATGTGTCCTCGTGGTTTCGTTGGTTTGAGCGAGCTGCGTTCGCTTCGGGCGAGTCCGCCTCGTCCCTGCCGATGACGGTTCTTCTCATCCCTTTCGGGTCAGCTTTCGATCAATTGAAAGAAAGTGCGCGACAGCATGCCGCCGGAAAGCACACGAGCCTTGAACCCGTTCTGCTGCAGGATGCGCGCTGCAAAGTAGGCGCGCCCACCGGAACGACAAATCGTCAGGATCTCCCGGTCGCGGGGCAACTCTCCCAGACGCGCACGGAGTTGAGGGAGCGGGACATTAACCGCACCCGGCACGCTTTCGACGGCGAGTTCGATCGGACCACGCACGTCGAGCAGGAATGCGCCATCGACAGAATCCCAGTGACTAACCGGCATGTCGTCGCGTAGCACACCGGCGGCGACCATGCCGGCGAAATTCACCGGGTCCTTCGCGCTGCCGAACTGCGGCGCGTAGCAAAGCTCTGCTTCCTCCAGATCGTAAACCGTCGCACCCATCTGGATCGCCATCGCGATGGTGCTGATGCGTTTGTCGACGCCGTCCTCGCCGAGGCCCTGCGCGCCGAGCACGCGACCATCCGATTTGCGGAAGATGGTCTTCAGCGCGATCGGGCGGGCACCGGGGTAGTAGCCGGCGTGCGAGTTCGGATACAGGTAGACCTTTTCATAGTCGGTGTCGCCGCGACGCCTGAGCGTCTTCTCGTTGACACCGGTCCACGCCGCCGCCGCGCCGAACATCCCGATGATCGCGGTGCCCTGCGTGCCGCGGAAGCGCGAGTCGCGGCCGGCAATCACGTCGGCGGCGATGCGGCCCTGCCGGTTCGCCGGCCCTGCCAGTGCGACCAGGCTCGCCTCGCCGGTGACGGTGTCCTTCACTTCGACCGCGTCGCCCACGGCGAAGATGTCCGGATTGCTGGTGCGCATCTGCTCATCGACATGGATACCGCCGCGTTCGCCGATTTGAAGGCCGGCGGTCTTCGCAAGGTCGGTGTCCGGCCGCACGCCCAGCGCGAGGATTACGACGTCGGCCGGATACTCCTTGCCGGACTTCGTGCGCACCTTCAGTGCGCCGTCGGCCTTCTCGAAGGCAGCTACGCCATCGTTGAGTGCCAGCCGCACACCGTGCCGCTCCAGGTGGCCTTCGACCACGCGCGCCATCTCCGCGTCGAGCGGCGCGAGGATCTGGTCGGCCATCTCGATGAGGGTTACTTCGAACCCTCGATGGATGAGGTTTTCCGCGGTCTCGACGCCGATGAAGCCGCCGCCGACGACCACCGCGCGGGTCTTTGGTCGCACCGTCTGGAAACCCGAGTACCGGTACATCCCGGCGAGGAACTCCGAACCCTTCTCGAGCCACTCGCGGATCGCGCGTGCGTCGGGCACGGTTCTGAGCTGGAAGATCCCCGGCAGGTCGATGCCCGGCAGCGGCGGACGGATCGACCGCGCGCCCGGTGACAGCACCAGTTTGTCGTAGGACTCGGTCGTGACCTTGCCGGTCGCGACGTCGCGCAAGTCGATGGTCCGGGCATCCGGAGAAATCTTCACGGCCTCGCAGCCGGTTCTGACCTCGATCGCGAAGAATCCGCGGAACATCTCGGGGCCGGCGACGAGCAGGCTCGACTCCTGCTCGATCACGCCGCCGACGTGGTACGGCAGGCCGCAGTTCGCATAGGAGATGTACGGCCCGCGCTCCACCATGAGGATCTCGGCCTTCTCGTCGAGTCGGCGCAGGCGCGCTGCGCAGGACGCTCCTCCGGCCACTCCGCCGACGATGATGACTTTCATGTGCGCTCCTTTTTCTGCTTTGCCTGTGTAACGAATGCATTCCGTAATCGCGAAGAGAGCGGATGTCCGGCTCAAGGTCCGAGCAAGCTCGCGATCCGCTGCGAGCGAAGCACAGCGTCGCCGAACTCGATAAATCCCCGTGCGTCGTCTGGCGGCAGGGCGATGCCCGTCACCTCGTCCGTCCCGTGACGCGGCGCCCAGATACTGCGTTCCGTCAATACATAGACGCCGTAAGCGGCGCGCACGCCACTCGCACAGCGTGCTTCGATCTCGCGCTGCATCGAATGCGCCGCGAGCGCCGCGTTCGTCACGACGGCCACCTCGATCAGTGCTTCGCGGTAGTTTCGATGGCCCAAAATGTCGGGGCCGAACGTCGCAGTCATCCGCCTGGCCGATGCCTCGACGACAACCAGCAGGCGGTCGACCATCGAGCGAATCGCGTGCTTCGACGCGAGCGCGAGATAGCCGGACGGGTCCAGGAAAACGTCGACCGCGGCTGTCACCGCACCGCAGGCGCTGTGGCCCAGCACGACAATGAGTTTGAGGCTGTCGCCGAGATGATCGATCGCGTAGTTCAGGCTGCCGCGCACATCTTCGCCGAGCGTGTTTCCAGCGACGCGCACGACAAAGAGGTCATTCGGCCCTTCGTTGAAGATCAGCTCGGTCGGAACACGCGCGTCGGCACAGCCGAGGACCGCGGCAAACGGCCGCTGCGGCGGCAAGTCGCCGGTCGGCAGCAGGCCCAGGTCGCGTGGATCGATAGGTACGACGCGACGCGCAGTCCCCGTTCCTTCTTCGAGACGGGTGAAGAGTTCCGCAAAGGCCCGGTTGCCGTCATTCAGCCGCAGTCGCGCGGCATCGGCATCGCTGGGCCGCTCGCGCAGCGAAGCTTTGGCACCGTCGTAGCGATAGGCGATCTCGACTGTCTTCATGTGAGTGCGGGCGGCCTATCAGTGATCTGGCAGAGGCGCTGCTTGCGCGGCAGCGGTTGGCGCCCGTGCCGACTGGAGAACGCTCGTCGCGAGCTCAGGCCTGATGCTGGAGACCGCATCGAAGTGCGACAGATGCACCTTTCCCGTCAGTTCCTGCAGGAAGTGCGATCGTTTCAGTCGATCCATCACCGGCCCCTTCACCGCGGACAGATGCAAGGTGATGCCGCCTTCCGCGAGCCGCTTGTTGATGGCCGACAGACTTTCGAGTGCCGACAGATCGATCGTATTCACCGCAAGGCACTCGAGAATGACGTGGCGGATCGCTGGGTTGGCCGCCACCGATTCGTTGACCAGTTCCTCGATGAAGCGGGCGTTCGGGAAGTACAGGCTCGCGTCCACGCGCAACGAGAGGATCTCCGCATCCGTCACCGCTTCGTGGCGCTCGACGTTGCGGAAGTGCGAAGTACCTGGGATCTGCCCGATGACGGCGACGTGCGGACGCGACGTGGCGTACAGGTGCAGAAAGATCGAAAGGCCGACGCCGGCGATTAGTCCCGATTCGACGCCGTCCAGCCAGGTCACGAGGATCGTCGCCACCATCGCCGCAAACTCGGCGCGGGAATAGTCCCAGGTGTGCTTCAGCGCGGCGAAGTCCACGAGCGACAGCACCGCGACGATGATGATGGCGGCGAGCGCCGTCTTCGGCATGTAGAAGAGCAGCGGCGTGAGGTAGAGCGTCGCCAGCCCCACGCCGATCGCCGCGAATGCGCCCGCCGCCGGCGTCTGGGCTCCCGCGTCGAAGTTCACCACCGAGCGCGACAGTGCGCCCGTGACGGGGAACCCGCCGGAGACGGCCGAGCCGACGTCGGCCACGCCCAGCGCGATCAACTCTTGGTCCGGATCGACGCGCTGGCGTCGCTTGGCGGCCAGTGTGAGTGCGACCGAGATCGACTCCACATAGCCGACGATCGCGATGAGCAGCGAGGGCACCAGCAGCGTCGTCCAGAGCGTCGCGTCGAACGCCGGCAGCGCCAGCTTCGGCAGGCCCGCCGGCACCGCGCCAAGGATGCCTACACCGCGCGCGTCGAGCCCAATGGCCCACACCGCGGCCGTGCAGGCGACGATCGCCATCGCCGGGGCCGCCTTCGCGACGATGTCCGCGGGCCTGTCGCCGAGACCGAAGCGGACCATCAGCGGCTTCAGGCCGCGCTTCGCCCACAGGAGGAAGACCACGGCCGTGATGCCGACTGCCGCCGTGACGGGCTTCACATCGCCGAGGTGAGGCAGCAGCGACTCGAGGATCTCCAGCAGGCTCTCGCCATGCGTCTTGATGCCAAGCAGCGGACCAATCTGCCCGGCCGCGATCTGCACCGCGGCCGCCGTGATGAACCCGGAGACGACAGGGTGGCTCAGGAAGTTTGCAAGGAAGCCGAGCCGCAGAAGTCCCATTGTCATCATCAGGAGACCGGTCAGCAGCGCGATGACGACGGCCGCGCCCACGTGCTCCGGCGTGCCCTGCGTCGCGATCTGGGCGGCCGCCGCGCCGGTCATCAGGCTCGCTACGGCAACCGGCCCCACGGCCAGTGCACGTGACGTGCCGAAGACCGCGTAAAGCAGCAACGGCGCCATCGAGGCATAGAGCCCCAAGCTGCGGCGGCAGTCCGACCAGCAGCGCATACGCGAGCGACTGCGGGATCAGCATCATCGAGACGATCGCGGCGGCGACGAGATCACCGACCAGCGTCTGGCCCGAATACTCCGCTCCCCACTCGAGGATCGGCAGCCGGCGGCGCAGCAGTCCAGCAAGGCCGCCTTCGGACTTCACGACTCTGCCTCCGCCCGATTCGTGAGGTCGCGTCGCCTCATGAAGAAGATGTCCCGCAGCCGGTCGCGCCCGAACACGCGTCCCAGTTCCCTGAATGCGAAGAACGGGAACAGCGACACGAAGAGCATCAGCGTGTTGGCCAGGACTTCAAAGCCTCCCTTTTCGGCGATCTCGTGCAGGCCCGCGGCGAGCCCTTCACCTCGCCACAGGCCGACGACCGTATGCTCGGCGACGGTGAAGGTAGCGCAGAACAGGCAGAACACGGCGGTCTTGTACAAACTGCTGTAGATCAGCGGCTTGTCCTCGAGGCTGCGGCCGAGGCGAAAGATGCCGCCGATCATGATCACCTTGCCAAGGATCAGCGCCTCGATCACCGCGAACCAGTAATTCGTGTAGGTGATGTCGTACGAGGCGAGGATCAGGCGCCGGTACCACGTGAAGGCGGCGAACACGATCGCCAGGTACACGACGTTCACCGCGTACTCGATCAGCTCGTGCTTGGCCTTTTGCTTCAGCTCTTCGGATTTCATTTCACGACCGCCTGCGCGATTCAGCTCGCAGAGGGCATGTCGCCCTTGCGTCTGGATGTATCCGCGTCCGGGTTATCCACCACCCAGCCCATGAAGATCTTGTAGCCGAGCGTGAGCAAGGTGGCGCCGACGAACATGCCGAGGATTCCCGCGGTTGCCATGCCGCCGAGCGCGCCGAGCAGGATCACCACCATCGGCGCCTTGACTCCACGGCCGAGCATCAGCGGCTTGAGGACGTTGTCGGCCATACCCGCGACAAGCAAGAGCACAGTGAAGGCGACGGCCTCGACGTTGCCGTAGGTTCCGGTCCACCAGATGTAGCCGATCGCCGGTATGGTGACGATCAGCGCCGGTACTTGGGCAATACCGAGCACCAGCACGATGAGTGCCAGCAGGCCCGGCCAGGGTATGCCGGCGACCAGCAGGCAGAGACCGACGATGATGGCCTGGATGAACGCCACACCGATGACGCCCTGGGCGACGGCGCGAATCGTCGCGGTGGACAGCTTGGCGAGTTCCTCTCCGCGCGCCGGGCCGACGATGCGCTGGAAGATCACAACGCTCGCGCGCGCACCTTCTTCGCCAAAAGCCATGATGATGCCGGCGATGATGAAGGCCGCGAGAAACAGCAGCAGGCCGACGCCGATGCCCCCCACGAAGCCGAGCGCCGCCTTCGCGACGTCGCCAAGCTGTGGTTGCAGGCTCTGCACCAGAGCCGGCAGATCGGCGTGCGCCTGGGACCACATGGCGTGCAGCCGCGGGCCAACGACCGGCCAGGTGGCCACGGACTCAATCGGTGCAGGGACTACAAGTGAGTTCGACTGAACGTTTCGAATGAACTGATGCACCGAATCGCCGAGCGAAGTCATCAACACGGCAGACGGCGCGACGATCAGTGCCAGGCCCAGGATCGCGATCAGCGTCGCCGCCAGCCCGTGGCGGCCACCGAGCTTGCGGGCCACGGCATCGTGCAGCGGATACAGCGTCACCGCGAGGATCAGCGACCAGATCAGCAGAGTCAGGAACGGCGAGAGCGCCCGGTAGCAGAAGAAGGCCAGGACGAGCACCAGGCCGATGCGGACGAAGGCGTCCATGACTCGGGAAACGATCCGTTGCTCGAGTTCAATTTGGGGTCTGTTATCCGCGCTCATGTCCCACTCCCTGGCCAAAGCTGCTGCGCTGAAACTGCCGGCACCTTGCCCAACCGCAACCGCCAGAACAATCCCGTTGGCACGCCCTCTACTTCGCCTTCCTGGCGGCCTGCGCCTCCAGCAGTTCGCCGTACTGGTTCTCCAGCACCTTCAGCGCGGTAAGAAGCGCGCCGAAGTTGCGCCAGACCTCGTCCTCGGCGGGCGCAGAAAGCCAGCTCGAGTAGCCGAGCCACGACGAGTCATACACCCTGACGTTCCTGAAGCCCAGGTCGCCCAGCACCACGGCGGTGTGCGCCGCCCGGCCGCCGCTCTGGCAGTAGACGTAGGTCTCCTTGGCAGGGTCGAGCTTCGCGTAGAGCGCGGCGAGCTGGTCGCGGGGCTTCAGCGCCATGCCCGCGGAGTCCGTGACCGCGCCGCTCTTCAGCTTGGCGCGCGCTTCCGGATCGACCCAGTTCTGCTCGAACGGAACGTTGATGGCTCCCGGAATGTGCCCGCCGCGGATCGCGCGGATGTCCTCGCCGCGGTATTCCTTCGCAGAGCGCACGTCGAGAATCTGCACGTCGCTGCGTTTGAGTGCCGCGACGACCGCCTTGGATTCAACGATCACGCCGGGCTGCGGCACGAGCTTGAGCGCCACCGGCTTCGCCTTGTCCGGCTTGGTCGAAATCGGCTGCTTGGCTGCGCGCCACGCGTCGATGCCGTCGTGGAAGACGCGCGCATTGGTCGCGCCAAAGTAGCGCAGCGTCACCAGCGCAAAGTAGGCCGACGGCACGCCGCGATCGCCGTAGACGACGATCTCGCGCGCCGGATCGATGCCGGCGCCGCCGAGCGCCTTCTCGATGTCGGCAATCGGCAGGTAGTCCTCGGTGTACTCGTTACGCAGGGTCACGCTCGGATCGTCGACGTTGACGGCGCCCGGGATGTGGCCCTTCGCGTAAGACTCTGCATCGCGTACATCCCACAGCAGCGCTCCCCGCGCGACCGCCTGGCGCACGACATCGAGGTCGACGATCGACTGCGCCATCGCCGCGCTGGCAGCCAGAGCCAGCGCAACCATCAACAGGAACTTCTTCATTGCAGCCTCCATGTCCCTCTGAGAATTGACCTAGGCCCGGACCGCCGTGCTCAGTTCCACGCCCCGGAGAGTCGTCCGAATCAAGTCAGCTCTCCTGCTTCTACCCGGTGGAGTCGACCTCAAGAGGCAGCCCGGCTCGCTGCCAGGCCCGCATTCCGCCCTGCAGTTCGCAGGCGTTTCCGAAGCCGTGCTTCTGCAACAGGCGCACCGCCACCTTGCTGCGGCCGCCGGAGCGGCACATCGCGACGATCGGGCGCGTCCCGTCAAGGCGCAGCCCGGCGATGCGCGCGCCGAGTTGGGTGACCGGCACGTTCAGCGCGCCGGCGATGTGTCCCACTCGCCACTCGTCGCCGCTGCGGACATCGATGAGCTGTGCTGCCTGGGTTCCATCCTTGCGCATCGTGTCGAGTTGCTGCGGCGAAACCGCCGGCACCCTGCCAAAGGGCAACCACCAGAACATTCCCATTGCGAATCGCTTGATCGTTTGAGAGCCGGGCGGCGGCCTCGCCGCGCCCCGGCACTAGATTCATCTCTTCCTTGCTCCGTGGCGATGGCGGGGCCTGCCAGTTCGGGCAGGCCGCGCCTCGTCATGCGGTCGGACGGCGACAACCGCGGTGCCTTCGAGGCGGAACCGGCGCTTCGACGCTTACTTCTTCATCTTCGCGAAATGCTCCTGGATGACCTTGCCTTGCGCAGCCAACCCGCCGGCGGTGCTGAACTGAAGGATCTCGGCCCCTTCCTTCGACTTGAAGTTGTGCGGAGCCGGCCAGAAGCACACTTCCCCAGCGCGGCAAACCTCAACCGTCCCATCAAGGTAAATGACTTCCAGGGTGCCCTTCAAAACGTACGCCCAGTGTTCGACCCCGCACAGATCGTGCGCGAGTCCCTTTCCCTTCAGAATGTCTGTGAAGTCAGTCCCCGGGGCAAAGATGTGGTACGCGCACTGCATGCCGCCCCAGTTCTGCTCATAGATCTTGAGGCCCGGGGTGTTCTGGGTGACGAAGTCGTCTACCGGGTGCATATCCAGCAATCTACTTTTCATGCGATTTCCCTTGTTTCGCCTCACCGGACCAGCGGTGATGGCGATTGGTTCAACGCCGAATCCGGTCGGCTACCGAAACTTCGACACCACGCGGCAATGGCTCAAAGGACGTAATTCGCGCTAGTGTCCGCGCCGTAGCCGCAAGCCTGATAGGTGCAGTGCAGGTCGTCGCGAATGATGGCCGCCCAGCCGCCGGCCTTACCCGTATCCAGCACCAGGTCCTTACTCAGCACCTTCGTCTCGAAGGTCCAGCCTTTCGGCAGGGTCTTCAGCTTGCTGGCCAACTGGTCGAGGTTGTCGGGCGTAAGGCTCGGATCGACCGCCTTCGTGTATTCCTGCAGGACCCAGACCGGGCCATTGGGCTCGCGCAGCAGATGCACGGGTTTGCCCGCCTTGAAGGTCCAGATCGTGTCGCGCCTGATCAACGAGGGCACATAGGCGCTCTGGAACTGGGTCATCATCTCGGCCCCGGTCATGTCGCCGACCCAGTTCATCCCGAGACCATGAAAGTCGACCGTGTCTCCTGCAGCGACCTCGAGCTCGTCCATCATCCAGAAGCGACCGTGGTTGACGGCGCACATGTCGACTTCGAGTTCACGGGCCAGTTTCACGGGATCGATTTTCTTGTAGTCGTCCGGGCCGACGGGCAGGGTATTCGCCGAGTAGACGTGAGCCCGCTGTAGCTTGCCGGTTCCGACGAAGGCGCCCATGCCGTGGAACGCGGCACCGCGGGTGTTGGTTGCGCGGAATCTGCGCGTAGGACCTATTTTCAGTTTCATTTGGTCTCCTATTACTATTAGTTAGAGACAAGGCGAACGCGGCGAGCCGGCCCTGCCGCCGCGGACCTTGTCAGCTTGAAAGCTAGGTTCGTTGCTCCTGCCCTGACGGTTTCATCGGGCACCGGCCATTTCCGTCTCCTGCGCATTGTCAAAGGACGCGCAGAACGTCTCTTTACGAATTCGGACAGCCTTTTCACTATTTCGGACAGGGCCGGTTTTCCGGGTTGCGAAATATCAAATCGAGACGCTTGCCTTGATGAACTGGCAGCCCCTTTAGGTTCAGATGGACTCACGAGTCGACCGCTTTGCACCGCTTCGACCGAAGGCGCCTCCGGCCACGCCGCTGGACCCGATGATTCGTGTCGGGGCCATTGCGGCGGTGCCCGGCGTGATCCGCAGCCTGGGTGCCGATCCCGCCCAGGTGCTGGCGGAAGCGGGGTTCGATCTTTCGCTGTTCGATGATCCGAACAACCCGATCTCATTTTCCGCACGAAGCCGCCTGATCGCCCGCTGTGCCGCGCTGACGGGATGCCCCCACTTCGGCCTGCTGGTCGGCGCGCAGGGTGGGTTGTATTCGCTCGGCCTCGTGGGTCTTCTCGCGGAGTACTCGCCGGACGTAGGGACCGCGCTGCGCAGCCTGGTGCGCTTCTTCCACCACCACTTGCGGGGTGCGTCGATCGACGTGGTCGTCGACGGCGAGCTCGCGGTCTTCGACTACACGATCTATCAGCCCGGCACTGAAGCGACGGACCAGATCGGTGCCGGCGCCATGGCGGGAGCGGTCAACATCATGCGCGGCCTGTGTGGTGCGGAATGGAATCCCAGCGAGGTCGTGCTGGCGCACCGCAGACCCGCTGACGTCGAACCGTACCGACGGATATTCCGTGCCCCGATTCGGTTCGACGCCGAGCAGAACGCCCTCATCTTTCCTGCATCGTGGCTCAGTCATCGCCTGACCGAACGCGAGCCGGCCATTCGTCGCCTGCTGAAGGAGAAGATCGACGCGCTCGAGGCACAGTTCCGGGACCAGTTTCCAGAACAGGTCAGGCGCGTCCTGCGCATCGCATTGCTGACCGACCGCACGAGTATTGAAGACATTGCGGCTCTCTTCTCGATGCAGCCCCGCACGCTGAACCGGCGCCTGAGCGCCTTCGGACTCAGTTTCCAGGATCTGGTCGACGACGGACGCTTCGAAATCGCGCGCCAGGCGCTCCTCGACACCGACATGAACGTGGCCCACGTCGCAGCGTTGCTCGACTATGCCGACGCGACGTCGTTTGCGCGTGCCTTCCAGCGATGGAGCGGGAAGACCCCCAGCCAATGGCGGAACGACCAGCGCAGGCCAGGGCAGCGCGAGAATGGAGATCAGACGACCGCGCCCGATACAGGTGCGGAGCGCACCGCCGAGTAGCCTGCCGGCTGTGAAGGCTGTCCGGACTGTCAAGGATCCGGTTCACTTTGGAAATGCGAGAAGACCCACGACACGTCAGGCCTGCCGCGAGAAAGGCAGTCGCGAGTCCCCGGCCCAACGGGTCGACGGTACGCATGGGCACCGCTCTGGTCATTCCCGCGCTCCTGCAAAGCCTGGGTGCCGACCCCGAGAAGGTGCTGGCCGAGGCTGGCGTCGACCTCAAGCTGTTCGACGACCCCGAACACCGCATCTCTCTTGCCGCACACAACCGCATCGTTCAGCACTGTGCGGACCGGACGCGTTGCCCGCACTTCGGCCTTCTTGTCGGCCAGAAGGATGGACTGCAATCGCTGGGGCTGATGGGCCTGCTGGTGAAGTACTCGCTCGACGTGCAGACGGCGCTGGACAGCTTCGTGCGACATCTGCGGGTTCACGTCCGCGGCGCCCGAGCGAACCTGGTCGTTGAAGGCAAGTGGGTGATCCTGACCTGGGAAATCCACGAGCCGGGGCTCGAGGCCATCGATCAGGTCGGCGACGGCGCAATCGCCGTCTACTACAACATCCTCGGTGAACTGTGCGGCCCCGATTGGAAGCCGAGCGAGGCTTGGTTCGCGCATCGCAGGCCTGCGGACATCACACCGTTCCGAGAGTTCTTCCGGGTTCCGTTGCGGTTCGACGCCGAGGAGTTCGCGCTGGTGTTCCCAGCTGCTCTTTTGAAGCGCCCTCTGCCCGAAGTCGACGCGCAGTTGCGCCGTCTGCTGCAAAGCGAGATCGATGTACTTGAGGAGCAATATCAGGACGATTTTCCGCAGCAGGTGCGAAGCGTGCTGCGCACGGCGCTGCTGACGGGTCATCTCAAGGCGGACCAGGTGGCCGGCGTCTTCGGGATGCACTGCCGCACGCTGCATCGCCGCCTCAGCGAATGCGGCACCGGATTCCAGCAACTCGTGGACGAGAGTCGCTTCGCGTTCGCCCAGCAGCTGCTGCAGGATTCGTCGATGGATCTGGGCGCGATCTCCGGGTTGCTCGGCTACGCGGCGCCGGGTGTCTTCACACGGGCGTTTCAGCGCTGGAGCGGAACGACGCCGGCCGCGTGGCGGGCGGCTCGAAGGGTGCCGATGCGTCGCGCGTAGGGACGACCGGCCGGAACGCGTTCCTAGCGCAGTGCGCGCAGTACCGGCATGAACACGAGGAACGTCAGCACGAAGATCAGCACGATGCCGGTGAGGTTGAGCCAGAGGCCCGCCTTCATCATCTGCGGCATACGGACCAGGCCGGTGCCGAACACGATCGCATTGGGCGGCGTGCCGACCGGCATCATGAAGGCACAGCTGGCCGCGACCGTTGCCGGAACCAGCAGTACGCCGGCCGGAACACCGAGCACTGGCGCAAGCGCGGCCAGGATCGGCAGCATCGTCGCGACCTGAGCCGTGTTCGAAGTCAGCTCGGACATGAACACCATGATCGCGATGATCGCGAGCAGGATCGCCCAGAACGGCCAGCCCGCGAAGCCGGCGGCAAGGCTGCCGATGAAGCCGGGAACGCCGTTCACTTCGGTAGCCGACGCGAGCGCCAGGCCGCCGCCGAAGAGCACCAGCACGCCCCACGGCAGACGGACGGCGGTCGACCAGTCCATCAACGACTCGCCCTTTTCGCGATCGACCGAGATCAGGAAAAGGGTGATCGCAGCGATGATCGCAACGCCGGCATCGGACAGTCCGCCGAGCGGGTGGATGCCGCCGATCTCCCAGTCCTTCAGCAGCGGCGCCGTCATCCATAACACAACGGCCATCGCGAACACCGCGAGCGTGGCGCGTTCGCTGCGGCTCAGCGGGCCGAGCTTCGACCACTGTTCGCGTACGTACTCACGGCCGCCCTCGATTTCCTTCATGCGCGTCGGAAACAGCACGTAGGTGTTCAGCAACCAGGCCAGCGGCAGGAACGTCAGCATGGCCGGCACGCCGATCAGCATCCAGTCCAGGAACGTGACCTGGATTCCGGACATCTGCTCGACGTAGCGCACCAGGATCCCGTTCGGCGGCGAACCGATGATGGTTCCGAGGCCACCGATCGACGCGGCATAGGCCACCCCGAGCAGTGCCGAAAGCGCGAAGTTGCGCATGTCCCGGTCGTCGTCGGGGATGCCGCCGTGCTCGGTGAGCCCCCTGCCGGTCCGGCTTCGCAGCGCGACGTCGACGACAGACAGGACGATCGGCACCATCATCGCCGCGGTCGCGGTGTTCGAGACCCACATGCTGAGGAAGGCGGTCGCGCCCATGGTGCCGGCGACGATGGCCTTGGGTCGTGTGCCGACGAGTCGGAGCGTAAAGAAGGCGATGCGCCGGTCGAGACCGCAACGGGCAATCGCCAGCGCGATCACGAACCCGCCCAGGAAGAGGTAGATCACGTCCGCGCCGTAATTCGCGGTCGTCTTGCCGAGCGGCATGATGCCGGCGAGCGGGAAGAGGGCGATCGGCAGCAAGGATGTGACTTCGATCTCGACCGCTTCGGTCATCCACCATGTCGCCATCCACGCCATCGCCGCGAGCGTTGCGCGGCCAGCGTGGCCGAAGACGACGCTCGTGCCGTCGGCCGCGCGATAGTCATGGGGCAGCGTGAAGTACAGCAGCAGCGCGAGCAGCGGCCCCGCGATCAGCCCGATGCGCTTGACGCGCTGCTGCAAGCCGGGCGCCTTGCCGACACTTCCGACGGCGGTGGCGGACTCGGTCACGGCTCACTCCAGCAGGAACGACAAGTCATCCGCTGAGGAGAGTTCGCGCGGCTCCTGCGTTGCACGAAAAACCCGGCACTGCGCCTCTCCGAGCAGCTTCACGGACGTGCCCTCGACCTGCAGGCCGGTTCCTTCGCGCAGTCCGACGACCCATGAGTCGGGATGCAGGACGCCGAACTCGCGGATTCGCTCCTCGCGCGTTTCGCCCTTGAATCCCGGCGGATTGCCGTGCAGGTAATGTGGATTGATCTGGAACGGCACCAGTGCCAGCGCGTCAAAACCGCCCGGATCGCAGATCGGCATGTCGTTGGTCGTCATGATCGTCGGGGACGCGATGTTCGACCCGGCGCTCCAGCCGATGTACGGCACGCCCGCTAGCACGCGCTGCCGCAGCATCGGCAGCACCAGGCGATGAGCCCGCAGTTCCCGCAGCAGGTTCCACGTGTTGCCGCCGCCGACGACGATGGCCTGGGCCGACCGCAGTGCCGCGACCGGGTCGTGCGCCCGGTGGATACCGGTGACCCGCGCACCCAGCGCGGCGAAGACCGGAGTGACCTCCTCGACGTAGTCGTAATGTGTCTTCGTGACCCCGGCATAGGGCACGAACACCACCTCGGTGACCGAGCGCGGCAGGAAGTCGCGTAGCCAGCCTGCCGCGTGCTGCAGGTAGCCGAGTCCTTCGGTCCGGGAATTGCTGAGCAGTAGCAGCTTCATGATTTACCTCGCCCGAGGGGGTTCGCACAAAGACAGAGTACGCAGGCTATCAGCGCCGCCCGTCACTGTGGCCGCTGACGGGCCTTCTGGCATTTTCGGCAGCTGAACGCGTGCCAGCCTGCCTTCGATCAATTCCGTGCAACTTCCTTCCCGCGTCTCGCGTGCTGGTTAGCGTGGCGCCCGAGGTGACGAACATCGATCACGCCCTCGAGCGTCACGCCGACTTCGCGACCTGGCCGGCGATATCGAGTTCCGTGCCGGGGACATTCAGTGCCCTTCAGATCCGCTGCATCAATGATCACGCCGGCCCTCAGGGCGGGACTTGCCCTCCGCGCAGTCCCTTGTTCGAATGCCTTGGACTCCCTCAGCAGATCGTCGCGAACGACCGTCGTCAACAAGCGCGCTCTGCCTGTCCATGAAGCGAGGTGTGACCGACGCGGCAACGCTTCGCGAGGCGATGACATGCGTCGCAGTTGAGGCAAGGGCTTGAGCAAGAAGTGCTCGCGGGCTTCGCGAACCTGCATCGAACCTTCGTCGGACCCTTCGAGCGAGCGGGACGAGAATGGCATCCGAGGGCCGCCGCTAACGTCAGTTCGGGATTTCCTCTGACGGCATCAGGTTCGGGACCTGGTTGGCCGACCCACGGCCGTTTGCGTAAAGACACAACGCCAGGGCGCTGAGCAAGCCAATATCGGGGCGGACGGAAGGCTTCCTACTCTGACGGAGACCCGGATGACGATCCGCACGTGCCTGCAAAAAGCCGCTGCAATGGCTGCCTTTGTCTCTGCGACCGCGGTCAGCGCGCAGACGGGAGGCGTTGGGGTTCCCGCAGCCTCGCCCGAAAGGGCAGTCTCGGCACCAGCGGCCACGCCGCGCATCGGGCTCGCGCTGTCCGGCGGCGGCGCGCGCGGCATTGCACACGTCGGGGTGCTGAAGGTTCTGGACGAAATGAGGATTCCGATCAGCTGTGTCACCGGCACGAGCATGGGCGCGATCGTCGGTGGGACCTTTGCCGCGGGCCGCACGCCCCAGGACATGGAAAAACTGGTCATCGCGGCCGATTGGGAGACCATCTTTCGCGACGCACCGCCACGCAAAGAGATCGCGGTCCGGCGCAAGGTCGATGACTACTTCCCGCTGTTCAGGCCCGAATTCGGCGTGAAGGATGGCGGTCTCGCATTGCCGAAAGGCATCATCGCCGGCGTGTCGATCGAAACCTTCTTCCGTGAGCTTTCGACACCGGCCTTCGGCACCTCGAACTTCAACCAGCTGCCGATTCCGTTTCGCGCGATGGCGACCGACATCGAGACCGGCGAGTCCGTCGTGCTGGATCACGGCAGTCTGGCGCAGGCGATGCGCGCCAGCATGTCGGTACCGGGCGCCATCGCTCCGGTGGAAATCGACGGCAAACTGCTCGTCGACGGCGGCATCGCCAACAACCTGCCGATCAACGAGGCGCGCAAACTCTGCGGCGACGTGATCATCGCCGTCAACATTTCGACGCCGCCGCTCAGGCGCGACGAGATCACTTCCGCGCTCAGTGTCACCGCGCAGCTCATCAACTTTCTCGGCAAGCAGACGGTTGACCAGCAGATCAAGAGCCTCGGCCCGAACGACGTGCTGATCTCGCCCGATCTCGGCGACATTTCCGCCGGGAGCTTCGACCGCTCGAAGGACGCGATCAAGATCGGGGAAGACGCGACCCGCGCGTTGTCCGGCAAGCTCAGCCGCTACAGCGTGTCTCCGGAGGAATATGCCGCGCTGCGCAGCCATCAGGTCGCCGAGTCCAAGACGCTCGGCACCGTCGACTCGATTCGTATCGAGGGGCTGAAACGCACCAACCCCGCGGTCGCTGAAGCCTTGATTGAAAGCAAGCCTGGCGAGCCGCTCACCGAGCAAAAGCTCGGCGCCGATCTGCGGCGCATCTATGGCACCCGCGACTACGAAAGCATCAGCTATCGCATTGTCGGGGGCGAAACCGGTCCGCGCGCGCTCGTCATCGAGCCGGTCGAGAAGTCATGGGGGCCGGACTACCTTCGCTTCGGCCTCGCCCTCCAAAGTGACTTCTCGGGCGATTCGCAGTTCAATGCGCTGGTGCAGTACCGCAAGTCGTGGCTCAATCATCTCGGAGCGGAATGGACGACTCAGCTCCAAATCGGCCAGGACACGCATCTCGCGACAACGTTCTATCAACCACTGAACGAGGCCGGTAAATGGTTCATCGCGCCGAACGCCTACATCGGACAGCGGACGCGCGGCGTGTTCGTGGGCGAAGACAAGGTTGCCGATTACCTCGTCAGCGAAATGCAGGGCAGCGTGGATGGAGGCGCGGTGCTCGGCACCTGGGGCCAGCTGCGTGCTGGCTACGTGATGTCACGCGTGTATGGCCGCGTCGACACCGGCTCGCCGCTGCTGCCGTCGGTTCGGGACACGACGGCGGGGCTACGCACGGCGCTGTTCATCGATCAGACCGACAACGCGTATTTCCCGCGGGCGGGATACGGCCTGGTCGGAACCGGCTACTTCGCGATGAAATCGCTGGGATCCGAGGTGAGCTACAACCGCGTCGAGGCTGTCGGACGTGCCGTCAAGAGCTGGGGACCGCATACGCTGAACGCCTCGGCGAGCGGCGGTTCGTCGCTTGGCTCCAACATGCCGGCATACGAGTCATTTACCCTCGGCGGCCCGTTGCATCTTTCTGCCTACCGGATTAACGAATTTTCCGGGCGCCAATTCGCATTCGGCCGCCTTATGTACTACAACCGCGCGCTGCCGTTACCGGATCTGCTGGGCTCGGGCGTTTACATTGGCGCGTCCGCCGAAGTGGGTCGTATCAGCGATCGAGTTGACGGGCTTCCTTCGCCGGGTAGGGTATGGTCAAGCTCGGTGTTCCTCGGCGCCGACACCGCCCTTGGACCGGGTTACTTCGGTGTGGGCGCTGGCAGTGGTCGCTGGAGTCTTTACCTGCTGCTCGGCTTGCCATAGCCTGTACGAGCATGTGGCGCAGGAGGCACTGCCTACTGCGAGCCGCGCGAGTCTGCGGAAGACAGGAATTCGACGGTCCGGACGAACTGGAACGTCGGTCAGAGCGGCAAGGAAGGCGCGATTAACCTGACCACGAACCGTGCACTGATCGCGGCAGGCCCACGCCATCCTGAGGAGAGAGGGCAACTTGCGCAACGCCCGCGCGCGTGCACGCTACCGGTCTTCCCGGTTGGTTTGCTGATGCTCGTGGAGCGCTCGGCGCTGCATTCCAGACTGACCGTAATTGATCCTGGACCAGTGAGCTGGGCTGTGCGACGAATCGTCGAGGAGTCGCCGGGCGGCCACTTGTTTGCCGCGGCTGACGGCGTCCGGGTTTCATAGCTCCATCGTTTCCGGAGGCGTCTTCGTCCTTCAGCCTTGCAGTATCGCCCGCTGGGGGGACAATGACGCGAGCGATGCGCCGGTCGGCGGGTCGACTCCCCAAGCCAACGAGCCGGAGGTTCCTCGATGAGTTCCATGATGTTGAATCGGGTAGCAGCGCGTCGGATGGCGGCGCTCGCGGCTGCCACGGTCCTTATTCTTATCCACGCTACGCCAGCGATGGCGGCGTCGGCCGCCGAAATCAGCCGGGACGCCAACAGGGCGCTGCAGAGCCTGTACGCCAAGGTTCCGGCCGCCAAGACAATCGGCGCCAAGGCGCAGGCAGTTCTCGTATTTCCGAAAATCACGAAAGCCGGACTGGGCATCGGTGGCCAGTACGGCGACGGCGCACTGATCAAGGGCGGTAAGGTGGTGGGCTACTACAACACGTCCGGCATTTCGAGCGGACTGCAGGCCGGCGCGCAGCAGTACGGCTATGCGATGTTCTTCATGACCGATGGTGCGTTGAAGGCGCTCGATACCGCCTCCGGCTTCGAAGTCGGTGCTGGCCCGAGCATCGTTGTGATGGACGAGGGCAAGGCCAAGGTGACGACGACGACGACGATGAAGGACGACATCTACGCTTTTATCTTCAGCCAGCAGGGCCTGATGGGCGGCCTTGGCCTGCAGGGCAACAAGATCACCAAGATCAATCCGAAGTGACTGTTATTGACCCGGGCGGGCGGCCACCGCGTGCCCGGAAGCTGCCGGAGCGGCGTTTCCGGCTTGCGACCCAAGCGACTTTTGTCGCCTGATCGTCAGCTGGCAATCGTGGCACGTCCCCGCCACGAGTCTACGACACGAAAGTCCGGGAAGATGGTGCCGGTTTCTGCGGGAGTGTTAGTCGGGCGGCAGCCCCAACACCTGGAACGAGCGCTCCAGCTGGATGCTCATCGGCACCCCGAGTCGCACGCCTGACGGCGTGCGGCGCATGAACCACCTGTCGTAGATCCAGCGGATCTCGCGCGTTGCCGCGAGCCGGCGAAAGGTCGCATCCACGACTTCGGCCAGCGGCGCATCGTCCCGCGCGAACATGATCCCGTAGGGCTCGTAGGAGAGCAGTTCCCCGACGACGGTGTACTGGCGCTGCAGACCATTTTCGGCCAGGTAGGCGATCATCAGGATGTCGTCTGCTGCCAGCGCCTCGGCGCGGCCGTCGGCGAGCCATGCAAGTGCCGTCGCATGATCCTCGACTTCGAGGACGCTGAAGGCGGAAGCGGCTCTCGCGGCGAGCTGTCGCATCACGTCGGCGTTGGTCGTGCCGCGCGCAACGACGACCCGGCGGCCTGCAAGATCGCGCAGCGAATGCACCGGTCCCCCGCGCCGGACCAGCAGCCGCGTGCCCGAGACAAAGGTCAGCGGCGAAAAGGCGACACGCGTCCGTCGCTCGGCGTTATTCGTGCTGGCGCCGCATTCGAGATCGATCCGCCCGTCGGCGACCTGGTCGATCCGGTCGGCCGGTGTCACGCGCCGGTACTGTGTCTGCAGCGACGCGACGCCGATCTCGCGGGCGATGTCCTCGACAATTGCCTCGCACAGGTCGATCGAATAGCCCTGCGGGTGGCCGTCCCGGGATTCGTAGGAGAAGGGGACCGCCCGGGCCCGGTAACCAATGCGGACGACTCCCGAGGCCTTGATACGCTTCAGCACTCCGGTCAGCGTCCTGGCCGGAGGCTCGTCAACCTGAGCGCTGGAGTCCTCGACCCCCAGCAGCGTTGCGAGCACGATGAGGCCGCACACCAAGGCGCGGCCTGAAGCCGCCGCCGCTGACCTGGTCGCCGGTTGCATGGGTCTCTCGGCGGGTGCTGTTCGGATCAGGCCGCGGCGACCCCGGCAGTGCGGCCGTCGCGGTCCGCAACCGGCTCGCCGAGCTGGCCTTCCCACTTGGCGACGACCGAGGTGGCGATACTGTTGCCGATGACATTTGTCGCGGTGCGGCCCATGTCGAGGAACTGGTCGATCCCCATGATCAGCAGCAGTCCGGCCTCGGGCAGCCCGAAGGTCGGCAGCACCGCCGCCACCACCACGAGCGATGCGCGCGGGACGCCCGCCACCCCTTTGCTGCTGACCATCATCACCAGCAGCAGCGTCAGTTGCTGGCCAAAGCTCATGTCGATGCCATAGGCCTGCGCGATGAACAGCGCCGCGAACGACTGGTAGACCATTGAGCCGTCGAGGTTGAACGAATAGCCGAGCGGCAGCACGAAGGAGGTCACCCGGTCGTTGACACCGAAGCGGTGCAGTTTCTCCATCAGCTTCGGATAGGCGGCCTCGCTGCTCGCCGTCGTGAAGGCCACGAGCAACGGCTCCTTGACCAGCCCCATCAGATGGAACACGCGCGGCCCAAGAAACACGAACCCGGCGCCAATCAGAACGGCCCAGAGCACGAGCAGCGCCACGTAGAACGAGCCGATGAACTTGCCGTAGGTCACGAGGATCCCGAGCCCCTGCACAGTGATTGCGGCGGCCACCGCGCCGAACACGCCGGCCGGAGCGAACCACATCACGAAGTCGGTGACCTTCAGCATGACCGGCACCAGGTCGCTGATGAAGGAGGTCACGGTCTTTGCCTGCTCGGTCTTCAGCGACGCGATCGCGAAGCCGAAGAAGCACGAGAACACCAGGATCTGCAGGATCTCGTTGGTCGCCATCGCCTGGAAGAAGCTCGCCGGGAACACGTGGGCGATGAACTCGCGCAGGCCGAGTCCGCCGGTCTTCAGGTTGGTCGCCATGTCCTTCTCGGGCAGGGGCAGCCCGAGGTCCAGGCCCGGGTGGAACAGGTTCGCGAAGAACATGCCAATCAGCAGGGACGCCAGCGACGCCGTGATGAACCACCCCAGCGCCTTGCCACCGATGCGGCCAACCGCCTTGGCGTCGCCCATGCCGGTGATGCCCGCCACGACGGTGGCGAATACCAGCGGCGCGATGATCATCTTGATCAGCCGCAGGAAGACGTCCGACAGGATCGAGAAGTAGCCGGCGACGGACGCCGCCGTGGCTGCATCGGGAGCGATCTCGTGGGCGGCCCAACCGGCAAGGACGCCGGCGACGGCCGCCACGAGGATCCAGGTGGCGAGTCGGGAGCCCTTGGGTACCGCCCCGTGCGCGGTCCCGCTCGCCGGTTTCATCAGAACATCACTTTCGCCAGGAACAGGCCTGTGATCACCGCCGTCGCGGTCGCGACGATGCCCGGAATCATGAACGAGTGGTTCAGAACGTACTTGCCGATCTTCGTGGTGCCCGAAAGGTCAAAGTTGATCGCCGCGATCAGCGAACCGTAGGTCGGGATGAAGAAGTAGCCGTTGACGGACGGGAACATCGCGATCAGGAACTGCGGCGGGATGCCCAGCGCCATGCCGAGCGGCATCAGCGCGCGGGTCGTCGCCGCCTGGCTGTAGAGCAGTACCGAAGCGAAGAACAGCCCGAACGCGAAGGTCCATGGCGCGGCCTTGGCCCAGTCGCCGATGGCTGGCACGATGACGTCCTTATGGGCCGCGATGAAGCTGTCGCCCAGCCACGCCAGGCCGAAGATGCCGATCACTGCCACCACGCCGGCGCGCAGCGTCGCGGTCTTCGGGATTTCGTCGACGTCGACTTTGGTGAAGAACAGCATGATCGCGGCGACGGCCATCATCACGATCTCGATGACGATCGGCATGCCGAGCGCCGCCTTGGCTCCCGGCAGCGTGCGCAGCCCGGGGAAGAAACCGAACAGCACGACGATCGCGACACCCGCCAGGAACAGGAACGCCGACAGTTTGGCCGACGCCTTCAGCGGAGGGCGATCGGCGGCGGCGACGGGCACGGGAATCTTGCCGGCCTTCAGGCGCGCCTGGTACTCCGGGTCGTCCTTGAGGTCCTTGCCGATGAACATCGAGACGATCGCCGCCACGACCACGCCGGTCAGCGTCGCGGGAACGCACACCATCATGATCTGCGGCAGGCCCCAGTCCGTCAGGCCCTTTTCGGAGAAGAGCCCGATCATTGCGGCGGTCGCCGCGGCGACGGGACTCGCCGTGATCGCCTGCTGCGAGGCGATGGTCGCGACCGCCATCGGCCGCTCGGGCCGGATGCCGCTCTGGTGCGCCGTCTCGTAGATGACCGGCAGCAGCGGATAGACGATGTGGCCGGTGCCGGCGACGAAGGTGAAGCTCCAGGTCGTCAGCGGAGCGACGATGGTCACGTACTTGGGATTCGCGCGGATGATGCGTTCGGCGATGCGAACCAGGAAGTCAATCCCGCCCGCCGCATCCATCACCGAGGCGGCCATGATGACCGCCAGGATGATCAGCATCACGTCGATCGGCGGTGAGGTCGGGTTGACCCCGAAGGCCACCACCAGGATCAGAAGCCCGACCGCACCCCACAAGCCGAGGCCGACGCCGCTGAAGCGCGAACCCATCCAGATCGCGGCCAGTACGACCACGAACTGCAGAACGATAGAAAGTGTCATGAGTGTTCTCCCCGGCGGACCCTGTCCGCCGGATCGGTAATCACTGCTCGAACTTCGGGCTGATCAGGTTCTCGAACGAGAAGACCTCGTCCCACTTCTCCTGGGTGAGAAGCTTCCGTTCCTTGACAACGATGTCGTGAAGCGACTTGCCCGTCTCGTAGCCTTCCTTGGCGATGTCGGCGCACTGCTTGTAGCCGAGCGAGGGCTTGAGCACGGTCACGATGCCGAGCGAGTTCAACACCATTTCCTTGGTGCGCTCCGCATTTGCGGTGATCCCCTGGATGCAGTTCACACGCAGACTGTTGACGGCGTTTTCCATCGTCGAGATCGACGTGAAGAGCGCGAACGTGATGACCGGCTCCATGACGTTGAGCTGCAACTGCCCCGCGGAGGCCGCCAGCGTTACGGTCAGGTCGAGGCCTATAACCAGGAATCCGGTCTGATTGACCACTTCCGGGATCACCGGGTTGACCTTGCCCGGCATGATCGACGAGCCGGGCTGCATCTGCGGCAGGTGAATCTCGTTGAAACCGCAGCGCGGGCCCGAGGCCAGCATGCGGATGTCGTTGCAGATCTTCGTGAGCTTCGACGATGTGCGCTTCAGCACGCCCGACAGCAGCACGTACGCTCCGGTATCCGAGGTGGCCTCGATCAGGTCGCCCGCCAGGATGAACTTGAAACCGGTGAGCTCCGAGAGGTATTTGGTCGCCAGTTCCGGGTAGCCGGGAGCCGCGGTTACCGTGGTGCCGATCGCGGTGGCGCCGAGATTGATCTCGTGCAGGAACTGCCGCACTTCGGCGATGCGCTGCACTTCCTCGCCGATCGTCGTGCCCCAGCCGTGGAACTCCTGGCCGAGCGACATCGGCACGGCATCCTGCAGGTGGGTGCGGCCCATCTTCAGGACCTTGTCGAACTCCTTGCCCTTGGCGAAAAACGCTTCCTGCAGCTTTGTCAGCGCCTCCATGTACTTGCCGAGTCGCAGGATTAGCGCCAGCCGGAACGCCGTCGGATAGACGTCGTTGGTCGACTGCCCGAAGTTCACATGGTCGTTCGGGTTGACGTACTGGTACTCGCCCTTTTTGTGGCCGAGGGCTTCGAGGGCCACATTGGCGATCACCTCGTTGGCATTCATGTTGGTCGAGGTGCCCGCACCGCCCTGGATGAAGTCGGTCACGAACTGGTCGCGCAGCTCGCCGGCGATCAGCCGGTCGCACGCCGCGGCGATGGCGTTCGCGACCTTGGCATCCAGCACGCCGAGGTCGCGGTTCGCCAGCGCGGCGGCCTTCTTCACGTACCCGAATGCCTTGACGAAGTAGGGCTCCGTCGCCATCGGGATGCCGGTGATGTGGAAGTTTTCCTTGCCGCGCAGCGTTTGCACGCCGTAGTACGCGTTGTCCGGGAGCTCCTTCTGACCCAGGAAGTCCTTCTCGATTCGTGCCATTGCGATTCCTTTCAGGTGATCGCAGGCCCGGTGGTCGTCGCCTACGTCATGCCTTCGGCAACCATCTTCCTGCGAATGAACGCGATCTGTGTCTGCAGCGGGAGATCCTTCGGACAGACGTCGTGGCAGCCCAGCAGCGACATGCAGCCGAAGACGCCGCTGTCATCGCCGATGACGTCGTAGTAGTCGGCGTCAGTGCGCGTGTCGCGTGGATCGAGGCGGAAGCGCGCGATCTTGTTGATGCCGACCGCACCGATGAAGTCTTCTCGCATGCGTGCGGTGCCGCAGGCCGAGACGCAGCAACCGCATTCGATGCAGCGGTCGAGCTCGAAGATCTGCTCGGCGAGGTCCGGATCCATCCGTTCCTCCAGGCGCGTCAGGTCCACTTCCTGCTGCTTGGTGTGGCACCACGCCTCGAGCCGCTCGCTCATCGCGCGCATCCACTTGCCGGTGTTGACTGACAGGTCGCCGATCAGCTCGAACACCGGCAGCGGAGCCAGCGTGATCTCGGGGCCAACGTCCTGTGCCAGCGTGCGGCAGGCCAGGCCAGGCCGTCCATTGATGACCATCGCGCAGCTGCCGCAGATGCCGGCGCGGCAGACGAAGTCGAACTGCAGCGACGGATCGAGCTTCTCGCGGATCTCGTTGAGCGCGATGAAAAGCGTCATTCCCATCGTCTGCTCGAGCTGGTACGACTGCATATGCGGCACGCTGGCCGGGTCCGCCGGGTTGAAGCGCATGATGTGGAACTTCAGCATCTGGCCCGTGCCGAGCTTGCCGCCGTTGGCACCATTGCCGGAGCGCGGCACGACGTTGATTTTCTGTTCTTGCGTCATGCGACCCTCCGCGGCGCAGCCTGGTCCATCGGCTCGTCGATCCTCTCGTTGTTGCCGCGCAGCCGCGGTGGCAGCAGGTGTTCATACGGCAACAGCGTTTTCTGGCGCTCGAAGCGGTCCGCAAGCCGCTCTTTGGTTGCGTCCACCTCCGCCTGGCGTCCCGGGGTGTCCGGATGGTCGACATAGTCCTTCGCGCCATATCCGCGCCAGCCCGGCGGCAGTTCCATGCGCTTGATGTCCAGCGCCTCGTAGGTGAGGGTGGGCAGCGTGTCCGAGTCGTTCTTCCAGGTCGCCAGCGTCCGCTTCAACCACTCGGCGTCGTTGCGGCGCGGGAAGTCCTCGCGGTAGTGCGCGCCGCGGCTCTCGGTGCGAACGAGCGCGCCGTAAGCCACGGTCAGCGCGAGCTTCAGCATCATCTTCGTGCGGTAGGCGGTCACCAGTTCCGGATTGGGCCCGGGCGCATTTGACCGCAGGCCGATGCCGCGGCTGCGGACCAGCAGCTTCTGCAGTTCGTCGACGGCCTGCTCGAGGTCGGAGCCCTTGCGGAAGATGCCGACCTTGGCCGTCATGATCTCCTGCATGCGCGCCTTGATCGCACTTGGGTCCTCGCTGCCGCCGCCCAGCAGGATGCCGTTCAGCTTCGCCTGTTCGCGCTGCACGAAGTCCTTGATGACGCCGGTCGGGATGTGGACATCGTTTTCGGACTTGTCGCAGAAGTCGGCAATGAATTCGCCGACGATCATGCCGGCGACGACGGTCTCGGCGACCGAGTTGCCGCCGAGCCGGTTGAAGCCGTGCATGTCCCAGCACGCTGCTTCGCCCGCCGAGAACAGTCCCTTGAGCGTCCGGCTCTGGCCGGTGTGGTCGGTGCGCACTCCACCCATCGTGTAGTGCTGGGCCGGCCGCACCGGAATCATGTCCTTGGTTGGATCGACGCCGAGGAAGTATTTGCAGATGTCGAACACCTCGCGCAGGTTGTGCTTGATGTGCTTTTCGCCGAGCAGCGTGATGTCGAGCCAGATGTGTTCGCCGAAGCGCGACTTCACGCCCTTGCCCTTGGCGATGTGCTCCTCCATGCGGCGCGACACGACGTCGCGCGACGCGAGTTCCTTCTTCTCCGGCTCGTAGTCCGGCATGAAGCGGTGGCCGTCGACGTCCTTCAGCAGGCCGCCGTCGCCGCGGCAGCCTTCCGTCACCAGGATGCCGGCAGGGAAGATGCCGGTCGGGTGGAACTGCACCGCCTCCATGTTGCCGAGTGCCGCGACACCGGTCTCCAGCGCGATCGCATGGCCGATGCCCTCGCAGATCACGGCATTGGTGGTGACGCGATAAAGCCGTCCCGCACCGCCGGTGGAGATCGCGGTGGCCTTGGCTACGTAGGCGGTCAGCTCGCCGGTGATCAGGTCGCGCACGACCGCGCCGTAGCAGCGCCCGGCCTCGTGGATCAATGCCAGCGCTTCGGTGCGTTCACGCACCGGGATCGAGGCGGCGATCGCCTGGTCGCTGACCGCCTGCAGCATCGCGTGGCCGGTGGCGTCGGCCACGTAGCAGGTGCGCCATTTCTTGGTGCCGCCGAAGTCGCGCTGCGCCACCAGTCCGTGCGCTTCATCGCGCTCGGTGATCGTCACCTTCTGGCTGTTGATGACGACCTGGCGGTCGCCCTTGCGCACACGGCTCCACGGAACGCCCCAGGCCGCCAGCTCGCGCACGGCCTTGGGCGCCGTGTTGACGAACATGCGCACGACGTCCTGGTCGGCGCCCCAGTCCGAGCCGCGTACGGTGTCTTCGAAGTGCACGTCCTCGTTGTCGCCCTGGCCCTTGATGACGTTGCCTAGGCTCGCCTGCATGCCGCCCTGCGCGGCCTTGCTGTGCGAGCGCTTGACAGGTACCAGCGACAGGATGACGGAGTCGTGACCGCGGCGCTTGGCGGCGATCGCCATGCGCAGGCCGGCGAGGCCGCCGCCAATGACCAGAACATCGGTATAGACGACCTTCATCGCGATTCTCCCTTCAGCCACGAAGGCCACCAGGCCGGGGGCGCTGACTGGGGTGGGGTCTGCAGCCACGCCGGCACATAGCGCTGACCCGGGTTGAAGCGGTGGTCGTAGCCGATCTTCATGTACGCCGCGAGCGTCGTCAGCCCGAGCACGATGAAAAACACCGACAGCGCCCATTTGAGCTTCTTGAGGTTCTTACGCGTGGCGTTGTCATCCTTGCCGGCGAACCAACCCCACTTGACGGCCAGCCGGTACAGGCCGATGCCGCCGTGCAGCTCGACGGCGAACAGCAGCACCAGATAGAGCGGCCACCAGCGCCCGCTCCAGACGCGGTCGGCCGACTCGAACGGACCGATCAACCCGGGGTGCATCAGCATCTGGTACAGGTGCACCGAGGCGAGGAAGAACATCGCGAAGCCGGTGACGACCTGCCACCACCAGAGCGTCGTGTCCTCGTGATGCATCATCGCCATGTGGTCGCGGTAGGCGCGGTACTGCCGGTAGTTGATCGGGAATTTGCGCACGGCGAGCGCGGCATGCAGGATGAACAGCGTGAACACCACGGCGACCACCCCGGATACGATGATCGGGTAGGCGGTCCCAAAGAAGAAATAGCCCTCGAACATCTTCGTGATGGTCCACATGGCGTCGTAGCCGAGCAGGATCGACGACACGAAGAACATGTGGCCCCACATGAACAGGCCCAGCGCCAGACCGCTCGCGCTCTGGGCAAAGTCGAGGCGGGCCGGCCAGCGGTTCTTGCGCGGACGCGTGACTCCGCCCAACGCGACTGCAGGGTTGGCTTGTGCATTCATCATGGGTTCGCGTGGCGAGCGCGCCGTCGGGTAGATCTGCCCGCAGTGTCGTATCCCATTGCGGATCGTGGTTGACGGGTATCAAGACGCGGAACGGTTGGCGCGACCTCCACCTGCGAGCCGGCGAATCCCGCGTTGCGGAACGGGTTGTCGCAATCCGGATGGATTGACCGGGATCAACGGCGCTGTGGAGTGGGGTGGGAGCATCCCCGCCCAGAGGGCAATTTGCCCGCTCACGCCGAGCGAGTACGACCCATGTACACGATCTCCCGCCGCGAAGCCTTTTCGGACACCACGTTTCTCTGGGATGTGATGGCGCCCGACGTTGCGAAGTCGGCCGAGCCCGGTCACTTCGTGATGCTGCGCCTGCATGAGGGCAGCGAACGCATTCCACTGACGGTCGCGGACTTCGATCGCGATGCAGGCACGGTCACTCTCGTCGTGCAGGCGCTCGGCAAGACCACCCTCGAAATGCGGGATCACTATAAAGAAGGCGACACATTCGCCGACTTCGTCGGTCCGCTCGGTCTGCCCCAGCACCTTGGCCAGTTCGGGCACGTCGTGTTGGTCGGCGGCGGCCTCGGCGTCGCACCGGTGTTCCCGCAACTGCGCGCGTTCAAGGCCGCCGGTAACCGCACCACCGGGGTCATCGGGTTCCGCAACAAGGACCTGGTGTTCTGGGAAGACAAGTTCGGCGCGTACTGCGACAACCTGATCGTGTGCACCGATGACGGCAGCTATGGCAAGCCGGGCTTCGTCACCGCGGCACTGCAGGAAGTGCTTGAGAAGGACAAGCCGGACCTCGTTGTCGCAATCGGCCCGCTGCCGATGATGAACGCCTGTGTCGAGACGACACGACCGTTCGGCGTGAAGACGATGGTGTCGCTGAACGCGATCATGGTCGATGGCACCGGCATGTGCGGGTCGTGCCGCGTCACGGTCGGCAACGAGATCAGGTTCGCCTGCGTCGACGGGCCGGACTTCGACGGCCACCAGGTCGACTTCAAGGAGCTGATGCTGCGGCAGAAGCGTTTCAAGGGCGAGGAAACCGCCGCAAACACGGACTACGCGCACGTCTGTCAGGTCGAGCAGCAGCTCTTTACTGAAGGCAAACGCAACTACAAGAAGTACAAGGACCTCTCGCCGCACGCGGTGAAGATGCCGGAGCGCGACGCGCTCGAGCGTTCGCGCAACTTCAAGGAAGTGAACCTCGGCTATTCGATGGCCGATGCGCTGGCCGAGGCCGAGCGCTGCATCATGTGCACCAAGCCGACCTGCATCGAAGGCTGCCCGGTCGGCATCGATATCCCGCGCTTCATCCGCCACCTGCTGGTGCGCGACCTCGACGGCGCGCTGGGCGTCATCAATGAATCCAACCTGTTCCCATCGGTGTGCGGTCGGGTCTGCCCGCAGGAGTCGCAGTGCGAGGCGCAGTGCCAGGTCGGACGCAACAAGAAGACGCCGATGGAGTCGGTGGCAATTGGCCGGCTTGAGCGTTTCATCGGTGACAACGCGCATGCGCCGAAAGCCGCGCCGCCGCGGTTCGACAAGAGCTTCGGCAAGGTCGCAATCGTCGGCTCCGGGCCGTCGGGCCTCGCGGTTGCCGCGGACCTCGCCAAGTACGGGTGCGACGTCACGGTTTACGAGGCGCTGCACGTAGTCGGCGGTGTCCTGCAGTACGGCATTCCGTCTTTCCGCCTGCCGCGCGAGATCATCAGCCGCGAGGTTGAAACCCTCAAAGGCATGGGTGTCAAGTTCGAGACCAACAAGGTGATCGGCAAGACTTTCTCGATTCCTCAGTTGCTGGGTGAGATGGGGTTCGACGCCGCCTTCGTCGGCGCAGGCGCGGGAGCGCCCGCATTCCTCGGCATCCCGGGCGAGTTCGCCGGCCAGGTGTATTCGGCCAACGAGTTCCTGACCCGTGTGAATCTGATGGGCGGGGACAAATTCCCGTACCTCGATACCCCGATCACGCTCGGCAAGAGCGTGGTGGTCATCGGGGCGGGCAACACCGCCATGGACTGCCTGCGGGTTTCGAAGCGCCTGGGCACACCCACGGTGCGTTGCGTCTACCGGCGCTCCGAGGCGGAGGCGCCGGCGCGCATCGAGGAACTCCGGCACGCGAAGGAGGAGGGCATCGAGTTCTTTTTCCTGCACGGGCCGGTCGAGATATTGGTCGACCCGGATGGCAACGTGCGCGGCATCAAGGTGCAGAAGATGGCACTCGGCGAACCGGACGAAAAGGGCCGCCGCCAGCCGATTCCGCAGAACGAGTTCGTCCAGCTCGACTGCGATACCGTGATCTACGCGCTCGGTACCAAGGCCAATCCGATCGTCACCAAGTCGACGCCAGGCCTCGAATTGAACAAATGGGGCTACATCGTCGCTGACCCGATGACGCAGGCCACGAGCGTGCCCGGCGTGTTCGCCGGCGGCGACATCGTGACCGGCGGCGCGACGGTGATCCTGGCGATGGGCGCGGGGCGCCGCGCTGCGCGCTCGATTGGCGCGTACCTGGCGAGTGGCAAGTCGACGTGGCCGATCACGCAGGCCGACGCGGATGCCTTCGTTCCGCCGACACCGCTCGGCGCCGCCGAGTCCGTCCAACCCGCCAACGCCGAGGTCCGGCCATGAACGTCTGCCCGCGCTGCCAACGCCCGCTGGAGGGCAACGAGTCCTACATCTGCTGTGCCGGTATGGAACTTCGCTGGCGCTGTACCGAATGCCACAAAGTAGCTGAAGGATTCGCGTTCCCGTATGGCCTATGCCCGTATTGCAAGGGACGCCTCGAGATGCTTGACCGCGGCGCAATCGAGGACGACCGCGCGTTGGAAGCGGTGCGCAAGGCGTTCGAAATCGAACTGGGCGGCCACGCCTTCTACCAGCGTGCCGCGCGCGACTCGAAGGATCCGGTGCTGCAGGATCTGTTCGGCCGCTTCGCCGAGATGGAGCAGGAACACATGGAGACGCTTTCGAAGCGCTACCACGCGGACCTGCCCGCGCCATCGCCGGACTTCCAAGTGGATCGCGCTGCAATCTTCGCCGGCATCGACCGCAAGCCCGAGGATCCAGCGAACCTGTTCCGCATCGCCATCGCGTTCGAGCAGCGTGCGGTCGAGTTCTTTTCGGACGAGGGAGATCTCGCGGCCGAAGGATCGGTAGAGCGCGAGCTGTACCGCGAACTGGCCGCCGAGGAACGCGAGCACGTCGCGCTCCTGACGACCGAATTCCGCCGCTGGGAGGCCGGCAAGGCCGGCATCCTGTAGCAGAGAGAGCCATGATCAAACACCCCTATGTGCTCGACGGCAACGAAGCTGCCGCCCGGATCGCTCACCTGCTGAGCGAAGTCATCGCGATTTACCCGATCACACCGTCATCGACGATGGGGGAACTGGCGGATGCCTGGTCGGCCGCCGGTACGAAGAACCTCTGGGGGCAGGTTCCAGAGGTCATCGAGATGCAGAGCGAGGCCGGCGCTGCGGGCGCGGTGCACGGCTCGCTGCAGGCCGGCGCACTGACGACCACCTTCACCGCGTCGCAGGGACTGCTGCTGAAGCTGCCAAATATGTTCAAGATCGCCGGCGAGCTGACGCCGGTCGTTTTCCATATTGCCGCCCGGACGGTGGCGACGCATGCGCTGTCGATATTCGGCGATCACAGCGACGTGATGAGCGCCCGCACTACCGGCTTCGCAATGCTCGCTTCGTCGAGCGTCCAGGAAGCGCAGGACATGGCGATGATCGCGCACATGGCCACGTTGAAGGCGCGCGTGCCGTTCTTGCACTTCTTCGATGGCTTCCGCACCAGCCACGAGGTCAACAAGATCGACCTTCTGATGGAAGAGGACGCGCGCCTACTGATCGACGACGAACTGGTGCAAGCCCATCGTGCCCGTGCCCTGAACCCGGATGCGCCGGTGATGCGCGGAACGGCGCAGAACCCGGACGTGTTCTTCCAGGCGCGCGAGGCGTGCAACTCGTTCTACGACGCCGTGCCTGGCACAGTCGTCGAGGCGATGGATCGTTTCTACAAGGTCACGGGACGTCGCTACAGCCTGTTCTGGTATGCGGGCGCGCCGGACGCCGAGCGCGTGATCGTGCAGATGGGGTCCGGGGTCGGTGCGACACGCGAGGCGGTGGCGAAACTCGCTGCCGCAGGCGAGAAAGTCGGCATCGTAACGGTGCGCCTGTATCGGCCGTTCGACGTCCAGGCGTTTGTCGCCGCGCTCCCGAAGACCGTTAAATGCATCGCCGTGCTCGACCGCACGAAGGAGCCGGGTGCTGTCGGCGAACCGCTATACCAGGACGTCGTGACAGCACTCGCCGAAGGCTGGCCGCAGGACATGCCTTTGCCGCGCGTGATCGGCGGTCGCTACGGACTGTCCTCGAAGGAGTACACGCCGGCGATGGCGAAGGCCGTGCTCGACGAACTGAAGCAAACGCAGCCGAAGCGCCACTTCACCGTCGGCATCCTCGACGACGTCACTCGCCTTTCGCTAAAGTGGGATCCCGACTTCGTGACCGAAGCGGCGGGCGTCACGCGCGCGGTGTTCTACGGACTTGGCGCCGACGGCACGGTGGGCGCGACCAAGAACACCGTCAAGATCATCGGCGAGAGCACGCCGCTACACGCGCAGGGCTACTTCGTCTACGACAGCAAGAAGTCGGGTGCGATCACCGTATCGCACCTGCGCTTCGGCCCGGAGCCGATCGAATCGGCGTACCTGATCGGGCAGGCCGATTTTGTCGCCTGCCACCAGTTCGAGTTCATGGAGAGGCTCGACGTCCTCGAACTTGCGCGGCCCGGCGCCACCTTCCTGCTGAACAGCCCCTACCTGGCGACGGAGGTCTGGGCCAAGCTGCCGCGGGAGGCGCAGCAGTCGATCATCGACAAGCAGCTGAAGTTCTACGTGGTTGACGCGCTGGCGGTCGCGCGCGAGGCGGGGCTGGCCGGCCGCATCAACACGGTGACGCAGGCCTGCTTCTTCGCGATCTCTGGCGTGCTGCCGCGCGACGAGGCCATTGCCAAGATCAAGGACGCCATCCGCAAGACCTACGGCAAGCGCGGCGAGACCGTGCTCGCGCGTAACTTCGCGGCGGTCGACGGCTCGCTCGCGGCCATGGCCGAGGTCAACGTGCCCGACCGGGTCGATTCGCTCGTGTCGCGCCGCCCGATCGTTCCGAAGGCGGCCCCAGACTTCGTGCAGCGCGTGACGGCCATGATGATGGACGGCAAGGGCGACCTGTTGCCGGTGTCCGCGCTGCCGGTGGACGGCACCTTCCCGACCGGCACGACGCAGTGGGAGAAGCGCAGCATCGCGCAGGAGATCCCGATCTGGGACCAGACGATCTGCACCCAGTGCGCGATCTGCCCGCTGGTCTGCCCGCACGCCGCGATCCGCCAGACCGTGCTGACGCCGGAGCAGATGAAGAACGCGCCGCCGGGCTTCAAGGCGGTGCCATGGTCGCGCAAGGACGGCAGCGGCCTCGAAGGCATGCTTTATTCGCTGCAGGTCGCACCCGAGGACTGCACCGGCTGCGGCGCCTGCGTCGACGTGTGCCCGACGCGCAGCAAGACCGCGGTCAAGAACAAGGCGATCAACATGGCGCCCAAGCTCGAGCACCTGGAGCTCGAGCGCGCCAACTACGAGTTCTTCCTCAGCCTGCCCGAGGTACGGCCTAGCTTCGACAAGATCGACGGCCTGCGCGGCTCGCAATTGCGCAAGCCGCTGTTCGAGTACTCGGGCGCCTGCTCCGGCTGCGGCGAGACGCCGTATCTGAAGCTGCTGTCGCAGTTGTATGGCGACCACCTGGTGATCGCCAATGCGACCGGGTGCTCGTCGATCTACGGCGGCAACCTGCCGACGACCCCGTACTCCAAGAACGCCGAGGGGCAGGGACCGACGTGGGCCAACAGCCTGTTCGAGGACAACGCCGAGTTCGGCCTTGGCATGCGGCTCGCGCTCGATTCGCAACAGGGCCTGGCGCAGTTGCTGGTCACGCAGTTGCGCGACGGCATTGGGCCGCAACTTGCGGACTCGCTGCTAGCTGCCTCACAGGACAACGACGAGCAAATCAAGGCGCAGCGCGGACGAGTCAAACAGCTGAAGGCCATCCTGCCGAAGCTTGGCACGCCCGAAGCGGCGCGCCTGCTGGCGGTGGCCGACAGCCTCGTGGTGCGCAGCGTGTGGATCGTGGGCGGCGACGGCTGGGCCTACGACATCGGCTACGGCGGGCTGGACCACGTGCTCGCCTCGGGTCGCAACGTCAACATCTTGGTGCTCGACACCGAGGTCTACAGCAACACCGGCGGCCAGGCATCGAAGTCGACCCAGCGAGGCGCGGTGGCCAAGTTCGCCGCCGCTGGGAAGGCGATCGGCAAGAAAGACCTCGGCATGATCGCGATGGCCTACGGCAACGTGTACGTCGCGCAGGTGGCAATGGGTGCCAACCCGGTGCAGACGGTGCGCACCTTCCAGGAAGCGGCCGCGTGGAACGGGCCGTCGCTGATCATTGCCTACAGCCACTGCATCGCGCACGGCATCGACATGACCACTGGCTTCAGCCATCAGCGCGACGCAGTCAAGAGCGGCTACCTAACGCTGTACCACTATGACCCGCGGCTGGGCATGGGCGGGGCCGACCAGCCGTTGAAGCTCGACTCGCGCAAGCCCACGATCGCGCTCGACCAGTTCACGATGAAGGAAGGCCGCTTCGCGATGCTGGCGCAGGCCGATCCGGCGCGCGCCAAGGCGCTCGGCAAGCAGGCGCAGGCCGAGGCCGACGCGCGCTGGCAATTCTACGAACAGGTGGCCGGCGTGCATCGCGTGATCGCCGCCGCTAGCGAAGCCGAGACCGCACCGACCGAGGCGGCCGCAACGGCACCTGGCGTCCAAGGGGAGTCGACCGATGGTTGAGCCCCTTCCGACCCCGACCCGCGCCGCACCTAAGGACGCACGACGAGCCGCACCGCAGGAGACACCGCAATGAGCGTCGACCTTCGCACCCGCTACCTCGGCCTGGAGCTCAAGCACCCGATCGTCGCCGCCGCCTCGCCGCTGACCGGCTCGCTCGACAGCCTCAAGCGGCTGGAGGCGGCCGGCGCGGCCGCCGTGGTGCTGCCTTCGCTGTTCGAGGAACAGCTCGAGCACGAGGAGATGTCCACCCACAACCTGATGCTCTATGGCGCGGAGCTGTCGCCCGAGGCGACCGGATTCTTCCCGGAGCCGCAATCGCAGGCGAGCAGCGCGGACCGGTACTTGGCGCTGATTGCCGATGCCAAGCGCGCGCTTAAGGTGCCGGTAATCGCCAGCCTCAATGGCTATACGCCCGGCGGCTGGACCAAGATCGCGCGCCAGTTCGAGAGCGCCGGCGCCGACGCGATCGAGCTGAATGTCTACTTCCTCGCCACCCAACTCGAGGACACCAGCGCCGCGGTCGAGGCGCGCTACATCGAGCTGGTGCGTTCGGTCGCCTACGAAGTGAAGATCCCGGTCGCGGTCAAGGTGGCGCCGTACTTCAGCGCCATGGCCAACATGGCGCAGCGCCTGACGCAGGCCGGCGCCTCAGGCCTCGTGCTGTTCAACCGCTTCATGCAGCCGGACATCGAGCTCGAGGAACTTGAAGTCGCGCCGCACCTGGTCCTGTCCACCTCCGACGAACTGCGGCTTGCGCTGCGCTGGATCGCGATCCTGCGCGGCCGCGTGCTTGCGAGCCTGGCCGCCACCGGCGGCGCCCACACGCCAGAAGACATCCTGAAATTGCTGTTGGCGGGTGCCGACTGCGTGATGGTGGCCAGCAGCCTGTTGAAGATGGGGCCTGCCCACATCGGCACGCTCGTGCGCGGCATCACGGACTGGCTGGTCGAACGTGAGTACTTGTCGGTCGAGCAGATGAAAGGTTCGTTGAGCCAGCAGGCCTGTCCGGATCCCGATGCCTTCGAGCGGGCCAACTACATGAAGGCGTTGAAGTCGTACACGAGCGAGATCGCCTAGACCGGATGCCCGAACTGGCAATCCACCTTACCTATTCTGGAGGAACGAATGGCCCTGTTGATTGTGGACGATTGTACCGGCTGCGACGCTTGCAAGCCGGTGTGCCCGAACGAGGCGATCAGCGTCGGCAGCCCGATCTACACGATCGATGCGGACAAGTGCACCGAGTGTGTTGGTGCCCATGAGACGCCGCAGTGCATCGATGTGTGTCCAGCGGATTGCATCATTCCGGATCCAAACCACAAGGAAACGCAAGAGCAACTCAAGGCAAAGTACGAACGACTACACGGTTGATGCCGCGCTTCACACAAGCCGCACTCCTTTGACAGGTGTCAAGCCGCTATTCCCACGGCCCCGTAGCGTTGCCGCACTGCGCTGCAGATGCGCGCCATGGGAAACGCCCGACGAGAGGCGAGCGGGAGCGATGGAGATCATGATGCAGCGGGAGCCCGGAGTTGTCATGCCAGTCCGTGCGGACCTGTCCCGCTTAAGGGCTGGCCGCCTCTTTCAGCGCCAGGAACGCGGCTGACCTAAGAGCCTGATTGATCAGGCAGCGAACACGGAAACGCCAGCCATGCCGCAACGGCGAACTCAGCGAGTCCTGCCCCCCCCGCTGCCGGAGTGGTTTCCGCGCGGCACTGCGCTCCTGCGCGATCCGACGCTGAACAAGGGCACGGCGTTTTCGGAAGGCGAACGCGACATGCTGGGACTGCGCGGGCTGCTGCCGCCGCACATCTCGACGCAGGAAGAGCAGGTCACGCGCGTGCTGGAGAACTTCCGGCGGCTGCAGACGAATCTCGCCAAGTACATCATGCTCGAGTCGCTGCAGGACCGGAACGAGGCGCTGTTCTACCGCGTCATCCTCGAGAATCCGGACGAGATGATGCCGATTATCTACACGCCGACCGTGGGGCTGGCGTGCGAGCAGTTCGGCCACATCTACCGTCGTCCGCGCGGCCTCTACGTCAGCGCGGCGGACCGCGGGCGCATCCAGCAGGTGCTCAACAACTGGCCTTACAAGGAAGCCGCGATCATCGTCGTGACTGACGGCGAACGCATCCTGGGGCTGGGTGACCTCGGCGCCAACGGCATGGGCATCCCGATCGGCAAACTGGCGCTCTACACCGCGTGTGCTGGCGTGCACCCGCGCCGCTGCCTGCCGGTCATGCTGGATGTCGGCACGAACAACGAAGCGCTGCGCACCGATCCGCTCTACATCGGAACCCGGCGCAAGCGCCTCGTCGGCGCCGAGTTCGACGAGCTGGTCGAGGAGTTCATCGACGCGACGCAGGCGGTGTTCCCGGGCGTGCTGGTGCAGTTCGAGGACTTCGCCAACCACAATGCGTTCCGGCTGCTGCAGAAGTACCGCGACCGCATCTGCTCGTTCAACGACGACATCCAGGGCACGGCCAGCGTGACGGTGGCCGGCATCTTTTCGGCACTGCGCGTCACGAAGAAGAAGATGAGCGAGCAGACCTTCCTGTGCCTGGGCGCGGGTGAGGCGGCGACCGGAATTTCCGATCTGCTCGTGGCGGCGATGCGCGCCGACGGACTGAGCGAGAGCGCCGCCCGCGGCCGCTGCTGGCTCGTCGACTCGAAGGGGCTCGTCGTGGCCGAGCGCAAGGATCTCGCCGAGCACAAGAAGCCATACGCGCATGCGCACGCGCCGGTGGACGACTTCATCGGTGCTGTGAAGGCGCTGAAGCCCACGGCGATCATCGGTGTGGGCGCCACGCCGAACACGTTCACGCGCGAGGTCATCGAGGTGATGACCCAGCTGAACGAGCGCCCGATCGTGTTCGCGTTGTCGAATCCGACGTCGCGCGCCGAATGCACGGCCGAGCAGGCCTACGAGTGGTCGGGCGGAAGGGCGCTCTTTGCCTCCGGCAGTCCCTTCGACCCTGTCAACTACAAGGGGCGCCGCTTTGTGCCGCGCCAGGGCAACAACTCGTACATTTTTCCCGGCGTCGGCTTGGGTGTCGTCGCGATCGGCGCGACGCGCGTGACCGACGATATGTTCATGGCGGCGGCGCGGGCACTGGCGGAGACGGTAACGACGTCCGACCTGGACCAGGGAAGTCTCTATCCGCCGTTGCAGGCGATCCGCTCGGCGTCGCTATGTGTAGCGGTGGCGGTGGCCGAGGTCGCGTACCGGGATGGACTGGCGGGCGTCGATCGCCCCGGCGATCTGGCGGAATTCATCCGGGCCACGATGTATCAGCCCGAGTACCCGAGCTACGTGGCATGACAGGTCGACGCCGCGCAGGAGAACCCCCGCAATGAACCCCTATGTCGTCTTCCTGATCTACATGATCGCGATCCTGGGACTCGTTGCGCTGATGCTGGCGCTCAACAAGGTGCTCGGTCCCAAGCCCGTGGACAGCGCCGTGAAGCTCGAACCGTTCGAATGCGGCGTCGAGCCCGTCGATCCGCGCAATGTCAAGGCGGTGCCAGCGAAGTACTACGCGGTGGCCATCGTGTTCATCCTGTTCGATCTCGAGACCGTGTTCCTATTCATCTGGGCGCTCGGCGCGCAGCCCGTAACCGGCACGATGCTGGTGACGTTCATCATCTTCATGGCGCTGCTGGTGCTGATCCTGCTCTATGTTTACCGCGCTCGATTGCTGGAGGGGGTGACCGAGTGAGCGCAGCCCACCCAACGATCCCGATCGCTCCTGCCGGCGGCGGCAAGAGCGCCGCGTTCGAGTACCTGACCACGAAGAAGGACGAGCTTTGCGGCTGGGCGCGAAAGTTTTCGCTGTTTCCCTACCCGTTCGTCACTGCCTGCTGCGCGATGGAGTTCATGTCGGTGAGTTCCACGCCGTACGACACCGACCGCTTCGGCGCGGCGCTGCCGCGCTTCTCGCCACGCCAGTCAGACCTGCTGATGGTCGTGGGCACTGTGACGCACAAACAGGCGCCGATCCTGCTCAAGGTCTACGAGCAGATGTGCGAGCCGAAGTGGGTGATGGCCTTCGGCGTGTGCGCGACCAGCGGCGGCTTCTATCAGAACTACGCGGCGCTTGCCGGCATCGACCGCGTCATTCCTGTCGATGTCTACATCCCGGGATGTCCGCCGCGGCCGGAGACCGTCATCGACGGCATCATGCAGCTGCAGGACAAGATCGCGCGTCAGAAGCACATCATCCTGACGAAGGACTTCTGATGGGCACGCTGATCTTCGAATCAATCCAGACGCAGCTCGGAGGCCTTGCGACCACGAGCGCTGTATCGCACGGCACCCTGGTTGTCGAGATCGCTCCGGCCGCGCTTTCCGGGCTGGTGCTGACGCTGAAGTCGGCGAGCAAGTTCGACATGCTGCTCGATGTCACGGCGATCGACTGGCCCGGCCGGCAACCGCGCTTCGACGTCGTCTGGCACTTCTACTCGACGACGCATCGCGTGCGTGTGCGCGTCAAGACGCAGGTCCCCGAGAGCGATCCGGTGGTTGATTCATTGACGAGCCATTACGGGTCCGCGGCCTTCATGGAGCGCGAGTGCCACGAGATGTACGGCATTCGCTTCAACGGCAACGCCGACCTGAGGCCACTGCTGCTGTACGAAGGCTTCGTCGGCTACCCGCTGCGCAAGGACTACCCGAAGCTGGGCGAGCAGCCGCTCGTGCCGTACCGCGAGGGGTTCGACCTGTCGGAGAGGACGAGGGGCTGAGATGGACATGAAGATCCCCAACCCCGTTCGGCCGGCGTTCACCATGCCGCAGCGCGATGACACCGTCATCGTCAACATCGGCCCGTCACACCCGGCGACGCACGGCACGATCCAGATCATTGCCGAGCTCGATGGCGAGAAGATCCTGCGCACCGACGTGCACTGCGGCTACCTGCATCGCGGCTTCGAGAAGGAGTGCGAGGACCACACCTGGCACAACCTGATCCCGTACGTTGACCGGCTCAATTACTGCTCGGCCCTGATCAACGACTTCGCCTACTGCGACGCGGTCGAGCAGCTGATGGGTGTTGAGATCACGCCGCGCACTAAGTACCTGCGGACGCTTCTCGCCGAGTACTCACGGCTGGCGGACCACCTGACCTGCATCGCGGCCACGCTGATGGAACTCGGGGCGATGACCGCGTTCCTGTACCTGGTGATGATCCGCGACTACATCTACGAGCACATCGCCGACCTGACCGGTGCGCGCGTGACGTACAGCTTCGGCCGCATCGGCGGCCTGGCGCGCGACCTGCCTGACGGGTGGCTCAAGCGGCTCGAGCAGATCCTGATCCAGTACGAGGAGTTCATCGGCCGCGTGCATGGCCTCGTGGACCGCAATCGCATCTTCATCGACCGCACGCGCGACGTCGGCGTGCTGACGACGGCCGACGCGATCCACTGGGGATACACCGGACCGATTCTTCGGTCCACCGGCGCCCCGCGCGATCTGCGCAAGGACACGCCCTACCTCGCGTATGCCGAGCTCGACTTCGAGGTGCCGGTCGGCATCAAGGGCGATAACTACGATCGCTACTACGTGCGCATGCGCGAGATGGACGAATCCGTGCACATGATCCGCCAGCTAATCGACATGCTGCCCGCGGGGCCGATCAACGTCGACGACCGCCGCTGCACCCTACCGCCGAAGCCGCTGGTCTACGGCGAGATCGAATCGCTGATCAACCACTTCAAGCTGATCATGGATGGCCCGCGCGTGCCAGCGGGTGAAATCTACGTGGCGCACGAGGGTGCCAACGGCGAACTCGGATTCTTCCTGGTCAGCGACGGCAGCGGCACGCCGTACAAGGTGCACGTGCGGTCGCCGTCATTCGTCCACATGGGCGGTGCGCACCGCATGCTCGACGGCTACCAACTGGCCGACCTGATCCCGACCTTTGGCTCGATCAACATGATCGGCGGGGAGTGCGATCGATGAGCACCGCAGGGCCGCTCCCAAGGTGCTCGCTCCCCCTCGCGGGGACCGGCGCCACGCGCCGTAGGGGGCAATGATGAGCACGGTCGTGTCGATGCATCACCTGCTGCCCGAGTTCGAGAAGCTCAAGAAGCGCTATCCCGCGGGCTTCGAGTCCTCGCTGACGCTGCCGTGCTTGCGGCGCATCCAGCAGGAGCGTGGCTACGTGGCGGAAGAGGACATCGACCTGGTCGTCGGATACCTCGGCGTGCCGCGCATCCAGGTCGAGGAAGTGTTGTCGTTTTACACGCAGTATCGGCGCAAGCCGGTCGGTCGCTGGCACCTGCAGGCCTGCCGCAATGTGTCGTGCTCGATGCGCGGTGCCGAGCGACTGATCGACCACCTGGCGAGGAGCCTCGGCATCCAGCCCGGGCAGACCACGGCCAACGGCCGCTTCACGCTCGACCACGTCGAGTGCCTCGGCTCTTGCGGCACGGCCCCGGTCGTCATCGTCAACGAGACGTACCACGAGAACATGACCGTCGAGAAGCTCGACGCGCTGCTCGGAGAACTGAAATGAGTGTGACGACCACCCCCACGCTCGCTCAACTCGCTGGTCCCCGCGGGGGCGATCAGTGCCCTTCGGGGCGGCCAGGCGGTCACTGATGGGCCGCAAACTCCTGATGAGTTTTCCGGTCACGCCGACCTCGCACCTTCTTGCCGAGGTGCAGGCCCGCGGCGGCTACGAGACCCTCAAGAGGGTGCTCACCACAATGACGCCCGAGCAGGTGACGAAGGAAGTCACGGCGGCGGGCATCCTTGGCCACGGCGGGGCGGCCTTCCCAGTCGGTCGCAAGTGGTCGGTCATCCATCTGAACGACTCTCAGCCGCACTACCTGTGCGCCAATGCCGACGAGGGTGAACCCGGTACGTTCAAGGACCGCTGGATCCTCGAGAACTCGCCGCACCAGCTCGTCGAGTCGATGCTGATCGCTGCCTATGCGCTGCAGGTGCGCAATGCCTTCGTCTACATCCGCGGTGAGTTCGACCTGCCGTATCGACGGCTGCAGGGTGCGGTCGACGAGGCGTACGAGGCGGGACTGCTCGGCGAGCAGGTTCTCGGTACCGATTTTTCCTGCGACCTCGTCGTCTACCGCGGCGCCGGTTCGTACGTCTGCGGCGAGGCCTCGGCGCTCATCACCTCGATCGAAGGCAAGAAGGGCTATCCGCGCAACCGGCCGCCACGATTGACCGTGCGGGGCCTTTACCAGCGTCCGACCGTCATCAACAACGTCGAGACGCTGTCGAACGTCGAAATCATTGTGAGGATGGGGGCGGAAGAGTTCCGCAAGGTCGGCGTCGCGAAGAGCCCGGGCACACAACTGGTGTCGATCTCCGGCCACGTCGCGAAGCCGGGCGTCTACGAGCTCGAATACGGCACGGCTCTTGCCAAGTTCATCTACGAGGATTGCGGCGGCGTGCTGGGCGGCAAGAAGCTCAAGTGCATCATCCCCGGCGGCATCTCGACCAAGGTGCTGACCGACGCCGAGATCGCCACCGTCACCTATGACCACAAGGCGATGGAAGCAGTCGGCTCGCAGGTCGGCTCCGGCGGCATGGTCGTCATCGCCGAAGGCACCTGCATGGTGCGTCTGCTGCAAGTGATGCTGCGCTTCTATCACCACGAGTCGTGCGGGCAGTGCACGCCGTGCCGCGAAGGCATGGGCTGGCTGCATCGGATCATCGACGGCATCGTCGCGGGCCGCGGACGGCCCGAAGACATCGACGCGATGGTGCGCATCTCCGACGCCAACGACGGCACGACGATCTGCGGCATGGGCGATGCGGCCGGCTTCGCGACAGTGGGCATCATCGCGAAGTACCGCGACGAGTTCGAGTACTACATCGCCAACGGACGCTCGAAGTGTGGAGGGCGACTCGAAGTCGACGTCGCCGAGCAGGAGGCCGCGCATGCCTGAATTCTTCATCAACGGGCAGCCGGTCACTGCGGCGAAGGGCCAGACCGTCATGCAGGCGGCGAAGGCCGCCGGCTACTTCATCCCGACCTTCTGCTGGCACCCGAGCCTCTCGGTCTCGGGCAACTGCCGCATCTGCGTCGTCGAGGTCGAAGGCGAGGGTGGCGGCGGCAGCTGGATGGAAATCGCCTGCAACATGCCGGTCACCGAGGGAATGCGGGTGCTGACCGATTCCGAGTCGGTGCGGGCACGGCGGCGCGAGACACTGCAGTTCATCCTGCTGAACCACCCGGTCGACTGCGGCATCTGCGACAAGGCCGGCGAATGCACGCTGCAGGACTATCACTACGAAATGAACGGGCTGCCTTCGGTGTCGACGGTGCCGAAGATCCATGCGACGAAGTACTTCGAGCTGTCGAGCCGGATCGTGCTCGACAACGAACGCTGCATCGTCTGCTCGCGCTGCGTGCGTTTCACCCGCGAGATCTCGAAGTCGTACGCGCTGGGCATCCAGAACCGCGGTGATTCCTCCTTGGTCAGGCCGGTCGAAAGCCGGGACTTCGAGTCCGATCCCTATTCCGACAACGTCATCGACATCTGTCCGGTCGGTGCGCTGCTGTCAAAGCAGTTCCTGCACAAGGCGCGCGTCTGGTATCTCAAGGCCACGCCGTCCGTGTGCCCGGGCTGCAGTCGCGGCTGCACGGTGGACCTGTGGCATCGCAAGGCCGAGTGGAAGCTCAACGCCCTCGATCCGCGCGAGAACAGCGCGATCGCCCGCGTGACGCCGCGCGAGAACCCGGACGTCAACGGGCCGTGGATCTGCAACAAGGGCCGCGATCTCGCAAAGATCTTCGAGCGTCCGCGCGCTGAACAGGCGATGCAGAAGGGCAAGCCAGCCACGCTCGGTGATGCGATTGCGGCGGCCCGGCGGCTGCTCCGGGACGCGAAGCGTCCGGCCGCGCTGGTTTCGAACTGGGGCTCGAACGAGGAACTGGCGGCATTCAAAGCGGCGCTCGGCGACCGTGTCGAGTGCATCGTCAAGTCCGACTGGCAGCCGCAGCCGGGTGAACGACTTGAAGACGACCTGCTGATCCGGGCGGACAAGAATCCGAATACGCGCGCAGCGCAGGACCTTTTCGGCGCCGAGGCGCACCTGGTGCCGGCCGATTCCGACCTCGTGCTCGTCTGGGGCGAGGGCGCGAGCTTCGCCGATCTGCCGCGAGGCGCGAAGGTGGTCCTGCTCGGCTCCTACCTGGCGCCCGAAAATGGGCACGCGGACGTCTTTGTCCCGGTCAGCATCCAGACCGAGCGCGCCGGGCACTACACCAACTTCGCGGGTGTGGTGAGCCGCTTCGAGCCGATCGTCCGCAAGAAGGACGGTGTGGCGCACGCCGAGCAGCTGTTCGCGCAGCTGGCCGCACGGACCGAGGCGATCGCATGATCCAGGACCTCGTCATCTCGATCGTCTTCATTACCTACGCCATCTCGGTTCTGATGGGTTTCGGCACGATCCTGACCTGGGTCGAGCGCAAGCAGGCCGCCGTGATGTCGGATCGCATAGGCGCCAATCGCGCCTACTTCCGGATTCCCTTCACGCAGGTGAAGCTGGTCTGGTGGGGCCTGTTCCACGGCATGGCCGACGGCCTGAAGATGATCCTCAAGGAGGATTTCAAGCCCAAGACCTACGACTGGTACGCGTACGCAGTCGCCCCATGGGTCGTGTTCACGCCGGTGCTTCTGGTGTTCGCCGTCATCCCGTTCGGCGGCGTGCTGATTCCGGGGCATCTCATACCGCTGCTTGCGGACTGGTTCGGCGACAAGAGCTATCCGATGCAGATCGCACGGCTCGACGCGGGCCTGCTGATGGTCTTCGCCTTCGGCGGCATGACGATCATCGGCGCGATGCTGGCCGGTTGGTCGTCGTCCAACAAGTTCTCGCTGCTCGGTGCGCTGCGCGCTGGCAGCCAGATGATCTCCTACGAAGTCATCATGGGCCTCACGGTGCTGGGCCTGATCGTCATATTTGGCACGGTGGATCTGAATTCGATCGTGCAGCAGCAGTCAGCGACGGTGCTGGGCGTTCTGCCCGCCTGGGGCATCGTGCTGCAGCCTTTCGCGGCAATCCTGTTCATGGTGGCGGCGGTGGCCGAGAACAAGCGCATCCCCTTTGACCTGCCCGAGGCCGAGTCGGAACTGATCGCCGGCTACTTCACCGAGTACTCGGCGATGAAAATGGGCCTGTTCATGTTCGCGGAGTTCATCGAGATCGCGATCATCGGCGCGCTTTTCACGACGCTGTTCCTCGGTGGCTACAACCTGCCCTTCATGACCGATGCGGGCTTCGTGTTTCCCGGCGGCCACAGCGTTGCCATGTCGCATGGCGCCGTGGTCGTGACGCAACTCGTCGTGTTCCTGGCCAAGGTCTTCGTCGTCTGCAGTTTCCAGATCCTGGTGCGCTGGACGCTGCCGCGCTTCCGCTACGACCAGGTGCTGCGCTTCGCGTGGAAGTTCATGTTGCCGCTGGCGCTTGTGAATCTCGTCGTCACAGTGTTCGTCGTGTGGGCGCTGGGAGTCTGAGATGGCACGAGTCACCTACGTCCGCAAGAAATACTGGAACGAGCCCACGATGTCGTGGTGGGAGAAGGCGTACATCTTTGAAGTCGTGCGCGGGCTGATCATCACCGGCGGGGTCTTCGTCCGCAACATGTTGCGCTGGATGACCGGCAGGAAAGGCGCACTGACGACCTACTACCCGGAAGAAAAGCGCTGGGACTACGCCAAGGGCAATCGCGGCAAGCACGTGCTGACGCAACGCGAGGACGGTTCGGGCCGCCCGCAGTGCATCGCGTGCAACATGTGCGCGACCGTCTGTCCGGCCAAGGTCATCGAGATCGAGGCGGGTTTCGATCCGTCCGACACCGTGCATCCGAAGTACCCGGCCCGGTTCGAGATCGACTACTCGCGCTGCGTGTTCTGCGGCCTGTGCGTCGAGGCCTGCCCGGAGGATGCGATCCGCATGGTCGAGGACGTGCCGCACCTGCCGTCGGCGGACCGGAACCGCATGTGGCTTGGCAAGGAGGAACTGCTGACATGGCGGCCGCAGAGCGACGTCGCCAAGCACTACCCGGCCACTGCCCCGTCGCCCGAGGAGCACCACTGATGGAAGCATGGCTCTCCAACCTCGAAACGCTGCTGCTTGTGCTGTTCGCGGCCTGTGCGCTGGTCGGTGCCGTGCTGGTGCTGGTGCTGCGCGAGCCAATGCGGGTGGCGATGGCGCTGATCTCGACGATGGTCTTCCTCGGTGGCGTCTATGGCCTGCTCGGCGTGCACTTCATCGCTGCCTTCCAGGTGCTGATCTATGTCGGTGCGGTCATGGTCTTCATCGTCTACGTCATCATGCTGCTCGATCCCCGTGACTCGGCGGTCAGGCGGAGGTTCTCGAGCCTGCTGGTGCCCGGCGTGATCGCCTGCGGACTCTTCATCGCTGCGCTGGGTTCGCTCGTGTGGGATGCCGCCGGCAAGGTTCCTCGCGCGGCCGGTGGAGCCGGCTTCACGCTGGCGCAGTTCTCGGCTCAGTTCCTCAACGAGTACTGGCTCGAGTTCGAACTGACGTCGATCCTGCTGCTGGCAGCCATTGTCGCGGCCATTTCCGTTGTCCAGGTCAGCCGGAGGCACCATGGATAAGGTGCAGATGCTGATCGGGCTCTCCATCGCGCTGTTCGCGATCGGCCTTACCGGCGTGATCATCCGTCGCAACGTCCTGGTGATGCTGATGTGCATGGAGCTGATGCTCAATGGCGTCATCCTCAGCCTCGTGACCTTCGCCTACCAGCTGGGTTCCGCCGTGGGTGCGGTCCTGGTGTTCCTGATCTTCGTCGTCGCAACCGCTGAAATCGCGATCGCGATTCCGATCGTGCTGCTGCTGGTGCGGCAGAAGCGGACGCTCGACCTCGACGCCTACGCGGATCTCAAGGGATGAGACGGTGACCCGATGACCTCACTGCTGCTTCCCATCGTCGTCCTGCCGCTGATCGGCTTCGTCATCAACGGTTTGCTGGGCAACCGCTTCGGCAAGCGTTTCGTCAGCCTCGTTGCGTGCGGGCTGCCGATCGCGGCGTTCGTCATCGCGATCCGCGCCACGATGGAACTGATGTCCACCGGCACACCGCTGGTGCAGACCGTGTTCACGTGGGCGCAGTTTGCCGACCGCTCCTTCGAGATCGCGTTCTACTTCGATCGCCTGACGGCAGTGATGGTGCTGATCGTCACCGGCGTTGGCTCGCTGATCCACATCTACTCGACCGGCTACATGCATGAGGACAAGAGTTATGCGCGCTACTTCGCGTACCTCAACCTGTTCCTGTTCTTCATGCTGATGCTGGTGCTGGGGCGCTCACTCCTCGTGCTCTTCGTCGGCTGGGAAGGCGTGGGGCTGGCGTCCTATCTGCTAATCGGGTTCTGGTTCGAGGATCCTGAAAAGGCCGCTGCAGGCAAGAAAGCCTTCATCACGAACCGCGTTGGCGACGCCGGCTTCCTGCTTGGCATGTTCCTGCTGTACCGCGCGCTCGGCACGCTCGAGATGGACCAGATCAACGCCGCCTTCCTTGCCGGGCCGGTCGCGGTCTCCGCCAGCCTGGTCGGCGTCTTTCTCTTCATCGGCGCGACCGGCAAGTCGGCGCAGATTCCGCTGCATGTCTGGCTGCCCGACGCAATGGCGGGGCCAACCCCGGTCTCGGCGCTGATCCATGCGGCGACGATGGTGACCGCCGGCGTCTACCTGGTGGCGCGGCTGCACGGCATCTTCCTGCACGCGCCGGAGGCCTCGGCACTGGTCGCCACGATCGGTGTGGCCACCGCGTTCTTCGCGGCGACGATCGCGCTGGTGCAGACCGACATCAAGAAGGTGCTGGCGTACTCGACGATCTCGCAGCTCGGCTTCATGTTCCTGGCCGCCGGAGTCGGCGCCTATGGGGTGGCAGTGTTCCATTTGTACACGCACGCGTTCTTCAAGGCGTGCCTGTTCCTCGGCGCCGGCTCGGTGATCCACGCGATGTCGGGCGAGCAGGACATCCGCAAGATGGGCGGCCTGGCGAAGAAGATCCCGATCACCTTCGTCACCTTCGCGATCGCGACGGCCGCGATCGCCGGCCTGCCGCCTTTGTCAGGCTTCTTCTCAAAGGACGAAATCCTGTGGTTCGCGTTTGCCAGCGATCGTGGCGGCATGCCGTGGCTATTCGTCGCAGCGGCGGCCACCGCGCTGATGACGGCGTTCTACATGTTCCGTCTGCTGTGGCTGACGTTCTTCGGCACCGGCCGCATGGACGAGAAGACCGCGCACCACATTCACGAGTCGCCTTGGTCGATGAGTGGTGTACTGGTCGTGCTGGCGGTTCTGTCGACTGTCGGCGGCTTCTTCTCGGTGCCGCACTTCCTCGAAGGCATGCTGCCGCTGCCGCCGATCCGCACGGGTGCGGCGAGCGCGCACATGCCGATCGTCATCGGGTCGGTGGTCATCGCCCTGGCCGGTCTGGCCGCCGCGGGCTGGTTCTACTCGCGCAACGGCGCGCGCGCCGAGCGGGCGAGGGTGCGCGTGCAGCCGCTCCATCGACTGCTGTCGGGCAAGTACTACATCGACGAACTGTACGAAGCGCTGCTCGGGCGGCCGCTCCGATGGATTTCAGACCGCATTTTCCTTCGCCTCGGCGACCGACTGCTGCTCGACGGCACACTCGACGGCATGGCCAGCACCGCGCGCGGTGCTGCGGGGCTGCTGTCGCGCGTGCAGACCGGGAACCTGCACTTCTACGCGTTCCTGGTCCTCGCCGGTCTGGCGGCCGTGCTGCTGTGGGGCTGGAGCCATGTCTGACTCGTCCATGCTGAACCTGATTCTCTTCCTGCCGGTTATCGGCATGGCGCTGCTGGTGCCGGTGCGCAGTCACGCGCTGGTGCGACAGATCACCTTCTGGTTCATGGTGATCCAGTTCGCGCTGACCGTGGTGCTCTACCTGAAGTTTCAGGCTGGCGTGCCGGGCCTGTCAATTCGAGACGCGCCTGCCGTGGATCGCCAACTGCGGGGCGTGCCCTTCCCCGTCGAGGTTTGATTTGTTCGACCGTCCTGCTGGTGCTGAGGGGGCATTCCTGGGGCCGCTGGTCGTCGCCGGAGCCTTCTCGGCCATCCCGAAGGACGTGAAGCTCTTCTACGCGATGGTCT
>CAVPDC010000003.1:0-45086 GCA_963702595.1 uncultured beta proteobacterium | reverse complement strand
GTGATCCACGCGATGTCGGGCGAGCAGGACATCCGCAAGATGGGTGGCCTGGCGAGGAAGATCCCGATCACCTTCGTTACCTTCGCGATCGCCACGGCCGCGATCGCCGGCCTGCCGCCGCTTTCAGGCTTCTTCTCGAAGGACGAGATCCTGTGGTTCGCCTTTGCGAGCGACCGTGGCGGCATGCCGTGGCTCTTCGTCGCGGCGGCGGCGACCGCGCTGATGACGGCGTTCTACATGTTCCGTCTGCTGTGGCTGACGTTCTTCGGCACCGGCCGCATGGACGAGAAGACCGCGCACCACATTCACGAGTCACCCTGGTCGATGAGCGGCGTGCTGGTCGTGCTGGCGGTGCTGTCGACCGTCGGCGGCTTCTTCTCGGTGCCGCACTTCCTCGAAGGCATGCTGCCGCTGCCGCCGATCCGCGCCGGTGCGGCGAGTGCGCACATGCCGATCGTCATCGGGTCGGTGGTTATCGCCCTGGTTGGTCTGGCCGCCGCGGGTTGGTTCTACATGCGCAATGGCGCGCGCGCTGAGCGGGCCAGGGCGCACGTGCAGCCGCTCCATCGCGTGCTGTCGGGCAAGTACTACATCGACGAGTTGTACGAAGCGCTGATCGGGCGGCCGCTCCAGTGGATCTCGGACCGTGTCTTCCTGCGGCTCGGCGACCGGTTTTTGATCGACGGGACGCTCAACGGCATGGCCAGTACCGCGCGCGGTGCTGCGGGGCTGCTGTCGCGCGTGCAGACCGGGAACCTGCACTTCTACGCGTTCCTCGTACTCGCCGGTCTGGCGGCCGTGCTGCTGTGGGGCTGGAGCCATGTCTGAGTCGGCCATGCTGAACCTGATCCTGTTCCTGCCGGTGATCGGCATGGCGCTGCTGGTACCGGTGCGCAGTCACGCGCTGGTGCGACAGATCACCTTCTGGTTCATGGTGATCCAGTTCGCGCTGACCGTAGTGCTCTACCTGAAGTTCCAGGCCGGCGTGCCGGGCCTGCAGTTCGAAACGCGCCTGCCGTGGATCGCCGACTGGGGCGTGCACTACCACATCGGTCTCGACGGCTTCAACGTGCTGCTGGTGCTGCTGACAGCGTTCCTGGGGCCGCTGGTCGTCGCCGGAGCCTTCTCGGCCATCCAGAAGGACGTGAAGCTCTTCTACGCGATGGTCTTCTTCATCCAGTTCGCGATGCTGGGGACCTTCCTCGCGCAGGACCTGTTCCTGTTCTACGTGTTCTGGGAGGCGATGCTGATCCCGATGTTCCTGATCATCGGCATCTGGGGCGGCGAGCGGCGCATCTACGCGACCGTGAAGTTCGTCCTGTACACCGCGTTCGGCTCGATCCTGATGCTGGCGGCGATCATCTACCTGGTCTGGTCGCTGCAGCAGGGCACGGGCGTGACGTCGTTCTCGTTCGCCGATCTCTACAAGCACCAGTTGCCGCTGCAGGCTCAAGGCTGGCTGCTGGCCGCATTCGCGCTGTCGTTCGCGATCAAGGTGCCGATCGTGCCGCTGCACACCTGGCTGCCTGACGCGCACGTGGAAGCGCCGACGGCGGGCTCCGTCATCCTGGCCGGCGTCCTGCTGAAAATGGGCACCTACGGCTTCATCAAGCTGGGCTTCCCGCTGTTTCCGCAGGCCACGAGCGCGGCGGTGGAGTGGGTGATGCTGGTCGCGGTGATCAGCATCATCTATGGCGCCTGCCTCGCGCTGGTGCAGACCGACATCAAGAAGATCATCGCCTACTCGTCGATCAGCCACCTGGGCTACGTGATGCTGGGCCTGGCGAGCCTGGACCTGATCGGTATCCAGGGCGCGATCATCCAGATGGTGAGCCACGGCCTGACGGCAGCGGGTCTGTTCCTGATGGTCGGCATGATCTACGAGCGCTGCCACACGCGTGAACTCGCCGCCTACGGCGGGCTGGCGAAGGTTCTGCCGGTGTATTCCGTGTTCTTCATGATCCTGACGCTGGCGGCGATCGGACTGCCGACGACCAGCGGGTTCACCGGCGAGTTCCTCGTGCTGCTCGGCGCGTTCAATGCCGCCTGGCCGCTCCATGTGGCCGGTAATTCGGTGCCGCTGGTGATGGCCGGACTGGCCGTCACGGGTGTCGTGCTGGGAGCGATGTACATGCTGTGGTTCGCGCAGCGGTTCCTGTATGGCGCCGTCAAGGTTCCTCATGGCCCCGTGATCGACCTCAACGCACGCGAGCGCGCCATTCTGGCGACGCTCGTGGTGGCAGTGTTCTGGCTGGGGCTCTTCCCGCAGGAGGCGCTGCGCAAGACCGAGGTGGCCGCGCGTCAGTATCAGCAATGGGTCGACGTCTCCTCGAAGCCGCTGGCTCCGACCGCCCGCGCGGCCGATGCAGCGCTGCAACCGGAGGCCGCACGATGAACTGGTCCTTCATGGTCGTGGCGATGATGCCCGAGCACCTGCTGCTCATCGGCATTGCCGTGCTGATCGCGCTGGATGTGCTGGACGTCGGCCAGAAGTATTCCGCATTGGTGGCGATGGCCGCGGTGCTGGGTGCGGCATCGATGGCCGCGCTGCTCGCCATCGTCCAGTTCCAGGGATCGCCGTTCCCGGGGCACTTCTCGGTCGACCAGGCGACACTGACGGCCAAGGCCGTGGTCCTGGCGCTGACGCTGCCGTTACTGCAGCTGTCGCGTGACGAGTTCGGCGAAGACGAGCGCTTCTACATCCTGCTGCTGTCGTCGCTCTACGGCGTGCTGCTCGTCACCTCCGCCGACGGATTCCTGACGATGTTCCTTGGCCTCGAAATCATGTCGATGCCGGTGTACGTGCTGGTGCTGCTCGCCTACAAGCGGCACGAGGCGGCGGAGGCGGCGCTGAAGTACCTGGTGCTGGGCGGGGCGGCGACCGCGATGTTCCTGATGGGAGCCTCGCTGGTCTACGGCGCGACCGGCTCGCTTGCGCTCGATGCGTTCGTCAAGGCCGCGCAGGCCAAGGACACGCTGGCGGTGGTGGCTGTCATCCTGGTGCTGGTCGCGTTCTTCCTCAAGGCGGCCGTCGTCCCGTTCCACACCTGGGCGCCGGATGCCTACGAAGCCGCCAGTGTGCCCGTGACGGCATTCATGGCCATCGTGATCAAGGCGGGCGTGCTGCTGGCCGTCGTGCGGATCGTCGGCATGGCGGAGCTTGGCAGTCCGCTGGTCGACCTGATCGTGATCCTGCCACTGATCTCGATGGTCTGGGGCAACCTGGCCGCCATGCGACAGACGAGCTTCCGGCGGATGATCGCCTACTCCTCGATCGCACACGCGGGTTATCTCTTCTACGCGCTGCTGGGTGACGGTCCGACCCGCTTGCAGGCCGTCATCTTCTACCTGCTTGCGTATGGGCTGATGAATGCGCTTGCGTTCGCGTCATTGCCGGCCGGGCCGGATGACGCGCGCCGTGACCGCCTCGATGCGCTGAAGGGCCTGTACCACCGCCAGCCGTACGCCGCGATCCTGCTCGGAATCGCGCTGCTCTCGCTGGCGGGCATACCGCCGTTCCCCGGTTTCGTCGCGAAGTTCCTCATCTTCAAGAACGTCATCGCGGCGGGCTACACGCTCTACGCGGTGCTCGGGCTGGTCGGGAGCTACCTCGGCATCTACTTCTACCTGCGTGTGATCCAGTTGATGTTCATGGGGTCGCAGCCCGAAGGAACGCCGGCGACGGGACGCATCGCCGTCATGGCAGGCGTCCTGTGCCTGGTGCCGACGATCGCTTTGACGGTCTTCCCCGGCGTCTTCATCACGCTGCTGGGCCGCTGAAGTCCGGCCCCGAAAGCACCTGCGCGCGCCGTAGCGGCGCTTCTTCGATGCGCTGGGCATGCTCACGGCGCGCTAGGATGGCCGCCTGTTGGTTGTTGACGGCCACTTGATGTACCCAGTCCAGAAGGGCGCGGCGCTGAGGATCTGCGAAACGGGCGTGTCCGCGGCCGCGACTGCGCGCACCGAACGCTCGTGCCCGGCATTCGGCACGGGTGCAGCGAAGTGGCACGGCCGATGAACGACACGACCGACGGCGTCTCAGAAACGCTGAAGCTGCCGGCAGACATCGGCGCCGGCGATCCCGACGCGGCCGCCGGCGCCATCCCCAACCTGATCGCCGGCCTGGTCGAAACGGAGACCTGGCGGAATGCGGCCACGGTGCTGCTCGGGGTGCTTCTCGTCGGGCTTGGGTACTGGACCTACACCGGCGTGCGCACGGCGCTGGCGGAAACCCGCGCGGCGAGCCTCGAGGCCTTGCTGGGCACGGTAGTCAAGGGCATCGACGTCTGGGCCTTCGAACACATGGCCGAAGTTGAACGGACCGCGCGCAACCCGACCGTGGTCACGCAGGCGACCAAGTTCGTGGCGAACCGCCGCGGCGTGGAGGCCGAGGTGGGCCGCTGCACGCAGGAGGCCGAGCGGCTCAGCGCGGAGGTTCAGGCGCGTCTGTCGACCTCGGGAGTGGTCGCGTTCCGGATCCTCGACCGCGACGGCCGCGTGCTGTCTTCCAAGGACCCTTTGCGCTGCGGACAGCGCATCCGCTCCGGTGTGTTCAGGGAGCGGCTCGACGCGGCGTTCGAAGGGCATCCGCAGTTCGTCCGGCCCTATCCGGATGCGGATGCAGAACTGTCCGTGCGCGGGGCCGACGGCTCGCTGCGACCGGTGGCATGGTTTCTGGCGCCGATCCGCGTCGGTTCTGGAACGCCGGTTGCGGCTCTGGCGATGGGCGTGGCGACCGACCGTGAACTCGAGACGATTTTCTCCGCGGCGCGGCCGGGCGACACCGGGGAGGCCTATGCCTTCGGCGATGACGGCCTCATGCTCACCTCGAGCCGTCAGGCCGAGACATTGTCGCTGCGGAGGCAGGGGAGGCGCCGCCCGGGACCGAGCACGCCGACAGGATTCACGTGCGTGACCCGGGAGGCGTACTGGCAGCTGGCGAGCGGGCGCAGTCCCTGCCTGCAGCCCGTCCACTCACCGAAGCGGCGGCGCGGGCCGTCGGCGCTCGCGGCAAGCGGGCTGAAGTCGATCGGAAGGGTGTGATTTCGACGCCGTATCGAGGCTATCGCGGTGCAGAGGTCATCGGCGCCTGGCAGTGGCTGCCCGCCTACGACTTTGGCGTCGTGGCGGAGATGTCGGCCGCCGAAGCGCTGACGACGCTGCGTATCTGACGATCAGTCTCTCGGTCATCGGCGGCATCGTCGCACTGACGCTGGTGGCGGCATTCATGTCGGCGTTCCTGCTGGCGCGCCTGAGTCGTCAGTTCGGGCGCGTGCAGCGGCTCGGCGCGTACACGTTGGGAAAGAAGTCAGCGAGGGCGGCATGGCGACGATCTACCTCGCCCGTCATGCACTTCTGAAACGGCCCACCGCGATCAAGATCCTGAAGAAGCACATTGCGACCGACGAATTCATTCACCGGTTCGAGCGCGAAGTCCAGCTCGCCAGCCAGCTGCTGCACCCGAACACCGTGGAGATCTACGATTTCGGGCGCACGCGCGAGGGCCAGCCGTACTACGTCATGGAGTACCTCGACGGCGTAACGCTGGCCGAACTCGTCGCCGACTCTGGCCGGGTGCCGCCTGGACGGGCGATCCACATCCTGCGCCAGGTGGCCGCGGCGCTGCGTGAGGCGCACACGCACGGGATGATCCACCGCGACGTCAAGCCCGAGAACGTGATGCTGTGCCGGCGCGGTGAGGACGATGTCGTCAAGCTGCTCGACTTCGGCCTCGTCAAGAACCTCGAACACGCCGATACGCGCGACATCACCAAGCAGCTCAAGATCGTGGGCACGCCGCGCTATATGGCGCCGGAGCGGCTGATCAATCCTTCCGACGTCGATGCGCGTTCCGACATCTATGCGCTCGGGGCCGTCGGGTACTTCCTGCTGACCGGCACGTCGATCTTCGAGGGCGACGACAGCCTCGCGATCAGCAACCAGGTGCTGCATGCCACGGCGCCGCGCGTATCGGCCGCAGGTGTCGCGGTGCCCGAGGCGCTGGACGCGCTGATTGCGTCCTGCCTCGAGAAGGACCGCGCCCGGCGTCCAAAGAGTGCTGAGGCGGTTGTCGAGGCGCTCGACCGGCTGGCAAGTCGCCTCGCGTGGACGCAGATGGACGCCGCGGCATGGTGGTCGGACTTCCGCAAGCGGCGTCACGCGGCTCCGGCGCGCCCGGTGGATGCGCCGGACGCTGCGCAACCGTCGGCCGAGCCCACACACGGCCATGCTTGAGCCCTGGTGACTGCAAGATCGCGGCGACGCGCGCTGCGATCCCAGCGCTCAGCGGCGCCGCCAGCTCAAGGCGAGCGCGAGGAAGGCGAGCGAGCACAGTCCAGCCGCGGCCAGCATCAGCGCAACAGCGTCGTAGTCGCGCGTCCATGCCCAGGCCATGGCGGCAACCAGCGGCCCGACGGCCTTGGCGGTGAGGACCGGCGCCGCGAGAGCGCCGTTGACGGCGCCATAGTGCGCGCGGCCGAAGAATTCCACGGGAATCGTGCCGCGCACGATGGTCATCACGCCGTTGCCGGCGCCGAAGAGCAGGGCGAAGAGCAGGAAATTCAATGCCGACGGTTCGTTGAGTGCCAGCAACAGGATCGACGCCGGGAGCAGCCCGCAGGCGATGACGCCGACGGTGGCCGGCGAAACGCGCTGCCCGAAGGTCATCTCGGCCAGGCGTCCCGCGACCTGCATCGGACCGACCAACGCGCCCAGCGCAGCGGCCTGGGCCGCTGTCAGGCCTTTGGCGATGATCATCGCGAGCAGGTGAATCGTCATCGCGGAGAACACCAGCGCATTGAACGTGAAGGCGACGGCGAGCAGGTAAAACACGGGCGTGCGCATCGCGTCCCCGAGCGAGTGCGAGTGCGCCTGTGCGGGCGGGTCGGCCGGGCGCAGTCCGCCGCGCGGCAGCAGGGTCAGATGCAGCGGAACGCAGATGACCAGATGAAGCGCGCCGAAAACTGCCGCTGTCGTGCGCCAGCCGTAGGCGTCGATCAGCGCCTGCCCCAGTGGCCAGAAGACCGTGCTGGCAAATCCGCCGAACAGCGTCAGCACGGCAATGGCGCGCCGGTGGTTGTTGACGAAAGCACGCGTCAGGACGGCGAAGGCCGGTTCGTAGAGCGTCCCCGCCATCGCCACGCCGAGCAGCGCCCACACGACATACAGGTGCAGCAGAGTCGTGACCTGGCCGAGTGCCGCCAGCGCCGCCGCGGCGAGCAGTGAGCCTGCGGCCATCAGCATCCGGCCACCGCGCCGGTCGATGGCTCGACCGACGACCGGCGCCAGCAGGCCGGAAACCATCAACGAGAGCGGTGAACGCCCCGACCACGACCGACTTGCTGGCACCCAGCGCCGCTTGCAGCGGGTCCATCAGCAAGGGAAACAGGTAGTAGATCGAACCCCAGGCCGTTATCTGGGTGATACCCAGAGCCAGCACCGCGCTCCACGGTTCACGCTGTTCGAGCGCTCGGTCGTCGTCCATCGAGGTGGGTGCGCTCGAGCGCCAAACAGGGTGAACTTACGGGCCCGCAGCGTACCGGCGATGGGCAGCGCGATCGCCGCACTGCAGCAGGTGCACTGCAGCGGAACCGCACGGGGGTACGGCCTAGCTGAACACGGCGCTCAGGCGCCGGCCTTGTGGGCGACCGGCCAATACGTGTCGAGCAGTTGCAGCCGGGTCGCCTGCAGGCGTTCGGCCACGACACCGAGCAGGCGGTGCATCAGCTTGAAGCCGAACGCAGGTTCACTTTCGCACAGCGCGAGCAACTCGCGGCCATCGAACGCCAGTGCCCCGACCTGTTCCAGCGCACGCGCCTGGAAGTACTTGCCCTGGCCCATCAATACCGCCGACCAGCCGAGCTCGTCTCCCGCACTGAGGGTGTGCACGCGGTGCGCCACGCCCTCGGAGACGATCTCGAGGCCCACCCGGCCGGATACGACCAGGAAGAAGTCATGGATATCGTCGCCCTCGCGGAAGATCACCTCGTTGCGCGCGAAGCTGACGTTTCGCGCCAGCGAAGCAAGTTTTTCGATGGCGGGGCCACCCATGCCGTACGTGAACGGATGGCGAGCCAGCAGGGTCTGGGTCGACGTTTGCGCGGTCATCAGGGCTCCTCATGCAAGCGATAGGCCGTGGCCTGGGCTGGGCACATCATAGGATGCGATAGGCTGCGCTTGCCCCAACGTCATGGCGTTGACGGTCGTCAAGGCGCCGCAAGCAGGTCCCACTAAGGTCGCGCAACGCGTCTGTGCACATCGAAGGGCCCACCGGGAGAGGGAGGGTGGCAGCGGCATGACCGTCGTGCGATCGAGCAGGGGACTCGACTTGCCGCTGGCCGGTGCGCCGGAAGGCGCCGTCGAGTCGGCGCGCACCGTGTCGACCGTCGCCCTCATGGGGCCCGATTTTCCCGGCCTGAAGCCTGCTGTAAAGGTCGAGGTCGGCGATCAGGTGGCGCTGGGACAGACGCTGATCGAGGACAAGCAGCGCGTCGGCGTGCGCTATACGGCGCCCGCCGGCGGTACCGTCACGGCCATCCATCGCGGCGAGCGCAGGACCCTGGTGTCGGTGGTGATTGCGGTTGCCGAGCGCGAGGCGCAGGCGCCGTTCGAAAGCTACAAGGGCCCGGGCCAGGCGCGCGATGCCGAGTCGGTGCGTGCGCTGCTGCTCGAGTCCGGGCTGTGGACCGCGTTGCGGACACGACCGTTCGGCCGCGTGGCAGCGCCGGATTCGACGCCGGCCGCGATCTTCGTCACCGCGACCGACACGCGGCCCCATGCGGTCGCTCCGGCAACGGTCATCGCCGAGCGCGCAGCAGACTTCCACGCAGGCCTGGAGGCGTTGGTTGCCCTGGCACCGAAGGTCTATGCCTGCGTCGCCGAGGGTCATCGCGTCAGTGCGCCGGCGGGCGTGGAGGTGGTCGAGTTCGCCGGTCCGCATCCCAGCGGCAATGCCGGGTGGCATGTACACCAGTTGCTGCCCGTCGGGCTGCATCGCAGCGTGTGGACCATCGGCTACCAGGATGTCATCGCCATCGGCTGCCTCGTCACGACAGGCCGCCTCGATGTCGAGCGTATCATCGCGCTGGGTGGCCCCGGCGCACGAAAGCCGCGCCTGCTGCGCACCCGCCAGGGCGCCTCGCTCGATGAACTGCTCGAAGGCGAACTTCTGCCCGGGCGCCAGCGCGTGATCTCGGGGTCGGTGCTCGACGGCCGCGCGCGAACGTCGGGAGCCGATGCCTTCCTCGGGCGCCATCACCTGCAGATTGCCGTGCTCCCAGAGGCCGGTGAGCGCGAGATGTTCGGCTACATCGCGCCGGGCGCGGAGAAGTATTCGGTCACGAACACTGTGCTCGGGCGCATTTCGCCGTGCGCACCGCTTTGCCCTGAGCACGACGACCAACGGGTCGCCGCGCGCGATGGTGCCGATCGGCTCCTACGAGCGCGTGATGCCCTTTGACATGCTGCCGACCTTCCTGCTGCGCGCGCTGATCATCCGCGACGACCAGCGCGCCGTCGAACTGGGTGCGCTCGAGCTGGACGAGGACGACATCGCGCTGTGCACCTACGTGTGCCCCGGCAAGACCGAGTACGGGCCGCTGCTGCGCGCCGCGCTCGACCGCATCGAGAAGGAGCACTGATGCGCTGGCTGCGGCAAAGGCTCGATCAGGTCGCACCGGTGTTCGAGAAGGGCGGCAGGCTGCATCGCTGGCACCCGCTGTGGGAGGCGATGGACACCTTCTTCTACTCGCCGTCGTCGGTGACGACGACCGGCGCGCACGTGCGCGATGCGATCGACCTCAAGCGCATGATGATGACGGTCGTCATCGCCGCGCTGCCGTGCGTGTTCATGGCGATGTTCAACACGGGGCTGCAGGCGAATCTCGCGATCGACCCGGCCAAGGTCGGGCAGCTCGACGGCTGGCGGCACGCGGTGATCGGCCTGCTGGGCACGGGCTATTCGCCGTCGAGCGCGCATCGCCAATCTCGTGCACGGCGCGCTGTACTTCCTGCCGCTCTATATCGTGACGATGGTCGTCGGCCTCACTTGGGAAGTGCTGTTCGCGATCGTCCGCAAGGTCGAGGTCAACGAGGGCTTCTTCGTCACCGGCATCCTGTTCCCGCTGATCCTGCCGCCGACGACGCCCCTGTGGCAGGCCGCGCTCGGCATCAGTTTCGGCGTGGTGATCGCCAAGGAAGTGTTCGGCGGCACCGGCATGAACTTCATCAACCCGGCGCTGGCGGCGCGCGCGTTCCTGTTCTTCGCCTACCCGGGGGAGATCTCCGGCGACAAGGTCTGGACGGCGGTCCCGCAGGGAGCGGCGGTCGACGGATTCTCCGGCGCCACGCTGCTCGGCCAGATGCGCGTGATGACGGAGCCGTTCGAGTCGGCCGGCTTTTCCTGGTGGAACGCCTTCATCGGCCTGGAGCCCGGCTCGATGGGCGAGACCTCGGCGCTCGCCTGCCTCATCGGTGCCGTGATCATCGCCGTGACCAAGGTCGGTTCATGGCGAACCATGGCCGCCGTGACGCTCGGGACGGTCTGCATGGCACTTGCTGTTCAATGCGATCGGCTCGAGCACGAATCCCTGGTTCGGCGTGCCGTTCTGGTGGCACATGGTGCTCGGCGGCTGGGCCTTCGGCATGGCGTTCATGGCCACCGATCCCGTGACGTCGCCGTTCAGTAACTCGGGCAAGTGGATCTACGGCTTCATGATCGGCGCGATGGTGGTGCTGATCCGCATCGTCAACCCGGCCTATCCGGAGGCGATGATGCTGGTGATCCTGTTCATGAACGTGATGGCGCCGGTCATCGACTACTTCTTCGTCAAGGCCAACATCACGCGGAGGAAGCGTCGTGTCGAAGCGTGAAAGCACGCGCTACACGCTGTTGTTCGCCACCGCGGTGTGCGTGGTTTGCGCGCTGCTGGTGTCGGTGGCGGCAGTCACGCTGCAGCCGCGGCAGGCCGCCAGCGCGCGGCTGTACATGGAGAAGAACGTCCTGCTGGCGGCCGGCCTGCTCGAACCCGGCGTCGATGTCACCGCGGCCGACGTCAACCGCATCTTCGACGAGCGCATCAGCGTGCGACTGGTCGACCTCGCCACCGGCGAACTGGTGCCGGCGGAAAGCATTGATGCGCGCGGCTACGACCAGCGCAAGGCGCGCGGCGACCCTGCGACCAGCCGCGTTGCGCCGTCCGAATAATGCCGGCATCGGCCGGCTGCCGAACTTGCGGCGTCGTCTACTTCATCATGCAAGGCGACGCAGGTCGACCAGATCGTCATCGCGGTCGAGGGCCTCGGCATGTGGGGCACGATCTACGGCTTCCTGTCGCTCGACCGCGACGGCAACACCGTGCGCGGGCTGACGTACTACGACCAGAAGGAGACGCCGGGCCTCGGCGGCGAGATCGGCAACCCGAAATGGCAGGCGCTGTGGCGCGGCCGCAAGGGCTTCGACGACCAGTGGAACGCGCGCATCATGGTCATCAAGGGACAGGCAGGTACGCCCGAGGCCGACCCGCTGCGGGTCGACGGGCTGTCGGGCGCGACTGTCACCAGCAACGCGATCACGCGGCTGATGCAGTTCTGGCTGTCGGACAACGGCTACGGCAAGTTCCTGAAGCGCTTCCGGGAGGGGCAGGTCACATGAGCTTGCACGACCAGCGGGCGCACTCGGCCCGGCGCGCGGAGGACTAGATGGCCGCGATCCCCTTCAGCCGCGAGGACCGCAAGGCGCTGATCGATCCGCTGATCATCAACAACCCGATCGGCGTGCAGGTGCTGGGCATCTGCTCGGCGCTGGCTGTGACCACGCGCATGGACAAGGCGATGGTGATGGGCATCGGTGTGATGCTGGTCACGGCGCTTGCCAACCTCGCCGTCAGTCTGGTGCGCAACTACACGCCGGGCAGCATCCGCATCATCGTGCAGCTGTCGATCATCGCCTCGCTGGTCATCGTGTTTGACCAGATCCTGAAGGCAACGCTGTACGAGCTGTCGCTCGAGCTGTCGGTGTTCGTCGGGCTCATCATCACCAACTGCATCGTCATGGGGCGCGCCGAGGGCTATGCGATGCAGAACCCGCCGTTGCGGTCCTTCTGGGACGGCATCGGCAACGGGCTGGGCTACGCGCTGGTGCTGATGCTGGTCGCGCTGGCGCGGGAGCTGCTTGGCGCCGGCAAGATTTTCGGCTTCACGGTGCTGCCGCTGGTGCAGGACGGCGGCTGGTACGTGCCCAACGGGCTGATGCTGCTGGCGCCGTCGGCGCTCTTCGTCATCGGGCTGCTGATCTGGGCGCTGCGGGTGTGGAAGCCGCAGTTGCAAGAGAGAGACTGATGAACGGCCCCACGCTCACTGTGATCGCTGCCCCCCGCGGGGGCGATCAATGCCCTTCGGGCGGCCGGGCGGGCATTGATGGAGCACTTCGCCAATCTCGCCGTCCGCTCGATCTTCCTCGAGAACATGGCGCTCGCCTACTTTCTCGGCATGTGCTCGTTCCTGGCGTGCTCGAAGAAGGTGGAAACGGCGATCGGCCTGGGCGCGGCGGTGATCTTCGTGCAGGTGCTGACGGTGCCGCTGAATAACCTGCTGCTGCATTACCTGCTGGCGGAGGGTGCGCTGGCGTGGGTCAGCCCCGCGCTGGCCGACCGTCAACCTCAGCTTCCTCGTCGTTCATCCTCTTCATCGGGACGATCGCCGCGGCCACGCAGATCGTCGAGATGGCGGTCGACCGTTATGCGCCGAAGCTCTACACGACGCTCGGCGTCTTCCTGCCGCTGATTGCGGTCAACTGCGTGATACTCGGCCGGGTCGCTGTTCATGCAGGAGCGCGACTATTCATTCGCCGAGAGCGTGGTGTTCGGCGTCGGCTCGGGGTTCGGCTGGTTCATCGCAATCGTCGCGATGGCGGCGATCCGCGAGAAGATGACGTATTCGCACGTGCCCGACGGGCTGAAGGGGCTGGGCATCACCTTCATCACGGCTGGCCTGATGTCGCTCGCCTTCATGGTCTTCTCCGGAATCCAGCTCTAGGACGCCGCGGCCGCCATGCTCGATATCGTTCTCGCCGTGTTTATGTTCACCGGGGTGGTGCTGCTGCTGGTGGGCATCCTGCTGGGCGCGCGCAGCAAGCTCGTTGCCGCGGGCGAAGTGTCGATCGTCGTGAACGAGGATGCCGACAAGACCCTGAGGGTCGCCGCCGGCGGCACGCTACTGGGCGCGCTCGCGGACAACAAAATCTTCATTCCCTCGGCCTGCGGCGGCAAGGGCGCCTGCGGCGTCTGCGAAGTGGTGATCAAGGAAGGCGGCGGCGCGCTGCTGCCGACCGAGACGGGCTTCATCAGTCCGGGCGAAGCGCGCCGCGGCTGCCGGCTCGCGTGCCAGGTCAAGGTCAAGGGCGACATGAAGATCGAAGTCGCGCCCGAGATCTTCAGCGTGCGCAAGTGGAACTGCCGCGTGGTCTCGAACCGCAACGTCGCGACATTCATCAAGGAGCTGAAGCTCGAGTTGCCCGCCGGCGACGAAGTGCCGTTCCGTGCGGGTGGCTACGTGCAGCTCGAGTGCCCGCCGCACGAGATCGAGTTCAAGACCTTCGCCATCGAGCCGGAGTTCCGCGAGGCCTGGGACAAGTTCGACCTCTGGCGTTTTAGATCGATCTCGCCTCAGCAGATCACGCGCGCTTATTCGATGGCGAACTACCCGCTCGAGAAGGGCATGCTGCTCTTCACGATCCGCATTGCATTTCCGCCGGAGTACCGGCAGGACATCCCACCCGGCATCATGAGTTCGTGGGTGTTCAACCTGAAGCCGGGCGACGAAGTGACGGTATCCGGTCCGTTCGGCGAGTTCTTTGCCCGCGACACGCAGGCCGAGATGTGTTTCGTCGGCGGCGGCGCCGGCATGGCGCCGATGCGCTCGCACATCTTCGACCAGCTGCTTCGGCTGCACTCGAAGCGGAAGATGACTTACTGGTACGGCGCACGCAGTATGCGCGAAGCGTTCTACGTCGAGGAGTTCGACAAGCTCGCCGCCGAGAACCCCAACTTCACCTGGCACCTGGCGTTGTCGGAACCGCTGCCCGAGGACAACTGGTCCGGGCCGACCGGCTTCATCCATAACGTGCTGTTCGAGAACTACCTGAAGGATCATCCCGCGCCGGAGGATGTCGAGTACTACATGTGCGGCCCGGGTCCGATGACGAAGGCCGTCATCGCGATGCTGCTGAACCTTGGGGTCGATCGCGAGAACATCATGCTCGACGACTTCGGTTGATCGGGCAGAGGAGAGACCATGCTGCAGGAGACCGTCGAGCACGTCGTGCGCACGAAAGCGAGCGATGAACTGATCTCAGTGCCCGCGTCGTCCACTGTCGCCGACGCGGTGCAGGTGATGGCGGCGCGCCACGTCGGTGCGGTGCTGATCAAGACCGAGGACGGACTGGTCGGTGGCATCTTCACCGAGCGCGATGTGCTGGTGCGCGTCGTGAACGCCGGCCTCGACCCGAAGAAGACGCCGATCTCCATGGTCATGACGCGCGACGTGCGCTTCGTCACGCCGGGCACGACGATCGAGGCGGCGCTCTCCCTGATGCACATGAACCGGCACCGGCACCTGCTGGTGATCGACGGCCCGCGCGTTTTCGGGCTGATCTCGATCGGTGATCTGGTTCGGCAGATGATCGAACGCGGCGAGGGTCGGTTCGAGGCCGCCGTGCGCGGCACCGGAGCACGCCTTGAAAGCTGAGCAGACAGCAGGAGACGACAACATGGACGCGATTCTCTCTACGCGCCGCCGCAGCCTGATGCTTGGCCTGGGCGCGCTGGCGTTGGCTGGTTGCGGTCGTAAACCGGGCACCGCTGAGTCAGCGCGATATCTGCATTTCGGCGGTTCGACGATGGGTTCCACCTACAACGTGCGCCTGCGCGCTCCGGCGGGTGATGCCGCGGCGCTGCGCGCCGGAGTGCAGGAGGCACTCGACAAGGTCGACGATCGCATGTCGATGTTCCAGCCGGAGTCGGAGCTGTCGGCCTTCAATCGCGCCGGTCCCGGTGCGCCCGTCCCGCTGTCGCAGGAACTTTTTGCCGTGCTTTTGGCGGCCGATGAGGTCAGCCGCTGGTCGGGCGGCGCGTTCGACGTAACCGTCGCGCCGGTCGTGGAGCAGTGGGGGTTCGGGACGCGCGCCGTGCGCAGTGTGCCGGACACGGGCTCCATTGCGGCAGAGCGCCGCCGCGTTGACTGGCGTGGACTTGAGTTAAACGGTGCGAGCCGGAGCGTCACGAAGCGGCATGTGGGCCTGCAGGCGGACCTGGGCGGCATTGCGAAGGGCTACGGCGTCGATCGCGCGGCCGCAGCGCTCGAGGCGCATGGCATAGACAACTACATGGTCGAAGTCGGTGGTGAGGTCCGTGTGCGCGGGCTCAACGCGACGGGGCAGGCGTGGCGGATCGGAATCGAAGAGCCCGATGCAATGCCGCAGCGCGCGCGCTGGGTCGTTCCGCTCAGCGGGCGTGCCATGGCGACCTCGGGTGACTATCGCAATTATTTCATCGAGCACGGCCAGCGTTACTCGCACGAGATCGATCCGCGCGCGGGGGCGCCGATACGTCACGCTCTGTGCTCGGTCACGGTCGTCGCCGATGACGGCATGCGGGCCGACGCGCAGGCGACCGCGCTGATCGTGCTGGGCGCCGAGCAGGGCAGGGCCCTCGCCGAAGCCTCGGGCATCGCCGCCCAGTTCATCGAGCGGCTTCCCGGCGGCGGATTCAAAGACTCCATGACTACGGCGTTCGCGGCACTGGGAGCCTCGCGCGCATGAGCGGCGGAACGTTCTGGATGGTCCTGCTGGCGGCGGTTGCCATCATCGGCATCGCGGTGCTCGGCATGGCGCTCGGAGTCATGACAACGGGGCGCTGCCTGCGGGGATCATGTGGCGGTCCCGAGGTGCGACTGGAGGATGGGCGATCGCTGAGCTGTGCTGACTGCCCGAACCGCAAGCAACGGACTGCTGGCTGAACGATCACGCCTGCTCGGCGGGGTCGGCAGTCACTGGGCTTTGGCACCATCGCAGGCGGCCAGGGTCGTTGGGCCGCGTGCCGCCACCAAGTCGGAGAGCGGTCGGCAGTCGCTCTGGATGCACAGGCGATAGTCGTCGCCAAATTCGGAGCGCGCGAGCTGCATCGACTGCCGCCATCGATCGGCTGGCCGAAAACTCCAGCCCTTTCCCACGCGCACCGCATCCGGCGGTGGTTCCATCCCCGCGCCGGAGCCGAGCACGCGTGCCCGCTCCAGCAGCAACCAGTCGCCGGCAACCAGGTAATCCTCTTCCCACAGCACTTTCTCGACCGTGTGCTGCCACTGCAGGGTGAAGCGGCGCACGGGGAGCGAGATCATCTGGGCGCCCACCGTGATGCAGAGCGCCGCTGCAATCATGGCGCCGGTAACCGGGAGCGCTCCTGGCGCCGCATTCCACGGACCCGGATCACGTGCCAGATGACGAAGGCGGCGCTGGCAGCGAACCCGAGCTCGTCGGTCAGCGGAACTGCGATCACCAGCAGCGCAGCCGCCACAAAGACATACAGGCGTTCGAACCAGTTGACTGGCGCCAGCCAGTAGCCCGTTGCGGCGACGCCCCATAGGCCGATCGCGAGCAGCGCCTTCACCGTGACGTAGGTGACATCGACCCAGGTGCCGCCCTGCAGCAGCAGTGCCGGCGAGTACACCGCGATGAAGGGAATGATGAAGCCCGCGAGCGCGATTCGCACCGCCTGAATTCCAATCTTCATGCCCGAGACACCGGCAAAGGGCGCGGCCGCAAAGGCGGCCAGCGCCACCGGAGGCGTGAGGTCGGCCATGATGCCGAAGTAGAAGACGAACATGTGCGAAACGATCAGCGGCACGCCGAGCTGCAGCAGCGCCGGCGCGGCGATCGAGCTCGTGATGATGTAGTTCGGGATCGTCGGGATGCCCATGCCGAGCACCAGGCAGGCCGCCATGGTCAGCAGCAGCGATGCAAAGATGCTCGATTCGCCGATCGAGACGATGAAGCCCACGAAGTTGGTCGCCGCGCCGGTCAGCGTGAGAACGCCAATGATGACGCCCACCTGCGCACACGCTGTGCCCACAGGCAAGGCGTTTCGTGCCCCGTCCGCCATCGCATCGAGCGAGAGCTTGAGCGTCGCGCGACCGCCCTTGACGGCAAAGCAGGCCGCCACCAGCAGAGCGATGACGGCAAAGAACACGGTTACACCGAACTTGATGAACGCCGCACAGGCCACGCCGAGCACCACCCAGAAGACCGTGCGCAGGGCATTGCCGCGCAGGCCGAGTGCCACCGCCATGCCGAGCACGAGGATCGCCGTCAGGGCCAGGCCCACCATGCCGGAGAACAAGGGCGTGAAGCCGCCGAGCAGCAGCCAGACCAGCGCGACCAGCGGCAGGATCAGGTACCAGCCCTGGGCCAGGGCCCGCCATGCACTCGGGCACTCCTCCGGCGGCAGTCCAAGCAACTTGAGCCGTCCCGCCTCCAGGTGGACCATCCAGAAGCACGAGACGAAATAGAGGGTCGCCGGGATCGCCGCGGCCTTGCAGATCTCGATGTAGGGCACGTTCAGCGTCTCGGCCATGATGAACGCGACCGCGCCCATGACCGGCGGCATGATCTGGCCGCCCATTGACGAGCAAGCCTCGACACCACCTGCGAAGGCCGGCTTGTAGCCAAAGCGCTTCATCAGCGAGATCGTGAACGGGGCGCTGGCGACCACATTCGCCACGCCCGAGCCGCTGATCGTTCCCATGAACGCCGAGGAAGCGACGCATACCTTGGCCGGCCCGCCCTGCGAGCGGCCGAAGAGCCCCAGCGCGACGTCGTTGAAGAGCTTGATCATCCCGGCCTGCTCGAGGAATGAGCCGAACAGGATGAACAGGAAGATGTAGGTCGAACTGACGTAGATCGGCGTCGAGTAGATGCCCTCGGTGCCGAAGGCCACCTGGCCGATGACCTGATCGAGCCCGTAGCCGCGATGCGCCAGCGCACCCGGGAAGTACTGACCGAACAGCGCGTAGGCGAGGAAGATCGCGCAGATCAGCGGCAGCGCAAAGCCCATCGTGCGCCGCGTCGCCTCGAACACCAGCGCGATCGAGGTGATGCCGACGACCATGTCCCAGTCCGTGAGCTCGCCGGCGCGCACGATCAGGTCGGCCTCGAACACCCAGTGGTACAGGCCGATGGCAAAAGCGACGATCCCCAGTCCCCATCCCAGCCAGCGGCGGCCCAGCGGCGGCAGCAGCACGAAGGTCATCAGAAGCAGGAAGCCGACATGGACCGCGCGCACCACGCCGCTCGACAGCGGGCTGTAGGCGGCCGTGTAGATCTGGAACGTCGAGAAGACGATCGCGATCGCATAAGCCGCCTTCGACAGCCGAATGGTCCCGGCCTGCAGCTGGGCGTCAGCGTTGGAGACGGCGTTCGTCATGCGGGAAGGGCCCGGAAACAACGATGGCACAGGAGACCTGTGCCATCGGATTCGGCGACGATGGTCCGGCCTACTTCAGCAGTCCAGCCTCGCGGTAGTAGCGTTCCGCGCCTGGATGCAGCGGCACCGGCATGTTCTTCGGCGCATCGGCCGCCGTGATGGACTTGGCGGCCGAGTGCGCCGCCGACATCTGGTCCAGGTTGGTGAACAACGCCTTGGTCATTGCGTAGACGGTCTCAGCGGGCACGCTTTCGCCGGTGACCAGGAAGTTGCGGATCACGACCGTCGGCACGGCGTCGGTCTGTCCTGTGTAGGTGTTCGCGGGAATCGAAGCCGGCACGTAGGCCGGGTCGGTGATCTTCGAGGCGATCTCGAGAGGTACCGCGACCACATTGATCGTGATCGAGGTCGCCAGGTCGCGGATTGAGGCTACGCCGAGGCCGGCTGACTGCAGCGTCACGTCGAGCTGGCGGTTCTTGATCAGTTCGACCGATTCTCCGAAGGGCAGGTACTCGACCTTGGCGAAGTCCTTGTAGGTGAGGCCCGCCGCCTTCAGGATCACACGCGCATTCAGTTCAGTGCCCGAGCGCGGCGCCCCGACCGAAATGCGCTTGCCCTTGAGATCGGCCAGCGTCTTGATGCCTGAGTCGGCACTGGCGACGATCTGGATGTAATTGGGATAGATGCCCGCCACAGTGCGCAATCCCTTGAGTGGCGTCTTGAAGCCGGCTTCCTCGTCGCCTTTCCACGCGTCCGACAGCGCATCGCCCAGTGTGAACGCAATCTCGCCGCGGCCCGCCTGCACCAGGTTGAGGTTCTCCACCGAGGCCTTCGTCGCCTGCACGCTGGTCTTCGTATCCGGGATTGCCTTCGTGTAGATCTGGCCCAACGCCACGCCAAGCGGGTAGTACACGCCGCTCTGTCCACCGGTCAGGATGTTGATGAACTTCTGCTGTGCCGACGCCGTCGGGCTGAAGGCGAAAAGTGTTGCAGAAAGAACGAGGCCCAGCGAACGGATTGCGCGGAAATGCATGAACTGTCTCCTTGAAGAAAAGTTGCTCCGCTCGGTCCAGCGGCGGCCGGCGAAGTCTTTAGTCAGGGAGTATACGAAAGAGGGGTCGCGCAGTTCCGCCGGTCGGATGTACGGCACGCCGGCGGCCCTGCGTCTGTATCGCAGGGCCGCAACTGCGTCAGTGCAGCATCAGCTCGTGCCCATCAGCAGGTTAGGCAGCCACAGGGTGATGATCGGAACGTACGTGATCAGCAGCAGGAACGCGATCATCACAAGAATCCACGGCGCGCACGCCTTCGTGGTCTCGGTCAGCCCCATGCCTGAGATCCCGGAGGCCACATAGAGGTTCAGCCCCACCGGCGGCGTGATCATGCCGATCTCCATGTTGACCGTCATGATGATGCCGAAGTGGATCGGATCGATGCCGAGCTTCATCGCAACCGGGAAGAGAATTGGCGCGGTGATCAGCAGGATGGACGACGGCTCCATGAAGTTGCCGGCGATCAGCAGCAGGATGTTGACCACGACGAGGAACATCCAGGGGCTGAGCCCCATTGCGTTGATCCATTCAGACAGCGCCTGCGGGATCTGCTCGCTGGTCAGCAGGAACGAGAACAGGACCGCGTTGGTGATGATGTACAGGATCATCGCCGACAGGTTGGCGCTGTCGAGCAGCACCTTGGGCACCTGCTTCAGCGTCAGGTCCTTGTAGACGAATACCGAGACGAAGAACGCATAGGCCGCACTCATCGCCGCGGCCTCGGTCGGCGTGAAGATGCCGGCGTAGATGCCGCCGATGACGACGACGATCAGGAATAGGCCCCAGACGCTCTCGCGGAACGACGCCCACACTTCCTTGAGACTCGCCCGCTTCATGCGCGGGTAATTGCGCATCTTCGCCACCACCCAGGTGACGAACATCAGCAGCGCCGCGAGCAGGAGGCCGGGGACAATTCCGGCAATGAAGAGTCGACCGATCGAGGAGTTGGTCGACACCGCGTAAATCACCATCACGATCGACGGCGGGATCAGGATGCCGAGTGCTCCGGCGGTGCCGATGACGCCGACGCCGAACTTCTTCGGGTAGCCCTGCTTGACCATCGCCGGCAGCAGGATCGATCCGATCGCCACCACCGTGGCAGGCGAGGAACCCGATACAGCAGCGAAAAGTGCGCAGGCGACGACGCCTCCCAACGCAAGCCCACCATGCAGGTGGCCCACGATGGCGGTGGCGAAGCGGATCATCCGCTTGGCCACGCCCCCGTGTGTCAGGAAATTGCCCGCCAGGATGAAGAACGGGATCGCCATGATCTCGAACTTCTCGATGCCGGTGAAGAGCTTCAGTGCCACCGATTCCAGCGGCACGTCGGTCATCGTAAAAAGGAATGTGAGTACCGTTAGGCCGAGTGAAATAGAGATCGGCATGCCCGTCAGCATCAGGGCAATCAGCAACGCAAAGATGATGATGCCGCTCATTTGCGCGCTCCCGGAGGTGTGAGGTCGTCGTCCTTCGGATGCAGGTCGGACGGCATTACCGCCCATTCAACTTCGGCCTCTTTGTCCAGTCCCTCGACGTGACCGTGATCGGCATGCGGCAAGTGGCCTGTCTTGATGAAGCTCCAGCACACTTGCAGGAATCGGTAGCACATCAGGTAAGAACCGAGCGGGATGCAGGCGTACACGATCCACTTCGGCAATTCAAGGTCGGCCGATACCTGCTCGGTATGCATCAGTTCCCACACGAAGTGGGCACCGAAGGTGCCGATGAGCCCGGTGAACAGGGCCCCACTAAGGAGTCCGAAGATGATGAACTTGGACCGCACGTTCGGCGACAGCGCGTTGATCAGCACGTCGACACCGACGTGGATGCCGGTGCGCACGCCGTAGGCGGCGCCGAACTTGGCCATCCAGACGAACATGTAGATCGTCAGTTCCTGCGCCCAGGACATGTCTATCTTCAGCAGCGTGTCCTGGAACGCGCCGGTGGCGAACCCTGTCGCGTAGCGGTGTACGACCGCCGCGAAAATGATGACGGTCGCCGCCCCGATGAGGAAGGTGATGAGCCATTCCTCGAGGTGGTCGAGTACGCGATTGACCATGGGTTTCCTCCCTCCCGTCTTGTTGCGGGACTAGATAAACGATGCCCGCCGGGAGGCGGGCATCGGCACTCGAGCGCTGATCAGTCAGGCTTGAAACCGGTTTCCTTGTAGACGGCCTGAATCGTGTCCTTGCCGATCCGGCTTTCCATGTCCTTGTGCACCTGCACCAGTGCCTTCTTCCACGCGGCGCGTTCCTCCGCGGTAGGCGTGTACACGGCGCTCTTGCCGGAGGCCTTCACCTTGGCGATCGCGTCCTCGTTCTCCTTGAGGGCGATGTCATTCGCGTACTTGGTAGCCTCGACCATGGCCGCTTCGAGTTCCTTGCGGATGTCGGGCGGCAGCCCATCCCAGAACTTCTTGTTGGTGATGACGGCATAGCCGAGATAGCCGTGGTTGGTCATCGCCACGTGCTTCTGCACTTCGTGCATCTTCTGCGTATACAGGTTCGACGGCGGGTTCTCGGTGCCGTCGACCACGCCCGTTTGCAGCGCCTGATAGACCTCCGAGAACGCCATTGTCTGCGGCAGGGCACCGAGCGCTTTCATCTGCGCGGCGAGCACCTGCGACGACTGGATGCGCATCTTCTTGCCCTTGAGGTCGGCGGGCAGCTTGATCGGCGTGTTGGCGCTCATCACCTTGAAGCCGTTATCCCAGTACGCCAAGCCAGTCAGTCCCTTGGTTTCTAGCTTCTTGAACAGCGCCTTGCCGGCCTCACCACCCGTGACCTTGTGTAGCTCTTCGTAGTTGTCAAAGATGTAGGGCAGGTCGAACACCTCGAACTCGCGCGCGCCCAACGGGCCAAACTTCGCCAGTGATGGCGCGAGCAACTGTACTGACCCCAGTGCTAGCGCTTCCATCTCCTCGCCGTCTTTGTAAAGCGTCGAGTTCGGGTAGACCTCGACTTTGACCTTGCCCGGCAGGCGCTTCTCGGCCAGTTCCTTGAACTTCTCCGCGCCCTTGCCCTTCGGAGTGTCGACTGGCAACGACGTGGCTGAACTTGATGATGATGGGTGCCTGCGCCATTGCGGCGTGCGGCAATGCAGCAGCGGCGGCGATCGCGCCGACGGTCATGAGCGCTTCGCGGCGGGTGTAAGAAGCCATAACGGTCTCCCTGTGGTTATCGTGGGCTTGGGCCGAACGAAGCGAACTCGACGGCGCCGTGAGGAAGGGTTTCTACGCACATCCGAAGCTTCGCACTTGATCCGGCGCAAAGCCATCAAAACATCGGTGCGGGAGGCGCTCGGTGACGGTCAACACCTCCCGCAATCGGCGCCTGGCAAAACTGCTCGCGTACCGCACTTCCTCGGGCGAATCTGTCGCGGACAGTGCGCTCGGCAGGGAGGTGAGAAGAGCCAGTTCCGAATTCTGGCTGTAACGATTGCCGTTACAGCCACCACCATAGCACTGCGCATGTTTGCCCATCGCATTTGTCCTCGGTCAATGTCTGCTTAGCGCCCATCGGGACAATCCCTACCCAAGGCGGGGTAGGTCGAAAGTCTGAAACCCTGGCCCGCCTGGAACAGATTTGAAGTGGCTGTTGAGGGATGAGTTGCTCAGTGCCCGACAGATGTGAATGAAGCAAGAGGGAACCGAGCGTCTGTGATCTGCGTGATGTATAGGTCCGAAATTCGGAGGGGAGCTATGAGGAAATCATTACTTGTGCTGGGAACGGCCATCGCGCTGAGCCTGAGCCTTGCTGGCTGCGGCGGCAGTGACGGTTCAGCAGGCCCGCCGGGACCGGCGGGTGCGCCGGGTGCGTCAGGTGCAACTGGGCCAGCTGGCCCCGCGGGCCCTCCGGGACCGGGGGCTCCAGGTTCCACGGGATCTCCCACCGGCGAATTGACGGGTACGATCACGGCGCTCACGATTGACGCGGCAACCGGCCAGAAGGTCACCGTGACGTTCTCCCTGAAGGACGCCGCGGGCCTGGCGGTTGTTGGAGCCGAAGCGCTGAACTTCGAGTTCCAGGTTGGCAAGCGGGTCGCCGCAAACACGACGCGGCCGGCCTACTGGCAGAGCTACATCAATCGCTCCGATCAGGAAGGTACGGGCGCCAAGGTGTTTATCGGCGGGCCGGAGCGTGCCAAGCCGACACCCGTTGCCAACCAGCCGGGCGTCTATACGTACACGATCTGCACGCCACTCGCCGCGGTAGCCACGTTCCAGTACTACGGAAGCGGCAACCAGGAGCCGGCCGGCTGTGCTGCGCTGGTCGCCAATGCCGGCGTCATCAGTGGCGCGGGCTGGGACGCGTTTAAAGCCAGCCTCCCCCTTGACCTGTCGTATGACGCCGCCGCCACGACGCGCTTGACGATCGTCGGGCGCGATGGTGCGCTCGTCAACCTCGTGCAGGACTTTGTTCCGTCGTCGCTGCCAACGCTGCCTGCTGCCGCGTCCGCTCAGGTGGTCACTGACGCGTCGTGCGGCGCCTGCCACCCGGAGAACAGCGCCAAGCGCGAAAGCCTGCGGATCGGACTCGGCGGACACTTCGGTCGTCGCTTCAAGGTCGAAGTGTGCGTGATGTGCCACAACGCCGCGGGCGGCAATCCCGCAACCTCGACGGTCGCCGCGTGGAAGACGCTGGACCTGAAGGTCATGCTGCACGACCTGCACGCAGCGGAATTCCCGCAGAGCGGCTCGTTTGGCGGCGTGAGCAACATCCGCAATCCGACGGCGGACATCCCCGGGGTGGACATCGGCATCCCGGCCGGTGCGCGTCCGCGCTTCAACGGCGCCAACGGCGTCATCAACTGCCGCAGCTGCCACGACAACAGCAACACCCAGGTCGTGCCGTTCCAGCCGACCAACCGCGCGGCGGCCGACAAGACGGCCTGGCAGACGAACATCAGCCGGCTGGCGTGCCAGAGTTGCCATGACGGCACCGTTGGCGCCGAAAACGTCGTCGACTTTGCGAACCACTTCGGCAACCAGCGCGACGACTCGCAATGCGCGCTGTGCCATGGCCAAGACAAGTCGGCCAACGTGAATGGTGCCCACACGACGCCGTACTCGACGCCGAACAATCCGTTCCTGTACCCCGGAGCCAAAGTGACGAAGTATGAGATCTCGTCGCTGAAGGTCGACCCTGCCACCGGCATCGCGACCGTCTTTTTCCGCGTGCTGGTCGGTGACACGGAGGCCACGCTCGCGCCGATCAACCTGAAGGCACCGCCGGCCGGGGTCTGCGTGGTTGCGAACTGCCAGAACGGCAACTCCGCAGCGGGACTGAATCTGCGCCTCGCATGGGCCAAGCCGATGGTTCAACCAACCGCGTTGAACAGCGGCCCGGCGATCAGCTCGCCGGTCGACTGGAACAACTTCGCCGGTGGTAACCGTCAGTACTGGAACGACCAGACCAACCTTGGCACGGGCCTGCGGATGTACGACCAGCCCATCGGCCGCAACGTGGTAGACCTGCTTCCAAGACTGCAGGGTCCGGATGCCAGCGGCTTCCACGCGATCGTGCTGAATGATGCGGCCGATCCGAAGTTCCCGGCCGACCCGGTGTACAGCACGCTGACGCTGAAGGCCGTCGCGCTCGAGAGCTACCTTGTCATCAACAACTACAACATCAGCGCGGATGCGGTGTTGAAGGGTGTGGATGGCACGACGAGCACGGTGCGTCGTCAGATCGTCGACATGGGCAAGTGCGACACCTGCCATGAGCGGATCGGCTTCCACAGCAACGCGGGCCGGGCCAACAACGCCGAGTACTGCGCGACTTGCCACAATCCGGAGATCACGAGCAGCAATCTGTTCGCCGGGTTTGCGAACTACCCGGTGGTCACGCCGCCCAAGCTCACCTACTTCTCGCAGCGTCCGAACAACTTCAAGGACATGGTCCATTCGATCCATGCGGGCGAGATGCGCAAGGAGCAGAACAAGGATGATCCGTTCAACTTCCTGCGCGGCAACCCGCTGGGAACCGGTGGCTCCGGTCCGATGATCTTCGAGAATGTCGTCTACCCGGCGCGGCAGTACGACTGCCAGACCTGCCACAAGCCGAACACCTACTCGGTGCCGGCGGTTGCGAACCTGGCCTGGTCGGCCGTGGATGCGACCGATGCGCTGGGCACCGCCAATCCGGCGGCCGGAGAAGCGCCTGTCGCGGCTGGCGTCTATGACCCGCTGAAGACGAAGCGGATCGGACCGGCGCAGGCCGCCTGCGGTTCGTGCCACAACAGCACCTCGGCCAAGACCCACTACTCCGTTAACTCGACGGCGATTGGCGAAAGCTGCGCGGTTTGCCACGGACCGAACGCTGAGTTCGCGGCACATAAGTAGTGCATACCTGAAGTGCAGTTGCGGGCGGGGGAGCTTCGGCTCCCCCGTTTTTTTTGGCCTTTCGACCGGCAGCTGGCGGGTTCGCGGCAACCAATCCCCCTGTCAGGGGCATGAGTTGCGAGAACAACACGGCCCGCCGGGTTTGACGCATATCAAGGTCACCCGCTGGCGGCCCTCAACACTCCTTGACCGCGTTAGGTGCGGCGGGTTGCCGCATACTTGCGCCTGGTAGCTTCTGCAGCGCAAAGCCGGCGTGAGTGAGTTCAAGCGCAGACTTTTGGGTTGCCCGAGGGTGACCAGTAGGCGGGCAGCGGCGCTTTCAAGCCGTAACAAGGCACGGAGCAGGCAATGAAGACGTGGATGAGGGGACTGGTTGCGGTTGTAAGCGCCGCAGCAATGTTGTCCGGGTGCGGCAGCGATAGCGATAGCTCGTCGGTGCCCGTGCCGCCACCAGGCGGTTCCGTTGCCGCAGCGATCAGCACTGCGGCGGCGAATCCCGCGAATGACACCTCCACCAACTCATCGTCGGCCTTTTCGGTGCTGCAGGCCAATGGTGTGCCAGCGGTCGTCGTCCGCGGCGCGCCGGTTGTCAACTTCACCGTCTTTTCGAATGGCGCCGTCAAGCAGGGGCTGAGGCTCACGGACATGAGCTTCGCGATCGCGAAACTCGTGCCGGCGTCGAACGGCAATCCTGCGCGCTGGCAAAGCTACGTGTCGCGCATTGAACGGACGACGGGTGCCAACGCAGTGGGCTCCGGGCCGGGAGGTACGCCGGTTCTGGCCGAAGCGCTGCAGGCGACGACCGATCCGAAGCCGGCTGCGCAGGCCAACCAGCTCGTCTACAACGCGGAGGGCTACTACACCTACACCTTCAGCACCAACATTACGGATCCGGCCAACACGAGTCGGCGTGGTGTTCGAACCGGGGCTCACGCACCGCATCGCGATCCAGCTGAGCTACACGAACGCGGCGGGCCAGGTGGTGCGCGTCAATCCGTACTTCGACGTCACGTTCGACGCCAACGGCAACTCGGTCGCTGTCACCGACCCGGCCAAGACGCAGATCATTGCGGCGGTCGATCAGCTGCAATGGCTGCCACGAGAAGCTCGCGCTGCACGGCGGCGGCCGCGTGGACGTGCAGTACTGCGTGATGTGCCACAACCCTGGCACCACCGACGCCAACAGCGGCAACGTGCTGACGATGTCGACGATGACGCACAAGATCCACTGCGGGCCGTCTGCTGGCCGATCCGTCCACCGTCGGCGGCTACAAGTACGTGATCTGGGGCTTCCAGAGTTCCAAGCACGACTACTCGGAGGTTGGCTACCCGCAGGACCTGCGCAACTGCCGGGTCTGCCACACGGAGGCCAACCCGGCGACGCCGCAGGGCGGCTTACTGGGCCACGAAGCTCGAGCAAGCAGGCGTGCCTGACGTGCCACACGAGTACCCCGGGCACGACCTTCTACACCTACCATCTCCGACTGGCAGTGCAGCTCGTGGGCCCGAACGCGAAGCCGGCCGATATTCCGGACTCCGCCTGCGCGTTCTGCCACCGCGTCAGGGCGGCGCAGCGTCGGCAGAGCGCGTGCACTGGAACCAGGCGGAAGAGCACTCGGCCAAGTACAAGGTCAATATCACCAGCGCGACCTACGACCCGGCCACGCGCAAGGTCACTGTCAAGTACAACGTCGCCAATCCGACCAGCAACAACGCGCTGTACAACCTCGTTACGCCGGATTGCACCGCGCCAGCACCAAACGTGTGTGCGGTCCCGCTCGACCCGGCGAATCCGCGTGCAGGCTACTCGACGCCATTCGGCAACCTGCGCTTCTACCTGGCCTATGCCAACATGGTCGGCCAGCCGACGAACGTCACCGAGTTCACGCCTACAACAACAACGGCAGCCCGGCACTTTCGGGAACGCCTATCTGTACAAGGGCATGAACGACGGAGCAACAACTACACGGTAGACCTCCTTCTGCCCGCCGACACCGCCACGGCCGTGGCACAGGGCACGGCGCGCGTCGTCGGTATCGGCCAGATCATCGAGCCAGCACTGCAGACGATCTCAGCCAGCGAACCGCGGCCGCCGGTGGTGCCCACGCAGCTCATCAACGTCGTCGCGCAGAACACCTACGCCGATGTCGTGCTCACCGGCCCGATGAATCCGCGGCGCCAGGTGGTCTCCAACGAGAAGTGCAACGTCTGCCATGCCGCGCTCGGCACCACGACCGGCTCGAACACGCAGGCCTACGCCTTCCATGGTGGCGCGCGCCACACGGTCGAGTCCTGCGTGCTGTGTCACGACCAGAACCGCGATTCCTCGACCGTGATGACCAGCGGACGGGCGCTGCAGGAGAACTACTCGTTCAAGCGCATGATCCACGGCATTCACGGCAACTCGCGCCGGCTTCACCCGTTCACGCACGGCAACAGCCATCGGCGCCTTCAACAAGGCCGGCATCCTGACGCTCGGACGGCCTGATCGCGCCAGCAGTTCGTCCACGGTCTCGGCGCCGGCCGGCACGCTGTTCCAGCCTGGTCCACGGGGCCGGTGTGCCCGCGGGCACGGCCCTTGGGCCTCGGGCAGCGACGTGACGGACTACGCCGCAGAAGTCGCCTACCCGCAGATCGGGCTCAACTGCAACGCCTGCCACGTCAACAACTCGTGGCAGACGGACCCGAACCCGGTCGGCTCGGTCGTGGCCAAGCCGATCGACTCGGCGACGCTGAAGGCCAGCACGAACCCGCTCACCTGGTGCGTGATCACGCCGAAGGCGGCGAGCTGCACGGCGTGCCACGACTCGCCGGCGGCGATCAACCACGTGGTGGGAGTGGGCGGCGCGGCGTTCGGCGTCGCCACGCAGGCGCAGGCGTTGCAGACCCAGGAGACCTGCGCCGACTGCCACCGGCCGGGCTTGCCGTACGGGGTCGATGTCGTACATGGTCGGAGATAGCGCGATACCGCGGCGACCGGGGGCGAACGGGTTGCGGCGGTTCGCGGTGCAGGAGGGTTTCTGGAGGGGGTTCGAATGCGTATGAGAAGCGCGCTGGCGGCAGCCTGTTTCGGCTTGCTCGGCTGGGTGAGCAGCGGTTGGGCAGCGGACGATGCCGGTCCGTCGGCCAAGTGCATGATGTGCCATGAGGCCGATCACCAGAAGATGGCCCGCTCCAAGCATGCGGTCGCGGCTGACAGCCGCAACTTCGGCTGCATCGGCTGCCACGGCGGCAGCTCGGAGCACGCCGACAACCCGACCGAGAAGAAACCCGACCAGGTCTTCCGCGGCAAGAACGCCGTGACGGGCGAGGCGGCGAGCGAAGCCTGCCTCGCCTGCCACACCACCGCCAGTACCAAGCAGATGCTGCTGTGGGCCGGCAGCATTCACCCGGAATCCGGCGTGGGCTGCACCAACTGCCACCAGATCCACGTCAACAAGGACAAGGTCTTCACCAAATCCGAACAGCCGACGGTCTGCTACGCCTGCCACAAGGACCAGCGCGTGGTGGCCAACCGCCCATGGCGCCATCCGATCCAGGAAGGCAAGATGACCTGTTCGGACTGCCACTCGGTGCACGGCTCCGCGGGCCCGAAGCTCGCCAAGCGCGACAGCGTCAATACGACCTGCTACACCTGCCACGCCGAAAAGCGCGGTCCCTTCGTGCAGAACCACGAGCCGGTGCAGGAGAACTGCGCAAGCTGCCATAACCCGCATGGCAGCAACATTGCCGGCATGCTCCATACGCGCGATCCGATCCTCTGCAACCAGTGCCACACGCCGCACACGGCCGGAGGCGTTGGAGCCGTCGGCGGCCAGCCGGGAGTCTTCCCGCCCGCCGTGCCGCCCCAGACGGTGACGGCGGTGACGCCGCTCTCGAGCGGGATCAACACCGTCAACATCTGGCAGGGCCGTAGCTGCCTGAACTGCCATACGCAGATACATGGTTCGAACAATCCGGCCGCTCGCGCTCCGGCGCCGGCCAACCTGTTCCGCTGATCGGAGGACCGCCATGACGCCGCAAGAACAAGTCAACGGGTTCCGCCGCAGTGCGCTGGCGCTGGCTGTCTGCGCCGCGTTTGCCAACGCGCAGGCGCAGGAGAAGAAAGAGGAAGTGAAAAGCCCGGTCGAGACGCAGGCCTCGGTTGAGGTGGGCGCGGCCGGGGTCACCGGCGACCAGGCCGACCGCGCGTTCTGGGGCCAGTACAACGGCATGCGTAACCAGGACGCGTACGGCGTGTTCAACTTCGACTACAGCCGTCGCGACACGTCCACCGGCACCTGGCTGGACGTCATCGGCACCAACCTCGGGCTGCAGACCCGCGAGATCAGTGCTCTCTGGTCGCGCCAGGGTGACTGGAAGGTGGTTGGCGGACTACAACGAGCTGTGGAGCGTCAACCCGTACACGTTCAACACCGGCGTGACTGGAATGGGCACGACGACGCCGAGCGCCACGTACCTGACGGGCGGTCCCGGCTCGGGCTACGACACGGAACTTTCCACCAAGCGCAAGGGCTTTTTGCTCGGCGGATCGAAGTGGTTGGGCTCGGAGTTTCAGCTCGAAGGCAATGTCAGCACCGAGAAGAAGACTGGCAACAAGCAGTTCGGGATCGGCAATACGTGCCCCTCAACGGCGGCCTCCGGCTGCTCGTTCACGCCCGCCGTGACCTCAGGCATTGGTGTTCTCTACTACCCGTTGCCGATCGACTACAACCACACTCAGGTCGAAGCGCGACTGAACTACGCGGGCTCGGCCCTGCAGCTGAGCGGCGGCTATTACGGGTCGTTCTTCTCGAACAACAACGGCGCGTTGATCCCGGGTGTGCCGTCGACGCTGAACAATGCGGTCGGCCAGCCGCTGCCTGCCGGTCCCGGTGTGCCGACGTATCTGTCGCAGCCGGTCGCCTCGGCACCCGAGAACCAGTACAACTATTTCGACCTGACCGGCGCGTACACGTTCCTTCCCACGCTGCGCACCAACTTCAAGCTCGCGTACTCACAGGGCAAGCAGAACCAGGACTTTGCGAGCGCCGGCCTGACCGGCGCGCCGGCGGGTGTCGGCAGCCTGGAGGGGGAGACGACCAGCACGCTGGCGCAGATCCGCGTCGTCGCAAATCCGATCGCCAAGCTGTCGATCGTGGGCGAGTACCGCTACGCGGACAACGAGGACAACACGCCGATCGTCGCCTACAACCGGGTCAGCACCACCAGTTTCACCAACCAGGCCACGTCGCGCGAAGTCAACAGCGCCAAGCTGGAGGCGACGTACCGGTTTCCCTGGGCCATCCAGGGCATGGCGGGGGTGGGCTGGACCTCGATCGACCGGAGCTACACGCCGTCTTCGTCCTACACCGGCGTCAGTGCATTGCGCGAGAGCACGGATGAGACCAGCTGGTGGATCCAGGTCCGGCGCAGCATGACCGAGACGCTCAGCGGCTCCATCATGTACACGGGGAGCAGCCGCGATGGATCGAACTGGCTGGCGCCATCGTCCAGCGGCGTCGGCCTCGTGACGGTGAGCGACCCGACGACGCAGCTTGGGCCGAACGCCATCTACATTCCGACGCTGGCCGACCGGGATCGCAACAAACTTCGATTCCTTCTCAACTGGATGGCCACCGAAGCGCTGTCCGTGCAGTTTGCAGTCGACATCGGCCGCGACGACTACAACGCGCCGACCCAATACGCGCTGCAGGAGACGAAGTTCGATCTGTACACGTTGGATGTCAACTACGCGCTCTCGGACGCGTGGAACATCAACGGCTACCTCTCCACCGGCAGCCAGAAGCTCAACCAGGCGAGGCCCGCAGGCTACATCCTGGCATTCGACGACAGCTCCTTCACCGCAGGTATCGGCTTCAACGGCAAGGCGAGCGAACGGCTGCAGCTCGGCGGCACGCTTTCGTACATCAGCAACGAGGACAAGTACGCGCAGACGCTCGGCCCCAACGCAGCCCCGGGCAGCCCGCAATTGCTGGCCGTGACCGGCGGACTGCCGGATATCGTTTTCCGCCGCATGGAGCTGCGGCTCTTCGGCAACTATGCGTTCAGCGACAAGTCGACGGTGCGGGTCGATGCCGCCTACCAGCGGCTAACCTACGACGACTGGGGCTACGCGTTAGGCGGCACGCCGTTCCTTTACAGCGACAACTCGACCGTGCAGCTGCAGCCGGAGCAGAACGTCGGCTACCTCGGGATCAGCTACATCTACTCGTGGCGCTAAACGGTGCCAGGCGGCCGCAGATCGCCGTGTGCCGCCAAGGGTTAGTACGAAGGGCCGCGCGCTGCGCGGCCCTTCTCTTGATGCATCGCAATCGGCGGGTTGACCTAGCTCCAATCCGGCGGTAACGCAACTTGTAACGCCGCACGCCGTCCCGTACTCTGCGCGCCGCAACAACGAAGCGCGCCAATTTTTCCCTGATGATCGAGGCTGTCGACCTGACCTGTGAACGCGGAGCGCGCCTGCTCTTTTCCGGCCTGGCGTTCTCGGCGGAACACGGCACGCTGCTGCGCATCGCCGGTCCCAATGGCACGGGCAAGACCAGCCTCCTGCGGATCATGTGCGGGCTGCTCGAACCCACCGCGGGCGAGGTTCGCTGGCGGGGTGGCAACATCCGCCGTCTGCGCGAGGAGTACTGGAAGGACCTCGTCTACATCGGCCACCTGAATGGCGTGAAGGACGACCTCACGGTCCGCGAGAACCTGCGCGTGTCGGTGCGGGTGGCTGGCCGCGCGGCCGGCGAGGCGCCGCTGGCGCAGGCGCTGGATGCGGTAGGGCTTGCCGGATTCGAAGACACGATGGCGCGCTTCCTGTCGCAGGGCCAGCGCCGCCGTGTAGCCCTCGCGCGGCTGTATGTCAGCCAGTCCGTCCCCTTGTGGATCCTGGATGAGCCCTTCACGGCCCTCGACGTGCGCGGCGTAGCGAACCTCAGCACATTGATCGCCCGTCATATCGAAGGCGGCGGAACCGTCGTGCTGACCACGCACCAGGAAGTGCCGGTCGACGCGGCGCGCCGCAAGCGTGTGGACCTGGGCAGCCCCGCGGCCGTCCCGGTGGCCGAGGCCGAGGATGCGGCGTGCTGAACACCTTTCTTCAGGTCATCCGCCGCGACCTGCTGCTGGCAGTGCGGCAGAAGGCCGACGTCCTCAATACCCTTTTCTTTTTTGTGGTGGTTGTCACCATCGTTCCGCTGGGCATCGGGCCGGAGCCCAACCTGCTGCGCTCGATCGCGCCGGGCGTGGTCTGGGTCGCCGCGCTGCTGGCCGCCATCCTGTCGCTGCCGCGGCTCTTCGCCAACGATCATGCCGACGGCACCCTCGAGCAGATGCTGCTCTCGGCCGAGCCGCTGCCGCTGATCGTGCTCGGCAAGGCGGTGGCGCACTGGCTGGTGACCGGCTTGCCGCTGACCACCATGTCGCTCGTGTTCGGAGTCGCGTTCGATCTCGGGCTGGAGGAGACCTTTGTCATGGTCATCTCGCTGGCGCTGGGCACGCCGGTGCTCAGCCTGATCGGCGCGGTCGGAGCCGCGCTGACGCTCGGGTCTGCGCGGAGGCGGAGTGCTAACATCGTTGCTCGTTCTGCCGCTCTATATTCCGGTGCTGATCTTCGGTTCGGGGGCGGTGGGTGCAGCGGCCACCAGCGTCAGCTATTCCGCGTATCTCCTCCTGCTGGGTGCCTTTCTGCTGTTTGCGATCGTACTGACGCCGTGGCTCGTCGGCATCGCGCTGCGCATATCGGTGGAGTAGTGGACGAACTGATCGTATTTTCGAGGCCCGGTGCCGATGACTAGAACGACCGCCCCGCGTTACAACCTGTACTGGTTTTCGTCGCCGCAGACGTTCTATCCGCTGGCGGGCAAGCTCGTGCCTTGGTTCGCCGCGCTGGCCATCATCCTGACGCTGGTCGGCCTGTATGTCGCCTTCTTCGTGGCGCCAACCGACGCAACGCAGGGTGACAGCTACCGCATCATCTTCATCCACGTGCCGGCGGCGTGGATGTCGATGTTCCTGTATGTCGTGATGGCGTTCTGGGCCGCGGTTGGCCTGGCCTTCAACACCCGCCTGTCGTCGATGATGGCCACGGCCATCGCGCCGACGGGCGCGCTGATGACCTTTCTTGCACTGTGGACAGGCGCGCTCTGGGGGCGTCCGACCTGGGGTGCCTACTGGGTGTGGGATGCGCGCCTGACGTCGGAACTGATCCTGCTCTTCCTTTACCTCGGCTTCATCGCGCTGCAGGCCGCCATCGACGATCCGCGTCGGGCCGACAAGGCCGGCGCGGTGCTCGCGATCGTCGGCGTCATCAACGTGCCGATCATCTACTTTTCCGTCAAGTGGTGGAACACCCTGCACCAGGGGGCGTCCGTCAGCGTCAAGGGCTCGTCGATGGCCACGACGATGCTAGTAGGAATGCTGATCATGGCACTGGCTTACTGGATGTACGCTATCGCCGCCGTTCTCGTCCGGGTTCGCACGATCATCCTTGAGAGGGAGAGGCGATCTGACTGGGTTCGGGAACTTGTTGCCAAGGAGACGCTCAAGTGAACTGGGGCAGCTGGGATGCCTTCTGGGCGATGGGCGGCTATGGCCTTTATGTCTGGGGTTCGTATGCAGTGGCGGTCGCGGTCGCCGCGATCGAGATCTGGCAACTGAGAGCGCGCCGGCACGCAGCCTTGGCTGAAGCAGTGCGCGAGAGTGCGCGAGCACGGAGGGCAGCATGAAACCGAGACACAAGCGAATAGCATTGATCGTGGGCGGCCTCGCCATCCTGGGTGTGGCGGCAACGTTGGTCCTGTCGGCCTTCCAGGAGAACCTCGTGTTCTTCTACAGCCCGACGCAGGTGGCCAACAAGGAAGTTCCGCAGGGCAAGGCGTTTCGCATTGGTGGGCTGGTCGAGCAGGGCAGCCTGAAGCGCGGCTCTGACGGCCTCACCGTCTCGTTCAACGTGACCGACACCGCGAAAGTCATCCCGGTGACGTACTCGGGGATCCTCCCGGACCTCTTCAAGGAAGGCAAGGGCGTCGTCGCTCAGGGCCGGATCGGTCCCGACGGCACGTTCCGCGCGCACGAAGTGCTGGCAAAGCACGACGAGAACTACATGCCGCCGGAGGCCGCTCATGCGGTCGAGCAGGCGCACAAGGCTCAGAAGACGGTCAAGGCGCCCTAGCAGGAGAGTTCGATGATTCCGGAGATAGGTCACTTCGCGCTGATCCTTGCGCTGCTGATTTCGGTAGTGCAGGCGGCTCTTCCGATCGCCGGCGCGGCGCGCGGCGATCGCGTCTGGATGGCGGTCGCGCGCCCGGCGGCTCGCGGCCAGGCGTTCTTCGTCACACTGGCCTACCTGTGCCTGGTGGCATCGTTCATCAACAACGACTTCTCGGTGCTGAACGTCGCGACCAACTCGAACTCCCAGTTGCCGCTCGAGTACCGCATCGCGGCCAGCTGGGGTTCGCACGAAGGCTCGCTGCTGCTGTGGGTGCTGATGCTGTCGTGGTGGACCCTCGCGGTGGCGCAGTTCTCGAAGCACCTGCCGGACGAAATGATGGCGCGCGTGATCGGCGTGCAGGGCTTCGTGTCTGTGGGGTTCCTGCTCTTCATGCTGACGACCTCGGATCCGTTCGACCGGCTGTTCCCGCCGGCGCCCGACGGCCGTGACCTCAACCCGCTCCTGCAGGACCCGGGCATGGTGTTCCATCCGCCGATGCTCTACATGGGTTACGTCGGGTTCTCGATCGCCTTTGCGTTCGCGATCGCCGCGCTGCTCGGTGGCAAGCTCGACGCGGCCTGGGCGCGCTGGTCGCGTCCCTGGACGACGCTGGCGTGGTGCTTCCTGACCGTGGGCATCGCGCTCGGCAGCTGGTGGGCCTACTACGAACTCGGGTGGGGCGGCTGGTGGTTCTGGGACCCGGTCGAGAATGCGTCGTTCATGCCATGGCTGGTCGGCACGGCGCTGATCCATTCGCTGGCGGTCACCGAAAAGCGCGGCAGCTTCAAGAGCTGGACCGTGCTGCTGGCGATCAGCACGTTCTCGCTGTCCCTGCTTGGAACCTTCCTGGTCCGCTCGGGTGTGCTGACGTCGGTGCACGCGTTCGCGACCGATCCCAAGCGCGGCGTCTTCATCCTCGGCTTCCTCGTCATCGTCATCGGGGCATCGCTGGCGCTCTTCGCCTGGCGCGCGCCGAAGGTGGGCCTCGGCGGCAAGTTCGATACCGTTTCGCGCGAATCCTTCCTGCTGATGAACAACGTGCTGCTGGCCGTGGCGTGCGCCTCGGTGCTGCTGGGGACGCTCTATCCGCTGTTCCTCGATGCGCTCAACCTCGGCAAGATCTCGGTCGGCCCGCCGTACTTCGACGCGGTGTTCGTCCCGATCATGGCGCCGCTGGTCTTCCTGATGGGTATCGGTCCCATTGCCCGCTGGAAAAAGGCGGAGCTGCCGGATCTCGCGTCACGGCTCAAGTGGGCGCTCGGTGTCAGCCTCGCTTCCGCGCTGATCGTGCCGTTCATCGCGGGCCGCTGGACGCCGATGATCGCCTTCGGCCTCTTCCTCGCGTTCTGGGTGGTCGCGTCCGCCGCGGTCAACGTCAAGGAGCGCGTCCGCCACATCAAGGGCGGCCTGTGGGAGCGGCTCAGGGTGCAGGGCCGGTCCTACTGGGGCATGCAGCTCGCCCACCTCGGGGTGGCGGTATTCATCATCGGCGTCACGCTGGTCAAGGGCTACGAGGTCGAGCGTGACGTGAGGATGGATATTGGCGACTCGGTGACGGTGAACGATTACGCGTTCAAGTTCGAGGGCACCAAGGAGATCCGCGGTCCGAACTACACGGGCGCGCGCGGCTCGGTCGAGGTGACGAAGAACGGCCGCTACATCGAGCACCTGTATCCGGAAAAACGCATTTACAACGTGCAGCAGATGCCGATGACCGAGGCGGCCATCGACTCGAGCCCGCTCGGCGACCTCTACGTTTCGCTCGGCGAGCCGGTGGCCAACGGTGCCTGGAGCGTGCGCGTCTATCACAAGCCGTTCATCACCTGGATCTGGGGCGGGTGCGTGCTGATGGCGCTCGGCGGTCTCGTGGCGCTCTCGGACCGTCGATATCGACTGCTGGCGCGTCGCTCGCAGGGCATCGAAGCCGCCACGGCAAAGGCCTGAACGACGATGCGCAGAGTTCTAATCTACCTGCTGCCCCTGGCGATCTTCCTGGTCGTGGCGGTCTTCCTGCTGCGCGGGCTGTGGCTCAATCCGCGCGAGGTTCCTTCTCCGTTCATCGACAAGCCGGCGCCGATGTTTTCCCTCGCGCAGCTGGCACAGCCCGACGCCAAGTTCTCGCCGGCGGACATGAAGGGGCAGGTGTGGCTGCTTAACGTATGGGCGTCGTGGTGCGTGGCGTGCCGCCAGGAGCATCCGCTGCTCGTCGAACTGGCCCGGCAGAAAGCGGTCCCCATCGTGGGGCTGAATTACAAGGACAAGCCCGACGCAGCGAAGGCTTGGCTCGCCAAGCTCGGCGATCCCTACGATCTCTCGGTCAAGGATCTCGACGGGCGCATCGGCATCGATTACGGCGTCTATGGCGTTCCGGAGACGTTCGTCATCGACAAGAATGGCGTAATACGGTTCAAGCAGATCGGCCCGATCACCGAAGACGTGTGGAAGCAGAAGATGCTGCCGATGCTGGAACAGCTGAGGAAGGCGTGAGAAGGACACTCGCGATTTTGCTGCTTGCAACGCTACCGCTGGCAGCCGCGACCGCGGCCACGGAGCCCACGCTGCTCGATCCGGTTGCGCAGAGGCGGCTGGTCGACCTTTCCGCGCAGCTCAGGTGCCTCGTCTGCCAGAACCAGTCGATCTCCGAATCCAATGCCGAGCTCGCCGTTGACCTGCGCAACCAGATCAACGAGCAGATCAAGGCCGGTCGCACGGACACGGAGATCGTGGACTTCATGGTCACCCGCTACGGCGACTTCGTGCTGTACCGCCCGCCGTTCAAGGCGACGACGTTGCTGCTGTGGGTCGGCCCGATCGCGCTGCTTCTGGTGGCCGTCTTCGCGTTCTATCGCACACTGTCTCGGCGCCGCGCGCACATCGAGGACAGACCCCTTAATGACGCCGAGCGGGCTGAAGCCGATCGACTGCTTGCGCAAGGCTCCAACAACAAGACCTCATCGTGACTGCCTTCATTGTCATCGCCACCGTCATGGTGGTCATCGCCCTCGCGTGGCTACTCTGGCCGCTGCTGCGCACGAGCCAGCGTGCCACCGTCGAGCGCCACGTCGCCAACGCCGCGATCTACCGCGATCAGTTCGCCGATCTCGACGCGGACCTGAAGCGCGGCTCGATTTCCGAGGTGAAGTACGCGGAAGCCAAAGGCGAGCTGGAGCGACGCCTGCTCGATGAGACGCGGGCGGACGCGGCCCCGGCATCAAGTTCCCGTGGCGGACGCGCGCCAGCGGTCGTCATCGCGCTGTCGGTGCCGGTACTCGCGGGGCTGCTCTACTGGAAGCTTGGCGCGCCGGATGCGTTCTCGCCGATCGCGACGCCGGTCGAGTCCGCGCACCAACTGACGGCCGGGCAGGTCGAGGAAATGGTGCAGCAGCTGTCCGCGCGGCTCCAGCGGGAACCGGACAATGTCGAGGGCTGGGTCATCCTCGCGCGCACGTACTACACGATGCGCAAGTTTCCGGAAGCCGCCGCGGCGTATGAAAAGCTGATCAAGCTCGTGCCCGACGAGCCGGACCTGCTCGCCGACTACGCCGACGCCCTCGCGATGAGCCAGGGGCGGGACCTCAGCGGCAAGCCGATGGAACTGGTGCAGGCGGCACTGAAGGCCGACCCGAATCACTGGAAGGCGCTGGCGATGGCCGGCACCGCGGCGTTCGATCGCAAGGACTACAAGGGCGCGGTCGCGTACTGGGAACGCCTGCGCGACTCGCAGGCACCCGACTCGCCGATCGCGAAGTCGATCGCCGCCAGCATCGACGAGGCGCGCAAGCTGGGCGGGATGCCGCCTGCGGTCGCCGCTGCCTCTGCGCCGCCAGAAGGCTGCACCGACGCCCCCAATGGCAGCGGCTCCGAAGGCGGAAGCTCCGAAGGCAGAGGTCGCGAAGGGCGCTGGAGCCGCCACCGTCACGACGGTTGGCGGCACCGTCAATCTGTCGGATGCGGTGAAGGCCAAGGTGGCACCAACGGACACTGTCTTCATCTTTGCCCGCGCCGCGGAGGGCTCGCGCATGCCGCTCGCGCTGACGCAGGTGAAGGTCTCGGAACTGCCGGCGAAGTTCACGCTCGACGACACGATGGCGATGTCGAAGGACATGAAGCTGTCCTCGGTGCCGATGATCGTGGTCGGTGCTCGCGTGTCCAAGTCGGGCCGGCCGATGCCGTCCAGTGGCGATCTTGAAGGGCTGTCCAAGCCGGTCGCCGTCGGAGCGAAGGACGTGTCGGTCACGATCGACCGCGTCCTTCCCTGAGCAGCGACGCCCCGCTACCTCTCTCGGGGTACACGAAGGCTGCGTCACCGCGCGCTTGATTGCCATCAAGCGCGCGGGTTAACCCGATTGCTACCTTCGAGCCGATTCGTTTCAGAGTCGATTCGGGGGAAAAATGGGAAAGAGAACGACGCTCCCGCGCCTGCTGCAAGGAGCTGCACTTTCACTGTTGCTGATGACGCCACTGGCATGGGGCCAGCAGGCCGCGGCGACCAAGGCCGCGGCACCGGCGAAGGCCGCTCCGGCTGCCAAGCCGGTGAAGTTCGATGCGGCCGGCTGCTTCGGCTGCCACGCGCCGATCAAGGAGTTCCACGACTCCGGCAAGCACAAGGGTCTGGCGTGCTCGTCGTGCCACAGCGGCATCGAGAACCATCTCGGTAATCCGTCGGCGCGTCCGACCACTTCGACCGACCCGGCCACCTGCGGCACCTGCCACAAGAACCAGTTTGACACCGCCTACCAGATGGACTGGCACCGCACCGGTCGCTTCGAGAAGAAGCAGATGACGGGACCTTCGCCCAACCCGGCGTTCGATCAGCTGATGACGCCGCACGGGTTCACGCGCGAGCACAACCTGCCGCGTTCGCACGCGTTCATGGTGCTCGACCAGTTCGTCGTCGATCGCGCCTTCGGCGGCCGCTTCTCGCCCAAGGACAGCTGGCGCTATCTCGCGAAGCCCGGCGGCAACTTCAAGGTCTGGGACGTCATCCAGGACAACTACCCCGACAACACCGACCAGAAGGTGTTCAAGCCGGGCACGGCCGCGGCGGCTAATCCGGTGTGCATCTCCTGCAAGACGCAGGACCACATCCTCGACTGGGCCTACATGGGCGATCCGGTACCGGGCGCCAAGTGGAGCCGGTCGTCCAAGGTGGTCGAGGTCGTCAAGTCGGTCAACCACGCCAACAACTGCATCTTTTGTCATGACCCGCATGCGGCCAAGCCTCGCATCGTGCGCGATGCGCTGATCCAGGCGCTGACACGCAAGGACTTCCCGACGCTGTACTCGGAAGACCCGCGCAAGACCAAGTTCGAGGTCAAGGACATGGGCGTGCGCGGCTTCAACCGCAAGATCGCGATGCTGGAAAGCTACGACAGCAAGCTGCAGTGCGCGCAATGCCACGTCGAGTACAACTGCAACCCGGGCGTCGATCCGAAGACCGGCGCGGCGATCGGCATGGCCGACCAGCGCACCAACGTGTTCCCGCTGGTCGATGTCAACAACATCACCAAGTTCTACGACAGCATCAACTTCCGCGACTTCCGTCACTTCCAGACGGGCGCGCTGCTGACCAAGATGCAGCACCCCGACGCGGAAGTATTCTGGAACTCGAAGCATGACAAGGCCGGCGTGCAGTGCCAGTCGTGCCACATGCCGAAGGTGACCGATCCCAAGACCAAGAAGACCTACACGTCGCACTGGCAGACGAATCCGAAGCAGTACATCAAGCAGACCTGCCTGACCTGCCACACGGATTGGAGCGAGCAGCAGGCCAAGTACGTGATGGAATCGATGGCCTCGCACTACGCCGGCAAGGTGCGCCATGCCGAGTTCTGGCTGGGCCAGCTGATCAACACCTTCGTCGAAGTGCAGGGCGCAGGGCTGGATGACGCCACGCTGAACGCCGCGCGCGCCAAGCACACCGAGGCGCATGCGAACTGGGAATGGTGGACGGCGTCGAATGGCTCGGCCTTCCACAACCTCGATCAGGCCAAGGACTCGCTTGCCAAGTCGGCGGCCGCGTCGCAGGAGGGCGTCAAGATCCTCCGCGACGCGGTGGTGGCGAAGCGCAAGGCGGCGGCACCAGCAGTGCCCGCGGCTCCCGCGCCAGCGGCGCCCGCAGCGGCCAAGTAGGCACATCGTTCGTCGGAGGGGCGAGGCGGGGCGGAGGTCAACTCCGCCCCGTCCTGTTTTCGGCGTGCCCCGCTCGGGGCCGTGGCGCCGGCGAAGCCGATAATTCGCTTTCGTATGTCGAGATCCATCATCTTCTGGGCGAGTAGCGCTCGCGCTGACGGTCGTGGCGCTGGCCTTCCTGTTGCCGGGGCTTCTGCGCAGCCAAAGACTCAGCCGCGGTCGCCGGATCGGGCTCGCCGTCGTGGCGACGGTGCCGCTGCTCGCCATTGCGCTTTACTTCCTGTTCGGCACGCCGCAGGCGGTTAACGAGTCCTCCGACCTGGGGCCGGATCTTGCTCCCACGACGACCACCGACTACGTCGCTCGCCTCGAGTCGCATCTCGAACGACAACCGCGCGATGCACGCGGCTGGGTGCTGCTGGGCCGTGCCCATGTCCAGGCGGATCGCTTCGACGCGGCGGCACGGGCCTTCGATCGGGCGCTCGAAGTCTCGCCCACCCGCGTCGGCAAGGACGCGTCCGTACTGACCGAGTACGCCGATGCGCTGGCGATGTCGCAGGGCGGCCAGTTGAGCGGGCGACCGGCAGCGCTGATCGAACGCGCCCTCGTGCTGAACCCGAAGCATCCGGTGGCGCTCGACATGGCAGGCAGCCTGGCCTTCGAGGAGGGCAGGTTCGGCGACAGCGCGAAATACTGGCGCGAACTTCTTGCCATCCTGCCGGCCGGCTCGCACCGGCATCGCGAATTGACCATTGCGGTGGAGCGCGCGGAGCGGCGCGCCGAAACGGCGGCCGGCCGCTAGCCGCTAGTCCAGATTCCTCGGGCTGGGCGGCGCGGCACTACTTTGTGCCGTACCCGGCTGGGCATAGGACAGCGGGCCGGCCAGCCGTGACTCCAGCGCTGCACTCTGCCAGGCACTCCAGCCGGCTCTTGTTGCGACGCGGCAACGCTGCAGCTGATACCCTACGGAGTATGTATCCAGATTGCCCACGCGCAACGCGCCCGGCACCCATGGGCGTGAAATCTCACCATAAACAGCGGTGCTTCGGCCGCTCTTGACTTGACCTTAGAGGAGGAGGTTTTGATGAAAGCAAGATTTGTCGATGCGACCGGTCGCAGTCGCGGTTTGCGCGGCAGCATTGCTGCCGCTTACGGCAGCGGCGACCGATGGCTACTTCAGCCACGGCTACGGCATGCGCGCCAAGGGTATGGGCGGCGCGAGCCTCAGTCTCTCACTCGACTCGATGGGCGGCGCCAACAATCCGGCCGGCATGGCGTTTGTCGGCACGCGGATCGATGTCGGTGTCGACTGGTTCAGCCCGCAGCGCAGCGCCTCGCGCAGCGGTGCGGCGCCAGGTCTGAACGGGTCCGTCGACAGCGACAGCACGAATTTCTTCGTCCCGGAGTTCGGCTACAACTACATGCTGAAGTCGGACCTCTCGCTCGGCGTCACGGTCTACGGCAACGGCGGCATGAACACCGACTATCCGGGTGGACAACTCAACTGCGGCATGGGACCGAACACGGCGAACATGCTGTGCGGCAACGGCACCCTCGGGCAGGACCTGTCGCAGCTGATGGTGGCACCAACGTTGGCCTGGAAGTTCGCGCCGACGCAGTCGATCGGTATATCGCCGCTCTTCGGCTACCAGCGTTTCAAGGCGGAGGGACTGCAGGCCTTCGACAACGCGCCGGGCTTCCCGCCGTTCACGTCGGCGCCGGGTACGTGACGAACAACGGCTACGACAGCTCGAGCGGCTGGGGCGTGCGGGTCGGGTACCAGGGTGAGTTCGATGGCTTCCGCCTCGGGGCCGTGTACTCGTCGAAGATGCAGATGAGCAGTTTCGACAAATACAAGGGCCTGTTCGCCGAGCAGGGCGCCTTTGACATCCCGGCCAGCTATGGGCTCGGCGCGGCGTTCACGGGGCTCAAGGACTGGACGTTTGCGTTCGACTGGATGTACATCGACTACGGCGACGTGCCGTCGATCGCGAATCAGGGCATGACCGGAGCACCGCTCGGCGCCAACAACGGGCCTGGTTTCGGTGGCAGTCCGTCAACGTCTACAAGATCGGCGTCGAGTACCAACTCGACCCGGCCTGGACGCTGCGCGGCGGCTACAACTTCTCGGAGAACCCGATCGACTCGGCCAACGTGACGTTCAACATCATCGCGCCGGGCGTCGTCCAGCAGCACCTGACGCTGGGTTTCAGCTACAACATGCCGGACAAGTCGAGCATCACGGTCGCGTACATGCACGCGTTCAAGAACACGGTGACCGGCTCTTCGATGTTCAACGCGATCCTTGGCCCGGGAGCGGGCGGAACCGAAGAGATCTCGATGTACGAGAACAGTCTCGGCATCGCCTGGGGCAAGCAGTTCTGATTGCAGGACGCAGCAAGCGAAAACGGCCACCTTGCGGTGGCCGTTTTCTTGTCCGGCCGACGGAGAGGAGGGCCGGCCGAACGGAAGAATCAGGTCATGCGCGGACGCAGGTGGCTGAACTTGCGCTGCAGCCAGTCCATGCCGCGCGCGGCGAGCAGCAGGAAGGCCACGAAGGCGACGACCCACCATCCCATGCCAATGCCCGTCAGCGCCGGCAGCGTGACTTCGCCGCTGCTCGTAGCCTTGATCCAGGCTTCGAAGCCCGGCGTGAACTCGGCGTAGGCCATGACGCCCGCCAGCATGCCGAGTGCGAACACCATGCCGTCCTTCTTGCCGGTCGCCATCGCGGCCACCGAAGTGCCAGGGCAGTAACCACCGATGATGAACCCGGCACCGAATACCAGGCCGCCGAGGATCTGCGCCGCATACGACGTGGGTTCGATGTAGAGATCCGAGATCGCCAGCATCCCTGCTGCCGACAGCAGGAATAGTCCGACCATCGCCGTGACGATCGCGGTGAACATCACCTTTACGACCGACATGTCGAAGAGGTAGAAGACGGCGGTCAGCTTGCGTGCGCTGCCGAAGCCGGCCCGCTCGAGGCAGAACCCGAAGCCGAAGCCCAGCAGCACCGCGATTGCGAGGTCAGCGACGACGCTGAATTCCATGTTGTAGGCGAAGGGCAGCATCAGATCCACTCCTTGCGGACAAAGTAGGCGAGGGCGTAGGCCGCGAGGAAGACGGACACCATGAAGACCAGGCTGCCAACGTTGAGGATCGACCCTCCGGTCAACGCCTGGCCGCTGGTGCAACCCTTGGCGATCTTGGCGCCGAACGCGGCGAGGAAGCCGCCGCCGAACGCCAGCAGCAAGCGCTGCTTGTCCGTGACGCGGGGCCCACGTTCGATCGTCATTCCGACGCGGCCCGCCTGCGAGCCCGACACCAGGGCGCCGATGAAGGCGCCGATAAGCAGGAACAGGGTCCACGACAGCAAAGGCGCGCCGTCATTCCAGTAGCGCGAATGCACAGCGTTGACGGTCACGTGGTCAGTGGAAAAGAGCCCCGACAGCCAGGCGGCGATCGACGAGAAGGCGCCGGTCGCGCCAAGGCCGCGACCCGTGATCACGTACGTGGCCAGCAGTACCAGGCCAAGCAGGAAGCCGACGACGTACGGATTCCAGTAGGGCTTGGCCGCGGTCTGCGTGCCGCCTCGGGCGCAGCGCCCGGCAGAGCTTGAGTAAGTGCTCCAGACATAAATGCGATCCTCCAGAGTCATCGAGCGAGCAGACTGAGCCCCGACGCGAGTCCGGCCGCCGGGGGCAGCCCGCAATCCCCGCCACGACATCACGGCGTAAGGCTAGGTCGCTTCCGGCCGCGCGCCGTTGCGCGCTGTCAACGCCACCAAATATACCCCATGGGGTATTACGCTGTCACCCGGCATGCCGGTAGGTGACGCCCTCCCGGAGTGGCTACAAAAAGAGCGGGTCCGTGGGACCCGC
>CAVPDC010000002.1:0-47439 GCA_963702595.1 uncultured beta proteobacterium | reverse complement strand
CCCCAGTTGTTCGACGTACCTCTGAAACCGGCAGCCCGCCGGTGCCGAGCCGGGAGACCCGTTGTGCGTGTAATGGTGATGGTGAAAGCGACCGTCGATTCCGAAGCCGGCGTAATGTCTAGCGAGGAAATGCTGACATGCCGTGGACCGTATCGGCAGCAGCATCGCGACGTGGATCGCGCGCGGCCGCGCACTGATGACCGCTCGGCCGCGAGTGCTGGGTCACTGAACCGCGCGGGGGACGGCCGCACGTCGCCGACCCAAGAGCCGGTGATCGAATGCTGCGCAGGGTCATCGCATCCGTGCCAGCGTATTCAACAATGTGGGCATGCGGTGCCCTGCAAGAATACTGTTGATCGCGCTATCCGCGCTGTGCGTGATCTTCGCCGTGACGTTGCGCAGCGACGCGGCCCAGGCGAGCGAGCGGCTGGCCTGGTTCGACGGTACCCGGCCGACTGCTTCGGCGCAGCAGGCGGTGGAAATCCTGACGGCCGCTGCCAACCATGGGCTGGAGCCGCGGGACTACGACGCCGATGCCCTCGCGCGTGCGATGCAGCGCACGGCGCAGGAACCACTCGATGCCGCCACGATCGCCCGGCTCGAGCAGACGTTGACTGCAGCGATGGAGCGTTACCTGGCGGACGTGCACGGCGGACGCATCGCCGCGCAGCAGCTTCCGTACGGCCGCACCGCACCGAAGAGAAATCCGTTCGACCCGGTCGCGTACCTGCAGGAGGCGCTGGCCCGCGGACAACTGCGCGAGGCGGCAAGTGAAGCGGCACCGCGTCTGTCGCAGTACGAACAGTTGCGAACCGAATTGGCGCGCTACCGCAGCCTGACCGACGATCCCGCATGGAACACGCCGCTGCCGTCGCTGCCGCCTGGAACTCAAGGAAGTCCGCCGAAGCTGGAGCCCGGCCAGCCCTACGCCGGGCTGGGGCGGCTGCGCGAGCGCCTGATCGCATTCGGTGACCTTGCGCCGGATGCCGCACCCACCGCGACCTATGAAGGCGCGGTAGTTGACGCGGTCACCTCGTTTCAGCGTCGCCACGGCCTGAAAGCCGACGGCATCGTCGGCAAGGCGACGCTGGCGCAGCTGGAGGTGCCGCCGGCAGCGCGTGCACGCCAGATCGTGCTCTCGCTCGATCGCCTGCGTTGGACCCCGCTGCTGCATGGCCCGCGCATGATCGTCATCAACGTCCCTGAGTTCGTGCTGCGCGCCTACGAGGTGCAGGGCGATCGGATCCTCGTGCGCGAAACGATGAAGATCATTGTCGGAAAATCGATGGACACGCGTACACCGCTGTTCGAAGAGCTGATGCGCTACATCGAGTTCCAGCCGTACTGGAATGTGCCGCCTTCCATCGCCCGCGGTGAAGTGGTGCCACGCCTGCGTCGCGACCCCGGGTACTTCGATCGCGAAGGCTTCGAGTTCGTGACTGCGCAGGGCCAGGTCGTCGAAGCCCTGGCGCCTGACATGCTGGACGCGGTCGCTGCCGGCCACGCGCGAATCCGCCAGCGACCGGGGCCGCGCAACGCGCTCGGCGACGTCAAGTTCGTCTTTCCGAACCGCGAGAACATCTACCTGCACCACACGCCGTCGGTACACCTCTTCGAGCGCGACCGGCGCGACTTCAGCCACGGTTGCATTCGCGTCGAGCAGCCGGTCGCGCTGGCCATGTTCGTGCTGCGCGGCATGCCCGACTGGACCGAGGCGCGCATCCGCCAGTCGATGACCGAGGGTCCCCCGACGACGGTACGACTCGCCGAGCCCATCCCGGTCGTGATTGCCTACGCAACTGCTATCGTCAGGGACGGTCGCATTCACTTCTTTGACGACATATACGGCCACGACCGCGCTCTCGACGCGGCATTGAGCCAGCCGCGACCGCCGCCGATGACCCGACCCTGAACCATGAATCATCCGCACATCGCACGTCGCCACTTTCTCAGGCACTCGGCCGGCCTGGCCGCCGGCAGCCTGTTGCCGTTGGCTGGCGCGCGCGCGAGCGTGCCTGACGGCCGAGCGCTTTCATTCGTCCACACGCACACGCGCGAACGCATACAGCTTGTCTACGCCGTCTCCGACAGCTACGTGCCGGATGCACTCACGTCACTGAACCGTTTCCTGCGCGACCACTACAGCGGCGAGATTGGTGCGATCGATCCGCGGCTCTTCGATCTGCTGCACCAGGTTCAAGCTCTCGTCGGCGGCACACGTCCGTTTGAAGTGATTTCCGGCTACCGCTGTCCGACGACGAATGCAACGCTGCGCGAGACGCGCGGCGGCGGAGTCGCCAAAAATAGCCTGCACATGGAAGGCCGCGCGATCGACGTGCGCCTGCCCGGCGTGTCGCTGTCCGACCTGCGTGATGCCGCGGTATCGCTCAAGGTGGGCGGGGTGGGTTACTACGCGGGCCAGTTTGTGCACTTCGATACTGGCCGCGTGCGGCGCTGGTAAGTCGCGCCACCGTCGTCCTCCCCTCCAATCGAGCGCTCATTTCTGGTCTGTGCCTCGAGCGCATGCGATCAGTTCACGTTCCCGTTCCGGTAGCAGCGCAAACGTCAGCTCCTGTCCCGCCAGCCGGGCGCACGTCTCCGCGATGGTCGTCGCGAAATTGGTGAAGCGCATTCGGCGGCACGCGCCTGCTCGTTGCTGACCGACATCAGCCTCGCACCGCGCACGGCTTACCCGCTCTGCTTCAGCGCTCATGGTGGCGCCCCTGGCCGATGTACGGAAGGCGGAAATTCTCGCGTCGAGTCTCCTCCGGCTACCACTGAGCCGGGACTAGTGGCCTGTAACGGTCGATTCGGGACTGAAAGGCGTGCCCGCGCGAGCCCGCATTCAGCAACTGAGCGCGAAGCGAGCCGCGTCGAATAGCCGTCGCATATTCGCAAGGTGAGCGACAAAGCAATCGGCCGCGCCGGCGCGCAAGGCAGTTCTGAATTGGCTGTTACAGGCCACTAGCTATGCCGCGGCCACGGAAGCGAAGTGTTCGACGCGCGGCGGCTGTGCGAAGAACGGCCCGACGATGGCCCGCCACTCCGCGAAGGCGGGCGAGGCGCGAAAGTCGACGGTGTGGTTCTCGAGCGTGTCCCATTCGATCTGCAGTACGTAACGCTCGGGCGATTCGATGCCCTTGTGCACCGTGGCGCGCCGGAAGCCCCGGGCGTTCACGATCACCTCGGCAATGCCGCGTGCAATGGCAGCATCGAACTGTGCCTGCTCGCCGGGACGGATGGTGATCTCAGCCAGTTCCAGGACCATCGTGCCGCTCCTCTCCGGTATGAACCGCGATTGTCGCCCGCCTCCCGCTGCCGCGGCGTGCCTTCAGAGCCCCCGGGTGGAGTAGCCCGCGGCCGGCCTCTCGCTCAAGGACGTCCCGAGACCGCCCACCGCGCGGTCACCGCGCTGCGCCAGCGGCTCGACCACAGCGACGACGATGCATGACGGCACCGCCGGCCGAGGCATCGTCTACGCTGCGCGCCTCGCGACGAACGATGCAGGTCTCCCGATGATGCAGCTCTACTCCAGCCCCGGCAGCGCCAACTTAGTCCCCCACATACTTCTCGAGGAGATCGGCGTGCCGTTCGAACTCGTGCTGGTGGACCGCGCCAGCGCCGCTCACAAGAAGCCGGAATACCTGAGGCTGAACCCCAACGGCCAGATTCCGGTGCTGGTCGACGGCGCCTTCGTGCTCTACGAAACCGCCGCGATTGCGCTTTACCTGGCAGACCGCTTTCCAGAACAGCAGCTCGCGCCACCGCTCGGCACCGGCGAGCGCGCGCTCTACTACCAGTGGATGGTCTGGTGCACCAACACGCTGCAGGCGATGATGATGCACTTCTTCTATCCCGAGCGAATGGTCGACGACGGCGACGTCGCCGCCGCCGCGCAGGTGAAGCGCCGCGCCGAAGTGCGCGCCGGCGGCATGCTCGATGTGCTCGACCATCAGCTCGCGTCGCACGGCAGCGAGTTCCTGCTCGGCGCGCAGTTCAGCGCAGTCGATCCGTATGTACTGATGCTCGGCCGCTGGACCCGCAGCTTCACTCGGCCGGCTCGCAGCCTGCCGCATCTCGGGCCCTACTTGCATCGCATGCTCGCGCGCCCGGCGGTGCAACGCGCGTTCGGCTCGGAAAAGCTGTCTGCGCCTCTGATCTGAGCGAGGCCCCGCGCGACGGCGCGAGCGAGGGCCTGCGGTGCCCGCTCACCGCTTCAGCGTGCAGCGCATCTCCGGCGCGCTGTAGCCCCAAACGATCGTCGCCACGCTCTGGTGCTCCCAGAAGGATTCGTTGCGACCCTGGTACTTCGCGCCGCTGGCGGCGGGCTGCTGGAACATCAGCGAGACGCTGTCGCCGCGCTCTGCGATCATCGTCGAGGGCTCCGTCGCAAAGTAGATGACGACGACCTCGTTGGCCGGGTTGCCGTCGCACGCAAACGCGAACGGACCACGGCTCGGCACCAACCGGTACCGGGCCTGCAACTCGGCAATGCGACGTACGTACTCATCGCGCACGCAGCCGCGCCGGTCGCTGCTCTTCCAGCAGTCGTTGCGCCCCTTGACCCAACCACGCTGCTCCGCGCGCAGCACCGGCGGGCGCTCGCTTTTCGCCTTGGCCGTCGCCGCCGCGTAGACGCCGGCGAGCTTCTTGTCGAGCGCGGAGAGCTCCGCATCGCCGCAGATCATCGCCTCGATGCTGCCCGGCTCGACCTTGCGGCAGTTGAACGCCGGCCCCTGTGCAGCCGCCACCGTGGTGGCTTTGGGTTGAGTCTTCGCTTCGCGCGCGCGGACGAGCGCGTCGATGGTGCCGCACCAGGCTTCACTCGTGCGCGAGGGCAGCCCGGGCTTACCGCGCACGCCGAGCCGGAATTCGATCGTTCCCTTCCACTCGTCCGAACCGATGTCGGGCCCGTGCCCCAGTCCATCGCCCGAGGTCACTTTGGCGTCGATCAAGCGATTCCAGGCGTCGGAGCACAGCGGCGGCGCGGCCGGACTCGCCCCGGCCGGTGCATCCGCCGCGTGAACCGCGCCCGCCATCCCAAGGCCGAACGCCAAGGCCAAGCCGCGCATCAGCCGGTTCACCCTGCCCTTCCCACCGTAGGCAATCACGACACTAGTGAGAGGCCTAACTTCACTCATGGATCACGACCCAAACCTCTATGGAATTGACCAACTTCCTACATGCTCCTCCGATACTGCCCGCCGACCTCGAACAGCGCATTCGTGATCTGGCCCAACGAGCAAACCCGCACTGCATCCATTAGCACCGCGAACACGTTTTCGTTCTTGATCACCGCCTGCTGAAGCTGCTTCAGCATCTTCGGCGCTTCCTTGGCGTGGCGCTGCTGGAAGTCGTGCAGGCGCTTGAGCTGGCTCTGCTTTTCTTCCTCGGTGGAGCGCGCGAGCTCGATGTGCCCGGCCGTTTCCCCGTGCGGGTTGCGGAAGGTGTTGACGCCGATGATCGGATACTCGCCGGTGTGCTTCAGGTGCTCGTAATGCAGTGACTCTTCCTGGATCTTGCCGCGCTGGTAGCCCAGTTCCATCGCGCCGAGCACGCCGCCGCGCTCGCTGATCGCCTCGAATTCCTTCAGCACGGCTTCCTCGACCAGTTCGGTCAGCTCGTCGATAATGAAGCTGCCTTGGTTGGGGTTCTCGTTCTTCGCCAGGCCCCACTCGCGGTTGATGATCATCTGGATCGCCATCGCGCGCCGCACGCTCTCCTCGGTGGGCGTCGTGATCGCCTCGTCGTAGGCGTTGGTGTGCAGGGAATTGGCGTTGTCGTAGGTAGCGATCAGCGCCTGCAGCGTGGTGCGGATGTCGTTGAACGCGATCTCCTGCGCGTGGAGCGACCGGCCGCTAGTCTGGCAGTGGTACTTGAGTTTCTGGCTGCGCTCGTTGGCGCCGTACTTGTCGCGCATCGCCACCGACCAGATGCGGCGCGCCACGCGCCCCATCACGGTGTACTCGGGGTCCATGCCGTTGCTGAAGAAGAAACTCAGGTTCGGTGCGAAGTCGTCGATGTGCATGCCGCGCGCCAGATACGCCTCGACGAACGTGAAGCCGTTGCTGAGCGTGAACGCGAGCTGGCTGATCGGGTTCGCACCCGCCTCGGCAATGTGGTAGCCGCTGATCGAGACCGAGTAGAAGTTGCGCACGTTATGGTGGACGAAGTACTGCTGGATGTCGCCCATCACCTTCAGGCTGAACTCGGTCGAGAAAATGCAGGTGTTCTGGCCCTGATCTTCTTTCAGGATGTCGGCCTGGACGGTGCCGCGCACGTTCTCCAGCACCCACGGCCGGATCTTCGCCGCCTCATCCTCGGTCGGCTCACGCTTGTTATCGGCGCGGAACTTGTCGAGGTTCTGGTCGATGGCCGCGTTCATGAACATCGCCAGGATGGTCGGCGCCGGGCCGTTGATCGTCATGCTGACCGAGGTGTTCGGCGCGGTGAGATCGAAGCCGCCGTACAGCACCTTGAGGTCGTCGAGCGTGGCGATGCTGACGCCACTGTTGCCGACCTTGCCGTAGATGTCGGGCCGCACCGCCGGGTCGTTGCCGTAGAGCGTCACGCTGTCGAACGCGGTCGACAGTCGCTTGGCGGGCATCCCTTCGGAGAGCAGCTTGAAGCGCTTGTTGGTGCGGAACGGGTCGCCCTCGCCCGCGAACATGCGCGTCGGGTCCTCGTTCTCCCGCTTGAAGGCGAACACACCCGCCGTATAGGGGAAACTGCCCGGGACATTCTCAAGCAGCATCCAGCGCAACAACTCGCCGTGGTCCTCGTAGTGCGGGAGCGCCACCTTGCGGATCTTGCTGCCTGACAGCGATGTGTGCGTGAGCTTGGTTCGAACTTCTCTGTCGCGGATCTTCACGACGTACTCGTCGCCGGCGTAGGCCTGCTGCATCTGCGGCCACATCGCCAGCAGCTTGCGGCTGCGCGCATCCAGCTTCGCCTCGCGGCCCGAGGCCAGTGCGGCAAGGTTCGCGTTGTCCTCCTTGCACTCGGCGGCCAGCAACTTGCGTGCTGTCGTGAGTTGCTGATGCTCGCGCGCGATGTGCGCCTGCTGGCTCGCATGCCGCTTGTACCCACGCACGGTTTCCGCGATCTCAGCGAGGTAGCGCGTGCGCTGCGGAGGAACGATCGGCACCTGATGTGTCGAGTGCCGCGTGTGGACCATCGGCAGTGCAGAGTCGGCCGCCTTCAGGCCGAGTTCCTTCAGCCGCGGCAGCAGCGCCTGATACAGCGCGGTGACGCCGTCGTCATTGAAGCGCGCGGCCATCGTGCCGAACACCGGCATCTCGTCGGGCTTCTTCGAGAAATCGCCCTTGTTGCGCTGGACCTGCTTGCTCACGTCCCGCAGCGCGTCGGCCGAGCCCTTGCGATCGAACTTGTTGATTGCGACGAAGGACGCGAAGTCCAGCATGTCGATCTTCTCGAGCTGGCTGGCAGCACCGTACTCGGGCGTCATCACGTACAGGCTCAAGTCCACGTGCGGCACGATCGCCGCATCGCCCTGGCCGATGCCCGAGGTCTCGACGATGACGACATCGAAGCCCGCGACCTTGCACGCCGCAATCGCGTGCGGCAGCGCCTGGCTGATCTCGCTGCCCGCCTCGCGTGTCGCCAATGACCGCATGTAGACGCGCGGGACCGCCACGCTTGCCCCTTGCGGGTCTGCGCTGCCCCCCGAGGCGTCCGTCGCTTGCCCTTGGGGTGGCCCCGCGGGCAATCGAGGCCCGCTCGTCCACGGATTGATCGCATTCATGCGAATGCGGTCCCCGAGCAACGCACCGCCGCTCTTGCGGCGCGACGGGTCGATCGAGATGACGGCGATGTTGAATTTGTCCGCCTGGTCGAGTCGCAGCCGGCGGATGAGTTCATCGGTCAGCGAACTCTTGCCGGCGCCACCGGTGCCCGTCACACCCACTACCGGCACATTGGCGGTATCGGCCGCCTTGTGCAGCGCCTCGACGAGCTTGGCGTCCGCCGCGTTCAGTTCGAGCGCGCTGATCATGCGGGCCAGCGCGCGCCAACGCTTGGTCAGGTCCTTGTCGGTGATGGCGGCCAGCGAGGCGGGCGCCTCGGGGCCAAGATCGCGGTCGCACTCGGCGACCATCAGTCCGATCATTCCCTGCAGGCCCATCTTCTGGCCATCCTCGGGCGAGAAGATGCGCGCGACACCGTAGTCGTGCAGTTCCTTGATCTCGGTCGGGACGATGACGCCGCCACCGCCGCCGTAGACGCGAATGCCCTCGCCGCCGCGTTGCCGCAGCAGGTCGAGCATGTACTTGAAGAACTCGACGTGCCCGCCCTGGTAGCTCGACACCGCAATGCCCTGTACGTCTTCCTGCAGGGCAGCGGTCACGATCTCCTCGACCGAGCGGTTGTGCCCGAGATGGATCACCTCGGCGCCCATGCCCTGCAGGATCCGCCGCATGATGTTGATGCTGGCGTCGTGGCCGTCGAAGAGCGAGGCCGCGGTGACGAAGCGCACCTTGTTCTTCGGGCGATAGCTGGCGAGCTTCTTGATCTCGGAGAGGTCGGTCATCGGGCACTCCTGCGCCGGCGGCCGCCGGCTGGAAGTCGAATCATCGTCGCGCGCAGGGCTGCAGGGCAACCGTGCCGCGACCGAGGACATCACAGGAGGGGAAAGCTAGCTGCCGTTGACGTAAACGTCAACTTTCGTGAGGAACCACAGATGGTCCAGGACCGCGAGGGCAAGGCCGCGTCGCACCCCCATCCGGGAGCAGCCTTCGTGGCGGCCCCGGATGGCCGTTAGGCGGGGGCCGACTTGGTCGTAGCGGAGCTGGCTGAAACCAGGGGTTCGCGCAGGTTCCAGGTTTCGCTGACGAGCGCCAGCAAGGCAGCCAGCGGCGGCTCCTCGATGCGCGCCGCAGGGCACACGAACCACAACGTGGTTTCGATCGCCGCGCCCGGCCAGATGACCAGTTCACCTTCTTCGGCCCGCACGCGCGCCAATTCGTCACGCACCAAAGCGACCCCGAGACCGGCGACCACCAGGCTGGTGATGACCGTTTCGTCGTCGGCCTGCACCGACGGCTCGGGCGGTTCGAGCCCGTGTGCAGCGAAGAGCTGTGATACGAGTCGCGTGTGGGTGCTCAGCGTCGGGGTTCGGATCCAGGGCATGGCAGCAATGTCGGCCCAGCGGGCATCGCGCACCCGTGCGCTCCAGACCGCCGGCGCGCCAACGCGATAAATCAGTTGCCGCAACGGCAACGCGAATAGTGGTGCAGCCGGCACATCGCCGAAGTAGAAACTGGCGTCGAGGCGACCGTCGCGCACGCTTTCGAGGGCCGTCCCCGACATCGTTTGGTGCAGTTCGAGACGCAGCAGCGGATAGCGCTTCACGGTCGCCGACAACACGGCGCCGAGCCGGTTGTCCACGGGATCAGCCACGGTGCCCACATGCAGCAGCCCGGAAACTTCGGTGTGCAGTTGCTGCGCCGCTCGTTTGACGCCTTCAGCCGCGCTCAGCACCTTGTTCGCATGGTTGAGCAATTGCCGGCCGGGTTCGGTCAGAACCATTCCGGTGGCCGTGCGCTCGAACAGCCGAACGTCCAGGTCCTGCTCAAGTGCCTTGATGTGGCCGCTGACGGCTGGCTGGCTCAGGTGGAGGCGCTCAGCCGCCCGCGTCAGGTGACCTTCCTCGGCAACCGCGGCAAACGTTCGCAGCTGGTAAAGCTCCATACGGCACTCTCCTGCAAAGCAGACTACCCGCGATCTTGCAGTGCCACAATACTGTAACACCTCCAATCGCGGCGTCTTATGCTAATTATTTGAATTTACGATTGTATTTTTGCTTTCAAAGACTCGATTATGGGTTGTGCGAAGCAGCAAATCGCCCCTCTTTTGGAGCCGCCCATGCCCAACTTCATGCGCTTATTGCTTTGGCCTCCTGGATTTCTACCCCGTCGATCGGCCGCGCCTGCCAAGCACTCATCCAACCCGGACCCAGCCGGACTGCCACCGCAGGTGCCCGTCGGGGCCCCGACGAATTCGCCCGACCGCGTTGCGGCGACTGAGGCGGGCTCGCCTGTTTGTTTAGGCGAACGCCGGGCAGCGGCGCTGCGCAGGATGTTTCCCATGCTCTTCAGCATGTACGCACGCCGCTCGGACCTCTGGCAAGCGATCGCGATTGAGCGATACCTGTCACAGGCCACCGACATCATCGACCTGGAGCACCGCATCCGCGAAGTGGAGCGCCGGCGCCAGTTCCATTGGTCGGAGTGAACGCCACAAGTCGGGCCAGACGTTGACGGGCCCCGATGTCGATCGATCGCCGCCTAGAGTGCATGAGTGGTCACTCACTGCGTCGTCTGGCAGCACCCAATTTGGGATACCAATGTGGGGTCAATTGCGAAATGCGATGCCGCTTATCCGCATTCTCAATTTTATTTTTGACCACAGGCGGCTCAACATAGCGATGTTGCAACGCACCCAGATTGCCAGTTGGGTTGAAAGGACCACGATGGAACGGACTCTTCAGCGAACCGACGATCGCAACCCGCTGTCCCGGTTCTTCGAGTGGCTGACTGAAGCCTTTGAGCGCGCGCAGATGCGTGACCATGATCGTTATGTTTCCGCGGCCAGTAACCCGCGCGAGGTGTCGCAGCGGCTACACAGAATCGAGCAAGGCGAGGATAGTTTCCACGCCTGACTACCGAGTGTCTCCTTGGCGCGTCCGCGTCTGTCTCCCATGTACGCGCCCCTCCCGCCGACGCGGCTTGCCGCGTCGGCTTTTTTTCCTAGCGCCCCGGCCACGCCGGGTCTGCCGTCCAGCGCGGCTTCCCGGCCGTGCCGACGATGAGCTGATCGAACACCTGCTCGACGCCTTCGACGGCACGGACCCGTGCCAGCAGCCTCGATTTCACTTCGGCTGAGCCGGCGCAACCCTGCAGCGTCACGTAGCGGCGTTCGGTCGTGACCCACACGCTGGACTGCGCGAATCTGCTGTCCTTCCGGATCGATTGCAGCACGCGTTGCTGAATCTCCGGATCGCGACGGTAAACGTTGCTGTCCTCACACTTCTTCGCAAGCCAGTAGGACGTACCGCGTTCGATCCGGCCATGCGCCTGTTGCCGCATCTCCGCCTGGGTTATCAGCGGGCCTTCAGGGCGCGGACAGCCCGGCATACCGACCACTGCCTGTTCAAAGCGCGTCTCGAACCGGTTGCGCCGCTCGGCGGGCGTGCCTGCATCCGCGGCCCACGCCGAATGCACGCCGAACACCGCGTAGACCACGGCGCTGAAGAGCGGCTCCGTTCGCATCGTTCGCGCCGTCACGCCGCCACCCTTTGATCCGCTGCCGCTGCCATCCGCTTATTCTGCGCGGTGAAGTCTCCGACCCGCGATGGACATCCCTGCACTCATTCAGCAACACGGACTCGCCGCCGTGTTCGTTGGCGCGTTCCTGGAAGGTGAGACTGTTGTCCTTTTCGCGGGCGCAAGCGCCCACCTGGAGTTGCTCGATCTGCGCGCGGTCATTGCAACAGCCGCTGCCGGCGCATTCCTCGGAGACAATCTCTTCTTCCTGATCGGCCGCCACTTCGGGCCGCGCGTCGCCGATCGGCTGCCTTGGGTGGCGACAGCGGTTCCGCGCATGGACCGCCTGATTGCACGCTGGCGCTGGATCGCGGTCGTCGCACTGCGCTTCATGTATGGCATGCGCATGGCAGGCCCCGTCGTCATCGGCGCGGGGAAGATGCCCATGTGGGAGTTCATGGCCGCCAATGCCCTCGGCGCAGTCCTGTGGTCCGCGCTTATCGCCGTGCTGGGTTACGCCGCAGGACAGGCCGTCATGCGCATGCTCGGCGGTGTCGTCGGGATCGAAAAGGCGCTGCTGGCGCTCGCCGTCGTTGCGATCATCGTGGCGGTCGTGGTCCGCGCCGTCGTGCGTCGTCGGGCGCAGCGAGCCGCGGACTGAAGTCCGGATGCCGACCAGGGCGGCGCGCTATCGTAGCGGTCGCTCAATGGCTGTGACTCAACTCCCCCGCGATGCGCATCCTGCTCGTTGAAGACGATTCGATGATCGGCGAGAGCGTGTCCGAGGGACTGAAGTCGGAGGGTTACGCCGTCGACTGGGTGCGAGACGGCCAGGAAGCCGAGGTCAGCATCGCCGCCACGCCGTACTCCCTGGTCGTGCTCGACCTCGGACTGCCTCGGCGCGACGGCATCGACGTGCTTAAAAGTCTGCGCGAACGTCATGTGGATGTTCCGGTGCTGGTGATGACCGCGCGCGACACGGTGCGCGACCGCATCAAGGGGCTCGACGCAGGCGCCGACGACTACCTGGTGAAGCCGTTCGACCTCGACGAACTCACCGCGCGCGCACGCGCGCTGATCCGGCGTGCGGCGGGGCGCTCCGAGCCCGTCATCGAGCACGGATCCCTCGTCATCAATCCGGCCACGCGGGAGGTGACGTGGCAGGGCGCTGCCGTTGCTCTATCGGCGCGCGAATATGCGCTGCTGGCCGCGCTGGCGGAACGGCCGGGGCTGGTGCTCTCACGCGCGCAGCTCGAAGAGAAGCTTTACGGCTGGAATGAGGCCGTCGGCAGCAATGCCGTCGAAGTGCATATCCACAACGTGCGCAAGAAGCTTGGCGACGGCGTGATCCGCAACGTGCGCGGGCTCGGCTACACGCTGGCGTCCGAGTGACGGCCGAGCGATAAGGACCGAGGCGTGACGTCCATCCGACGCTGGCTGCTTGCTGCCCTTCTCGCGGCGCTCGCCGTCGCGGGGCTCGCGGCCGCGGCTGCGACGTACGTATCGGCGCGCGACGAAGTCGACACGCTGCTCGACGAGGAACTACGTCAGGTGGCGCTGTCACTGCGGGATCACGCGGTGCTGGATCTGCGGCGGCTCGAGAGCGTCGCCGCCAACCCGGACCAGCGGGTGCTGGTGCAGATCTGGGACCCTGCGTTCGAGCGGCCGTATGTCTCACGCATCGTTGGAGACGGCCCGATGCCGCGCACGGCTGAAGGCTACGTCACGCTGGTGCACGATGGCCGGTCCTGGCGCGCCTTCACGCTGTACACAGGCCGGCAACTGATCCAGGTAGCACAGCCGACCGCGCTGCGGACCGAACTCGCAGCGCGCACCGCGTGGCGACTCCTGATCCCGGTGCTCTTCCTCTTGCCGTTCCTCGGTCTCGCCGGCTGGTGGATCGTCGGCCGCGGCCTCGCGCCGCTCGGTCGCATCGCTAGCGCCGTGAAGGAACGCAGCCCGACGGCATTGACGCCCGTGCCGAGCGAAGGCCTGCCGCAGGAGATCCGACCACTCGCCGATTCGTTGAACGATCTGCTTGGACGGCTAGACCAGTCGTTCGCGCTGCAGCGACGCTTTGCCGCCGATGCTGCCCACGAGTTGCGAACGCCGCTCACTGCGCTCAACCTGCAGGTGCAACTGGCGGAGCGCGCGCAGGGCGACGCGGACCGTGCGCGCGCCTTCGAACGGCTGCGCCAGGGCATTCGTCGGGCTACTCGCCTGGTGCAGCAACTGCTGACAATGGCTCGGCTTGACCCCGATGCCGCTGCCGCGCCATCGGCGGCGGTCGACGTCGGAACGCTGGTGGCCTCGGTCGTCGACGATACGCGACCAGCGGCCCGCGAGCGTTCGGTCGAGCTCGCGTGCCGCGACATCAGCGGCGGCGCAACCGTCAGCGGCAGCGAAGACGCGCTGCGGATCCTCTTCAATAATGTCCTCGATAACGCCGTGCGCTACACGCCGCCAGGGGGCCGTGTCAGCGTCACCTGCGAACGCGATGGTGACTCGGCGCAGGTCGCCATCGAGGACACTGGGCCCGGCATACCCGAAGAGGAACGCGAACGCGTGTTCGACCGCTTCTACCGGGGGCGCTCGGCGGAGGGTTCGGGCACCGGCCTCGGACTGGCGATCGTGTCGCAAGTCGCCGAGATGCACCGGGGCCGGGTCGCGCTGGAAACCGGACCTCTCGGTGGACTGCGCGTGCTGGTGCGGCTTCCCGTGCTCGCGGCAGATGACCTCTCAACGTGATAGATGCGAGTACCCGCTTACAGGCGGAGCCTTGCCGGATCTGCCCTTGCGGACGCACGGGCGATACCCCGCCGCTCTGACGCCGCGCGAGCTGCGCGCTACGACCCGACGGACGGCGCGAACCTTAAGTTGGGTTTAAGTCGCGCGGCCTAACTTTGCTTCCGTGGTCGACGGCCAATTCCGTCGCTGCTGACTCACTCGAAATTAAGCGCCGCTCTGCGGCGCTATTTTTTTGTTCATCCTCAAGCTTAACGCCGGCGCAGCGCAGTGTGCCGTTAAGCCCCGCTTAAGCCTCGCCGTCACTCGCGCCCCAAGTGTTACCGCCGGTCAGCCAGTCGTCACGGCTTAAGTGAAAACTAAGTTGCAGTGCACACATTCGTCTCCCTCAACTCGGGAGACCTATCGCATGAATGTCATTCGCTATACCAAGCCACTGCTGATCGCCGCCGCGGTGGCGGGCGCCTTCGCCGCTGGCCAGCACTTCAACGGAGTGCCAACGGCCACCGCCGCGTCGGCACCAGCGGTTTCCGCGCCCGTGTCGGCGCCAGCGGTTTCCGCGCCAGTAGTAGCGCGACAGGGTTCCCTACCCGACTTCAGCGCACTGGTCGAGGCCAACGCGCCCGCCGTCGTCCAAATCGCAGTGACCAAGCGCGCCTCCGGCGCGTCGGCTCAGTTCGATGCGGACGGGCCGACGGGCGACATGCTGCGTCGGTTTGGTGTGCCGATGCCCGACGGTGCTCCACAGGGACGCGAAGGCCAGGGCGTCGGCTCCGGATTCATCGTAGGCGACGGGCTGGTGCTGACCAACGCGCATGTCGTGGACGGTGCCTCCGAGCTGACCGTGCGCCTCGCTGACAAGCGCGAGTTCAAGGGTACGGTCGTGGGCACGGACCGACTGACCGATGTCGCGGTCGTCCGCATCGATGCAAAGAACCTGCCGGCCGTGCGGATCGGCAATCCCACCCAATTGAAAGTCGGCGAATGGGTGGCGGCGATCGGTTCGCCGTTCGGGCTTGACAACTCCGTGACGGCGGGCATCGTCTCGGCCAAGTCACGGGCGCTGCCGCAGGAAACCCTGGTGCCCTTCATCCAGACCGACGTGGCCGTGAATCCCGGCAACTCGGGCGGACCGCTCTTCAACATGGCCGGCGAAGTCGTTGGCATCAATTCGCAGATCTTTTCCACCAGCGGCGGCTACATGGGCCTGTCGTTCGCGATCCCGATTGACCTCGCGCTGAAGGTGAAAGACGACCTCGTTGCGCATGGCAAGGTCACACGCGGCCGCATCGGCGTCGGCATCCAGTCGGTGAACGCGCCGCTGGCCGAGACGTTCGGACTCGACAAGCCGCGCGGCGCCCTCGTCAGCCGGGTCGAGGCCGGCTCGCCGGCAAGCCAGGCCGGCATAAAGGAGGGTGACGTCGTCATCGAGTTTGACGGCAAGCCGATCGCCGCCGCCAGCGACCTGCCGACCGCGGTGGCCGATACGCGCCCCGGCTCGAAAGTCGCGCTTAAGGTCTGGCGCGACCGCGCCGAAAAGTCGCTCGAGGTCACGGTCAGCGATCTGTCGAACGAGCGCGTGGCACAGGCGCCGAGCGGCGAAGCCGCACAGAAAGGAAAGCTCGGGGTGGCGGTGCGTCCCCTGACCAGCGAAGAGGCGCGTGCGCTGCAAAGCGAGGGTGGCCTGCTCGTGCAGCAGGCGACCGGCCCGGCCGCCAAGGCGGGACTGCGCAACGGCGACGTGATCGTTGCGGTCGATGGCCGTCCGACGCGCACCGTCGAGGACTTGCGTGCCCGCGTCAACGAGGCAAAGGGCAATGTCGCCGTCCTGATCGAACGGCAGGGCCAGCGGGTCTTCGTGCCCGTGCAGATCGGCTAAGCGCCGACCGCCGCGGGAGCGCAACGCGCTCCCGCGGCGCCTTCAGCGCGTCGGCGCCCAGCCGGGTGCGGTGCTGTGACGGCTGCCGACACGGTCCGTGCACTGGCAGCAGGGAAAGGGTGGCGGCGGGCAGATGTTCATGCAGGTGCACTGCGACGACTCCCCGATGGAAAACGAGTTCTCGCCAGGCCGGGCAAGAGGTCGCGATAGCGCGCGATTGATCGCCGCTTCGGGCGAGTCGGACCGGATCGCATCGTCCTCGATGATCACCCGGTCCATGACATCGACCGCGCTGTGGCTGCGGCGGTTCTCGATGCGTTGAGTGGCCTCACGGCGCGCGCGTTGCGCGTCGTCAACTTCGGGTCGCTCGCACTTGACGATGACAACCGAACCGCAGTCCGGCGTCGGGGGAGGAACCTTGGGCGCCACCGCGGGCGCCTGCGCCAAAGCGCTGCCCAGCACGGCCGCCAGCAGGGCGCCGAATACTGCACGCACTTTCATCACGCGCGCTCGATGACGATGTCGTCGGGCGGGAAGGGCGCAAGCGGGTCCGCCGCGCCTGCGGCGGCATCGAGCCAGCACGCATAGTTGCGTTCGCCGACGATCACCGGCATGCGGTCGTGCAGGGGCGCTATCGCTGCATTGGCTTCGGTCGTGATGATCGTGTAGGTCTCCACGCCCTCCGACGTCGCCGGGTCACGCCACCACTCCCACAGCCCGGCCAGCGCGAACAACGGCGCGTCCTTCAGGCGAATGCGCCACTTCGTCTTGTGCCCCTTTTCGCCCGTCCACTCGTAGAACGCATCGAGCGGCACCAGACAGTGCCGCTTGGCATAGGCGCTGCGGAAGGACGGTGTCGTGGCGACGGTTTCGGCACGCGCATTGATGCAGCGGTTGCCGAACTTCAGGTCCTTGGCCCATGACGGCACCAGGCCCCAGCGCGCCAGCACACACTCGCGCTCGCCATCATGCGCGAGGCGCACGATCGGCTTCAGTTCCGTGGGCCGGACATCCGGGCTGGCAAAAAAGTCCGGCACGTGCGGCACGCGAAAGTGCGCCTTGATCGCCGCCGGGTTCTGGGACAGGTCGTAGCGGCCGCACATCGGTCGGGATTCGCAGCCGATCGGCTAGGCGCAGCGCTGGTAGACGAGGTGCGCCAGTGCAACATCCTCGAGTCCGATGCCGACCGACTTATAGACGACGATGTCACCCGCGCGGCGGTCGTAGGCCGTACCCTTCACCAGCAGCTTGCCGAGTTCTGTGACGCGCGCAGGATCGATCGTCCCCGGCTCGGCACGCACGAACTCGCCGGCTTCGGCCTGTGCGGCGGGCAACCACTCGACGACGATCAGTTCCGCCCGCGCGAGCAGGACATCGTCCAGTTCACGCGCGGCCGGCTTGCTCGAGCCCACGGCCGCAATGAACGTGCCCGGCCGGACCCACGTGCCCTCGAACAGGGGCTCGGTCGCACGGGTCGCCGTGACGATGACATCGGCTTCCTGCACGGCGGTCCTGGCGTCGACGGCGCTTGCGGTCACACCGAACTCCGTCTTCAGCCAGTCCGCGAACTCCGGCGCCGACGCTCGCCCGGCGACCCACACGCGCTCGAACGGATGCACGAGCAGCAGCGCTTCTGCGTGCGCCCGCGCCTGCACTCCGGTGCCGAAGATCGCCAGCGAACGGGCATCGCGTGCCGCCAGGCGCTGCATCGCCACCGCTGTGGCAGCGGCGGTGCGAAAACGCGTGATCTCGTTCGCGGCGATCGTGGCGAGAGCCTCGCCGGTGACCGAAGAGAACAGCACGATGACAAAATTGAAGCGACCCTGGATCGTCGAATACACCTTGGCGCCGACCACACCCGCTGCAGGCAGCGCCGCGCCCATCGTGGCGATGGCTGCGACCGTCTCGTTATGTTCGGCCGCCGCGCGCACGCGCGGCGCAACCGCACCCGCACCGTTGCCGAACTGTTCGAACGCCGCGGTCATCGCGCCGACCGCGTCGCGCATCGTCAATGCCGACGCGACCTCGGCATCGGTGATCAGTCGCATCGCATGTCCTTCACGCCGCAGCCTCGCCGCCGGGTCGACGCATACGCAGGCCCTGCAACAGCCAGACCAGCACGATGATCACGAGTCCCGGAATGTAGAACCAGTGCGCATTGATGCGGTTCGTCGGCACCTTGACGCCGACGATCTCGAAGCCCTGCTCAATGCGCGCCTTCGCCGCCGTGCTGCCGAAGCGCACCGTGCTTACCTGCAGCACTTCGCCCATGCCAGAGACCGACACGCCCGCTTCCGTGAGGCGCTTGCGGGCGTCGGCCATCGCGTTGCCCGTCGTGCCCTTCGGCCCCATCAACTGCAGTCCGACGGTCTTCTGGGTGTCTTCGCCTTCGAGTGACTGACCTTTGATCAGGAACACCAGCCGGTCGCCCGGCTCGAGCGCCGCAGCCACTTCGTAGAACTTGGATGCCGGCGCGTCGGTGTATTCAGGTGCAATCTGGTCGGCGAACCAGTCGGGGCGGAACAGGATGAACGTGGCGATCAGCAGCAGCACAACCTCCCACCAGCGGCACTTTATGCGGAACCAGACCATCGTCGCCGCGGCGAACGCGAGTGACGCAATGGTCGACGCGAAGGCGACCAGGAGCGCTTCGCCCCAGCCATGCACGTCGATCAGCAGCAGTGCCGGATTGAAGATCCAGATGAACGGCAGCACGACGGTACGCACCGCATAGACCGAACCCTGGATGCCGACCTGAATCGGGTCCTCCTTGGCAATCGCCGCCCCGGCGAAGCTTGCCAGGCCCACCGGCGGCGTGATGTCGCCCATGATCCCGTAATAGAAGACGAAGAGGTGCACGGCGATCAGTGGGATCACAAGGCCGGACTGGGCGCCGAGTTCGACGATGACCGGCGCCATCAGCGTGGCCACGAGGATGTAGTTCGCCGTGGTCGGCACGCCCATGCCGAGGACGAGGCAGACGAACGCCGTGAAAAGCAGCATCGCCATGATGTTGCCCTGGGAAACGAACTCGACGAAGTCCGTCATGCGCAGGCCCAGACCGGTCAAGGTGATTGCGCCCACGATGATGCCGGCGCAGCCCGTCGCGACGGCGATGCCGATCATGTTGCGAGCACCGTCGTCGCAGCCGTTGATGACTTCCTTGAGCCCGACAGCGAACTGACGGCCGAGGTCGCGCTGTTTGCGGAAGAATGCGATCAGCGGTCGCTGCGTAATCATCAGCAGCACCTGCGTCGTCACGCCCCAGAAGGCCGACAATCCGGGCGACAGTTCCTCGACCATCAGGCACCAGATCAGCACGCCGATCGGGATCAGGAAGTGCAGGCCGGCTTTCACCGTCGGCCACGTAGGCGGAAGGATGGGATTCTTGACGTCGATCTCGTTCGGCAGATCCGGCTGCTTGGCCGCCACCCACACGCTGTAGACGTAGAGCGCACCGAGCAGCACGCTCAGAATCACCGGCGCTGCGGCTCCGAACGCCGCCTTGGCGCCCAGCGCAACGTAATAGATGACGCCGAAAACGACGGCGCTACCAGTCAGGCCGAGGAGCCAGGAGGTGACGCGGTTGCCCATCGTGCGATCGCGCTCACGAGCGGTCGCCGCCAGGCCGAGCTTCAGCGCCTCGAGATGCACGATGTAAAAGAGCGCGATATAGCTGATGACCGCCGGGATAAAGGCGTGCTTGACGATGTCCGAGTAGGGAATGCCAACGTATTCCACCATCAGGAACGCGGCGGCTCCCATCACCGGCGGCATGATCTGGCCGTTGACCGACGACGAGGTCTCGATCGCCGCCGCCTTCACGCCACCGTAACCAGCGCGTTTCATCAGCGGAATCGTGAAGATTCCGCCGGACACGACGTTACTGACCGACGAGCCGGAGATCAGGCCGTTGAGCGCCGACGACACGACGGCCACCTTGGCCGGCCCCCCACGCAAGTGACCCAACAGCGCGAAGCTGACCTGCATCATGTAGTTGCCGCCGCCGGCGCGGTCGAGCAGCGTGCCGAACAGCACGAAGACGAAGATGAAGCTGACCGACACGCCGAGCGCGATGCCGAACACGCCCTCGGTCACCATCCACATGTGCGAGACCACGCGCGGCAGCGAGGCGCCCTTGTGCGCGATGACGTCCGGCAGCATCGGGCCGGCCATCACATATCCGAGGAACAGCAACGCCAGAATCGCCATTGGCAGGCCAACCGCCCGGCGCGTGGCCTCGAGCAGTAACAGCACGCCCACGGTACCGACCACGACATCGAGCCCGGTCGGGTTGCCCGGTCGCAGTGACAGTTCCTTGTAGAAGACGATTAAATAAAGCGCCGTGGCCGCGCCGACGATGGCGAACAGCCAGTCTTGCCAAGGGACGTAGTCGCGCGGCGAGCGCTTGAATGCAGGAAACGCGAGGAAGGCGAGAAAAAGGCCGATCGCGAGGTGTATCGAGCGCGCTTCCGTGTCGTTGAACAGGCCGAACCGGAACCCCGAGGGCAGCGAGAAAGGTATCGGTGATGCGTACCACATCTGGAACGCCACCCACAGCAGCCCGACCACCAGCATCACCTTGCCGGCGAAACCTGCCGTCGAGCGCCCTCCGAAGTCCGTGTCCTTGACCAGCTGGAGGACGTCGGTTTCGCCGAGCTGCATCTCGGCGGTCGGACTCAGTTCTGCCTCGAGCTTGTTCAGTTCCTGTTCGAGCTTGTTCTTGTCCACGCATCCTCCCAGAAACACGACGGGCGGCCGCAGCCGCCCGTCCAACTCTACGCGCAGTTTTCCGCGCGTGGCTACTTGATCCAGCCCTTCTCCTTGTAGTAGCGCGCGGCCCCCTCATGCAGCGGCGCCGACAGGCCATTTTTGATCATGTCCTCGGGCTTGAGGTTGGCCAGCGCCGGGTGCAGCTTCTTGAACTCGTCGAGGTTGTCGAACACCGTCTTGACGACGACATACACGACATCGGCCGGGACCTTGGCCGAGCTGACGATCGTGGCCTGCACGCCGTAGGTCGTTGTCGGATTCGGATTGTTCGGATACATGCCGCCCGGGATCGTCGCCATGGCGTAAAACGGCTTTTCCTTCACCAGCTTGTCAACGGCCGGGCCGGTCAGAGAAACCAGTTTGGCGCCGCAGATCGTGGTCGGATCCTGGATGTTGGCCGACGGATGGCCCACGGCATAGAAGAAGCCGTCGATCTTGCCGTCACACAGGGCCGGGCCGTGCTCGTCGGGGCGCAGCTCGGAAGCCAGCCCGAAGTCGCTCATCTTCCAGCCCATCGCGGCGAGCAGCTCATTCATCGAAGCCAGCGTGCCCGAGCCCGGGTTGCCGACATTGAAGCGCTTGCCCTTGAAGTCCTCGAACTTCGTGATGTTCGCTTCCTTGCGCGCCACCACGGTGAAGGGCTCCGGGTGCAGCGCAAACACGGCGCGCAAGTCGCCCATGGCGCCGTCCTTCTGGAACTGGCCCTGGCCATTGGTCGCGTTGAACTGCACGTCCGATTGCGCCACGCCGAACTCGATCTCGCTCGACTTCAGCAGGTTGACGTTGGCCACCGAGCCGCCGGTCGACTCGACCGAGCAGCGCAGGCCGTGCTTGGCACGATCGCGGTTGACGAGGCGGCAGATGGCACCACCCGCCGGGTAGTAGACGCCGGTGACGCCGCCGGTGCCGATCGTGATGAAGCGCTGCGACTGCTGCGCGCTCGCGCTCTGCGGCGCGGACGCGAACGCGACGAAGGCCGACGCAAAGGCCGCCGCGCACATGGAAATCTTGAAGTTCATCTGGAAAGTCTCCTGTTGCCCCGAGGGGATACGCACCTTAGCGCCCGGCGGGCGGCGGCGCAAGGCGGCGGGTTTTCACGGGGCGTGCGCCCTGTCTGGCGGGCTTACCGGCCGGTGCCAATGGCCGTGTCCACGGCCTCGACCAGGCGTTCGATCAGCACGTCCATTTCGTCGTCCGTGATGATGAACGGGGGCGCCAGCAGCACGTGGTCGCCACGGGCGCCGTCGATCGTTCCGCCCATCGGATAGCACATCAGCCCGAGCTCGAGCGCCGCGCGCTTGACCTTGGCATGCAGCTTCAGCGCCGGATCAAATGGCTCCTTGGTCGACCGATCGGCCACCAGTTCGATCGCCTGGAACAGGCCCCGCCCGCGGACGTCGCCGACATACGGGTGATATCGGAACGCCTCGTCGAGTTCGTCGCGCAGCCGCGCGCCCTGCTGCGCGCAGCGCTCGACCAGCCTGTCGCGCACCAGGACGCGCTGAACGGCAAGCGCCGCGGCACAGGCGACCGGATGACCGATGTAGGTATGTCCGTGCTGGAAGAAGCCGCTGCCGGCAGCGATGGCATCGATGACACGGCCACCGATCAGCACCGCGCCGACCGGTTGGTAGCCGCCGCCCAGCCCCTTGGCGATCGCCATCAGGTCGGGTGCCACGCCCTCCTGCTCGCAGGCGTGCAGTGAGCCGGTGCGACCCATGCCGCACATCACTTCGTCGAGGATCAGCAGGATGCCGTGTGCGTCGCACAGCTCGCGCACGCCCCGGAAGTAGCCCGGCGGCGGAGTCAGGCAGCCACTGGTGGCGCCGCCTACGGTCTCCGCGACGAATGCGAGGACTTTCTCGCCACCCAGGCGCTCGATGGTGCCGCGCAATTCCGCCACCAGCCGCGCGCCGTACTGCTCGGCCGTCTCGCCCTCGCGCTGGTCACGAAAGGCATAGGTCGGCGCGACATGCTCGACGTCGATCAGAAGCGGCGCGAATTGCCGGCGCCGCCATTCGTTGCCGCCGACCGCCAGCGCGCCCAGCGTATTGCCGTGGTAGCTGTTGCGCCTCGCAATGAACTTCGCGCGCTGCGGCTCGCCCTTCTCGACGAAGTACTGGCGGGCGAGCTTCAGCGCGGCTTCCATCGCCTCCGAACCGCCGCTGACGAGATACGTGTGCGTGATGCCAGCGGGCGCCTGCGCGATCAGCGTCTGTGCAAGTTCCTCGGCCACTTGCGTCGAGAAGAAGCTCGTGTGCGCATAGGCCAGCGCATCAACCTGCGCGTGCATCGCGGCGATAACGTCGGGGTGCCCATGCCCGAGACAGGACACGGCCGCGCCGCCCGAAGCATCGAGGTAGCGGCGGCCGTCTGCATCGGTGATCCAGCAGCCCCGCGCGGACACGGCGATGGGGACCTGGCCACGCAACTGGCGGTGCAGGATCTTCGAGTCGGAGTGCATGCCTGAATGATAGGCGTGGGTGCCCGTCGTGACGACCGCGGACCTCAGCGCGCCGGTAATGCGAACGGCGCGCTGTCGATCGTCGGTGTGCGGCCCGCAACGGCGTCGCAGATCAGGCGCGCGCTGCCCGCTGCCAGCGTCCAGCCGAGCGAGCCGTGGCCCACATTCAGGTACAGGTTCGTGAGCGGCGTGCGGCCGATGATTGGCCGCCCGCTCGGCGTCGCCGGACGCAGTCCCGCCCAGGGCTGCAGGTTGCCGTCGATCACCTCATAGCCCAGCACTTCGCGTGCGGCCTCCAGCAAGGCGCCGATCCGGCGCGGGGGGATCGAGCGGTCATTGTTGCCGATCTCGACGAAGCCCGCCACGCGCACGGTATCGCCGAGTGGCGCGAACACGATCTTGCGGCGGATGTCGGTGATTGATGCGCGCGGCAGTTTGGCGCCGGCTTCGGGACGGACCGTGATCGAATAGCCCTTCAGCGGCAGCACCGGCAGGTCCAGTCCAGCGCTCTTGCCGAGCGCCGCCGCGGCATCTCCCGCCGCGAGCACAAACGCGTCGGCGCGCAGCGGACCGGCGTCGGTGATCAATGCCCGCACGCGTCCGTCGATGACATCGAAGCGTTCGACAGTGCGGCCAAACTGAATTTCAGCGCCGCGCCGCTCGAGCAGTGCGGCGATCTGCGTGCAGAACGCGCCGCAGTCGGCCGCCGCTTCGGTAGGCGTCCACACGCCGCCCGCGAACTGACTGACATACCCGGCGATCGCTGGTTCGCGTTCGACGCACTGGGCCGCCGAGAGAACCACCTGGCCGCGGGTACCGAGCGCGGCCTGGTAAGTCATCTGCGCCCGCGCGGCTTCGAGTGATGGCGCATCGGGATAGAGAACAAGCTTGCCCCCGCGCGTGAAGTCGCACTCGATGCGCTCGCCCTCGATCAGCGGCTCGATGAACTCGCGCGCGAGCTCGGCGAGCTTCAGCAGGACTTCCGTGGTGCTGCGCGCCGCCCGCAGGTTGGCGACCTTCAGGAATTGAAGCGCCCATTTCACCTGCGACAGATCCGCGCGTGCATGCAACTTCAACGGCGCGTGCCGCGAGAACAGCAGCCCCGGCAGCTTAAACGGGATCGTGCCGTCGGCCAGCGGGGCGACGAAGGCATAGGACAGCTGTGCGCCGTTGCCTCCGCTGGCGCCGAGCCCGGCCGCAGATTCGCGCTCGACGATCGAGACGGCGTGACCCTCGCTTTGCAGAAAGTACGCGGTAGTGAGGCCGACCACGCCGGCCCCGATGACACAGACATGCATGCCGCCAGTTTAGTGGGAGGCGGGAGCACGTCGCAGACGTGGCGCGACCGACCGGTCCGCGCCAGATGGCCCCGGGACGCGATCAGCGGCCGGCAGCGGGCGTCGTGGTGACGAAGCGGTTCATCTTGCCGTCCGCATTGCGGCTTCGATCGATGTATGTGGTGCCGCCTTTGGGCCCGGTCGTCAACGAATCGATCGCGCCGTCGGCGCCGCGCGTCCGGTCGACGGTTGCCACTCCGCCGTTGGCATTGGTCTCGGTCTTGTCGATTAGGCCGTCGGCCCCGCGCGAACGGTCGGTTATCGCGGTCTGGCCACGCGGCCCGGTCACGGTCTTGTCCACGAGCCCATCACTGCCGCGGCTGCGGTCGACGGTCGTGCCGCCGCCCTGCGGTCCAGTCACGCACGCGTCGGTCGTTCCGCCGCCATCGCGATGCCGATCCACCGAACTCGTGCCGCCACGACGGCCGGTGCGCACGGCGTCCACGGCGCCATCGGCGCCGCGGCTGCGCTGCACGTTGGCCGTGGACGGGCCGTGCTGTCCATCGGCTTGCCGCCTTACACCTTGGCGCGCATCGCTCGCATTCACCGCCAGTGCCAGTATCGCCGCGACGGCCAACACCATCACGCGGAAGTCCAGCAGGCGGCCAGTAGCGGGTGACTTTGTCGCGCTTTTCATCGTTCGCTCCTTGTCGTTGACCGAGTTGCCGCAGCGCGCGGTCAGGCTCTGATCGGTGAACGGCAGCGTAGGAGCGCACGCCGACCGCTGTCAGTTTCGCAATTGCCAACGATGTAACGACGTGTAAGTGAGCGGCTCAGTGCGGCGCAACCGGCCAAGCGCGCCGCAGCGGCGCAGGGTCGATGCAGCGCGCCTCAGCGGCGCGCGATGGCCGCAACAGCGACCAGTGCGAGCCCGAGGAATCCGGCCAGCGACCAGCCCGCCAGCGACACACCGAAAAGTACGGCGCTGGTATCCGCGCAATCGCCGCTGCCGCGGAAGATCCGCGGCAGGACCTGCGTCAGCGGGAAGTTCTCGAGCATCGCTCCGAGGCCAGGCCCGCAGGAAAGCGCTTCGGGCAGGTTCTTCAGCCGCACATGCCAGGCGGCAACCCCGGCACCAACCAGGGCCGTGATCAGCGCCGCCACTCCGAGGGGGCGCCCGGCAGGTCGCGGCGACCGCCACGCCGCCAGCGCCGCCAACAGGGCAAGCAGGAAGAAGGCAACGCGCTGCAGGACGCAGAGGGGGCAGGGATTCAGCCCGACCACATGCTGCATGTAGAGCGCAGCGAGTATCAGCACAATCGAAGTGACCGCGATCAGCAGATACAGCGGCCTTGCACCCAACGCGGCGATGCTCGCCTGCAACCCGGAAGACATCATGCAGCGAATCTTACCGAGCCTGACTTCGCGTCGGTTTCGCGCGTCTTGACCAGCATGTAGATCGCCGGGATCACGATCAGCGTCAGTACGGTCGACGAGATCATGCCGCCGACCATCGGCGCCGCAATGCGACGCATCACTTCCGCCCCTGTGCCGTCGATCCACATGATCGGCACCAGCGCGGCAATCGTGGTCACGACGGTCATGATCTTGGGCCGCACCCGCTCGACCGCGCCTGCCATGACGGCTGCGCCGAGTTCCGCCAGCGTCGGGCGGCGTCCTTCCGCCGCGCAGCGCTCCCTGGTCTCGCTCCACGCGTTGTTCAGGTACACGATCATCACGACGCCCGTTTCTGCAGCGACCCCTGCGAGCGCAATGAACCCGACGGCCACCGCGACGCTCACGTTGTAATCGAGCGCCCACAGAAACCAGACGCCGCCGACAAGGGAAAACGGCACCGACAGCATGACGATCGCCGTGTCGCCGAAGCTTTTCAGGCTCAGGTAGAGCAGCACGAAGATGATCGCAAGCGTCAGCGGCACCACGAGCGCCAGCTTGTCGACGGCGCGCTCGAGGTATTCGAACTGGCCGCTCCACGTGACGTACATGCCGGGCAGGAAGTTGACCTGCTCGCGTACGGCGCGCTGGGCATCTTTCACATAACTGCCGATGTCGCGATCGCGGATGTCGACATAGATATAGGCGGAGAGCAGCGAGTTCTCGGTGCGGACGACGGGCGCGCCCTGGCGCAGCACGATCGCTGCGACCTGCCCGAGCGGCACCATGCGTGCGGGCCGGCCCATCTCGCTCTCGATTGGCACCAGCACCTCGCGTGCGATCGCCTGCGGGTCGGAACGCGAATCGCGCGGATAGCGGACGATGACGCCGAACCGCGCGCGCCCTTCGACCGTCGTCGTCAGCACTTCGCCGCCGAGCGCCGTCGAGATGACATCCTGCAGCTGGCCGACCGTGATACCGAGTCGCGCCAGCGCGTCGCGGTCGGGCTCAATGTCCAGGTAGTAGCCGCCGGTCAGGCGTTCCGCATAGGCGCTCGCGGTCCCGGGGACGTCTTTGAGCACGGTCTCGATCTCGCGCGACAGGCGCTCCATGTCCGCCAGGTTGGAACCGAACACCTTGATGCCGATCGGCGTGCGGATGCCGGTCGACAGCATGTCGATGCGCGCACGGATCGGCATCGTCCAGGAGTTGGCGACGCCCGGGAACTGCAGCGCCTTGTCCATCTCGGCGATCAGCTTGTCGGTCGTCATCCCCGGGCGCCACTCGGACTCGGGCTTCAGGTTGATCACGGTCTCGAACATCTCGAGTGGCGCCGGGTCGGTCGCGCTGGCCGCTCGACCGGCCTTGCCGATGACCGAGGCGACCTCGGGAAAACTCTTGATGATTTTGTTCTGCAACTGCACCAGCTCGGCGGCCTTGGTCACCGACATGCCGGGCAGGGAGGTCGGCATGTAAAACAGCGTTCCCTCGTTCAGCGTCGGCATGAACTCCGTGCCGAGCCTCGACGCCGGCCACCACGTGACCGCGCTGATCGCAACTGCGGCGAACACGGTGGCCCAGCGGTAGCGCAGCACGAGGCGGATGATTGGACGGTAGGCCGCGATCAGCCAGCGGTTCAGCGGGTTCTTCGCCTCCGGCAGGATGTGGCCGCGGATTAGATACACCATCAACATCGGCAACACCGTCACGGATAGCAGCGCGCCGCCGAGCATCGCGAAGGTCTTCGTGTAGGCCAGCGGCGCGAAGAGCCGGCCTTCCTGCGCCTCGAGCGTGAACACCGGCAGGAAGCTCACCGCGATGATCAGGAGAGAGAAGAACAGCGGCGGGCCCACCTCCTTCGCCGCGTCGACGATGATCGCGCGCCGCGTAGCGTCATCGACGCCGGCTCCGCCGCGGCGCTCGAGCCGCTTGTGGGCGTTTTCCACCATGACGACGCCGGCATCGATCATTTCCCCGATCGCGATCGCGATGCCGCCGAGACTCATGATGTTCGAGTTGATGCCGAGTGAGCGCATCAGGATGAACGAGAACAGCACACCGAGCGGCAGCAGCGAGATCACGACGATCGAGCTGCGTGCGTGCATCAGGAACAGCGCGCAGACCAGCGCCACGATGATCGATTCCTGGATCAGCGTATCGGTCAGCGTGTCGATCGCGCGGTGGATCAGCTCCGAGCGGTCGTAGACGGTCACGATCTCCACGCCCTCGGGCAGCCCGGGCTTCAGCTCCTCGATCCGCTGCTTGACGCCGTCGATGACGCGCAGCGCGTTCTCGCCATGGCGCGCGACGACGATTCCCGACACGACCTCGCCCTCGCCATTGAACTCTGCCAAGCCACGCCGCTCGTCCGGGCCGAGCTCCACGCGAGCGACATCGCGGATGCGCACCGGCGTGCCGCGCTCGGCGCGCAGCACGAGGTTTTCGATGTCCTCGACGCCGCGCAGGTAGCCGCGACCGCGCACCATGTACTCGGTCTCGGCCATCTCGACCACGCGGCCGCCGACATCGCGGTTCGAGGTGCGTATCGCCTCGGCGATACGCTCGAGCGGAATGCCGTAGGCGCGCAGCCGTGCCGGGTCGACGACCACCTGATACTGCTGCACGTAGCCGCCGACCGACGCAACTTCCGACACACCCGGTGCCTTGGTCAGCTGGTAGCGCAGGTACCAGTCCTGCAGCGTGCGCAACTCGGCGAGCGTGCGGTTCTTGGCCAGCAGTACGTACTGGTAGACCCAGCCGACCCCGGTGGCGTCCGGCCCGAGCTGCGGCGTGATGCCCGGCGGCAGCCGCTGGCTCGCAGCGTTCAGATATTCGAGCACCCGCGAGCGTGCCCAGTAGAGGTCGGTCCCGTCGTCGAAGATCACGTAGACAAACGACGCCCCGAAGAACGAGAAGCCGCGCACGACCTTGGCGTGAGGCACTGACAGCATCGCAGTCGTCAGTGGGTAGGTCACCTGGTCCTCGACCACCTGCGGCGCCTGCCCCGGCACCTCGGTGTAGACGATGACCTGCACGTCGGAGAGATCGGGCAGCGCGTCGAGCGGCGTGCGCAGCACGGCCACGACGCCGGCCACCGTCAACGCGAGAGTCGCGAGCCCGATGAGGAACGGGTTGCGGGCAGACCACTCGATGAGTTTTTCAATCATGGCTGGGCGCGAATACAAAGGCACGCAAAGGCGGGGAGGCGTTGTCGCGATCCATGTTCGCCTCAGTGCTTGTGCGCTTCGGGCTTCGGCGTGACGGGTTTCGTCGTGCTGCTTGCAGCCGGCTCGAGTTTCGTCACGACCCACTCGCCGGGCTTGCGCTCGACGAACTCGAAGCGGATCGGGCTGCCGGGCTTCACTTTGGAGCCGATCGCCGGATTCGCCGGCACGAACTCCATCGTCATCTTCGGCCACTTGAGCGACGGCACGGGATCGTGCGTGATCGTCATGACGCCGGACTTCGCGTCGACCTCATCGAGCGTGCCGACAGCCTGGTGGCCGATCCCCGACGCATTCGCGCCGGCCGTCATGCCGCCGAGCGCCGCCTTCAGGTTGCTTTCCGCGTCGATCAGGAAGTTCGCGCGCGTGACCACCGCTTCGCCATCCTTCAGCCCTGACAACACCTCGACCAGGCCATCGCCGCGTGCGCCGAGCTTAACCTCGCGCGGTTCGAAGCGGCCGTCGCCGAGTGCAATGAGAACGGTCTGCTTCGTGCCACTGTCGATCACTGCCGAGTCGGGCACGACCAGCGTCTCGCGCGCCGCACCCGTGCTGATCTGCACGGTGCCATACATGCCGGGCTTCAGCAGCGCCTCGGCGTTGGCCAGCTCGACGCGGACGCGCGCCGTGCGGGCTTCGGCGTTCAGCGTCGGGTAGATGAACGTCACCTTTCCGGGGAACGTGCGACTCGGATAGGCGTCGACATGAAGGCTGGCCGTCGCGCCGCGCCGCACCGCGCCGAGGTCCTGTTCGAAGACCTCCGCCACGAGCCAGACATTCGACAGGTTGGCGATGCGGAACAGCGCATCGCCGGGCATGAAGCGCATGCCGGCCACCGGTGGATCCTTGACGATGACGCCCCCTGCTGGAGAGGTCAGCGTCAGCGTGCGGCGCGGTTCGCCACTGTCGCGCAGCCGCGCGATCTGCTCGTCGCTGATGTCCCAGTTGCGCAGACGCTCCAGCGCCGAGTCAGCCAATTGCTTCACGCCCTGCTGCGCCTCCGTCCCGGCGCCCGCCATCGAGCGCGACGCGCGATGGGCCACCAGGTATTCGCGCTGTGCCGAGACGAGTTCGGGGCTGTAGACCTCAGCGAGCGGCTGGCCCCGCGTGACGGGCTGGCCTGTCGTGTTCACATGGAGCTTCTCGATCCAGCCCTCGAACTTTGGCGCCACCGTGTACTGACCGCGCTCATCGACTTCGATGGTCCCGACCGCGCGCACGGTGCGTTCGATCGCGCGTCTGATGACGGGCTCGGTACGAACGCCGAGCGCCTGGATGCGATCCGCGCTGACCTTCACACCGCTTCCACCGGTGTCCTCGCCGTCGTACACGGGGATGTAGTCCATCCCCATCTGGTCCTTCTTCGGTGTCGGCGAGGTATCGGGCAGGCCCATCGGATTGCGGTAGTAGAGGATCTTTCGCTCGCCCGACGGCGTCGCGGTCGCTGGCTCCGTGGTGGCCGAACCCTGTGCAACGGATTCCCTATCGCCACGCCCGAGCAGGTAACCGGCGCCGAGGGCCACGGCCACCACGGCAGCGACTCCGACGAACATCCTGGCGTTCATAGCTCCTCTCCGACGAGGCGTTCAATTTCGGCGATCCTCATTTGCTGCTCCAGATCGATCTTGAGCAGGTCGAGCCGCGTACGCCGGATCTGGCGCTGCGCATCCAGCAGCGTCGCAAAGTCGACACGGCCGGTCTGATAGCCAACCAGCGCCGATTCGAAAGTCAACTCGACCTGCGGCAGCAGCGTCGTACGCAGGATCTGACCCTGTTCCCGCAGCGCGTCGAGCGCCGCCCAGTTCTGGCCAAGATCGGACTGCAGCTGCAAGGAAGCCGCGTCCCGGCGCGCGGCAGCAGCTCCGCTCATGGCCTGCGCCTCGTTGACGCTGGCGCGGATGACGTCGGTCTGCCACGGGATGTTGACCTCGAACATCACCTCGTAATCGGTCAGCCGCGTGCCCTTCTGGATCACGCCCAGACCGATGCCGAGATCCGGAATGCGATTGGCACGCATGAGTTCCGCGTTGCGCTCCGACGTCGAGATCTGCGCCATGCTGAGCGCCAGTGTCGGGTTGTTCGCGCTCGCGTCGCGGACCAGCCCGGCGAAGTCGAGCGCACGCGGTGGCACGGGCCGCAACTCACGCGGGTCCGACAGCGGCGCATCCGCCGGACGCGCGAGCACGCCGTTCAGTCGCGCAGCGGCCTGGCGCCGTTCAGAGCCGAGCATGACCAAATCCGCGCGCATCGTCGTCAGCTCGGTCTGCGCCTTGATGGCATCCTGCTGGGGCGCCAGTCCACTGCCGTAGCGCGCGCGCGCCACCTGCTCGAGGTCGGCCATCAGTGCGCGCAGCTGTTCGGTGACGGCCTGCGCCTGCCCCGCGTACCAGTACTGGCTGTACGCGACCTTGGCACGCATGCGGATGTCGACCACACTGGCGCTGCGGCGCGCGTCCGCCGCCGCAGCCTCGGACGCCGCGATGCCGCGCCGCAACTCGCGCTTGTCGCCCAGGGGAAACATCTGGCGCAGCGAGTAACGCGTGTTGCCTGCGTTGGCCGGCGATAGCGTCGGCTCGCTGATCGGGATGTCGCGCAACTCCATCTGCAGGATCGGATCCGGCAGGGCGCCCGCGCCGCGCAGGCGCTGCTGGGCCGCGTCGGACTCGAGCGTCATCGCGCGCAGTTCGGGATTGCGCATTTCGAGATACGTCAGCACGCTCGCGAGGCTGGCGCCCAACTCGGGGCTGGCAGGTTTGGGCGACTGGGCCGCTGCCTCCATGCAAATGAGAAGCAACGCAGCCAACCAGGCGCAAGGCAGAAGTCGAAGTCGCACGGGTACCTCCGGTCAATACGACGCTCGCCGCGATGACGGGCGTCAAGGTTGAGCGCGCCGGATGGCGCGCAGACCGGAGCAGCTAGAGCAGGAGTCGCGACAGCCGCGCGTAGAGCGGGTCGGATGGGGCGTGGTCAAGGTAAGCCGCGCGGGCGGCCACGATCAGGCGTGGCGCACTGTCTATCCGCGTGCACGAAGGCGCTGCGACCCAATCGCCGGCAGGCAGGTCCGCGGTGCGCGCCTGGGCGCCCGGATCGTCCTGCGGACAATGCATGGCCGACAACCGCTCGCCGGCGGCTGGGCTGCCGGACGCGTCGGCCACATGCTGCGGGCACGGCGCGTCGGCAGCGGTTGCCGCCAGCGAAGCCTGCGCCGCAGGCTGGGCCTTGGCGACGCAGACACCGAGCGCGGCCAACGCGTTGCTGGAGACCAGCACCAGCGCACAGATCAATGCCAGTCCGCGCCTTGTGCGGCGGGCTGTGTTGCGAGGCGGGCGCAGCGGGTTCTTCATCGACGTGGGAGTATGGTCAGCCTCGGCAGCTTACGCTTGATGCCGATCAACGGCGATCGGCCAAGCAACGCGTTGTCGGGCTACTTCACGACTTCGATCCGAGTGACCACGAGGTTTTCACCCGACTGCTCGAGTGCGAACCGAACCTTGTCGCCTTCCTTGACCGTGTCGAGCTGCTTGGGATTCTTGACCGGGAATGCCATGGTCATCGGGCCCATGTTGTAGGCCTTCAGTGGTCCATGGGCGATCGACACCCGGCTCATCTCCTTGTTGACTCGGCGTACCTGCCCCTCGTACATCTCGCTGCTGGCCGCCTGGGTCGTCGCGCCATGCGCGTGCGGTGCGTTCGACTGCGCCAGGGCCGGAAGTGCCATCGCGAGTCCGACAGCGGCGGCGAGCATCCAGGTCTTCATGCGGTTCTCCTGTGAGTGGAAGTTCAACGGGTGGAAGTTCAACGGCGCAGTGTGCCGCGGTTGCCGTCGACGGACTGAATCTGAGTCAATCCATACCGGCCGCAGCACGCTTCTCGTGGACGCCCGGCGACCAGCGGCTCTTGATGTACGCCAACGCGGCAACGATCTCGTCGTCAGTCATCGTTTTCCCGAATGCCGGCATGTCCGACGCGTAGCCGGGCGGAGCGTGCCGCGTGATGCCGTACTTCGTGACCTCGAACAGCACGGTGTCGTCGTGGTGCCAAGTGTGCCCCGTATCGTCGTGCGGTGGAGCCGGCAGCCTGCCTTGCGCATTGCGTGACTGCCAGTCAGGCTGGCCCTCGAGCCGCGCGCCATGGCACGCGGCGCAGTGTTGCGCGTACAGCGGTTCACCGCGCGCAACGAGCGCGCGGTCGGTGTGATCAATGCTGAGCTCGCGCGTCATCCACCAGGCCGCCGCGACGGCAATGACCACGGCCACGATCGCCAGGAGCCCCAGCGTCATTGGCTTCGTCATCGGCGCGCCACTCGTTGCGGCATGACCCCGCCTGCCTTGCGGGTTTTCGTCGCCTCGCCCGAGTCAACCTGCTCGAACGCTTCGAGGATCGGGCACTGCGGGCGCTCGTCGCCGCGGCAGTGTTCAATCAGGTGTGACAGCGTGCCCGCGATCGCCTGCAACTCCGCCATGCGCGCTGCGAGATCCCGCAGGTGATCCTGCGCGAGTTGGCGCACTTCGCGAGCCGGGCGACGCTCGTCCTGCCACAGTGACAGCAGAGACTTGATGGCAGCGGTCGGAAATCCGGCGTCGCGCGCCCGCCGCACGAATGCCAGGAGGTGCAGGTCCGTGTCCCGGAAATTGCGATAACCCGACTGGCCTCGCACGGCCCTCGGCAAAAGTCCGATCGCTTCGTAGTGCCGGATCATTTTCGCGGAAATGCCGGATGCCTTCGCGGCCTGGCTGATGTTCACCGTTCGTTCCTCAGTGCTGGGCATGGACGAGTGCGTGCCCGCGCCGCCGTGCGATCAACCAGCGGTTGATCGGGTAGGCCGCGACGCCGGCGACGGCCAGCGCCAGGCCCAGGCTGCCCCAGAAGAGCCACGAGTCGAGGGACGCATCCATTGCGCCCGGGATCACCCACATCAGCAGATTGTCCACGATCTCCATGACCGTGATCGACGCGGTATCAGCCGCGAGAGCGAGGCGCGTTGCAGCTCGGACACCATAGCCGGCGCGCAGGAGCGGGACCATCGTCAGCGCATAGCCGGATACGAATGCGAGTGAAATCGCCAGCGCAATTGTCTCGAGGTTGCCCCACCCCAGAGCCGTGCCCAGGACCATGCCGGCGACTTCGCCGATCGCACAGCCCGCGAGACAGTGCAGAGTCGCCATGAAGGCGACGCGTTCCAGGGAGACGCTGTGTCCATGAGGGGAATGTGCATCGCTGGCGGTGTGCGGTAGATGATGGGCGTGGTCCATGACGGGACTCCGGATTGAGGCGTGGAGTCGTTATGCTCAAGCTTCCAACGATGGCAAGGTCAAGTCCCCACGCGACCTCGCGGGGACCAGACCATCGACAGCCTCGTTTACTCTGTCTCCATGGAATCCCCTCGATGAACCAGGACGGTACGACGGCCTTCGCCGACGCCGCCGCGACGTGGAATCGCCGCTTCGAAGGCGACGAATTCCTATTCGGCACCGAGCCCAACGAGTGGCTGCGGGAGCATGTCGCAGTCTTGCCGGCGGGAGGGAGGATCCTGTGCGTCGCTGACGGCGAAGGCCGCAACAGCGTATGGCTGGCGCGGCAAGGGTTCGTGGTGGACGCCTTTGACATCGCCGAGGTCGGCGTGGCCAAGGCGCGGCGGTTCGCGGCGCGGCAGGGCGTGACCGTGAACTACGGCGTCGCCGACTGCGCGAGCTACGACTGGCCGCGGGCAACTGTCGACGGCGTGGCGGCGATCTTCATCCAGTTCGCCGACCCGGCGCAACGCGAACGGCTCTTCGCGCACATGACAGACTGCCTCAAGCCCGGCGGCACGCTCGTACTGCAGGGATACACGCCGAAGCAACTCGGGTACCGCACGGGCGGCCCACCGCACGCGTCGCACCTTTACACGCCTGAACTTCTGCGCAAGGCGTTCTCCGCGTTGGACATTGTCGAGTTGCGGGAGTACGAGGCGGACGTTGCGGAGGGCAGCGGCCACCGCGGCCGCTCCGCGCTGATCGGGCTCGTGGCACGCCGGCGCTGAACGCCTCGGGCGATGGACGCGCCTGGCAGATCCGATGCGCGGCTGGGTTGCGTGCTCTGAAGCTTGTGCGCCAGCGGCCGCCCATTCGTCGCCGTCACGCCGGCCAGCCATTCAAGGCGCCTCGATATCGCGCTTTGCAGCCCGTGACGTGCCACGCGTGGACGGAGCATCGCTAGACTGCCCGCCGCACTGACACGCGACGCGAGGCGAGGTCGGGCCATCCCATGACTGAACTGGTCGAACGAGAGCGGGCACTGAAGTCGCTGCGCGAAGTGCTGCAGGAGGCGGCCGTGCGCGGCCGAGTTGCGTTGGTTGCCGGGGAGGCCGGCGTCGGCAAGACCAGCGTGCTGCGCGCCGCCGCCCTGGAGCACGGAACGCGCGGGCCGGTCTGGTGGGGCATCTGCGACGCCCTCGAAACGCCGAGCCCCCTCGCACCGTTGTTCGACATCGCACGCGAAAGCAAACCGCGCTTCAGCGCCTCGTTGACCGGTCCCCGACCCGCGCTATTCGAGGCCGTACTCGACGAGCTACGACTGGCCGCCACCCCGGTGCTGGTCGTCTTCGAGGATGCGCACTGGGCCGATGACGCAACGCTGGATCTGCTGAAGTTCCTGGGCCGCCGCATCGACCGCACACACGCCGTCCTCGCGATCAGCTATCGCGACGACGAGGTCGGCATGTCGCATCCGCTGCGCCGCGTGCTCGGCGATCTGCCGCCCGCGCATCGCTCGCTGATCGAAGTGCCGCGCCTGACACCGGACGGCGTCAAGACGCTGGCGAGCCGCCTGGGTTGCCGCGCCGATGGCGTCTTCGAAGCCACGCAAGGCAACGCCTTCTTCGCCACCGAAGTGCTGCGCGACACCTCGAACCCACGGGCCGCCGTGCCTCGTACGGTGCAGGACGTCGTGCTCGCGCGCTTCGCCCGGCTGCCGGCGTCGGTGCAGGCGCTACTGCAACTCGTAGCGGTCGTGCCGGGCCGTATCGAACGCTGGCTCGTGGATGAGTTGCAGGCACCACCGCTGCATGATCTTGAGGCCGCGCTCGCGAGTGGTCTGCTGGTCGCCACTGCCACAACGCTGAGTTACCGCCACGAACTCGGCCGCGTGGCGGTGGAAACATCGCTGTCGCCGCCTGCCGCGCAGGACCTGCATCGACGCGTGCTCGCCGCGCTCTCTGTGACCGGGCGCGATACCGCGGCCGCGCGCCTGGTGCATCACGCGGTGGCAGCGCACGACTCCGCGTCCATCAGCCGGTATGCGCCGCAGGCGGCGAGCGAGGCCACGGCCCGCGCCGCCTATCGAGAGGCGGGCGCGCAGTGGCGCATTGCGCTGACGCAAGGTAGGCCCACGGACGAGGCCGAGCACATGGACTGGCTCGAAGCCTTTACGACGATCGCTGGCTTGAATTCGTGGCACGAAGAAAGCCTGACCGCGCTGAAAGAACTCGAAGGCTTCGCACGGGCCGCCGGTGATGTCGCGCGCGCTGCCGCCGCCCGCGCCAGGCAGTCCGGGCCGCTGGTAGGCCTGCTGCGCCACGCAGAGTCGAGCGCAGCGATCCATGAGGCACTAACCATGGTGGAGCCGTTGATTCCGTCGGCCGCCCACGCGTTGCTCTGGTCGCTCGAGTCGTGGCAGCGGATGCTCGACCGCGACTATGAAGAGAGCATCTCCTGGGGGCGTCGTGCGATCGCGCTGGCGGAATCCCTGGGTGAGCAGACGACACTCGGCCGGGCGCAGGTCTCCACGGGTGCTGCGCTGCTGTTCGTCGACTATCCCGCCGGGGCTGCAATGCTGCTGGGTGTGCGCGATCGCCGCCAGGCCAAGGGCAACCACTTCGGCGTCGCCTCGGCCCTGATGATGATCGGCTCGGGCAGCGGCGAGCTGATGCACCTGCGCGAGGCTGAGGACTATCTGCGTGAGTCGGTCCGGATCTGCGAGGCCCACGACTACAACGGCACTTATTCCGAGGCTTGGTTGGCGTTGTGCCTGATGCTGCGCGGGCAGTGGGACGAGGCCGCGACAGTGGCCTCGTCCGTGCTGCCCAAGGTCGAGGGCACCAACATGACTCGACTGATGGCGTTGCTCGCGCTCGGGCGGTTGCGCCTGCGCCGCGGCGATCCCGGTGCAGACGAGGTGCTCGAGGACGCGCGTCGGATGGCGGAAGGCAGCGGTACGCTGCAACGGATGGCGCCCACCGCTTGTGCACGGGCGGAGGCTGCGTTCTCGCGCGGCGATCAGGCGCGGGTCGTCGCCGAAGTGAACGTCGCCCTCCCGCTGGCCCAGTCCAAGGGCCATCCCTGGTTCGTCGGTGAGCTGAACTACTGGCTGTGGCGCACCGGCGCCATCGAGACTGCTCCCGCTGGATGCGCCGAGCCGTACGCGCTGGAGATCGCAGGCCGCTGGCGCGAGGCGGCCGCGGCCTGGCAGATGCTTGACTGCCCTTACGAACGCGCACGCGCGCTAAGCCTGGGCGACGCCGCAGCTCAGCAGGAAGCCCTTTCGATCTTCGACGGCCTTGGCGCGCGCCCGGCCGCCGAAAGTCTGCGCCGCCGACTGCGAGAGGCCGGCGTGCGCGGCGTGGCACGCGGCGTGCGCGAGTCCACCCGAGGCCATCCCTGCGGGCTGACCTCGGCGGAGATCAAGGTGCTCGAGCTTATGTGCCGCGATCTGCGCAATGCCGAGATCGCGGCGCGCCTGCATCGTTCGGTGCGTACGGTCGACCACCATGTGGCGGCCGTTCTGACCAAGCTGGGAGTGGAGTCGCGCCAGGAGGCCGTGCGCCGCGCCGAGCGCGAGGGCTGGCTGACCAAGCCCGGGCAATCTGGGTAGTGCCGTCGCTCAAAATAGGCAGCACTGCCGTCGCTCGTCGGCGGACGGATCGTCAAGCTTTGAACCACGGCAGCACTGGCGCTGCCGAGCTTCAAAGGAGATCCCGTGCCCCGCTACCTGATCGAACGCACTTTCCCCAACGGCCTGTCGATCCCCCTGAACGAGGACGGCCGCAAGGCCGTGGCCGGGGTCATTGCGACCAACGCCGACCACGGCGTGACCTGGGTCCACTCGTACGTAACGTCGGACCGCACGCAGACCTTCTGTGTCTACGACGGGCCGGCCCCGGAGGCGATCCGCAAGGTGGCGGAACGCAACGGCCTGCCGGTCAGCCGCATTACCGAAGTCAACGTGCTCGATCCGTACTTCTACCTGTCCTGACCTTCACTCGAATCGGAGTTGAACATGAAGATCTCCCTCATCCTGTCCGCCGCCCTGCTCGTAGCCGCGCCCGCGTTCGCCCAACAGCGCTTCGTCATCGAACGCGACATTCCCGGCGCCTCGCAGATGACCCCTGAGCAGTTGCGCGCCGCTGCACAGAAGTCGAACGCCGTGCTGCGCGATCTCGGCCCGGACATCCAGTGGGTTCAGAGCTACGTGGCCGGTGACAAGATCTACTGCGTCTACAACGCCCCCAGCGAGGCGTTGATTCGCAGCCACGCCGAAAAGTCCGGCTTTCCCGCCAACAAGATCACACCGGTGTCCGCGGTCATCGACCCGACCACGGCCCAGCCCGCGCGTTAGGCGCTGCGGACCAAGCGAAGCAAGAGGCCTGGGCGCTGCCTGCGGGGCAGCGCCCACCAGGCATCAGCCCATCAGCACATTGACGATCGCGTTGCCGATGCCCATCAACGCGGAGCCGGAAATGAGCCCGGCGCAGATCGGTTCGAGGCCCTCGACCCAGAACTCGTTGCCGCGCGTGCCCTTGACCGGATGGCGCCGCCCCATGATCCAGAAGAGCAGCGCACCGACGAACATGGCGAAAGTCGCTTCGGGCGGCAGCACGACGCCGAGGCCGATCGACACCGCGGACAGCGGGAAGCGGCCCCGGGTCACGATCTTTGCGATCTCGATCGCCGCCGCACTGACGGCCGCCACGATCATCGACACGATTGCCGTGGTGGGAAGCGAGCTGACGCCCTTGGCGATGATCTCGGCCACGCCCTTCCACTGCAAAGCGGCGGGGAACGCAAACTGGTCCGACACCATGTTGCCCACGGAACGCACGCCGTTGGCATCCGGCTGCAGGAACAGCAGGAAGAAGAGCGGCACGCAGGCGAGTGCGCCGGCAAAGATGCCGATGACGTGACCGATCGCCTGCTGGCGTGGCTTGCCGCCCAGCATGTAGCCGGGCTTGATGTCCGACAGCAGGTTGGCGGAGTTGGCGGCGATCTCGGCCGTCATCGCGGCCGGGATCAGGTTGCTGGCCGGATTGGTGCGGTCGATCGCGCCCATCGTGAACTGCGTGATCTTGGACATCGATCCGGTCGGCGTCCATGAGGTCAGCGCCATCGAGTTAGTGCAGATGATCGACAGCACGAATATGAGCGGCAACGAGATGAAGGCGAGCAGCCACGGCACGCCGAAGAACTCGTGGGTCACCCACGCGCCGAGCACGCTGAAGACCGGGATGCCGACTGCCGAGATCCACAGCGGAAACTCGATGTCCTTGAGAACGTCCGCTCCTGCCGACTTCTCGCTGCGCTTGAAGATGCCCTTGAAAATCTCCGGCCGCCCGAGGAGGCTGACGAGCGAGCCCACGACCATCATCGTCACGCCCCACCACAGCGACCATTGATTGACGATCTCGGCGCGCGATATCGGCACCACCGCCCCGGTCGGTCCCACGCGCGCGACGATGTCGCCGGCCTGGATCATGATCGGCGCGAGGATGACGAAGTTGATGAAGGCGCCGAGCAGGCAGCTCGTGGCCACCGCGATCCCCATCAGTCCGCCCACGCCCAGCATCGCGGCGTCGAGCGTGAGGCGCAGCCCGAGCTGGCGGATGTCCGTCCCGAGGATCGTGGGAATCCAGCCCTGGGCCTTGGTGGCCACGGCGTAGTAGTACGAGTCCAGCCGCTCGTGAAAGGTCCACGGCTCCTTGAGCCCCGCCCACTGATCGAGTCGCAGGACCTTGAACTGGAGCAGCTTCATCCAGCCGTCGCTGATGATCGCCTGGTACAGACCGGTGAGCAGTGCAGTGACGCCGAGCAGGCGTGCCTTGAACATGCCGGCGTCGGCCGCGCCCGTGTAAAGCGCATCGAGGACCACACCGCTGGCGCGACCTTCCGGAAATGGCAGCTGGTCGTCGTTGATGAAGCGCCGCTTCATCGGAAACGCCAGCAGCACACCGATGATCGACACGATGCACATCCAGACGATCATGTGCCACCACGGAATGATTTTGCCGGTGACCATCATGTACGCCGCGAGACTGGAGATCATCGGGCCGATCATGTAGCCGGCCGCGGTCGCGATCGACTGCGTGCAGTTGTTCTCCAGGATCGTGAAGTCCTTCGCGAACCCGGCGCTCGCCATGATCCGGTAGAGCGCGAAGGCCAGGATCACGGCAGTCAGTCCAACGCCGATGCTGATGCCGGTCTTGGCACCGATGTACATCGCCGTGGCGGCCAGCACGCCGCCAAGCAGGAACCCGGTGATCGCCGAGCGGAACGTCAGCTGCGGCATGTCGCCGCGGAAGACGTTCCTGAACCACCACTCGTCCTTCTGGGCCCGCGTCCAGGTGCGGACTTGTTCTTCTTCGAGTTGCAGCAGTGCCATGAGATCTGTTTCCTCTGGCTGGCGCTACGGGGCCGCCTTGGCTTCCGCGAGCTTCACCTTGCAGCGGAACGACAACGAACTGACGTGCTGCTTCAGGCAGGCCGCGATCCGTCCGCCGCCGGGTTGCACGCCGGGGCACTGGGCGTGGATGTCTTCCTCGCAGGCCTTGTCGACTTCCTTCAGCAGCTCGGTCATCTTGGCGACGTGATCCTTGCACGGCGCGGAAAGTTGCGCCTTGTTGGTCTCAAGGCACGCGGCGACCTGACCGTCGCCCGCCTTCGCCTGCGGACAGAACTTCGCGAGGTCGGCGCGACAGCCTTCCTGCGCCCATGCGGCTGCGCCTGACAGCGCGAAGACCATGAACACGGCGCCGCCTATCAGGCGAGCCGCAAGAGGCATGACGGTGTTCATTGTTCTCCTCCCCGGTGAGTTCGCGACTTTCGGCGACCTCGACACGGCCGTGGTCGAGCGCGCGCGGGATTGTGGCATCCGGGGGTTGCGGGCTAGATCGTTTTCGGCAATTCCCGCAGGCTCCTGCGTTCTCCGTTGAACGTGACCGACTTGAACGGCCACGTCTCTTCCAGCCAGGTTGCAAGGAACGATGCCAGCTCGGCTTCGAGCCCGCTCGCCAGTTCGCTCTGCCGGGCCCAGAACCAGACGTCCGCATCGGTGCCGGACTCATGCGGCGGATCGATGTAGACGCAGCCCAGCAGGCGCTGCTCGTCGAGCGACATGACCGCGTAGTCGAAGGACGACCGCAACTGGAACTCCTTCTGGTGCCAGCCGAGATCCACGATGTTCTGCTCGATCGTCATGTCTTCGGCCGGCCATCCCCAGGCTTTACCGAAGCGGCCCCACAGATGCTCGCGACTCGACATGACGGCGTCGTAGTCCTTGAACGCATCGTGAATCGTGATCGAACGCAGCCGGAAACGCGCCGTCTCGACGACGGCAGGAACCTGCAAATCGCGCGGCAAGAAGGACATGGTTTCAGGCTGACTCTGTCGAGATACGGTTGCAGGTGCACTGCGGATTGACGTGACCGGCGCAGGATAAAGCACCGGTACGACGAGCGCAGTAGATCGAGAGGATGTATCTTGATTGGCACAGCATGGTGACGTCGAGTTCAGGTGAAAGGCCGTGGCCGACACGTACCCGAGTGATTCCTGGAACCGGGGTGACCCCTACGAGCGCTACGTGGGGCGCTGGAGTCTCCCTGTTGCGCGAGAGTTTCTTGGCTGGCTCGCGTTACCTCCGGCCTTGCGCTGGCTCGACGTTGGCTGCGGAACCGGTGCGCTGACGGTCGCCATCCGGGAGCAGTGCCAACCCGCCCGGCTGATCGGAGTCGATCCATCGAGCGCCTTCCTGCAGAAGGCGGGCGCCCGACTGCAAGGTCATGCGACCTTTCATGTTGCCGGCGCGCTTGAGCTGCCGCTTCGCGATGACGACGTCGATGTCGCCGTGTCAGGTCTCGCGCTGAACTTCTTTCCGGATCCCGCTCGTGGACTGCACGAGATGCGGCGGGTCACGACCCGCGGCGGCACGCTCGCGGCATACGTCTGGGATTACGCGGGCAAGATGGAATTCATGCGCCATTTCTGGGATGCCGCCCTCGAAATGAGCAGCGCCGTTGGCGCGCTCGATGAAGGCAGCCGCTTTCCCCTGTGCCGGCCCGAGGCCCTGGAGCGACTGTTCCAGGAAACGGGCCTTACGGATGTCGACCTCCGATCAATCGACACTGCTACGCGATTCGCAGGCTTCGACGACTTCTGGCTTCCGTTCCTCGGCGGTCAGGGCCCGGCTCCGTCCTATGTGATGTCACTGGACGAGGCAACGCGGCACGAACTAAGGGACCGCCTTCGCCGCCGCCTGCCCGCCGAATCCGACGGCTCGATTCCGCTGATCGCCAGGGCATGGGCGATCCGGGGTCGCGTGCCTGCATAACGCGTGGTAGCTCTCATTGAAGGGCGTGCGCCGGCCCTCACTCACTCTGGCCGCACTCCTCGTCGCGACCTCTCAACTCGCCCTGGCGCAGGTCCAGTCGAGTGCGCGCCTGATCATCAAAAAACTGGCTGCGCAATGGCGCACTGAAACGTTCTAACGCAACCTGCGCGGGCTTTGTCGAGAGGGGCCGCCTACGGCACGCGACTGACGGACAATTGGCATTCCCGCCGCCAACGGCCCGCACTCCGGCTCTCAGTAGAACCTATGCGCCCCTGGTTACGTCGAAGCCTGATCGTGACGGCAGCTCTGCTGCTGCTCCTGATCGGCGCAGCGGTCTGGCTGGTCTTGAGCTTCGATGGCGAGCGACTCAAGCGCACCGGGATCGAATGGGTACGCACCCACCACGAACGCGAACTGTCCATTGCCGGGCCTGTCGCGCTGCAGCTGTGGCCGCAACCCGCGGTGACGGTGCAGGACGTGCGTCTATCGGAGCCGGGGCAGCCAGGGCAGAGCTTCGCCACGATCGAGAAAGCGGCACTGACGGTGCGCCTGGAACCGTTGCTGGCGCGGCGCGAGATCGAGATCGAGAGCATGTCAGCAAAGGGAGTGCGCTTGACCGTGCGTCGTGGCGCCGACGGTCGCCGCAACATCGACGATCTGCTGGCCCACGCCGCGGGCGGCGGCGAGCCGCGCAAGCGCCGACCGGTGGTGATCGAATTGATCGAGCTCGCAGATGCCGAGTTGCTCGTATCCGACGCGCCGGCCGGCGTCGAGGGCCGCTTCGTCGTTCAGCAGCTCCGGCTGGGCCCCTACGAGGCGGGGCGCCCGTGGCCGCTCAACCTGCAAGCAAACGCCGAGCTCGAACAACCTCCACTCCGCGGCTCGCTGGCGATCGAGGCGGGGCTGGAGATCCTGCCGGTACCCAGCGCACCGCCGATCGTGCGGCTCGTCAAGGCGACCTTGCAATTGCGCGGACAAGGCTACGGTTTCGAGGAACTCGATGCGCAACTGCAAGCCGACGCGATTCGGCTCGAATACGGCGCGGCCGCGGGCATCGTCGACAGCCACGTCGAAGTCGACGGCGCACAGCTGCAGTTCAGTGGCGCACGGTTCGGCTGGCGGATCGACGACGGCCAGCTCGGTCTGACCCGGCTGCGTCTGGACGTGCCCACCCGGACCCTTGAACTCGAACGCTTGGCGCTGCGCGTCCAAGGCCGCCAGCATTTGACGACGCTCGACGCCCAGCTCGATTGGCCCGCACTGAAGGTGGTGGGCGAGAGCCTGCAAGGCGCGGCGTTGGTCGGGCGACTGGCGCTTGGCGGGGACCAACGCTTGCAGTTGCAGCTGAGTTCGCAAGCGCCGAGCGGGGTGTTCGAACGCATCACGGTGCCGGCGCTTCATATCGACGCCGAGGGTCAGGCCGGTTCAAGCTCGTTGCAGGGCAAGGCCGATGCCACGCTCGTGATCAGCCCGAAACCCTTTGCCGTCGCGCTCGATCCGCTTTCCCTCGCGTTGCAGATGAGTGATCCGTCGCTGCCGCCACTGCATCTGAAGCTGGCTGGAAACGCGGAACTCACGTCTTCGACCGGTGGCGGCGTTGCCGAGGGCACGATCAACGACCAGCGCTTTGACGCGCGTGTGGGCGCAACCCTCGACCGGCCGCGCGCCATGATCGATGTCGACGCGAGCTTCGGCACGCTCGACCTGACCCGGTTCGTCGCCCGTTCCGACCGAGCCTCAGCACCAGCGACGACCGCCGCCGCTGCTCCCGTGAACCTGCAGCCCCTCACGTGGGCTGACACGCGGATGCGAATAAAGGTAACGCGACTGCTGTGGCCGCCCTACCGAGTGGACGGGTTCGACCTGCAGGCGAGCATCGACAACGGCGCACTCGATCTGCAGCAGCTTGCCGGACGCGCCTGGGGGGGACGCTTCGACGCCCGTGGCAGCGCCAACGCAGGCAGCGGGCGGCTTGCGCTGCGCTTGCGTGCCAACGACGTCGACCTGCGCGCGCTGCTGACCGACACCCTCGGCTTCGACGCCCTGCGCGGACGGGGCCGAATCGATGCGGATCTGCGTAGCCGCGGCAGCACCGTAGGCGCGGTGCGCGCCGCACTTAATGGCCGAGTGACACTCGCGCTGCGACCGGCCGCAATCCGCGGCATCGATCTCGCCCAAACGTTTAGCGGCTGGCGCACGGCGCCGCAGGGCGGCAGCACCACGATGGCGGGTGACGCCGGCCGGCAGACGGATTTCAGCCAGCTGGACGCGAGCCTTGATTTTCGCGACGGCGTGGGACACAGCACGGACCTCGCCGGTCGCAGTGAATTCCTCAATGTGGCCGGCGAAGGCTCGATCGACCTCGCGCGCAGCCGCATCGACTACTTGCTGCGGGCGCGAGTGGTCAACACGGCGGGGGGGCGCGCTGGCCCGGAGATGGTCATGCTCAACGGCGTGTTGGTGCCAGTGGAACTGCGCGGTCCGTTTGGCGACGTGCAGTGGCAGGTGCGCTGGCCATCGGTCACCGCCGGGGTCGTGGTGCGCTCGGTCCCCAACGTGGCGCGCGGTGCGGGCGAGGCGGTGGGCGGCGTGCTGCGCGGCGCGGCTGGCGCCGTACGCGGCGGTCGAAACGACCCAGCGACGCCGCCGCCATCGCGTTGACGGAAATGCTCATCCTGAATCGAAGTCTGCGGAGTCGACGAATCCAGAGTCGGGCACGATTGCCACGCGGTGTCCTTGCGGCGCACACGGGAGAGAGGCGTTCGCTCCGCCGCGGCGACAACGAGCAGCCAGACCCGCAGTCACCGTATGCTGCAGGTTCCGCGCCCGATGAGTTCCCGTCCCGCACTGCTTGACCGCTTCATTCCGCATCCTGACGTCAGGGAGCGCTTCGAGATTTCGATCCGCGCACCGGCCAGTCTCGTCATGGACGTTGCCTCGAACTTCGACATGCAGTCGCTGCCACTCGTGAAAGCGATCTTCTGGCTGCGAGAGAAAGTGTTGCGCACTGGCCGTCATGCGCCGCGCAGACCGCAGGGCGTTCTGGAAGAGATGCAAGCGCTGGGCTGGGGACGGCTGGTCGGGCAGCCAGGTCGGCTGGTTGCTTTCGGTGCCACGTGCCAACCCTGGCTCGCCAGCGTTACGTTCTCGCCGCTGGCTCCGGGCGAATTCGGGGCGTATGCGGAACCGGGCCAGGTGAAGATCGCGTGGACACTGGAGACCGACGAACTGGGTCCGGCGCTTACACGATTTGCGCAGGAAACGCGCGCGGTGGCAACCGATGAAACTGCGCGGACGAGGTTCCTGCGCTACTGGCGCTGGGCGCGCTTTGGAATCATCTCCATTCGCCTGCTCCTGCTGCCGGCCATTCGACGCGCCGCCGAGAGGCGTTGGGCGGTCGAGCAAGTTCGGACCTGACTCCTGCCGGTGCTGAGGCGGCGGGCGCCGTGACACCTGACACCGATGTGTTGCCCTCAGGCGGCGGCCCGTGCCTCGCCAGTGGCGGCGGCATTGCCTCGCTTGCGGCCCGTGCTCAGAGTGCGGACAAACGAATCAAGCTTGCCTTCCGCGAACGCACCGACCTCGGCGTCCGCGAGCGCCAGCGTCTCGACCGGTTTGCTGCCAGCCAGCTGCTGCATGGTGGCAAACACACAGGATGACCCCGCACTACCCATCGTGCAGAAAAATGCGAACCGCTTGCCGCGCAGCGGATTCGTTTCGAGCCAGCTGCGCACCGGACTCGACAGGCTCCAGAACCACACGGGCGTGCCGATCACGACGAGGTCGTACGCCGCCAGATTCCTGCGTGCCGGACGCAGCGCAGGGGCAAGGCCTGCGATCGCTTCGATAGCGCACATGACATAGCCCAGCACGCCGTCCAGTGGCTGCACGATGTGGATGTCTTCGAGATCGGCTGACAGCCGGCGCGCCAGCGACTGCGCCACGCGTCGCGTGTAACCGGTGCGGGAGTGATAGACGATCAGTGTCTTCGGCATCATGTGCTCCTTCAAAGACGGCCCAACGCGCCTCTTTCAGGCTAGTGGCCCCGGCGCCGCGCGAATTGCGTGCCGTCAAGCGTCGGAAGCCTAAGCAATGGCCATTGACATGCCGAACGCAAACCGCCACAAATCGCACTCGACCATGGGCTTCGATGGCGGCTGTCAGCAAGGGGTCGCGCTGGGCATTCCGCCCCTGAACCGCCGCCCGCGGGCGCGCAGCTACTGAAGAGGCGGCAATGTGCGCAGGTACGCGACGATGGCGTTCAGGTCGGCAGGACTGAGCCTCGCGTAGTAGGAAAACGGCATCGGCGGTTGCAGCTTGCGGCCATCTCGCGAGATGCCCTGCGATATCGCGCGCTTGATCTCGTCATCACTCCAGCCGCCCAGCCCCGCGGTGCGATGCGACGTGATGTTCGCGGCTCGTGCGCCAGGCCACCCCGAAGGGAAACCTTGCACGAGTGCTACGTTGAAGATTCGGCCGCCGGCGCCCAATCGGCTGAAGTCGAAGGTGCCTTTGTCCTGGGGCGAGTGGCACTCGATGCAATGCGCAATGGTGACGAGATAGCGGCCGCGGTACACCGGATCGCTCATCTTTGAGTCGGAGAAGCCGGCCTCCGCGTCGGGAAAAGGCTGGTGTCTTTGCGGCAGGCGATACACCGGCGCGGCGACTTCGTTGCGCAGGGCCGGGACCGATCGCAGGTATGCCACCACCGCGTCGAGATCGGACGGCGTCATGGCCTTGAAGAACGACGTGGCCATCACGACAGCCAGTTCGGAATTCGGCAGCCGCCCATGGTTGGGCCGCTTTCCCGCGACGATCGCCCGCT
>CAVPDC010000001.1:0-270555 GCA_963702595.1 uncultured beta proteobacterium | reverse complement strand
GCAGGGTTTCCCCGATAGGCTTCCAGGCGTGGCGCTGGTGTAATTCGCCCGCCTTTTCAGGGGAGTAGCCAGAAGGCGCCGGCCCCTACCACCCGGCCCTTCGATGCGACGTCGTCAATACGGCGGGCACCGGCGCAGTTTTGCCGCCCGGCGTCGCAGCAGTCCGCCATCCGGCGGACTCCAGGTCAGACCGCAAGGCGCCTTCGAAACCCCGTCGCGGGGTGCGCCGGCCGCTGCACCATTTTCGAAAGTGACTGATGCACTCCATTGGGAACCCCCTGATGTGGTCGCTGTTCGCGGCCTTCGTCGTCGTCGCGCTGCTGGTCGATTTCTTCGCCATGAGCAAGCAGGGCGCACACCGCGTGTCGATCAGGGAGGCGGCCGTCTGGTCACTGATCTGGGTCGCCATTTCGCTCGTGTTTCTTGCCGGTCTGTGGTGGTACCTCGATGCCAATGTCTCGCGCGAGGTGGCCAACGCCAAGGGGCTCGAGTTCCTGACCGGCTACCTGATCGAGAAGGCGCTGGCGGTCGACAACGTGTTCGTGTTCCTTATGATCTTCACCTACTTCGCCGTGCCGCCTGAGTTCCAGAAGCGGGTGCTGATGATCGGCATCCTCGGCGCGCTCGTACTCCGCGCGGTAATGATCCTCGTGGGTGCCTGGCTGATCTCGCAGTTCCACTGGATCCTGTACATCTTCGGCGCGTTCCTTGTCTTCACGGGAGTGAAGATGTGGTGGGCCGCAGGCCAGGAGCCGGATCTTGAAGCCAACCCGGCGCTGAAGCTGCTGCGCGGCCGCCTGCGCATCGCGCCGTCGTACGACGGCGAACGCTTTGTGACGATGATCGGCGGCGTCAGGCATTTCACGCCGCTGTTCATCGTCATCGTGCTGATCGGTATCGTGGACGTCATCTTCGCCGTGGACTCGATCCCGGCGATTTTCGCGATCACGACCGACCCGTTCATCGTGCTGACGTCCAACGTCTTCGCGATCCTGGGCCTGCGCGCGATGTACTTCCTGCTCGCCGGCATGCACGAGCGCTTCCACCTGCTTTCGTACGGGCTGGCGATCGTACTGGTATTCATCGGGACCAAGATGCTGCTGATCGACATCTACAAGATTCCTATCACGTGGTCCCTGCTCGTCACGGTCACCGTGCTCGTCGCGACGATGGTCCTGTCGCTGAAGATCCCGCCCAAGCCCGGCCAGGGCGGCGGGGCCTATCCATTTCCCTCGAGGAAACGCGAGGAAACGGGTCACTGAGGCCGGCAAGTTCGGCAGGCCGCGCGCAGGAGCAATGAAGGATCCGGCGCGCAACCTGCGGCGCGCCTCCGGTCGCCGGCGGCATCATCGCCGCCCGATCCCGCGTCAGCGCCGCTCGATCCAGTACAGCGCCGAAAATGCCAGCGCCAGCACCACCAGGCTCGGCAGCACCGCCACGATCAGTGGCGGCCAGGTGTTGAGCAGTCCGATGTGCGCGAACAGCTTGTTCATACCGTAGAACGCGACGCCGATCATCACGCCCGTGAAAATCTTGAAGCTGACGCCACCGGCGCGCACGTGCATGTAGGCAAACGGCAAGGCAAGCGCCATCATGACCAGCACTGCCCACGGGTAGAAGAGCTTGCCCCAGAAGGCGATCTCGTAACGCTCGGTCTGCTGGCGGTTCTCCGCCAGATGACGGATGTACTGGATCAGATCCCAGCCCGCCATGCGCTCGGGCTGCACCAGCAATACGCCAAAGATGTCCGGCTTCAGCTCGGACCGCCACAGCAGCGTCGGATGGTGCATCACCTCCGTCTTCGCATCGGCTGGCAGCGAGGCATCGGTCGAAAGCTGGGGCACGCGGGTCTCGACGACGTCGGTCAGTTCCCATCCGGCGCCCGGCACGTAAGTACCGACATTGCCGCGCAGGATCGAGCGCAGGCGATAGTCGCGGTCGAACTCGATGATGCGCCAGTCCTTGGTGCCGACATCGGGCGACACCTGGCGCACGTTGATGAAGCGAAACGCGCTGACGCTGCCGTCTGGATCCTTCACGACATCCCGCACCCAGACGCCCGAGCGGAAGTCGCGCACACTGATCTGGCTGCCCCGCGCCTTCAGCCGTGTCTGCTGCGCCAGCCGCTCCGATGGCGGCGAGATGACCTCACCCAGCAGGAAGGTCAAGCCGACCATCAGCAGCCCGATGCCGAGTAGGTTCATCAGCAGCCGGCGGGTGCTCATGCCCGATACCCGCATGATCGTGAACTCGGAGTTGGCGGCGAGCTTTGAGAGGGCGTAAATGGTTCCGATCAGCGCCGCGATCGGCATCACCTCGTAAGTGCGTGATGGCAGCGTAAACGCCACGTAGGCCAGTGCGTGTCGCAGCAGGAATCCCCGTTGCCCGATCTCGTCGAGTTGCGCGACCAGGTCGAAGAACGTGAAGAGCGACAGCAGCGCGAAGAGCACGAACGCGGTCGCCGTCGCAACTTCCTTCCACAGATAGCGGCGCAGCGTCCTCATGGTGTGGTTGTGCGTGCCTTTCGCCAGTAGGCGGGCGTCAGTTGCCGGGGCCACCACCGCGTCAGGTAGACGCGGCGCGCGAACAGGACGACGACGACAAACATGACCACGGCGTGCACGACCCAGACGCCGAGGCCGAAGGACACCCGATCCTGCTGTACCCACGCCTGTATGGTGTTCAGCACGTTTAGATAGATCGCGAAGGCGAGCACGGCGACGATCAGGTTGAACGAGCGTCCCACGCGCGGGTTGGTGTAAGCGAGCGGGATCGCGAGCAGCGTCACCACCAGTGCCGAGACAGGAATGCCGATGCGCCACAGGATCTCGGCCTTGGCGAAGTTCGTGCGCTCGGCAACGAGGTCGGAGGTCGGCCGGGTCCGCGCGCTGCGCTCGCCGATCGGTCGATCGGGCCGGCTTTCAAGACGGATCGAGTAGCGCTCGAACTCCATCGCCCGGTACTCTGCCGAGCCGGGTGTTCCTTCGTAGCGCCGTCCCCGTTCCAGCACGAGGAAGCGGTCGCCGTTCGGCGCGACTTCGATCTGGCCCTGCGCCGCCACGATGACGCCTTCCTTGCCCTGGCCACCCATGCTGACGAAGATGTTGCGGACCTGGCTGCCTTGGAAGTCCACCGACTCGACGAAGAACACGCGGTCCGCGCCACTGGACTCGATGAAACGGCCCGGCGCAACTCGACTGACATCGTCCCGCCGCATGAAGTTCTGTCGCAGTTCGTCGATCTGCGCGCCTGACCACGGGGTGACGAACAGCGAAAGTAGTGCCACGGCGACGATGATCGGCCACGCGAAGCGCAGCACCGGCCCCACCCACGAGTAAAGGCTCTGGCCGGACGCGAACCACACGACCATCTCGGAGTCGCGGTAGGCGCGTGAAAGCGTCATCAGCACCGACACGAACAGCGTCAACGTCAGCACGACGGGAAGCCACGTCAGGGCTGTGAGCGCCAGCAGCTGGAACACCGCCTGATTGTCGACGCGGCCGCCGGCCGCCTGGCCCAGGATCCGCACCAGGCCCACGGAAAACAGGATCGAAAAGAGCACGGTGAAGACCGCGCTGGCAGCGCTCGTGAGCTCTGCAACGATGGAGCGACGGAAGATCATGAGCGCCGGGCGCGAGGCAACTACCGACTGACCGCGGCCGCGCCGCTATATACTGCCCGGCTCGCGAGAGAGGTCGCGGCGAACAAACTTCGCAGGGCGGGGTGATGCCTCGCCGGCCCTTCACACGTTGCCATCGCGAGACTTTTCAGAGGGAAACCGCAATGGAATTTAGCACAACGACCGCCCACGCCGAGGCGGTCAAGGCCGATGCTGTCGCCGTAGGCGTGTTCGCGGACGGCGAGCTGACGGCGAGTGCACGCGCACTCGACAAGGCTTCGCGCGGCGACGTCAAGGCGGCAATCAAGAGTGGCGACATGACCGGCAAGCGCGGCACGCAACTCGCGCTGCGCGGCCTGCCGGGTGTATCGGCCGCCCGTGTGTTGCTGGTGGGCCTGGGCAGTCGTAATGACTTCTCCGACCGTGCCTTCGCCGAGGCAGCGCGCTCGGTCGTCAAGGCCTTCCCTGGCGTGGCCGAAATCGCGGTGGCCGCCACCGAGTGGTCCGTTAAGGGCCGCGACTCCGAATGGGCGGCGCGCCAGTTCGCGATCGCCGCCCGCGAGGCGGTGTTCCGCAGCGACGAGCTCAAAAGCAAGAAGGACGACGTCAACGGCCCGTCCAAGGCATTGCTGATCGTGCCGGCGCGCCACGTGGGCGCCGAGCGCGGGCTCAAGCAGGGCACCGCGATTGCGAACGGCATGGCGCTTACGAAACGCCTTGGCAATCTTCCGCCCAACATCTGCAACCCGACCTTCCTCGCCGAGGAGGCGCGCAAGCTCGCCAAACAGTGGAAGCTCGGTGTCGAGGTGCTCGAGACCAAGCAGCTCGAGGCCTTGAAGATGGATTCGTTCCTCAACGTTGCACGCGGTTCCGCTGAGCCGCCGAGACTGATCGTGCTCAAGCACCAGGGTGGCGGCAAGTCGGCGCCGGTCGTGCTGGTCGGCAAGGGCATCACGTTCGACTCGGGTGGCATCTCGATCAAGCCCGGCGCGGCGATGGACGAGATGAAGTTCGACATGTGCGGTGCCGCGAGCGTCATCGGCACGATGCGCACGGTGGCCGAACTGAAGCTCAAACTCAATGTGATCGGCGTGGTCGCAGCGTGCGAAAACATGCCGTCGGGCACGGCGACGCGGCCCGGCGACATCGTGACCTCGATGTCCGGCCAGACGATCGAGATCCTGAACACGGACGCCGAGGGGCGCCTGATCCTGTGCGACGCGCTGACGTACGTGGAGCGCTTCAAGCCCGCGGCCGTGGTCGACGTGGCTACGCTGACCGGCGCCTGTGTTATTGCGCTCGGCAACGTGAACTCCGGCTTGTTTGCCAACAACGAAGCACTGGCCGAGGAACTGATGAGCGCCAGCCGCGGCGCCAGCGACGCCGCATGGCGCATGCCGCTCGGCGAGGAGTACCAGGAGCAGTTGAAAACCAACTTCGCCGACATGGCAAACCTGGGCACGCCGGCCAACGCCGGCGCCATCACCGCGGCATGCTTCCTGGCGCGGTTCACGAAGGCGTATCCGTGGGCGCATCTGGACATCGCGGGAACGGCGTGGAAGAGCGGCGCCGCGAAGGGCGCGACCGGGCGCCCCGTGCCGCTGCTGTCGCAGTTCCTGATCCAGCGCGCTGGATGATCTGGGCGGCGAGCGCATGAGTGCGTACGGCCGCTCCGAAGCACTCATCCCGCAGCGCGCAGCGCGGAGGGTAGTTCGGTGACCCGCATCGACTTTCATTTCAATGCGGAACATCGCCTGCATTACGCCTGCCGCGTGACCCGCAAGGCGCGCGCGGCCGGCAAGCGGCTGGTCGTCTTTGCACGCGACGCCGATCGCCTGGCCCAGTTCGACACGGCGCTCTGGACGTTCTCCGCGCTCGACTTCCTGCCGCATGTCTATGTGGACTGCGAGCTTGCAGCCAGCACGCCGGTGCTGCTGACGCTGGATGGTGCCCGCGCGCCGGCGAGCGACGTATTGCTGACGCTCGACGATGGGACGCCGCCGGATTTTGATGTGCTCTTCAGTCGCTACGAACGCGTGATCGAGGTCGTGTCGCGCAACGATGAAGACCGTGCCCGCGCACGCGTCCGCTTCAAGACGTATCGCGATCACGGTTTCGAGCCGACGACGTTCGAGGTAGCAGGCCGTGAGTGAAAAGGGCAATCCGCTCGATCGCCTGACGCGTCCGGGCGGCCGGCCCATTTCTGACGACGAGTCGATCCCGGTGCTGACGGAACGCCTGACACTGCCATCTCTCGATCTCGACATCTCGCTACCGAAGCCGCCACCATCCGTCGCTGCTCCACCGCCACCATCCGTCGCTGCTCCACCGCCACCACCGCTACCACCTCCCCCACCGCCGCCGCCACCACCACCGCCGCCACGGCCCGCCGCTGCGGCAACGCCGGTTCGGCCGCCCGTACCAAACGCGGCAGCGAGCACCGCGCCCGTTGTGCCGGCGTCACCGCCGATTCCGACCTACACGCTGTCGGCGAGCGTTGCACCTGACGCGGAAACCGCGTCCGAGCCTGACTGGGATGCGTTGGAGCAAAGGCTGAGGGAATCCGTGTTTCGCGAACTGCAGCCGGCGCTGGCCGACGAGGCCGGCCGGATACTGCGCGAACGGCTGCAGCCCGCCATCGAGCGTGTCGTGCTTGCCACGACCGCGGAGTTGCGCAATGCGTTCGAGGCTCGACTGCGCGAAACGATCGCACGCGTCGTGGCGGCCGAGGTGGCGCGCGAGCGCGGGCGTCGCTAGGACAGCGCTGGCCGCGCAGGCACGTCATCGCGACGCGCCCGTAAACTTCCACCCTTGGATTTCACACTCCGGCGCTGATCCGGTACCGCAATGAACGACATCGCATCGCCGGCAGACGCGCCGCTTGCCAAGAGCTTCGAACCCGGCGCCATCGAGGCACGCTGGTCGCCGGTATGGGAAGCGCGGGGCTACTTCAAGGCCGGACTCGATCCCGCGCGGCCCGCCTTCTCGATCCAGCTGCCGCCGCCCAACGTCACCGGCCTGCTGCACATGGGGCACGGGTTCAACCACACGATCATGGATGCGCTGACCCGCTATCACCGCATGGCGGGGTTCAACACGCTGTGGCTGCCGGGCACGGACCACGCCGGGATCGCCACACAAATCGTTGTCGAACGCCAGCTCGAGGCCAACGGCGTCGATCGCCGCACGATGGGCCGCGAGGCGTTCATCAAGCAGGTGTGGGACTGGAAGGAATATTCCGGCGGCACGATCCTGAACCAGATGCGCCGGCTCGGCGACTCGGTGGACTGGGCGCGCACCTACTTCACGATGGACGACGGACTCTCGAAGGTCGTGACCGAGACCTTCGTGCAACTCTACGAGCAGGGCCTCATCTACCGCGGCAAGCGGCTCGTCAACTGGGACCCGAAGCTGCAGACCGCGGTGTCGGACCTCGAAGTGGAGACCGAGGAAGAGGACGGCAAGCTGTGGGAGATCCGCTACCCCGCCGTGGATGGTGGCGCAGGTGTCGTCGTGGCGACGACGCGTCCGGAGACGATGCTGGGCGACGTGGCGGTCGCGGTGCATCCGGAGGACGAGCGCTATGCGTCGCTCGTCGGCAAGCCGCTCGTGCTGCCGCTGACCGGCCGTTCGATCCCGGTCATCGCCGATGCCTATGTCGATCGCGAATTCGGCACCGGTTGCGTGAAGATCACGCCGGCGCACGATTTCAACGACTTCGCGATCGGCCAGCGCCATGACCTGACGCCGATTCCGATTTTCACGCTGGTCGCGACAGTCAACGACAACGCACCGGAGAAGTACCGCGGCCTGGACCGCTATGTCGCGCGCAAGCGTGTGCTTGAAGACCTGCGTGCTGCGGGGCTGCTGGTGTCGGAAAAGCCGCACAAGATGATGGTGCCGCGCTGCGGCCGCACCGGAGAGGTGGTCGAGCCGACGCTTTCCGAGCAGTGGTACATGGCGATGAGCAAGCCCGCACCGGCCGGCACACGGCACCCGGGCCAATCGATCGCACAGGTCGCGCTCGACGTCGTGGCGCGCGGCGAGGTGCGCATCTTTCCCGAGCAGTGGATCACGGTCTACAACCAGTGGCTGGAGAACATCCAGGACTGGTGCATCTCGCGGCAACTGTGGTGGGGCCACCAGATCCCGGCCTGGTACGACGAAGAGGGCAACGTCTATGTCGCCCGCTCGGAAGCCGAGGCGCAGGCCAAAGCCGGCGCGGGCAAGGGGCTGAGGCGCGACCCCGACGTGCTCGACACCTGGTATTCGTCGGCGATGGTGCCGTTTTCCACGCTCGGCTGGCCCGCAGTCGAGGCGCAGGCATCAGGCGAGGAGCGCGTGGCCTACGACCTCTACCTGCCGTCGACGGTGCTGGTCACCGGCTACGACATCATCTTCTTCTGGGTCGCCCGCATGGTGATGATGACGGCCCACTTCACCGGCCGCGTGCCGTTTCGCGACGTCTACATCCACGGCATCGTGCGCGATGCCGAGGGCAAGAAGATGTCGAAGAGCGAAGGCAACACGCTCGATCCCATCGACATCATCGACGGCATCGACCTCGAGGCGCTGGTCAAGAAGAACACGATGGGGCTGCGCAAGACCGAGGACGCGCCCAAGGTCGCGGCCAAGGTGCGCAAGCACTTTCCCGGGGGCATCGCGCCGTACGGCGCCGACGCGCTGCGCTTCACGATGGCGGCCTACGCCACACTCGGCCGCAATATCAACTTCGACCTCAAGCGCTGCGAGGGTTACCGCAACTTCTGCAACAAGCTGTGGAATGCCACGCGCTTCGTGCTGATGAACACCGAGGGCAAGGACTGCGGCCTCGACGAGAAGCTGCCGGTGGAGCTTTCGGCGGTCGATCTCTGGATCATCGGCGAACTGCAGCGCACCGAGGCGGCCGTTGCCGAAGGCTTTGCGGACTACCGCCTCGACAATGTCGCCAACGCCATTTACACATTTGTCTGGAACGAGTACTGCGACTGGTACCTCGAACTCGCCAAGGTACAGCTGGCCGCGGGCAACGAAGCGCAGCAGCGCGGCACCCGCCGCACGCTGGTGCGGGTGCTCGAGGTCGCGCTGCGTCTGGCGCACCCGATCATTCCGTTCATCACCGAAGAGCTGTGGCAGCCCGTGTCGGTGCTGGCGGGCAAGCGCGCGGCCAGCGCGGAGTCTTCGGTGATGATCCGACCCTACCCGCGCGCGGAGCCGGGGAAGGTCGACGCCGCCGCAGACCAGACCGTCGCGCTGCTCAAACGCATGGTGGATGCACTGCGCAACCTGCGCAGCGAGATGAACCTCTCGCCCGCCCAGAAGGTTCCGCTGCTGGCCTCGGGCGACGCCGGCGTGCTTACCGCCGCCGCGCCGTACCTGCAGGCGCTGGCCCGGCTGTCCGAGGTGCAGGTCGTCGCCGATGTGGACGGTGTGGCGCACGGAGCAGCCGCACCGATCAAGGTCGTCGACGACTACCGGCTGCTGCTGAAGATCGAAATCGACATCGCCGCCGAGCGCGAACGCCTCGCCAAGGAGATCGCGCGGCTGGAGAACGAGATCCGCAAGGCCGAGAGCAAGCTCGGTAACGCGAGTTTCGTCGAGCGCGCGCCTGCGGCCGTCGTGGCGCAGGAAAAGGATCGGCTGGCTGGTTTCGGCGCGACGCTGAGCCAGGTCCGCAAGCAGTACGAACGCCTGCCAACGGCCTAGGACCTGCGCGCCACCGTCGGCGGCACGGCGGTCAGCAACACAACGCGCCTTACCGCTACTTGGTTGCGGGGGGCGATGCGGGCGCAGCCGGAGGCGGCGGTGCCTCCGCTGGCGCGGGCATCGTGTACTCGGACGGCGGGGACGGCGTGGGCTTGGGAGCGGGGGGCGGCGCCGGAACGGTCGTCGGAGCGGCGGACGGCGCTCCCGCAGCCGGCTGGCCCGGGTTCACCACGATGCCCGGCGCGATTGGAATTTCGTCGACCGCCGCCACGCGACTGACGAAATGGCGCGTTTCGCCGAAGCAAGTCGTCGGCAGGCCGACTTTCTCCTCGTAGTGCAGCGTGACACGCTTGCCCATGATGCGATTGATCTGCTCCGCGACCTTGTCGTCGCGCACCGTGAACAAAAACTTCTCCGGTATGGCGCCCGGCATCGTGACCATCGCCATCTCGCCTTCCCAGGTCTTGCAGAGCCAGCCCTTCTTGCTGAACTTCTGCACCCAGCCAGCGCGTTCGCCGTCCGAGTAGCTCCAGGACAGAACGACCGCAAAGTACGCGGCGGCCAGTGCCAACGGAACGATCAGCAGCCAGAAGGCGAGCTTCAGGCGCGACGGGCCGCGACGCGGGCCGGGCACAGGTGACGGAGTTGTGCTCATCGACGCTTCAGGTAGTGGAGGAATTCCTTGCCGACGGTCTCCTGGGCCACGAGCTCGTTGCCGGTCTGCTTGGCGAAGGCCTGGAAGTCGCGCACCGAACCCGGGTCGGTCGCAAGGATCTTCAGCACCTGGCCGCTCGTCATGTCCGAGAGGGCCTTCTTCGCGCGCAGGATCGGCAGCGGGCAATTGAGCCCACGCGTGTCGATTTCCTTGTCGGCCGTCGGGGGGATGTCCATCGGAGGTTTCAGGCAGTTGTCGGCGGGAAAGCGAGAAATTCTACCGGCAGACCGCGCGCGCGCATCCAGTCGGCCATCGCAAGCCCGGTTCCCAGTGGCCACGGGCGCAGCCGCGCAGGCTCGATCAGGCGGTAGTCGACGAGTTCCTCGCCCAGGCGGATCTCACCTTCCGCCATGACGTGGTAGGCAATGATGACTTCATTCTTGCGCGCGAATTCGTAGACGCCGATCAGCGTCGCGGACTTCGTTGCGAGCGCTGTTTCTTCCTCCACCTCGCGTGCAACCGCCTGCGATGGCGTCTCGTCGCGCTCGAGAAAGCCGGTCACCAGCGCGAACATCTTGTCCGGCCAGGCGCGGTTGCGCGCAAGAAGGATCTTGCCGGTGTACTCGATCAGCGCGGCCACGACGGGCGTGGGATTGTCCCAATGCACCCATCCGCAGGCGGGACACATCGCGCGCTCGCGCTCGCCCAGCGTCTGGCGCGCCAGCGGCACGGCGCACACCGGACAGAAACGGTAGGAGGACGTCATGTCAGTGGCTCGGACGCACGAGCGGAACGAGGCGGCGTGAGACACGCGCCGGAGCCCCGAACAGCGCGCCTCAAGTAGCGGCCTTCGCGGCCAGCAACTGCGGAGGATTCGGATGCAGGCGCGCCATCGCCGTCGTGTCGACGTACTGCCCTTCACGCAAGGCAAACGCGCGGTGCACGCCTTCGACCTCGAATCCGAACTTGCGATACAACGCCAGCGCGGCAGCGTTGTCGCTGTACACCGTCAGTTCGAGACGCAATGCACCGAGCCAGTTGTCGGCAAGGTCGATGACGGTCGCCATCAGGCGCGTGCCGACGCCCCGTCGCTGCCAGTCTTCACGGATACCGACGCCAAACCCCCAGGCGTGCTGGCGGCGCGGGTTCTTGTTGCCATGCAGACCCGAGTGACCGATGACATCGTCACCGGAAAGCGCCACGAAGATGTAGTTGGTTGCAGCGTCGCGCCCCAGCCGCTCGACCCAGTCGGCCACCGAGGGATAGGGGTTCTGCAGCGTGCCCGCCGCCGTGCTGCGCGATTGGAAGGTGCGCGCGATGCCCGCCGCGTCCGCAGGCTCCGCGCGTCGGACGACGACGCCGTCTACAGGCGCTGTTCCGCCCACGATCTCACGCTCGCGAGTGCGGCGGGCAGCCCTGCCGGATCGGTGCCGCCGGCCATCGCCATATCGGCGCGGCCGCCGCCCTTGCCACCGACCTGCTGCGCCACATGGTTGACGAGATCGCCCGCCTTCACCCTGCCGGTCGCATCGGCCGTCACGCCGGCAGCCAGCTGAACCTTGCCGCCCTCGACCGCCGCGAGCACGATGACGGCGCTCTTCAGCTTGTCCTTCAGCTTGTCGAGCGTCTCGCGCAGCGACTTGGCGTCCGCGCCCTCGAGCGCCGCGGCCAGCACCTTGACGCCGTTGATCTCCACGGCCTGCGACGAGAGGTCGTCGCCCTGGCTGGCAGCGAGCTTGCTCTTCAGCCGTGCGAGTTCCTTCTCGAGCGCCTTCACGTTGTCCTGCACCTGCGCGATCTTCTGCGACAGCTCGGTCGAGGGTGCCTTCAGCAGATGGGCCGCATGGTGCAGTTCGCGGTCCAGAGCCTGCACGAAATCGAGCGCACCCTTCCCGGTCACGGCCTCGATGCGCCGCACGCCGGCGGCCACGCCGCCTTCGGCGACGATCTTGAAGAACCCGATGTCGCCAGTGCGCGCCACGTGAGTGCCGCCGCACAGCTCCGTGGAGTGGTCACCCATCGCCAGCACGCGCACTTCGTCGCCGTACTTGTCGCCGAAGAATGCCAGCGCGCCGGCCTTGATCGCGTCGTCGTACTTCATCACGTTAGCCGTCACTGCGGCATTTGCGCGGATCGACGCGTTGACCAGGTCCTCGATGCGGCGAATCTCGTCCGGTGTCACCGCCTTGTCGTGCGAGAAGTCGAAGCGCGTGCGCTCGGCGTCGACCAGCGACCCCTTCTGCTGGACGTGCTTGCCGAGCACGGACCGCAGCGCCGCGTGCATCAGGTGCGTGGCGGAGTGATTGTTGCGAATGCGTTCGCGGGCGGCCGCGTCGACGCGAGCCTGCACGGCATCCCCGATCGACAGAGTCCCCGTCTCGACAGTGCCGTGGTGCCCGAAGACATCGGCCTGGATCTTCTGCGTATCAACGACGCTGAAGCGGACCACATGGTGATCGTTGATTGCCTCGAGAACGCCGCGATCGCCGACCTGACCGCCAGACTCCGCATAGAACGGCGTCGAGTTCAGCACGATGATGCCGCTTTCGCCCTTCTCGAGCCGAGGCACCGCGACGCCGTCGTGGTAGAGGGCAATGACCTTGGCATCCTCCGCGAGGGCGGTATAGCCGGTGAAGCGCGTCTTGACGCCGGAGTACTCGACACCCGCCGCCATCCTGAACTTGCCGGCCGCACGCGCCAGTTCGCGCTGCCGCTCCATCGCCTCGTTGAAGCCCGCGTGGTCGATCGCCACGCCGCGTTCCCGGCAGATGTCGCCCGTCAGGTCGACCGGGAAGCCGTAGGTGTCATACAGCAGGAACACGGTCTCGCCGTCGAGCATCGGTGCATCGCCGGACTTCATCTGGCCCAGCGCGCCATCGAGGATCTTCATGCCGTTCTCGAGCGTCTCGCCAAAGCGCTCTTCCTCCTGCTTCAGCACCGACTCGATGCGCGCCTGCTGCTCCTTCAGTTCCGGATACGCGGCGCCCATTTCCACGACGAGATCATTGGCGACCCTGTGGAAGAAAGGCTTCGTCTGGCCCAGCTTGTAGCCATGGCGCAGAGCCCGGCGGACGATTCGCCGCAGCACGTAGCCACGCCCCTCGTTGCCGGGAATCACGCCATCGGCGATCAGGAAGCTGCAGGCGCGGATGTGGTCGGCGATGACTTTCAGCGAATTGCTCGCCAGGTCCTTCGTGCCCGTCTCTCGTGCCGCGGCCGTGATCAGTTTCTGGAAGAGATCGATTTCGTAGTTCGAGTGCACGTGCTGCAACACCGCTGCCAGGCGCTCGAGCCCCATGCCGGTATCGACGCAGGGCTTGGGCAGCGGTGTCAGCGTGCCCGCCTCGTCGCGGTCAAACTGCATGAAGACCAGGTTCCAGATCTCGATGTAGCGGTCGCCATCGGCGTCCGGCGATCCCGGCGGGCCGCCCTCGACCTCGGGGCCATGGTCGTAGAAGATCTCCGAGCACGGTCCGCAGGGGCCGGTGTCGGCCATCTGCCAGAAGTTGTCCGACACGTACTTCGGCTGCCCCGGCTTGTCGCCGATGCGGATGCAGCGCTCGGCCGGCACGCCGATTTCCTTCGTCCAGATGTCGTAGGCCTCGTCGTCGTCGACGTAGACCGTGGTCCAGAGCTTGTCTTTCGGCAGCTTGTAGATCTCGGTCAGCAGCTGCCACGAATACCTGATGGCATCGCGCTTGAAGTAATCCCCGAAGCTGAAGTTGCCCAGCATCTCGAAGAACGTGTGATGGCGCGCCGTATAGCCGACGTTCTCGAGATCGTTGTGTTTGCCGCCGGCACGCAGCGACTTCTGCGAGGTCGTCGCGCGCTTGTACGGGCGCTGCTCACGGCCCGTGAACACGTCCTTGAACTGCACCATGCCGCTGTTGACGAACAGCAGCGTCGGGTCGTTCGCCGGCACCAGGCTCGACGCACGTACGATCGTGTGGCCCTTGGACTCGAAGTACTTCAGGAACTTGTCGCGGATTTCTGCGCTTTTCATGACAGCCGGAGGGTGCGGATGAACCGCACCGGAGAATGAATCCTGCGAATGATACTGGGGCGGAGGCGGCCATCCGCCGGCCTCAGTGGTGGCAGATCGATGCGAGCGCGTCGATGGTCGGGTGGCCGGCGCCAGCGATGCGCGCCGCATGCGCGAGCCCCGACACACCGAAGACGATGATGACAGCGCCTGCGACCGGCTTGATCCAGGCCCGCACGCCGGCCAGTGCGCCACCCGGACGCGCCGCGCCGACCTTCGTCACTGTCACGTCGACTGCCAGCATATTGGGCAGCGTTCCCGCACCGAACGCCAGCATGACCAGCGCCCCCTGCCACGGCCCGCCGGCCACGAGCGCCAGCGGCAGCGCCGCGTAGACCATGCCGCACGGGATCCAGCCCCAGGCGAGTCCGGCGATCAGCGCCTGTCCACCGGAGCGCGGCGGGTACACGCGCCGCGCCAGCGGCCCGACCAGGCGCCAGATCCACAGCCCGGCCGGCTCGAGCCGCTTGAGCCACGCCGCGCGACCGAGCAGTGACGCCCCGATCGCCAGCAGCATCAGAGATCCCAGCACCAGCAGCACGACCTGCACCGGCAGCACGTCGGCCGCATAGAGCGCGCCGCCTAGAGTGCCGACGAGCGCGCCTGCCAGCGTATAGCTGGTGATGCGGCCGGCGTGGTAGCCGGCTGCGAGCCGCGCCGCCGAGACATCGCGAGGCCGGTTGATCTGCAGCGCCCCCACGAACCCACCGCACATCCCCGCGCAATGCAGCCCGCCCAGCAGCGCCAGCGTGAATGCCGCAATCGCCTGTGTTGTCAGCAAACTCAACATATATGCATTCTGCGCCAAGGCCGCACTGCCGGCGTCCGACGGCCTGCACCCCTCGCCCGGCGAGGGGCCGGGGGAGTGCCTAGTGTTGACCTGCGGCGAAGCGCGCGGCCGCTCCGGAGCGAAGCCGACCAATCAGTCTTGAGCGGCTGAAGCGAAGCGAAAGCCGTGCCGCTCCGAGTGCACGTGCGGCCGCGCAGCGGACGCGTACACGAGGAGCGCCGCCTCGTCGCGTACACGAGGAGCGCCTCTAAACGATTTTCGAGTAGCGCCGCGCGCGCTGATCCGCACGCAGGTAGCGGTCGAAGGTCATCGCCACCGCACGCACCAGCAGCTTGCCCTTGGGTGTAACGGTGATCCACTCCGGCGTGTTCTCGACCAGGCCTTCGCTCTCGAAGAGTTTCATATCCGTGAGTTCGGTCTTGAAGTACTCGTCGAACTTGATCATGTGCACAGTCTCAATCGCCTCCTTGGAGACTTCGAAGTGGCACATCAGCGCCATGATGACCGCTCGCCGCAGGATGTCGTCGCGGTCCAGCGCGATGCCGCGCGCGGTCGGCAGCATGCCCACCTTCAGTCGGTCGTAGTACTCCTCGATCGTGCGGACGTTCTGCGAATAGGTCGGCCCGATCTTGCTGATGGCCGACACGCCGAGGCCGATCAGGTCGCAGTCCGGTCGCGTCGAATAGCCCTGGAAGTTGCGATGCAGCCGGCCCTGGCGCTGCGCGCGCGCGAGGTCGTCACTGGTCTTGGCGAAGTGATCCATGCCGATGTAGTGATACCCGGCATCGCTCAGCCGCCGGATCGCGTCCAGCATGATGTTGAGCTTCTCTTCCGGCGACGGCAACTCGACCGCCTCGATGCGCCGCTGCGGCTTGAAGCGGTCCGGCAGGTGCGCGTAGTGATAGAGCGCGATGCGTTCCGGGCTCAGCACCAGCACCTTGTCGAGCGTGCGCGCGAAAGTCTCGCGCGTCTGCTTCGGCAGGCCGTAGATCAGATCCAGGTTTACCGACTTGAAGTCGGCCTTGCGCGCAGCATCGACGGTCGCCTGCGTTATCTCAAAGCTCTGCAGCCGATTGACCGCCTTCTGCACTTCGGGCTCGAAGTCCTGTACTCCGACCGACATCCGGTTGAATCCCAGCTTCGCCAGCGCCGCCACCTTGTCCGGTGGAGTCGACCGGGGATCGACCTCGATCGAGTATTCGCCCTTCTCCGCCAGCGGAAAGCGCGCGGTCAGCACCGCCATCAACTGCGCCAGTTCCTCGTTCGAAAGGAACGTCGGCGTTCCACCGCCGAAGTGCAGCTGCTCGATCTCGCGACTGCCGGTCAGCCGGGCACTGACGAGATCCGCTTCCTTTTCGAGATAGTCGATGTACTCCGCCGACTTGCTCTGGTCCTTGGTGATGACCTTGTTGCAGGCGCAGTAGTAGCAAACCGTGCTGCAAAATGGCAGGTGGACATAGAGCGACAGCGAGGCCGCTGCAACCGCGGATTCGCGCGCGGCCAGAGCCTCGGAGAACGCGCTGACATCAAACGCCTCGACGAACCGGTCGGCCGTCGGATACGACGTGTAGCGCGGCCCCGGCACATCGAACCGCCGCAGCGTTGCGGGGTCGGGCAGAGTCACTTCCCCTCGCGCGGTCATTAGCATGACAAATTCCTTCGCCCGGCCTTGGCCGGCCGATCAGGGTATTATTTCGGGCCGTACCGGGTCAGGCTTGACCGGGGTCAACGGGCCGGATACGGATCCGTTCGAATCGAGGCGCCGGCTACGAAAGCCCATACGAGCGCCGCAACAATTGCTTTTCCGTGTTCGACCGACGGCCAAAGTCGTCAAGCGAAGGAGTACTGCTGCATGAACGCGCCAGCGATCAGCATCGCCAACCTGCGGGTAGCCTGCTCGAATTGCAACCTGCGGGAGCTGTGCCTGCCGGTCGGGCTGTCCCTGAAGGAAGTCGAGCGCCTGGAAGAACTCGTCGCCACGCGCAAGCGGGTCAAGCGCGGTGATGCACTGTTCCGCGCCGGCGATCGCTTCGAATCGCTGTATGCCGTGCGCCTCGGCTTCCTGAAGAGCACCGTGATGTCGCAGGACGGGCGCGAGCAGGTCACGGGATTCCACATGGCAGGCGAACTGGTCGGCCTCGATGGCATCAGCACCGAAGCACACTCCTGCGATACGGTGGCGCTCGAAGACACGGAAGTGTGCGTCATCCCCTATGACCGGCTAGAAGAAGTAGCCTCGTCCATGCCGGTTCTGCGCAACCATTTCCACAAGGTGATGAGCCGCGAGATCGTGCGCGAGCACGGCGTGATGCTGCTGCTGGGCAGCATGCACGCGGAGGAGCGCCTCGCGGCCTTCCTGCTCAACCTCTCGCAGCGCTTCGAGGCGCGCGGCTATTCACGCACGGAGTTCGTGCTGCGCATGACGCGCGCCGAAATCGGCAGCTTCCTCGGCCTGAAGCTCGAAACCGTCAGTCGCGTGCTCTCGCGCTTCGCGCAGGACGGGCTGATCGACGTCAACCAGAAGCACGTCCGCATTGTCAATCAGGACGGACTGCGCCTGATCGTTTCCGGCCAGGGCACGTAATCGGCGCCCCGTCGGCGCTCAGGCAGATCCACTGGCAGTGCATGATCTTCACCCCTCGCTCGGCTAGGGGCGGGGGAGTGCCCTGCAGTTGACCTTCGACGGCGCGCGCGGCCGCTCCGGAGCATAGCCGACAAATTCGCGGTTCCGCCGAGGGTGCACGAGCGAGCGGCAACGCCGATCGCGTACACCCGAGGCGCCTCTAGCTGCGCTCGAGCGGGGCCGACGCCGGCTCCACGAGGCATTCTCGCTTAGGGCACCCGTCCGGCCGCTCATCGGTCGCTAGCGTGCAGCGATTCACTTCGAACGGTGAGCGCGCCAGGAACACTGTCAGGGCGCTCGACACGGCGCCGAGCGCCCAAAGGGCGAAGAATCCCAGCGTGTAGACCAGCATGCGGCCGGCTTCGACCGGCTGCCCGAACATGTGCAGGTCGCTCGGATCGAACAGCGAGAAGAACAGCAGCTCGGCCACGCACGCCACCAGGAACGAGGGCCACAGCACCCAGCCGAGTCGTTGCGCAAGACTGTCGTTCATGTCTCCACCTCGCCGCGCTGCGTCCCGGCAGGAACTAGCGCGCCTTCAGATTGAATCGACCGCCGCCGCTTGCGGAAAACGAATCGTCGATGCGCCACTGCGGCGACTCCAGGATGACCTGCCACGTCACTGGACCGCTGAGTTCGCGTGCCGTCGTCGACTGCAGCGAGCCAACGTACACCGCGCGCCGGTTGTCGGCGTCCACGTCGGTGCGCGCCAGCACCGCGACCCGGTCCTCGGCCGGGCGTCCCGGGTGCGCCAGGCGAAGCCGTAACGCGGCTTCGGGCGGCAGAGGCCGCTCGGCCTGCAGGACGACCCGCACCCGGTCGCCGTCCGCGAATCCGGCCAGCTCCGCCTCGGCGGTAACGGCCAGCTCGCGCGCAAGCTGGGCGCGCGCGACCTCCTCGTTGATGGCCAGACCCTGCTTGTAGTAGTCGGCGACGACCGGGCCGTCGAAGCCGCGAACTGCGAGTATCGCGGTGATGATGCCGCCGACAACCGCCGTGGCAGGCAAGGCGATCAGGAACCACGGCCATCCCTGGCGGTACCACGGGGTAACGACATCGGTACTCACTGCATGCTCCCTGAAGTGTTCAGTCAACGCTTCAACCCGAGAAAGACGGTGTTCTCTTCCACCGCCACCTTCGGATCGTCGATCGCCTTCACGCCGATGATGATCTTGTTCGACCCGGGCGGAATGTCTTCCGACCGGGCCCGCAGCCGAACCAGCACGGAACGCGTGGTGGCACCCGGCAGTTCAAAGGTCGGCTCGGACGCGATCTCGAGACCCGGCAAGCCGCTGGCGCTCAGCGCGTAAGCCTGGCCGCGCTCGGTGGTGTTCATCACCTGCAGTCGGAACGTGTTCTCGATGCGTCCATCTTCGGCCTCGCGCGCCAGCGCTCCACGGTCACGGATCACGTCGACCTTCAGTGGCACGCGCAACGCGACCGCGACGAAGAGCGCCACGGTGACGGCGGCGAGGATGCCGGCATAGACCACCACGCGCGGCCGCAGCACGTGGCCCCAGATGCCCTTGGCAGCAAAGTTTTCGGCGAGCGCCCGTTCAGTCGAATAGCGGATCAGGCCCTTCGGCATACCGGCCTTGCCCATGACGTAATTGCAGGCGTCGATGCACTCGGCGCAGCCGATGCATTCGTACTGCAGGCCGTTGCGGATGTCGATGCCGGTCGGGCAGACCTGCACGCAGAGCTTGCATTCGACGCAGTCGCCCAACCCCTGCTCGGTACGCGACGACTTCTTGCTACCGGCGCCGCGCGGTTCGCCACGTTCGCGGTCATACGTGACGATCAGCGTGTCGGGATCGAACATCGCGCTCTGGAAGCGCGCATACGGGCACATGTATTTGCAGACCTGCTCCCGCATCCAGCCCGCATTGCCGTAGGTCGCAAAGCCGTAGAACAGGATCCAGAACAGCGACCAGCCTCCGGCCGCGAAGGTGGCGACCTCGACCGTCAGTTCGCGGATCGGCGTGAAGTAGCCGACAAACGTGAAGCCCGTCCAGAGTGCCACCGCGATCCACGCGCCGTGCTTGGCCGCCTTCAGGGCGAACTTGCGCGCCGACATCGGATCTTTGTCGAGCCGCATGCGCTTGGCGCGATCGCCCTCGATGTGCCGCTCGATCCACAAGAAGATCTCGGTGTAGACCGTCTGCGGGCAGGCATAGCCGCACCATAGCCGGCCACCGACTGCAGTGAACAGGAAGAGCGACAGGGCCGCGATGATGAGAATCGCCGTCAGATAGATGATGTCCTGCGGCCACATCACCATGCCGAAGATGTAGAACTTGCGCGCGGCGAGGTCGAAGAGCAGCGCCTGGCGTCCGTTCCACTGCAGCCAGGGCAGGCCGTAGAAGACGACCTGCGTGACCCATACCGCGGCCCAGCGCCACTTCTGGAAGAAACCGAGTGACTCGCCGACACGCTGGCGCGGATAGATCTCCTCGCGCCGGGCGTACAGCTGGATTTCGATCTCACGCGGCTCCGCCGGTGGGGTGGCCCGGGTGCTCGCCGCGGCCGGCGGCGGGGGCTCGCGCTTGACTTCGACCGCATTGTCCATGGGGTTACGGCCTCAGAAAATCGAGCGCGGCGCCTGCAGGCGCGCCACGCTCGTTCGCTGGTTGCTACTTTGCCGGCGCGGGAGCCGGCGTCGTTGCGGCCGCCGTGCCGATGTTCGACAGCGACCAGACGTAGGCCGCCAAAATGTGCACCTGCGCGTCGCCGAGCACCGACTTCCACGCTGGCATCGCGCTCTGGCCCGGAGACAGCGTGCTGGAACCGCGCCCGTTGGTGATGGTCTGCGCGATGGCGTCGACCGTCCCGCCGTAAAGCCAGATCTTGTCGCTCAGGTTCGGCGCGCCCAGTGTCTGGTTGCCCTTGCCATCCGCACCGTGGCAAGCCGCGCAGGCCACGAACTTCTCCTTGCCACGAGCTGCGCGGATGCTGTCGTGCGCCGACCCAGATAGCGACAGCACATAGTTCGCAACGTCTATGACTGCTTCCTTGTCGCCGACCGCCGCCGCCATGGGCGGCATGACGCCATTGCGGCCGCTGCGATAGACGTCTCGATGGCCTCGCCGGCGTGCCGCCGAACAGCCAGTCGCTGTCGGAGAGGTTCGGGAAGCCGCCCGAGCCCCGCGCGTCCGAACCGTGGCACTGCGCGCAGTTGTTCAGGAAGATGCGCTCACCCATCTGCCGGGCCTTGGGATCGGCCGCGACCTGCTCGATCGGCATTGCGGCGTAGGCCGCGAAGATCGGCCCGAACCTGGCATCGGCCGCCTTGACCTCGGTCTGATACTGACCAGATTGCGTCCACTTGAGCACACCCTGCCACTGCGTGCCGAGCCCCGGATACAGGACAAGGTAGATGACCGAAAACAGCACCGTCAGGTAGAAGAGCCAGATCCACCAGCGCGGCATCGGGTTGTGGAACTCCTGCAGGTCGCCGTCCCACACGTGCCCGGTCGTCTGAATCTCGCCCTTGGCGTTGATCTGCGCCTTCACGGTGCGGCGGCTCTGCAGCCACAGGAACACTGCACAGCCGAGCACCGACACGATCGTGATGATCGCGATGTAGTAGTCCCAGAAGGCGCTGTAGAACTGGCTCGCCCCGATGTCGTTCATCTGTTCTTCCCCTGTTCTCCGCTGCGGAGAGCTTCCTTCTCGTCCGCGAACGGCAGCTCGGATGCTTCCTTGAATCCCTTGCGTGCGCTCTTGCCGTAGGCCCAGGCCACGATGGCGATGAAACCGATGAATCCCAGCAGGGTCAGCACAGCGCGTGCGTCATTCAGGTCCATAAGGCCTCAGCGCAGTCCCTTGAGTTCCACGCCCAGCCCCTGCAGGTAGGCGATGACGGCGTCGAGCTCGGTCTTGCCCTTCAGGGCCTCGGGCGCCTTGGCGATCTGCTCGTCGGTGTAGGGCACGCCGACGGTCCGCAGTGCCTTCATCCGAGCCTGGACATCCGTGCCCTCGAGCTTGGTCTTCTCGAACCACGGGTACGCCGGCATGTTCGACTCCGGCACGACGTCGCGTGGATTGTTGAAGTGGATGCGGTGCCATTCGTCCGAGTAGCGCGCGCCGACCCGCGCCAGATCCGGGCCGGTGCGCTTGCTGCCCCATTGGAACGGGTGGTCGTAGACGAACTCGCCGGCCACGGAGTAGTGGCCGTAGCGCAGCGTCTCGGCGCGGAACGGCCGGATCATCTGCGAGTGACAGTTGTAGCAGCCCTCGCGGATGTAGATGTCGCGGCCGACGAGGCGCAGCGGCTCGTAGGGCTTGATGCCCTTGACCGGGGTGACGACGTCGCGCTGGAAGTACAGCGGCACGATCTCGACCAGGCCGCCGACAGCAATAACCAGGATGACGAGGACGATCAGCAAGGGAACGCTTTGCTCGATCTTGTCATGCGTGAGTTTCATCGTGATTCCTCTTGTCCTTTGCGTTCGCCCTCAGGCGTGGGCGACTGCGGCCGGTATCGACGCATCGACGGACTTGCCGGCGGCGATCGTCTTGAACGTGTTCCACAGCATCAGGAACATGCCGGCGAGGTACAGCAGGCCGCCGAGTAGCCGGATCACGTAGAACGGATAGGTCGACTTCACGCTCTCGATGAACGTGTAGGTCAGCGTGCCGTCGTCGTTGACGGCGCGCCACATCAGGCCCTGCATGACGCCGGCGATCCACATGGCGGCGATGTAGAGCACGATGCCGATCGTGGCCATCCAGAAGTGCGTCGTCACGAGCCGCATGCTCGCCATCTCGGTACGGCCGTACAGGCGCGGCAGCAGGTAGTAGATCGCGCCGATCGACACCAGGCCGACCCAGCCGAGTGCGCCCGAGTGCACGTGGCCGATCGTCCAGTCCGTGTAGTGGCTGAGCGCATTCACCGTCTTGATCGACATCATCGGCCCTTCGAAGGTCGACATGCCGTAGAACGACAACGAAACGATCAGGAACTTGAGGATCGGGTCGTCGCGCAGTTTGTGCCACGCGCCCGACAACGTCATGATGCCGTTGATCATGCCTCCCCACGAAGGCGCCAGCAGGATCAGCGAGAAGACCATCCCGAGCGACTGTGCCCAGTCGGGCAGCGCCGTGTAGTGCAGGTGGTGCGGGCCGGCCCACATGTAGGTGAAGATCAGCGCCCAGAAGTGCACCACCGACAGGCGATACGAGAAGATCGGACGGCCCGCGGCCTTCGGCACGAAGTAATACATGATTCCGAGGAAGCCCGCGGTCAGGAAGAAGCCTACCGCGTTGTGCCCGTACCACCACTGAACCATCGCATCAGTCGCGCCCGAGTACGCCGAGTACGACTTCCACAAGCCCGCCGGCACGGCGGCGCTGTTGACCAGGTGCAGCACCGCCACGGTGATGATGAAGGCACCGTAGAACCAGTTGGCGACGTAGATGTGCCTGACCTTGCGCTTGACCATGGTGCCGAAGAAGACCACCGCGTAGGCCACCCAGACCAGCGTGATCAGGATGTCGATCGGCCACTCGAGCTCGGCATACTCCTTGCCGCTGGTAACGCCGAGCGGCAGCGTGACCGCCGCCGCCACGATGACGAGCTGCCAGCCCCAGAACGTGAACGCCACCAGCGGGCCGCCCCACAGGCGTGCCTGCGAGGTCCGCTGGACCACGTAGTAGCTGGTCGCGAACAGCGCGCACCCGCCGAAGGCGAAAATGACCGCGTTCGTGTGCAGCGGCCGCAGGCGCCCGAAACTCAGCCAGGGAATCCCGAAGTTGAGCTCCGGCCAGGCCATCTGCGCGGCGATGATGACGCCGACCAGCATGCCGACGATGCCCCACACTACGGTCATCACGGAAAACTGCCGTACGACCTTGTAGTTATAGGTGTCCGCAGTAACGGCTGAGTTCATGTCTTCCTCGTGCTGTAGGACTGGTGCCTCCGCGCATCCTGGCGCGCGCGCCGGCAGGTGTGGATCGGGTTCCCCGTCTAATCGATAGGCACGCCACGGACTTGCGCGCGCTCCGATACCCGGAGCGCATGCTAGAAAGCGGCCCTTGCAGTGCGGTTGACACAAGTCAACCGCGACCCAACGACCATACACCCCCGGGTACTATTTTCGCCTGGCGGGCGCTTGACGTCGCCGCGGCACCACGTTCCGCGCTTCCGGGGCGTTGCCCCACAGCCCGGGCGGTCCGGCTAGCCGCCCCGCTCGACGCTGCCCGGCCCACCGGCTTCAGGGCTGTCCGGCGGATCCGGCTGCTCGCGCAGCACCCGGTCGCCGATCTCGTCGAGTTGCTCGAACTGACCGGACACGACCGCCCAGACCAGCACTCCGGCGATCACCAGCGCCAGCACGACCGACAGTGGTATCAGCAGGTAAAGCGAGTCCATCCGCCGCTCAGCGCGGGTGTGCGCCGCCGGTCACGACCCGCTTGGCGCGCAAGGCATTGGCGACAACCGCGAGCGAACTGGCGGCCATGCCGGCGGCGGCCACCGCCGGCGACACGAAGCCGAACGCGGCGAGCGGAATGATCACGATGTTGTAGCCGAACGCCCAGACGAGATTCTGCCGCACGATACGGCGGGCGCGATGGGCCGCGGCCAGCGCGAACTCGACATCTGCGAGTCGCGAGTGCAGCACGATGAAGTCGGCGCGCGCTTGCGCCAGCATCGACCCGCCTGCGAGCGCGATCGACACATCGGCCTGCGCGATCACCGGCGCGTCGTTGAGGCCATCGCCCAGCATCGCGACGCGGTGTCCGGCGCTCTGCTGCCCCGCCACCCAGCTGCGCTTGCTGTCCGGAGTCTGGTGCGCGAATGCGCGTTCGACACCCAGTGCCCGCGCAACCGCCTGCACCGGCTCGCGGCGGTCACCGGACAGGACGACCACTTCGACGCCGCGTCCCGCCGCGGCGTCGACCATCTGCAGCGCGTCCTCGCGCAACTGCTCGCCAAAGACAAATACGGAGAGCGGTCCCGTTTCGTCGGACAGGACGACGAAACTGGAGGCCGCCAGTCCCTCGGCACCTACGACGCTCGCGACGCCGCCGCGCATCGAGGCCAGTTTCTCTGGCAAGGCGAAATCGATCTTGCCGAGACGGTAGCGCCGGCCGCGCACCATGCCTTCGATTCCCGCGGACGCTTCGACCCGTCCGTCGGCCACCGCGGGCAAGGGTTCCGGCAACGCCTGCGCAGCCTTCAGCAGCGCGCGCGCATAGGGATGCGTCGACATCGTCTCCAGCGCCGCCGCGATCTCGAGCGCGCGATCCGGGTCGGCCTCGCGCAGCAGCAACTGCTTGATCAGCGCCGGCGTTCCGGTCGTCAGCGTGCCCGTCTTGTCGCAGGCGAGCACGTCGACCTCGGCCAGGGTTTCGAGCGCCGCCGTGCGCGCAAGCAGCACGCGACGCTGGGCCAGCGCGGACTGGGCCGCCGAGAATGCGGCCGGCGCTGCGAGCGACAGGGCGCACGGGCAGGTGGCCACCAGCACCGCGATCGCATTGGGCAAAGCCTGCGCGGGATCGACCAACCACCAGCCCACGACCGTCAGCACCGTGATCGCGAGCACCGCCCACAGGAAGTAGCCCGCCACACGATTGGCCACTTCGACGACGCGCGGCCGCTCACGCCCGGCCTCGTCGACCAGGCGCTGCAGGGCCGCCAGCGAGGTCGCTTCACCGCGCCGCGTGACCTCGATCACCATCGGCTGGTCAAGGTTGACTGATCCCGCGAGCACCGGAGCACCGGCGGTTTTCTCGATCGGCGTCGACTCTCCGGTCAGCCAGGCCTGCGAACAGCTCGTGCGCCCGTGCACGACCACGCCATCGGCCGGCACCGTTTCGCCCGGCGGCACCAGCACGCGGTCACCCACGCGCAGCCGCTCCGCGACGACGTTCTCGGTCGCCAGCGATGACGGAAAGGCAACCAGCCGCTGTGCGCTGAGCACCGCCTGGCGGCGCGCATTGTCGATGTGCTCGCGCGCCGCGGCGAGGCCGCGCGCAAGCAGCCAGCGCGTGCCCAGCACCAGCGCGACAAACATAGTCACCGAGTCGAAGTACACATGGCCGCGCGACAGCACCGTCGCCAGCGCGCTCGCCACGAAGGCCGCGCCCACGCCGATGACTATCGGCACGTCCATACCGATGCTGCCGATCCGCACCTGGCTCCACGCCGCCCGGTATAGCGGCTGCGCGCTGAACAGCATCACCGGCAGCGTGAGGATCAGGCTGGCGATGCGCATCAGCTGCTCGATGTCGGCCGGCACGTCGCCCGGCGCCGCGAAATACAGCGGCACCGCCAGCATCATCACCTGCATCATCATCAGCCAGGCGATCAGCACGCGCAGCAGTTCGATGCGCGAGGAGCGACGCTCGTCGGCCGCGGCGCTTCCGGTCTGGTAGCCCGCCCGCTGGATCTCGCGCAGCAGGTCATCACGCGCGACGAGCTTGTCGTCGTACGCGACGAAGGCACGTTGTGTCGTGAAGTCGACGTGCGCCTGCGCCACGCCCGGCAGCCGCCGCAGCTGGTGCTCGATCAGCAGTCCGCAGGCGGCGCACACCATGCCGCGCACATCAATGCGGGTCTGCTTGCTGGCCGCAGCCGCCGCGGCCGCGGCGTCGCCTGCCGGAGCAAGAACGGTGGTCAGGGCTTCACGGTCGCGCGCGCTGGCCTGCGCCAGGAAAAGCTGTTCGGCGATGAACGCACAGCCGTTGCAGCAATACGGTCGCAGCGCTGGCTCCGAGCTGACGCTGGACGACCTTAAGGCCGGCGAGCGAGTCGCCGCAGTGCTCGCAGACGCCATCCGCGGCGGGCGCAGGGAAACTGGCACCTGCTCCGGCCATGGACGCGACCTTGGCCTTGCGTATCAGCTCGGATGGCATGCAGGAAAGAAAATGCGGCGGCCGCAATACGTATCGGGAACCGCGCCAGCGTACCCGATGCGCCCCTCCCTTGCGGCGCCGCGCGAGAAAGAAAGCTCGGAATGCACACTACGCAAGCGCGGGCATTGGCCGTTGATGCACGTCAACCGCCCACAGTCGGTGCTTGCTGACGTTGCGATCATGTATTACGCGCCAGTTCGTCGCATCGATTCGCCGCCCGCGAGAGGTTGACGCACAATCGCGGCTCGCGTTGGAGGTCTGGCAACATGGTCTCGCATCGTGCACTGTTGGTAAGCGCTCTCTCGGGCTGTGTCGCAGTGACAGCCTGCGGCGGCGGCTCAGACCCGGCACCCGCCCCGGTACCGCCACCCGCGCCCGAACCGGCACCGTCCGCACCGTCGCCTATCGCGCTCCCACCCCTGATCACCGATACCGAACTGCTGGTATCGGGCGACACGCCGTTTGCACCCGGGTGTTCGGGCAGCGCGAACGGCACCGAATACCGCAACGCGGAAGTGGAACCGCAGGTCGCGGTGAATCCGCTGAGTCCAGGCAACATGATCGTGAATTGGCAACAGGATCGCTGGTCCTCGGGCGGCGCGAGTGGAGTTGTCAGCGCGGTTACGTTCGACGGTGGCGTCACCTGGACCCGCTCGGCCTTTGCCGTTTCGCGATGCGGCGGCGGCACTGCAGCCAACGGCGGGGATTACAGCCGCGCCACCGACCCCTGGGTCACGTTCTCGCCTAACGGCGCGGCGTTCCAGATGGCGCTGGCCTTCAACGTGGGTTCGCTGCAGCCGGGCTCGAGCAGCGCGATGCTGGTAGCGCGTTCAAGCGACGGCGGCCGCACCTGGAGCGATGCGACTCCACTCATCGTCAGCGGCAGCGACTTCTTCAACGACAAGAACACGATCACTGCCGATCCCACCGATGCGCGCTACGTGTTTGCGGTGTGGGATCGGCTCGCACGCGCCGGCGGCGGCCCATCGCTTCTGGCGCGCACGACCGATGGCGGTGCGAGCTGGGAGGCCGCCACGGTCATCTACGACCCGGGCACCCAGTCGCAGACGATCGGCAACCAGGTGGTCGTGCTGCCCAATGGCAACCTCGTCAACGTGTTCACTCAGATCGATCCCGGTCCGAACAGCACGGAGGCGGCGTCGATCCGGGTGATCCGCTCGACCAACAAAGGTGCGACCTGGAGCGGCCCCGCCAAGGTCGCCGATCTGCTGGCCGTCGGAGCGCGCGACACGGTGACCGGGCAGACGATCCGCGACGGCTCGATCCTTCCCGGCATCGCCGTGGCACCGAACGGTCACGTTCTCGTCGTCTGGCAGGACTCGCGTTTCAGCGGCGGTGTCGTCGACGGCATCGCGCTCAGCCGCTCGACGGACGGCGGCGTGACCTGGTCCGCACCTACCCAGGTCAACCGAGCGCCTAGCGTGGCGGCGTTTACGCCATCGATACGCGTCGGCAACGACGGCACGATCGGCATCACCTACTTCGACCTGCGCAGCAATACGGCGGACCCGACAACCTTGCCGACCGAGTTGATACTGACGCGCTCCGTGGACGGCTTGAACTGGAGGGAGGTGCGGCTGACGCCAAGCTTCGACCTTGACACCGCACCGGTTGCAGCTGGCGGCTATTTCATCGGCGACTATCACGGCCTGGCTGTCACCGATGCGTTCATCCCGGTATACGTCCGGACCACCGGCAACACAACGAATCGAACCGACGTGTACGCCGTGGCCGTCCGAGCGCCCGTCCCCCTCGCCCTCCCACCGCGCGCGCTGCCCCAGGCGGTCACCACACCGGCGGCACCGGATGCCGCGGCAACCGAGCGCGTGAGCGAGAACATCACGCGGTTCATGGAAAAGAGGATGCCAGGGTGGTCGCGGTGGCGGGCGTCCAACACTGGCCGAACGCCTTGATGCAACGGGCGACCGCGATATGACCCGTCAATTGCCATGCGTGGCGAGCTCTGTCACAGCGGAGCAACCGAGCCGGGAGTCGCCCGGCGACGAGTGACTTTCTTTGTTTCGCCAAAGAAAGTCACCAAAGAAAGGCGACCGCACGAGGCCGGCCTTCGGCTTCCCTTGCGCTGCAGGGCTTAAGCGGGCCGTGCGCGAAACTCGCCCGATCACGCTGCGCGTTCCACGGGCTCAGACACGCGCTCGGCACCTCTCCGCTACCGCCCCGCACCGCGGCGGCGGCCCCGAGCGGACCAACACTGTCGCCGTTTGCCGACTCTGCCAAACGCGACGCCGCTGGATGCCTTCGACGGCGCCGAGCAGCGCAGGGGGCGTGCGGGCGACTTTGAGGGCCTGCCTGTCTGAGCGACCGCGAGGGGCGAGTTTCGCGCACGGCCCGCCGCCGACCCGCGAGCAGCACAGGGCACCCGCAGGCGCGCCTTCGTCGGCGCGGCTTTCTCTGGTTACTTTCTTTGCCAAGACAAAGAAATTAACCGGCCCCGAGCCGTGAGCGGCTCGGTCCCACAGCGATAAGGCCGCAACTTGCCGGTCCGCGTAAGCCCTCTCAGCCCGCCGGCTGCAGCACCGCCGCCATCTTCTGATGAATCAGGTTGATCGCCTTCAGCGGTCGAACCATCACCTTGAAGTCGACGATGCGGCCCTGCTCGTTCCAGCGGATCAGGTCGACGCCGTTGACCTCGATGCCGTCGATGTCGACGACGAACTCGAGCACCGCCTCCGACGCACCGACGATCTCCCGCACGTAGCGGAAGCTCGGCTGGCCGAGCACGATGACGGCCGCGGCGAGATACATTGCGGTGATGGGCTTGCCGCGCTGCGGCGTGTGCACGACCGGCGAGTGGAAGACAACGTCGTCCGCAAGGAGATCGTCCAGTCCGTCCGGGTCGCGCTCCCGCACGATCCGGTGCCACTCATCCAGCGCGTTGACCATCACTGTTCCCCATCCCTTTGACCCCGGCGCGCCCACTCCCGGACGCACCGCTCCGCTCTACACTTCGCCCACCTGACGAATCCCCGAGCGCCATGGATACCCTCGACTCACGCCGCGCCACTGTGCGCGAACGCATCGACCACCTGCGTCGCGCGATGGCGCGCAACGGCCTGGCGGCCGTCATTGTGCCTTCGAGCGACCCGCACCTGTCCGAGTACCTGCCGGAACGCTGGAAGGGCCGCGAGTGGTTGAGCGGTTTCACGGGCTCGGTCGGCACGCTGATTGTCACGCGCGAGTCCGCCGGCGTCTGGGTGGACAGCCGTTACTGGACGATGGCCGAAGTCCAGCTCGCCGGCACCGGCATCGATCTGATGAAGATCCCGGGCGCGGCGAGCACGGCGCACCTCGACTGGCTGGCGGCCACACTCAAGGCCGGCGACACCGTCGCGGTCGACGGAACGGTGCTGGCACTGGCGAGCGGGCGCGCGCTCGACGCCGCTCTTACGGTGAAGGGCGTGCGGCTGCGGACCGACCTCGACATCCTCGCCGAGATCTGGCCCGACCGCGCGTCGCTGCCGATCCCGCCGATCTACGAACACGCCCCACCGTACGCGACGACGACGCGCGCCGCAAAGCTTGCGGCCGTGCGCGAAGCGATGCGCAAGGCGGGCGCCACACACCACTTCATCTCGACGCTCGACGACATCGCCTGGCTCACGAACCTGCGCGGCGCCGACGTCAGCTACAACCCGGTCTTCGTGGCGCACCTGCTGCTCGACGCGCAGCGCGCACTACTGTTCGTCGCCGATGGCAAGATTGAAAACGGCCTCAAGGAACGGCTCGCCGCCGACGGCGTCGACGTCCTGCCCTACACACAGACCGCTGCAGCGCTGGCTGCGCTGCCACCGGCTGCCACGGTGCTCGTCGATCCGCGTCGCATCACGCTCGGCATGCGGCAGGTCGTACCTGCAGGCGTCGATGTCATCGAGACGATCAATCCGTCCACGCTGGCCAAGTCGCGCAAGTCCGATGCGGAGATCGCGCACATCCGCGCGACGATGGAACAGGACGGGGCGGCGCTCGCCGAGTTCTTCGCGTGGTTCGAGTCCGCGCTCGGCAAGGAACTCCTCACCGAACTGACGATTGACGAGAAGATTGTTGGCGCCCGGGCGCGCCGTCCCGGTTTCGTCTGCCCGAGCTTCTCGACGATCGCTGCCCTCAACGCCAACGGCGCGCAGCCGCACTACCGGGCGACCGAGGAGTCGCACGCCACGATCGGAGTCCCGGAGCAGACCGGAACGGCATGCTGCTGATCGACTCCGGTGGCCAGTACCTCGGCGGCACGACCGACATCACGCGAGTGGTGCCCGTCGGCACGTCAGACGGCCGAGCAGCGGCGCGACTACACGCTGGTGCTCAAGGGCATGATCGCGCTGTCCGTGGCGCACTTTCCGCACGGAACGAAGAGCCCGCTGCTCGACACGCTGGCGCGCGCACCGATCTGGGCAGCCGGTATCGACTTCGGCCATGGCACTGGGCACGGCGTAGGCTACTTCCTCAACGTGCACGAAGGTCCGCACGGCATTACGCCACACCTCGCGCCCGAACCGCAGACGGCGATGGAGCCGGGCATGATCACGTCGAACGAGCCCGGCGTTTATCGCCCAGGCCGCTGGGGCGTGCGGATCGAGAACCTTGTCGTCAACGTGCAGGCGGAGTCCGGCGAGTTCGGCGAGTTCTTGCGCTTTGAAACGCTGACGCTGTGCCCGATCGACACGCGGCTGATCGAGCGGTCGCTGATGCGCGCCGACGAGATCGCGTGGCTCAACGCCTACCACGACGAAGTCCGCCGCCGCGTCGGCCCGCTTGTCAGCGGCGCCGCTTCCGCCTGGCTGAACGAGCGTACCCAGCCGATCTAGCCTTCAGTCCTCGCGTACGCGACACGCCTCGCGTGTCGCACGTGCACTCGGACTGCCTCGATCAGTCGGCTGGCCCCGGAGGGGCCGCGCTCTGCCAAATCACAAAAACGGGCCCCCAACCCCTCCCTCCGCCGAGGGAGAGATGTTCAGAGTGCTCTGAGGCATTCATTGCGGCATTCATTGCGGCACTCGTCGCTGCGCAGCCGTCGATATAGAAAAAACCCGGCCTAAGCCGGGTTTTTTGGTCAGTGCCCTGCACGCGGGCGTGGCCGCGGGACCGGGCGCGGCGCGCGCTGCGCGCACGACGCTCAGTTGGTCCGCGTCGCCGTGATGGTGATGCGCTCGAGTGCCACCACCTGGTTCGCATCGTCGCTTCGCGGCTGCATGCCGGCAACGGTGCTGCCCAGAACCACCACGCTGGTGACCAGCGCGACGGCAAAAGCGGCGAAGCGGGCCTGGAGGGAAGTCGTGTAGTTGGCGCTCATCGTTCGGTCCTTTCGTGAAGCGGTGTTCGTTGTCGATGAACGCACTGTAGGCACCGGCAAGCGACATTTCGAGCGACTTGCGACAGTCCGCAGGAATCGCGGCGTGAACTGCGAAGTCGATTTCGTCGCGCCAAGGCGCCTTTCTGCAGTTCATCCGCCCGGGATGCACTTCGTCGCGCGTAGCGGCAATTGGCGCCGGAATCGCCCCGCCCAAGCCCGCCGCACGCTGTCTGCGCTGTCGACGGACGGGTGGCCAGAAACGGATGTCCGGTTCCGCGGAGCTTTGGCGTCCGGGGGGCGGCAGCCCGGCCGTCCCTCTAGTCGGTCGCGCCAGCCACACGACATCGGCGGGTAGCATCGCCGCCCATGTCGTCCTCCTTCCGCCGCGTGTTCGCGGCCGAGGTGGTTTCCACCTTCGGCTCGCTGATGAGCCGGCTCGCGATCCCGTGGCTCGCGGTGCTGGTGCTCAAGGCCGAGCCAATCGCGATGGCGTGGCTGGCAATGGCAGACGTTGCGGCGGGCGCGCTCGCCGCGTTGCTGCTCGGCGCGCTGGTCGACCGCTGGCCCAAGCGGCGCACGATGATCGGAGCTGACCTGTTGCGCGCCGCGATGCTCGCCACCGTGCCGGTCATGGCGTACTTCGGCGCCCTCACGATCGGCTGGCTCGTCGTCGTCGTCGCTGTAAACGGCGCGTTGACCGTCGCCTTTGAACTCGCGCAGTCGGCCTGGATCGCGCGCAGCACGGCGCACGCAGACCTGACCCAGCGCAATTCGGCACTCGCCGCCGGCGGTGCAGTGACCGAGGCCGCATCGTTCGGCATCACCGGGTGGCTGTTCCAGTGGCTTGGCGCGATCGTCGTCATGGTGCTGGACGCGCTGACTTATCTCGCCTCAGCGCTGCTGCTCGCGAAGATCTGCGAGCCGCCACCGCTGCAGGACGAAGCCCTCGCCATCGCGACGCCGCGCGACCGCGTCCGCACACTGGTGACGGAAGTGGAGGCCGGGCTGCGGGCCACGGCCGCCGACCCCGTGCTGCGCGCAATCGCGGTTGTGGCCACGTTGACCGCCTTTGCGATGGCCTTCGCCTCTACGACCTACATGATCTACGTCGCGCGTGACATCGGCTTTGAAACCGGAGTGCTCGGCGTGCTGTTCGCGCTCGGCGGCATCGGCTCGCTGGTGGGCTCGTGGCTGACGGCGCGCATGGCCCAGCACATCGACGCCCGTACGTGGCTGGTCGGCAGCCTGGCGCTGTGGGCCGTGGGCAGTGTGGCCACGCCACTCGCCACAACAGCCGCATTCGCCGGCCTGCTGCTGATCGCCACCCAGCAGATCGTCGGCGACGCCGGCGGCATGGCCTATCAGATCGCCAACCGTACCTTGCGCCAGACCCACGCCGCGCCGTCCCTGCTCGCGCGCGTCGATGCCAGCGTGCGCACGCTCGGTTACAGCGCGACGCTGGTCGGCGCGCTGGTCAGTGGCCTGCTGGCCGAACAGTTCGGCGCACGCGCGCTGCTATTCGCCTCCTCGGCGCTTATTGGTGTGGCGGCGCTCGCGGCGGCGCTGTTGCTGCGGACGCGACCGGCGCCGGGAGCCACCTGAGCAGTTCGCATCGTCGCCGCGGCAAGTGAAGTCTGCTGAAGACGCGCCATTGCAGTGGCGAGGTTCCTCGGTCCGTCCGACTAGCCACGCCGGGAACGATCCGCATCTCGCGCTTCACTGAATCACGCATGATGCCGAGGACGCCAAGTCGTTCCGCTCAATGGCTCGGCCGCGCATCTGACGCGATCGAAACAGCGTGGGCCGCCAGCCGCGGCGAGGCCGGTCGGCTCGCGATCGGCTTCATGTCGGCGAGCCTTTACACGGTGCTGCCGCTGACCTTACGCGAGTTCGCGTCGAGCCATCCGGGCGTGCGGCTCTGAACTGGGCGTGCGCCGGGCGCAGCCCGCACGCACCTGAGCGGCCGGCGAATCAGGCGACCGAAGCGCTCATCGCCGCGCTGGCAGGCAAGGACGCAGCAGTCACGGGGATGGCTTCATCGTCGCGTTCGAGTACGACTCGGGCGCGCCACCAGCTCATGACCACGAGCACGCCAAAGCCGACCGCCAACGCCAGCGCCGACAGTGGCTGCATATCGCATTGAGCAGTTGATGCAGGACGCCCAACAGGCCGAACGCGCCGACCGCTCCGATACGCAACCACAGGCCGAAGGCGAAGAGCGCGAAGTGAGATCGATTGCTGTCTTCGGGGGCGGAATATGCGTTTGTCTTTGGGTAGTTCACAGAGTCACCTCTCAGGTTTGGTTCGGGCGAGGCTTTCGTCGCACCGTACTGCAGTCGGGTGATGCAATGCACAAAAAGAAGATGCCCCCGCCGCGAAAACGTGTCTAATCACGCTTTCAAATCAATGACATCGCTCAAATCGTTGACTCCGCCAAGCCATTAATGCATAGCAGCATGTCGATCCTGAAGAGGTCGAGTCCGCTGTTAGAAGTGAAGGTGGAAATCGACAAAAGGCGTTGTGGGGATGCGAATCAACGACGAACGCTGGCTGCCCGGTAGGGGCGCGCTCGACGGTGCAACCGTTAAGCTGAATTTTTGAAGTGCTGCGCGGTGCCGAACAGGTTGCGCAGACCCTTAGTCTGGCCGCATGAAGCCCGAGCGTGAAGACAAAGGCGTTGCGATCTACCCGGACTGCCAGACGGTAGACAGGACCGTTCGCGTCGGTGGCATGAGCAAGTCCGAGTTGCTTGCCGAACTTCAGCGGAATGACATTTTGCTCAATGACTAGGCTCGAGAACTAATCGCGCACAGCGAGTTCACGACATTGCCGGTCAAGTCAGAAATTGCCACCGTCGAACTTGCCGTTGCCAATCTTGGCTATGCGCAAGGAGCCACCATCGCCCAGGTTCATGTGCGTGCGGCCGAGCTGGGCCTTGCGTTGTGCCCTCTCGAACTCGGCCCCCACCTCAGGCTTCAGTACCTCGATCAGCCTGAAGGACATCTCGGCCACCCGCCCTCAAAGCACCGGGCACCACCGGGCTCCATCACAGTCGCATCACGTCAGCTCACAGACGATCACGACACTCTGCAAGGCTTCTACCTGCGCCGCATCGACGGCGTGCTGTGGTTGCGGGGCTACCGCTACGCGTCGGACGATATCTGGAGCCCGGAAGACCGCCTGGTTTTCTGCCTGCCGCCGAGCACGGTCTGGCGATGATCTGCACGACATTGTTCTACGGGGGAGCCTCGGATGGTGGGGCAAGGTCGGCGCGGCGGCTCAACTCGCATTGGCGCTGGGGATCTTCTTCCTTGTGGAGGCCCCCTGAGGATGTTGTGGCTGCGCCGCTTCCGGTGGGGGCCTCTCGAGTACGTGTGGCGTGTGGCGACATACGGTCAGTTGCCGCAGAAGCAACTCGCGTCATCTACCGGTTGAAGTCCGGGCGCGCGGAATCAACCCCGCGCCGGCGGATGTCGCGTGGACCGGCAACGCCCGGGTTCACCGGTTCGCGGCCTGATAGATCGGGTCAGCCCTTCGCTTTGCCTGAGCGGCCGAAGAACATTGCCATCAGCTTGTCGTTCCCCATCACGCGGCCGAACTCGCGTAGCACACAGAAGTTGAGTATCAGGACGAGCAGGATGATCTGGATGCCCCAGAAGTGCGGCCAGATGATGGTGGCGAGCAGCTTCTCGTTGGCCGCAGCAAAGCCGCCCGCTTCCTTCCAGAAGTCGTAGAGGCGCTCCAGGTAGTGGAGGAAGGTCGCAATGACGAAGTAGATCGCGGTCTTCCATGCGACGTTGTAGGCAAGCGGTCGGTTCGGAAAGCGATTGATCGCAGGCAGCAGGTCAGCCAACAGCACGGCCTTTCCTAGAATCAAAGCGCCCATCGCGATCTGCCCCGAGGAAATGACCGGCAGCCCGGTGCCCTTCACCATCAGCGCACGGACCAGGGCGACGATGTGCAACGCGACGAAGAAGAAAATCGTGGGCGGCAGCAGAGCGAGGAATTCTTCCTTGATCTTCTCAGAGACCTTGCTCATGTTCGTTGAGTTCTCAATCAATCAGACGCTCAAGCCTTCGCGTACCAGGACTTGACGCCGGGATGGTCGCGCACCGCGTCGTGCACCTGCATCAGCCGCGGGAAGCCGGCAAAGATCGTCGCGGGAACGTGGTCGACCTTACCGCCAATGAACCACCGCACGGCCATGTGGAGCTTGAGGTCCACGACATGCAGCTTGGCGCCTGCGAAGAATCGTTCACCGGTAATGTTCTTCTCCGCCGACGTCGCCCACGCCGGCAGGTAGCCCGCCACGAGTTTTTCGCGCGCAGCCCGCTTTTCGTCGTCCGGTAGGCGCATGGTGGGCCCGACCGTGGCGCGGAGATCTTCCACGTGCTGCATCATGCCTTCGTGGCGCGCGGCCTCGAAGTCGTCGGCAGGGTGTAGGCCATGTCGGCGGCCGATCAGCACGAGGATGGCGTTCGTTTGTGCGAGCGGCGGGTGGTCCGGCAGCATGAGCACAGGCATTGCGCCGTATGGCATCTGCCCTTTTAGCGCGGGCCAGTCGGCGGATTTGATGCGCTCGTCGTCGAAGTCGACGCCGGCGAGATGCAGCGCGAGGCGACACTCCTCGCCGCGGCTCACCGGCGCGTCGAAGTAACTCAATTTGGGCTTGTTCATGAAAGACAACGTACCACAGCGCGGCACTCGCGCATGCGGCCAGGTCCGTGAGCAGCGCTGCAGCGGTCTCGATCCGCTGCAGCGCTGTTCCGGTGAGGTCTACTTCGTCTAGCGCACTAGGGCATCAGCTGCGCCCAGGTCAGTTCCTTCGTGCTCTCGTACGTACCGTCGTTGTTGGCATCCAGTTCACTGCGAACGCGGTCCGTGACCAGCACGGTAAGCCGCAGCCGCGATGCGTTTCCGAGCACCGAAACCTGTCCGGTGTCCGGGTGGAGGGCCGTCATCGTCTGATGCACCGGCGTTGCCGGGTCCGTCGCGAGCGTCATGCGCGCGCCGAGCGAGGCCACCAGCACCGTGCCATTGAGCGAGGTCGTCGACCAGCCTACGGTGGTCGAGGTGGACGGCAGGAACTCGATCGCCACCGCGACGAAGCCTCCGTCGTAGGTGAACGTTTCGTTGACGGTGGGAGTGGACCCCTGTGCCACGAACCCGCCCGGCGTGACCGTGGCGTCGAGGCGGGTCGTCGTGCCTGTCGAATCGAGCGTCTCGGTGTAGATCGCATTCATCACGCCGTTCATCGACGAGGTGTAGCTGTCGTCAACGACGACCAGTTGCTGGAACGTGAACGCGCCGCTCAACTGCATCGCGGTCGCCGATTGCGTCACAGTCGCGAGGCCCATCGCCAGCGTGCCGTTCACCATCGTGCTGGCGTCTTCCCGGCACTGGCTGAAGGTGAACGTCATCGAGTCGCCGGGAGACAGCACTGTGTTGCTGTCGCGGTCATCGATGGTGAGCGTCATCGAACCGCCTCCGGGGCACGCTTCCGTCTGGGTAATGACGGCGAGCCGGCTTGCGCGGCTGCTGGAGGCTTGCACCGGCGCGATTGCCTTGCCCAGGACATAGAGGGGTACGGCGCTGATGGTGTCAGCCATGGAATTGGCCGGCGCCGGCGCCGCCGTCGGGAGCACCCCGACGCCACCCATCGTGAAGAAGGCTGCCACCGTCGCGCGCGCAACAGCGTCCTGGTTGGCTGGCGTGATCTGGACCATCGTGGGCGGTGGCGGAACGATCGGCGTTACAGCCGCGCCGCCGTCACTGCTGTCACCGCCGCAGCTGGCTGCGAGGACCGCCGCCGCCAATGCGGCAAGGCGGACTGTCCGGCCGAGTACGAGACGGCTCGTCATGATTTTCTCCTCCGGTTTGGCTCGAACACACTCTTCGACCCGACGTTCGCGTGCCATTTGCCACGCTCAAGGAGCGAAAACCACCGACCTGTGCGAGGCGCATCGCCCCGGAAACGCCATTACAGTCTGTCGGCGCAACCCGGCCGTGCATTGATGCAGGGCCAAGGCCGTGGAGTTCGGTCCTTACGGGAGGACTTACTGTCGCCCCGCCGCCAGCCGCACGACGCCGCTCACCAGCGACACCGCCCAGCCATTGACGCGCGGCGGCAACGCAAGCGGTTTCAGCAGCATCTTGGTCGACATCGTCACCGGCAGGTTTGGCGTGATGCGTGCGCGCATGTTGTGCTGGAACGCCTTGTAGTCGGCCGCCGTGCAGGGGCGCTCGGGGTAGCGGCCGTGCCACGCGTGGCGAAAGGCAATGTCGCCGTCGTCATCGAACGCTTCGAGCACGCGCCGCAGCAGCGCCCGCGCCACGCGCCAGCGCGATGGCCGCCCATTGGCGGCGCAGTAGCGACGGTATGCATCATAGAAGTACGAGTAGTGCCGCACCTCGTCGCTTTTCAGGTGCGCGGTGATCTCTTGTAGCACCGGCTCGGTCGCGTAGGTGTTCAGCGTCTGGTACAGCGTGGACGTACCGGCTTCGACGACGCAGCGCGCGGCCATCTCGAGTGCGCGCGAGGGTTCCAGCTCTTCCTGTGTGCAGGCGGCCGCGTACTCCGGATAGAAGCCACTAAAGGCGCGCTCCCAGCTGAACTCCGACCACACCGCTTCCACATAGGCGCGCAGCGACTCGCCGTGCTGAAGCTCTTCCGGTTGCCACTGGACGCGCAACCAGCTCGCCAGCTCGGCGTCGCCGGCGTAGTACTCGATCAGGTTCGAGGCGTAGTGATGCGTCGCCGCCTCGACCAGCGCCGACGTTGCGAGCAGGAAGAACAGCGTCTCGTCGTCACGGACCTTCTCGTGCTCGAGCCGGGAGAAGTCGATGTCCGCGAGCCGCCACGGCAGCAACGGGGAGCTGGCGGCTGGCTCGGCAACGGCGGTCGCAGTGTCAGGCGGGCTCACGTCGGGTGCGCAGATGAACGATTTGTGACAGAAGTGTAGCGGCAGCGCACCATCGGCCTGTTTGAAACAGCGCTCTACACCCGTCTTTGACCGCGAACGGCCGGAAGGCCATGACCGCGTCGTTACAATCGCCGTCAACTCTTCGAGTGCGTAGCGCAATATGAACGACCACGCTGCCGGCGGCGGCTCCGGAGGAAGCCGCAAAACGAGCAAGGGTCCTAAACCGGCCACGGCCACGCCGACCAATTTCATCCGCAACATCATCGCCGCCGACCTCGCGCGCGGCACCTATGAGCCGCGCCAGTGGGGCGGCAAGCCCGGCGTCTACGAGCTGCACGCCAGGGCGCTGGCCGACCCGGCCAAGATCCGCACGCGCTTTCCGCCGGAGCCCAACGGCTACCTTCACATCGGCCACGGCAAGAGCATCTGCCTGAACTTCGGGCTGGCGCGCGACTTCGGCGGGCGCTGCCACATGCGCTTCGACGACACCAACCCGGTCAAGGAAGACCAGGAGTTCGTCGACGGCATCCTCGGCACGGTGCGCTGGCTCGGCTTTGATTGGGAGCACGGTGGCGAAAGCAACCTGTACCACGCGAGCGACTACTTCGAGGACATGTATCGCTTCGCCGAGCACCTGATCCAGACGGGCTACGCCTACGTCGACGAGCAGAGCGCAGAAGAAACGCGCGTGGCGCGCGGCACGCTCACGGAGCGCGGGACCGACTCTCCGTTCCGCGACCGGCCGATCGAGGTATCACTCAGGCTCTTCCGTGAAATGCGCGCCGGCCAGCACCCGGAAGGCAGCATGATCCTGCGCGCCAAGATCGACATGGGCTCGCCCAACATCAACATGCGCGACCCGGCGATCTACCGCATCCGCTTTGCCGAGCACCACATGACCGGCGACGCATGGAAGGTCTACCCTATGTACGCCTACGCGCACCCGATCGAGGACGCGCTGGAGAACATCACCCACTCGATCTGCACGCTCGAGTTCGAGGACCAGCGCCCGTTCTACGACTGGGTGCTCGAGCGCATCGTGCCGCTGCTGCGCAAGCCGCAATACGAGGCCGCGAAGGCGAAGCTCGACGAGATCCGCGCGGCCGACGTCGAAGCGAAGCGCGAGTTCGCGCTCCACTGCCGCAACGTCGTTGCAGAGCGGCCGGACAAGCTCGGCGCCAGCCGCTACGAGCGTCGTGCCGAAGCGATGTTCGCGAGCTGGAGCAGGAACCCGGACCTTGCCGCACAGGACGCCGACGAGTTCTTCAAGCTGCTGTGCGAGCACACCGAGCGCTTCACACCGCTGCTGCAGCACGCGATGGATGATTTTGCTACGGGCGGCAAGCCCAACCCGTTCATGCTGCCGCACCAGCACGAGTTCAACCGGCTCAACCTCACCTACGTGGTGATGAGCAAGCGCAAGCTGATCCAGCTCGTGCAGGACGGCCACGTCGACGGCTGGGACGACCCGCGCATGCCCACGCTGGTCGGCCTGCGCCGGCGCGGCTACACGCCCCAGGCGATCCAGGGGTTCATGGATCGCATTGGCGTCAGCAAGAGCACGCAGTGGATCGACTACTCGGTGCTCGAGCAGGCGCTGCGCGACGACCTCGACGCCCGCGCGCCGCGCGCCACCGCGGTGCTGAAGCCGCTTAAGCTAATTCTCGACAACTACCCGGCCGGCGAGACGGAAGTCGTGACGCTGCCGGTGCATCCGCAACACCCGGAGATGGGCACGCGCACGATCCCGTTCGCGCGCGAGCTGTGGATCGAGGCCGACGACTTCATGGAGAACGCGCCGGCCGACTACTTCCGCCTCGCATTAGGCCGAGAAGGCGTGCCCGGCAATCCGGTGCGTCTGCGCTACGCCTACGTGATCCGCGCGACGAGAGTAGAGAAAGACGCCGCCGGTCACATCACCGCCGTGCACGCCGAGTATTTGCCGGAAACCAAGAGCGGCTCACCCGGCCAGAACAGCGTTAAGACCAAGACTGCGATCCACTGGCTGCCGGTGGACGGAAGCATCCCCGCCCAGGTGCGCGTGTTCGAGCGCCTGTTCACCGACCCCCACCCCGACGCCGGCGAAGGCAACTTCCTCGGCCTGCTGAACCCGAACAGCAAGCAGGTGCTGAAGGCTTACGTCGAACCGTCACTCGCGAATGCACAGCCCGACGACAAGTTTCAGTTCGAGAGGAATGGATACTTCGTGGCCGACCTGAAGGATCACGCGGCGGAGACGCCGGTGTTCAATTTGGCGGTTTCGCTGAAAGATTCCTGGACAGTAACGAAGTAGTTCAGTGAGTTGACGGCTTTTGAAGTTACCCACGTTCAGTGGACAGTCCGATTAGGCCGTTGTTGAAGCTTCGAAGACCAGCGGAGCCACGTAATTGATGGTCGAGTGGCGTCGCTGGCGGTTGTAGAACACTTCCATGTAATCGAACAAGCTGGCTCGCGCCTCGTCCCGAGTCTTGTAGTCGCAGTGCATGACGAGCTCGGTCTTCAGCGAGTGGAAGAAGCTTTCCATCGGGGCGTTATCCCAGCAATCCCCCTTGCGGCTCATGCTCTGGCGGATCCGGTGCTTGCGGATGAGATCCCGGTAGATCCAGGTCGCATAGGTCGAACCCCGATCCGAGTGCACGATGTGCGGCACGCCACGCCGGTTAATGGCCATCTGCAGCGCATCGGCGGCGAGCTGGCCGCCCAGCGTGTGGCTCATGCCCCAGCCCACGATCGCCCGTGAGTACAGATCCAGCACGGCCGCCAGGTACAGCCAGCCCTCGCGTGTCGGGATGTATGTGACATCGCTGAGCCAGCAGGCGTTGGGGCGCGGGGCCTTGAAGCGCCGCTTGACCAGGTTGGGCGAGACGTCCTTCGTGCCGCGCGAATCGGTCGTCACCCGGAACGCCTGGATGGCCCGGGGCACGATCTGCTCCCGGCGCATGAGCCTGGCCACCGTGTTGCGGCAGCAGGCCACTCCCTGGGCCGTGAGCTCGACGTGCACCCGCGGCGCCCCGTAGGTCTGGCGGCTCATCCTGTGCACTTCGCGGATCTGGGTGGCCAGGGCCGACTGGCGAACCGCCCGGGCACTCGGCAGCCGGCTCCTGGCCGCGTAGTACCCGCTGGCCGACACCTGCAGCGCCTTGCACAGCGTGCGCACGGCGTGGCTGCTTCGCTGCGCGTCGATGAAGGCGTACTTCATCGCGATGCCTTCGCGAAGTAGATGGCCGCTTTTTTTAAGATGTCGTTCTCCTCACGGAGACTGGCAATCTCGCGCCGCAGCTTGCCGACGTCCTGCTCGGCGGTGGCCAACTCCTGCTTCGGCACGCCGTTGCGCTCCTCTTCCTCGAAGTCGAGCCGCCACTGGCGTAGCTGGTTGACCCGGATGCCCAACTCGCGCGCCACCTTGGCCTTGGTCTTATCGCCCAGGCCGGCCAGCCGCACCGCCTCCTGCTTGAACTCCCGCGTGTGGTGTCTGCGTTCCCGTCGTTCCATGACCAGCGCCCCCGTTGTTGGCGAGCTTTTACCAGGACTTGCTGCCAAATGGCAGACGATAGTTGCCAATACTGTTCAATTCCCGTACGACTAACCAATGGACCCGCCCTGCAGGTCGGCTGCCCGCCGAGAAACCGCGGAACTCCCCCGCCGCCAAGGTGCTCTGGCAAAGCCTCGGCCATGATGCTGCGCGCCGAGTTCCCGGTGCAAAGGTATCGGACGTGGAACGGGCAAATGGGTTGTAGCGGGGTCGCAACGCGGACAGGGCGCCAGCGGGCTACCCCGTGCGGACGCGTATCGCGAGTTCGAGCGTGGCCTCGCCTGCCATGTCCCAGTCGAGGACGACGGTCGCCGACTGCATCACGCGCTCAAAACCGTCTTCGGACTGCGACACGGTGAAGTACGGGCGTCCCCTGACACGGGCCGGCGGCGAGCACTCCAGCGCTACACCGCCTTCGAGGAAGCGGTCGTCGAGAACGACGACCGGCGCGCCGTGGACATCGAGCGCCTGGCCGAATCCGCACGGAATCGAGTCGCCGACGATGTAGCGTCCGCTGAAGCCGTCGCAGCTCGGCATCGCGAAGTCCAGCGTCGTACGGAAGCTCCGCACGGCGTCGCCGCGGATCCGCCAGCGCGCCAGCACGGCGTCCCCGGCAACGCCAACCATCTTCTCGACGCGCACGTCAGCCTGTTCGCAGGCGAACGCCAGCCCCGACGCCGCCGCCGTCTCGATGTAACCGGCGAGCGTGTGCTCCGTCCCCGTCGCGTCGATCCACGCGTCGCGCAACAGGTCGCGCGGCACCGGGTCGGCCACCACGTCCTCGGGACCGATGTCGTGCTTGAACGCGACGCGGTCGTGCGCCGAGGCGATCCCGCCGCCAACGGCCTCGTGCGCCGCACCTTCCGCCGCCTTCTTGTGGTAGTGCTCGGCGTGCCGGCGCAGCGTGTCGCCGAAGTTCTGCGCCAGCGCGTAGCTCGAAAACTCGCGTATCGCCGCGCTGCCGTCGAGTCGCACGACGGCCTGCAGCTTCGCACTGCGCAGGAACGCCTCGACGCGGCCGTCGTCGTCGAGATCCGTCCGCTCCAACGCGGGGCGCGGCGCGATCGCGTCGAGCGCGGTTTCCAACTCGAGCAAGCTCGACCAGACCCCGCGGCGCAGGTGCGGCAGGTAAAGGCCGCCGAACAGGCCGTGCCAGTAGGCATCGTTCGCCTGCGCGCGGTGCAGCAGGTCGACGAGGCGCGCGTCGCCGCACGCCCCCGGCAGCGCGTCGAGCCTCGCCGATGCGCCCAGCATGCGCTTGTGCATCCAGTTCGACTCGGGATAGCGCGACAGGAAGTTGCGCCAGATGCCGCCGCGCAGGAAGCCCTTGCGCGCCTCGTAGCGCCCCGCGGACTTCTCCATTCGCACGAGCGCCTCGTACTCCCCCGCCGCCGCCGGGGGCAGCGTCCACTCGTTCATCTCGATGTACGACGTGGTCGGCAGGTAGACGATGCCGCCGCTGCGCTCGCTCGCGTGCCAGGCGTCGAAGCGCTCGGCGGCGACGAGTCTGGAGGCGAGCACCCGCTCGACGAACTCGCGCAGCCAGCCCCGCTCGTAGACCCACTCGTAGGTCTTGGGCCAGATGCCGAGCTTTTCGATGTCGTCGAAGTAGATCGCAGCGCGGCGGCTCCGCTCACCCGCGAGGCTCTCGAGGTATGCAACCGCCTCGGCAGCCGGCGCGAAGGGGATGCGGTAGCGCAGCGCCTCGGCGATCGGGAACACGTCGATGCGGCGGCCGTCCTCCTCGGTCGTGCGATGGGTGCCGAGGTCGGACTGCGCAAGGCCGGTGCACAGGAAGTGATAGTCGTCGACGGTCACGTAGCGGATGCCGGCCTCCGAGAGCGCTGGCACCACCGACGATTCCCACACGCGCTCGGTGAGCCAGGCGCCGCGGGGGCGCGCGCCGAGCTTCGCGTCGAGCTTGCCCGACAGCGCGTTCAACTGCCGCAGGCGGTCGCGGTGCGGGATCGATGCCAGCACCGGCTCGGCGTCGCCCCCGCCGAACAGCTCGACCTGCCCGCGGCTGACCATCGTGCGCAGCAGCGCGACGTTGTCGGGGTAGCGGCGCGCGAGGTCGTCCAGCAGCGGCCCGCTCGCGTGCAGTGCGAAGCGGAACTCGGGATAGTCGGCCAGCGTGCGCAGGAAAGGGCCGTAGCAGCGCTCGTGCGCATTGTCGATCACCGCGGGAAAGTTGCCGGCGGGCTGGTGCGCGTGCACACCGAACAGGAGGGCGACGGGCGCGGTCATGGATTCGTCGACTTCATGATGGCGCCTTCGTGCGCGGCCGCTGCGTTGCCCAAGCTCACCGGCTCCGCCAGAGCGGGGGGCGCTGCCCTGCCGATCAGCGTGTAGACGCGCGCGAGGTTCGCGCGGAAGAGCCGGTCGAACGACGCGACGGAGTCGGCGGGATGGATGTCGCCGAACCACCAGAACCAGTCGGAGCTCTCGCACATCGCGAGCTGGCGCGACAGCGCGGCGTGGCCGGCGGCGTCCACGGCGCCAGCCGCCACGGCCTCGTCGCAGGCGCGCTTCGCGTCGACGAGAAGCTCCCATGCGCGGTTCTTGTCGGCGTGGCCAATCCAGGTACCGAGGTCGCCGTGGACCCAGCTGCCGGCGACCAGCGAGGGTAGCTCGCCCACCGGGTCCGCCCCCTCGTCGCGCGCGGCCGAGTCGTACTCGGCGACTATGTCGCGGAACGTGCGCGGCCGGATCGACGGATGCGCGGCAAGGCGCTCGTACAGCTCCGAGAGGAACCAGAAGCCGTTGTAGGGGTAGTACTCCCATGCGTTCTCGCCGTCGACGATGATGGTGACGAGCGGACGCCGCGCCGTGCCGGGCGCGGCGAGTGCCTCGAGCTCGCCGACGAAGTGCTGCACCGCGTCGCTGCCGTGCCAGCGGCGATACTCGAAGCCGATGAGGTCGGAGAGCCGGTCGTCGCGAAAGAACGCGCGAAGCCGCGGCGCAAACGGCAGGCGCCAGCCGCGTAGTCGCGCGGCCGCGGGAACGGCGAGCCCCGCGCGCGCAAGGCTGTTGTCGAGCACCTGGCTACCGGACGCATACCACGCGAATCCGGCGCCGGCGATCGCACGCACGAACGCGTCGCTCACCGCGCCTTCGGGTGGCCAGAGCCCATCCGGCGCGCGGCCGAAGCGGCGCAGATGGTGAGCGCGCGCGTTGTCGACCTGCACCGCGAGGCGCTGCGCCCCGCCGGGATACGCATCGCGCCGCGGCAAAGGCAGCTGCGGGCGCGCTTCCCGCGCGCAGGCGAGATCGAGGAGCAGCGGGCCGATCGGATGTTGCGCCGGCGAGGTGGAAAGCTCGATGGTCCCAGCTTCCTCCAGCGCGCGGTACCGGCCGACCAGCCCCGTCACGACGCCACCGATCGCCTGCAGCAGCGCATGACGATCGTCCGCGGAGAAGCCGCTGGCCTTCGCCATGAGCGATTGCAGCCGCGGTGATGCGCGGCGCACCGTCTCTCCGGTCCAGGCGAGCACGTACCACACGAGCAAGTCGTCGAGGTAGGCGTCGGCGAAGTAGCGAGCGGCGTCTGCATCGCGCGCGAAATGCCCGATTTCCTTGAGCCGCAGGTACGCGGGAAACGGCGCGATCATCCTCTCGTGGTTCGCGGCAAAGCCCTGAGCGAGGAGGAACGCCCGCTCGCCATCGTCGAGCGCGCGTTCCTCCGGCCGGGCCAGCGCCACCAGCAAGGGATCGCGAAACACACCCGTGGCGAACTGCCCGGCGTAGTCGTCGATCTGGTCGAGCAGCACCGGCACGAAATTGACCACCGCACGCATGCCGGGCTGCGCCTCGAGATGCGCCGCCATGTCGGCGTAATCCTTGATCGCGTGCAGCAGCACCCACGGCAGGCGGAACTGCCCCGTTGCGGGCTCGCGATAGTCCGGCTGGTGCATGTGCCACAGCAAGACGACGTCGACGCCCGGGCTCACGCCCGTACCCCCGTGCTCGCCGCCCCCAGCCGCCGCGCTGCCCCCCGCGGAGGCCTCGTCGCCGCTCACGGCACCTCGTGCACTGGTTGGCCGAGCATGTCCGGCGTCACCAGCGTGATCCCGCGCTCGGTGACGTGGAAGCGGCGGCGGTCCTCGTCGGGGTCGACGCCGATCATCGTTCCAGGCGGCAGCCGGCAGCGACTGTCGAGGACCGCGCGCCGGACGATGCAGCCACGGCCGAAGTCCACCTCGCCGAGGATGACCGAATCCTCGATGCTGCAGTAACTGTGCACGTGGACCTTGGAAAACAGCACCGAGCGCTTGACGTGGGCGCCGCTGATGATGCAGCCGCCCGAGACCATCGAGTCGACGGCGGTCCCGCGGCGATCGTCATCGTCGAACACGAACTTCGCCGGCGGCAGCTGCTCCTGCCACGTCCAGATCGGCCAGCTGTCGTCGTAGAGGTTCAGATCGGGCGTCACGCTGGTGAGGTCGAGGTTCGCCTCCCAGAACGCGTCGATCGTGCCGACGTCGCGCCAGTATGGGCGGCCCTCGTTCAAGTTCACGCAGCTATCGGCGAAGTGGTGGGCGCGGACACGGTAGCCGCGCGCGATCATCCAGGGAATGATGTCCTTGCCGAAGTCGTGCGATGAGGCCGGGTCGTCGGCGTCCCGCGTCAGCTGCTCGTAGAGAAGCCTGGCATTGAACACGTAGATGCCCATGCTCGCCAGCGCAACATCGCTGCGGCCCGGCATGGGCTCGGGGGCATCCGGCTTTTCGGCGAAGCGGATCACGCGGCGGTCTGCGTCGATCGACATCACGCCGAAGCCACGTGCCTCGGCGAGCGGCACCGCGATGCAGCCCACGGTCATGTCGGCGCTAGCGGTGACGTGGTCGACCAGCATCCGCGCGTAGTCCATCTTGTACACGTGGTCGCCGGCGAGGATCAGCACGTATTCCGGTGCCTGGGGCCGCAGGATGTCGAGGTTCTGCCGGACGGCATCCGCGGTGCCCGCGTACCAGTGCGTCGACAGGCGCTGCTGCGCGGGCAGCAGCTCGACGAACTCGTTGAAGCGCCCATCGAGGAATGCCCAGCCGCGCTGCACGTGGCGGATCAGGCTCTGCGCCTTGTACTGCGTGGCGATGCCGATGCGCCGGATGCCGGAGTTGACGCAGTTGGACAGCGAGAAGTCGATGATGCGGAACTTTCCGGCGAACGGCACCGCGGGCTTCACGCGCCAGTCGGTGAGCGGGCCCAGCCGCGAGCCGCGACCGCCGGCGAGGATCATTGCGAACGTGGCGCGCGCAAAGCGCGATCCCGCCGGCCCGGCCGCTTCGCTCGGGTACGGGCATGCCGGGAAGTGCGGGCAGACGTTGACGATCATCGGGAAGTCCTCGGTTGCGATCGGTCACTTCCGCGGAGGTCGCACCATGGCACAACTATATAATGTCTGCGTGATGACAGCGGGGTCGACGAGCGACGCATTGGCCCGCCTGAACGACGGCAGGTCGCACGAGCCGCACGCGTGGCTCGGCCCGCGCACCGACGGCGCCGGCTGGACCTACCGCGCATTGCTGCCCGGCGTCGCACGTGCCTGGCTCGCGGTGGGCGGCGACTGGGCGTCGATGGAGCGCATCGAAGGGACCGCACTGTTTCGCTGGCGCGGACGCAGCGAACCCGGCCGGCGAGGTCGGTTGCGCGTCGAGGAAGGCAACGGCGTCCGCGAGTTCGACGATCCGTACGCGTTCGCGCCGTCGATCACGCCGTTTGATCTGCACCTGTTCAACGCCGGCCACCTACTCGAGGCGTGGCGCACGCTGGGCGCGATGCCGATCGAGCGCGACGGCGTGCCGGGCGTGCGCTTCGCCGTGTGGGCCCCGAACGCGGAACGTGTCTCCGTCGTCGGCGACTTCAACGGCTGGGACGGGCGCTGGCATCCGTTGAGCGTGCACGGCGCCAGCGGCGTCTGGGAGGTGTTCGTGCCCGGCATCGGCGCGGGCGCGCTCTACAAGTTCGAACTGCGCCACCGCGACAGCGGCGTGGTCTTCGCCAAGACCGATCCCTACGGACGCGCGTTCGAGCTGCGCCCCGGCACCGCCGCCCGCGTCGCGCCGCTGCCTTCGCACCGCTGGACCGACGCGAACTGGCTCGCGCAGCGTTCGGGCACCCCGTGGCTCGAGCGGCCGATGAACGTCTACGAGGTGCATCTGGGCTCGTGGATGCGCCATCACGACGGCCGCTTCTACCACTGGCGCGAGCTTGCGGCGAGGCTGCCGGGCTACGTCGCGGAGCTGGGCTGCACGCACGTCGAGCTGATGCCCGTCACCGAGCATCCGCTCGACGAGTCGTGGGGCTACCAGACCACCGGCTACTTCGCCCCGACGTCGCGCTTCGGCAACGCCGACGACCTCGCCGCTTTCGTCGATGCCTGCCACGCGCAGGGACTCGGCGTGATCCTCGACTGGGTGCCGGGGCACTTTCCGGGCGACGCCTTCGCGCTCGCGCACTTCGATGGCACCGCGCTCTACGAGCATGCCGACCCGCGCAGCGGGCGGCATCCGGACTGGGGCACGCACGTCTTCAACTACGGCCGCCCCGAGGTCCGCGGCTTCCTGCTCGCGAGCGCGCACTTCTGGCTCGACCAGTTCCACCTCGACGGGTTGCGCGTCGACGCCGTGGCCTCGATGCTCTACCTCGATTACTCGCGCGCGGCGGATGAATGGCTGCCGAACCGCTTCGGCGGCCGCGAGAACCTCGAGGCGATCGAATTCCTGCGCGAGCTCAACGCGATGGTGCACCTGCGCTTCCCCGGCGCCGTCACCATCGCCGAGGAGTCCACGGCGTGGCCCCAGGTCTCGCGGCCGATCGAGGGCGGCGGGCTCGGCTTCTCGATGAAGTGGAACATGGGCTGGATGCACGACACGCTCGCCTACTTCCGCCGCGATCCCGTGCACCGCCTGCATCATCACCGCGAGCTCACCTTCGGCCAACTGTATGCCTACACCGAGAATTTCGTGCTGCCGCTCTCGCACGACGAGGTCGTCCACGGCAAGGGCTCGTTGATCGGCAAGATGCCCGGCGACGACTGGCAGAAGTTCGCCAACCTGCGGCTCCTGTTCTGCTGGCAGATGACGGCCCCGGGCCGCAAGCTCAACTTCATGGGCAACGAGTTCGCGCATGGCCGGGAGTGGAGCGAGGCGCGCGAACTCGACTGGCATCTCGCGGGCCGCGCGCCACATGCCGGCGTCAAGCGCCTGTTTCGCGACCTCGCGCGCCTCTACCGCGACACGCCGGCGCTTCACCAGCTCGACTTCGACGCCGCCGGCTTCGCGTGGATCGAGCCCGACGACGCGGCCGCATCCGTCCTCTCCTTCGTGCGCCGCGCGCGCGACGGCTCCGAGGTCGTCGTGGTGCTGAACCTCACGCCGGCGCTGCGCACAGACTATCGGCTCGGCGTGCCCAGGCCGGGGCCCTACGTCGAACTTATCAACACCGACTCGCGCCACTACGGCGGTAGCGACGCCGGCAACCGCGGCGACGTGATCGCGGTGCCGGTCCCGGCGCAGCGGTTGCCGGCGTCGCTCGAACTCGTCCTCCCGCCGCTGGCGGGACTGGTGCTCATGCACGCTTGACGACCTGAAGTCTGGCATGGCCGGCGACGGCGCGCCATGGCGCGCGCCATCACGCGTTTCATCACCACCCCTCCAGGCGGCCGTCGGATAGAAGCAACTCAAGCACGATCGGCGTCCGCCAGCGCGATGGCAGCCGCGCCGCGCAGTCCCAGTGCCTCGTCGCGGACGAGCCAGACCGGCATTCTGCGCATCAGCGCGACGTGCACGCCCTTCGCATTGAACGCGTCACGAAATGTGCCGTCGGTCAGGCGCTCGGTGAGCTTCGCCGCGATGCCCCCGGCGACGAACACGCCACCGGTCGCAAGGCACGACAGCGCGTGATCGCCCGCGACGGCGCCGAGGATCGCGCAGAACAGGCGCAACGCGCGCTGCGCGGCGGCATCGCCGGCATCGGCGCGTCGCACCACCGCCGCGGCGCCTCCCGCAGCCAACTCCGGCGGAACGGCCACACCGTCGCGCGCGCAGCAGAAGGTGTACAGCCGCACGATGCCGCTGCCGGAGACCAGGTGCTCCGCGGTGACGCGCTCGAGTTCCCCCCGGCAATGCGCGAGTAGTGCGGACTGCTCGTCGTCGAGCGGCGCGAACGCGACGTGCCCGCCTTCTCCGGCCACTATGCGCGTACCGTGCTCGTCGCGGACCGCATACGCAACGCCGAGTCCCGTGCCTGCGCCGATCACCAGCCGCGAGGCATTCGGGTCGGCCACGCCCGGTTGCAGCGCGATCAGGTCCTGCTCCGCGACGCGATCGATGCCGGCCGCGGCAGCCTGGAAGTCGTTGACCAGAGCGAGATGAGGCAGGCGAAAGCGTGCTGCCAGCGCGTTCGTGTCCACCGCCCAGTCGCCATTGGTAAGCCTTGCGCTGCGACCGTCGATCGGTCCCGCCCAGGCGAAGCAGGCATGGGCCGGCGTCGGTGTCGGGGCATACCGCAGGAACTCGGCAAGCGCATCGGCCATGCCAGCGAAATCGCGGACCTTCAGCACGCGCTGCAGTTCGAAGACGACGCGCCCGTCGACCTCGCGCGCGATCGCGAGGCGCGCGTTCGTGCCGCCGATGTCGCCGGCCAGCACGAGATGCGCGATGTTCGCGTCGATGGTCATAGCTGCCCCGGCGGATGGTAGCCTGACGGCCCCGGCACCTCCGATTGCGTGCGTCCCATGCCGCTTCGCGTTCTCGTCGCCGCCTCCGAATGTGCCCCGCTGGTGAAGGTCGGGGGGCTCGGCGACGTCGTCGGCTCCCTGCCTGCCGCGCTGCGGCGCGAAGGGGTCGATGCGCGGGTGCTGCTGCCCGGCTATCCGGCCGTGCTCGACGCGCTGGGCGCGGACCCGGCCGCGGTGACGGTGCCGCCCCGCGCGGGACTGCCCCAGGCGCGCGTGCTCGCGGGCGAGTGCCCCGGAGGCGCGCCGCTGTACGCCATCGATTGCCCCTCGCTCTACGCGCGCCCGGGAACGCCTTACCAGGACGCACGCGGCACGGAGTGGCGGGACAATCCGCTGCGCTTCGCACTACTTGCGTACGTGGCGGCCCTGTTCGGACGCGACGGCGCTCCGCACGGCTGGACCTGCGACGTCGTGCACGCGAACGACTGGCAGGCGGGACTCGCGCCGGCCTACCTCGCGCTGGGCCCGGCGCCGCGTGCGGCGACGCTCTTCACGGTTCACAATCTCGCATTCCAGGGCCTGTGCGAGCCGAGCTGGATGGCCGCGGTCGGGTTGCCGGCGCAAGCGTGGTCGATGCACGGCGTCGAGTATCACGGCCAGCTTTCGTTCATGAAGGCCGGGCTCTACTACGCGGACGCGCTCAGCACGGTGAGTCCGACGTACGCGCGCGAGATCACGTCCGCGCCGCTGGGCATGGGCTTCGAGGGGCTGCTCGCCGCGCGCGCGTCGGACCTCCACGGCATCCTCAACGGTATCGACGACGAGGCCTGGGACCCGCGCACGGATCCCCTGATCGTCGCGCACTACGAGCCCGCCACGCTTTTGCGCAAGGTGCGCAACCGCGTGGTGTTGTCGAAGCGCCTGGGCCTGGCACCGCGCGACGACGTGCCGCTGTTCGGATTGGTGAGCCGCTTCTCCCACCAGAAGGGCATCGACCTCGTGCTGGCGATTGCGGATGCCCTCGTCGCGATGCCGGCGCAACTGGTGCTTGCCGGGACGGGCGACACAGAGCTGGAAGCGCGCGCGCTCGACTGCGCCGCGAGGCATCCGGGGCAGGTCGGCACGTTCGTGGGCTTCGACGAAGGACTCGCGCACCTGCTCGAGGCGAGCGCCGATTGCTTCCTGATGCCTTCCCGCTTCGAGCCCTGTGGCATGAACCAGATGTACAGCCAGCGCTACGGCACGCCGCCGATCGTGCACGGCACCGGCGGCCTCGCCGACTCGGTCACCGACGTCGACGACGCGACGCTGGCCAACGGCACCGGGTGGGTCTTCCGGCCGGCGAGCTCGGCCGCCTTGCTGGAGAAAGTTCGCAAGGCCGCGCAGCTGTGGCACAACCGCCGCGCGTGGCGGCGCGTGCAGCGCAACGGCATGGCGCGCGACTTCAGCTGGCGGGCGTCGGCGCGGCAGTACGCCAGGCTCTATGCGCGATTGGCCCAACGCGCGTAGCGGTGTGATGTAACAGCATCCAACCGTGCTGCATGCTGCGTCCTGCTACGCCCAGAGCATGAGCCCCAGCTCGAACGGATGCGTGAGCGACGGGTGCGCGGGGTATGCGCGGATGCGGCACTCGAGCTTGCCGCAGTGCTCGGGGGCGAGGTCGAGCGCGTAGCGCTGCCGCCCGTCCTCGGCCGCGCCTTGCGCGGCGAAGCGGATGCGCTGCGCGTTCGCATCCGTTGCTTCGCCTCGCTGCTGCAACACCAGCTCCACGGCCAGGTCCTCCGGCGCGAGGCCGTTCAGCACCGCGCGGGCCTCGAAGCGCACGCGCTGGCCGAAGATGATGCGCGCGGCCGGCTCGCCGGCACTCGCGATCGCCACGCCCGGCCACGCCGCGCGCACGCGCGCCTTCCACTGCGCGAGGTCGCGTGCGGCGCTGCAGTCGTTCGCGTGGAACTCGCGGCCGCGCCGGGCCGCCGGCACATAGAAACGCGCGACGTACTCGTTAAGCATGCGCGCCGCGTTGAACCGCGGCAGGATGGTGGCCACCGCGCGCTTCGCCATGGCCACCCAGCGGGGCGAATAGGCGAGCCCATTGCGGTCGTAGTACATCGGCACCACCTGATCCTGCAGGATCTCGTAGAGCGTGCGCGCCTCGTCGGCGTCGCGGGCGGCGGCGTCCGCGCGCTGCGACGCGGGCTTGATCGCCCACCCGTTGGTGCCGTCGTAACCCTCGTCCCACCAGCCGTCGAGCACGGACAGGTTGAGCCCGCCGTTCATCGCGGCCTTCATGCCCGACGTGCCCGACGCCTCGAGCGGGTAGATCGGGTTGTTGAGCCAGACGTCGACGCCGGCGAGCAGCCGCCGCGCGAGCCGCAGTTCATAGCCCTCGACGAACAGCAGGTGGCCGGCGAAGTCCCGCTCCTTGGCGACCCGCATGATCTGCCGGATCATGTCCTGCCCGGGTTCGTCGGCAGGGTGCGCCTTACCGGCGAAGATGAACAGCACCGGACGCTCGGGGTTGCAGGCGATCTCGCGCAGCTCGTCCAGGTTGGAGAACAGCAGCGTGGGGCGCTTGTAGGTCGCGAACCGCCGGCCGAACCCGATGGTCAGCACCTTCGGGTTCTTCGGGTCGGCGAAGCGGAACAGGCGGTCGAGGTGCGACTCGCTGCCCCTGTTGCGCAGGAGCTGCGCGGTCACGCGCTCGCGCACGAGCTTCAGCATCTGCGCCTTGAGGTACTCGCGCATGCTCCAGAACATCGAGTCCGGGATGCGCTCGACGCCGGCCCAGTAGTCGCGGTCGCACAGGCGCTGTGACCAGTCCACGCCGAGGAAGCGGTCGAAGATGTCGTGCCACTCCGGCGCGAGGAACGTCAGCACGTGCACGCCGTTGGTGACGTGGCCGATCGGGTTCTCGTGCGGCTGCACCTGCGGCCAGAGGTCGGCTAGCATGCGCTCGGAGACGCCCTCGTGAATGGCCGAGACGGCATTGTGGTGCCGCGCCCCGCGGATTGCGAGGGCCGTCATGTTGAATTCGGGACTTTGCGGCGTGTGCCCGAGCGCGAGCAGGGCGGGCTGCTCGACGCCGGTGGCGGCGCACCAGTGCGCGAAGTACTCGGCCACCATGTCCTGCGCGAAGTGGTCGTGCCCGGCCGGGACCGCCGTGTGCGTGGTGAACACCGTGTTCCCGGCGACGGCCTCCAGCGCCGTGGCGAAGTCGCGCCCCTGCCGCACCAGCGCGCGCACGCGCTCGAGCACGAGGAAGGCCGCGTGGCCCTCGTTGATGTGCCACACCGTCGGCGCGTAGCCGAGCGCCGCGAGCGCGCGCACGCCCCCGACGCCCAGGACGATCTCCTGCTCGATGCGCGTGCGGCGGTCGCCGCCGTAGAGCCGGTGCGCGATTGCGCGGTCCGGCTCGCTGTTCGGCGGGACGTCGGTGTCGAGGAGCACCAGCGCAACGTGGCCGACGCGCGCGCGCCACACCTTCACCACGAGCTCGCGGCCGGGCAGCTCAACCTTGAGGTGTACTTCGCCGCCCTGCGCGTCGAGCGCGGGGCGCGCCGGAAGCGACTCGAACTCGGAGTCGTGGTAGGTCGCGTGCTGGTTGCCCTCGAGATCGATCGACTGGTAGAAGTAGCCCTGTCGGTAGAGCAGCCCGACGCCGACGAAAGGCAGCCGCGCGTCGCTCGCCGCCTTGCAGTGGTCGCCGGCAAGGATGCCGAGGCCGCCGGAGTAGATGGGCAGGCTCTCGTGGAAGCCGAACTCCGCGCAGAAGTACGCGACGAGGTCGTCGTGCGCGAGCCCGTCGCCGTTGCCGCGCCGCGTCGCCTGCCCGAGGTAGGTGTCGTAGGCGGACAGCACACGGCTGTAGTTCGTGAGATACACCGGGTCGTCGGCAGCGGCAACGAGCCGCTGCTCGTCGACCTGGCGCAACAGCGCCTTGGGGGAGTGACCCACCGTGCGCCAGAGATCGAGGTCGAGGCGCGCGAAGAGGTTGCGCGTGGGGCGGTCCCACGCGTACCAGAGGTCGTCGGCGAGGTCCGCGAGGCGCGCGAGGCGCGGCGGCAGCGACGGCGTGACTTCGACCGTGAAAGGGGTTCCTGGCGTTTTCAACGTGCGTTGCGGTCTGGCCACACGATGCCCCGATTATAGGCACCCCGCGCGCACGTACCCGGGCCGGCCGTGCAGGCCGCTGTCGTCGCGCTCGGCCGGGCATTCCCCGCTCCCGTGCACGCCGTTGCCCGGCCATCGCTGCTGCATCAGCCGCTGCTCGCCATCGCCGGCTAATTCGCAATACGCGTCCGGATGCGCCGCATTCCGCTCGGCCACGAAGCAGCCGGTGAGCCACGGGACGTCCTCCGGCGCCGACTTGAACAGGCCGAGCGACTTGCCTTTGGCGTAGGCATTCTGGCCTGCGACGACACGACCGAGCGTCAGCGCCTCATCCCGGTCGAAGCCGAGCCGCACGGCGACGACCGCCGCCCAGAGCGTCACCGCCGGTGCGCGGTTGACGGCCACTCGCATCCCGGCTCGACCCCGGTTTCAGTGCCAGCGCAAGCCGTGCCGGCCTACGAGCCGCGGCGGACCCAGAGCCCGCGCTCCTCGCAGTGGAGCAACTCGGATCCGCTGAGAACGTAGGCGCCAATTGGGTAGGACTGATTGTTGAAATAGCAGACGCCGGTTTCGAGTTCGAGATCCAGAGAGAACTCTTCATCCTCGTCGAGGATCGGCGACGTTCGCTTCTCCGGGTCAGGGGCGCCGACCTGAGGCGCATGTGGTGTCACTTTCCCTCCCTTCGTTCGCGGCCAGCATCTGATTCAACTTACACCCGCTCTTCGAGTGGAGTTTGCCTGTCGTCATCTTTCGAGCTGCGATCGATTCCGCGGCCGCCAAGGGATGTGACGAGCACGGCTTCGCGCCGATGGAACCCTTCGCTTGACGGCCGTCAACCGGCGGCGCGCTCTGACTTCTAGCTTGAAACCGGTGTCCAGAGCTTCGTCTGGGGTAACCATGCGCCCGGCCCTGATCAGGAAAGACCTGTCAGCACTGTCCGTCCGACCTCACCTTTCGGACTGGCCGCAGGCTTGCCGCGACTTTCGATGGATCGACGCGCGCCGCGAACTGGTGGGCTTGCCCGGGGGCGGGCTCAACATCGGCTTCGAGGCGGTGGACCGGCATGCGCATGGAGCGCGCGCCAATCGAACGGCACTGCACTGGCTGGGGCAGGGCGGCGCGGAACTCAGCCTGAGCTTCGCCGAACTGGCGCAGGCGTCCAATCGCTTCGCCAACGTACTCGGCGCCCTCGGCATGGGACGTGGCGATCGGTTGTTCCTGCTGGCCCCTCGGATCCCTGACCTATATGTCTGCGCCATCGGGGCACTGAAGGCCGGCGTCGTCGTGTCACCCTTGTTCTCGGCCTTCGGGCCCGAGCCGATCTCGACACGGATGAACATCGGCAGCGGCAGGGCGCTCGTTACCACCGAGGCGCTGTACCGGCGGAAGGTTCTGCCGATCCGCGACAAGGTGCCAACACTGCAGCATGTGCTGCTTGCGCGTTCGCCCGGTGACACGCCTTCAGACGAACTTCCGGCCGACACGCTCGACCTGGGTCGTCTGATGGGCGACGCGTCGTCCGCGTTCACCGTGGTCCCGACGCTACCGGAGGACCTGGCACTGCTGCATTTCACCAGCGGCACGACCGGCAAGCCGAAGGGTGCGCTGCATGTGCACGACGCGGTGGTCACGCATTGGGCGACCGGCCGTTATGCGCTCGACCTGCATGACGACGACATCTTCTGGTGCACTGCCGACCCCGGTTGGGTGACCGGCATGTCGTACGGCGTGATCGCGCCGCTGCTGCACGGCGTGACGATGATCGTCGACGAGGCGGAGTTCGACGCCGAGCGCTGGTATCGCATCCTGCAGGAGCAGCAGGTCACTGTCTGGTATACGGCGCCCACGGCGATCCGCATGCTGATGAAGGCAGGCGCCGAGCTGGCTCACAAGTACCGCTTCCCGCGCCTGCGCTTCATCGCCAGCGTCGGCGAGCCGCTGAACCCGGAGGCGGTCTGGTGGGGCCAGGACGCGCTCGGACTGCCCATCCACGACAACTGGTGGCAGACGGAGACTGGCGGGATCATGATCGCCAACACGCCGGCACTCGACATCAAGCCGGGCTCGATGGGAAAGCCGCTGCCCGGCATCGAGGCCTTCATCGTGCGCAAATGCGAGGATGGCTCGGTGCAGGTGATCGAAGAGCCCGATGTCGAGGGCGAACTTGCGTTGCGCGCTGGCTGGCCATCGATGTTCCGCGGCTACCTGAATGAGGGAGAGCGCTATCGCAGGTGTTTCGTCGGCGACCTCTACCTGACCGGCGACCTGGCGCGACGTGATGCCGATGGTTACTACTGGTTCGTCGGGCGTGCCGATGATGTGATCAAGTCCGCCGGGCACCTGATCGGGCCCTTCGAAGTCGAGAGCGCGTTGATGGAGCATCCGGCAGTGGCCGAGGCGGGCGTGATCGGCAAGCCCGATCCGGTGGTCGGCGAGACCGTCAAGGCGTTTGTCGCTCTCAAACACGGCTACAAGTGGAGTGAAGAATTGCGGTTGGAACTGCTGGGCCATGCGCGCAAGCGGCTCGGGCCGGCGGTCGCACCGAAGGAAATCGAGTTCGCGCCGACGCTGCCGCGCACGCGCAGCGGCAAGATCATGCGGCGCCTGCTGAAGGCGCGCGAACTGGGCCTGCCGGAAGGTGACACCTCGACGCTGGAGAGCGCCCAATGACACGGGACGACGTCCGGAAGGCGCCCACTGCCGCACGCCGGACTGCATTCCCCAATGAGGAGGTTGCGGCATGAGTACCCGTTACGAGATCGAGGACCTGCCGCCCAGCACGACGGAGGTGACGCGTTATGCACCCGACTTCTGCCATGCGCGGGTGCGCGACATGCTGCGCATCCGGCGGCTGGAGGAGCGCTGCGCCGAGTTGTATGGCGCCGGCAAGATCCGCGGCTTTCTGCATCTTTACATCGGCGAAGAAGCCGTCGCCGCGGGCGTCATGCCTCACTTGCGGCCCGAGGACAACGTGGTCGCAACCTATCGCGAGCATGGCCAGGCGCTGCTGCGCGGCGTATCGATGAACGCGATCATGGCCGAGATGTACGCAAGGCAGGAAGGCTGCTCGCGCGGCCGCGGTGGCTCGATGCATCTCTTCGACCGGGCCACGCGCTTTTTCGGCGGCAACGCGATCGTCGGCGGCGGCCTGCCGCTTGCCTGCGGCCTGGCGCTGGCCGACAAACAGTTGCCGCGCGAGAACGCCGTCACCGCCTGCTTCTTCGGCGAGGGCGCCGTAGCCGAGGGCGCGTTCCATGAGTCGCTGAACCTCGCCTCGCTGTGGCGACTGCCGGTGCTCTTTCTGTGTGAGAACAATCTCTACGCGATGGGCACCGCGCTCGCGCGTTCCGAGTCGCAGACCGACCTCGTGGCCAAGGCGGCGGCCTATCGGGTGGAGGCCTCGCACTGCAACGGCATGGACGTGCTGGCGGTCGACGCCGCCGCTGCACGCGCGGTCGACTACGTGCGGCAGGAACGCGCACCGTACTTCCTCGAGTTGCACACCTATCGGTTCCGTGCGCACTCGATGTTCGATGCCGAGTTGTACCGTGCCAAGGCCGAGGTCGAGGCCTGGAAGGAGCGCGGCCCGATCCATACGTTCACGCAGCGATTGAAGGCGGCGAACATGTTGACCGAAATGCAGTTCCTCGCACTCGATCAGTCCGCCATGCAGGAGGTCGACGCAGCCGTAGCCTTTGCCGAAGCGGGAAGCTGGGAGCCGGTTGAGGATCTCACGAAGGACGTTCTCACGCCGCGCCCGCCCGCAGCGGTACTGACAAGCGGAGGGCTGCGATGAGCGCACGTGCCACCAGCTATCGGGAAGCCCTGCGCGAGGCGCACCGCGAGGCGCTGCGCCGCGATCCGCGCGTGTTCATCATGGGCGAGGATGTCGGCAAGTACGGCGGCTCGTATGCTGTGACCAAAGGCTTTTTCGACGAGTTCGGCCCGGAACGGATCCGCGACACGCCGCTGTCGGAGCTGGCGTTCGTCGGCACCAGCATCGGCGCCGCGCTCGGCGGGCTGCGGCCGATCGTCGAGATCATGACGGTGAATTTTTCGCTGCTTGCGCTCGACCAGATCGTCAACACGGCCGCCACGTTGCGCCACATGTCCGGCGGCCAGTTCTCTGTGCCGGTGGTGATCCGCATGGCCACCGGCGCCGGCCGCCAGCTCGCGGCCCAGCATTCGCACAGCTTGGAAGTCTGGTACGCGCACATACCGGGTATCCGGGTGCTGGCGCCGGCGACCATCGCGGACGCGCGCGGCATGCTGTGGCCGGCCCTCGAAGATCCGGATCCGGTCGTGATGTTCGAGCATGCACAGCTCTATAACCTCGAAGGCGAACTGAGCGAGCCGGCGCCCGCCGTCGATATCGAGCGGGCCGCGGTGCGCCGCGCCGGCAAGGACATGACCATCGTGACTTACGGTGGCTCGCTGCCGCGAGTCAATGAGGCGGCGGCCGCGTTGGCTCGAAAGGATGTCGAAGCCGAAGTGATCGACTTGCGTGTGCTGCGACCGCTCGACTGGGACACGCTGGTCGCCTCGTTGCGCAAGACCCATCGCGTGCTGGTGGTCGACGAAGGCTGGCGCACCTGCAGCCTGGCAGCCGAGATCATGGCCGGCCTCACGGAACGCGCCTTTTACGATCTCGATGCGCCACCGGCGCGGGTGTGCAGCGAGGAAGTGCCGATCCCCTATCCCAAGCACCTCGAAGATGCCGCACTGCCGATGCCGCCGAAGATCGTGGCGGCCGCGTTGGCGCTGCTGGGCAAGTCGGCATGATCGAATTTCGCCTGCCGTCGCTCGGTTCCGACATGGACAAGGGCACGCTGCTCGAGTGGCGGGTTAAGGCCGGCGACACGGTCAGGAAGGGCGACATCATCGCTGTGGTTGACACGACGAAGGCGGCGATCGATATCGAGTGTTGGCACGACGGCACGGTAGTAGCGCTGCCGATCGAACCGGGGACCGAGGTCACGGTCGGCACGCTGATGGCGGTGCTGCGCGAAGCCGGTGAGACGGACGAGTACGTGAGGGCGCAGATGGACGCGCTGCGGGCGGCGACAGCGACCGCAACGGCTGCCGCCCCGCCGGCAACTCCACAGCCGCTGCCGGACGCCGTGCCGCTCTCCGCGGAGCGCTTGCGCGCCGCCGCCTCGCCGGCGGCGCGCAAGCGTGCCGCCGAACTCGGACTCGGCCTCGAAGGACTGAGCGGCACCGGTGCCGGAGGCGCGATCACGCTCGCGGACGTGGAGGCCGCCGCGTCCAAGGCGCGCACGCCTACCCGGGCCGAGGTGATGCGGCAGACCATTGCCGCGGCCATGTCGCGCAGCAAACGCGAGATCCCGCACTACTACCTCGCGGACGACGTGCCGCTCGCGGCGGCGACTGCTTTTCTCGCCGATCGCAATGCGACGCGCAGCGTCAACGAGCGCATTCTTCTGGCGCCGCTGCTGCTCCAGGCCGTCGCGCGCGCGTTGCAGCGCTATCCCGAGTTCAACGGCCTTTTCCAGAATGGCGTGTTCGTTCCCGGCACCGGCGTCCACGTCGGAGTGGCGATCGCGCTGCGCACCGGAGGACTGATCGCGCCGGCGCTGCGCGACGTGCCAGGCAAGGACCTCGACACGCTGAACCGCGAACTGCTGGACCTGGTACAGCGGGCGCGCGCCGGATCGTTGAAGGCCTCGGAGCTCGCCGATGCGACGATCACGGTGACCAGTCTCGGCGACCAGGGCGTCGGCAGCGTCTTTCCAATCATCTATCCGCCGCAGGTGGCCATCGTCGGATTCGGGCGGGTGCTCGAAAGGCCGTGGGTCGTGGACGGCGTGGTCAAGCCGACACCGCTCGTCACGGCGAGCCTTGGCGCCGACCATCGGACCAGCGACGGGCATCGTGGCGGCCTGTTCCTGGCCGCGGTGCGCGGACTGCTGCAGCAGCCCGCCGAACTGGCGAAGGCACTTTGATGACGCGCGACGAGCTGCGCAGAGCGCTTCTCGACTGCCTCGGCCGCATTGCGCCGGAGGTCGACTTCGCCACGCTGCGGCCCGAAAAGCGGCTGCGCGACCAGGTCGATTTGGACTCGGTAGACTGGATGAATTTCCTGGTGGCTGTGCACGCCGCCCTCGGCATCGACATCCCCGACGCCGACGCCGCGCGCCTCACGACCCTCGGTCAGTTGACCGACTACTGCGCCGTCCGGCTGCGATGACGTGAGCTAGAGGTCCGCGCAGCATCCCTCCCGGTGACCGCGGAGCCTCGGGCGAGGCGCCGCAGGAGCTGACTCGCGATCCGAGGTCTCCGCACTGCCGGCAACGTCAAATGCCTTCATGTCGTGGTAGCTTCAACAACACGCGTTTCAGCACGGAGCAGCCGCGCGTAATGCGACGATTGTCTTCGGTGGGCGAAGAAAACAATCGAATTCACGCTTCGCCAAGGACTCTGCCTTCGCTGCCGTAAGAGGCAAACCGTCAGGGAAACAGGAACGAGGACGCGGTGGCGTCCTCGTGTGGTCAAAACGCGCCTAGCGGCGCCGCGAAGCCAGGTTCTGCGCGGTGCGTGAGTTTCGCTGCTTCAGCCAGAAGTAGCCGACGGTCACAATGATGCCCAATCCCACGACACCCCAGAAGCCGGCAAAGCCGACGAGAGCGTATTCGCCTGGCGAGAAGTTGCTCATGATGAAAGCTTGCACGTCATCGTTGGCAAAGTTACTCGGACAGAGAGACAACCGCAAGCGTTCACGGCCCAGGAGCCTGACCAGGCTCGCGTTTGCGCTGTTTCGCGGGCGACTTCGATTGACGTGGCGACGGTAGTCTGTTGACTATCGCGTCCAATTGACCCACTTGATCGCGATGCGGTGACCCACCTGAACCCATCGTAACCGTCTCGCACGCCAAAACTCTTCCTCCCTGTATCCGGGCCAGTCCAAATCGATAATCTGGGTCAATTGGACGCGATACTCAACACTCAAGTTCATTCAAAGCGGAGCGGGCGAATGGACATCTGGGTCATTGTTTTTTTCAGTGTTTCTGCAGCTCGTTTGCTTGCGGCGTTTCAATCCTGGCGCGAAAGGGAGCCCACGAGTGACGTGCTGCAGCTTGGTCTCACGGATGGCGGATTCGGCGTTGGATTGATCGCCGCCGCCGCGAACTAGAACTCGAGCGGGCGTCTGCTAAAGGCTGCCGCGTCGCGACCGCTTTCGGCAGCGGCTAAGGTCTCCTATCGTTCGCGTTCAGCCGATCAGGCCGATGTCGGCTTTCGGCGTGAAATCGATGGCGGCTTTCGGGCGACGCAAATGGCAGCAAGGGGTCGCGTTCCGCCGCCTAGGTTGAACACACTACTGGTGGCTTTGAAGCACTTTGAGTGGCGCGTTTGCGGACATTGCGTCCGCCAGTTTCACCGCAATACACACTACGGCAACAACGCGCACGGAGTGCAGGAGTTCCGACCTTGCAACCCCCGCAAAGCCGCTTTAGGCAAGAAATGCGGAAAAGGGAACCGATGGTCTCAACCTTCGTCATTGCGGTCACGGTGCGGTTCCGTTGATCAAGTCGCCGGCCATTGCACGTACGAAGCCCGGTGTACGCACGATTCGAATGATGCTTCAGTTGGCCCTTTCGACGGGGCGGATGCGAGGTACGCTTCAATAGTCTGATCAGCAACCGGAACCCAGATGGCCAGAAGACAGACCTACGTCGGCAAGCCCCGCCTGCTGCATCAGGTCATCGAGCCGCGCGCTCTGCTCGAGATGGCAGCGCTGCCGTGGAACCTTCCGATGCTCACCCGCACTCCGCGCGGCGACGGCCACCCGGTGCTGCTGCTGCCTGGCTTCATGGCGGACGAGGGCACACTGATCGTGCTCAAGCTCTTTCTGCAGAACCGCGGCTACGAGGTCCAGACGTGGGGCTTCGGGCGCAACGTCGGATTCAACAGCCGGCACGCCAGCGCGCTCGAGCAGAAGATCCGCTACATGCACTACAAGAGCGGCCGGAAGGTGAGCCTCGTGGGCTGGAGCCTGGGCGGCATGTTCGCCATGTACGGCGCGCACGAGGCGACAGGGTGCATACGTTCCGTCATCACGCTTGGCAGTCCAGTGACCTTCGATCGCGGGGGCAGCCAGTCGCCGCCGCTGGTCAAGGCACTTTATCGCCTGATCTCGCATCCGATGGGGACGACGGCGCACCTCGCGCAGTCGCGCGCGAAGTATCTCCGGCAGCCGAAAGCGCTGCCGGTGCCGATCTCCTGCATCTACTCCCTCACGGACGGAGTCGTGCCGCCGCAGGAGGCGACCATCGATGGCAACCCGGCGTTGCACGAAAACATCCGCGTACCGGGCAGTCACCTCGGGCTGGGCTTCAACCCGCTGGTGCTCTGGATCGTCGCCGACCGCCTGGCGCAGTCCGAGGGGCAGTGGCGGCCTTTCGTGCCGCCGGCTGGGCTGCTCGGGCGGATTTACCACCTGACGACTTCCCACCGACGCGCGCCGGCCTAGCCTTGGGCCGGGCCGCCGCCTTGGCCCGCGCGCGCTTGCGCGCAAGGGCGAGGTACTCCTGGAAGGAGTCGCGCAGACACTGGGCGAAGACCTCCGGATCCGGCATCTGCTCGCGGCACGACGTGGGTGAAACAATGATCCGCCCGTCGTAGCTCGTCACCGCAAACACGAGGCCGAGGCCATCGTTGATCGGCATGATCGCGGAGAAGTACGTCATGCGTGCCCCGGCGAGGTAGAGCGGCTCCGAGGGTCCCGGCACATTGGTGATCGCGCAGTTGGCGATCGGCGCGCGCCGACCCGCCCCGAGCAGCGCGCGACCGAGCAGCTTGCCCGTGATGGCGAGCGTGGCGGCCGGCGCCTGCGTTGCGATGTCGGTGAGCTCGCGTGCGCCGGTCGCTCGCGAGATGAGACCGGAGGACGCCGTCTGCCCCTTGATGAACGCCAGCCGCTCCCGGGGATCGGCAATGTCCGCGCCGAGCATCAGTCGCTCCCACTCCACTTCCGGCCGGCTGTCGGGTCCGGCCTCCGGCTCGCGCACATAAACAGGCATCAGCGTCGACAGATCCTGGTCCGGCAACTCGTCCTTGCCTTCGAGGTAGCTGCGCAGCGCGCCCGCGCACACCGCGAGCACGACGTCATTGATCTTGGCGCCGGGGACGAGTCGGCGAATCTCGCGGAACTCGCTCAACAGGAAGCGCCGCGTTTCGAACACCCGGTAGGGCGACACGATGGAGTTGAAGCGCGTCACCGGGAGCCCATCGTGCTTCTGCAGCAACTCGGCTGCGAACGAGCGGGCGGCGGGAGCCACGCTCGCGAGCGCATTCGACAACGGGCGCAAAAGCCGTTTCGGCGAGGTGACCGCATGCATGAGGCCGCGGCTGACCAGTTCGAGCGAACTCGGCGATGACTCCGGAAACCACGGCTCGGGCGGCTCGTGCGGCGACGGCTGCGCCGTCGTGTCGTGCAGCAGCGTGATGATCGCGGTGCCACGCCTGACGTCGATCGCCGCGTGGTGCAGTTTTGTCAGCAGCGCGAAGCTGTCCTTCGGCAGGTCGAGCAGGCTGTCCAGGCCTTCGATGACGTACAGCTCCCACAGCGGCCGATTGAGGTCGAGCGGGCGCGCGTGAATGCGCGAAGTCTGAATGCAGAACTGGCGCCAGTCGCCCGGCTTCGGCAGCGCCACATTGCGCACGTGATACTCGAGGTCGAAGTTCTCGTCCTCGATCCAGTACGGCTCGTCGAGCCCGAACGGCACGGTGCGAAGCTTCTGCCGGAACACCGGCGAGCGGTGCAGCCGGCTTTGCACGAGCGCGAGGATGCTCTTGAACTGGAGCCTGCCGCCGGGCGCCGTCGACGGGTCGTAGATCGTGATGAGACTGACGTTCGAATTGGAGTGGGCGCTCTCGGAGGCGAGGAAAAGCGCATCGTTCTTGCTGAGCTGGCGCATGTGGGCGGTTTCCTGATGCGGCGCGCTTCGCGGGGATAACGGCGCGCGAACTCCTACTTCTTCTTCAGGCCGTCGAGCAGCTTGCGGAAGGACTTCTCCGCGCCTGAAACGGTCTTCTCCGGACCGGTGAGTTTGAAGAAGACGTTGCCGCCCGGCCCTTCGACAATGGCGCCGAGCAGTCGGTACCCGGGCTTGGGCGTTGAAGGTCCCATCATCGAGCCGCCCATGTAGGTGCCTTTAACCTCCACCGCGGTGGCGGGCAACCCGGCGATCTTCTCCTTCTTCACCTTCGCGTCCTTCGCTGCAGACGAGCCGTCTGCCTTCTGGAACTGGTCGATCCAACGCTTGACGTTGGCATCCACGCCGCCGCCGCTGCTCTCGCCGAAGTAGAAGACGGCCAGTTCGGCGGGCTCCGAGTCGCCCTTGGCTGCGGGAATGCTGTAGGTGGCGGCACGCATGGGCCGCTCGCCCTGCGACTTCCACTCTGGCGGAGCGGTCCACGTCAGGCCGCCCGCATGCTCGGCCCGGGCGATTCCTGCCAGGGCGAGGCTCAACATCAATAAGGTGATGAGTTGTTTCATGGAGTGAGCGTAACTGAAACAATGACAATGCGGCCGCGCGTGAGCCCAGGCGCACCCCCTGGTAACGCGCTGACCGAGCGTCGTGCGAGAGACCTGAACGGTGACTGACATGCTTGAAGGATCATGCCTCTGCGGGGCAGTTCGATGGAAGTTCGACGGGATGCCCGAGGGGGCCACGGCTTGCAACTGCACTGCGTGTCGTCGTTACGGTGTGCTGTGGGCCTATGACTACGAAGGCGAAGCGGTGATGCCCGTCGCGAGGTCGGTCGGGGTGAAAAAAACTACTCCCGATAACCCGCCTCGCGCTGGTGTCGGATGGTCAGGATATCGACTGTCGTGACACCGTTGCGGAGCCTGTAGAGCCCGACATAGCCGGTGCGGCCGCTTGAAATCACGAGTTCGCGGATGTCACAGCGCACAGGGCGGCCGATCAGCGGGTGGTCGCGCAGGATGCGAGCGGCATCGGCGATGCGCTGTGCGACGCCGTTTACGCTGGCGGGATCGTGCTCGGCGATGAAGTCGCACAGGTGGTCGAGGTCGGCCAGCGCACGAGCGCTGTAATAGACGGTTGCCAAGACTGAGCCTTAGCGACGACGGCATGCGCCGGCCGGCGCTTTAGCCGTCGCGACCTTGCGGACCGGCTTGGGCCGCGCTGCTGCCTTGCCGGCCGCGCGCGATAGCAGGTACTCAGCGACATCCTCGGCTGCATAGAGCGCGCCGCCGCCATCGATCTCCGCCGCGGACGCTTCCGCATCCTGCAGGAAAGCCTCCCGCGCCTCGGCCATAGCAGCCTGGCGTTCCAGCGCCTCGACCATCCAGGCATGCGCCGTCTTGCCGGCTGCTTCAGCAAGCGGCGCGATGCGCTGCTTGAGTTCGTCCGGCAGCTTGATCGTTGTTGCGGCGGTCATCGTTTGTTCCTACTGCGTGCAGATGGTGTTACCAAAGTAACACCACACTGCCCGGCGGGTCAAGCTGAAGACGAAGAAAGATGCCTTCGAGCGAGTCGGCGAGCCGCAGCCCGGACCTGTCGGCCGCAGACCGCCGCCGCCCAACCGTCGTTCGTCGCAGTGCCGTTGCAGGCCGGCGCACGCGGCCCTACGGTGCGGCTTCTTCGGTTGCTCGGGAGTCCGACAATGACATCCACCTGGCACGCGCTCGTAGGCAGCGCGATCGTGGCCTTCTCCCTGCTGGCGGCGCCACACGCCCAGGCCAACCCTCGTCCGCTCGTCGACGCCGCCTGGCTGCAACAGGCGCTCGCCGCGGGCGATGTGCTGGTGCTCGATGCCCAGCCGGTCAAGCTGCACGAGGCGGGCCATATTCCCGGCGCAGTGCATGTCGATCTCTTCACGTACGGCATAGACGAAAAAGACTCGCCGGCGATGCAGCGGCGCATCCAGTCGTGGGGCGTGTCGCCTAACCGCACGGTGGTGATCACCGACCAGGGCGGCGGCTACTTCGCGCCGCGCCTCTACTACGAACTGCTGTACCGCGGGCACCCGCAGGAGAAACTGCATGTGCTCGACGGCGGGATGGCCAAGTGGCGGGCGGTCGGCGGCACGGTAACGCAGGAAAAGACCGCGCCGCCACGGGCCGGCAGCTTCGCGGTGCGACACCGCGCGGATGTGCGGGCCGATCTGCCCGAGGTGCTGGTCGCCGCCGGCGACGCGCAGCGCCATGCGCTCATCGATGCGCTCGAGCCCGACATGTACTTCGGCGCAACCAAGTTCTTCGACCGCGCTGGCCACCTCCCGCAGGCGGTGTCCTGGCCCACCGGGGAGTTCTTCAACGCCGACAAGACGTTCAAGTCCGCCGAGGAACTCCGGGCGATGGCGAGTCACCTGGGCGTACGCCCGGAGCAGCAGGTCTACGCGTACTGCGGGGGCGGCATCGCCGCTGCCGTGCCGTACTTCGCGTTGAGGCACATCGCCGGTTACCCGCAGGTCAAGCTCTATGTCGGCTCGCAGCTCGACTGGGTGCGCGACTCGCGCGATCTGCCGCTGTGGACCTACGCATCGCCGCACCTAGCGCGCAGCGCGCCGTGGCTGGCGTCGTGGACCAATCCGATGCTGCGCGCCTACGGCGTCACGCGGTTGAACGTCGTCGACGTGCGCAGCGCTGAGGCGTTTGCCGCCGGCCACATCCCTGCGGCGCGCAACGTGCCGGCGCCAGTGTTCAGCGAAGCGCTCAGTTCGCCAAATAGATTGCAGCCGAACACGCTGCGCCCGCGCCTGGAGTCCGAGGGTCTGCACGCGGAGCACGAGACGGTGATCGTGTCCGAGCGCGGCCTCGACAAGTCCTCGGCGCTTGCGTTCCTCGCGCTGCAGTCGCTCGACATGCCGCGCGTGTCCGTCCTGATGACGGGCACCGACGAGTGGGCGCTGCGCGGACTGCCGTGGGCGAAGCAGGCCACCGAGGCCAAGCCGCCCGCGCCGACACGCATCGGCGATGGTGGCCGCAGCGTGGTGACGACATTTGCGGAAGTGCCCGGACCTCTGCCCCGCGTGTACATTGCCTCCGGCGCTTCGCTGCCGACCGAGGCGCCGGCCGGAACGGTCATCCACCTGCCGGCGAGCCGACTGGTCAACGACGACGGCAGCGTCAAGCCGGCGGCCGATCTGTGGGCGGTGATCTCGAAGGCCGGCGTGCCGCGCCATGCGCAACTGGTGTTCGTGGCCGACGACGTCGGCGAAGCAGCGATGAACTACTACCTGTTCCAGCTGATGGGCTACCCAAACCTGCGCGTGCTGCTGCGGTGATAAGTACCTCGCCCGGGCCACTGCAAATGAAACTCCCGTCACCCGAGGCCACGCCCATGGGCCTGCGGACCGTGCTCGGCCTGCGCCGCATTGCAGTCATGCTGATGGTCGCCGTGCCGATTGCGCTGCTGGTCAGCATCGACTCCGAAACGCGATTCGCCACGTGGCTCGCGCGCAGCGTCATCGTCGGCACCGGCGCTCTCGTCGCCTTTGGGCTCGCCGAGTCCTGGCCGCGGCGGCTGCCGCGCTGGCTCGGGCGATGGGTGTTTCAACTGCTCGCGATGGCGGTGGCGATTCCGTTCTCGGCCTACGCCGCGTACTGGATCACCGTGGGCGGTGCGCCGGAGTTCATGGCCAATCCGAAGCGCTTTGTCGGTTTTGGGCAGCTGACAGTTGCGGGCATCTTCTTCGGCGCGTGGATAGCGCTGGGGGCGATGATCCGGCAGCGCGACGCCCGCGCGCATACGCAGACGCTCGCATTCGAGCGCGAACGCCGCGAACTCGAGCGCCAGGCCATCGAGGCGCGCACGCAACTGCTGCGGTCGCAGATCCAGCCGCACTTTCTCTTCAACACGCTCGCGAACATCCAGGCGCTGGTCGAGGCCGGTTCGCCCCACGCCCCGCAGGTGCTTGCGAGCCTGATCGCATACCTGAAGGCGGCCGTGCCGCAGCTGGACGAGACTGTCAGCACGCTCGGGCGCGAGGTCGAATTGGCGCGCGCGTACCTGGAACTGATGAAGATGCGCATGCCTGATCGCCTGCGTTTTGCGCTCGACGTCGATCCGTCGGTCCTTGCCTACCGCTGCCCGCCGACCACGCTGCTGACGCTGGTGGAAAACGCCGTGCGCCACGGGATCGATCCCGCGGAGGACGGCGGGGACATCAACGTCGCAGTCAAGCGCGATGGCCGCGACGTGCTGATCAGCGTCGAAGACAGCGGCGTCGGGCCGGGCGTTTCCGGCTCAGGTCCCGGTACTGGCCTCAAGGCGTTGCGGGAGCGGCTCGCACTCGCCTTCGGCGAGGCGGCGGCGCTGCGCCTGTTCGAACGCGAGCCACACGGGTTCAAGGCGGAAGTGCAGTTTCCGGCAGAGGCAAGGTGACTATGAAAGGCTCGCCCACCGCACTGATCGCCGACGACGAACCGATGCTGCGCGAGGCGCTCGCGCGGCTGCTCGCCGAGCTGTGGCCGGAGCTGCGCGTCGTCGCACAGGCGCGCAACGGCCGTGAGGCGATCGCGATGTACGAGGAACATCGACCGGATGTCTGCTACCTCGACGTGCAGATGCCGGGACTCTCGGGCGTCGAGGCCGCACGCGCGATCGGCAACCGGGCCCACCTCGTGTTCGTCACCGCCTTCGAGCAGTACGCGGTCGAGGCGTTCGCGCGCGGCGCGCTCGACTACCTCATCAAGCCGGTGGAGCGCGAACGTCTGCGGGAGACGGTCGAGCGCCTCAAGGAACAGCTGCGCACGGTGCAGCCGCCGCCGGCTGCGACCGACGAGCTGATCCGTGAACTCGCGGCGAGGCTCTCAGCCACTCCGCGAGATACGCGGCTGCGGTGGCTGCGCGCCGGCAGCGGGCAGGCGACGCGGCTGATTCCGGTGGAGGAGATCGACTTCCTGAAGGCCGACGAGAAGTACACGCTGGTGGGCTGGCGCGGCGACGGCACGCGGCCCGGCGAAGCGCTGGTGCGCACGCCGCTGAAGGAACTCTCCGGCCAGCTGGACCCGGAACAGTTCGTACAGGTGCACCGCTCGGTCATCGTCAACCTAGGCTCGGTCAGCCATGTCACGCGCGGCAACAACGAAACGGCGACCATCCACCTGAAGGGCCGGCCCGAAACACTGCCGGTCAGCCGCGCTTACGTGCATCTGTTCCGGCAGATGTAGGCGCAGGCAGGCGACGGGAACTCTGCTGGCCCCTTCGGCCTACGACGAGACAAGGCCGCTCTACTCCGCGATCGTCGTGTTTAAATTGGGAAGTCGACGCTACCCAGTCGATCGGGTGCAGATGGGCGGGGCTTGAACCGGTCGCGCGCTACGCATGCAATACCCGTCGCGTGTTCCTTTACCAGTACGTTCTTGTACTTGAGACGCGCATGGAGCGACGCTTCGCCGAGCGCGACCAAGTCGATCCCACCATCGCGCGCGGTGAGGGTCGCGTATTGAACGTCGGCAAGGATTTCGAGCGCCAGTTCCAACGGCGGCAGCGCGCTCTCCGTCACGTGGGTGTCGAGCACAACGTGTGACGTCGATGTGATGTTGTGCCAATCGACATTGATGAGCATCGATGTCCCCCTTGTCAGCGCACTCAGCTGGACCGCTCTGTGCACTGCGGGAGCCTGTGCCCACCCTTGTGCGAGCACGTCGAAGATGTCGACTGCGAGCGCCCCGTTCAGCTCATTTGCCGCGCGTTCAGCGGCGGCCCCGCGTAGTCGCTCGAAGACTTGCGCAACGGCAGATTCGTCCTTGCTCTGCTCGAACAGCGCCCTCTCGACGTCGTCGCCGGTGACCTCGATCGGCACATGCAGCCTGGCTTCGTTATGCATGGTGGTCGATGGAGTCTTCGATTGAGACTTCATCGGCCCCCTGAACAGGGGCCAAGACGATCGTTGTTTCGCCTGGAACGAATCGCGCGGTGAATCGGGTTGCAGAAATCGCGCCGGGCTGCGAGTCGACGCCGGCGTCGGATTCGGCCGGCTGCTCATCGACCGGCTGAAGATCGACCCGCTGCTGATCGACCGGCTGTTGATTGACAATCTGCTGCTCCACCGGCTGCCGCCCCACCGGCTGCTGACTTTGAGCAATTGCCGGCGGCGGGGCGACTTCGCCAACCGCCCCCTGGCGGCGTAGTAACCGTGCGCGCATCAAGAGCGCGCCAGACAACAGTCCGAGCAACATGCCAGCGCCGAAGATGAGCGCAGCGTTGGCCGAAAGCGCGGTCGGACTCTGACCGCGTGCTTCGGACGGAACGGCTGGCACTTGAGGCAGCATCGGGCCAGCCGTCGATCCAGGCGCAGGGTATGTTGCAGGCGCGGTCGTCGACGGAGCAGCCTCCGCGGTGACCTGTGCCGCGACCGGCGCGGTGGTAACTGGATCCGCTCTCGCAGCGGTGGCAAGAGATCCGTCCGATACCCGCAGGATGACCGCGCTCCCCTGGCGTCCAAGCGCAGCGGGCGCGGGCTCCTGAGCTAGCACCTCACCGGCAGGCGCGGCGCTGGCCGTTTCGATTCGTTCGACTTTGAAGTTGGCCAGCGCGCGGGCAGCGTCCGCATCGCTGCGGCCAATCACGTCCGGTACGGAGAACTCCTGGGGCGCGGAGGTCGGGCGATCGGATGCCTTGGGTTTAGCTTGCGTCGACGCCCTGGGTCGCGACGCAGGCTTGATGTCTCGGCAAGCGCCGCGTTGCCGTACGTAATCGCGCGCCTCGGGCGAAACCGAGGAGCATGGCAAGGGCTGCGCTGTGGCCGCGGTCGCGGCGAGCAGAAACGCCGCGACCAGCAGCCACGAAACCCTACCTCGCATCATGGCTCTCCTTCGGTTACATGCAGGGCACGTTGCAGGACTGGCGAGTTCACACTCGGCCTTACTCCTGCTCGCAGCCACCGGGTCAACCTTTTTAACCCGATGGTGACGATCCCGCCCTGAATGATGAGGCCAAGATTCAGGTACCGCCATTACTTAAGCACGTAACCCTAGACAATCGGATTCCAATCTGTCATCTGAACGCCGCGCCGAAACCACTGACCGTCGCTGCCTCTGCTCCATTGCTGCCGGGCAGAAAGAACAGGACGTCGGTGACGTTACTGCCCACGGGACCAAACAGGCGCAGCGGGCTTAACGTGCTGAACGTTTTTGCGTAAGTTGCATTGGCGAAAAGTGATACCAATCCATTCGGTGTGGCCTGCGAGAGACCCGCGCCGAGCGTGGTGACCAGAGCGCCACGCGCGCTGTGAAACACATTGAACAGCGTGACTCGGACTGTAGTGACGGTACTGCCGCCGCCGTCCCGGTTGATTTCGCGACGACCTCCCGGGAGCGGCCCAGGGCATTGCCGTTGTTCGGGCCACCCAGGGTCGTCCTGAAAACATCGACCGTGGCTTGGATCGAGGATGGATCGCCGTCGCCACCTCTTCCCTCAAGAACGCGTCTGCTACGCCGCGTTTTGAAGAACAAACCTCTCCGGCACAGCTTCATGGCCGGCCCGGAGAGTCGCCACCTGCCTCTGTCCCTTGACGTCAATCGGGCTGAACCGTGATCGACGAAGCGTCGGCCTTTGTCAATCTGGCGAAGCGATTTCCTCACAGCCATGCCGACGACGCCAGCCAGGTGCAAGACTGTCGGCTGCTAGAGCGTTCGCAAGAAAGCGACCAGGTCGGACGACTCGTCCGGGGTCAGGCCGATCTCGAAGCGCGTGTTGTAGAACTCGACGGCTTCCGCGAGGTCCTTGGCCATGCCGTTGTGAAAGTACGGTGCGCGGCTCGCCAGTCCCCGCAGGACGGGACCCTTGAATCGCGCAATGTCCTTCCATCGACCCGTCACCAGCGCACGCCCGGGGTCGGTGGTCTGCACCAGCTCGCCACTGGTCATGTTGCGCAGCGTATAGAGCGGCATGTCCGGCGTCCGCCGGGCAGCACCGGCGACGCCGATGTCGAGCGGCAGCGGAACCGAGTGGTTACCCACGTTGGGCGCGTTGTGACACGTGGTGCACGTGCCGGGAATCGTCGGTAGATTGAGATCGTCATTGAGGCCGCTGACACCTCGAATCAGTATGGGCTTGCTGTTGAATATGGCTTGCCCACGAGCCACCGCACGGCGCTTCTCGGCGACGCGTTCGCGCAGTTGCGCATTGGTGATGCCTGGATCGGGCTGCGCTTCTGACCAGGCATCGAACAGGCTCATGCCGGTGGCCGTGAATGGAGTCCGCGTCCGGTAATCGCCCTCCAGCGTGTCATTGATGCCGAAGTAATACATCTGGTTCGAAAGCGCCGCCGGGCCGCCCCGCACGGCGTAGGTCAGGTCCCCGACATCGCGATCGAATACCTGCGCCGTAAAGAGACCCATCTGGAACTCGATGATCCCGTTGCGCTGCGCGGGCGTAAGGATCGACTTCGACTCGGCGTGGGTCACGGTCGCATTGTTCGACTGGCTGTCGAGGCTGAAGTGAAGCGAGGCAAAGCAGTTCGTCGTGTCCAACACGCAGTCCTGCGAGGTCGCGTCCTTGAACGTTTCACGCCCATCCCACATCACCGTGCTCAGGAAGGCGATGTTGGCGGTTGGCAGCGGCCGGCGAAACAGGGACAGCTCCTTGGCGCTCGCGAAGCCGTAGGGGTCGTCGACTGCCACGAGTTCGAACTCCGCGCCGACGGGAATCGGCATGCCGACGCGGATGAGTCCCTTGCTGAGCAGCATGCTGTAGGCGGCACGGCGAGCGTCGAGCGTGGAAACGTCCGCGAGTGGCGAGTCCGCGCCGTCGACGAGGCGAAAGATCGGATCCAGGCCCTTTGACTGTTCGAAGCGCGCCTGCACGCCGGTAGGGGTGATCGTCCAGCCTTCGGCCTGGATGTGACAGCTCGAGCAACTGCGTCCATTCGCGCCGAGGCTCTGGAAGAACGGGCCCTGGCGGTCGATGACACCGGCCTTGCTGAATGTGGCGGCAAAGCCGCTGTCGTTGGTGCTTGGAACGAGATTGGGGAGCGCGGGCTCGTCTCCGGTCGGCGCGGAAGTGGCGTCAGCGAACGTCGCAGCGGCGACTTCCAGACCGGGGTCGGACAACGTCTCGGGTGCTGGCGGGACGGGTGCCGGCTCATCCTGCGAAGAGCCGCCGCATCCACTGAGAATGAAGATGACGGTCACGATGGCCATTGCGTTGCGCATTTGTACGCTCCGAGAGTCTGGTGACCAGCACGTTATGACGCAGCGTGGTCAGAGTGCTGCCGCATTGCCGGCGGACTTGCTGCGGAAAATTCACTGGCTACGCCATTCCGCGACGCTCGGTGCGTCGTCGTACGGGTTCCTTCACCAACCCCTGGCGCTGCCGGGGTCCGCTCTGGGCTAACGGTCGGATAGCCGGCCCGTTTCCTGTTGGGCCGAGCTGCCGTGCAATCATTCGTCGATTCAGGGTGACCCTTCCCTTCCTTACCGCAAGCATTGCTCGATGAAGCTTCAGTTCATCTCGGACGTCGCCTGCCCCTGGTGCGCGATCGGCCTGAACTCCCTTGAGATGGCGCTCGCCCGCATCGGCGACGACGTCAAGGCGGAGCTCAGCTTCGAGCCTTTCGAGCTGAATCCGGACATGCCGCCCGAAGGGGAGGAAGCCACAGCGCACCTGGCGCGCAAGTACGGCGGGTCGCCCGAAGAGCTGGCCGCCGTGCGGGCGATGATCCGCGAGCGCGGCGCCGAGGTGGGATTCACGTTCGGAACGCGCGAGCACATCTGGAACACCTTCGACGCACACCGGATGCTGCACTGGGCGGGCACGCAGGGCCTTCAGCGCGAACTCAAGCACGCGCTGCTCGCGGCGTACCACACGCGCGGCGAAAACCCCGGCGCGCCCGAGGTACTGGCTCGACTGGCCGGCGAGGTGGGGCTCGACACGGAACGCGCGCGCCAGATTCTGGCCAGCGACGAATACAGCCGGGAGGTGCGCCAGCGCGTACAACAATGGCAGCAGCTCGGGATCAACTCCGTGCCGTCCGTGATCGTCGATGAGCGCTACCTGATCCAGGGGGGTCAGCCCCCCGAGGCATTCGAGCAGGCCCTGCGCCAGATCGCGGCCGAGAGCGGCTCGGCCAGTCGAGAGATCAACACTTAGGCGACTGCGGTTCTCGCACCCGGCGGGGCGTCGGCGGTTGTCGCTGCTGGAGCTCCGCTTCGAAGGAGTGCGCGTCGGTGAGCGCCTCGAGACGCAGTTGAACTTCGGTCCAACCGCCCGCCGCGCCGCCGCTCGTGCCGCGCGACCCAATCACGGAGCAAGGCGAGCGGCCGCAGCCGCCCGCGTCACCACCGCGCCGTCAGGTGCGCGGCGAAAGTTGTCGACGAGCAGCGCGCAGGCCCGCAGGGGCGAGCAGCAGCAACGCAAGCCACCCGGGCAGTGCGCCCCCACCCCCGTCCTTCGCGTTCGGATCGGGTGCGACAGTGATCGTGAAATTGACCGGTGTGCCGTTGCCGTAGGCGTCGGTCGGCATGACCGTGACGCCGAAGGTGCCGGCCGACGTCGGGGTCCAGGACCACGTGCCGTTGCTCGCACTGACCGTCAGCCCGGGCGGGCCGGCCACCAGTACGTAAGTGATAGTGTCGGACTCCGGGTCGCTGCCGCGGACCGAGCCGGAAATCGGCTGGTTCGCGGTCACGTTGCCGGCTGCGACCGGAAGCAGCGTCGGCCCGGCGTTCACTGTAACCGCCACGGCTGCCATGCCGGCATAGCCGGCCGAGTCGGTGGCTGCGTATTCGAACGTCAGGACCCCGGACGTCGTCGGTGCCGTCAGCGTGACCGATGCGCCGCTGCCGGCCGGGATCGTGACCGCTGGACCGGAGGTCTGGCGCCAGCTCATGCCCGTGGTCGCCGGCATGCGGCCGCCGGCGGCTTTGACATCTCCGACGAGCGTGAATGGGGCCCCGGGCCGCACGCCCGGTGCCGCAGGCTGCAGTGCCGCTGTCACGGTCGGCCGATTGGTCACGACATGCTGAACCGCGGCATTCGCATCGAGCAGGCCCGAACCGCAGCCTGTGCCTCCCATCGCGCAGTAGGTGTCCTTGGGATGCGCACGCGCCGTGGCCTGGAGGACAGACTTGACCTCGTCTGGCGTCAGGCGCGGAGCCAGCGACAGCAACAGCGAGATCGTGCCGCTGACGTGGGACGCCGCGTTGCTGGTGCCGACCTTGGTCCCGTAGCCTTCCATGGCGGGGGTCGTCGTTCCGAGGTTGAGCGTGGAGAACACTCGGTCGGTCGGGCCAGTGCAGGCAATCTGCGAAATGACACCGGCGAGGTTGTTGCGCGCGGTGTTGTTGAGTGTCACCGCCAGCGCGGCCATGTCCCCGGTGTCCTGGCCATCGAGATCGACGCCCATCAACGCCGAATTGAGCGCCGCGCGCGACTTCGCGAAAGTCAGGCCGGCCGGCGCCCGCTGCGTGATCTGCTGTCGCAGCGAATCGATCGAGTGGCAGCCTGCACAGGACTGGTTGAATGTTTCCTGTGCGCCCGCGAGATCGATCAGCGCTAGGGCACCGCAGCCGCCGCCGGGCGCGCTAATCGCCACCTGCGAACCAACGTTGGAATAGCTGGCGTTGTCGCCGTCGCGCGCGTGCCCCGTGACCGCAATGACACCCTCGCAGTTGGCGGGCTGTGAGGCCACCAGCGCACCGTCGTTGCCGGCTGGCGCGACGACGATCGCACCCGCAGCGCGGACGCGATTGACGACATCCTGATAGACCGTACTGCATAGGCCCGACGCGCCGAGGCTGATGTTGATGATGCGCGCCGGGTTGGCATTCGCAGGCACACCCGGCACGGCTAGGCCCGCGGCCCAGGCGATGCCATCGATGACATCCGACATCGATCCACCGTTGCGGCCGAGCACCCTCACCGGCAGGATGCGCGCGCTCCAGTCGACTCCACTGATGCCGACAGCATTGTTGCTCGCCGCGCCGATGGTGCCCGCCACGTGCGTGCCGTGCCAGGAACTCGGTCGCGTCTGCAGGCCGTGGTTGGGCGGAAGCTGCGCCAACAGGGTGTCGTCGAGGAAGTCACCCGGGTCGGTCGGGTCGGCATCGCGGCCGTTGCCGTCGGCGGCGTTCCAATTGGCGGGATAGTTCAGTGCCGCGTAGGCATCCGTGCTGATGAAGTCGTAGCCCGCCAGCAGTCGACCGGCAAGATCCGGGTGACCGGCGCGTATGCCGGTGTCGAGCACGGCAACGACGACGGTGTTCGACCCGGTCGTGCGCTGCCAGGCCAGCGGCAGATTCGCTCCACCGACGATCGCGGGCGGCGCCTGCAGCGTCCATTGCATGGCCGCGTACTCCGTGTCGTTCGGCGTGGTCTGCATCGCGTGCATCACCTGGTCGGGCACGGCGTACTCGACGTCTGGGTCGAGCGCCAGGCGCGTCGCCGCCGCGCGCGCTTCGGCCGCCGGCGTGGCCTTGTCGAATCGGTACACCGTCACGTCCAGCGCGCCCCGGCGCGACGCGGCGATCTTGACCCGCGCGCGCTCTCCCATTGCGCGCATCGTTGTCGCGCTGGTGGCCGTCACCTTCGATGTCGAGGCCGACTTGTACTTGACGATGATGCCGGTATAGATCTCAGGGGCTGGCTGGCCCTTCTTCACGCCCTGGGCGTGCGCAGGCGGCCACAGGTTGAAGCACAGCAACGCTGCGGCCGCGAAAGCGAGCCGACTGGGTCGCTTCATCGATGGTTTCATCTAACGCCTCTCGAATGTCATGGCGCACGTCGCGCTCTGCCTGCCGCGACAATGACGCCGCGCACCGAAGCGCCCGGCAGCCGGCCGCTTGCGCTGAAGCTGGCGCCGCCCACCACGAGCGCATCGGCTGTGAGGGCATCGCTACGCATGTCGTCCTCGTTTCATTGCTGCCAACGTCCGCGACTGAGACGCAAGTCACACGTCGATCGCGCAGGCGCAGCCGTTAAGTTAGTCGTTGCACGATAGTGCGCAACGCCATGCTTTGGTGAAACTGAACGGCTTAATCCGGATGTTCGATCCGGGAGCGGGCGGGCCGCCCGCACGAGCCAGATCAGTCGCGAACGAGGTCCAGCAGGTGCAGCGAGACGGCGACGACGTGCAGCAGCATCAGCACTGCGAAACAGCGCGCGGCGATGCTGTGAAGGCTGCGCCAGAGCACGGCGGTGTCGCCGCCCTGTGCAAGGAACCAGCCCGCGCCACTCACGGCCGCCCCCAGAAACGCGAGCAGGAGCAGCCCTTCGATCGTGGCGAAGAGGCCTCCCCCTTCACTGCCGGGGCGCTGGCCCCGCAGGATGCCAGCGAGGTCGCGGCCCACCGCAGCCGCCTGCCCACCGAGCCAGGGAAAGTACAGGCGCCAGCGTCCGCCCAGCGTGCAGGCCGTAGCATAGACAAACCCGAGGGGCAACAGGGCCAGTCCGAGCACGACGTGAGTTCCGTTGATGAAGCCCGGCGCCTCTGGTAGCTGGTGGTACATGCCCAGCCACGGGCTGCTGACGACAAGCCAGGTGCACGCCAGCGCAATGACGACGTGCAAAGGATTGGTGAGGCGATCCAGCAGCGCGCGCATCGCGGTTGGCGCCTAGGTTCGATGTGCGGTGAGCTGCGCGACCTGCTCCGCAAAGCGTTCGACCTCGTCCCAGTTGGTGAACTGCACTTTGGTCGAGAAGTCGGTCGGCCCTTTGTTGATCCACATAACGAGCCGCATCATGTGCTTGTCGACCGGCCCGTAGCGCGAGTAGTCGAGCTCACCGGCGAACACGCCGAGCAGCTTCGGCTTCCACGGCGACTGCGCGACCAGCCGCTTCAGATAGGGATTGGTCTGCGGCGTGTTCTTCAGCGGCTTGCGCGCCACCAGGTTGACCGAAAAAAGCGCGCTCGGCTTCGACTCCAGCAGCGACCGGTAGGCACGGATGAACTCCAGCACGGCCGGACTGTGCTTGCCATGGCGGATGCTGGCACCGATGACGATCGCATCGAACGTTTTCGGGTCTAAGGTATGGCCCACCAAGGGTGCGACCTCGGCGCGCTCGCCCCTGCGTTGCAGGCCCGCCTGAATACGCTCGCAGATGCTCTTCGACAGGCCGTAGTTGGTGGAGTACAGCAGCAGGGTGTTGGCCACGGAATGCTCGTCAGGTCGGGAGTCGGACGCGCAGGAGCCTAGCAATCGGCGTGCGGCGATACGCTGACCAAGATCAGTCGCGACCGCGACGAGGCAGTCCACTATGTGTTCAGCTTGGCGAACGCGTTGCGCAGCGGATCCGGCGAAACCTTGATCAGGCCCTCCAGCGGCCGATCCATTTCCAGCACCAGGAACACAGCACCGGCGACCGAGAGCGCGCACAGAACGAGCACAACCACCACGGTTGCGTTGCGTGGGGCAAACAGCCCGAAGCTCGCGAAGATGATCATCAGCCAGAACAGCATGACCACGAGGAACGCGAACGGGATGGACGTGGATTGGTCGGCTACCGCCATCCAGCGCGTGGTCAGCAGGGACTCGCCGAGATCGAGCGCGCGCGCCTGCAGGCGCCGCTGGGCGTCGTCGCGCGGAGTCAATGCACGGATGCCTTCGACCAGTCCTTCGAGCGCCGCCCCCGACGACACGGGATCGACTTGCATCGGCTTCGAAGCGTCCTGCGGCCACAGCTGCTCGATCCTGCGGCCGACGGCCACCTTCAACGCGGCGCGCGTCGACGCAGCCTCGGGGCCGTAGCGCGCCAGCAGCCGGTCGAGGGTGAGGAGGTCGATCGCCGTGTGCTTGATCGCGGTGTCCACCGAGTCGAAGGAGTTCTTCGCAGAGGCGGTCACCAGGCCTAGCACGAGTGCGGTCATCGTGGCCACCATGCCGATGCCGAGCTTCACCGTGTCCTTGGTCGCGTCGATCATGTGGTGCTCGGGCAACTTCGAACGTAACCACAAACCCAGCAGCGCACCGCCGAGCGTGAACGCAAAAACGACAGCGGCGATCAGGATCGGATCCATGGCGACGAGGGCCCTTGCGATGCGGAGGCGACACGATAGCCGACCCGCCGCACTGCTACGCTGCGCCAATGAAAAGTCCCTTCATCGACCTCGGCCTGACGAAAGAACTCGCGCAGGTCCTCACCGGCCTCGGTTACGAGGAGCCGACCCCGATCCAGAGCCAGGCGATCCCGCCGCTGCTCGAGGGGCGCGACCTGCTCGGCCAGGCCGCCACCGGCACCGGCAAGACCGGGGCGTTCGCATTGCCGCTGCTGCAGCGGGTGCTGTCCGCACACCGCAAGACTGCGCACCCGGCCGCGTTGGTGCTGGTGCCGACACGCGAACTCGCGATCCAGGTGGCGGAGGCGCTGCACAGCTACGGCGCGAAGCTGGGTGCGGTGGTGCTGCCGATCTACGGCGGCGCGGAATTCGGGCGACAGGCACAGACACTGAAGCGCGGCGTACATGTAGTGGTGGCCACGCCCGGCCGTGCGCTTGATCACATCCGCCGCGGCACACTGAACCTGAGTGCAGTAACCGCGGTCGTTCTGGACGAAGCCGACGAGATGCTCGACATGGGCTTTGCCGAGGACATCGAACTGATCCTGGATGCCGCGCCTGTGGAACGGCAGACGGCACTCTTCTCCGCCACGCTGCCGCCGCGCATTGCGGCCATCGCCGACAAGCACCTACGCGATCCGGTGCGCGTGCTGATCGCGCGCGAGAAGACGGAGAAAGGGACACTGCCCCGCGTGCGCCAGACCGCCTACATCGTCCAGCGCGCGCACAAGGTGGCCGCGCTCGGACGCGTGCTGGACCTGGAGTCGCCGGCGCTGGCACTCGTCTTCGCACGCACACGCACCGAAGTCGACGAGCTGGCCGAGAAGCTGCGCGGCCGCGGCTACCAGGTCGAGGCGCTGCACGGAGGACTCTCGCAGGACCAGCGCGACCGCGTGATGAAGCGCGTGCGCACAGGCTCGGTCGATCTGCTGGTGGCCACCGACGTCGCCGCACGCGGACTCGACGTCGAGCAACTGTCACACGTCGTCAACTTCAATGTTCCAGCCTCGCCTGAAAGCTATGTGCACCGCATCGGCCGCACCGGCCGCGCCGGGCGCGAAGGCGTGGCGATCACGCTGGCCGAGCCACGCGAGCACCGGCTGCTGCGCAACATCGAACACCTCACCAAGCAGAAGATCGACGTGGCCACGGTGCCGACGCCGATGGACGTGCGTGCACGCCGGCTCGACATGACGCGCGGCGCGCTGCGCGGCGTGCTCGAGGAAGGCGATCTCGACAGCTACCGCGTGGTGACCGATGCGCTCGCAAGCGAGTTCGATCCGCTCGATGTCGCGGCGGCCGCCGTAAAGCTCGCGCACCAGACGCTGCAGGCCGATGCCGCGCACGACGAGGAACACATTCCGTCGATCGACCCGCGGGCGGGGCGCGAACCCGGGGCCAAGAGCAGCCGTCCCGAGCGATTCGCGCGCGAACGACGCGATGCGCTTGAGGCTGGCCCACGCGCGCGACCGCAGGAGCGCAGCGGGCCAGTTGGGCCATCGCCGTGGGCCGTGGCTCCCAAGGGCGGCAAGCGCCCCGACCGGGCACCAACACATGTGGCTGCCGGCAGCAAGCGCAAGCCGGTGCGCGGCGCGACGATGGTGCGGGTGTTCGTCGGCGCCGGCCGCAGCGCGGGGCTCCGCCCTGCCGATCTGGTCGGCGCCATCGCGAACGAGGCCAACATCAGCGCCCGCGAGATCGGCGCCATCGAGATCGAGGAGCGCTACTCGCTGGTCGAAGTCTCTGACACGATTGCGGAAGACGCGATCCGCGCGCTGCGCGCGACCTCGCTACGCGGACAGCGCGTCACCGTGCGGCGCGACCAGCCCGCACGGTCGACGAAGTAGCAACGACGTCGGAGTCCTAAACCGCGGCCTAGAACTTCTCCACCCACGGCCGCACTTCGATCTCCCAACTCCACGCGGTGCGCGGCTGCTGCACCAGGTGCCACATCGACTGGGCGATCGCATCAGGATCGAGCTGGCTGTCCGGAGCGGTTTCAGGGTAGCCGCTGCTGCGCACAGCGCCATCGATGACGATGTGCGCGACATGGATGTTCTGCGGGGCCAGTTCCCGCGCGATGCTCTGCACCAGGCCGCGCAGCGCGAACTTGCCCATCGCAAATGGCGCGGACTGCGCATAGCCCTTGACGCTGGCCGATGCGCCGGTGAAAAGAAGCGAGCCGGAGCCCCGTGCCAGCATCCGTCGTGCGGCCTGCTGCGCCACCAGAAACGCCCCGAAGGCGGTGACCTGCAGCGAACGCTGCACGTCGTCAACGACGAGATCCACCAGCGGCCCGCGGCTGCGGAAGCTCGGGTTGTAGAGCACAACGGCCAGCGGGGGCAATTCGGCGTCGACGCGCTCGAAAAGGCGCGCCACCGACTGCGCGTCAGTGGCGTCGCAGGCAATGCGCAGTGTGTCCGCAAGCTCGGGCGTGCGCGCGGCGGCATGGCGCGAAGCCAGCACGACGCGATACCCCTGGCTCGCGAGCACCCGCGCGAAAGAAGCGCTGACGCCGCTGCCGGCACCGACAATCAGTGCAGAACGCTCCATGGCCGCCTCACTCGAAATGTGGGGCGCCGAGCTTACCCGCGCGACCGACCGCCGCGCGGGTCGCAGCCGTGACTACACTCGCGCCGTTCCCAACTCCTTGGAGCCATCCATGATCGGTTACGTCACGCTGGGCACCAACGATCTGCCGCGCGCCGCGACTTTCTACGACGCGCTGCTTGCGGACATCGGCGGCAAGCGCCTGATGGATTTCGGCCGCGGCTACGCGTGGGGTGTGTCGATGGATAAACCGGCACTCGGCATCATGACGCCGTACGATGGCAACCCGGCCACCGTCGGCAATGGCGTGATGGTGGCGATCGTCGTCGATTCGAAGGAGAAGGTCGACCGCGTCTACCGAAAGGCGCTCGAACTCGGCGGCAAGGATGAAGGTCCCGCCGGTCCTCGAGGCGAAGGCTTCTATGCCGGCTACTTCCGCGACCTCGACGGCAACAAGTTGAACGTGTTCTGCCTGGGGTGACAACGACCCTGCTAGTTCCGTGACCGCCTCCCGACGCAGACCAGGCGCCGCACGGCGGCCCTGCGTCCACGGGATCGACCGCTTGAGACTTTGCCTCCGTCTTTTCACGCTGGCTCTGGCGCTTGCCACACTGCCGACGGCTGGCCACGCCGACCCGGTCACAGGCACGGCCGCCTTCCTTCAACACGCGCTGCCTTCCACAGCGGTCTTCGAGGCACGCATCGAAGACAATTCACGACTCGGCGCAGCCGCGGAGGTGATCGGCTCGACACGGATCGAGAACCCAGGCAGTCCACCGATCGCGTTCACGATCGAGGTCGATCCGAACAAGGTCGACGCGCGTCGGCGGTACGTGGTGCGCGCGACGATCACCATCGACGGCAAGCTCGCGCTGACGACCGATCGCGCCTACCCCGTGCTGACGTACGGGCACGGTCGCGAAGTAGCGGTCCTGCTGCGTGCGGCCGGCGCCCCGCGGCCTGGCCTGGTGGGCGCATCTCAGGGATCGCCCCTGGGGGCGCTGCCCGCCACGTTCAGAGGCGATCTGCCCTGTGCCGACTGCGCCGCGCTGCGCTACTGGCTAAATCTCTTTCTCGACGGCACGTTCTTCCTCAGCACGTTCTATGAGGGCCGCAGCTCAGTGCCGGCCTATGACATCGGCGCGTGGGCGGCGTCGAGTGACCGCAGCACGCTGGTGCTGCAAGGCGGGCGCCAAGCGCCGCTACGGTTCCGCATCGTCGATGCGAACACGCTGCGAATGCTGGGTCAGGACGGGCGCGACATCGAATCGAAGCTGAACTACGCGCTGGCGCGCCAGCCGCAGTTCGAGCCCATGGAGCCTCGCCTCACGATGCGCGGCATGTATCGCCGCGAAGGCAATGCGGGCGTTTTCACCGAGTGCCTGACGCAGCAGCGCTGGCCCGTCGCCCCGTCGGAAGCGAACGCGACACTCGAGCGCGAATTCGAAAAGGCAAGACGCGAGACCAACGATGAATTGCTGGTGAGCGTCGAAGGCGAGGTCAGGCAATTGCCAAAAGTGGAGGGCAAGGCGCAGCCGACGCTGGTCGTCCAGCGCTTCATCGGAGTGTGGCCGGGCGAGACCTGTGGCGTGCGATTCGCCACTGCCGAACTGGTCAACATGTACTGGAAACTGACTGCGCTCAATGGCAAGCCGGTGCTTGTCGCCGCGAACCAGCGCGAGCCCAGCCTGATACTGCAGTCGGCCGGTATGCACCAGCGCGCGACGGGGTCGGGCGGCTGCAACCGTTTCACGGGCAGCTACGAGCTAAACGGCAATACTCTCCGCTTTGGCGCGCTGGCGGGTTCGATGATGGCCTGCGTGGCAGGCATGGACACCGAAAAGGAATATCTCGAGACGCTGCCGCAGGTCCGGGCGTGGAAGGTCCTCGGCCAGCACCTCGAACTCTTCGACGCAGCGGGCACGATGCTCGCCCGCTTCGAAGCGCGCGCGCTGCGTTGAGGCGTTCGGCCGCGCGCCCGGCGCGCGGTCCGCTCCGAGCGCCGCGCAGCAAGGCGGCGCTGGCTCAGGTTCAGTGGGTGATCACGACGAGCACGTTGCAGTGCGCATGCTCGATCAGCGAGGCAGAAGTGGAACCTCGCCACCAGCGCGCGGCCCAACCTTCGAGATGCTTGTGGCCGACGACGATGAGATCGGCATCGATCTTGCGCGCGCATTCGGTGATCTCGTAGACCGAATCGCCAACCAGGACCTCGCCGAGCGCAGAGTGGCCGGATTGCTTTAGCCTTTCGAGCCCATCTTCGAGGATGGCGTTGTACTTCTTGCGCTCGATCTCGTCACGGCCGGCGTCGTAGACGCCGCCATCAACAGCGATGAATGCCGCGGGGTTGGGCATCACCGCGACCAGGTGCAGCTCGGCCTGGCTCCACTGGGCGATGTCGTGGCAGTCCAGCAAGGCCTTCTGCCCGGATCCCGAGCCGTCGTAGGCCAACAGGATGCGCTGATACATGGTGTCCTCCGCCGCCTGCGCGGCTTCACTTCGGCGCGATGACCTTAGTCCGCCCTGCCGGCGATGTAAAGACGAGGGGCTCGGCGTGACCGTCGGTCCACGTCTCCGCCTGAGATTCGGCCTGAGATTCGGTCTGAATTTCGGCCCATTTGTGTGGGCCGGGGCGCCCGATGTGCTGCGGGAACCCCGACCCCCACACTCTACTTGCCAATTCCCATCTGCTTGGCAGCGCCGGTGTACACGCGGATCTTCTCCGCCATGAACTTGTCCATGCCTTCGACGCCGACGTTGATCAGCTCGAATCCGCTCTTCGCGGCAAGCTCCTTCATCTCGGTGTCGTTGTTGAGCACCGCCCACAGGTCGGACATCCGCTTGCGCTGTTCCGGCGTGCTCGACTTCGGCATCGCAATGCCGCGGTAGGCACCGTCCACCCAGTCGACCCCGAGTTCCTTGAACGTCGGCGTTTCGGGCAGCAAGGGGTGGCGCTTGTCCATCGCCACCGCCAGCGCACGGACCTTGCCCTTGTTGTTGACCGCGAACGCCGTGTAGGTCATCGCGCCGTCGACATGTCCGCCGAGGACCGAGGTCGTCATGTCGCCGGTGCCCTTGAACGGGATGTAGGTCGTCTTCACGCCGAACGCGGCATTCATGCGCTCGTTCGCCGCGTGGTTGGCCGAGTTGAGGCCGGAGCCGCCCAGGCTCAGCTTGCCCGGATCGGCCTTGGCGACCTTGATGAAATCCTGGAAGGTCTTGATCGGGCTCGACTCGAGCACCACCAGCGCATCCGGCGTGTAGTGATACCAGTAGACGGGGACGATGTCTTCGGTCTTGTACTGCACCTGCCCCTCGAGCGGCTGGAACACCATGTGGGGCAGGTTGATGCCGACGATGTTCAGGCCGTCGCCTGGCAGCTGGTTGATCTGCGCCCACATCAGGCCGCCGCCGGCGCCCGGCTTGTACTGGATGATCATGTCGATCGCGGGGCACTTCTTCTTCAGTACCACCTGCTGATGGCGTCCCGAGATGTCGGTCTCGCCGCCCGGAGGAAACGCCTGCCAGTACATGATGTTCTTGTCCGGACACGGCTGGGCCGATACGGCCCACGCGATCGGCAACAACAGCAGGGCAAGCAGGCGCTCCATCAGGGGTCTCCTCTGGCATTGGTGGCCAAGCCTGCGCGCTCTTGGGCGGCGCGCCAGGACAGCACGGCGGCTGCAGCCCGACGATGGCACGCGGCGGCCGGCCCTGCAAGGATGGGCAAACGTCAGGCCACGCGGCCCGCGCCGCGCTGCAGGCGCACCCGGGAGTCGCTCCTAGAAGCGAGCGGCACAACCTTCGTAGCTGGTGCTGCCGTAGCGCAGCGTCGCCCGGGCGCCGAAGGCCGACTCGGAGCGACCGTCGCTGCACAACTCTTCGGTCAGCTCGATCCGGATCGAGCCACCGTCCAGCGGCGACCATGCATCGACCACCCGTGTCGGGGAAGGCTTCGCCAGCGCAGCGAAGGCCGCCGCCGGGAATCGCACCGGCTTCTGCCCCGGCCGCACGAGTTGACCTCCGCCTGAGGTCAGCACGAAGCGCCAGGACGGATCTTCACCGGAGGCCACGAGGCGGGTTCCCGCCGCGATGTCCGTTGGCGCACTGTCACAGTTGGCGACGGTGCCCAGAGCACGTTGAAATTGCCGCGCGGTCGCGACCAGGCCGGCCACGTCGCCGCGCAACTCCACATAGAGCGGACGCCCCGACTCCAGCATGATCTTGCGCACGTCGTCGATGCCGGCGGTCAGAGCAGCGTCGGGCGTGGCATCTTCGATCTTGAGGGTGCGCGGCGACAGCTTCCTGCCGTCACACGGTTGGAACAGGATCAGTCCGTTGAGGCCGAGGCTGGCAAAGCCACGCAACTCGGCGGCCGTGCCGGCTGGCGAAGCGAGCGCCATCACAAAGAGCATCGGCATCGCCACGACCACGCGCGAGCGGACGAGCGGCAGGCGGGAGCGGGCAGGTTTGTCCATTTGTTGTCGATCCGAGCGCTGCAAATGAAAGCGGGCGCATGGTAGACCAGGCGCCCGCAGGAGACCGGCGCGCACCGCGCGCGCCGGGAATGCGACTACAGGTTCGGGTAACCCGTCTTCGCGGTCGGGTTGAAGATGTCGAAGTTCTCGGACGCTGGCACATTGAGCTGGAACTTCGGGTCCGAAGTCTGGATGCCGAGGTACTTGCGCATTGCCGCATGAACGTGACGCGGCGCCATGACCTTGCCGTTGACCGGATCGACCGCCCCGGTGGCCGGATCGACCTTCACCTGTTGATGCCTCGGGCCGCTGGCCCCGAACACGCGATTACCCCAGGCCGGCGGCGTCGCCTCCATCAGGATCTGCGTACCGACGGACCAGTGGTCCTTGCCGTTGCCGTTGTTGAGAGGCGTGCGGCCGAACTCGGAGTAGATCCGGATGAAGATGCGGTTTGCGATGCCCATCGTCCCGGCCTTGGTGATGATGTAATCCACCAAGTCGGTCAGGCGCGGCAACGACTGCGCGTAGCTATTGGCCAGCTGACCGTGCCCGTCGAAGCCACCGCTGGAGAACTGCAGCGTCGAGGTGATCCCCGCCTGAGCGGCGACCAGACCGACGTGCGCCGCGTTGTCGAACGTGGCCGGCAGGAAGTCCGACACCCGCGCCAGCAGTGCCCGCGAATTCGACGCCGAGTCGAACTGCGCGTTGACCAGCTGCGCACGCGGAACCAGGTTGCTCGCCGCCTGCGCCTTGACGCGCTCGGTACGAGCCGCCAGGACCTTCTGGACATCGCCCGCCTTCATGAAGTCGTTCGTTGCCGACGCCGAGTTCGGCGAAAGCAGCGTGCGGAACGAATTGCCGTCCGGCATCGGCGCCGCCGGCGCCAGCCCGACACTGGTGCTCATGCCGCCAGCGTTGAGCCACGGCATCGGCAGGTTCTTGCCGTGCACCGAAGCAAACAGCTCCGACAGGTTCGGGTAGTTCATCGCCAGCATGCCGGTGGCGTGGGCCCGTGTGCCGTCGTCGTGGCTGTTGGTCTCGCTGTTGACGCCGTTCAGCACCAGCATGTTCTGGAAGTATCGCTGGAAGAAGACGGCGTTGCTGCCCATCGGCGCCGCGCGGATGTTGCCCGGCCACCACCGCTGGCGTGCGCGCCGCCGCGTAGTTGTTCATCGTGGCGTCGGTCTCGCGCGGGTCCGCCCACGAGCTGGCATCGATGCCGCCGCTCGCGTGCACGTTGATGAGGACCTTGCCGGCGTACAGCGACGACTGGGCGCTGGCGATCGGGATCAGGCCCCAGCTCGGGATCACCGCGCCGGCGATCTTCAAGAAGTCTCTACGGTCGATCATTTGAATGCTCCTTCTCTTCTTGGCGATGCGCGGTTATTCGAACAGGAACTTCGAGTCGCCGATCATGTAGGCGATAACGGCAGCCCACGAGCGGCCCGTGTAGTTCGGGTCGTTGGTGTTGTTGTATGAGCAGTTCGTCGGACGCGTCGGCGCTGCTGCGCGATCGGCCCAGACCGCCTTGAACAGACCCACCGTGCGCTGAACCTCGGCATCGGTCACCGGGACGTCTTCCTTCCACAGTGCCTTGTGCAGGTTCTTGGCCGTCTGCTGGATCGCCGCATCGCCGTCGGCCGCGGCCGGCGTGTTGGCGAGCGTGACACCGGCAAACAGCAGGCGGTTGGCTACAGGCTTGTTGAAGTCCGTCATCACGATGTTGCACGACAGCTCGGACATCATGCGGTCGGCGATCATCGTCTGGACCATCGTGTACTCGTTGGCACGCACCATGCGGTTGAGGCCGCCGTCGAAGTTGCCGTAGTTCAGCGCCTGGCCCGCGTACGGGTTGGCGAACTGGTTCCAGGCCACGCCGGTCACGCTCAGCAGCTTGCGGTTCAGCGCAGCCGGGTTCAGCATCGCCTGGCTGCCCACGTCGGCCAGTTCAAGCGCGCGTGCGGTGTTCACCCCTGTCGCCTTCTGTGCCTTGAACCACTGGCTGGTCACGAGATCGACCAGCAGGTCCTTGACATTGAACGCACCGTTGCCGCGGTTGGTCGCGAAACGCGCGGCGATCGCCTTGAACTCCTCGACCTGCGCGTTGTAGGCGGCCAGGTGGTTGACGTAGCCCGGAGCGGCCTGGTCGGTCGGCGCCTTCAGCGGTTCGCGATTGAAGACAGCCTGGTACCAGAAGTGCACCGCACCCTTGGCGAAGCGTGCGTCAGCCGCCACCTGCGAGCCCAGCCACTGCAGCGCGGTGTTGTTGCCCGTCACGCCGCCCGGCATCGGCGTGCTGCCGTAGCCCGGTGCGTGCTGGTCGCGGAACCAGTTGTCACCGTCAACGTAGTAGGCCTTGCCGTCCTTGTCCTTCGGATAGTTGTTGTTCCGATAGGTGGCCGGCAGTGCATAGTCCTTGCCCGCGGCGGTGCGGAACGGCAGGTAGCGGTTGTTCTCCTGCCAGTTCTGCCAGCTCGCGGCGATGGGATCGATGACCGTATGGCACGCGGCGCAGGCGGCGTTCTCCATCGTCGGGATCTTGAAGTTGCCACCATCGTCGATCGGACGCATCGCCAGGGCCGCGACATCGGTGGCCAGGAACTGCTTGGACAGGATGTAGACGCGATGACGGTTGCGATTGGTCGGCGTCGTCGGGAAGCGCTGCAGCCAGGCGTGCGTCGAGACCACACCGGCGTGCTCACGGTCGCCCGGCAGGCGCCCGTTCGGCAGCACCGCCGGCAGGAACTCGGTGTCGCTCGCCGGGGCATTGGTCGGGTCGGTGAACGTGCCCGTGACCCGGGCCCCGAGGTACTGCGCCTGCAGACCGTTCACGACCGTGTACTTGCCGGCAACCATGTCGGTCCAGGGCTTGTCGGTATTGACGATGTACTTCATCAGCGAGACAGGCTCGTTCATCATCGCTTGCTGGAAGCGGTTGCGCACGCCAGCAGGAAGGGCGGTGTTGTTGATGACGGCGGCCGCGGCAGGAAGGTCGGTCGCGTTCAGACCCATGTTGTTGCCGAACACCGTGACACCGCGCGTCAGGAACCAGCTGTCGCCGGCTTCGTTCAGGAAGGCCTCGAATGCCGGGCCGGTCATGAAGCCGCGGATCGTCGTGCGCAGCATCGGCGCGCCGCCGTCGGCCACGGCCTTGGACTCGGCCGCGGTCGGGTTGCGGCCCGCGAACAGGATCGCCGCCTTGGCCAGCACCGTCTGGTCGTCGGCGAAGCTGACGCCGTTCCAGAACTGGGCCGCCACCGGAGCGCTCGTCGTCGTGCAGGCCTGCTTCATTTCAGGCACGAGTTCGGTCATCGCCTTGTACGGCGTGGAGTTGGCATCGACGAAGGGCTTGCCGCCGGTGTGGTTCATGCCACCGATGACCTTCGACAGCAGCGTGTCGCTCGAGGCGCGTGCGTAGTTGCGCAGCACGTTGTAGTTCTGCAGCTCGGTTCCGCCGCGCACGAACACCAGGTTCGTGCCGCCGGCGGGCAGGCCCGTGGCGTGGCAGGTCAGGCAGGAGCTTGCGCCGGAGCTCATCGCCGGCCAGACGATGCTGGAGAACTGCGCCGGGACGATGTTGCAGGTGCCGCCTTCGGCGACACTCACCATGACAGAGCCGCGATTGAAGTTACCGGCCGCGTCTTTCACCGTCAGCGTGACCGTGTAGCTACCGGGCTCGACGAACGTATGTTGAACGGACTGGCCCGCTTTGACCGGGCTGTTGTCCTTGAAGTCCCATTCGAAAGCTTGCGATGTTGCCCTTGGGCTCCATCGCCATGAATGTGACTTCGAGGGGTGCCATGCCTGTCGCCGGCGACATAGCGGTCGGCGTCGCGGAGATCGCCGTGGTTGGCGCCCCCGACGCGCCAGGCGCGCCGCTTGCGGCGGATGTAGAGGCGTCGCCTCCGCCACCGCACGCTGTTAGCGAGATTGCTGCCATTACGACAAGGGAACCACACAAGGCGTTGGCAAATCTCGCCTTGATCCCTGAAGTCACGTCCATGTTCATCGTCTTCCTCCCAGTGCCACTGCTGACGGGTAGCGCACTGTGCCGCCGTGGCCGCCGGGAAAAAATCGGTGAGACGGATGAGTCTCAGGTACCGCGCCGCGTGAGGGTCCGGCTCGAAGGGGGATTTTCCCTCTCAAAAGCCGCGTTTTTCAGCCAAACGGAAGAAGCTCCGACTCATACATTCGGATGAGGGCTTCGGGGCGTTGTCGCACTGCATTGCCCTGCGCGTCACATCCCGAAAGTGTGAAAGCGGGCCGTTGCGGCACTTTCCACAGGCTTGCGCGTGCGCTGCCGATGCTAGTGTTCAACGCCATGGAATCCGCCCTCTCTTCACCCGCGGCCGAGCTGTCGCCCGCGTTGCAGCGCTTCTGCCTCGCTCAGTCGAACGCCTTCGTCGTTCCCGCCGAGGTCCTGGGCGAGCACGGCGTCGAACACGCGTTCGGAGCGCTTCTGGTGAAGGAGAAGCGTCTGTCCGCCGGGCAATTGGACTGCCTCAGTTCCGGCTTCAGGCTCTACTGGCAAAGGTGCCGAGCCCTGCACACCGCGGCGCCCGGCGCGTGGTTCCCGCCGCGACAGACCAACCTGCTGATCGTCGCCGAAGCGCGCGGCGTCCTGCCGTATCTCGAACCGTTCCGCGGCACGTCGTCGATGCTCTACACCGCGGACCTGGACACGCATCCGGAATATGTCGCCGCGCTGCTCGTACACATGGAGCGGCTGTCGCTGCTGCGCTCGGTGCCGGCGACGATCGCCTACAACCTTAGTTACTGGTTCGAGCGCGACGCGACCAGCCGGCAGGCGTTTGCGGACGCGGCCAGCCGCGCCAGGCGACCCGATGCGGCAGCTTTCGTTGCTCTCGCCGAGGCCTTTGCCTGGATCGACGAACTGCTGCAGGACCCACTGCGGGTACCGCAACAGGAACTGACCGAACCGCATTTGCACATCGACGGGGCGGATCTTTATGTGCCAAAGCGCCTGCAGCCGCAATTGACGGCGTTGGGCACTGCCGCCGAGGAGGCCGTGCGCGCCGCCATGGCGGCGCCGGCTGTCATCTCATCGCGCGCGGGCGCACTCGAGGCACTGTGCGACTGGCTGCTGGAATCGCGGGCGCACGTCATCGTGCATGGACCAAATGGCGGAACCCTGTGGACACCGCAGCACGACGACCCGATCCGCGTCCGGCGCGTGCTGGCCAACGCGAACGACGAAGCGGTAGCCAGCATCCACGCCGACCTGCGCACGATCGACGAGCGCTCGCGCCAGTTCCTTGGGCGGGTGCGCGACGTGGATGCCCTGCCGACCCATTGTTCCGTGCTCGAGACGGGCGGCGGTGCCTATGTCGATTCGGAGCGCCGCGCGGTGGTCTACGAGTTGCAGCAACCGGCGTTCGATGCGCGCGCAGGCGATGCCCCACCGTATCACCGGCTGCTGCTCGGCGCGCGCGTCATGCATGAATGGGGTCATATCGCGCACACGGCAAAGATCCTGCGGCTGCCCGAGGAACGGCGGCCGGAGTACTTTGCCGCTCGCGCTGAGCTTGGCACGACGTTCGCCCGCGTGGTCGCCGCGTTTCCCGGGCAACTGCGCGCCGTGGTGGACGAGGAACTGGAGTCGATCGAACCCAACCGCGCCGAGCTGCCCAAGGCGCTCGCCCGCCAGACGCTGGCGCGCGTCGGCGACTACCTGGCCAACCTGATGTCGTCGCGCCTGATACCGAACGAGGAGATGCAGGCCTACGTGCGCACCAACGTGACCCATCACCTGGACGAACAACTCGGGCTGGTCAGCGAACTGGCGCGCTACGCCTACGAGATCCACTACCTCGACCTCGCCGGCTTGCCGCGCAGCTACTTCTACGGCACCTCGCGCTTCCCCGACCACTTCATCGACACCGGCATCGTCCGCGCGGAAGACGCGGAGGCACTGTTCGATGCTGCCGGCCGCGTGCTGGCGTGCTATGCCATCGACGAGTCGCGCCTCACGCTGCCCGCGCGCGCGGCGCACTGAACCGCGCCCCCGGCCGTCGTATCAGCCAGACCACGATCGTCAGGTTCAGCAGGTTCCACAAGGTACCGTTGAGGAAGGCGGCCCGGTACGAGCCGGTGAGGTCGAATACCGCGCCCGACATCCAGCCGCCCAGCGCCATGCCGAACAACGTGGCCATCAGGACGAGCCCGACGCGTGCGCCGGCCTGTTGCGGGGCAAAGAACTCGCGAATCACGATCGCATAGCTCGGCACGATGCCGCCCTGGAACAAGCCGAACAGCGCAGACACGATGTAAAGCGACGTCAGGCCGTCGAAGAACAGGTACATCGCCAGTGCCACGCCCTGCAACGCAGAACCGAGCAGCAGCGTGCGCAGGCCACCGATGTGGTCGGCGATCCACCCGGACAGCAGCCGGCTCACGATGCCGAAGCCCAGCATCAGCGACAGCATTTGCGCACCCGCGGCGGGGCCATAGCCGAGATCACCGCAGTAGGCCACGATATGAACCTGCGGCATCGACATGGCGACACAGCAGGCGAGGCCCGCAATCACCAGCAGCGTCTGCAGGGCACGCGGCGAAATGCCGAGATCCCGCGGCGGCCGCAGTGCCTGCGCCGCGGCATGCGCGTGCCCCGCATGCGGCGGCCGGCGCCGCAGCACCAGCGTCAGCGGCAACATTGTCAGCAGACACGCCACCCCAATCAGCAGGTGCGTGTGGCGCCAGCCGACGGTCTCGATGAGATGCTGCACGATCGGCGGCCAGACCGTGCCGGCCAGGTAGTTGCCGCAGGCCACGATCGACACGGCCAGGCCCCGCCGGCGCTCGAACCAGTGCGAAATATCGGCCAGCAGTGGACCGAACGTGGCGGAGCTGCCGAGAAAACCGATCAGCAGGCCTTGTGCTAGCGCATAGGTCAGCAACGTGGGCGCGAGCGCCGCGGCGCCGTAGCCCAGTGCCAGCGCGAGCGTCGCGAACGCCAGCGGCAGGCTGACACCGTAGCGGTCCGTCAGCTTGCCCATCACGATGCCACCGAGCCCGAAGCCGACCATCGTCAGCGTGTAGGGCAGCGAGGCGGTGCCGCGATCGACACCGAACTCCGCCTGCACGGCGGGCAATGCCACGATGACCGACCACATGCCGACACCGCCGAGCGTCGACATCGTCAGCGTCGCGACCAGCCGCCACCACGCGACGGACGAGTCAATGACCGATTCGGCGGCAGGTGTCATGGGGCAACGGGCGGTGCAGCGATGGACCGGGCGGACCCGAGCATACGTCAGCCAGCCATGCAGCAACGTCCTTGAAACATCGGAGCGGCAAACTCATCACGTCATCCGTTGGCGCCTCGATCCTCACGCATTGCAGTGATGCGCCGCCAATCGCGGAACTCAGGCGTGATGCTGGCGTCCATCCTGATTCGGGTTCGTCCCTGCACAACCGCATATGCGGCATGCAGGTCTTCACGGGAACTTCACCATCGCGCGTCAGACTCCACGCATGCCCCGTCTCCCTGTCCGAGCCGACCGCCGCCGCGCCCTGCATGCCAGCACGGCGTGGCTGATCGGCCCACTGCTGTCGATGAATCCGGTGCTGGCGCGGGTGCTGATCGATGACACCCACGTCGCAATCACCGAGCAGGTGGCACAACTCGTCCAGGACCGCCACACGCCGCGCGAGCGCGCCGTGGCCATTCACGACTTCGTGCGTGACGAGGTGCGCTTCGGCTTCACTCCGCACTTCTATGCGATGTCGGCTGCCGACGTACTGGCCGCCGGCGTTGGCTTCAGCAATACGAAATCGACGCTCTTCATCGCGATGCTGCGCGCGGCGGGCATCGAAGCCCGCCAGCAGTTCGTCGATCTCGATGCCACTCTCCTGCGGGGACTCCTGGATCTGCGCACGCCGCTGGTCGACCACAGCTACACCGAAGTGAAGCTGGACGGCGCATGGGTCGCTACCGACAGTTACGTCGTCGACATGCCGCTGTTCCGGGCTGCACAGGCCGCCCTCCGCGTGGAAGGTCGCAGGCTGGGGTTACGGAGTACGCCTGGACGGCCGCGCTCAATGGGACGGCCGGTCTGCTTCGTTCGCGCAGTTCATGCCCGGCGATTCCGGCAGCTCGCGCCACCGCTGGGGTGTGTTTCCCGACGTTGTGGCCTTTTACGAGTCCACGCCGGCGGCGTGGAACCGTCGTGACGACATCATGCGCGTCGTCTTTCCGCTGGCCGCAGTCACCGCGAACCAGACGGCGGATGCACTGCGTCGCCACGGGCCGACGGCCGTCCGCGGCGGGCGATCGAAACTGCGCGCGTGACTATTTCCCGAGCCGCTGAGTGCGACTCGGGCGGGATTACGCCGAGGCGCCGGCCGTTGCTGCAATCGACTCGGTATTCAGCAGCGAACGCGCAACCGCCTCCGCCACCTCGATGCCGTCGACGCCGGCCGACATGATGCCGCCGGCGTAGCCCGCGCCCTCGCCCGCCGGGTATAAGCCCTTCACATTGAGACTCTGCATGTTCGCGCCGCGCGTGATGCGCAGCGGCGACGAGGTGCGGGTCTCAACACCCGTGAACACGGCGTCCGGCCGTGCGAAGCCCTTGATCTGACGGTCGAACGCCGGGATCGCCTCGCGGATCGCCTCGAGCGCGTAGTCCGGCAGGCTCGGTCGGTCGGGCTCGGCGAGATCCGTCAGCCGCACCCCGGGTGTGTAGGACGGCAGCACCTCACCCAGCACGCTCGACCGCTGCTTCTTCAGGAAGTCGCCCACGAGTTGCCCCGGCGCGCAGTAATCGCCCCCACCGAGTTCGAACGCGCGCGACTCCCATTGCCGCTGGAACTCGATTCCGTCGAGCGGATGGACTGCAGGCTTCTGGCGGTCATCCACGTGGCCGGACCGCGCGTAATCCGCCGGCGCGATGCCGACGACGATGCCGGCATTGGCATTGCGCTCGGCGCGCGAGTACTGGCTCATGCCATTGGTGACGACTCGCCCGGTTTCGGACGTCGCCGCCACCACGGTGCCGCCCGGGCACATGCAGAAGCTGTAGACCGAGCGGCCGTTCTTCGCGTGATGCACCAGCTTGTAGTCGGCCGCGCCGAGCATCGGGTGGCCGGCGCTGGCGCCATAGCGCGCGCGGTCAATGACGCTCTGCGGATGCTCGACGCGGAAGCCGACCGAGAACGGCTTCGCTTCCATGTAGACGCCGCGCTCATACAGCATCGCGAACGTGTCGCGCGCGCTGTGGCCCGGCGCGAGCACGACATGATCGGCGTCCAGCGTCTCGCCCCCGGGATGCGCGGGATTCGCCACCGTGACACCGCGGATCGAACCGGCTTCGATCATCACGTCGACGACGCGTTGCTCGAAACGAATCTCGCCGCCGAGCGACTCGATTTCCGCACGCATTTTCTCGACCATGCTGACGAGACGGAAGGTGCCGATGTGCGGCTTGGCGACATACAGAATTTCCTCCGGCGCCCCGGCCTTCACGAACTCCGTCAGCACCTTGCGCGTCAGGTAGCGCGGATCGCTGATCTGGCTCCACAGCTTGCCGTCGGAAAACGTTCCCGCGCCGCCCTCGCCGAACTGCACGTTCGACTCCGGATTCAGCACACCCTTGCGCCACAGCCCCCAGGTGTCCTTGGTACGTTCGCGCACGCGTTTGCCGCGCTCGAGCACGATCGGTCGCAGGCCCATCTGCGCCAGTACCAACGCAGCGAAGATGCCGCACGGACCGAAGCCGATGACGATTGGCCGGTGACGTCCGCTGGCAAGGAAGTCCGCCGGCGCATGACCGATGAAACGATAGGTCGTGTCCGGCGCCGGCCTCACGTGCGGGTCGCCGCGACGCGCGGACAGCACGGCGGCTTCGTCGCGCACCTCGCAGTCCACCGTGTAGGTGAGCATCACGGCGCTCTTCCGACGGGCATCCACTGCCCGCCGGAACACGCTGAACGAACACAGATCGGCGTCGGGCACGCCCAGCCGCGCAACAATGGCCGCCCGCAATGCGGGCTCGGCATGGTCAAGCGGGAGCCGGAGTTCGGTGAGGCGAATCATTTGCGGGGGCGTGAAGCGAACCGCTATTGTCGCCTCAGACTCTCACCCGGGCTCCCATGTCACCGACCCCCACCCCGTTCGGCAGCTGGCCGTCCCCGCTCACCGCGCGCGACGTCGCAGCGGCATCCCTCAGCCTGGCCTATGCGAGTGCGCATCGCGGGCGGCTCTACTGGACCGAATCGCGGCCGCAGGAACGCGGCCGCAGTGTGCTGGTTGCCGAAACAGCACGTGGCGTCATCGAGGACGTGACGGGCGCCGAGTCGAACGTCCGTTCGCGGGTGCACGAGTACGGCGGCCGCGCATACGGCATGGCCGACGGCCGGGTCGTGGTCTGCGAGTTCCCGGATCAACGCCTGTACGTTCAGCGCGCAGGAAGTGCACCGCGCGCCCTGACGCCGGACGGCTACCGCTACGCGGACTTTGCGGCCGGCCCCGACGGGCGCACGTTCTTCGCCGTGCGCGAGGACCACAGCGCGCCGGGCGAGCCGGTCAATGCAGTCGTCGCCATCGATGTGGACGTCGAATCCGCCGGTCGGGTGCTCTTCGATCGCTCGGACTTCGTCGCCTACCCGCGCCCGAGTGCGGACGGGCGAATCGCACTCATCGCCTGGAACCATCCGAACATGCCGTGGGATGCGACCACGCTGTATGTCGCGAGGCTCGGCGCCGACGGTCTCGAGGATCTGCGCGTCATCGCAGGCGGCCCGGAGGGCACGGCTGAGTCCGTCATCGAACCGGTGTGGGACGTGGACGGCACGCTTTACTTCCTGTCGGACCGTAGCGGCTACTGGAACCTCTATCGCTGGAAGGACGGGCACGACCGAGACGGTCACGGCGCTCGACGCGGACTTCGGCGGGCCGCTATGGAATCTCGGCGCTTCGACGTACGCGCTCACCGGCGATGGCCGTGCCCTGGCGCGCCTCTGCCGCAACGCCGTTGACCAGCTTGTGCTCGTCGATCTTGCGAGCGGCCGCGTGGCAGAACTCGCCCTCCCCTTCGTATCCTTCGGATCAGTGGGCGTGCTCGATGCGGAGCACGGTTACGCGATCGCGGCCTCCGAGACGGCGCCCTACGCGCTGATCACGTTTTCCTTGCGCGACGGTGCGCACCGCGTCGTGCGCACGGGCGGCCCGGCCCCACTCGCGCCGGACTTCGTGTCGCGGGCCGAGCCGATCCGTTTCCCGACACGGCCCGGCGCCGACGGGGTCCCGCGCGAAGCGCATGCCTTCTTCCATCCCCCATGCAACCCGGGCTGCAGCAGCCCGCAGGACGCGAAGCCGCCGTTAATCGTGCTGGTGCATGGAGGGCCGACGACGCACGCCGCGCCAGCGCTCAGCCCATCGCACCAGTTCTGGACCACGCGCGGATTCGCCATCGTCAATGTGAACTACGGCGGATCGAGCGGATTCGGACGTGATTACCGCAACCGCCTGCTCGGCGAGTGGGGTGTGGTCGACCTCGCCGATGCGGTCGCCGCCGTCGACTACCTCGTCGCGCAGGGGCGTGTCGACGGCACACGAGTGGCAATCCGCGGCGGCAGCGCCGGCGGGTTCACCGTGCTAGCCGGCCTCGCGTTCACGCGGCGCTTCGCGGCGGGCATCAATTACTTTGGCGTGGCGGACCTCGAGTCGCTCGCAGCCGACACCCACAAGTTCGAGAGTCGCTACCTGGACCGACTCGTCGCACCACTGCCGGAGGGTCTCGCGACTTATCGCGCCCGCAGCCCCATCCATCATCTCGAGTCGCTCGACGCTGCACTGATCACGTTTCAGGGCGACGAGGATCGCGCTGTGCCACCGGCGCAGAGCCGTGGCATCGTCGCGGCCGTGCGGGCGCGCGGCAAGCCGGTCGCGTACCTCGAATTCCAGGGCGAACAGCACGGCTTCCGCCGCGCCGAGAACATCGTGCGCGCACTTGAAGCGGAGCTCTACTTCCTCGGCCGCATCTTCGGATTCACTCCGGCTGACGCCATCGAGCCCGTGCCGATCGACAACCTGAAGTAGTCGCTTCGTCATGGTCCATGACGACACTCATGTGCGCAGCGCCCCGGCGGCGCCGGCCGGTAGGCCGTCAACCGCGGACGCTCAGGTCGGGCTCGACTTCGCGAGCGCGCGGCGCGTGTCGCGCTCACCCAGCTGAATGCGGCGCGCGATGGTGTCCGGCGAGAAATCGGCCGGGCCCCCCATCGCCTCCGGCTTCGACGTTCGGATCACTGTGAGGCGATCGACCCGGCGGTGGTGGCTCATGCGCACAAAGGCCGGATGCCTGCGCAAGGGGCTGCGCGCGGGGAGCGCCGCGTCGACGGCCCGCATCAGGTCGATCTGCGCGTTGTACATCTCGAAGAGCTTGAGGTCGTGCTGGAACTTGCCGAAGAACGTCAGCTCGAAGGCGCGCTGCAGGACGTCCGTCATGTCCTGCGGCAACGTGGTGCTGGGCGCGAAGAGGTCGACGACGATGATCTCCCAGCGCGCCTTCGGGTCGGCCGCGTTATGCGCCTCGATCGCGTTCAGCGCCGGGCGCAGCGGGGTGTTGGAGATCAGTCCCCCGTCCCAGTAGTCACCGCCATTGATGCTGACCGATGGAAAAACGGGTGGCAGGCTGGCGCTGGCCATCACATGGCGTACACCGAACGTTGCCCGGCTCGAGAACTCGGCCAGCCGGCCGCTCTTCACCTCCACGGCAGTGACGATCAGTTCCGTCGCCGAGCGACGCAAGCGGCGAAAGTCGACCCATTCCTCGATCGCCTGTTCAAGCGGGGCCGGGTCGTATACATAGGTCGCCAGCGGCGGCGCCGCGTAATACGCAGGGTTGATGCGATACAGCGCGTTGGCTCCGGGCGCGGGAAAGGTGTTGGCGAACATCGCGGGCACGAACGGGTTGGTCTGCATCGCCATGCGCTGCCACAGTTCGTCGAGATGCTCGCGCGGATCACCGCGCGCGCCGACCAGGATGGCCGCCATCACAGCCCCGATCGAGCATCCCGTGACGATGTCGAACGTTCGTCCGGGCGGCTCCAGCAGCGCCTTCAGCACCCCGGCTTCGTAGGCGCCGAGCGCCGCACCCCCCTGCAACACAAGCGCGGTACGCAGGCCGTTGGCCCGCCTGGCTGCCGGCCGGGCGGAGGCCGATCGCTTGGATCGTGAAGGTGCCTGCATGACGAAGGAAGAAGACCTGGGCGGATCGATCGCTGACCCTGCGCAGGCTAGCGCCAGCGGTGAAACGGAACGCCGGTCCGGTCAAAACTTGAGCACGCGCGCGCGGGCACCAGGGTCGACTCTCTGGCCGCCGGGCGGTCAGGCGGGTGAAAGGAACCACACCGTCGTAATCAGCCCGTCCAGCACCTCGTAGGCCGCGACGACCTCGAGCGGCTGGTCGCCAATGCCGGTCACATACTCCTGATCGATCACCTTGTTGCCAAGGACGATGCGCTGGCGGACTTCCGCGTGCAGCCCCGGCAGATTGAAGCGCTTCGTTGCTTAGAACTCGCGCAGGGCGGCCTTGCCGACCATGGCCGGCGTGGTCGACGGCAGGCGGAAGATCCGCACATCATCGTGATAGGCCGCGACAAAGGCGTCGATGTCGCGCCGGTTGTAGGCCTCGACCTGGCGTTGCACGACTTCGACGGCAGTTTCGGACATGGCACGCTCTCCGGAGACCGGCTACTGCGGCTGCTCGTGCAGCAGCCACGCCAGCAATGTGAAAGTGACGAAAGCCATCACCGTCGAACTGATGATGATGCGCGTGATGCGGCCATTGTCGGCCCCGTAACGCTCGGCCAGCAGCGACACGGAACTCGCCGAAGGCAGTGCCGCGGCCAGCACGATGACCGTCAGCGTGAACGAGTCCAGCGGCGTTCCGAGCCGGATGGCGGCGACACCCAGCGCCAGGACGACCAGCGGATGAACGATGAGTTTCGCGATGGCCAGCGGCAGGTAGCGCTGCAGCGGCGTGCGCGTATGCACATGCTGCCCGGCGCGCCACAGCACGGTGCCGATCGTGAAGAGCGCCACCGGCGTAGCGGCATCGCCGAGCATCTTGATGATGGTTTCCGCGGGGCCCGGCAGCCGCAGTTCAAATGCCGAAAATACGAGCCCGGTCGCGATGGCAGCGGGCAGCGGATTGGCCAGCGTGCCCTTGAGCAACCGCCCGATCTGAGCCGGCGCATGGCCATCCGGCGCCCCGCCGGTCTGCGCCAGCGCAATGCATAGCGAGCTGGTGAAGAACAGATCCACGAGCAGCGTCGTGATCACCGGCCCGGCGGCGGCCGGGCCCAGCAGCGCAGCGAGCAGTGGCACGCCCATGAAGCCGGTGTTCGGCCAGACGACAGTCAGCGCACCGAGCGCTGCGTCTTTCATCGGCACCGCCTCGGTTCGCGTCAGGGCGATCGTCGCCACCACGAGCACCACGGCGGTGATCAGCGTGATGACCAGCACCACGGGATTCAGGACCTGGGCCACCGGCAGCGAGGCGCCGAACCGGAACAGCATGCAGGGCAGCGCGAAATACAGGACGAACAGGTTGAGCCCCGGAATCGTCGCCTCGGGCAGGATTTTCGAGCGTCCCGCCAGGTATCCGCACAGCACCAGCGCGAAAAACGGGATCGTGACCGCCAAAATGGCCTGCATGGATGCAAGTATCTCAGGCGGAACCGCGCCCCGGGCCGCGCCGCGAACGACTCCTGGCCCGGCATACCGGCCCAAAACGGCGGCTGGACAAGCGCCAGACAACCGCGTACCGTCAACTCTGCTTGCGTTTGAGTGTCGTTAGTCCCTTGGTACCCTGTGCCGGTCATTTATATTCAGACCGCGCCTTGTTCCCCGGTTTACGTACTTGATCGTTTGCACGCAGCAGGACGTTCCTGCCAGCGTTAGTTATCCATCATTTTTCAAGGACGTTTTTCAAAATGGCACAAGGTACGGTTAAGTGGTTCAACGAGTCCAAGGGCTTCGGCTTCATCACTCCTGAAGGCGGCGGCAAGGACCTGTTCGCTCACTTCTCGGAGATCCAGTCTGCGGGTTTCAAGACCCTGCAAGAGGGACAACGCGTCGAGTTCACGGTAGCCCAAGGCGCCAAGGGCCCGCAGGCTACGCAGATCAAGCCGATCTAAGGTCGACTGGTTTGCACAAAAGACCGCCACGTCATGTGGCGGTCTTTTTTTATATGCGCGACACTTGCGCACACCTTTAAGGAGAGTCCGACTTGGCAAAACCCAACTACTCGTTCGAAAAACGCCAACGCGAGCTGGCCAAGAAGAAAAAGCAGGAGGAAAAGCGCCAGCGCAAGGCGGCTGAGAAGCCCGACAAGGCTCCTGGCCCTGACGACGCTGCACCGTCAGCGACTGCCAGCGACACCCCGCCCGCGGCCTGACATCGCGCACGGACGTCGATCGGGGCCCCTGGCCTCCGATTGTGTCCATCGCGCAACGCTGCACATCGAATTTTCCCGTTGACGGAACGCCGCACGGGGATCAACAATCGCGCCCTCGCTCCTCGAGCGCCACTTCCTTCCGGAGGCGCGCATGTCCAAGACTGATCTTGTTCGCTAGTCGGCCGCCCCGCCGCTGACTCGGACGTTTCCGAATCGGCCGCTCCCGCGGCCGGCCATCCTGCATCGACCCCGGTCGCGCGCGAACGCGCGCGTGTCGTGTTCGCGGCGTTTGCGCGCCGCTCGATTCGGAAACCACCATGACTTCAGATCTCCACGATCGGCTGCGGCTGATCGGCTATTCAAACCTCGTCGGACAGAACCTCGCGCAGTTGCCGACGACGGGCAGTGCAATGCGCGTTCTCGAAGTGCACCGAGACGGCGCTGTCGTGCACGATGGTGCCGACGAGCGTCGCGCGCACCTGCTGCCGTCCCTTGCGCGGGAACTCGCTGCGCACGGCGACCAGCTTGCCGTCGGTGATTGGGTGCTGGCCACTGGCGACGACAACGACGGGCTCTGGGTCGCGGCGCGCATGGTGCCGCTCAACCAGCTCGTTCGCCGCACGTCGGAGGGGGCTCGCCAGTGTCTGGTGAGCAACGTCGACACGGCGCTGCTCGTGATGGGCCTCGATGGCGACTTCAACCTGCGCCGCCTCGAGCGCTATCTGACGCTGGTGAGAAGTGCCCAGGTGTGGCCCGTCGTAGTCCTGACCAAGCGCGACCTCGGTGACCAGGGCGAAGCCCGTTGCGACGAGACGCGCCGTCGCATCCCGGCCGACGTGCCGATCCATGCCCTGGACGCACGTCTGCCATCGGCGGCGCAAGAGCTCGCCCCTTATCTCGGCGCGGGCCAGACCCTGGTGCTCCTCGGTTCCTCCGGGGCCGGCAAGTCGACGCTGACGAACTCGCTTCTTGGCCGCATGGAACAGTCGATCGGAGCGGTACGGAACGACGACAGCCGTGGGCGCCACACGACGACCGCGCGATCGCTGCATCTGTTGCCGGGCGGCGCCTGCGTCATCGATACGCCGGGCTTGCGCGGGCTGCGGGCCGACACCGACGAGACCGGACTGAACGCCAGCTTCGCGGACATCGTCGAACTGGCCGAACAGTGCCACTTCCGCGATTGTCAGCATGACGGCGAACCGGGCTGCGCGGTGCGTGCGCAGGTCGATGCGGACAGGCTCGCCAACTTCCACAAGATGCGGCGCGAGATCCGGCGCGAAACCATGACGCTGCTGGATCGCCGCAAGCAGCTCGCGGAATGGAAGGCCCGGGGACGGGCGGCCGAACAGCGCATGAAGATGAAGCGGGGATAGTGGCCTGTGAAGACCGTCCGCGCGTGCCTTTGCCTGGGAGCAGGAATGCCTCGTCGCTCGCCCCGAATTGGCGACAGCGCTTCGACGCGGGGCAAGATCCGCGTACTCGGCTGGCCCATCCGGGGCTTTCCTTCACACGCTGAACACTACCGCCCTTCGGGTTTACGCGATGGAGCTTGGCTTGCGCAGCGTTGCCCGGAGGCAACCCCGGGGCCTGTCGTTGACCACCATCAACGCCGGCGGCCCAAGCGGGGCCACCATGAAAGTGGATGTTCAGCAGAGCAGGAAGAACACGATGACATTCCCGATCCAGATCACGTTTCACCACATGGACCGCTCGGAAGCGCTGGAACAAGCGATCAACGAGAAGGCCGAGAAGCTCGGAAAGTTCCACCCGGCGATCACACAATTGCATGTGGCGGTGACGTCCGAGACGCGACACAGCGCGAAGGCGCGTGAATACCGCGTGCGGCTCGATCTGCACGTCAAGGGGAATGAGTACGCAATCACGCGCCAGGCGGACGAGGATGCCTTTGTCGCCGCCAGAGACGCGTTCGATACGGCACGCCGACTGCTCGACAGCGAAATCGACGAACGCCGCGGCTTCGTCAAACAGCACTGAGCCGCCGCGCGCTGCGCGCGACGCACGGGTGCGGTCGTCCGTCCGCGGCAGGCCGGCGTCGTTGTGACGTGCACTTCCCTTGTGACATTTTCCGCTGACTCCTGCGACACTTGCCGCGCATCGCGCAGTGCGTCGCAGGGCATGGAAGTACGTGCCGGCTGCGATGTCTATTGCGCCGGGAATCCGTACTTGATGACGGAAAAGCTGGCGCCCTGGGGATCGCGCACCACGGCCATCCGACCGACACCTTCGACGTCCATCGGCGGCATCACGACTGCGCCGCCGAGCTTTTCCGCCTCACGAATCGTTGCGTCGACGTCCGCGACCGTGACGTAGACACCCCACATCGGCGGCATGCCAGCGGCCTCGGCCGGGATCTGCATGATTCCGCCCACCGACTCTTCGCCGACCTGGCAGGTCGTGTACGCGCCACTCGACATCTGCATGTCTTTGGTGCCCCAGCCGAAAAGCTTCGTATAAAAGGCCTTGGCCGCGGCGGGATCGGTCGTCAGTAGCTCGCTCCAACTGAAGGCGCCGGGAGTGCTGAATACGTCCATCGGGGATTCCTTTCTTGGGTGGGCTGGCAGGGAGGCGATTGTGTACGTCATGGTCCGCACAATTCACCCGCCGAGTGACGAATTGACGCCTCGGCGGTATGAATCGGCCGGCCAGCGCCGGGACCGCACGCAGGTCGCAAGGCCCGGTCCGGGACGGCCCCTTGTCGGACGTCAAGCCGACGCTGCGGTCCGGGCTCGACCGGCTGACAGGGTCGGCGCCGCAGCGTAACGTCGCCTTTCGCACCAGAACAACACGGCCGAGGAGAAGTAATGGCTTATTCAACGGAGAACCTGCGGACCGTGGCCCTGCTGGGCCACGGCAGTGCAGGCAAGACAACGCTCGCCGAAGCGCTGCTCGCGCGCTCGGGCGCGATCCCCGCGGCGGGCAGTGTCGAAAGAGGGACCACGGTCAGCGACTTTGACGGCCTGGAGAAAACCTTCCTGCACTCGTTGCGCACCTCGGTGCTGCACCTGGATCTTCCTTCGACGCGTGTGCACCTGCTCGACACGCCCGGATTTCCGGACTTTATCGGCCAGTCGATCGGTGCGCTCGATGCGGTGGAAACCGCCGCGATCGTCGTCAATGCGCAGAGCGGCATCGAGATGATCACCTCGCGCATGATGGACTGGGCCGGGCGCCGCAAACTGTGTCGCTTGCTGATCATCAACAAGATCGACGCCGAGAACGTCGATCTGCCGCAGATACTCGCAGACCTGCGCACGGCATTCGGCAAGGAAGTCCTGCCGATCAACCTGCCGGCCGGCGGCGGATCGAAAGTCGTCGACTGCTTCTTCAACCCCGACGGCGAGGCCGACTTCTCGTCGGTCGCCGAAGCGCACCAGGCGCTGGTCGACCAGGTCATCGAGGTCGATGAAGAACTGATGGCCAAGTACCTCGAGCAGGGCGAGGCGATCGAAGCGGGGCAGTTGCATGCGCCGTTCGAGAAGGCGCTGCGCGAGAGCCACCTGATCCCGGTCTGCTTCGTCTCCGCGAAAAATGGTGCCGGCATCGACGAGCTCGTCAAGGTGTTCGAGCGGCTGCTGCCGAACCCGGCCGAAGGCAACCCACCGCTCTTTTTCAAGGGCGAGCTCATCGACGGCCAACCGGTCGAGGAGTTCCGCTCGGAACCGGACCCGAAGAAGCACGTGCTGGCGCATGTCTTCAAGGTCGTCGTCGATCCCTACGTCGGCAAGCTCGGCATCTTCCGAGTGCACCAGGGCACCGTGACCAAGGACACGCAGCTCTTCATCGGCAGCGGTCGCAAGCCGTTCAAGGTCGGACACCTCTTCATGCTGCAGGGAGGCAAGACGGTCGAGATCCCGTCAGCGGTGCCGGGCGATATCGCGGCGGTGGCCAAGGTCGACGAGATCGAATTCGACTGCGTGCTTCACGACTCGCACGACGAGGACCACATCCACATGCGGCCGCTCGAGTTCCCGACGCCGATGAGCGGCGTGGCGATCGCGCCGAAGCGCCGCGGCGACGAGCAGCGCATCTCCGAAGTGCTGCACCGGATGACGGCCGAGGACCCGACGCTGGTGGTCGAGCACGACTCGGTGCTGAACGAGACCGTGCTGCGCGGGCTGGGCGAGCTGCACATCCGCTCGACGCTCGACCGCATGGCGCAGCAGTACAAGGTCGAGGTGGACACGCGGCCGCCGCGCATCCCGTACCGCGAGACGATCGCGGCCAATGCCGAGGGCCACGCGCGCCACAAGAAGCAGACCGGTGGCGCCGGCCAGTTCGGTGAGGTCTATCTGCGCATTGAGCCCTTGGCGCGCGGCGCCGGGTTCGAGTTCGTCGATCAGGTCAAGGGCGGCGTCATTCCCTACAACTTCATCCCGGCGGTGCAGAAGGGTGTCGAGTCCGTGCTCGCCGCGGGTCCCGTGGCCGGTTTTCCGATGCAGGACGTGCGCGTGACGGTGTACGACGGCAAGCACCATCCGGTCGACTCGAAGGAGATTGCCTTCGTTGCCGCCGGCCGCAAGGCGTTCCTCGACGCGCTCGCGAAGGCGCGGCCGATCGTGCTGGAGCCAATCGTCAACGTCGAAGTCGAGGCGCCCGAGGGCAACATGGGCGACGTGACCGGCGACCTGTCGGCGCGCCGAGGCCAGATCACCGGCACGCGTGCGATGGGGCCGGGCGTGCTGGTGGTCGAAGGCCAGGCGCCGCTCGGCGAACTTGAAGGATATTCGGCACGACTCAAGGCGATGACGCAGGGGCGCGGGGCCTGGACGATGACGCTCTCGCACTATGAGCAGGCACCGCCGCCGCTGCAGCAGAAACTCGCCACCGAATTTGCGTCCAAGCGCAAGCAGGAGGAAGAAGAGTAGCGGCCTCGGTGCGCTTGAGCTGTCGCGCAAGCGCGCTCCGCAAGCCGGCACGCGACCGCCTCGATGTCAGGGTCGTGCGCGTCGAAGCGCCTGCAGCAGGAAGCGGGCCGGATCGACCGCCCCGACGAGGTCGCGCTCCAGCGGCAAAGGCTCGCCTTCGATCTGCGCGGCGATGAGTTCGGCCAGCGCTGGCGCGAGCGTCAGTCCGCGCGATGCCAGCGCGTAGCAGCCGTACAGGCCGGCCTGCCGCGGGAGGTCGTCGAGGTGTGCCCCCGTCAGTCCCGATTGCTGCTGCCAGGCGCGTGCCTCGTCAGCCGCCGGGCCGGCGAGCGGCAGTCGATCGCGCGCAACACAGCGCATGCCGGCGGTGTTGGCCAATGGCTGCACGGCGACAGGCTCGGCGAGGAGTCGTGACAGGCGCGCAAGATTGCTCGCCGTCGCCTGCTCCTCGCTCAGCGGGGCCGGCCCCATGCCATCCGGCAGGGCTGTCTCATAGGTCGCACCGATGGCGAGTTCACCTGCCGGGCCGCGCAGCAGGTAGCCATCACCGGTCAGCGGCGCGTGCATGCCTTGCAGGGCACTGCGATCGAGCAGAGTCAGGCGTCCGGGAACCGCCCGCAAGGCAATCTTTGACTGCAACAGCAGCGGTGCATCGAGCGCACTGGCGACGACGGCCACCGCAGCGCGCCCGAGGAGGCGACCATCACAATCGAGCGCGTGCCAGCCACCGACGTCGTACCGCAGCCGCGACACCGGTGCGCCGAGCGTCACTTCGATGCCTGGAGTCGCGAGCAGGGCCTCGCACCATGCTCTGGGCGATACGGTGGTCGCCTGCGGCCACCAGAGTCCCCCGCGAGGTGGCATCAGGCCGACGCGATCGCGCAGGGCCGAGGCGTCACAGTGCTCGACGAACTCCGGCGGCAGCGCCTGCTGCTCGATCGCGGCGCCCCAGCGTGACCAGGTCTCGGCGTCGTCCGCGAGTTGAGCGGCGCCATCGTGCCGCCAGACCGGGACCGAGCCGGCGTGGCCGTCCGGCGCGACACGGTCAAGTGCCACTTCGGACAGCGCCACGCCCGCCCGCGTGAGGCGGGCGAGGCGCGCATCGTCGACCGCCAGCACCGGATGCAGCAGGCCTGCTGGCTGCGAGGAACCTGCGCTGGCGGTCTGCCCGGCGCGATCGATCACGTTTACGGTCCAGCCCCGTCGCGCCAGGGCCTCGGCACAGGTGCTGCCAGCGATGCCGGCGCCGATGACGATCGCCGACCGTTCGCCGCGGTAGGCGGCCGGGGGTTCGTGTCGCCTCACCTTCCACGCCGGCTCATAGCGCGCAGTCAGCATCTCGCGCTTGCGTCCGAACCCGCGTTTGGTCTCGAGGGCGAAGCCACAGTTCACCAGCGCATCGCGCACGGTCCGCGCGGTCGTCCACGTCGCCAGCGTCGCCTCAGGCCGTGCACAGCGCGCAATTGCCTTGAGCACTGATGGCTCCCACATCTCCGCATTGCGGTCCGGCGCGAAGCCGTCGAGAAAGATCGCATCGGCCCCGAGCACAAGACGGTGTGCGATCGCCCGCGCATCGCCGAAGGCCAGCGTCAGCACCACTGCCCCTGCCTCGAACTCGCGGCGATGCAGGCCGGCCAGTGGCAGTGGCCAGCGGGCGGCCAGCTGTACGGCGAGCGGGCGCAGTTCTGCGGGAGCGGCTGCGATCAGGTCGGCCGCGGCCAGCGGATGGCGCTCGATCGAGACGAAGTGAAGCCTTCGGCAGCGCTCGGTATCGGTACTCCACTTCTGCCAGGTGGCCAGGAAGTTCGTGCCGACTCCGAACCCGGTTTCGAGCACGACAAATTGTTCGCGACCGCGCCACCGTTCGGGCAGCCCGTTGCCGGCGAGGAAAACGTGGCGCGCCTGCCCGAGCGCGCCCTCACGGCTGGCGTAAACGTCGCCGTAGCGTTCGCTGTAGGGAGTGCCGTTCGCGTCGAAGGCGAGCCGCTCGGGTTGCACGTCCATGCCGCCATTATCCGAGGCACGGGCGTCGGTACACTCGCGGCCTTGCTCTGAACCGGGACTCCCCCATGCTGATCCGCATCCTGTCGTGCGCGCTGTTGCTGGCCCTGTCGCCAGCGCTGCAGGCGCAGACCAAGCCGCGCATCGAAAAGGCGGCCGATCTGCCGCGCTTCACGTATCCGCTCAAGGGCAACCTCGAGCAAGTGGTGAAGGACCCGAAGGCGTTCGCGGAGTTTTCCGCGGCCCTGCGGCGGGACACCGAGTCCGTCCTCGCCAAGTACGACATCGCCGACAAGTCGAGTGAACGGCAACTGCTCGGGACGCTGCTGCAGCTCGATCTGCTCGAGGGCAAGGACGCCGACGCGCTGAAGCGGATCGAGCAGATCCGCGCGCTGCAGGAAAAGCCCGCCGACAAGCTGCTGACCGGGCTCCTGGCGCGGGCGATCATCGACGGACGCAAGGCGGCAGGCGCCGCCAGCGGGCCGGCCTACCAGGCCGCGGTCGCGAGCAGCCTGTCGAACACCCTGAAGCCCCTGCCTTACCCGGTCATTGCCAATGACATCAAGGAGGCCAAGGCGAGCGCCGAGCTGCTCGGCGAAGGCCGCTTCCTCGGCTACGTCAACGAAGTCCTGCAGCCGACCGCCGACAAGACCGGCGCGCTCAGCAGTGAGCTGGCGCCGGGGCTGGTCGGCGTGCGCTATGGGCTGATGCTGCGGCTGCCGTTGAAGCAGACGATGATCGACACCTACGGCGCCTACCTTGCCGCCAACAAGGTCGAAAAGCCCGACATCTGGGCCGCGCGGGACGTCGCGCTCGAACCGGGTCGCCCCTACACGCCGGTCGTCGTCGCCGTGTGGGACAGCGGCGTGGACACCGCCATCTTCAAGTCGCAGGTCGTGCGCGATGCGAAGGGTGCGCCGGTGCTGATCGGCTTCGACAAGTACGCCAATCCGACCAACACCGAACTGCAGGTCCTGACGCCTGCGATGCAGGCAAGGCTTCCCGCGATGAAGGCGCGCAGCAAGGGATTCTCCGACCTGCAGTCGAACGTCGACAGTCCGGAGGCCAACGAGGTCAAGCAACTGATCTCGACGCTGCCGCGCGAGCAGTACAAGCCGACGATCGAGGAGCTGATGCTCGCCGGCAACTACACGCACGGCACGCACGTGGCCGGCATCACGATGGAAGGCAACCCCTACGCGCGCCTGCTGGTGGCGCGCATGGAATTCGGCAACACGCTGATTCCGGATCCCTGCCCGTCGCTCGAGCAGACGCGCAAGGATGCAAAGAGCTACGTCGAGACGGTCGAGTTCCTGAGGCGCAACAAGGCGCGCGTCGTCAATATGAGCTGGGGCGGAAGCGTCAACGGCATCGAGAACGATCTCGAGCTGTGCGGCATCGGCAAGACGCAGGAGGAACGCCAGAAGCTGGCGCGGGAGTACTTCGACATCGGGCGGCAGGCTCTGGAGAAGGCCTTCGCGAGTGCGCCCGAGATCCTGTTCATCACGGCGGCCGGCAACTCCAATGAGAATGCTTCCTTCGCTGAAGACGCACCGGCCGACATCGTGCTGCCGAACCTGCTGACGGTCGGCGCGGTCGACAAGGCCGGCGACGAGGCGCCGTTCACGAGCTACGGCCCGACGGTGAAGGTGCACGCCAACGGCTACCAGGTCGAAAGTTATCTGCCGGGCGGCGACCGCGTAGCGTTCTCGGGTACGTCGATGGCGGCACCTCAGGTGGCCAACCTCGCCGGCAAGATCCTTGCTGTCAACCCGGCGCTGACACCACCCAAGGTCATCGAGATCATCGTCTCGACGGCGGACAAGACCGCGGACGGCCGCCGCACGCTGGTCAACCCGAAGAAGGCGCTCGCCGCCGCGCAGGCGAAGTCCAGCTGACAGCCAGGGCGCGGGGCTGCGGCAGGACGCTGCAGCCCCGCCAGAGCGGGCCTAGAAACTCAGCTGGTCGAGCCGGGTCAGCGTTACCTGCGTGCCCACGCGCGGCGAGTTGCCGAGGTGCCAGACCGTGTACTGCTCGCCGAAGGGATTTGCCGAGGCCAGCGCGTCGACCGGCACGATCACTTTGTAACCACGCAGCGCCGCCTGCGAGGCAGTATTGAGCACTGCGCCTTCCGCCGCGGTGCCGCCCACGATGACCGTCTTGATGCCCCTTTCCTTCAGGATCCTGTCGAGGTCGGTGTTCATGAACTTGTCCGGGCCACTCGACACCGAAGGCTCGCCGGGCTTGGCCGCAAGCTCGGGCATGACGTCGGTCAGCGGCTGGCCGGCGAGTGCGTAGACAACCAGCATGCCGCTGTCGCGCGCCTTGGCGAGCAGCGGCTGCACCTTCGGCACCGCCGCCACGCAGCGCGGCCGCGCACCGCACAGCGGCTTGACGTAGTCGAGCAGCAGCAGCGCCGTGTCCTTCGGGTCGATCTTCACCGGCTTGAGCGCCGGTGCGTCAGGCACCTTGATGTCCTTCCACTCCTCGATGATGGTCTGCGCCGACGCCGCGTTCGCGAGCGCCAGGCCAAGGACTAAGGCGAGCGCCAGCGCTGCGCGCGGGCGGACTGCAGTGGCGGTCATTCGATCTCCAAGGGTTGCTGGATGAGGCAGCGGTCAACCTGCGGCTCACTGCGCGAGCCGACACGGTAGCGACAGCGGCCGCTCAGCGCCACGCGGGACAATACCGAGGCGTGCCCCTCAGCCGCGTGTCAGCGGCTTGAAGCGCAGCCGGTGCGGCGCCGCGCCCTCCTCGCCGAGGCGCTTCTTCTTGTCGGCTTCGTACTCCTGGTAGTTGCCGTTGAAGAAAGTCCACTGCGAGTCGCCCTCGGCCGCGAGGATGTGCGTGGCGATGCGGTCGAGGAACCAGCGGTCGTGCGAGATGACCAGCACGGAACCCGCGAATTCGAGCAGCGCTTCTTCCAGCGCGCGCAGCGTCTCGACGTCGAGGTCGTTCGACGGCTCGTCGAGCAGCAGCACGTTGCCGCCCTTGAGCAGGGTCGCCGCCAGATGGAGTCGACCGCGCTCGCCGCCTGACAGGTTGCCGACGATCTTCTGCTGGTCACCGCCCTTGAAGTTGAAGCGGCCGAGGTAGGCCCGCGACGGCATCTCGAACCTGCCGACCTGCAGGATGTCGAGCCCGCCGGAGATCGCTTCCCAGACCGACTTGTCGTTCGGCAGCGATTCGCGCGTCTGCTCAACCGCCGCGATCTGCACGCTGGGACCCATGACGATCTCGCCGGCATCCGGCTTCTCCTGCCCGGTGATCATGTGGAACAGCGTCGACTTGCCGGCGCCGTTGGGGCCGATGACGCCGACGATCGCGCCGGGAGGTACTGAAAAACTGAGACTGTCGATCAGCAGCCGGTCACCGTAGCCCTTGCTGACATTCTTGAACTCGATCACCTGGTTGCCGAGCCGCTCCGCCACCGGGATGAAGATTTCCTGCGTTTCGTTGCGGGTCTGGTACTCGTAGGACGACAACTCGTCGAACCGCTTCAGGCGCGCCTTGCTCTTGGCCTGACGGCCCTTGGCGTTCTGGCGCACCCACTCCAGCTCGTTTTTCATCGTCTTGATGCGCGCCACCTCGGACTTGGCCTCGCGCTCGAGGCGCTCTTCCTTCTGTTCCAGCCACGAGCTGTAGTTGCCCTTCCACGGGATGCCCATGCCGCGGTCGAGTTCGAGAATCCACTCGGCCGCGTTGTCGAGGAAGTAGCGATCGTGCGTCACCGCCACGACGGTGCCCGGGAAGCGCGACAGGAACTGCTCGAGCCAGTCGACGCTTTCGGCATCGAGATGGTTGGTCGGCTCGTCGAGCAGCAGCATGTCGGGTTTCGACAGCAGGAGCTTGCACAGCGCCACGCGCCGCTTCTCGCCGCCGGAGAGCTTGGCGATCGACGCGTCCCACGGTGGCAGGCGCAGCGCATCGGCGGCGATCTCCATCTGGTGCTCGACGTCCGCGCCCGAGGTGGCGATGATCGCCTCGTACTTGGCCTGGTCCGCCGAGAGCTTGTCGAAGTCGGCGTCGGGTTCGGCGTACGCCGCGTAGATCTCCTCGAGCTTCTGCTTGGCCTGCATCACTTCGCCGAGGCCCGCCTCCACTTCGTCTTTCACCGTCTTGGCGGGGTCGAGCTGCGGCTCCTGCGGCAGGAAGCCGATCGAAAGCCCCGGCATCGGCACCGCTTCGCCTTCGATGTCCTTGTCGAGCCCGGCCATGATCCTCAGCAGCGTCGACTTGCCGGAGCCGTTGAGCCCGAGCACGCCGATCTTGGCGCCGGGGAAGAAGCTGAGGGAGATGTTCTTGAGGATCTCGCGCTTGGGCGGAACGATCTTGCCCACGCGGATCATGGTGTAGACGTATTGAGCCATGGCCAATGCAAAAGAAAGCGCGAAAAGTCGCGCAGATTACCGGATCGGCCGCGTCACTTGACGGGCCGCGGCAGGAGATGGCCGGGCATGCGCAAAGCCCCGGTGCGGAAGGCGGTGCTCGCGCCCTGGTAATAGCCGATCGCTTCGTTGGTGAAATGCCGGGTTTCGTCGCTCGGCGGCAGCTCGCGGCCACTCGGCGGCATCGATGACGCGCACGCGCCGCTGCGGCCGCAGCTCGACCAGCATGCCGTGCTCGTAGTAACCGACCGTCTGGTAGTTGGCCATCACCGCGCGCTGGTGCGTGCGGCCTTCATTCAATATGTCCTGCCCGAAGAAACGCGAGACGTAACTGAAATTCAGCAGCGCGAGCACGGTCGGGGCGACGTCGATCTGCGATGCGATGGTATCGATGCGCGCCGGAGCGATGTGCTTCGGGGCGTAGATGAGCAGCGGGATGTGGAACCTGTCCAGCGGCAGGTCGGTCTTGCCGCGCGACGCTGCGCAGTGGTCGGCGACAATAACGAACACCGTGTCGTCGAACCAGGCGTGCTTGCGCGCGCGCTCGATAAAGTCGCCGATCGCCCAGTCGGTGTATTTCACGGCACCGTCGGCACCGCTTTTGGGAGGAATGTCGATGCGTCCCGCCGGATAGGTATAGGGCCGGTGGTTCGACGTCGTCATCACGTGCGCAAAGAACTTCGTGCCGGCAGTGTGGCGTTTATCCAGTTCACGCAGCGTCAGCGAGAAGAGATCCTCGTCGGCCACGCCCCAGATGTTTTCGTAGTGGATATCGGCCCTGTCGAGCGCCGTGCGGTCGATGACGGTGTAGCCGTTGCCGCCGAAGAAGTGCTCCATGTTGTCGAAGTAACCGTAGCCACCGTAGAGATAGAGCGGCTCGTAGCCCTTTTCGGCAAAGACCTCGCCTACGGTGAACAGGTGATCGTTGTTGGGACGCTTGACGACTGAGTGGCCGGGCGTCGGCGGCAGCGAAAGTGCCAGGGCTTCGAGCCCGCGTACCGTCCGCGTGCCCGTGGCATAGAGCTGCGTGAAGAGCAGTCCCTCGCGCGCCAGGCGATCAAGCTGCGGCGTCAGGCCTTTCGCGTTGCCAAACGCGCCCATGTAGTCGGCCGAAAGTGACTCGACTGAGATCAACACCACGTTGAGCGGCTTCTCCGGTCCGGCCCCGTGGATCACGCGCTCGATCGGCAGTCCGGCGTCGCCAGTGAACTCGACCGGCCCCGCATCAGTGAATTCTTCACGTAGTTCCTTGTAGGCCTGCTCGATCGGCACCGTTGCATAGAAGCGGTCGTAGTCGATCTCGTTGGAGTTGAACGCGTGGAAAAACTCCCAGTGCCCGTTGCCCGCCAGCTGCTGCGACTGGACGCTGCTTGAGAACTCCTTCCACGTCGACGGAACCAGCAGGTAGGACGCCAGCGCCACCGCGAGGTAGCCGGCCATCTGCAGGGATCGTCGGCCGAAGCCGGGAGCTGCCACCTGAGTTGCCCGCCAGAGCGGCCGCACTGCCAGCGCGACGAGGACGGCCGTCGCACCTGCCAGCCCCAGCAGGATCGGAGTCATCCGGTACGACTCGCGAATGTTGCCGATCACCTCGCGCGTGTAGATCAGGTAGTCGACTGCAATGAAGTTGAAGCGCGAAGAGAATTCGTTCCAGAACACGAATTCCGATGCGGCCGTGAAGACGAAGATGCCGAATGCGATCGTGGCCAGCACGATCGCCGCCGCACCAAAGGTCCGACGCGCACGGCCCGCCGGCCAAGCCCAAGCGAGCAGCGCGATCGGCAGCAGCCAGAAGCTCGCCGCCGCCAGGTCGTAGGTCAGCCCGATCAGCAGCCACCCGGCAACTCGCCCGGGCATGAACTCCGTTGCCTCGCCGTTGAAGACTGCCAGTCCAACACGCGTGAGCAGACTCACCGCGAGATAGGCGATGACAACAATGCCGGCAACCGCGAAGCGCCCTGGGAAGAGCTGCTTGAACGTGCGAGTCAGAGTCGCACGCCAGGGCGTGAGGAACGTCATCGAAATGAGCGAGAAGACCCGAGTTCGGGGACCGCAGGCGGCGGTCACTCGCATGGAGAAGAATGTTGGAAGTGTACGCTTGCGCCCGCTCGACGGGCCTGCGTGAGGCAAGAGCGCTCACTCCATTTCGGATAACTGATTTGACGGCATTCCTCATTTCGATTGGCGTTGTTGCCCTCGCCGAAATCGGTGACAAGACGCAGTTGTTGGCGCTTGCATTGGCTGCGAAGTACCGCAAGCCGTGGCCGATCATCTTTGGCATTCTGGTTGCGACGCTCGCGAACCATTTTCTTGCCGGTGCGGTCGGTACCTGGCTCACACGCGCGATCGGCCCGGAAGCGATGCGCTGGGCGCTTGGGCTGTCCTTCATCGCCATGGCGATCTGGATGCTGATCCCCGACAAGCTCGATGACGAGTCCGAAAAGCCGTCGCGCTTCGGCGTGTTCGGTACGACGCTGATCGCGTTCTTCATCGTCGAAATGGGCGATAAGACGCAGATCGCGACCGTGGCGCTGGCCGCGCGCTATGACGCGCTGGTCGCCGTCGTTGCGGGAACGACGATCGGCATGATGATCGCCAACGTGCCTGCCGTGCTGCTGGGCAACGTCGCCGCCGAGAAGCTGCCCAAGCGACTGATGAACGGGCTGGCCGCGGTCGTGTTCGCACTGATCGGCGTCGCGGTGCTGTGGGGCGCGGACATTGGCTTGTGAACCTAAACCCGCCTAAGCCCTTGACTTCGTGTAGTATTCGCCCCTGATTGCGGTGCGTCGGTTCCGGTTCGCACCCGTCCATCGTGGTTGTCAACACGCTCCCTCGAAGTCTATTTCCCTAGTTGCATCTGCCTGAACCGGTCCGGCGAGCAAAGTTCGCGCAGGCCGTGCTCAGGAGTTTCGTTTGAATTCATCGTTTGAAGCCCTCGGCTTGTCCGAGGCACTCGTACGCGCGGTCACCGACCTCGGGTACACCCAGCCCACGCCCATCCAGTTGCAGGCGATTCCCCCGGTCCTTGCGGGCAGCGACCTGATGGCGGGCGCGCAGACCGGCACCGGCAAGACCGCCGCGTTCGTGCTGCCGATCCTGCAACGGCTGAGTGCCGCAACGCCGACGGCACCGCGCGAGCATCGCGCACCGCGCGTTCTGATCCTCGCGCCCACGCGCGAACTCGCCGCGCAGGTCGAAGAAAGCGTGCGCGACTACGGCAAGCATGTGCACGCCAAGTGCGCCGTCATCTTCGGTGGCGTTTCGATCCGGCCGCAGTTCGACGCGCTCAAGCGTGGTGTCGACATCGTCGTGGCCACGCCCGGCCGACTGCTCGATCACGTCGGCCAGAAGACGATCGACCTGTCGAAGATCGAAGTGCTGGTCCTCGACGAAGCCGACCGCATGCTCGACATGGGCTTCCTGCCCGACATGAAGCGAGTGTTCGCGCAGTTGCCGAAGCAGCGGCAGACGCTGCTGTTCTCGGCCACGTTCTCGGACGAGATCCGGACGCTGGCGGCCACGCTGATGCGCAACCCGGTGTCGGTCCAGGCCACGCCGCGCAACTCGACCGTCGAGGCCGTCGACCAGAAAGCGATCAGCATCGAGCGCACGCGCAAATCGGAGCTGCTCGCGCACCTGATCAAGGACAACCAGTGGTTCCAGGTACTGGTCTTCACGCGCACCAAGCATGGCGCCAACCGCCTGGCCGAGTATCTCTGCAAGCACGGCGTCACCGCACTCGCGATTCACGGCAACAAGAGCCAGAACGCGCGCACGCGTGCGCTGGCCGACTTCAAGCGCGGGGACCTGCAGGCGCTGGTCGCCACCGACATCGCGGCACGCGGACTCGACATCGAGCAGTTGCCGCATGTCGTCAACTTCGATCTGCCGAACGTTCCCGAGGACTACGTGCACCGCATCGGCCGTACGGGCCGCGCCGGTGCGACCGGAGAAGCGATCTCGCTCGTGAGCCGCGAGGAAGAAGCGCTGTTACGAGACATCGAGCGGTTGATCAAGCGGCCGGTGCCGCGCATGACGGTTCCGAGCTACCAGCCATCCGTGGGCGCGGCGCATGATCCCGACCAGCGCCCCGCACGCACTGCTCAGCCATCGCGCCGCCCTGCTTCGCCCAAGCGCGCGGCATCGCAACCGCAGCGGGAGTCACGTGGGCGCCAGCAGCCTGGCAGCGGTGGCAGGGTCAAGGCACCTGCGCAGCCGGGGCAGGCGGCGAAGGCGCGCCCCGGGCCATCCGGTGACGCGCGCCGTACAGCCGCCGGCGACGAACGAAAGAATGCTCCCGCGCAACCGCGGTCGACGCCACGTCCCGCGGCGACACGCGGTGGACACCGTGGCGGCGAGGGTCGCGACGCGGGCGAGTCGCTGGTGCGGACTAACATGCCGGGGTTCCTGCAGCCCACATCGCGACGCGGTCGCTAGGCTCAGGCGTTCAACCTCGCGAGGCGGGCATGTCCGAAACGACGATTTCGGTCCAGCACAACCCGGCGTCACAGCGCTTCGAGGCAGTCGTGGACGGCATGCTGTGCCGGACCGACTACCGCATGCATGGTGACACGATGATGTTGGTGCACACCGAAGTGCCGAGCCAGCTCGAAGGGCGCGGCATCGCATCGGCGCTGGTCAAGGCGGCATTCACCCACGCCGCCGCCAACAGCATGGATGTCCTGCCGGTCTGCTCCTACGTTCGCAGCTGGGTGCAACGACACCCCGAAGTCGAGTCGTTGCTGGCGGGCGGTGCGCGCTGAAATCCGGCGTGCGCCGGTGCGCTGTCAGCGCGGGGCGGTGATCGACCGTGCGTTGAGCCCGTCAGAAACCGCAAACTCGAAGCGTCCGCCGGGCGGCAAGCCCGACACGTCGATCTGGGCCATGCCGCCGGTGCGCCTGAATGCGAGCACGGTGCGCGCTCCATTGGCCACATGCGTCACGGACAGGCTGGGTGCCGAACCGGCGTCCCACTGCACAGTCAGCTGGCCATCACGCTCGTTCCAGTCGATCTGGCGCATGCGGGCTACATCCGACCCGACGGCGCGCTGCGCCGTGGCGCGGCCGGAGGATCGCGCCGCGATCGCCGCGCCGCCACGCAGTACCTCGATGCGCGCGACGGCAACGTCAGGACGCGGCACGACGACGGCGAATTGCCGCTCCGGCGGCACCGCGTGATCGACAAGTTCAGCCTCGATCGCATGTTCAATCGCGCTGCCGTCGCTCAGGATGAGCCGCAGCGTGTAGTCGCCGCCACCCGATCGTTGGCACGCCACGCAGCGCCTGCACCGGCGCGAGCGTCAGGCCATCGAGGCCGATGGTGCCGGCCACCAGCAGCAGGTCCTGCTCGACTTCGTCGGCCGCGATCTGGGCCGCGATCAGGCCCGACTGCGACTCCATGTAGCGCTGCATCTCGCGATAGTTGTAATCGGAGAACCACGTGCCGTTGCAGTAACCCATGATGTCGGTCTGGCTCACGGGCGAGATGATGTCGAGGGCCGCGGGCACCGCGTCCATCAGCGGCGTGCCATTGAGCACACCGCCCGCATAGGGATAGTTCGGATCGGGGCTCGCGACACCGCCGCAGGGCGCGTGCGGGCGGCTGAAGTTGTGGCCGAGTTCGTGCGACATCGTGCGCGCCCACTGCGTGGCCGAGTCCCAGCCGATCGCAGAGCGGCCTGGCACGTAGCCGATGCCGGCGATGCCGCCGCCCGAGCGGCGCACGACACCGAAGTAAAGGCGGTTCGCCGGCGCGTTTTCCATTGCACGCAGCTGGTTGAGTTCGACCAGGGCGTTCTGCCACTCGGTCGAAGTATCCAGGCCATCCACGACGCTGGTCAGCGTATAGGCCTGCCGCATCGTCACCGTGATGTTGGCGCGTGGGATGGGGAATCGGCGGGTGATTTCGTCGAGCACGGCGGCTGTCGTCGGCGGCGTCGGCACGAAGGCGCCGGACACCAGAGGCACCAGCAGGATCTCGACGCGGGTGGCGCTGCCTAGCGGCGGGGTCGCGTCGACGACGACCGGAGCGCCGTATGTCCTGAGGGGATCGGCCTCCACGCGGACCGAGAGTCCGGCACGCACCCAGGCCGCGGGCAATTCCACGTTGAAGCTCTGCGCCTCGTCATAGCGCATGCTGTCCGGCACCGTATTGCCTGGGACGACCGGCAGCACCGCGGGGCCGGCCATGTCGAGCGTTCCAAGGATCGCCGCACCCGAGTAGCCGGTAAGGCGCACCAGCGGTGCTGGAACGTTCGACTGCGACGACGCGACAAAGGCGCGCACCCAGGTTTCCTTGCCCGGCACGAGGCGCAGCCGGCTGTCCAAAGGCCCCTGCGACAACACCTGCGCGAACTCGACGCCGGCCACCGTCGCCACGCAGCCGCTGCCGACCACGACGCTGCCGCCCGCTACCGATGGTTGCGTCGCGGAGTCGAGCGTGATCGTGGCGCACGCCAGTCCTGTCGGCACGGTGAACACGATCTGTGTAGCGGTCTTCGAGGTGATCGTCGCCGCCGTGTTGGCGACCCGCACGCCCGAAACTTCCATGAGTCCGGTGCCCGTGACCGTCACGCTGTTGCCAGCGGCCGCGACGCGATACACCGTACCCGCGTCCACGCGGATGGCCGGGATGACCTGCAGGGCCGACGCGGCCTGGCTTTCGTCGCTGGCACTCGCGCGCACCCGGAACACACCACTTGCAGCGGCGTCAGGCACCACCGCCGTGACACGCGTCGTTCCCGTGCGCGTGGCGATGCTTGCGGTCGCACCGTTGGCGAAGACGATGGCGGTCGCGCGGTCAAGATTGGTACCGACGACGGTCAGCGTCTGCCCGGTGACGACGCTTGCCGGCGTAAACGACGTGATGGCCAATGGGCCCACGACGGTGATCGGCTGTGGCAATGCACGCGCGGCGCCCGCGGTATCCACCAGCGTGAGGGTGCCCGAGGCGGCGCTGCCCGGCACGTCGAGCACCAGCGACGCGGCGCTGCGCGTCGCGATGTTCAGTGCGAGGTTCGCCAGACGCGCTTCGCGCACGAGGTCGAGGTTGGCGCCAGTGAGTGTCACCTGGCCCGGCGCGACCACGGTCGTCGGCGCCACGCTGTTGACAGTCGGGACGAGCAGCACCGTCAGGTCGGCGGCCGACAGCACGACGCGCCCGGCCGCACTCAGTTCGACGCGACTCGTTTTCGCCGCGGCCGGCACCGTCAATTCGAGCGACGTTTCCGACAGCACTCGGAACGTGGCGTCGACGCCGTTCACCTTGACCGACGTGACCGCGCTCAACAAGGTGCCGGTGACGTTGACGATGCTGCCCGGCACCGCCGAGGTCGGCGCAAACCCGGAGATCGTGAAAGGTGGCGTGCTTGGCGCAGGCGAGGACAGGCGCACTGCTCGCCTGTGCCGCCGAGGTCGGCGCCGCACTGTCGCCACCGCCGCAGGCACCGAGCAGCGCACTGCCACAAAGGAAGGCGAGGATCGCCGCTCGCCGGACGAGGCGCATTTCGGCAGCGCGTCGCACCGCAGGTATTCAGGGCTTGCATGTCACCGGGGGAATCGAGTCTTACGGAATGCTGCCTCGCGACCGCGCAGGCGCATATCCCGTCCCGGTTCATCCGGACACCGTACGCAGGTTTCGGGATTCCAGCCGAATGGACGATTGGCCGGTCGCGTTTCAGCGCAACAGCAGCCAGGCGGCCACGATGGCCCAGACCGCGAGGGTGCCGAGCAGGTTGCCCAAAGCGTTGTTCTGGCGGAACAGCGTCCAGTTCCAGTAGGCGACCGGCTGCCCGGGTAGCGGCGGACCCGGCATGAAACGGCGGACGCGAGCGCAGTACTCCTCGTAACGCGCACCGAAGATCGGCCGCAGATGCGCCTCCTCGCGCTCGACCCGGGTGTCCATGTAGAACCAGTAGCCCACCGTATAGGCCGCGAGGATCCACCACTGGCCCAGAAGCATCAGGAAACCGAGCAGGATGAAATACCGCCCGAGGTACATCGGGTTGCGCACCATCGCATAGGGGCCGCGGATCGCCAGGTCGGAATTCTTGTCGAGCGAGGCAAAGCTCCAGAGCTGGATGAATTCGCCGACCATGGAAACCACGAACCCGGCCACCAGCCAGTCCCGGCGCAGAAACGGAAATGCCGCGACGATGGCAACGATGGCCAGCGGCACGCGCAACCGCACATAGGTACGCCGGACGCCGGGATGATTGAAGAACGATCGGATCGAGGTGAGCATGGGATCAACGGCCCGCGTCGGTCGGGTGCGTCTTGCGCGCTCCAGCATACCCGCGCAGCACCCAGTAGCGACGCCAGCGGGTCATGCGCTCGTTCAGTTCCATGCGTTCGGATCCCATCGAATCGGGGTCACGCTGCAGCCACTTCTTGTACACGCCCGTCAGATCGACATTTTCGAGGAACCGCCTCCACGCGCCCGGCATCCAGCGCGTTGACAGCGACGACTGGAAATCAATCAGTGCCGGCAATCCGTCCGGCTGCATCAGTACGTTGCCCGTGCCGCGCGTGTCCAGGTGCACGATGCCGCGCGCGTGTATGGCTTTCATCAGCGCCTCGAGCGCGATGAAGTACTGGGGCGTCTGTCGCACAGGGTCGACCTTGCCGAGCGTCTCGCCCTCGAGATAGCCGAAGGCAATCGCATGCGCGTCGAGCCGGAACGGATCCGGCGGAACACCAGAAATGCCGTGCAGGCGCTGCAGGGTGGCCAACTCCCGCCGCACGAACAGGCGCCCGATCGTGTTGCGCACCCACCACGCGCGCGGGGCGAAGTCCTTCAGTACCCAGTCCCGGCCCGCGACGCTGACGCGCATCACGCGGGCATTGGCCCAGCGCCCGTCCCGCAACAGGGTCGTGCGGGCCTGGCTGAGTGAAGTGCGATCGAAACGCAATGAGGGCACGATGGACGACACGCGGCCCGATGACCGCAAAAGCGGGAAATTATCCCATTCGAGGCACGACAATCCGGCGAACGCCGGCGACCACCCGCCGCTCCGGCAGGCCGAACGGTAGTCCAAAAGGCTGGTCCGGCGGGAGGAGCCCGCCTAAGATCCCGACCCATGAATCTGCTCATTCTCGGCGGCGGAGTGTTCCTGGGCCAGGCATTGCTCAGCTCGGCACTCGAAAATGGTCACACCGTCACGGTCTTCAATCGGGGCCAGTCGCGCCAGTGGTGGCCGCCGGGGGTCAAGTGGATCGTCGGCGACCGGAAGGAAGACCTGCATCTGCTGATGAACAGACAGTGGGACGCCGTCATCGACACCTGCGGGTATCGGCCCCAGGACGTCGAGCTGAGTTGCGCGGCGCTGTTCGACAGTTGCGAGCGCTACGTCTACATCTCGAGTGTTTCGGCCTACGCCTCCTTCGCCAAGCCTCCGATCCGCGAAACCGATCGCCTCGCTTCGGTCGTCGGCCACGCCACCGACAAAGTCACCGGCGTCAACTACGGACCGCTGAAGGCCGAGTGCGAGCGCACCGTGGCACGCGTGTTTCGGCGCCCGCTCGATACTGATCCGGCCCGGCCTTATCGTCGGCCCGAACGATCCGACCGGTCGCTTCTCCTACTGGCCGTGGCGAATCGCCGCGGGCGGTCGCGTGCTGGCGCCTGGCAACCCGGACCGGCCGATCCAGTTCATCGATGCACGCGACCTCGCGGCGTGGATCCTGCATCTGGTGGCACTGCGCGCCAGTGGCGCGTTCAATGCCACCGGACCGAACGATGGGGCCACCTTCGGCGAATTGCTCGACACCTGCCGCTGGATCTGCGGCGAAGAGGTCGAAGTCGAATGGGCCGACGACAAATTCCTCGAGCGCGAAGGTGTGCAGCCCTGGACCGAGCTGCCGCTCTGGATTCCATCGCACGACGCTTCGATGCGCGGCTTCCATCTGGTCGATACAAAGCGTGCGAAGGCAAGTCGGCTCAACACGCGGCCACTCGCAGTGACGCTGAACGACATCCTCGAAGCGGGCATCCCGGTAGCGTCCGACAAGCGCCGTGCAGGCAAGCTCACGCGCCAGCGCGAGCGTGACCTGCTGGCGGTGTGGCTTTCGTACCGCCAGGGCATGGCGGTCGCCTGACACCACACTGTCGGGTGAGGTTCGGAGAAACGTTAGCAAGGCGTCGCTTGCGCCGCCGGCGGGCGGCCCCAGGGTCAGCGCAGCCACGCCAAATGCGCGGCCAGTGACTCGATCTCGGCGTTGCTGAGGTCGGCAAGGAGCGGATCGGGCTTCGCGGCGGTTCCGTGCGACCGGGTGCCGCTTCGCATCAGCTGCAAAGACCAGGCGGTGTAACCTGCCTTTTGCCCGGCAAGCCGTGCCGCAGCGGCGTTCGTTCCCTGCACCGCCGGACCGTGGCACTCGGCACAGCGCAAGCGATCGGCCAATGCGCGGCCGGCATCGCTGCCGGACGACTGCGCCGCGCGCGGGGGCAGCAGGGCCGCAGACCTCCGTTCCTCAAGTGGTTGTGTCGCAACTCCACTTTGGCACATCGATGCCGTCCGGTCCTGGAGGGCCCCTTCCTTCTTGGTTAGCCCTCCATCCCCGGAGGGAGGGCGGTGTCCATGCCATCTCGGCCGAATCCTGTACCCAGCCAGGCCGCCCCACCGACAGCGTCGATTCCAGTGAATATTCCTGGTCGGGCTGCAGCATTACTCCGGCGCGCATCGGATGCGATGCGGATGTAATGCCATCACCCATTGGACAACTAGAAACAGGAGATCGCCATGTTCCGCAAACTCACCACTCCCGCTGTCGCACTTCTGGCTGCCGCCGCGACGACCCTATCCCTGCTCAGCGCCGTTGCCGGCCTTGCAGATGGAGACCGCGCGCTTCTGGTGGCCGCCAAGCACTCGCCCAACCTCATCGCCGGGAACGCCACGGCGGTCTTGCGCTAGCGCTACTGCATCGCAGCTTGAGCCCGGCACGACCGGGCTCTCCTAGTCCGCTTCGGTCTCAACCGCTGCGAGAAGCCCGGAGTCTGCTTCTAGCCGGCCACAGCCTCGCGAATTCACGAGCGTTTAAGGGCTACTTCGCAGATCCGCCCGGTTTCATTGAGCGGTATCCGCGACTATTGAGAATAGTTCGCTGCGGTCGCCGTTGACTACCTGCCTCGCCGCCCTCTGAACCGGTCGCCGACCTCCTTGAGCGCTCTCTTGCGACGAGCCAATGGGTCGCGCCGCAGATAGGCGATAATCGCGCAGCTTCGCTTTTCATTCCGACATGGACATTGCTGCTTCCGATCCCCGGATCGATGCCTCGCTGCGTTTTCTGAGTCTGCTCGTGTCCGGCGCCATGGCCCTGGCGCTGCTGTGGTACATCTTCGTGTTGATCGAGCCTTGGATCGATCTCGAGCGCTGGCAGGGTGCCACGCCGATCGTCGAACTCGATCCGCTCTCGACGGTTGCCCCGTATCGGAACGGCGCCGACGAAGAAGTCGGCCCACCCGCCTCTGCCGCTACCCGGGGAGGTCCGTTCGTCAGCGCGCCTGTGCAGGTGATTGCGCCCGCTTACACGGTGTTCCGCTGTGAACTCAAGGGCCGTGTCACCTACGCCGACCAGCCCTGCGATGCTGGCGGCATGCGTGTGCTGCGACTGCCGCGCAGCTGACCCCGTCCGTTACAACTTGAAACCACTCGTGGTCGGCGCCTGATCGGCGCGCCACGTTAGATCTCCTGTCACACCAGGAGATCCAACGATGAAGAAGCGCCTGTTCGTTGCAACACTCGCCATCGCGGCCCTCGCCCCGCTGGGTGCAGCCCATGCCAATGGCGGAGTCGTAGTAAGCGTCAGCACGCCGCAGTTCGGATTCCGCATTGGCGCGCCGATCTTCGGGCCGCCGGTGTATGCGCCCGTCTATGTACCGCCGCCAGTGATCGTGGCTCCACCGGTCTTCATGCCGGCTCCGGTTTACGGCCCACCCGTCGTCATGGTCCCGCGGCCGCGCGTAATCCATCAGGCACCGATCGCTTTCGCACCGCGCCCGGTGTTCTACGAGCCCGCCTTCGTGCCCCGCCCGCGAGTGTTCCATCCTCACGTGGCGCCGCAGCCCTACTACGGCGCACCCGTGCAACAGGCTGGCTACCGGGTTCCGCCAGGACTCGCCAAGCACTACAAGCGCAAGCACTACCAGTAACCGTAACCCGGGTCCGCCGCGGTCCGGCTATGCTTTCCCCCGCACTCACCGGCGGGGGCCTTTATGCGCATAGAAGGACAGAGTTCGAACGTTGAGGATCGGCGTGGCATGTCGAGAGGCGGCCGCGGCATCGTCGGCGGCGGGATCGGGATGATCATCCTGGTCGTTGTCGGAATGTTCTTCGGCATCGACCCACGCGTCATCCTGGGACTTGCAGGAACCGTCGAGACGGTGCAGCAGCAGATTGCACCTCAGAAAGTGGAAGGCGCGAAGGGGCCGCTCAGTGACGACATGGGTCGCTTCGTGGCAGGCGTGCTGGCCGACACCGAGAAGACCTGGGGCACCCTCTTCCAGCAACTCGGGCGTCAGTACCAGCACCCGACACTGGTGCTCTTCACCGGCGCCACGCCAACCGCCTGCGGAACAGGCCAGGCGGCGATGGGCCCGTTTTACTGTCCGCTCGACCAGAAGGTCTACATCGACCTCGCCTTCTATCAACATCTGCGCGACCGCTTCAAGGCGCCGGGCGACTTCGCCCAGGCTTACGTGATATCGCATGAGATCGGCCATCACGTGCAGAACCAGCTCGGGATCATGCAGAAGATGGACGCGTTCAGGCAGCGGATGAGCGAGACGCAATACAACGCGTTGTCGGTCCGGCTCGAATTGCAGGCGGACTGCTTCGCCGGCGTGTGGGCGCACCACGCACAGAACCGCAACCTGCTCGAGGCCGGCGACGTCGAAGAGGCCATGCGCGCGGCCTCGGCGATCGGCGACGACACGATCCAGCAGCGCACGCAAGGCCGTATCGTGCCCGACAGCTTCACGCACGGAAGCTCGGAGCAGCGCATGCGCTGGTTCATGACCGGCATGAAGAGCGGGCAGATCTCGGCCTGCAACACGTTCGAAGGCAACCAGATCTAGGTGACACGGAACCGCAGTCCTGTCCGCAGTCGGATGCAGCAGAACTTGTGGTCGGCCGCGACAATGCGGTCCTATCGCTTCCGTGTGCAACCGGGGCTGACAGACAGGTCGGCCGCATGACACTGCGCGACCTGGCAGCGTTCGCAGCCCTGTCGATTGGCATTATCGGCGCCGCGTCGGCCTGGCTCGATCGGCCTGGCACGGTCGTTGTTGCGCCGGGCCGGACCGACGCCGGCGCCTTCGTCGTACGCAAGCTCGATGACGCAGTGCCGATCACGACCGCCGACGGCAGCACCTTGCTTCCGGTCGCCGACTTTGAAGCGCGCGGACGAGCGCTCAACGTGGAGCGCTTCAAGCCCTACCAGTCACTCGCCAACTGGGTGCCCGGACTGCGACCATCGACCCACGACATCGGCCTTGGCTTCGGGCCGATGAGCGACTCTGCGAATGTCGATCGATTCCGCTTTTCGCACGAGGGTGCCAGCAACGGCCTGCGCGCCTTGTTCGCTCGCCCGCGCGACGCGATGACCCAACAGGAATTCGAGCGGCTGGCCCCCTACATCACCAATGTCCACGTCATTCCGGCGACGACGGCCGTCTACGACACCTTGCGCCGGGTGCGCATCGGCGAGCTGCTGACGCTGCGCGGCAAGCTGGTGAACGTCCGCGACAGCGAGGGCCGCGTAGCATCGACTTCGCTGACGGCGGGTGACCGCGACTGCGAGATCCTGTGGCTGGAGGAACTCCAGCGCGCAAGTTTGTAGGGGAACTCTGATGACGCTGTTCGAGTGGCTGGCTGCCGTGTGCGTGGAACTCGGCTGGAGCGTGATGCGTACGCACGAGATGCTCGACGAGACGCGCTGGTCGGATCTGTACGAGCAGGGCGTGAGTCCGGCCGCGGCTGCGCGCCGCGCCCGCGCGGAGGGCTGGCTCGGCGATTAGGAGCGGACGGGCAGCGTCACACGAAACACGCTGCCTCCGCCGGTACGCGGCAGACAGTGCACGTGCCCGCCGTGTTGAAGTGCGATCTGCCGCACCAGCGAAAGGCCGAGACCCACTCCGCCGCTCGACTCGCTGGCACCGCGGGCGCGATAGAACGGCACGAAGACGCGCTCGCATTCGCTCTCGTCTTATTCCAGGCCCACGGTCGAGCACGTCGAGTTCAATCGCGCCCGGCGCGCCGCGGAGGACGACTTCGGCCCGGCCCCCGCCGTAACGCAGGGCATTTTCGACCAGGTTGCGCACCAGTCGCTGCAGCAGCCGCGCGTTGCCGCGAACCTGCGCCGGGACGGCCGCGCCTCGCCATCGACACGCACGAGGCGTGCATCGCGATCGATCTCGAGGCGACCGAAGCGCAGGGCCGAGTCCGCCGGCGCACCGCTCGCCCGGCGCAGCAGCGCCTTGATACGCGCCTGGAGTTCGCGCGGCTCGAAAGGCTTCGGCAGGTAGTCGTCGGCACCGATCTCGAGTCCGATCACACGATCGATCGGATCACCCTTCGCCGTCAGCATCAGGATCGGGATACCGATGCCGTCGGCGCGCAGCCGGCGGCACACGTCCAGCCCGTCGCCGTCGGGCAGCATCAGGTCGAGGATCAGCAGTTCGGCCGGACGCGCGCGCAGGGCCGCGACACCGGTCGCGATTTCGCCTGCAACTTCAACGGCGAAGCCCGAGGGCGCGAGATAGTCGCGCACCATCGTCGCCAGCCGTGCGTCGTCGTCGATCATCAACAGGCGCTGCATGCGGCGACTTTGAGGCAGGAAAGAGGTGCCGCGGCCACCGGTGAATGCCGGTTCGGTGGAGGGGCCGCCGGAATTCTGGGGGCGGGGCCGCGGCGGGGGACGGTTCGACTATCTCGGCGGAGGCATCCTGTGCTGCCGACGCTCGACGAGCTTCGCACGCTGTTCCGGCGTCAGCACTTCTGCGCCTTCGATCATCGCGGTCAGCATGCGCCGTGATGTGATGTCACCTAGCTTCATCTGCTCGACCCGAAGCGACTCGAGACGCGCACGGTCGATCTTTGGCGCCGCGAACAGTTCAAGGGACTCGCGCCGCAGCTTTCTGTGCTGCTCGCGATTGGAGTCGATATCGGCCGCGGCGCTGCGGGCGATCACCGCGATGCGTTCGCGCTGCTCGGCCGTGATCTCGATATCAGCCAGCATGAACCCCACCATCGCATCGATCCGCTTGCTTCGCGTGGCCGGATCCATGGGACCCATACCACCGTGCCATCCACCGGGCACGTGCGGCCCGAAGCCCATCGGGCCCGCAAAGGCTTCACGTTGCATCGAGGCGGCACCGATGGCCGCCGCGCCTACGGCCGCGAGTCCAGCCAGCGCGCGGCGCCGACCGGCGCGAGGCGCAATAGACAGACCCTGGACACGTGCTTCACTCAAACGGCTTTCTTCCATGCTGTGACTCCCTGCGTGATCGCTCCTGGTACGGAACGAACGTTACCGAGGTTGCATTGCTGCCGTTCAATCAGCTTGTAAAGATATGTAAGCGCGTCGGCGTCGCTGCCGCCGCAGGCGCCACCTACTTCAGCGTGGTGAGGTAATCAACCAGCGCTGGAAGATCCGGAGCCTCGGCGGCACGCGCCTTCACGCGTATGACCGAAGGCGGCAGTCGACTCTGCGCCTCCCCGGTACCCAACGCCCAGGCCCGGATCGCCGCCGCATCGCGACGACCACCGATTCCATCGAGAGGACGCATCCGATTGCCGACGTTGCCAATCGCGTGGCAGGTCGCACAGCCGAGTTCCTCGAACGCGCGGCGTCCCGCCTCGACGCGCGCGTTGACAACCGAATTCGAGTCAGCCACGGGGGCCGATCCGATCGGCGCATTGCGCAGCCAGGCGAATACCGCTGACAGCGCAACGACCGCTATCGCGGTGGCGGCCGCGAGCCAGCGAGCACGAACCTCACGGCGCATCGTTCATACCCAGTCGAAGATCTCGGAATGAACCCGCTCGGCCGGTACGCCGAGGTGCGCCAGCGCGATCTCTGCCACATGGGTCATCGGCGTGGGTCCACAGACAAAGTACTCGAGCCGCGCCCGTGTCGCCGGCAGGTGCCGCGCGAAGAGCTCCTCGGTAATCAGCCCCCGTTCGCCTTCCCAATCGGCGGGCGGCTCCTGCAGGATATGGATCAGCCGCAGCGGCAGCACTTGCGCCAGGCGCTCGAGTTCCTCGCGAAAGGCCGCGCGATCCCACGCCCGGTTGCCATAGAACATCCAGAGCGGGCGTCGGTCGGCGCGGTCCGCCAGCGTACGCAGCATCGACAGTGCCGGCGCGATGCCGATGCCTCCCACAATGAAGACATAGCCTTCCGCTTCGGGCCGCAGATCGACCCCAAAGGTGCCATAGGGCGCATCGACCCACGCGACTTCGCCCTTGCGTACGGTCCCGATGGTCGACGTCAAATCCCCGAGCGCCTTGATCGACAGCTCGATCCGGTCGCTGCGCTCGGCGCTGGAGGCAATGGAAAACGGGTGCTCGCGCATCGCATACGGCGAGGCGCGCAGCGTGAGCCAGGCGAACTGCCCGGGCGCGAACTGCAGGCCCTTGTGGTCGTCGGGCTCGAGCGTCAGGGTATGGACCTGCCCGCGCTCCGGCCGCACATCGACCACGCGCCACGGGCGCCGCGTCAGCCGCCACGGGCGAACCAGGCGCACGTAGCCGATGACGCCGAGCCAGAAAGCGCCGTACATGGCCCACAGCCCCTGCTTCCAGCCGCCCTCGAGGTAGTTCGCCGCGCCGAGCAGATGCCAGATCGCCAGCGCAAAGGCGACCGTCGAGAGTGCCGCATGCACGCGCCGCCACAGGTCGTACTCGAACCCAAGCATCCTTCGCGCCAGCGACGACACCACCAGCAGGACGAAGAGCCCCAGTGCAATGCGGCCCGCCGTCATGTGGGCAGTGGCCTCGCGCGGGTCGACCGGGCCAAGAGCGAGCGGGCTGTGCACACGCAGGAGTGCGTAGTGCGCCAGCACGATCGCCAGTGCCGCGAGCGCGAGGTAGCGGTGAAAGTAGTAGACGATGTCGATGCCGAATGGCGCCGTGGCGCGTTTGAAACGCGCGGTCAGCACGAACTGCACGCCCAGCATCGCCATCCCGGCATAGCCGAGCGCCATCGCGAAATCCCATACGAAGCCGCGACCCGGCAGCACCGCGCCCGGCAGTAAAGCGAACAGCGGTGCGGTCACGGCGAGCAGGTAGATCCCGAGCCACAGCAAGGCATCGCGGGCCGTCTGTGGTGCGGCCTGCATGTGTTCCCGCCGGGAAGGGTCGTTGCCGTTCATCGCGCTGCCTCAATACTGCCGCGTCAGGACAGGTCCGCCGCTCGGCCCATAGCGACAGCGAGCGGCTGCGCGCGGTGCTCCCTGGCGAGCCACGCGCCGGTACTGCACCGCAAATCGCGCCCTTGTTCGACCCATGTCATCGAAAGGCGGCCGCCGCCCCCTATCCTCAGTTCCTGTTCGTCGTGCCTGCTCCGCAATGCCGTCGACTCCGCACCCCCCATCACCGTCGCCTATGGCGTGGCACGCGCTGCCCGCCGAACAGGTCTGGACGCGACTGGAGAGTAGCCCGCGCGGCCTGACCGAAAGCGATGCCGCCGTCCGCCTGCAACGCGACGGCCCCAATTTGCTGCCCGAGGCGGCGCGCATAAGTGCACTGGCAATGTTCGCACGCCAGTTTGCGGACTTCATGATCGGCGTCCTGATCGTGGCTGCGATCGTCGCGGCCGCCATCGGGGAGCCGGTCGAAGCCGCTGCCATCCTCGCGATCGTCGTGCTCAATGCGATCCTCGGCTTCGTCCAGGAGTGGCGTGCCGAACAGGCCATGGCTGCCCTGCGCGCCCTGTCCGCCCCACGAGCGCACGTGATTCGCGCCGGCGCACGACGCGAAGTGGCAGCGGCTGACCTCGTGGCCGGTGATCTAGTCTGGCTGGAGCCCGGCACGCGCATCCCCGCCGACCTGCGCCTGGTCGAAGGCGCGGCATTGCGCGTCGAGGAAGCGACACTGACCGGCGAGTCCGTGCCGGCGGACAAGGATCCGCTCGCGCAACTCGCGGAAGAGACCACCCTCGGCGTCCGTCGCACCATGGCGTACTCCGGCACGATGGTGACGGCGGGGCGCGGCACCGGCATCGTCGTTGCGACCGGCGCGCGCACGGAACTCGGCCGCATCGCGCGCCTGGTCGAAACCGCTGGCGAGCAACGTACGCCGCTGCAGGATCGCCTGACCCAGTTCGGCCGTCGACTCGCGCTCATCGTGCTCGCGATCTGCGCGGTGATCTTTGCCAGCGGCGTCGCGCGCGGCGAGCCCGCCGCCCTGATGTTCCTGACTGCCATCAGCCTGGCCGTCGCGGCGATCCCCGAAGCCCTGCCCGCCGTCGTTTCAATCGCGCTCGCCTTCGGCGCGCGCCGGATGTCGCGCGAGCGGGCGCTCGTCCGCCGCCTTCCCTGCGTTGAGTCGCTCGGGTCGGTGACGGTGATCTGCAGCGACAAGACCGGTACGCTGACCGAAAACCGCCTGCACGTCGAACGCATCGAACTCGTCCGGGATTCGGAGCGCGAGCACGCCCTGCGGGTCCTGGCACTCAACAGCGACGCCTCGCGCAGCACCGAGGGTCGCTGGATCGGCGATCCGACGGAAACTGCGCTGGTCGAAGCCGCAGAGCAGGACGGACTGGACGTCGACGCCGTGCGCGCGGCGCGGCCCCGGCTGGCTGAACTGCCTTTTGACTCGGTCACCAAGCGCATGGCGACGCTGCACGGCGCCGACGACGGCGCGGCGGTGCTGACAGTCAAGGGCGCGCCGGAGGCGGTGCTGCCCCATTGCATCAACATCGACCAGCAGGAGTGGCACGCGCGCGCCGAAACGCTGGCCGCTGACGGCCAGCGCGTGCTGGCGCTCGCCGCGCGTGCCGCGCGCGTCGACGAGTCGATCGAGGAGTTCGATCGCGACCTCGAACTGCTCGCGCTGATCGGGCTCATCGACCCGGCGCGACCCGAGGCCGCGACCGCCGTTTCGGAGTGCATGGCCGCCGGCATTGTTCCGGTGATGATCACCGGCGATCACCCGGCCACCGCGCTTGCGATCGCGCGCTCGCTCGGCATGGTCGGGCCCAGCGCGCAGGCGATGACGGGCCCGGAACTCGCCCGCATCGAGGTCGGAGCGTTGCCGGAGCGCGTCCACCATGTGCAGGTTTACGCACGCGTCGATCCCGCCCAGAAGATCCGCATCGTCGAGGCGCTGCAGGCCCGCGGTGAGTGCGTGGCGATGACAGGCGACGGCGTCAACGACGCACCGGCGCTGCGACGCGCCGACATCGGCGTGTCGATGGGCCGCGGCGGAACCGACGTCGCGCGTGAGGCCTCGGACCTGGTGCTGCTGGATGACAACTTCGCAACGATCGTCGCTGCCGTGCGTGAAGGCCGTCGCATCTACGACAACATCCGCAAGTTCGTGCGTTTCGTCATGGCCGGCAACGCCGGCGAGATCTGGACCATCTTCCTCGCGCCGTTCCTCGGGCTGCCCATTCCGCTGACGCCGATCCAGATCCTGTGGGTGAACTTCGTCACGGACGGTTTGCCCGGCCTGGCGCTGGCAAGCGAGCCGGCCGAACCCCACGTGATGCGCCGTCCGCCACGGCCGCGCAACGAGTCGATCTTTGCGCACGGCGTATGGCAGCACATCGTGTGGGCCGGTTTGCTGATCGGCGGCGTCAGCCTGTACGCCTGTTACTGGGCGCTTGCCCACGACGAGCACGCACAGACGATGACGTTCACGGTTCTGACCTTTGCGCAGCTGACGCATGTGATGGCCATTCGTTCCGAGCGCGAGAGCCTGTTCGCCATCGGCGTCGCAAGCAACCGACTCCTGCTGCTGGCCGTGGCGGTAAGTGTCGCGTTGCACCTGCTGCTCATCTACGTGCCGGCGCTGCAGGCGGTGTTCGGAACGGAGGCGCTGTCTGCGCCCGCCTTCGCCGTCGCCTGCGGACTGGCGGCGCTGGTCTTCGTCGGCGTCGAGATCGAGAAATGGGCGATCCGTCACGGCTGGCTGTATCAGGTCCGGGACAGCGCACGGGCTTGATCCGCCACGCGGCGCGACCGGGCTCGGAGCCGTGCCTCCGCGCGTATCATCAAAACGAGCGTCGGCCTGAACTCAACGTCACTTTCACGTCATGAACGCACCGGACACCATCTCCCGTCGCTCCAACCTCGATGCGGCGCTGCTGGCGCGCATGGCGCCGCTGCCGATCTCTGCGTACTTCGACGCCAAGTGGTTCGAGCGCGAGATGCTGCTGCTGTTCAACCGCGGTCCGGGCTACGTCGGCAGCCGCATGATGGTGCCGGAGGTGGGTGACACGATGACGCTGCCGTGGACCGATCACGGCAAGGTGCTGGTGCATGGACCGCACGGGGTGAACCTGCTGTCGAACACCTGCCGCCATCGCCAGGGCATGCTGCTCGAGGGCCGCGGGCACCATCAGAACATCGTTTGTCCGCTGCACCGCTGGACCTACGACCTGGAAGGCAAACTGCTCGGAGCGCCGGACTTCGATGTCACGCCCGACTGCTCGCTGCCGCGCACTCCCCTGCAGGAGTGGCAAGGGCTGCTGTTCGCCGGGGCGCGCAACCCGGCGGCCGACCTGGCGGATTTCCCGCTCGCGGCCGACTACAACTACTCGAACCTTGTGTTCGACAAGGTCACGGTCGACGAGTGTCCCTTCAACTGGAAGACTTTCCTCGAGATCTTCCTCGAGCTCTATCACGTCGAAGCCATGCATCCCGGCCTGCAGAAGTGGGTCGACGCCGGCAACTACGAGTGGGGCTTCGGGGACCGCTGGAGCTACCAGATCCTCGGCATCAAGGACGAGTTGAAGTCCCAGGTTTCGCCCAACTACCAGCGCTATCGCGACGCCATCCTCGCTTTTTCAGGCGGCAAGCTGCCGAAGTACGGCACCGTGTGGTCGATCCTGTATCCGAACGTGATGATGGAGTGGTATCCGTACGGTCTCGTCGTCAGCACGCTGATCCCGCGTTCGCCCGATCACACGACCAACATCGTCGAGTTCTACTACCCCGAAGAAGTGCAGGCCTTTGAGCGTCAGATCGTCGAGTCGCACCAGGCGGCCTATGCGGAATCCTGCCGTCGAGGATGCCGACATCTGCGGTCGCCTGCACCGCGGCCGGCGCGCGCTGTGGCTCGCGGGCGAAGACGATGAAGGTCCGTATCACACGCCGCACGAGGACGGCATGATCCACCTGCACGACTGGATCCGCCGCGAGATGGGCCAACGACGCACAACCTGACGTCCGTCGCTGGCCTTGTGCGGCGACATAGGTGCGCACAAATGGGATTCGCGGGAGCTCCACGACGCCGTGCGCGAACGGCGGACGCCGACTCTGGAGCTCGGCCAGTACAAACGCGCGGCCGGCAACGAAGCCGGCAGGATGTCTCTCGAACAGCCCTGAACGGCTAGGCTGAAAGCCAGGTCACGGCACCGATCATCAGGAACCAGAAGAACGCCCCGAGCAGCGATGCGTTGAGCATGCCGCGCGTGGCGTCATGAACTGCGATCGGCTGTCCGTCCTGTGAATCCTGGTACGACGCTGAGGAATGTGTGGGCATGGTCACCCTCGTCCCGTTGGGGAGGAAGCAATGACTCCAGACTGACGCACCGCCGCGCCCGCTGACCGGCTGAAAAGTCGCCTCATTCCGACCCAATTGCCAGCGGCGGCATGCTTCGCCTTGCGCACCGTTCGGGTCAGTGTTTGCACACCTTCACGGCAACGTAACGCCGGCACGGAATCACTCGCTTGCCACTCCGGACGGCTCAGCTCACCGCTGTCCCGAACAGGGCACCGATGCCGGCGGTGATCGCCATGGCCAGCGCGCCCCACCCTGTATGACGATCCAATGAACGGGAAGGCCGCCGCCAATTCTTGCCGCGACCGCGAAGCCGGCCTGGCGGTGCAGGGGAAGTCGGTGCGATCAGTCCGCAGTACGCTTACGTTCTCTTACCCGGATGAGCCGTGCCGCCTGCAGATTCAGGAACAATGGAAAACGCCACGAACGAACCTACTTCCCTGCCGCCCTTGCCAGACCGGCTATCGACCGACCCGCGGAGTCCCTTATCACGTCGCGACCGTGCTCGAGCATGACATCGGCATACGCTTCAATGACAAGGAGCGGTCGGATGTCGAGGAGTATTGCGTCAGCGAAGGCTGGGTGAAGGTCGCCGCCGGCAAGACGCTGGACCGCAGAGGCCAGCCGCTGCTGATCAAGCTGAAGGGCAAGGTCGAGGCGTTCTATCGTTGAACGCCGCGCCGCGTCGCGCCAGGCCGCGACCGGCTCGGCGTGATTGAACGGCCGCGGTAACAGCGGCGCGTCGACCCGGGCGATGCGCGTTCAGAACGCCGGGTTCGCCGTGATGCGGGCCTCGCGCGGGGCAGTGAGCCAGGCGGCGAGCGCGGCATCCATGCTGCCTGCGTGCACTTCGAACCACTCGAGCACGGCTTCGGGCAACCTTTCGGCCGGGTCACGCTCGCCGAGCGCATAGCGCCTTCGCACCTCGGCGACGACTTCCAGCACCGACGCGTGCTCGCGTGCGTGACATCCGCCGGGCGGAAAGGCGCTTTCCGACATCAGCGACTCTTCATGGTGGAAGTGCCGCTCGAGGTGCTCCTGAAGCGCCGCCAGCGCCGGGCCGGCATCGTCACCGCGCGCAATGACCTCGGCCAGGCCGCTCAGGGCGGCCTCGCACTCCTCGTGCAGTGCGTCAATCGTCGGAACGCCGACGGCAAAGCGATGGCCCGTCGCTGCTTCGCTCACGTCGCTTCGCCGCGCAGGAAAGCCGCAAGTTCCGCGTCCTCGGAGGAGGCGTGGATCGCGAACCAGTTCATCAGGTCGGCGGAGTAGCGTCGTACGGCTTCGACATCGCCCGCATCGAACCGGCGTCGTGCCTCGGAGACCGAATCCAGCAGGTGCTCGTGCGCGCGCTTGTGGCGCTCATAGTGCGCGTAGCTCTCCTGCAGCATGAACTGCTCTTCGGTATCGCAGTGGCGCAGCAGGTGCTCGTGCAGCGCCAGCAGATGCGCGCCGTAGTCCGCCTCCGCCGGGTCATTCAGCGCCTCGAGGATCGACTCGAACTCGCGGTGCAGATCGTCAATCGGCTTGAAACCGACCAGGATCGGCTTGTGGGTGACGATGGCTGCGCTCATGACTCGCCCCTTGGCAACAATGGACCTCCGGAGAAACTACGGGGTCGGGCGCCGCGGCGATTGACGCAGCGCAAGCGGCAGCCGCGAACGCGCTCAAGCCACCAGTAAAAAGGCCCGGCACATGTCGATGTGTCGGGCCTCGCGGCGACGGATCGCCGTGGGTGGCGGACGTATCCGCCGGAAACCGTTCTACCGGTACACCATGACCGGAATCGCCGAATGAGTCAAGACTTTTTGTGTTTCGCTGCCCAGCAGCACCGCACTCAAGCCCTTGCGCCCGTGGGATGCCATGAAGATGACGTCGCAGCCCGTTGATTTTGCAGTGTCGATGATCGCCTCGTAAGGCGAGAACGATTTGACGGTCACGGTTTCGACCGCGATTCCGGCGCGGGCCGCGGCGTCGGCAACCTTGCCGAGTCGCTCGGCCGCCGCCTTGAGCATGCGCTGCTCATAGTCGTCCAGCGTTTCCGGCCGGTATTCGGACAGATTCGAGTACGAATACGGCTCGACGACCGTGACGCCGACAACGCTCGCGCCGAGCGCCTTGGCGAATTCGAGTCCCCCATCGATGGCCTTGCCCGACAGTTCCGTTCCATCGGTCGGCAGCAGGATTTTCTTGAACATTTCGGCCGACAACTCCTTGCTTCAAAGACTAGGCGTGGACGCGCTCGACTCGTTGACAGGAGTCAAGCGCCCCGGTGGCCGCCGGCCGCCAGTTGCGTCAACGCGACCGCAGCCGCCACCAGACCCATCGTGGCGGTCACTGTGACGCTCGAACCGTAGCCCGCGCACGACAACCCGGCGACAAGTTCACCATTGTGCGCCGCGCACTCGGCGCTCGGCCGCCGCACCGGCTCGTCCGAATAGATCGCCGTCACGCCGAAGGCGGCGCGCCGCGTGCCTTCGTCGCGCGGGAATCCATGGTCGCGTCGCAGCCGCTGCCTCACCTTGGCGAGCAGGGGATCGCCAGCGATGGTCGCCAGATCACCTTGCCGGATACGGGTCGGATCGAGCCGCCCCCCCGCCGCGCCGCAGGTGATCACCGGCATGTCGACCCGCCGGGCATGCGCGATCAGCGCTGCCTTCGCATTGACGTTGTCGATGCAGTCCAGCACCTGGTCGAAGCCCTCGATCAACTGCCCGACGTTGTCAGCCGTAACGAAGTCGTCGATCGGGAAAACCTCGCACGCCGGATTGATTGCAGCGATGCGTGCGGCCATGGCAGTCACCTTGGACTGACCGTAGCTGTCACCCAGCGCATGGATCTGCCGATTGGTGTTCGACTCTGAGATATGATCGAGGTCGATCAGCGTGATGCGCCCGACAGCGGAGCGCGCAAGCGCCTCCGCAGCCCACGAACCGACGCCACCAATCCCGACGACAGCCACGTGAGCTGCCCGCAGGCGCACCGCGCCTGCCTCGCCATAGAGTCGTACGACGCCACCGAAGCGGCGCTCGAGATCGGCGGAGGCGAGAACGTCGGACTCGGACACGGACCGCGTCGCCCTAGTGGCCTGTAACGGTCGATTCGGGACTGAAAGGCGTGCCCGCGCGAGCCGAGTGCACGAAGCGAGCCGCGTCGAATAGCTGTCGCATATTCGCAAGGTGAGCGACGAAGCAATGGGCCGCGCCAGCGCGCAAGGCAGTGCTGAATTGGCTTTTACAGGCCAACTAGCTGCCCCGCACCGTCTGCACGATCTTCGCCACATCGAGCGTGCGCGCGCGCTGCTGGATCTGGGGCAGATACTCAGCCTGCATCACCTTACCCTGCGCGAGCATCTCGGAGAAGGTGCGCTGGATCAGCTCCGCCGACATCACGCGACCGCCTGCGTAGTAGCGGCGCGCGACCTGGCCGATCGCATAGGTGGTCGCGAACGAAAACATCGCGCCCGTCGCGCCGCTCGCCAGCGAGCCGGCAAGTCCGCCGGCGACCTTTCCGAAGAGCCCCCCCAGGAGCTTGCGCCCCACCTGCTCGAGGTACTGGCCGGTCAATCCGACTCCGAGCGTGGCCAGCAAATCCTTGATCTGGCTCTTGTCCGCCTCGTAACCGTGCGCGCGCCCGATCTTGTAGACGAGTTTCATCTGCAGCGGAATGATGGCCATCGTCGCGACCGACTGCGGCAACAGTTCCAGCGCGCCGTTCAGGATCGACGCCTGCAGGATCGCCTTGTCCAGTTCCGCGGCCGCGGCCGGTACGGCCGCCACGACGGGACCGGCCTCAGGGCCGGCTGCCGGCAACGGCATCGTCGCGAGTTCGTCGGCATCGACGGCCGTGCCAACGATCGTGGGCTGGTCGAGGCCCAAGCGCTGGCCGAGATCCGCCAGGAAGCGCGTCTCGGACTCGTTGCGCAAGCCGTCGGCATCGCACACGCCGACCGCGAGTTCATAGGCCAGGCGACGCAGGTCCGGCGACTTCACCGCCTGCACGGCGGTCTCCAACGAGGTTCGCTTCAGCAGCACATCCTGCACCAGCGCCGCCATGTTCAGCGACGACCCCAGCGCCTCACCCACGCGCCGCAGTTCGGCCCGCTCCTGGTCTTCGTTGCGACCGTCGGCGAATGCGGCGAGCAACGCGATCGTCATGACCGCCTGCTGTTCTTGGGTATCGATCGGCTCCACAAAGTGCTCCTTTGCACGCTTTCATCGGGAAGCTTACGCGCACGGAATGGGCGAGCGCTGCCCTGCCGGATGACTTGGTGGCGACGAGCGCCAATTCAATGCGAGCAAACCCTGTCTCGCCATGCTGCGGCGACAGGACTCTTGCCTACCATCACGCCACGTCCGGTGCGCTGCCTTAGACTGAACCCGCAGGCGATCCGCCTTGGCTTGTAGGAGAAGGCAATGAAGATTCTGCTTCCGGTCGATGGCAGCGAATACAGCCGTGCCGCCGTCGAGTTCGTCGCGTCACGCACGACACTGATCGGGACCGAGCCGCAGGTTGACGTCATCAACGTGCAGTTGCCCGTGCCTCCGCGCGCGGCACGCGTGGTCGGCAAGGCCGCGCTGAGCGAGTACTACCTCGACGAATCCGACAAGGCCCTGAAGCCGGCGCTCAAGCGCCTCACCAAGGCTGGCATGCCGGTGACAGCCCGCTATCTGGTGGGCCATCCCGGCGAGGAAATCAGTGCCGCCGCGGTCCGCGACAAGGTTGATCTCATCGTCATGGGGTCGCATGGCCGCTCGGCGTTGCAGGGGCTGCTCTTCGGCTCGGTGACCAACAACGTGCTGGCGCGGACCAACGTGCCGATGCTGGTGCTGCGCCACCGTGAAACGCCGACGGTCGATTCGCTGAAGGTCGGCATCGCCGTCGATGGCAGCAAGTTCGGCCGTGAAGCCGTGAAATACGTGCTGCGCCACCTGGCGCTCTTCGGTGCGACACCGCAGGTCACGCTGCTGCACGTCGTCAGCGACTTTGCAGGCGCCGTCATGCCGGACATGGGCGGCATTGCGCTGCCGGCGTTCTCGCCCGATGAAGTCCGCGCGATGCAGAAGAAGACCTTCGAGGCCGCCGTTGCGCCCGCCCGCAAGTTGCTCGCCAAGGGCAGCGTCACGCCGACGGAGGTCTGCCTCGTCGGCAATGCCGGCGACGAACTGTCCGCGTACGCAAAGAAGAAGAAGCTTGACCTGCTGGTCATGGGCTCCCATGGCTACGGGGCCTTCAAGGCCGCAGTCCTCGGGTCGGTCGCTACGCGTGTGATGGCGCACGCGACCGTGCCGCTGTTGCTGGTACGGCACGCGTGAAGCGCGCAGAACCGATGCTCGGCGCTGTCCGGGCACCGCTGCAGCGGTGGCTTTACGCGCTGCTGGCGCTGGCGGCGCTTGCCGCAGGCTCGGCACTGGCCGACACGCCGCGTTCGATCAGGATCCTCGTCGGCTTTCCGCCCGGGGGCGGGACCGATGCCATCGCACGAGTGCTCGCCGAACGCCTGAAGGAAGAACTCGCTGTTCCGGTGATCGTGGAGAACCGCCCTGGCGCGGGAGGACAGCTCGCTGCGCAGGCGCTGAAAGCGGCAGCACCCGACGGGGCCACGTACTTCATCTCGCACGACCATACGATCTCGATCCTGCCGCTCGTGGTGAAGAACCCGGGTTTTGATCCAGCGCGCGACTTCGTCCCGGTGGCGGGCTTCGCGACCTTCGTCAACGCGCTCGCGCTGTCTGGCGGTACGCCGGCGAAGAGCTTTGACGACTATGTCGCCTGGGTGAAGGCACAGGGCGGGAAGTCGGCGATCGGCGTGCCGGCACCGGCCTCGGTGCCCGAGTTCCTGGTCAAGGTGATCGGCGAAAAATACAAACTCGATCTGGTGGCGGTGCCTTATCGCGGCAGCGCGCCCATGATCGGCGACATGCTGAGCAACCAGATCCCCACCGGCGTCGGTTCGGTGCCCGAGTTCGTCGAGAACCACAAGGCCGGCAAGCTGCGCGTCGTGGCCGTGCTGGGCGCGGCAAGGCAGGCGACGATGCCGGAGGTCCCGACCTTTGTGGAACTCGGCCTCGCCGGATTCGAGGAGGTGCCGTACTACGCGTTCTTTGCGCCCGTCGGCACGCCGCAGGTCGAGATCGATCGCTTCTCGGCGGCGTTGGCGAAAGTCATCGCCGCGCCTGCGACGAAGGAGAAGCTGACCGCCTGGGGCCTGACCGTCGGGCTGGTGCCGCAGGCGCAACTGGCGGCACGCGAGCGCGCGTATTCGCAGGCCTGGGCGCGGATCATTCGAGCCAGCGGCTTCCAGCCGCAGTAGCGCGACGCATCGGGCGTCTGCGTCGCGCCGTTGAAGCACGGCGAGACGCGCCGGCAGCCCACCCGTGGAGCGCCTGAAGTCGAGGGCAGTCCTCCGGCGGCGGCCGTCAAGCCGCTTGCAGCAGTGGCGCGGTTGCCGCGGTCGCTTCCGGGATTGTGCTGTGGCGTATCAGGTGGTCGAACGCCGACAGCGCCGCCTTCGCCCCCTCGCCCGCCGCGATGATGATCTGCTTGTACGGCGTCGTCGTCGCATCTCCGGCGGCAAACACGCCCGGCACGCTCGTCGTGCCCTTTGCGTCGACCACGATTTCGCCGTACTTCGACAGTTCCACGGTGCCGCGCAGCCACTCCGTGTTCGGCACCAGGCCGATCTGCACGAATACGCCCGCCAGTTCGACTTCGCGTTCGGCGCCGCTCGCGCGGTCGCGGTAGCGCAGCCCAGTGACTTTCTGACCGTCACCGGTGACCTCGGTGGTCTGAGCGTTGGTGTGGATGACCACGTTCGACAGGCTCTCCAACTTGCGCACAAGCACGGCGTCCGCCTTCAATTGGTCGGCGAACTCGATGAGCGTCACATGCTCGACGACGCCGGCGAGATCGATCGCCGCCTCGACGCCCGAGTTGCCGCCGCCGATCACCGCGACTTTTTTGCCCTTGTACAGTGGCCCGTCGCAGTGCGGGCAATAGGCCACGCCCTTGTTCCTGTATTCCTGCTCGCCCGGCACGTTGACGTTGCGCCAGCGCGCGCCGGTCGACAGGATCACCGTCCTGCCCTTCAACTCCGCGCCATTGGCGAGCGTCACCGTGGTCACGCCGCCTGGCGTGGCCGAGGGCTCGAGCGCCTCGACCCGCTGCCCGCCGATGATGTCGACGTCGTACTGGCGCGCGTGCGCTTCCAGTGCGGCAGCGAATTTCGGTCCCTCGGTTTCGAGGACTGAGATGAAGTTCTCGATGCCGAGCGTGTCGAGCGTCTGGCCGCCTAGCCGCTCGGCCACGATGCCGGTCCGAATGCCCTTGCGCGCCGCATACACGGCGGCGGCCGCGCCGGCGGGTCCGCCGCCGACGATCAGCACGTCGAACACATCCTTCGCCGCCAGCTTCTTCGCATCGCGCGCCGCCGCGCCGGTGTCGATCTTGGCCAGGATCTCGCCGATCTCCATGCGGCCCGAGCCGAACGGCTGGCCGTTCAGGAAGATCATCGGTACCGCCATGATCTGGCGCGCCTCGACTTCGTCCTTGAACAGACCGCCGTCGATCGCGACGTGCCGGATGCGCGGGTTGAGCACCGCCATCAGGTTCAGCGCCTGCACGACGTCCGGGCAGTTATGGCAGGTGAGTGACATGTAGGTCTCAAAGGTGAAATCACCTTCCAGTGACCTGATCTGCTCGATGACCTCGGTCTCGACCTTCGGCGGATGGCCACCGACCTGCAGCAGCGCCAGCACCAGCGAGGTGAACTCGTGGCCCATCGGGATCGCGGCGAAACGCACACCCATGTCGTGACCCATGCGGCTGATCGAAAACGACGGCCGACGCGCATCCTGGCCGTCATGGCGCACGCGAATCAGCGGGCTCAGCGCCGCGATCTCGTCGAGCAGTTCACGCATCTCGCGCGACGCATCACGCTCGTCGAGCGACGCGACGATCTCGACCGTGTCCGTAAGGCGCTGCAGGTACGCGGCGAGCTGGGTCTTCAGGGTGTCGTCCAACATGGCGAACTCCGGGGTGAGGCAAAGTGACGCCCCCGCCGGCGGACAGCCGGCGGAGGAAATTGCGGACGCGATCGATCAGATCTTGCCGACGAGGTCGAGCGACGGGGTCAGCGTCTTGGCGCCCTCCTGCCACTTGGCCGGGCAGACCTGACCCGGGTTGTTGGCGACGTACTGCGCGGCCTGCAGCTTGCGCAGCGTTTCCTTGACGTCACGCGCGATCGCGTTGTCGTGGATCTCGGCGGTCTTGACGACGCCGTCCGGGTTGATGACGAAGGTGCCGCGCAGCGCCAGGCCCTCTTCCTCGATGTGCACGCCGAACATGCGCGTCAGCGTGTGCGTCGGGTCGCCGACCAGCGGGAACTTCGCCTTGCCCACCGCCGGGCTGGTCTCGTGCCACACCTTGTGCGCGAAGTGCGTGTCGGTCGTGACGATGTAGACCTCGGCACCCAGCGTCTTGAACATGTGATAGTTGTCGGCCGCGTCCTCGACTTCGGTCGGGCAGTTGAACGTGAAGGCCGCGGGCATGAACACCAGCACCGACCACTTGCCCTTGAGGGACTGGTCGGTCACTTCGATGAACTTGCCGTTGTGGAAGGCCTGGGCCTTGAAGGGCTGGACCGGGGTGTTGATGATCGACATGGCTTGTCCTCTTTGTAGAGTGAAGGGAAATTGTCTGGACGGCTGGCGTCCTCAAGGTCGTAGTTTGAGGCTATCGAACGCTAGTTGAAAATTGAATTTAACGATCGGCGCGATAGCCGGAACCCCTCCACCCGGCCCCGTCGGGGCGTCGTCTGCAAGAATGAAGGGGTGAGCACCGCCCCTGCCTTCGATTCCAGCCGCTGGCTGGCCTGGTTCTTCGTGACGGTCTGGGGCTCGGGCTACCTGGCCACCAAGGTCGGACTGCAGTACGCGCCGCCCTTCACCTTCCTCGCGCTGCGCTTCGCCGTCGGCATCGCGCTGCTGGTGCCGCTGGCACTGCTGGCGCGCCCCGCCTGGCCGCGCGGCTCCGTGCTCTGGCATGTGGTCGTCGCCGGCCTGCTGATGCACGCTGTCAATCTCGGCGGCAGTCACTATGCGCAGTACCTCGGCATGTCGGCCGGCATCGCGGCGCTGATCCTCGCCGTGCAGCCGCTGGTGACAGCGATCGTGGCGGCGCCGCTGCTCGGCGAACGACTGCGGTCGCCGCAGTGGCTGGGCGTGGCACTGGGCCTGCTCGGGGTTGGCCCTCGTCGTCTGGCACAAGATCGACCTGCGCGCGCTGAGCGCGCCCGCGCTCGCCGCGGTGTCGATCGCACTGGCCGCGATCACGGCCGGCACGCTGTACCAGCGAATTTTCTGCCCCGCGGTCGACTTGCGCGCCGCCGGCGTCGTCCAGTTCGGCGCGAGTTTCCTGGTGCTGCTCCCGCTCGCCGTGGCCGTCGAAGGCTTTCCCGTGTCGTGGGCCTGGCAGCTGGGCGCGAGCATCCTCTTCCTGGTGGTCATGGCGTCGATCCTCGCGGTGAACGCGCTGCACACCCTGATGCGGCGCGGCCAGGCCACACGCGTCACCAGCCTGCTCTACCTCACGCCGATCATCGCCGTCGTGCTCGAGTGGATCATGTTCGACGTGCGGCCGACGCTCCTGACGACGCTTGGCGTCGCCGTGACCTGCGCCGGAGTGGCGCTGGTCGCATGGCGGCCCTCCCCGCCGGCCACGTCCGGGCAGAGATCGGCATGACGCTGTCCCTCGCGCGCATCATCGGCTTCGTCGTGCTGACGCACACGGCGTTCGGGGCGGCGCGCGTCACGTCATCGCTTTACGCGCTGTCGAACAAGGCCTCGACCTTCACCGTGGGCGTGCTGATGGCACTCTTCGCATTGGTGCCGGCGCTGCTCGCCGTGCGAGCCGGCCGCTGGCTCGATCAGGTCGGCCCGTTCCGCCCGCTCGCGCTCGGCACCGGACTGATGACGGCGGGCGCGCTGCTTCCAGCCGTATTTCCCTATGCCACGGCCGACGTTGCGCCACTGCTGGTGGCAAGCGCGCTGCTAGGCACCGGCTTCATGTATGTGCAGATGACGGTGCAGAACCTTGTCGGCAACCTGGCCGACCCGAGCCGTCGCCCCGCCGCGTTTTCGATGCTCGCGCTCGGATTCTCGACCTCCGGACTGATTGCTCCTGTGGCCAGCGGCTTTCTCATCGATTCGGTCGGGCACCGAGTGACTTTCGCCATCGTGTTCGTGCTGCTCGCCGCCAGCGTCATCCTGCTGCTGAGCCAGCGGCGCCGCATGCCCGTCCACCGGCCGCATGCCACCGAGGGCGAGGCACGGGACACGTTCGATCTGCTGCGTCATCCGGAAGTGCGCGCCGTGCTGATCGTCAGCGGCATGATCTCGATGGCGTGGGACCTGCAGTCGTTCCTGGTTCCCGTCTACGGCACCAGCATCGGGCTCTCCGCCTCGCAGATTGGCCTGGTACTGGGCAGCTTCGCCGCTGCGACCTTCACCATCCGCCTGGCGATGCCGGCACTGGCCCGCCGCTACCATGAATGGCAGGTGCTCGTGTTCACTCTGCTGGCCTCGGCGGTGGCGTTCGGACTAATGCCGCTCTTCCACTCGATGGGGCCGCTGATGGCAGTGGCGTTCCTGCTCGGGCTGGGGCTCGGCTCGGCGCAGCCGAATGTGATGTCGCTGCTGCACGATCGCACGCCTGCCGGCCGCGTCGGTGAAGCTCTCGGACTGCGCTCCACGATCATGAACAGCAGCCATGTCGTGCTGCCGCTTGTGATCGGCGCGTTCGGCTCGGTCGTCGGTGCCGGCGCGGGCTTCTGGCTGATGGCCGTCGCGCTGGTCGGCAGCGGCTTTAGCGCCAGTCGCCGACTCGCGCTCGAACGGCCGCGACGGCCGCCGCAGCGATGACGGGCGACCACGAATTGCCGCGGCGGCTCAGCTATGAGGAGCTGGCCGATTCGCTCGAGCGCTTCCTCGCCGACTGGAGCGGCGATGGACCGCTGTGGGTCTTCGGCTACGGCTCGCTGATCTGGCGCCCGGATCTGTCGTTCGACGAGCGACGCCCGGCGCGCGTACACGGCTATCACCGGCGACTGTGCCTGTGGAGCCGCATCAACCGCGGCACGCCGCAATGCCCCGGGCTGGTCGCGGGACTCGACCGCGGCGGTTCCTGCGCAGGCGTGGTCTACCGAGTGCCGGCCGCCGCGGTCCGCGGCCAGTTCATGCAGCTCTGGCAGCGCGAGATGATGACCAACTCGTATCACCCGCGCCACCTCGACTGTCGCCTGGAAGATGGCGCCATCGTCTCGGCCGTGGCGTTCGTGGTCCGGCGCGACGCGCCGAACTACGCCGGCCGCCTGGACGAACAGCAGATCCTCGACGTATTCCGGCGCGGCAGCTGCGGGCGCTACGGAACCAGCCTCGAGTACCTCGTCAACACGGTCTGCGCACTGCGCGTGCACGGCATCGTCGATCCGCACCTGGAGCGGCTCGCGCGACATGCAGGCGTCGACAGTGCGGTCTGGCGCTCTGTGCCAGCCGCCTAGAATCCGGTCCATGGACGAAATCGCCCGCCTGCGCACCGACTACATGAAGGGCGCGCTCGACGACGAGCACGCCGATCCCGACCCGATCCGCCAGTTCACGCGCTGGTGGGACGAGGCCACCCGCTCGGAGCTCTCTGAGGCCAACGCGATGATCCTCGCGACGGCCGACCGCGACGGTCGACCTTCCGCCCGCGCGGTGCTGCTCAAGGGTTACGACGCCAGCGGCTTTGTATTCTTCACGAACTATGCGAGCCGCAAGGGTCGCGAACTGGCCGATAACCCGCAGGCGGCGTTGCTCTTCTTCTGGTCCGAACTCGAACGCCAGGTGCGAATCGAGGGCGCCGTCGAGCAGCTGACGTCCGCCGAGTCTGACGAGTACTACCGCAGCCGGCCGCTGGCGAGCCGCATCGGGGCTTGGGCGTCGCCCCAGAGTGAACCCATTCCCAGCAAGGCCTGGCTGCTGGCACGCGCCGCCGAGATGGGACTCAGGCATGGCCTTAATCCCGGGCGACCGCCGCACTGGGGCGGTTATCGGGTCCGACCGGCGCTGATGGAGTTCTGGCAAGGGCGCCCTTCGCGCCTGCACGACCGCTTGCAGTACTCGTTCGAGGGCGGGAACTGGACCTGCGCCCGGCTCGCGCCCTAGCCGCCCGTGTGCAAGGTCGCGGATTGCACCCTTTTCCCCGTTTGACCCGGCCAATGCCTTAAGGGAGTCCAGCGGCTATCATCGGGCATTCGAGGGATCGGGGGGTTGGATGAGCGAGCAGCCGATATCGGTCATCATCGTCGAGGACGAACCGGAGTTCCGCCGCCGCTTCGTTCAGATCGTCGAGAACGAGCCGAGCATGAAACTGGTTGGCGTGGCCGCCAACAAGCGCGAGGCGCAGGTCATCGTCGACAAGGAAAACTTCGACGTGATGCTGATCGACCTGGGCCTGCCCGACGGCAGCGGAATCGAACTGATCCGCCAGGTCAGCCAGAAGAAGCCCGATGTCGACATCATGGTCGTCACCGTGTTCGGCGACGAACAACACGTCGTCTCGTCGATCGAGGCAGGCGCCACGGGCTACATCCTGAAGGACTCAGCCCCGGCCGACGTCATTTCCTGCATCCGCCTGCTACGGGCCGGTGGCTCGCCGGTCAGCCCGGTCGTGGCGCGCAGCGTGCTGCGTGCGATCCGCAATCGCATGGGCGGAACAGCGCCGGCGCGGGCGGCGGGCGCGGAACAGAATCCGCTTTCGGCGCGAGAGACCGAGATCCTGCAGTTGCTCGCCAAGGGCATGAGCTTCAACGAGATCGGCGAGATTCTCGGCATCTCGCCGCACACGGTCACCGCGCACATCAAGAAGATCTACCGCAAGCTGGCCGTGCACTCGCGCGGTGAAGCGGTCTACGAAGCGACCCAGATGGGGCTGCTGCGCAGTTGAGTCCCGCGTCACCCAGTGGCGTGCGCGCCCGGAGCGCCATGATTCCTCTAGCTTCAATACTCGCGCCGCTCGCACGCGGGGCGCGGGCGCTCGGAATTGCGTTACTCGCCTGGCTTGCGCTCACGGTACCCGCCAGCGCCGACGACACGCGATCGATCGGCAGCATCGACTTCGTGACCGGCCAGCGCGGCGCCTTGCCAGGACCCGATACGGCCTGGCAGGCGCATCCACTGCCGCTGCGCTGGACTTCTTCCGGTGGCACGCGCCAGGGCCTGTGGTTGCGTTTCGGTTTCGATGTCGCCAGCGCTCCCGCCGAAGGCTGGAGCCTGCTGCTCGATCGGCTGCCGTCAGGCGGCGCAATCTTTCTCAACGGCAAGATGGTCGCCGACCTGCCGACCGAATCGGCAGAGCGCCACGTGCGGTGGCGCCGTCCTCACCTCGTCAACCTGCCCAGCGAATACCTGCGCGAGGGCCGCAACGAAGGCCTGATCTTCACCTCCTACAGCAATGGCGTCCATGGCCTGGGCTCCCTGCGCGTCGGCCCGACGGCGGAACTGCAGCCCCTGTATGGCAAGGAGTTCTTCGTCAGCCACACGCTGCGCTGGATCTCGCTGCTGCTGACCGTGCTGCTCGCACTGGGCTTCGGCACTCTCTGGTTCCGCCGCCGCAGCGAAACGCTGTTCGGGCTGCTGGCGCTGATCGCGGCGTTCTGGGCGCTGCGATCGATCGACTCGTCGTTCGAGATGCTGACGCCGGATGCGCGCGCCTGGAGTCGCGGCGCCTTCTACCTCGGGACGGCCGCGTTTAGCGCGCTCGCCACGATCACTCTATGGCGGCAGAGCGGAGTCCTGCGCGGAAGAGCCGAGTTCGGAATGGTGGTGCTTGCCGCGATGGGGCCGGCGCTGTACCTGCTGTCGGGTGACTCGTTTGACCTGACGGTCGGGCCGCTGTGGCAGGCGATCATGCTGGGAGCGCTCGCGCTGGGCGTGCTTTCCCTCGGACGTCGCGCACTGCGCGAGTCGACAGTGATGCTGAAGATCATCGTCGCGGCCATGCTGCTGGCGATTGCGGCAGCCACGCACGACTTCCTCGTCGCGATCGGGACGCTGCCGTTCGCGAGTCCGGCGCTGTTGAACATCGCCACACCGATCCTGCTGATCGCACTCGGCGCGGCGCTGATCGATCGCTTCGTCCTGTCGCTGGCCGACGTCGAGAAGACCAACACGGAACTCGAGACCCGCATCCACGAGCGCGAGCAACTGCTGAAGCGGAATTTCGACCGTCTGCGCGAGAGCGAACGCGTCAAGGCGAGTGCACAGGAGCGGCAGCGCATCATGCAGGACATGCACGACGGCCTCGGCTCGCAGCTGCTGTCTTCGCTGATGCTCGTCGAGCGTGGCGCGCTGTCCAACGAGCAGGTTGCCCAGATCCTGCGCGAATCGATCGACGACATGCGGCTGGCGATCGATGCGCTGGCGGCCGAAGACTCCGATCTGCTGGCGGCGCTGGGCAACATGCGCTTCCGCATGGAGCCGCGCCTGCGGGTGGCCGGCATCGAACTCCAATGGGACGCGCGCAACCTGCCGGAGGAAGTCGACATCGACCCGAACTCGGTGTTGCCGGTCCTGCGGATCGTGCAGGAGGCCCTGACCAACGCCATCAAGCACAGCCGTGCGCGGGTGGTTCGCGTCACGTTGAGCGTCGACCACGATGGCGATGCCCAGTGGCTCGCAATCCGCGTCACCGACAACGGCCGCGGCCTGGCGGCCAATACCGGTGGCGCCGGACGCGGCATGCTGAACATGAAGAACCGGGCCGCCCGCATCGCGGCCCTGCTCAAGGTCGAGTCGGTGCCGGGTGCGGGAACGATGATCCTGCTGCGCCTGCCGCTCGACACCACGCCGGGTCCGACGACGCGCGCCATGCAGCTTTCACTCGACACCGAAGCGGTGATCGAACAACTCCGCAAGGAGTAGCCCCGGGGCCTGCGGCGTGCCCGCGACCCAGCAACGACCGGGGAACAGGTTCTAGACTCGGCGGCATGCGGTCGCATGCTGATCCTTCCGACTCGTTGTTCGACGACCCGGCCGGTCCCGGATCCGCGCGTGTACGCCCGGCGGACCACGACGAAAACCTCGTCCGGCTGGGGCGCCAGCTGCCCCCGAGCGTCTACCTGGGCACGTCATCGTGGAGTTTTCCAGGCTGGCAAGGCATCGTCTACGGCGCGGCGTACGGAGAATCCCTGCTCGCACGCGAAGGCCTCGCCGCCTACGCCCAGCACCCCGTGCTGCGCCTGGCGGGCATTGACCGCAGCTTCTATCAGCCGCTGCCGCTGTCGGAATTCGCGCGTTACGCGAACCAGGTTCCACCCGGCTTCCGCTTTCTCGTCAAGGCTCCGGCGCTGGTAGCCGACGCCGTCGCGCGCGGCGAGCGTGGCGCGCCGACGGAGTCCAACCCGCACTTCCTCGACGCGGTGGCCGCGACCGAGCAATTCGTCATCCCGGCCATGGAAGGACTGGGCGAACGCGCCGGGCCGCTCCTCTTCCAGCTTGCCCCCTTGCCGCGCCCGCTGACGACGGGCGATGCCGGTCACGCGACGATCGAGCGGCTGGGTGCCTTCTTGTCGGCATTGCCACGCGCGGTCGGTGCGTTCGCGCCGGTGTACGCGGTCGAACTGCGCAACCCGGAACTGCTGACGCGGCGCTTTGTCCGCATGCTGCATGAATCCGGCGCGCGGCTCACGGTTGGCGTTCACGCCAGCATGCCAGCCGCCGCACGCCAGAGCGCGGCGCTGCGGGCGCTTGACGCGCTACCCGAGGAAGGTGATGACTGGCGGCTGAAGGGACCCCTCGTCGTACGCTGGAACCTGCACTCGGGGCTGCGCTACGACGACGCGAAGACTCGTTATGCCCCGTTCGATCGCCTGCTCGATCCGGACATCGCGAGCCGCGGCGCGCTCGCCCACCTCGTCCACGTGGCGTTGAAGAGCGGCCAGCCCAGTTTCATCATCGCGAACAACAAGGCCGAAGGCAGCGCTCCGCTGACACTGATCGAACTGGCCAAGGCCATCGTCGCCTAGCGCGACTCCGCGTCACGACGCTTGGCGCCGGCCCGTGGCGTCGACCGCGAGGTAGCGGACTCCCTGAGCATTCAGGAACTCAAGACCGGACACGACATCGTGCAGCATCGCGATCGTGGCGCAGGCACCGGCCGCCACCGCCAGCGGCGCCACGACCGACACCGACTGCCACGCTGCAACCGGCCACCCCGTGCGCGGATCCATGATGTGGCAGTAGCGGCGTCCATCGACGACGAGGTAGCGCTCGTAGTCGCCCGATGTCGCGAGCGCGCCGCTCGCGACATCCAGGTGCGCGAGGATCTCACCCGCTGCGCCCCGTGGATGCTGGACCGCGACGCGCCACGGCGTGCCATCCGGTGCAGGGCCGATGACGCGCACGTCCCCGCCGAGGTTGACGAAGCCATGCCGTGCACCGTGTTCCACGAGGGCGGAGCCAGCACGGTCGGCCGCGTACTCCTTGCCGATGCCGCCGAAGTCGATCTCCATGCCCGCGCGCGGCAGCTCGATCGAACGGCAGTTCCAGCGCACCTGGCTCCAGCCGATCAGTGGCAGCAGCGCGTCGATGGCGGACTGGGACGGCACCCGCTGCACCTTGAAATCCCAGACCCGTCGCAGCACGCCGCTTGTGAGATCGAAGCGACCCTCGCTTTGCGCATGCAGCGCGGCGCCGAAGTCGATCAGGTGTGCAGTCTCGTCGTCAACGCTGACGGCCGCGCTTCCGGCGCCACGATTGATCGCCGTCGTGACACTGTCGTCGCGGTAGCGCGAGTACTTGGCCTCGATCCGACGGACCTCGGCGATCGCCGCGTCCGCCCACGCGGCAGCCGTGCTCGCATCGGGCGCGTGCAGCCGCACCTCGCAGCGCGAAGCCATCGCCTGGAACTCAAAACGAAAGGGAGGGAGCGTCACGGCAGCCGCGATGCTACCGGTCCATGCAAACCCCCTCGCGCGGCGAGGGGATGGGGGAGTGCCGTGCCGTTGACGATCGGCGGAGCGCGCGGCCGCTCCGGAGCGGAGCCGACTCGAATGCAGCTCCGCCGCGAGCGCACGTGCGACCGCGCAGCGGTCGCGTACGTGAGCGGCGCTACGCTAGAACTTCCGCGTCACCCCGACCTGGTACATCTGCGCCTTGAACGTCTCCAGTCCCGGGCTGCCTTCGCCGCCCAGGCGCCAGTCGGCGCGCTGCTCCATGTACTCGGCCCTGCCATCAATCAGCCAGCCTTGCGCCAGCGCCTTGGAGATCTTGAGTCCGGCCGTGATGCCGCCGAACGCCGAGAGGCGCTGGTCCGACGTGTAAAACGCGTTCGGGTTCTGCAGAAAGCCCGGCGGATACGGCGCACCGAGAATGGGGTCGTAGACCGGGTCGTAGTAGAAACTGGCCGCGCTCTGGGTCGTGTAGCGCAGGCCCGGTGTCAGAACCCAACCGTCCGGCAGGGTTTGCGCCCAGTCGAACGTAAGGGTGTTGGCGGTAACGTCCCAGTCATCGTTGTAATAGCGGTACGACGTCCGCAACGTGGCATTGGCCGATTCAAAGAAGTGGTTCCATCGCACCAGCAGCGCTTTTTGGTCACGGCTGGTCGGCCGGTTGTCGATGCCCCAGTACGCCTTGTACGGATCGGTCAGGTAGCCGCTCTGGTGCGCGTAATAGAAATTGAGCTGCGCGGTGTCGTTCGGCGAGAAGACCTGCGAAACGCCAATAATCGCGTCGTAGGTGCGCTTCTGCTGGGTTGGCGGGGGTTGGGGCCCAACTGTCGGAAAGATCTCATCGCCCGAATACCCACCACCAATGGTGAACGTCGTATTCTGGTCCGGCGTTGCGTGCCGGATAGTCACGCCGCCCGCCGTCGAGCGGTAATCGTCCTCGGTCGAGTACGCGGCACGCACCGCCACCGAAGTGCGATTCGCAAAGTACTTGGTGACCGTGATGTCGGCGGCCGTGCGCTTGTCTTCGATGCCTTTGCCCGACGCTCCAGACAATGTCGTGTGGTAGTACGGCGACGCGCCGGAAATGCTGTCGTAGACCGCGCCGATCTCGAACACCCAGTCATCGGTGATCGGGGTCAGCAGGTACAGCGCCGGCGACTTCACCGTAATGCGATCGCCGGACTCCTGGTAGTCCTTGTAGTAAAGGAACTTGAACTGCACCAGCGTGGCATTGGGTGCCGTGACCTGGGCTTGCGCGACACCCGGCAGCAGGCCGGGCAGTGCGAGCGCGGCCGCCAGCACAGCGCCGCGCTGAGAACCCTTCGGTTTCGAGTCCTTCATGTCTAGTTGCAACCGCATCCGCCGCCCCCGACACCGGCGCCGCCCGAGGCGCCTTCCTTGCTGAAATAAGTGTGATCGGCGAAGCGCGCCTCCAGCACGTCGGAGTCGAACGCCATCTCCGGCTTGGCAAGGTTGCCCTTCTGCCACGGTTGCACCTTGGGCATCGACTCGCAGCCACACAGGAACGCGGCAGCGGCGATGAGCAGCATCCAGCGCTTCGTCATCTTGTCCTCACTTGCGGCCGGCGGCTGCCAGGGCAGCGACCAGTTCGCTCTCGAGTTTGTCACGGTCACCTTCGCGGAATCCGACGTGCATGGCCCGCACTACTCCGTCGGCCCCGATCAGGAACGACGTCGGCATACCCTTCGGCTGGTAGACCTCGGCAACCTTACCGGTGGAATCGAACGCGACCGTGAACTTCGCCGGAGTGCCGACCAGGAACTTGTCGGCGTCCTCGCGCTTCTTGTCGAGGTTGATGCCGATGATCGTCAGCCCCTTGGGCCCGTACTTGGCCTGCATGTCGTTCATCCAGGGAAACGACTGCTTGCAAGGCGCGCACCATGAAGCCCAGAAGTCGATCAGGACGACACGACCCTTGAGATCGGCCAGGCGAACCTTCGATGCGCCGGCAGCCGGCAGTTCAAAGGCAGGGGCTGGTTTGCCAACGTCCTGCGCCGACACAGCTCCTACGAACAGCGCGGCACAGACCGCAGCGAGATATTTACCGTACCGCATGCCTTCTCTCCCCAGTGACGACCCAGCGATGGTAGCGGCACCTCAGCACTGCGACATCGCGGATTGCGGCTAATCCCCGGCCGAATTCCGTCGTTTTGCCGCGAACGTCTTCCTGAACTTGGCCACCTTCGGTGCGACGACGAACATGCAATATCCCTCGCCGGCGTTGTGACGGAAATACTCCTGGTGGTAGGTCTCCGCCCTCCAATACGGGCCTGCATCCGTGACCTCGGTGACAATCCGTTCCCGGTAGTGCGTCTGTGCCTCGCGAATGACCTCCTCTGCGACGCTACGCTGTTCGGCTGAGTGGACATAGATCGCCGAGCGATATTGCGTACCAGCGTCGTTACCCTGCCGATTCAGCGTCGTCGGATCGTGGATCGTGAAGAAGATCTCCAACACTTCACGATACGAAATCTGCGCCGGATCGAACTCGACTCGCACGACTTCCGCATGGCCGGTCGTTCCATCGCATACCTGACGGTAAGTGGGACGCTCCACGGATCCACCGGTGTATCCCGACTCGACCTCGACGACGCCGTGGACTTCCTCGAATACCGCTTCGAGACACCAGAAGCAGCCTCCGCCCAGCGTGGCGAACTGGTGGCCCGGTCGCGGTGAGACGGCGAGAGGAGATCGAATCGACATGCGCTGGCTCCTGTGCGTGGTGAAATGAGCTGACAACTCCTTGTCGCGCCGACCTTAAGCCAACTTACGGGTCAGATGGCACGGTGTCGAACTCTGACACGGCGTCTCAGAACGGAAACAGGGTCGAGAACAACATCAGCGCAGCGCTCGACGCGATCAGCATCACCACAACGAACTCTGCGCTCTCGGAGGCCGGTACACCCAGCAGGTCGCGCGCGCCCGTGGCCCACCAAACGACACTGACACAGAAGCCCCCGAGCACAATGACGATGCCCGGCAGCCACAGCATTGCCAGCCCGGCGATGTAGAGCGGCATGGCACCAACCACGGCGACCGCCAGCGCAGCACGCCAGCGCCGGGGCCGCGCATAGAACCCAAGCAGCATGGCGCCCACGACACCCTGCACCCAGGGCGCCAACGCAAGGGCCGCCCACAACATCCGGAATCGCGATCCGTCCACATCGGGCCGCGCCGTATAGCCGAACACAGTGCTCCAGTCGCTATCGAAGACGCGCACCCCGACTTCGGCCGCGACGGCGACCGCGAAACCTCCAAGGACCGGAATCAGTGACAGCCACTTAAGGAGCCCGGGCTGCTCGAGGCGCTGTTGCACGGCCAGCCACAGCGCATCGGGCTCGAGCAGACTCAATGGCGTCCCGTTAGCGTCACAGGATTACGGGCTGATCGGACAACTCGTTCGAATTGCGTTCGCCCGCTGCCAGCGGGTAGTGGCGTGCCAATACCGCTCCAACCGCCTGAACCCCGGCCAGCGCGCCGGCCTCGAACTCGCCGGCCCGAAATCGGTCGCGCATTGTCGCCGCGATCGCCGTCCACTCCGCCGCCGCGACATGGCTCCCGAGGCCCCGGTCGACGACGATCTCGATCTTGTGGTCGGCGAGTTCAACGTAGATCAGGACGCCATTGTTCTGCGCCGTGTCCCACACACGCAGCTTGGAGAACATCATCTCCGCGCGCTGGCGCGCCGGGGCATCGCGCCGCAGGTAGCTCAGAGGCAGCGCCGCCTCGACGGCGAAGCGGATCTCGCCACTGTGCGAGTTTTCGCTCTCGACGATCGCCTGCCGGATGCGCGTCAACACGGGCTCCGGAAAGGCCCGACGCACTGCGCCCGGCGTGGTCATCCAATGACGAAGGATGCGAAATAGCTCCATGACCGGCCTACCAGCTGCTACCGCCACCGCCGCCGGCGAAATCTCCGCCACCGCCGGAACTCCACCCACCGCCGCCGCCACCGCCGCCCCACCCGCCGCCGCCACCCCAACCACCGGGGATGATCACCGGCCCGCCACGTCGCCCGCCCGTCACACGCCCGCCGCCACCGCCTCCCATGAAGGCCGAAAACACAAACACCGCGAATGCGGCGACCCCGCCGAGAATCAGTGAGGTCAACAGGACTCCTGCCAACGCTCCGACTCCCATGCTCGTGACAGCCGCACCCGGCGTACCGAAGGCTCGTCGCATCAGCCCGGCGACGATCGCGCCAAAGATGACAAGCGGCACCAGCGCCGCCATCAGATCCTCTCCCGCATCGACCTTGTGGCGCGGAATGCCCGCCGGTGTCGGCAGGGCCTCACCTTCGATGCGCTTCATCACGGCATCGACACCGGAATTGATGCCGCCGGCGAAGTCACCCTTGGCGAAGGATGGCCCCATCACTTCGCGCGTGATGCGCGAGGCCACGACGTCCGGGATCGCACCTTCGAGCGCGCGCGCCACACTGATCCAGACCCGGCGGTCCTTCACCGCCACGGCGATCAGCACGCCGTCGCCGATGTCCCTGCGGCCGATCTTCCAAGCATCTCCAACGCGGTTCGTGAAATCCGCGATTGTCTCCGGCTGAGTCGACGCGACGACGATGACCGCGATCTGCGAACCGCGCGCGCGCTCGAACTCCACCAGCTTGCGCTGCAGTGCGTCCTCAGCCGCCGGTGAGAGGACACCGGCGAGATCCGTGACCGGTGCGGCTGGTGGAACGGCGACGCGACCCAGAGGATCGCGCGCAGAGTCCCCCTCCGCCTGACCGCCCTGGGACGCTGGAGCTTCCGCTCGCGGTGGTGCAGCGGGCGCGGTCTGCGGCGGAGCGCCGCCGGGGAAGATCCCCTTCGGCAGCTCAGGTGCGGGTGTCTGCGCGCTCGCGACCAGCGCGAGCGCTACCAGCAGTGGCACCGCGCACGCCGCGGCGGCCCGCTTCAGCATCCGCATCGCAGGAGGTGGAGTTTGATGCGCCTACTTCTTCGGCGCGCCAAAGTCGACCGTGGGAGGCTTGCTGATGGCCGCTTCGTTTTCGACCGCAAACTGGGGCTTCGGCTTGTATCCGAACACCATTGCCGTCAGGCTCTGCGGTAGCTGGCGCACGAAGCTGTTGAAGTCTTCGACCGACTTGATGTAGCGATTACGCGCGATGCCGATGCGATTCTCGGTGCCTTCGAGCTGCGTGCGCAGATCCTGGAACCCGGCGTTGGCCTTCAGGTTCGGATAGTTCTCGACCGTCACCAGCAGCCGTGACAGAGCCGAACTCAGCTCACCCTGCGCCTGAGTGAACTTCGCGAACGCTTCCGGGTTGTTGACGAGCTCGGGCGTGGCCTGAATTGCAGTTGCCTTGGCGCGCGCCTCGATGACATTCTGCAGTGTCGTTTTCTCGAAGTCGGCCTCGCCCTTGACGGTGGCGACGATGTTGGGGATCAGATCAGCACGGCGCTGATACTGGCTCAGCACCTCGGCCCACGCCGACTTCACGGCCTCGTCCTTCTGCTGGATCGAGTTGTAGCCGCATCCGGCCAGCACGCTGGCGACCGCCAGCAAAAGCAATGAGCGCAAAGCTCGCATTGAAAACCTCCGCAGGTTAATGGTTTCTTGTTGGATCAGCGCGGCTTTGTGCCGTCGCACACACCAGTCCCGGCGGGCGCCGCCAGGCGACTCTGCAAAGCGCGATCGTAATCCAGCCATGCCTGCCGTGCACTGGCTGGTTTTCCGCCCAGTTCCAGCTTGATGAGCAGCGCACGCAGGCGACGACCGCCCAGGCCCTCATCGCAGACTTCACCGCAGGAAAGCGCATTGACCAGCCGATTGATTTCGGCGATCTCCTCCAGCTCCGGCGGCAGGTATCCGGCGTTCTTCAGGATGCGGCATGCCAGGCGCTGCTCGACCGGGATCAGCTGATCGTCATCGAGCTCGAGCGGCTCGCCCTCGCCCGGCAGGTTCGACAGCTCACCGCGCGCGATCGCCTCCGCGATGCGCTGTTCCGCGAGTTGCGTCAGTGCCGGAAGTCCTTCGATGTTCATCCGACGATCATAGTGGCCCCGTGGGACCTTCAACCGGCACGTAGAATCGTCCGATGCAGTCAAAGACAAAGTCAGCGGACTACCGCCGGGCGCTTGCGCAGTTCGCCACCGGCGTCACCGTCGTGACGACCCGTGCGCTGGATGGCAATCCGATCGGACTGACGGTCAATTCGTTCAACTCGGTATCGCTCGAACCGCCGCTGGTGCTGTGGAGCCTGGCGCTCAAGGCAAGCTCGCTTCCCGCGTTCGAAGGCTGCAGTCACTATGCGATCAACGTCCTGTCGGAGCGACAACTCGGCGTCGCGCAGCGCTTTGCCACGCGCGGCGCCGACCGCTTCGGTCCGGACGACTGGCGCGCGGGGCCGTTCGATTTGCCGTTGCTCGAAGGCTGCGTCGCGACGCTGGTGGCCACCAATCGAAGCCGCTACCGCGAGGGCGACCACGTGATCCTTGTCGGCGAGGTCGTGCGATACGACGTACGCGGCGGAGTTCCGCTGGTGTTCCACGATGGTCGCTACATCGCCAGTGCGGTCGAAGAGCCGCTGCCGGACGCGCTGAAGACGCCGTGGCGCTGAAAGCAATCGCGCCCTGAGAGGACGCGACGTCGCGGCGCAGCGCTGGCGAGCAAAAGCCACCGCAAAAAACGGGTGTCACGGCAACCACGGCGCATCGACAATGCCTCCATGAAACGCCGCGACCTTGTCGACCTGATCCTGCTGGCAGCGCTCTGGGGGGCGAGCTTCCTCTTCACTCGCATGGCCGCGCCGGCATTCGGTGCGTTTGCGCTGGCCGAAGTTCGAGTGGCGGTCGCTGCGCTCGTGCTACTGCCGCTGCTGGCGTTGCGGGGCGGCATGACAGAACTAGGAAAGCGAACGGCGCGTTTCGCGCTCCTCGGCGCCGTCAACACGGCAATTCCGTTCACGCTATTCGCTTGGGCGGCGCTTTCGATCACGGCCGGGCTGGCATCGATCCTGAATGCAACGGCGCCACTGTTCGGCGCGCTCATTGCCTGGGTCTGGCTGCGCGACCGTCTGACCTTGCTGCAATGGCTCGGCATGACCATCGGCTTCGGCGGTGTGCTTTGGCTGGCAATGTCGAAGGCCAGTTTTTCCGCGGGCGGAACCGGCTGGGCGATCCTTGCCGGACTGGGTGCCACGCTGTCCTACGGTCTGTCCGCAAATGTGGCCAAGCGCTTCTTCAGCGGCGTACGCCCGCTCGCCGTGGCGGCAGGCAGCCAGACCGCGGCAGCGCTCCTGCTGTTCCCATTCGCGATCCTGGCGTGGCCAGCGAGTCCGCCGGCGCCGCGCGACTGGGCCGCCGCGATTGCGCTCGGCGTGCTGTGCACCGGCATCGCATACATCCTGTACTTCCGACTGATTGCCCGCGTCGGGCCGGCCACCGCGATGACCGTGACCTTCCTGATCCCGGCGTTTGCGATGTTGTGGGGTGGCCTCTTCCTTGGCGAACAGGTCACCGCCACGATGGTTGCGGGCTGCGCCGTCATCCTCGCCGGTACATCGCTGGCGATCGGACTCCTGCGGTTTCCAGCGCGGCGCGCTTCGACCTGACGGCATCACCGTATCGAAGGCACGCGTCCGCAATCGGAATCGGCGCGTGCACGCTGCCGCGCTCACTGGTGGCCTGTAACAGCCGATTCGGTAGTGCCTTGCAGGCCGGGCCGGCCGATGGCTTTGTCGCTCGCCTTGCGAATATGCGACGGCTATTCGACGCGGGTCGCTTCGCGCACTCGGCTCGGCCAGCCCCGGCCTCTCACTCCCGAATCGACGGTTACAGGCCACTAGAATGCCCGCATGCCGAAGCTCTGGGACATCTCACCGGCCATCGGGCCGGGCTTTCCGGTGTTTCCCGGCGACACTCCGTTCGCGCAGCGCTGGACCTGGACGCTCGACGAGCGCTGTCCCGTCAACGTCTCGGAGCTGACGCTCTCGCCCCACACTGGCGCGCACACCGACGCGCCGCTCCACTACGACGCACGCGGCGATTCGATTGCGGAGGTCGGCCTTGCGACGTATCTCGGACCGTGCCGGGTCGTGCATGCGATCGGCGTCGGCGCGCTCGTGCAACCGGAGCATGTCATTTCGAGGCTGATCGGGACGCCTCAGCGCGTGTTGCTGCGTACGTACTCGCGTGCACCTGGGCACTGGGATGCGGCTTTCACGGCGATTGCGCCGGACACGATCGACACCCTGCACGCGCACGGTGTGCGCCTGGTCGGCATCGATACTCCGTCGCTCGATCCCGAGGCCAGCAAGACGCTCGACAGCCATCAGCGCGTCCGGCGTCACAGCATGGCAATCCTCGAAGGCATCGTGCTCGACGACGTGGCCGAAGGCGACTACGAGCTGATTGCGCTGCCGCTGAAGATCGCCGGCTGCGACGCGAGCCCGGTGCGTGCGGTGTTGCGCGAGCTCGCTCGATGACGCGTGACGAGGCCCTCGCGCTGGATGCGGCCGACCCGCTGGCCGTGCACCGCCAGGCGTTCGCGCTGCCGCCCAACGTCATCTACCTCGACGGCAATTCGCTCGGCGCGCTGCCGCGCTCGACGTCGGCGCGCGTGCGCGAAGTGATCGAGCGCGAGTGGGGCGAGGGACTGATCCGTTCCTGGAACGATGCCCACTGGACCGACGGTCCGCGCCGGGTCGGTGCCAAGATCGCGCGGCTGATCGGCGCACACGCCGACGAGGTGATCTGCGCCGATTCGACCTCCGTCAATCTCTTTAAGGTGCTGGCGACCGCGCTCGCGCTGGTCGGCGCCCGCCCGCAAGTCTCGACGCAGGGCCGCCGCGTGATCCTGTCCGAGCGCGGCAACTTCCCTACCGACCTTTACATCGCGCAGGGACTGGCACAACTGCACAACGGCGCCTACGAGCTGAAGCTGGTCGAATTCGACGAGGTGGCGCAGGCGATCGATCCGACTGTCGCGGTCGTCATGCTCACGCACGTTAACTATCGCACCGGCGCGATGCATGACCTGGCGGCGCTGACGGCACGTGCACACGCGGCCGGGGCGCTTGCGATCTGGGACCTCGCGCATTCGGCCGGTGCGGTGCCGATCGAACTGAACGCAGCGGGCGCTGACCTCGCCGTCGGATGTGGCTACAAGTACCTGAACGGCGGGCCCGGCGCGCCGGCCTTCGTCTACGTTGCCCAACGCCACTTGGCGACCGCAGCCGGTGAACGCTTCGCGCAGCCACTGGCAGGCTGGTTCGGTCACCGTTCGCCGTTCACCTTCGAGGCCGACTACGCCCCGGCGCCCTCGATCGATCGCTACGCGGTCGGCACCCCACCGATCCTCGGTCTGGCCGCGCTCGACAGCGGCGTCGATACCGTCCTCGCCGCCGGGGTGGATGCACTGCGCGCGAAGTCGGTCGCGCTGACCGAGGCCTTCATCGCCAGCGTTGAGGCCGGTTGCGGCGACGCGGTCGCACTCGTGTCGCCACGCGCGGCCGCGCAGCGCGGCAGCCAGGTCTGCTTCGCACACCTTCAGGCGTACCCGGTGATGCAGGCGCTCATCGAGCAGGGTGTCATCGGCGACTTCCGCGCGCCGGACGTATTGCGCTTCGGTTTTGCCCCGCTGTATGTGCGTCACGTCGACGCGGCGGACGCCGCCACCGCCCTGGCTGAGGTCCTGCACTCGGAGCGCTGGCGCGAGGAACGCTTCCAGCAACTTGGCAAGGTCACATGAGCGCAAAGCCAGACCGCCCCGAGCAGGCTCCACCGCTGCGCGCCGCGAGGAACTTGTCATGAACACGCCGGCAGGCAAAGACATGCGCTACGGTGACTATCTTGCGCTGGACGCGGTGCTCTCCGCCCAGCATCCGCGCTCGTCCGACCCGAACGAGCTGCTCTTCATCGTCCAGCACCAGACGAGCGAGCTGTGGATGAAGCTGGCCCTGCACGAGCTCAAAGCGGCGCGCGGGGCCATCGCGGCGTCCGACCTGCCGCCGGCTTTCAAGATGCTCGCGCGCGTGTCGCGCATCTTCGAGCAGCTCGTGCATGCGTGGGATGTGCTCGCGACGATGACGCCGTCGGAGTACAGCGCGATCCGGCCGCACCTTGGAACGAGCTCGGGCTTCCAGTCGTGGCAATACCGCGAGATCGAGTTCATGCTCGGCAACAAAAACGCCGCGATGCTGCGGCCGCATGACGACCGGCCTGCGTTACGGCAGCAGCTCGCCGAAGCATTTGGGGCCCCGTCGCTCTACGATGAGGCTATCCGCCTGCTGACGCGACGCGGCTTCGCGATCGCCCCCGCCGTGCTCGAACGCGACCTGACCGAGCGTCACGCCAGCGATGCGTCGGTCGAGGCGGCGTGGCTCGCGATCTATCGCGCGCCACGCGAACACTGGGAGCTGTACGAACTCGCCGAGGAACTGGTCGACCTCGAGGATGCTTTCCGGCTCTGGCGTTTTCGCCACGTGACCACGGTCGAGCGCATCATCGGCTTCAAGCCCGGCACTGGCGGCACCAACGGCGTCGCGTACCTGCGCAAGATGCTGGACGTGGTGCTGTTTCCCGAACTCTGGAAGGTGCGCACGGATCTGTGATGAACCGGACCCGCCTCGCGGGCAGCAGCGCTGCGCTCGCGAGGTCCTAGAATCCGCGATCAAACACCGATGCCGAGGTCTGCATGAACGCGCCCGAACGCTCCCACCGCCAGAAGGCTTCGTTCCAGTGGGACGATCCACTGCTGCTGGAGCAACAGCTCAGCGATGAAGAGCGCATGGTGCGCGATGCCGCGCGCGCCTACGCGCAGGACAAGCTGGCACCCCGCATCCTCGATGCGTTCCGGCACGAGAAGAGCGATCCGGCCATCTTCCGCGAGATGGGCGAGCTCGGCCTGCTCGGCAACACGCTGCCCGCGGAGTATGGCGGCGCGGGACTGAACTACGTCTGTTACGGATTGATCGCGCGCGAGATCGAGCGCGTCGACTCAGGCTACCGCTCGATGATGAGCGTCCAGAGTTCGCTGGTGATGTTGCCGATCTACGAGTTCGGCTCGGAGGCACAGCGCCGCAAGTACCTGCCGAAGCTGGCGAGCGGCGAGTGGATCGGCTGCTTCGGCCTGACCGAGCCCAACCACGGCTCGGACCCCGGCAGCATGATCACGCGCACCAAACGCGTCGAGGGCGGCTTCGTGCTGAAAGGCTCGAAGATGTGGATCAGCAACTCTCCTATCGCCGATGTCTTCGTCGTGTGGGCCAAGGACGACGGCGGCATCATCCGTGGCTACATTCTCGACAAAGGCATGAAGGGCCTCTCTGCGCCGGCGATCCACGGCAAGATGGGACTGCGCGCCTCGATCACCGGCGAGATCGTGATGGACGATGTCCTCGTTCCCGCTGAGAACGAGCTGCCCAACGTGCAAGGACTCAAGGGGCCCTTCGCGTGCCTGAACTCGGCTCGCTACGGAATTGCGTGGGGCGCGCTGGGCGCGGCGGAATCCTGCTGGCATACGGCGCGCCAGTACGTGCTCGACCGGAAGCAGTTCGACCGGCCGCTCGCTGCCAACCAACTGGTGCAGAAGAAGCTCGCCGACATGCAGACCGAAATCACGCTGGCGCTGCAAGGCTGCCTGCGCCTCGGACGCATGAAGGACGATGGCACCGCCGCCGTCGAGATCACCAGCATCATGAAGCGCAATTCGTGCGGCAAGGCGCTCGAGGTGGCCCGTGTTGCGCGCGACATGCTGGGCGGCAACGGCATCAGTGACGAGTACGGCGTTGTCCGCCACATGCTCAACCTCGAGGTGGTCAACACCTATGAAGGCACGCACGACATCCACGCGCTGATCCTGGGACGCGCGCAGACTGGCATCCAGGCTTTCTTCTGAACCCATGCGCGCGCTACGTTATTCGGCATTCGGCCCAGTCGACAAAGTCCTGCGCATCGAGGAGATGCCGGAGCCGCAGCCCGGCGCTCACGAGGTCGCCGTGCGCGCACGCTTTGTCGGCATCAACCCGCTCGACTGGAAATTGGTCGAGGGACAGTTCAGGCTGCTTGCCAAGAGTCGTCCGCCGTGCGGCGTCGGCGCCGAGTTCGCCGGCGAAGTGCTGCGCGTCGGCGCACAGGTCAGCGCAGTGCGCCCCGGCGACCGGGTCGTCGCCTGGCTGAATCCGTTTGCCGAGCCGCCGCGCGCGCTGGCCGAGCAGGTCTGTGTGGCGGCGAAGCAGTGTGTGCCGATCCCGGAGGGGGTGGGCTTCGACGTCGCCGCTGTAACGCCCGTCGCGGGGCTTTCCGCCCTGCAATTGTGTGATCACGTGCACGCCCGCGCCGGACAGCGCATCCTCGTGCACGGCGCCGCCGGGGGCGTCGGCAGCCTCGTCGTGCCCATGCTGCGCGAACGGGGTGCGTTTGTCGTTGCTACCGGCAGTGCCGACAGCCAGGCGTTCATCCGGACCCTGGGCGCCGATGCACAGGTCGACTATGCGGCTCCCGCTACTTCCTGGCCGGGGCCGTTCGACGCGATCATCGATTGTGCGAGCAAACTCGATCGTGACCTGGTGCCAATGCTCATGCCCACCGGCGGCGACATCGCGGTCACGCTGCCGTCATTTCCCAGCGTCATCTTCGATCCGCTGCTCAACCGGCTGCGGAGCATCCGCTGGCACACGCTGCGACTCGAACCGAACGCCGGAGAACTCACGCAGGTACTCGCACAGGTCGCCTCCGGCAAGCTCTTGGTACGGCTGACGCGCACCTACCCCTTTGACGCGGCGGTCGATGCGCTCATCGAGTCGCGCGGCGGCCATGTACGCGGCAAGATCGCCGTGGCCATTTCGTAGCACCGGAAACCGTCACTTGGCGGGCGCGTCCATAGTCGGTAGGCTCGCGTGCCGCACGTCGGCGCTCCACGGTGCGCACTCTGTGCCGCACCGAACCCACAGACGTATCAAGGAGAAAGCCCTATGCAAGCACTGCTGAAGCAAGCGTGGTGGGCATTGCTTATCGGTGGCCTCGCGTCCGTGCTATTCGGAGTGCTTGCCTTTCTGTGGCCGGGACTGACGCTCTTTATCCTCGCCGTCTTCTTTGCGGCAACGGTCTTCGTCGACGGCGTCGTCACGATGGCGAGTGCGATCAAGAACCGCGCGACGGCGAGCCACTGGTGGTTATGGCTGCTGCTCGGCCTGCTGGGCGTCGTGGCGGGCGCCATTGGCCTGCTGTCGCCCGCCACCGCCGCCGGCGCGCTGCTGCTGCTGATCTCCGCCTACGCGATCGTGACCGGCGTGCTGATGATCTGGGCCGGCTTCAAGCTGCGCACCGAGATCGAACGCGAATGGCTGCTGTGGTTGCTGGGCGCGGTGTCGGTGCTCTTCGGCCTGCTGCTGATCGCGCAGCCGGCCGCCGGCTTGATGGGTTTCGTCTGGGTCATCGCCACCTGGGCGGTCGCCGAGGGCATCCTCAAGATCCTGCTGGCCTTCAAGGCGCGTCGCTTCGGTGCCAGCCTGGCCGGGGCTGGCCGGGCAGCCCAACGCCTGAACCAGCGCGTTCCATGCCGGTCGAGTTCGTCGAGGTCGCCGGAGAGCGACTCGAACTCCTCCGCATCGCGCCGGAGCGTCGCTCGGCGCCACTCGTCTTCCTCCACGAAGGACTGGGCTCGGTCGCCGGTTGGCGCGACTTTCCGCGCACCGTCTGCGATCAACTCGCGGCGCCGGGGCTCGTCTACTCGCGTCGCGGCTACGGACGTTCGACGCCACTCGAAGAACCGCGCGGCACCGACTACCTGCACCGCGAAGCGTGGGTCGTGTTGCCAGCGCTGCTGGGGGAACTCGGCATCGACGCACCGCTGCTCGTCGGTCACAGTGACGGGGGCTCGATCGCACTCCTCTACGCCGCGCGCCACAGGCCGCGCGCGATCGCGATCATGGCGCCGCATGTGTTCGTCGAGGACGTGACGATCAACGGCATTCGCGCGGCGCGAGAAGCGTGGGGACACGGCAAGCTGCGAACACCGCTGGCCCGCGCGCACGACGATCCCGACGGCGCCTTCTTCGGCTGGAACGACGGCTGGCTCGATCCCGCATTTCGCCACTGGAACATCGAGACGGAGTTGCCGAAGATCCGCTGCCCCGTGCTCGCCATCCAGGGTTTCGACGACCAGTACGGCACGATGGAGCAGCTCGACCGCATCGCGGGCGGCGTCGTCGCGCCGTGCCGCTTGCTCAAGCTCGCCGACTGCGGCCACAGCCCGCAACGGGATCAGCCACTGCAGGTGATCGACGCCATCGCCGCGCTCTACCGCGAAACCACAACGGCAGCAGCGCGATGATCGATGCCATCGGTTACCTCGCCGCGACGCTGACAACTGTCGCCTTCATCCCACAGGCGTCTCTGACATGGAAGACCCGGCGGGCCGACGGCGTCTCGCGCGGCATGTACACGGTCCTCACGCTCGGCGTCGCACTCTGGCTCGTCTATGGGCTCGTCATCGGGGCCTGGCCGATCGTCGTCGCCAACGCGACAGCGTTGGCGCTGGCACTTTTCATCCTAGGAATGAAACTGCGCTACGGTTGAAATGGAAACGGCGCCCGCGGGCGCCGCTTTTTCATGAGATGTTCCGTCAGCGCCCGATCGCGGCCAGCGCGCGGGTCGCCATGAGTTGCCCCGTCGTATACGTCGGGTGGAACGGATCCCAGAAGAGGTACGTGTTCGGCGAAGGGCACAGCAACGGACCGGTGGGCGGCGGAACAAAGCAGGGAGCGCTCACGTTGGTGAAGCCAAAGCTGGCTGGAGCCGCCTGCGCCTCGGACAGCAGTGCAAAGAGATCCAGCACCTTGATCGAGTAACCCGGCAGCGCACGCAGCGAGTTGATCTGCTGCAGCAGCGCGCCGTTGTAGCCGGCTGACATCTGTGTAGCCACTGCCGCGATCTGAGGATTGTTCAGCGACTGCACGAGTGGTGTCTTGCCGACGTCCGGCACATTCACCACCAGAACGTTGCGACCGCCCGTGTTAAAGATGATGTTGAGGATCGAAACGACATCGGTCACGCCGCCGGTGACGACGCTGTTGGCGATCGTCGCGCCGTTGGCGGGAGTGGCTGCGATCAGGCCGAGGCCGTCGCGCACATTGTTGCCGAAAGCCGAACCATCGATGATCACGAGGGCATTCGGGCTGATACGGTTGCCGTTAGCAAGCAGCAGCGCGTTGAACTGCGCGAGCATCGTCGGCACAGTCGACGGATTCGACCCCGGCACCGGACCCGTGCGCGCGCCTGCATAGGCGTAGTTGGTGCCGCCCTTCAGCGATGGGTCGCGGCGCCACCAATGCGGGCAGCGACCGTATCGACCCACAGCGGGCCATTGGAGAAGATGCCCGCGGAATATGGTGGTGCCGGCGGGCAACTCGCCGGCGTGCGAATGCATTCGTTGCCGTTGTCGCTCAGGCTCGCGCCCATGACCCAGGTCGTGCTCTGGATCGGCGGCGGTGCCGGATTCTCGTCGGTGCTGCCGCCGCACGATGCGAGCAGCAATGCCGATGCGGCCAATGCAGCCGCGCGCAGCGCCGATTTCCGGCGTAACAGGTCAAGCATGTTGTCTCCCCCGAATGTCGTTCGTCGTACCGCCCAGCACACCACGGTCCCCAGCGCGAGCGAGCGGCGATGATGCGGAGGGCTAGCCCGTTCGGCGTAGCCCAAGCGACGAAAGCGCAACAGGAATGTGTGCTGCCGCGCAGCATTGGAACCGTGGGTCCATGAGTACCGACATCACTACCAAAGGCAGCAATCGATTCCGGCGGTTGGGCTTGCTGCGCTGCGCTTTCTGAGCGGAAGCGTCAGTCGAACTCGGCATTGCTGTCTGCATGGAGAGATCCGGCCTGAGCGCGCTGCAGCCGATCGTGGATCGGTAGCCAGCGCTCACCGAGCGGCGGCGTGACAACGACGATCCACTCGGCACCCGTCGCATCGAGCGTGCGCAGGTTGGCGTAAAGCGTGCGGGCGTAGTCGTCCGCGTTGTCGGGTGCCGCCAGAGAGAAGAGCGGCACGGGTTTTCCAGACCAGGCAGCGAGCACGGGCGGCGGCGCCAGCACGGCGAGCGACTTCGCGCGTGACTGCTGCAGCCAATCCGCCAGCCCCTCCTGTACGACCACCTCGAGCGGGGTCCGCGGCGCGTAGTGCCTCTCGAGGCTGCCAGAGACGCGCGGTGCGCCGGCATCAGGCGCATCGACCGCACGACCGAGCACACGCTCGAGGTCGGAACGCGAGATCGAACCCTGGCGCAGCAAGCGCGGCTGGCCACCGGTCAGATCGACGATCGTCGACTCGATGCCCACGGGGCACGGCCCGCCATCGAGGATCAGGTCGACGGCGCCATTGGGCTTGACTCCGAGGTCGGCGCGAACGTGGTCTGCCGTGGTCGGGCTGACACGACCGAATCGGTTCGCGCTTGGCGCAGCAACCGGCCGCCCCAGCGCCTGGAGTACGGCCTGTGCCCACGGGTGGCCGGGTGCACGCAATCCGACCGTGTCCTGTCCGCCGGTGATGACATTGCTGACCCGCCCGCTGCGCTTGAGCACAAGAGTCAACGGGCCGGGCCAGAACGCCTGCGCCAGCGCGTACGCCGCGGGTGGCGCGTCCTTCGACCATTCGTCGATGGCGCCTGCTCCTGCCACGTGCACGATGACCGGATGGTCCGCAGGCCGCCCCTTGGCCGCGAAAATCGACCGGACCGCCGCTTCATTCGTGGCATCGGCCGCCAGCCCGTATACCGTCTCGGTTGGCAGCGCGACGAGTCCGCCGCGCTCGAGCACCGCAATCGCGTGCGCGATGCAGCGTGATCCACCGCCGGCGTTTGCAGTTTCATTGCAGCGTTCTCACGTTGCGCATCGGGCGTGAAGCGGGCATTTCGGCCGGGCGCATGGTGGCCGGTGGTGCCTATTGCGGGGCTGCGATGCCGAGCACCGGCGGCAACCTGCGTCGCGCGCTCCAGCGCGACCTCCCGTGTCGGCGCCACGCAGGTCACATGACCCATCTTCCTGCCGCGCCGAGCCTCGCTCTTGCCGTACAGGTGCAGCTTGGCCCCCGGTACCGCCAGCACGCCGGGCCAGTTCGGTTCCCGCTGCGTATCGCCCTCGAACCAGACGTCACCGAGCACATTCAACATCACCGCCGGCGCCAGCAGGCTGGCGTCGCCCAGCGGCTGTCCGGCGAGCACGCGTGCCTGTTCATCGAACTGGCTGCTGACGCAGGCATCGATCGTGTAGTGGCCGCTGTTGTGGGGCCGCGGGGCGATCTCGTTGGCCAGCAGGCGACCGTCGGCCAGCACGAAGAACTCGACGCACAACACGCCGACATAGTTCATCGCCCGCGCCACGGCGATCGCGGCGTCGCGCGCACGTTGCGCCATCGCCTCATCGATGCGCGCCGGCACGATCGAGACTGCAAGGATGCCGCCACGATGCTCGTTCTCCGAGACCGGGAATGTTGTAACGGCGCCATCCCGCCCGCGCGCCACGACGACGGAAAGTTCGAGCCGCAGCGCCAACCTCTGTTCGAGGACGCACGGCACCCGGCCCATCGCGTCCCACGCCGCGCGCGCCTCGGCCAGCGTAGCGACACGCGCCTGTCCCTTGCCGTCGTAACCGAGCCGCGCCGACTTCAGGATGCCAGGCAGCAGCACAGCCTGGAGATGATCGAAATCTTCCGCCCGCGTGATCACCGCATGCGGCGCCACCTCGATGCCGCTGGCGGCGAGGAAGCGCTTCTCGCTGATGCGGTCCTGCGCAATCGCGACGCTGGCGGCGTCAGGACTGACGGCGCAGTGCTGCGCCAGGAACGCGAGCGCGGCGGCGGGAACATTCTCGAACTCGGTCGTCGCCGCGCGACAGCGGCGTGCCAGCTCGGCCAGCGCGGCTTCGTCGACGTAATCGGCACACAGGTGATCGTCGGCCACGGCACCGGCAGGACTGTCATGGCCGGGATCGAGCACGCAGACCTTGTAGCCGAGTGACTGCGCCGCCATGCAGAACATGCGACCGAGCTGGCCGCCGCCGAGCAGGCCGAGCCAGCTGCCAGGAGCAAGCGGTGCAGTCATCTTTGCAGATAGGCTGAGTGTGTTGCAGGTGGATCGTATTGCCGGCGACGCCAGCACGGCGCGGCCGCTCGAGGCCGGCTACAGCGGCAACGTCATGTTGCGCGCCTTCTCGGTCTGCGTGGCGCGGTACTGCGCGAGCTTCATCGCGAGTGCTGCATCCTCGGTCGCCAGCATCGCGATGGCGTAGAGCGCGGCATTCGCGGCACCCGCTTCGCCGATGGCGAAGGTCGCCACCGGCACACCGCGCGGCATCTGCACGATCGACAGCAGCGAGTCCTCGCCGCGCAGATACTTGGATGGAATCGGCACACCCAGCACCGGGATTACGGTCTTGGAGGCGATCATGCCCGGCAGATGCGCGGCGCCGCCCGCGCCGGCGATGATGGCCTTGAGCCCCCGCGCGCGCGCCTCGTCGGCATAGGCGAACATGTCATCCGGCGTGCGGTGCGCCGACACGACGCGGGCCTCGAAGCGGACGCCGAATTCCTTCAGCACCTCGCAGGCGTGCTGCATGACGTCCCAGTCGGAATTGGAGCCCATGACGACACCGACCAGCGGCGCCGGTTGACCTTGGCTTTTCATCGAATGTCGCGGGCTCGCGCCCTATCGAGCCACGAAGGCCCTGAAGCGGCACATTGTAGGCAATCAGGCAAGGGTCTTGCCGGTCAGCCGCTTCAGCGCCTCGCGGTACTTCCCGGCGGTCTTCTCGATGATGTCGGCAGGCAGATCCGGTGGCGGCGGAGCCTTGTTCCAGTGCTGGAGCTCGAGCCAGTCACGCACGAACTGCTTGTCGAACGAGGGTGGGGAGACACCCTCTTCGTATTCGTCGGCCGGCCAGAAGCGCGACGAGTCGGCGGTCAGCACCTCGTCCATAAGCCGCAACTGGCCCTCGGCGTCGATGCCGAACTCGAACTTGGTGTCGGCGATGATGATGCCGCGCGTCAGCGCATACTCGGCCGCGGCACGATACAGTGTCAGCGAGACCGTCTGGATCTTGAAGGCCAGTTCGGCGCCGATCGTCGCCTTGGCGCGCTCGAAGCTGATGTTCTCGTCATGCGTACCCAGCTCGGCCTTGGTGGCCGGCGTGAAGATCGCCTCCGGCAGGCGGCTTGCCATCTGCAGCCCGCGCGGCAGCTCGATCCCGCAGACTTCACCGGACTTCTGATAGTCCTTCCAGCCCGAACCGATCAGGTAGCCACGCACGACCGCCTCGACCGGAATCGGCTTCAGCCTCAGGGCCACCACCGCGCGGCCGCGCACCTGGTCGCGCTCGTCCGGTGCCACGACGCTCTCGGGATCGACGCCCGTCAGGTGATTGGGAACGATGTGGGCCAGCTTCTCGAACCAGAAGTTCGACATTGCATTGAGCACGCGACCCTTGTCCGGTATCGGCTGGTTCATCACGACGTCGAAGGCCGATAGCCGGTCCGACGTCACGAGCAGCAGCTTGTCGTCGCCGACCGCGTAGCTGTCGCGCACCTTGCCGCGATACACCAGCGGCAGCGAGCGGATGGTCGAATGCAGGAGCCCGATGCTCATATGGAAAATTCCTCCCGGCCGAAGTGTAAGGCGCCGCGCGCGGGCCCCTGACGCGCGCACGGGCTGGTCAGAGGAAGCGCGTGGCCAGGATGGCGGTCCACGTCCCGCCCGCAAGCAGCAATGCGAGCATGACAGCTGCACTGCCGAAGTCCTTGGCTCGCTTGCCGAGCGGATTGATCTCGAAGCTGTCGCGATCGACGGCGGCCTCGATTCCGGTGTTCAGCAGTTCGACGATGAGCACGAGGACGACCACGCCGACCAACAGGACCTTCTCGATCACGCTGACCGGAAGGATTAGCGCGACAGGAATCATCACGGCAGCAGTCAGAGTCTCCTGACGGAATGCATCCTCATGCGCCCAGGCGGCACGCAGACCGTCGAGCGAATAGCGTGTCGCGTTCAGCAGGCGCTGCAAGCCGCGCTTGCCCTTGAAGGTTCGACTGTCGGCGGCGTCGACCCCGACCTCGTAGCGGCGAGACTCGTCTGACATGGGCGCGAATGATACGGCGCGGCCGGCGTTGAACGGGGTTGAAATATGACAGCCGCGTATCATCGCCCGACTCGTCGCCCTCCTCCGCTCGCGCCATGCCCGCCATCGACTTTTCACGCTTTTACCGCTACGACGACCTGATGGCGCTGCTGCGCGCGTTCGTCGCGGAACACCCGCAGTACATCGCGCTGGAAACGATCGGCACCAGCCACGAGGGCCGCACCATCCCGCTGCTGACGATCACGAACCAGGCGACCGGCCCGGCGGCCGACAAGCCGGCGTACTGGGTCGACGGCAACATCCACTCGGTCGAGCTGACGGCATCGAGCGCCTGCCTCTACTTCACCGACTGGCTGATGAAAGGCAAGGACACCGACCCGGACATCCGCCGCGCGCTCGACACACGCACGCTTTACATCTGCCCTCGCATCAATCCGGACGGCGCCGAGTGGGCGATGGCGGATCGGCCGAAGTACGTGCGCTCGTCGACGCGCCGCTACCCGTTCGACGAGGAACCGGTCGAGGGGCTGGTCACCGAGGACCTCGATGGCGACGGCCGCATCCTGCAGATGCGCATCGCCGATCCGAACGGGCCGTGGAAAAAGCATCCGCAGGAGCCGCGGCTGCTGGTGCGGCGTGATCCGCTCGATCCGCCAGGCGGCGAGTACTACCGCCTGCTGCCGGAGGGCCGCATCGAGAACTATGACGGCACCTCGATTCAAATTGCCGGCGTCACCGGCAATCCGCAGGGGCTCGATCTCAACCGCAACTTTCCTTCGAACTGGCGGCAGGAGTTCGAGCAGCTCGGAGCCGGGCCCTACCCGACCTCCGAGCCCGAAGTGCGCGCGGTCGTCGACTTCTTCGTCACTCACCCCAACATCTGCGGTGGCACCAGCATCCACACGTTTTCAGGCGTGCTGCTGCGTCCTTTCGGCCATGCACCCGACGACAAGCTGCCGGCCGAGGACCTGTGGACGTACCAGACGGTGGGCAAGAAGGGCGAGGAGCTGACCGGCTATCCCGCGATCTCGATCTGGCACGAGTTCCAGTACTACCCCGGCGAGTTCATCAGCGGCGCGTTCGACTGGATCTACGAGCACCTCGGCATGTACATCTGGACCATCGAGATCTGGAATCCGAAGAAGGAAGCCGGCATCGAGAACAAGGAGTGGATCCACTGGTTCCGCGACCATCCGATCGAGGACGACCTCAAGGTGTTCGAGTGGGCGCATCGGATCGCGCCCGGCCAGGGGCATGTCGACTGGAAGCCGTTCGATCACCCGCAGCTTGGCAAGGTCGAGATTGGCGGCTGGAACCGCATGGCGGTCTTCACCAACCCGCCGCCGGCACTGCGCGAGAAAGAGATCGCTCGCTTCCCGAAGTGGCTACTGTGGCAGACCCTGATTTCGCCGAAGCTGGAGCTGCGCGCCACCGAAGTGACGCCGGCTGGAACGGACACCTGGCGCGTGCGCCTCGTCGTGCAGAACACCGGCTGGCTGCCGAGCTATGTCAGCAAGATGGCCGTGAACCGCAAGTTGCTGCGCGGCGTGCAGGCGGAGATCGAACTGCCTGCGGATGCGCGGCTCGTGAGCGGCAGGCCGCGCGAGGAACTCGGCGAACTGGAAGGCTGGGCGTACATGCACACCGGGATCTCGTTCTGGCCCAACAAGAAGGTCACCGCCGAACGTGCGCACGCCGACTGGGTCGTGCACGCCAAGGCCGGCACCGAGGTCAAGCTCACCGCCCGGCACGAACGCGCCGGGAAAGTGGAGACGCGCGTCACGCTCGGCTGATCCGCGCGACGCGGGCTATGGCCCGCGTCGCGGTCTCCTATACTCGTTCGAATAACGACTCGAGGAGACGCCGATGGACCGTCGCACCGCGTTGCTGGCCGGTGGCGCCGCGCTCGTGCTTCCGCACGGCGCCTTGCGCGCACAAGCGTTCCCCACTCATGCGATCTCGCTCCTCTGCGCGTTTCCGGCGGGCGGCCCGACCGACCAGGTCATGCGCGCATTTGCGGAAGTTGCCGCACGCGAACTGAAGCAGTCTGTCGTCGTCGAGAACAAGCCAGGCGGCGGCGGAACGATCGCTCCGCTCGCCCTGAAGACAGCCAAGCCCGACGGCTACACGTTGTCGCAGATCCCGCTCGGAGTCTTTCGCATCCCGCACATGCAGAAGTCGCCCCAGCTCGACCCGCTGAAGGACTTCACGTACGTCATCAATCTGACCGGCTACACCTTCGGCCTGGTGGTGCCTGCGGGCGCACCGTGGAAGACGCTGAAGGAATATGTGGACGACGCGAAGAAGAACCCCGGCAAGATCGACTACGGCTCGACCGGCACCGGCACGACGCCGCACTTGGCGATGGAGGAGTTCTCCCAGAAGGCCGGCATCAAGCTGACTCATGTTCCGTACAAAGGCAGCGCGGAACTGATGGCCGCGATCCTCGGCGGCCACCTGATGTCGGTCAGCGATTCCACCGGATTCGCGCCGCAGGTCGAGGCCGGCAAGCTACGGCTGCTGGCAACGTTCGGTTCGAAGCGCACCAAGCGCTGGCCCGATGTGCCGACGCTGAATGAACTCGGCTACGACACGATATCGGATTCGCCCTTCGGCATCGCCGGCCCTGCGGGCATGGACGCCGCCACCGTCAAGATCCTGCACGACGCGTTCAAGAAGTCGCTCGACGATCCCAAGGTGCTCGGTCTGCTCGAACGCTACGACCAGCCGGTGATCTACATGGGCTCCGACGAATACGCGAAGTTCGCACGCCAGACCTTCGAGGCCGAGCGCGCGACGATCGACCGGCTGGGTCTACGCGGGTCGATGTAACCGAGGCGTCGCTCGTGTACGCGACCGCTGCGCGGTCGCACGTGCACTCGCTCCGATTAGTTAGTCGGCTGCGCTCCGGAGCGGCCGCGCGCTCCGCCGAAGGGCAAAAGCGGGCACCCCACCCCGCGATCCACTGGGCACGCTGCTGATTCGTCTTTCCCTCCCCGCCGGGCGGGGAGGGAAAGGGAGGGTGCAATCCTCCTCCCGCTTGGCGGGAGGCCGCATGGGTGCCGTGCAGTTGCAACCCGGCGGAGCGCTCGGCCGCTCCGGAGCGCAGCCGACTGATTAAGGCTTGCGGTTCTCGCTGCGCGAGAACCGTGCCGGTCCGAGTGCACGTGCGACGTGCAAAGCGCGTCGCGTACACGAGGACCGCGTCGCTAGGCTGCCGCCAGCTGCGCCGCCTTGAAGGCGTGCGCCAGCGCGGCGGGCGTATGGGCCTTCAGTTCCTTGAGCGAATGCAGCTGCTCGCGGCCGCAGCGACTGCAGCGGCTAACCGGCAGCTTCAGATCGACACCGAAGGCGGGCAGCTCGGGGAGTTCCACGTCAACATGGAACGTGTGTGGATGGTCGTCGCTCGTACTCAGGCCGGTGCCGCACTTCGAGCAGCTGTATTGCTTGAAGACCAGTCCCTTCGCCTGGCTCACGGGCAGCTTAGGCTCGTCCTGCTCGAGCAGGTGATCGAGCAGCAGGAGCGGGAAGTCGGCCAGAGGAAAGCTGCGGTGGCCGTTCGCGCACTCAAGCACGGGCATCCCTCTCACCGTGACCGCGAGCAGCGAGTCCTCACCACTGAGTGATGTCAGCCGGGCAGGAGCCGTCTCCGACTTGCAGATCGGGCAGCGACGCGGGTTTGTCGTCATGTCTGTCTCCTCGTTTTTGGTCGTCGGGCGTCTTCTGCGCCCGCGACGATGATCCGCCGCGCCGGGGATGAGGTCGACCCGCACTAGTACCTAGAAAGCGCCGGGAATTGATCCCGACCAAGACAGTCGCACTTCTACTGCGAGGATTGACTACAAAGAGGACCCTCAACCGGCCTCTGGACGAAAAAACATCGCCTGCAGGGCGCCGTTTTTCGTCATCGAGTGCGGTTCAATGCACGTGCTGGCTCAGCTCTCCAGTCTGGTACTTGTGCGCCACGGTCTGCAGCGGCAGCGGCTGGATCTTGCCGCCCTGCCCTTCGCAGCCAAACTGCAGGTAACGCTCCTTGCAGATGGCCCTGGCCGCGGCGCGCGCCGGCTTCAGGAAGTCGCGCGGATCGAAGTGGCTGGGGTTTTCGTGCAGGAACTTGCGGACCGCCGCCGTCATCGCGAGGCGAATGTCGGTGTCGATGTTGATCTTGCGAACGCCGTGCTTGATGGCTTCCTGGATCTCCTCGACCGGCACGCCATAAGTTTCCTTCATCTGGCCGCCGTACTTGCGGATCTGCTCGAGCAGATCCTGCGGCACGCTCGAGGAGCCGTGCATCACCAGGTGCGTGTTCGGGATGCGCTTGTGGATCTGCTTGATACGCTCGATCGCCAGGATGTCGCCGGTGGGCTTGCGCGTGAACTTGTAGGCGCCGTGGCTGGTGCCGATCGCAATGGCCAGCGCATCGAGCTGCGTACGCTTGACGAAGTCGGCGGCCTGGTCGGGATCGGTCAGCAACTGCTCGCGCGTCATCGTCGCCTCGGTGCCGTGGCCGTCTTCCTTGTCGCCCTTCATCGTCTCGAGCGAGCCGAGGCAACCGAGTTCGCCCTCGACGCTGACACCGATGGCGTGCGCCATATCGACGACCTTCTTGGTCACCTGCCAGTTGTAGTCGTAGTCGGCGATGGATTTTCCATCCTCGCGCAGCGAGCCGTCCATCATCACCGACGAGAAGCCGAGCTTGATCGCGCCTTCGCACACCGCCGGCGACTGGCCGTGGTCCTGGTGCATCGCGACCGGCAGGTGCGGATAGCTCTCGACCGCAGCCTCGATCAGGCGCTTGAGGAAGATCTCGCCGGCGTATTTCCGGGCGCCCGCAGACGCCTGCATGATGACCGGCGCATTGACCTCGTGAGCCGCCTCCATGATGGCCTGTACCTGCTCGAGGTTGTTGACGTTGAACGCAGGCACGCCATAACCGTTCTCGGCCGCGTGGTCCAGCAACTGACGCATCGATACCAACGCCATCTGATTCTCCTGAGGGTTTGACCGGTTAACCTGGCAATTTTAGGCGTGCTCGCCGACGCGAACGATCTTCAGCGTGTTCGTACCGCCCGCCTGGCCCATCGGCTCACCGACGGTCAGCACGATCAGGTCACCTCGACTGACCACACCCTTTTCAAGGAGCAGCCGTTCGGCGCCCGCCAGCGCTGCGTCGCGGTCGGAACCGGCCGTGAAATGCAGTGGCCGCACGTTGCGGTAGAGCGCGAGGCGCCGCGCGGTGGCCGCACTCGGTGTCAGTGCAAAAATGGGGATGTCGACGTCGTGCCGGCTCATCCACAGCGTCGTCGAGCCCGACTCGGTCAGCGCGCAGATCGCGGCGCAGCGCAGGTGGAACGCCGTGAACAGCGCCCCGTAGGCGATCGACTGATCGACGCGGGTGAATGTTTGATCAATGAACTTGGTGTCGAGCCCGACCTGCTCCGAGCGATCGGCCTCCTCGACGATCGAGGCCATAGTTTCGACGACCTCGACCGGAAACTTCCCGGCTGCCGTCTCGGCGGACAGCATGACGGCATCGGTACCGTCGAGAACGGCATTCGCGACGTCGCTCACTTCAGCGCGCGTCGGCACGGCATTGACGATCATCGACTCCATCATCTGGGTCGCCGTGATCGCCAGCTTGTTGGCTGAGCGGGCCATCTTGATCATCCGTTTCTGCAGGGCCGGCACCGCCGCATTACCGACCTCGACCGCCAGATCTCCGCGCGCGACCATGATGCCGTCGGCCGCTTCGAGGATCTCCTTCAGCAGTGGAATTGCCTCGGCGCGCTCAATCTTGGCGATGATCTGCGGCTTCACTCCATGTTTCTCGCCGGCGATCGTCGCGAGCTGGCGGGCCATCTCGACATCAGTGCGGTTCTTCACGAACGACACCGCGACGTAGTCCGCGCCGCACTGCATGGCGGTCTCGATGTCGCGCACATCCTTGCCGGTCAGCGCCGGCGCCGAAAGCCCTCCGCCCTGCTTGTTGATGCCTTTGTTGTTCGACAGCTCGCCGCCCACGCGCACGGTGGTGTGGATCTCGCTGCCGACGATGCGCACGACGTCGAGGACGATGAAACCGTCGTTCAACAGCAGTGTGTCGCCGGCCCGGACGTCCTTCGGCAGATCGTTGTAGTCGAGGCCGACACGCCCCTCGTTGCCTTGTTCGGCGTTCGCATCGAGTATGAACGGCGCCCCGGCTCGCAGGGTCACGCGGCCGTTCTCGAACTTGCCGACACGAATTTTTGGACCCTGCAGATCGGCCATGATCGCGACGTCGCGACCGATGCGCGCTGCCGCCTCGCGCACATGCACAGCGCGCTTCAGATGATCTTCGGCCAACCCGTGCGAGAAGTTGAAGCGCACGACGTCGACGCCTGCGGCCAGCATCCGCTCCAGCACCAGGGGGTCGCTCGAAGCGGGACCGAGCGTTGCGACGATCTTCGTGCTTCTAGGCATGGTTTCACCGTCCGCTCAGCCGCGACCGCGCGAGCGCGGCATCGTAGGTTGTCAGTTCGATCGGGTTGCCGTCGGGATCGCTGAAGTAGAGCGACAGCGACTGGTCGTGATCCTGCATGCGCGGCTGGGCCGGACGGCGCCGCTTGTCGAACAGTGGCAGCCGCTCGGCCCGCTTCGCAAACGCAGCGAAGCCATCACCATCTGTTCGCAGGGCGACCGTCGTTCCGTGCCCGGCGCGACGCTCGTCCGCAAAAAGCGCAACGTGGGTGACGCCGTCGGCGGCCGATAGCGTCAACGGTCCGCCCACTTCACGCGCCCATGACGCAAACCGCCGGTCGCGACGTAAGCCCAGGACGGCCCCGTACCAGCGGGCCGCCGCACCACGGTCACGCACGTACACGTGTACGTGATCCAGGCCCGCAACCGCGAATCGACTCAACGTAGCTCCAGCAACCGGTTGCTGTTCACGCCGCGACGCGCGACTGCAGAACTTCGATCGCCGGCAGGGTCTTGCCTTCGAGGAACTCGAGGAAGGCACCGCCCCCGGTCGAGATGTAGCTGATGCGGTCGCTGATCCCGTAACGCGCGATCGCGGCCAGCGTATCGCCACCGCCGGCGATCGAAAACGCGCCGTTGGCCGTGGCCTCAGCGATCGCCAGCGCCAACTGGTGCGTGCCGTCGGAGAAGGCATCGAACTCGAACACGCCAACCGGGCCGTTCCAGATGATCGTGCCGGCATCGCGCAACATGTGCGTCAGCGACAACGCGCTCTGGGGTCCGATGTCGAGAATCATCTCGTCGGCGTGCACGTCGTCGGCGCGGCGGACCGTGCCCGGTGCCGTCGCCGAGAATTCCTTCGCGACGACGACATCCATCGGCAGCGGCAAGGTCGCGCCCTTGGCCGCGAGCGTGGCCAGCACTTTCTTGCATTCCGGCACGAGGTCGGGCTCGGCCAGCGACTTGCCGATCTGGAAGCCCTCGGCCAGCAGGAAGGTGTTGGCGATGCCACCGCCGACAATCAGCCGGTCGACCTTCTGCGCCAGGTTGTTGAGCAGCGTGAGCTTGGTCGAGACCTTGGAGCCCGCCACGATCGCGGCCAGCGGCCGCTTGGGATCACCCAGCGCCTTGCCGAGCGCCTCGATCTCGGCGGCCATCAGCGGGCCGGCACAAGCGATCTTGGCGAACTTGGCAACGCCGTGCGTGGTGGCCTCAGCCCGGTGGGCGGTGCCGAACGCATCGTTCACGTAGACATCGGCCAGGGCAGCGATCTTTTTCGCGAGTTCGTCACTGTTCTTCTTCTCGCCGCGATTCACGCGGCAATTTTCGAGCAGCACGACATCGCCGGGCGCAACCGTCACGCCGTCAACCCAGTCGGACTTGAGGGCCACCGGTCGACCCATCAGTTCACCGAGCCGCTTGGCCACCGGCGCCAGGGAGTCTTCGGCCTTCATCTCGCCCTCCGTGGGGCGACCGAGGTGGGAGGCCACCATGACCGCGGCACCAGCATCGAGCGCGGTGCGTATTGCGGGAATCGAGGCCCGGATGCGCGTGTCTTCGGTGATATTTCCCGCCTTGTCCAGCGGGACGTTGAGATCGGAACGAATGAAGACGCGGCGGCCGGCAAGCTGTCCGCCACGGGCGAGTTCTGCGAGGGTTCTGACGCGCATGAGGAGGGCCGCGGAATTGTTTTGACGTCCGCGCATTGCGCGCGGTTGCAACGACTTCGGCATTATACGAGTCGTTCGATCACAGAGAGGCTTCGTGCGCGGCTTCCCGCTTTCCACCGCTGAACGCTGGGCCCTTGGAATCGCTGCTGTGGTGCTGCTCTTGCACGCGAGCGGCCTCGGCGATGCGTTCGAGTACCGGCGCGCGTTCCTGGCGAGCGAGCCATGGCGGCTGCTGACCGGTCACCTCGTGCACATCAACTGGCCGCATGCGGTGATAAACGCCGCGGCACTGCTGATCGTGGCCCGGCTCTTCGCGCCGGACCTCAGTGCGCCACGCCAGTTGGTGATTCTGCTTTCGGCGGGCGTCGTGATCGGACTCGGGCTGGCTGCGCTTGCGCCCGGCATCCTGTGGTACCGCGGTTTGTCCGGAGTTCTCCACGCATTGTTCTTCGCCGGCGCCGCCAAGTGGCTCTTCAGCGTGCGGTCACGCGCCGTGCGCAACCTGTGGCTACCGGCCGCGCTCTTTGCCGGCGGCTGGATCAAGGTCGCGCTGGAACAGCCCGCGGGAGACGCGCTGCCCTACGCCGACTGGCTCGGCGCCGCTGTCGTGCCGCAGGCGCACCTGCTAGGCGCCGCCTGCGGCTCGGTGTTCGGACTACTGCTTGCGCTGGCGGACCGCCGGAGCGCCGAGCAGCGCGACGAGCAGAACGAGCGGTAGTAACGGCAGAGCGCCACCACCACCGCCCGAGGACGGCGGATTGGCCGCGGAGGCCCCGGGTGTCAAGGCTGATTGTCATCGTCTGCGAGGTGCTCTGCGCCGAGTAGCTGTCGGTTGCGAAGTACGTCAGCGTGTAGGTACCCGGGGCGGAGCCCGTCGTGTTCCAGGTGAACTGGCCCGTTGGCGCCAACGCAGTGAGCGGGACCGTCGAACTGCTGCCGGCGACGTAGGTGAGTGCATCGCCATCGAGATCGCTGCCGGTGACCGTGAAGGAGACGACATTGCCGACCGCCGCGGTCTGGTTGGCGATGGCCGCGACGGTCGGTGCGTTGTTGACGCGCACGACGACGCTGTCGTCACCGACCTTCGTGCTGCTGTCGGTGACGCGCAGGCGGAAGGTCAACGATCCCGTCGCCGGAGCAGTGAACGTCGTCGTCGCCGCGGTGGGCGTCGCAAGCGTCACCGTCGGCGTGCCGCCGGTCTGGGTCCACTGGTAGGCCGTAATCGTCTTGCTGGCGTAGGCCTTGCTGGCGGTGCCGTTCAGCGTGACGGTCGCTCCCGGGGCGACAACCTGATCGGTGCCTGCCACAGACGTAGGTGACGCCAGGGGACCCGCGGCTGTCAGCGCCTTTTCGGCGTCGAGCAACCCGGTGCCGCACTGGCCCGCGAACGTGCCGCCTGTCGCGCAGACACTGCCGGCCGGATAGGCGCGCACGTTGTTCCGAAGGTAGGAGCTGATTACCGCCGGAGTCGCATCGGGCACGAGCGTCTTCAGCAGCGCCGCCACGCCCGCCACCTGCGGCGTGGCGGGGCTGGTACCGACGAACCCTGAATAGGCCGATCCAGTGTTGCCGGACGCATTGCTGCTCGTCGGCGAGGTTGGTCCGAACAGCACGCTCGAGAAAATGTAGTAGCCGTCCCAGTTGGCGTTGTCGGTTGGACCGCCCGAACCGAGTGAAGTCGGCGGGCCTCCACCCGGCGCACTCAGCATCTCGGCCTTCGGTGTCGTCGCGCTCGCAATGTTTGCGTAGTCGGCGTTCTCACCGTTGATCGTGTGGGCCGTGACAGCGAGCACGCCGCTGCAATTGGCCGGCGCGATGAGTCCGAGATTGCCATCGTTACCCGTCGCCGCGATCACGACTGACCCTGCGTTGATCGCGGCATTAACGGCGTTCTGCATCTCCGGGCTGCATGTATCCCCGCCCCCCAGGCTCAGGCTGATGACCTTCGCGGGGTACGAGTTGGCCGGCACGTCGCTCACGGCCAACCCCGCGGCCCAGCGCACGGCTTCAGCGATATCACCGAGGTCACCGCCGCACTTGCCCAGCGCCCGGACCGGCAGTACGCGCACGTTCCAGCCGATGCCCGCAATGCCGACGGAATTGTTGGCCGTCGCGGCGACGACACCCGCCATGTGCGTGCCGTGCCAGCTGCTGTCAGACGCCGCGTAAGGCGCCGTCTCGCCGATCGCGCAGTCGTTCGGGTACAGCGTCTTCTCCTGCACGGTGATCCAGTCGCCTGGATCCGAAGGGTCTGCATCGCGCCCATTGCCGTCGTTCGCGACAAAGTTCGCCGGCAGGTTCGTACCGTTGCACGCTGGACACGAAGTCGTAACCCGGCAGGAAGCGCCCCGCGGGGGTGTACGTCGCCCCGCCGGATACGCCGTTCAGGTCCAGGTGATTCGCAATGCCCGTGTCGATCACCGCAACGATGACGTCACTGGACCCCGTCGTGTAATCCCAGGCCAGCGGCAGGTTGGCGCCGCCGGTCGCCGTGGCGGTGACCGCCGGCGTCGTCGCACCGGTCGAGCCCGTGTAGCTGGTGGTCGGCGCGAACAGGTTCCATTGCCACTGCGTAAAGCGCGGCTCGTTCGGCGTCGCGAGCGCCCGGAAGCGGATGTTCGGCTCGGCGTACTCGACCGAAGGGTCCTGCGCGAGACGTGCCGCCACGGCACGCGCTTCCGAGACCGTCATCGGGCCGTCGAGCTGCATCAGGTGTGAGCCGCCCGCCAGCGTGCGCAGCGCCTTCATGCCTGTGCCCGCGGACCTGGCGAGGGCCTGCGCCCGATCAGCTGACATCGCGCTGGCCTGGACCTGGGACTTGCCCGTGCGCAGGCGCACGATCAGCTTGTCGACCTTCTGCTCAGGAACCTTGCGCGTGGCGACCAGCCCCTGCAGCGCGGCCTGCTTCTGGGTCATCAGCCCCGTGGAGTACGCGCTGGACGCGGGCCATGCCGTCGCCATCACAGCGGCGACGGAGGCGGCGAAGGCCATGTGGATTGGACGTATCACCGAATGTGCTCCTGAACCTGTTTCCCAGCCGTCGGTCACTTCAACCGCCGGTTCCCGATGCTGTCAGAGCGGCCGCCGTCCCGGACGGCCGAAAAGGCGGACGAAATCGTCGTTCCCGAAGGAACGACATGCCCCTCGCAGCTTCTGACCCGATTAACGCGTGAGAGTGCCTCTGAGATTACTGGAGGCAGGGTGTCTGGATGGTTTCTGGCGCTTCGGCCGAACGCACTAGCGGGACCCCACCGATCGGTGGTCGCGGGACGCTGCGCGGGCCTGTATCAGCGGGCAGCCCTCGGAGCAAACACCGCGCCCTGCATCAGGTTGCTGAGCCCGGGAATTGTGGCTTCGGCCGCCGCTGCGCGGCTTAACCTCGCGCGTCGCGCGAGGTGAGCCTCCGTCCCAACGAATGGGTGCCCCGGCGGCAGGCTACTTTGCTGCCATCAACGCAACCGTTGTGTCCAGCATCCGGTTGCTGAATCCCCATTCGTTGTCATACCAGCTGGAGACCTTGACGAGGCGGCCCGAGACCTTGGTCAGCGTGGCATCGAAGATCGATGAGCGCGCGTCGTGGTTGAAGTCGCTGGAGACGAGCGGATCGGTGTTGTAGCCCAGCACTCCCTTCAGCTCGCCCGCCGCTGCGGCCTTCATGATGCCGTTGACCTCGTCGGCCGTCGTGTCGCGCGCGGCGATGAACGACAGGTCGACGATCGACACGTTGATCGTCGGGACGCGAATCGCATAGCCGTCGAGCTTGCCGTTCAGTTCGGGCATTACGAGGCCGACCGCCGCCGCGGCGCCGGTCTTGGTCGGGATCATGTTGTGGGCCGCAGCGCGCGCGCGGCGCAGGTCCTCGTGATAGACGTCCGTGAGTACCTGGTCGTTGGTGTAGGCGTGCACCGTCGTCATCAGGCCGTTGACCAGCCCGATCTTGTCGTGCAACGGCTTGACCAGCGGCGCGAGGCAGTTGGTCGTGCACGAAGCATTCGAAATCACCGTGTGGGCTGGCTTCAGGACACCGTGGTTGACGCCGTACACGATGGTTGCGTCGACGTCCTTGCCGCCCGGCGCCGAGATAATGACCTTCTTCGCGCCGCCCTTCAGGTGCGCCGAGGCCTTCTCCTTGCTGGTGAAAAAGCCCGTGCATTCGAGCACGACGTCCACACCGAGCGCCGCCCAGGGCAGTTCGGCCGGGTTGCGGTTGGCGAGTACCTTGATGCGATCGCCGTTGACGACCATGGAATCGCCGTCGACCGCCACCGTGCCGGGAAACGTTCCGTGCGTCGTGTCGTACTTCGTCAGGTGCGCGTTGGTCTGCGGATCGCCGAGGTCGTTGATCGCGACGATCTGGATGTCGTGCTTCTTGCCGCCTTCATAGTGCGCGCGCAGGATGTTGCGGCCGATGCGGCCGTAGCCGTTGATGGCAACTTTGATGGTCACTTCCTCTTCCCCTCTGCGATGACTGCGTTCACGGTGGCGACGACGTTGTCGACCGTGAACCCGAAATGCCTGAAAACTTCGGCGGCCGGCGCGGAGTCGCCGAAGCGATCGACTCCGATCACCGCACCGTCGGCGCGAACATACTTCCACCAGAAGTCCGTGACGCCGGCCTCGATCGCGATGCGCGGCACGCGTGGCGGCAGCACGCTCGACTTGTACTCGGCCGACTGGCGATCGAATACCGAGGTCGATGGCATCGACACCACGCGCACCGGCACGCCGGAAGCCTCCAGCACCCGCTGCGCCTCGACGGCGAGCGGAAGCTCGGAGCCGGTCGCGATCAGCACCGCGCGCGCACGCCGCGCGCCGCCCGTTGCCTCCGCGAGCACATAGGCGCCACGTCGCACGTCTGCAATGTCGCGCGCACCCGCGACGTAGGCCACGTTCTGGCGCGACAGCAGCAGGCTCGTCGGCCCGTCGCGCCGCTCAATGGCAGACGCCCAGGCCACCAGCGTTTCGACCGGATCGGCCGGACGCCAGACATCGAGGTTGGGAATGAGGCGCAGGCTCGACGCGTGCTCGACGGCCTGGTGAGTCGGACCGTCTTCGCCCAAACCGATCGAGTCGTGCGTGAAGACGTAGATCACGCGCTGCTTCATCAGCGCCGACATGCGCACTGCATTGCGCGCGTAGTCGGAAAAGACCAGGAACGTGCCGACAAACGGAATGAAGCCGCCATGCAGTGCGACGCCGTTGGCAATCGCGCCCATGCCGAATTCGCGCACGCCGTAGTGGATGTGGCGGCCGTCGAGCGCATCAGGCGTGAGCGCTTTGGCCTTGCTCCACTTGGTGAGGTTGCTGCCGGTGAGGTCTGCGGACCCGCCGAGGAACTCGGGCAAGGCCGGCGCAAGTGCTTCGATCGCCAGCTGTGAGGCCTTGCGCGTGGCGACGGTGTCGCGCTTCGCCGCTGCCGCGTCGATCGCGGCCGTCAGCATCGACGCGTATTCGCGGGGCAGGTCGCCCGCGACGCGCCGCGTGAGCTCGGTGGCATCCCGCGGAAACTGTTGTGCGTACGCGTCGAAGCGCTCGTTCCACGCGGACTCGAGCCGTCGGCCGCGCGCACGCGCATCCCATGCTGCGCTGACGTCGCTCGGCACGACGAAGGGCGCGTGCGGCCAACCGATTGCAGCTCGCGTGGCGGCGATTTCGGCTTCGCCCAGTGCCTCGCCGTGCGCCTTCTCGCTGCCGGCGCGGCCCGGCGAACCCTTTCCGATGACGGTTCGCCCAATGATCAGCGTCGGCCGCTGTGTCTCGGCCTTAGCTGCGGCGAGCGCGCGATCCACGGCATCGACGTCGTGGCCGTCGACCGGGCCGATCACGTTCCAACCGTACGCCTCAAAGCGCCGGGTCGTGTCGTCGTTGAACCAGCCCTGAACAGGGCCGTCGATCGATATGCCGTTGTCGTCGTAGATCGCGATCAGCTTGTTGAGCCGCCAGGTCCCCGCGAGCGAGGCCACTTCGTGCGATATGCCCTCCATCAGGCAGCCATCGCCGACGAAGACATAGGTTCGATGGTCGACGATGTCCAAGCCGGGCCGATTGAACTCGGCCGCCAGCAGTTTCTCAGCAAGCGCCATGCCGACCGCGTTGGCCAACCCCTGGCCCAGCGGCCCCGTCGTCGTCTCGATGCCCGGAGTCAGGCCGAACTCGGGATGGCCAGGCGTTCGGCTGCCGAACTGGCGGAAGCGGATCAACTCTTCGATTGGCAACGCATAGCCTGTGAGATGCAGCAGCGCGTACTGCAGCATCGAGCCGTGCCCGTTCGAGAGCACGAATCGATCTCGATTCAGCCAGTGCGGGTTCGCGGGGTTGTGCGACAAATGTCCGCCCCAAAGGGCGACAGCGATCTCTGCCATGCCCATCGGCATGCCGGGATGGCCCGAGTTGGCCTTCTGCACGGCATCCATTGCCAGTGCCCGTACCGCGTTGGCCATCTGGGAGCGCATCGACAGGGAGACTGCGCGGAGGGTTGGGGCGTCGTTCATCGTCGCGCGTCTCGAATAGGGCAGTCAGAGCTGACCGGCGGGCCGTCCGCGGTAAATTGCTTGTCGACAGCACGACCGAAGAGGTGAAATGTTAGCAAACACGCCGCTGCCGCCGCGGCGCCTAGCACGCCGCCGCGCCCGGCGCTGACCACGGACAGTGCGCAGTAGAAGCGCCACTCCAAACTTACCCGTGGGCAAGCTGCAAGTGCTTGAGCAAGTGGCGGTTTGCGGTACTATGCACGGCTTTTCCAAATTCGATCCGGAACCAGAAAAGGAAGCAACGGGCGCCAGATTTGCTCTGCAAGAGTTGCAAGCGAACGAAGGCAACGTGCCGTTAGGCAGCATCCCGCCAAAGCCAGCAGGAGCAGCGCAAGCTGCTAGGACCTATGCGCCGCGCCACAGCGCGTGGGTCCCGGATCGTGGGGTTGCGACGCAAGTCGCGATTCAGGTCGATAAGGGCGGACCTGCTGGGGGACGAAGATGCAAGGCCTTCACCTGACTGGCGATCTGTTCGAATGCGGCTGCAACGCGGCCACTCTCACGGATCTCGAAACGCTGTCGTCGCTGTGCCGCAAGGCCACGCTCGACGCCAATCTCACCATCGTCGACGAGACGTGGCACGTCTTCCCGGACTGGAACGGCCAGCCGGGCGGCATCACGGGCACGATTTTGCTCGCCGAATCCCACTTCGCGATCCATACCTGGCCCGAGCGGCGCGGCGTCACGCTCGACGTCTACGTCTGCAACTTCACCGAAGACAACACCGGCAAGGCCGAACAATTGTTCGACACGTTGCTGCTTGCTTTCCGGCCGCAGAATCAGGTCGTCAACCGGATCACGCGGGGTGATGTCGCGCTGGGCACGGCTGCCGCAACTCCCGCGCTTGCGCCCGTGGCCGAACACCAGCCGGGGCAGCTGAGCTTCGACTGGCTGAATGCACACTCCGGCTACGGCTTCACGATCAAGGAGAAGCTGGCCGAAATCGAGTCCGACTATCAGCGCATCGAAGTGCTGGACACGCACCAGTTCGGGCGGCTCTTTCGCCTCGATGGACGCCTGATGACATCCGAGGGCGACGAGTTTTTCTACCACGAGTGCATGACGCATCCGGCGGCCCTCGCGCATCCGCATCCGGAATCCGTCCTGGTGATCGGCGGCGGCGACGGTGGATCGTCGGAGGAGTTGTTCAAGCATCCGAGCATCAAGCGCATCGTGATGGCGGAACTCGATCCGGTCGTCATCGACATCTCAAGGCGATACCTTGGCAGCATTCACAAGGGAGCGTTCGACGATCCGCGCCTCGAGATCAGGATCGGCGACGGTTACGAGTACGTGAAGTCGACCGCCGAGAAGTTCGACATGATCGTGCTGGACCTTACGGACCCCGATACGCCGGCGTTCCATCTGTACACGGAAGAGTTCTTCCGCATGTGCCAGCGTTGTCTCAAGCCGGGCGGCCTGCTGACGCTGCACCTGGGTTCACCCGTGTACCAGGCCGACACCGTGCGCAAGAATGCCGCGAACCTGCAGAAGGTCTTCCGTCACGTCGCCCCCCTGTCGCTTTTCATCCCGCTTTACGGCTCGCAGTGGTGCCTGGCGGTGGCGAGTGACAGCGTGGATCCGCGCGCGATGCCGGCGGAAACAATCGCCCAGCGGCTGTCGGAGCGGAAAATTGGAGACCTGCGCTTTTATCACCCGGCGATGCATGCAGCGCTGTTTACGCTGCCGCTGTTCGTGCAGGACCTGGTCGGCACACCCGCGCCCAGCGGCAGTGCGCGCGTTGCCCACCTGCGAGCCGCCTGACGTCGGTTCTTGTTGCCGGGCCGGCGCACGTTCGCCGCTCAACCCGAAGGCCGGCGCAAGCCGGCCTTTTTGTTTTGGTGTCACGCACGGGACCGGAACTCTCCCCGTAAGCTTGCCCCCGAGGAGATCCACCGGGATGCCGCAGGCGCGTTTCTTTGTCGATGCCGCTCTCGCCGAGGGCGATGAAACGCCGCTTCCGCCGGAAGTGGCGCACCATGCGGTGCGAGTCCTGCGCCTGCGCGAGGGAGATCCCGTCACCGTATTCAACGGCAGGGGCGGTGAGTTTTCCGCGCACCTGGGTGTGCAGGGGGCGCGCGCCTGGGCGAACCTGGAACGATTTGACCCGATCGAGCGCGAGTCGCCGCTCGCCGTGACACTCGTGCAGGCGTGGGTAGCCACCGACAAGCTCGAATGGATCGCGGAGAAGGCGGTCGAGCTTGGCGTGACGGAAATCACGCTCGTGCCCACGGCACGCAGCGTGGTCCACCTGGATGGACCCCGGATGGAGCGGCGGCTCGCACGCTTGCGAGAGATCGTCGTCGCAGCCTGTTGCCAGAGCGGGCGCAACAGGACGCCCACCGTCACGGCTGCCACAGCGCTCGAGCGGGGCTTGCGGGACGCGGTCGCGCAGGGCGCGCGCGGCATCGTGCTCGATCCCCGCGCCCAAGAACCGCTGCTGGCGGCGTCCAACGCAGTCGCGGCCGTCGCATTGGCGATCGGCCCCGAGGGCGGCTTCGACGACAACGAGCAGGCGCTCGCCGCGCGTGCTGGTTATCGTCCCGCGCGCCTGGGTCCGCGTATCCTGCGCACTGAAACCGCAGGCCTTGCTGCCCTTGTCGTCCTTCAGGCCATGGCGGGCGACCTGCGAGCAATGCGCGGGGCGCAATCGGATTCCTGACACCTACGTTTCCATTTCCTTTGGAGGTCCCATGAACGTCCTCGAATCACTGCTCTCGGGTCTTGCGGGCTCCTCGACAACGACGGGGCAAGGCGACACGAATCCAATGCTGAAGTTGCTGCTGCAGATGCTTTCCAGCAACGGTCAGTTCGGAGGACTGTCGGGCCTGGCACAACAGTTCCAGCAGGCCGGCCTCGGCGCCGAGCTGAACTCGTGGATTTCGACGGGCCAGAATCTGCCGATTTCGCCCGAGCAGTTGACGCAGGTTTTCGGGCAGGGGCAACTGAAGCAGATGGCCGCCAACAGTGGCTTGGACCTCGGCACGTTGTCGGGCGGCCTCGCCGACATGCTGCCGCAGATGATCGACCGCATGACACCCCAGGGCCAGATGCCGGCCGGCGGCATCGACAACGCCCTGGCCGAACTCTCGAAGATGATGCCGCGTGGCTGACGGTTCAGCTGTACAGCACGCGAAAAGGGATCCTTGCGTCCGCGAAAGCCTCGACGACATCGCGTAAGACGTCGAGCAGCGCCCTGCGCTGCTCGGCATCGAACTGGGCAGTGCGCGGCAGCCGGTCGAGCAGCACGACGTAGCCCTCTGCCGGCGCCTGCTCGCACAACTCCGTGAGCGAGTCGTAAAGCGCGTCGAGGTTCATCCCGAACCAGGACGGCAATGCAAACGCCTGCGCAATCGCGCGCAGGACGGCCGGCTTGTCGACGCAGCCGGCGAGATCCACCTCGATCAGCCGCTGTCCGCCGCGCTTTGCCCATGTGCGCACCTGGTCACGATCGAGTCCGCGCATCGAGCGCACCACATGACTGGGCAGCCGGCCCGGAGCACTGTCGGAACTCTGCGTCATTCGCGTATCCGTCGAAACGAGTTGTAGTGGTCGTCGGTGTAGTAGTACTCGCCGCCGGTCGCCGGATTGCCCGAGTGGCCTCGACCCGCGACGATCCGTCGTGCACCGCGGTCGCGCTCCCGGGGCGTCCTGACCGTGTACTCCGTGTAGTACCCGCGCGGTTGCCTGGGCAGATGTCCCTCGCGGTTGCCGAACACCGCCCCGTCTCTTCGGTACGGGAACGGTCCGCCCTTCTTGATCAGGTCCAGCGTTTCCTGAGCCTGCCGCGGCAGACCCGCGAGGGCCACTTCGCCGGTGAGACCGCCAGGCTGCTCGCGCGCACCGCCCGGCGAGCAGGCAACGAGCACACTCGCCAGCAGGCCCAGCAGCGCTGCCCGCAGGCTCCTCGGCAGCACGTCAGAGCAGCTCGGGTTGACGCGCCGAGTTGGCTTCGAGCACCGTCAGCGCCGTCATATTGACGATCCGGCGCACCGTGGCCGACGAGGTCAGGATGTTGACCGGCCGGGCGGCGCCCAGCAGGATCGGCCCGATCGCTATGTTGTTGCCCGCCGTTGCCTTCAGCAGGTTGTAGGCAACGTTCGCCGTGTCGATGTTTGGGCAGACAATCAGGTTGGCCTCGCCCTTGAGCGTCGAAAACGGCATGATCGATTGCCGCATGGCTTCATCGACCGCGCAGTCGGCATGCATCTCGCCGTCCACCGCCAGTTCGGGCGCGCGGGCACGTACGAGCTCCAGCGCGGCGCGCATCTTCAGTGCAGAGGCTGCGTTGCTCGAACCGAAGTTGGAGTGCGACACCAGCGCCACGCAAGGCTCGAAACCGAGCCGCCGCAATTCGTCGGCAGCCAGCACCGTGATCTCGGCCACTTCCTCCGCGCTCGGATCGATGTTCACGTGTGTGTCCACCATCGCCAGCTGGCGGCCGGGCAGCATCAGGATGTTCATCGCGGCATAGACCCCGCAGCCCGGTCGGCGGCCAATGACTTGGTCGACGTAGCTCAGGTGCAGGCTGTGCGTGCCGAAGGTGCCGCAGATCATGCCGTCGGCGTCGCCCTTGTGGATCATCATCGCGCCGATCAGCGTTTGACGGCGGCGCATCTCGATCTTGGCGTACTGGACCGTCACGCCCTTGCGCGCGGCGAGCCGATGATACGTCTCCCAGTAATCGCGATAGCGGGCGTCGTACTGCGGATTGATCAGCTCGAAATCTGTGCCTGGACTCATCCGCAGCCCATAACGCTGCAGCCGGCGCTCGATGATGTCGGGACGGCCAATCAGGATCGGCCGCGCGAGACCTTCATCGATGACGACCTGGACGGCGCGCAGCACGCGCTCCTCCTCGCCTTCGGCGAACACAATGCGCGACTTGCCGCCAGTGGCCACGGCATTCTTCGCGATCGTGAAGATCGGCTTCATGAAGGTGCCGGAGTGATAGACGAACTGCTGCAGTTGGTCTCGATAAGCCGAAAGATCCGTGATCGGGCGCGAGGCGACGCCGCTCTCCATCGCGGCCTGCGCCACTGCGGGTGCGATGCGCGTGATCAGTCGCGGATCGAACGGTTTTGGAATCAGGTATTCGGGGCCGAAGCTGAGGTTGGTGATGCCGTAGGCCGCGGCAACGACATCGCTCTGCTCCTCCTGCGCCAGGCTTGCGACCGCGCGCACGGCGGCGATTTCCATCTCGGTCGTGATTGTCGTCGCGCCCACGTCCAGTGCACCACGGAAGATGAACGGGAAGCACAGCACGTTGTTGACCTGGTTCGGATAGTCCGAGCGACCGGTGGCGATGATCGCGTCGTCGCGCACGCGCTTGACTTCCTCCGGCATGATCTCGGGCGTCGGATTGGCCAGCGCGAGAATCAGCGGGCGCTTCGCCATCTTCGCGACCATCTCGCCCTTCACAACGCCACCGGCCGAAAGCCCCAGGAATACGTCCGCATCGGCAATCACTTCGGTGAGCTTCCGCGCCTTCGTGTCCTGCGCGAACTTCGCCTTGTCTTCGTCCATCAGCACGGTGCGGCCGCTGTAGACCACGCCTTCGATGTCGGTGACCCAGATGTGCTCGCGCGGCAAGCCGAGCTCAACCAGAAGCTCGAGGCAGGCCAAGGCCGCGGCGCCTGCGCCGCTGGTGACCAGCTTTACTTGGTCGAGTTGCTTGCCGACGACCTTCAGTCCATTCAGGATCGCCGCGCCCACGATGATCGCGGTGCCGTGCTGGTCATCGTGGAACACCGGGATCTTCAGACGGTCACGCAGCTTGCGCTCGACATAGAAACACTCCGGCGCCTTGATGTCTTCGAGGTTGATGCCGCCGAAGGTCGGCTCGAGTGCGGCGATTACCTCGATCAACCGGTCGGGGTCCAGCTCGTTGAGCTCGATGTCGAAGACATCGATGCCCGCGAACTTCTTGAAGAGGACCGCCTTGCCTTCCATGACCGGCTTGGCAGCCAGGGGTCCGATGTTTCCCAGCCCGAGTACGGCCGTGCCGTTGGTGACCACGCCCACGAGGTTCCCGCGCGCGGTGTAGCGGAAAACCGCCGCCGGATCAGCGTGGATCGCTTCACTCGCAGCCGCCACCCCGGGCGAGTACGCCAGCGCCAGATCGCGCTGGTTGACCAACTGCTTGGTTGGTGCGATCGAAATCTTTCCGGGCTGCGGCTTCTCGTGGTACTCGAGCGCTGCATGACGCAGGTCGGCTTGATCGGTGGTCGGCATGGATTGCAACGCCCCAGGCACAAGGGAACGGACATTATCCGCGCCGCGTACCGCGGCCGCTCATGCGGGGCGCGAGTCAACCCGCGATATCACCGGTCCGCAACTGAACCCTGGCAGTTCGCCTGACGTCAGGCCCGCTCCGGACACATTCTCAGCAGCGGGAGGTCAAGGGACTATTTATTTGACCTAGACAAACTTGACTTCTTCCGACATTCACCTAAACTTCGCCCAACCTCTTTCAGAGCCTGTCAAAAAGCCTGGGCGCGGCAACCCTAGTCGGTGCCTCTCCTCCTCCCTCTTCTACCGAATGCGGGTGCGTCCAGGTGACAGGCTCTTTTTTTGTCCACGTCAAAGGAGAGAGCGGTCACTAACCTAAGGGCGCGCCCGTCCTAGAATCCGGCCTTCCGAGGAGGAGGCGCCCATGACCCCGCTCGCCGCTCGCGCTGCGCGGATCGAACCGTTCCATGTGATGGAGGTCGTCAAGCAGGCGGAAGCGCTGGCACGCGCTGGGCGGTCGGTCATCCACCTCAGCATCGGCGAACCCGACTTCACCGCCGCCGAACCGGTGCGAAGAGCTGCGGCCCTTGCCATCGAAGAAGGGCGCACGCAGTACACGCCCGCCCTCGGTCTGCCTTTGCTGCGTGAGCGCATTGCCGAGTGGTACGCAACGCGCTTCGGCGCCAGCGTCGATCCGGCGGCCATCGCTGTCACCGCGGGGGCCTCGGGGGCGCTGCTGCTCACGTGCGCCGCGCTGGTCGAACGGGACACCGAGGTGCTCATGCCTGACCCGAGCTACCCGTGCAACCGTCACTTCATCACCGCATTCGAAGGACGGGCGCGATCTTGTGCCCACCGGACCCGGAACCCGTTTCCAGTTGGACGCTGCGTTGGTGGAGCAGCACTGGGGCGCCGCCACGCGTGGCGTACTCGTCGCGTCGCCGTCAAACCCGACCGGCACTTCGATCGATTCCAGTGAGCTGGGCAAGATCATCGCTGCGGTGCACGCCCGCAATGGCTTCGTCATCAGTGACGAGATCTATCTCGGCCTGTCTTACGACGACATCGCCTCGACCGCGCTCGCCATCAGCGACGAGGTCATCGTCATCAACAGCTTCTCGAAGTATTTCGCGATGACCGGCTGGCGTCTCGGCTGGGTTGTCGTGCCACCGCAGCTCCGACCGGCGCTCGAGCGACTGGCCCAGAACCTGTACATCTGCGCATCGTCGGTCGCGCAGCACGCTGCACTGGCGTGCTTTGAGCCGGAATCACTCGCGATCTACGAAGCACAGCGTGCCGAGTTCCGCCGCCGCCGCGACTTGCTGGTCCCGGCATTGGAAGAACTTGGATTTGGTGTTCCGGTGCGCCCTGACGGCGCGTTCTACGTGTACGCGGACATCAGCCGGTTCGGCGGTGACAGCGACGCCTTCGTCGAGTCAGTGCTGCAGGCGACGGGCGTCTGCATGGTTCCCGGCAAGGATTTCGGAGTCCACAGTCCGCAGCGGTTCGTTCGCATCTCGTATGCAACATCCTACGAGCGCCTGTCCGAAGCTGTGGAGCGGCTGCAGAAGTATCTGAGCCGTTAGGCATCGCCTGCGATGGAGTCCAGGGCCGGGCGCGCATGCCCGGCCAGAGGCGAACTCAAACAGCGCGCTCGCGAACCGTCTCTTCGGATTGCAACGTGCTGGCAGGCGGACCGGAGACTGGTTGTATCGCCGGCGCATTGGACTCCGACGTTGCGGACGGTTTCGGCTCGGAGGCCGCGGTCGTCGTGCGTCCCGCAGCAATGGCCGCGTCGACTTTCCCGGTCGCGGCAAGAGCAAGGCGGGCACGCTCAGCCAAGCACCCGAGCGCCGTAGCCGCCGTCGTCCGGCAGATTGCCCGCGCCGACATAGAGTTGAAGCCCGCGCTCGATCGAACCGCCCCGATTGATCAGGTCGTTCAGGATCGCGGATCCGACTTTCATGTTCGCGATCGGGTCGAGCGCGGCCAAGTAACCTCCATGCGGCTCAAAACGCTCGGCATGCACGCGGGTCATGACCTGCATCAGGCCTTGGGCTCCCATCGCGCTCTCGGCGAACGGGTTGAGGCTCGATTCGATCGCAACCACGGATAGGATCAGCAGCGGATCGAGCTTGCTGTCCTTCCCGATCTGGAATGCCGCCGAAACCAGCATGCGTGTGGCCTCTTCCGCGACCCGGTAACGGCGCGAAAGGTACTGCACGACGTGCTTCTGGCGCGGATCGACGACCGCCGTGGGCGTCTCCGTCGCCGTGCCCGCCGGCGCGGCTTCCTCCTCGACCGACTCCACGGCGGGGGCGGTCACCAGCAGCATCGAAGGCACTGGGAATGCCGACACGAGGGTCGAACGTGCTCCCTCGTTCAATAGAAGCACAGCCGCCACCAAAAGGGCCGAATATCCGGAGAAGGTAACGACCAGGCGTACGGCCGCCAGGGCGCCGTCGCGGATATCGCGGACAGCGTCAGCCCAGGCGAACTGGCGCTCCGGCGACAGGTGTAACGAAATCGTGGCTGATGTCATGCGTGCCTCCTTATGCTGAACGGCCACGGGTCACAGGGACCACCGGTCGCCACTCACAGGTTGGTACGTTGAACCCGACGGCCCACGAGCCGGCTCGGATTCTCGGGATCCCCGCCTTGCCCAAGGGGGCGACAGCAGGAACCAGTACAGATGGGATAAATTCCCTACCAAACAACACAGGTCGGGACGTTGGAATTCCTTGGTGCTGTCTCCGCCGACTCAACCCGTCAACATTGCCGCACTGCGAAATGCCAGCCAAACGGCTGACACGAATTTTAGGGTCTCAAGGACGCAGGTCAACCCGAAGATTCTGCAATTCCGACCGGCGGAGGAGCCGCCGACCAGCGTATTCGGTCAGACAGACGTATCATAATTTCGATAAATCAGATACTTACGAAGCACATCCGATGTCAGTAAGCGCTTATTTAGAGTTGCAGTTTATTTTGCTGCTTTGCAACAAAAATCCATGAAATATCGGGACCTACGGGATTTCGTTGCCCGGCTAGAGGCCGCCGGCCTGCTGCGTCGGATTGGTCTGACGGTCTCGCCGCAGTTCGAGATGACCGAAATCTGCGACCGAACCCTCCGGGCCGCGGGACCCGCCTTGCTGTTCGAGCGCCCCCAGGGACAGACGATTCCCGTCCTCGCGAATCTGTTTGGAACTCCCCAGCGGGTGGCGCTAGGCATGGGCGCGGCGGATGTCGGCGCCTTGCGCGATGTGGGTGAGTTGCTGGCGAGCCTGAAGGAGCCCGAAGCCCCCAAAGGGATGCGGGACGCGCTTGGCAAGGTGGCGCTGCTGAAGAGCGCGCTATGGGACATGGCACCGAAAGAAGTTCGTTCGGCGCCTTGCCAGGAGATCGTCTGGGAAGGCGATCAGGTCGACCTGTGCCGGTTGCCGATCCAGACCTGCTGGCCCGGCGACTCCGGCCCACTGATCACCTGGGGGCTGGTCATAACGCGTGGCCCCCACAAGCCACGACAGAACCTGGGCATCTATCGCCAGCAGGTGATCGGGCACAACAAGCTCATCATGCGCTGGCTCGCCCACCGCGGAGGCGCACTCGACTTCCGCGACCATGCGCTGGCCCGCCCGCGCCAACCGTTTCCGATCGCGGTCGCACTGGGTGCCGATCCCGCCACGATCCTGGGCGCTGTCACGCCCGTCCCCGACAGCCTCTCGGAGTATCAGTTTGCAGGCCTGCTCCGCGGCGGACGCACCGAGACGGTCAAGTGCCTCGGCAGCGACCTGCAGGTTCCGGCGTCGGCCGAGATCGTGCTCGAGGGCCACCTCCGGCCCGAGCCGGCGCCGGCGCCAGTACCGGCCGAGGGGCCGCCGCGGCCGGCCTCGGACTACGAACTGGCTCTTGAAGGACCATTTGGCGATCACACGGGTTACTACAACGAACGCGACTGGTTCCCGGTGTTCACGGTCGACCGAATCACGATGCGCCGGGACCCGATTTACCACTCGACCTACACGGGCAAGCCGCCCGACGAGCCCGCCATCCTCGGCGTGGCGCTCAATGAAGTGTTCGTGCCGATCCTGCGCCGGACCTTCCCGGAGATCGTGGACTTCTACCTCCCGCCGGAGGGCTGCAGCTACCGCATGGCGGTGGTCTCGATACGCAAGCAGTACGCGGGGCACGCCAAGCGCGTGATGTTCGGCGTCTGGAGCTTCCTGCGCCAGTTCATGTACACCAAGTTCATCGTCGTCGTCGACGAGGACATTGATGCGCGCGACTGGAAGGAAGTCATCTGGGCAATCACGACCCGCGTCGACCCGACACGCGACACGGTACTGGTCGACAACACGCCGATCGACTACCTCGATTTCGCTTCGCCCGTTTCGGGCCTCGGCAGCAAGATGGGGATCGATGCGACCAACAAGTGGGCGGGAGAAACGACGCGCGAGTGGGGCCGCCCGATCACGATGGATGCCGCGGTGAAAGCGCGGGTGGACGCGATCTGGGACGAGCTCGGTCTTTAGGAGGCAACAATGGCCATCGAACGCAAGGCGATACGCCGGGGCGGCATCAAGTCCGCCGGCTACGACCGCAACCAGCGCGTGCTCGAGATCGAATTCGACAACGGCGATGTCATCCAGCACACCGCGGTGGGCGAGGAAATCGCGCGGCGCTTCCTGACAGCGTCGTCTCCCGCGAGCGTCTACAAGGACACGATCCAGGAAGAGTTCACCGTAAAGAGGGTGCGATGACGATGTACGCGACCGCTCCGCGGTCGCACGTGCATCGTCATCGGGTAGCGCGCGCTGCGCGCGCACTTTGTATCAGTCGGCTGCGCTCCGGAGCGGCCGCGCGCTCCGCCGACTTTCAACGGCACGGCACTCGCCCTGGCCCTCTCGCCAAGCGAGAGGGAATGAAGTACTCCTCCCCACATCCTCCTCGCCCAGCGAGGAGGGAAAGGACAATCCTGGCACTTCGATGCGCACCGCGGGGTGGAGTGCCCGCCTTTGTACTTCGGCGGAGCGCAAGGCCGCTCCGAAGCGCAGCCGACTAACTAACCGGAGCGAGTGGACGTGCAAAGGCCCGACACCGTCGGGCCTTTGGGTACACGAGCGACGCCTATCGAAAAAAGAGCGTCGCCAACCCCAGAAAGATGAAGAAGCCACCGGAGTCGGTCGTGAAAGTCAGCAGCACAGAGCCACCGATCGCCGGGTCGCGGCCGGACGCACGCAGTGCCATTGGCACCGCGAGCCCCACTCCGGCGGCCACCAGCATGTTCAGCACCATGGCCAGAAACATGACGAAGCCGAGCAGCGCTCCATTGGGCGTATCGCGATAGAGGAGCCAGGCCAGTAGCCCCGCGAGCCCGCCCCAGACCACACCGTTCAGCACGGCGATGCTGATCTCCTTGAGCACGAGCCGGCGCTGGTTGCCGGACGTCACCTGGCCCAGCGCCAGCGAACGCACGAGCAGCGTCAACGTCTGGTTGCCGGAATTGCCGGCGATTCCCGCAACGATCGGCATCAGCGCCGCGAGCGCGACGACCTTTTCGATCGTGCCCTCGAACGCGTCGATGACGCGGCTGGCAAAAAATGCGGTGCACAGGTTGACCGCCAGCCACAGCCAGCGGTTCTTCGCAGAATTCCAGACCGAGGCGAAAATGTCTTCGTCCTCGCGCAGGCCAGCCTGCGCCAGTGCCGCCTCTTCGCCCTCTTCGCGGATGACGTCCACAACTTCGTCGACCGTCAGTCGCCCGACCAGGCGGCCGCTAGCGTCGACGACCGGTGCTGAGACGAGGTTGTAGCGCTCGAAGGCCTGCGCCGCTTCGCCGCCATCGTCAAGCGGCGAAAGCGTCAGCAGATCCTTCTTCATCACCGCCGTGACTTCAGTATCGGGCTCGTTGATCAGCAGCCGATCGAGCGGCAGTGCACCCTTCAGTACTTCGTGCCGGTCGACGACGAAGACCTGGTCGGTGTGGTCCGGCAACTCATCGAACCGGCGCAGGTAACGCAGCACGACCTCGAGCGTCACGTCTTCACGGATCGTGATCATCTCGAAGTCCATCAGCGCGCCGACCGACTCTTCCGGATAAGACATCGCCGCGCGCAGCTGCGCGCGCTCTTCGCTGGTCAGCCCTTCGCGGACCTCGTCGACGACATCGACCGGCAGGTCCGGGGCGAGGGCGGCGATCTCGTCGGTCTCGAGGCTTTCGACAGCATCGACGAGTTCCTCGCGATCCATCGACGCGATCAGCGTCTCGCGGACGGCGTCGTTGACCTCGAGGAGGATCTCGCCGTCGCGGTCTGCCTTGACGCAGTCCCAGACCACCCGGCGGTCATCGAGCGGCAACGCTTCGAGGATGTACGCGATGTCGGCGGCGTGCAGGCGGTCGAGAATCGACCGCAGCTCACTCAGGTGCTGTCGATGCACCAGTTGCTCGACCAGCGGTTTCCTGTCTTCGGAGGGGGACTGCTCGCGATGGACCAGCGCTTCGACGCGGCGCTGCTTTTCGAGCACGTGCTGGACGCGCACGAGCGCGCGCTGCGCGGCCTCGGGATCGCGCACCCGAGCGTCGCGTTGCGCGTCGCGGTCCAGCAGTTCCTGCTCGGTCATTCTTGCTCCCTCGCCTAATGCGCGGTCCCTCCGAGAGGGACGTCACCCGCCTTCGGACGGCCGTGCGGCAGGCTTGCTCCCTCGCGCTATGCGCAGTCCCACCGAAAGGGACGTCGCCCGCCTTCGGACGGCCGTGCGGCGTGCTTGCACCCACGCCCTGTGCGCGATCATTCCGAGTGGGACGTGACCCGCTGCCGCCGCCGGGCCACATTCAAAGGCTGCGCGATTGTAAGCGCGCGATGCTGCGGAAACGTGCCGAAAAGCGGCCCGCTAAGGGACGACAGCGTCGGGCATGTATCGCAGGATTGCGCCCGTGCGGCTGTCGATATACGGTCCGGAACGCACTCTTCCGTAGCGCTTGGGGTTGGGAAGGAATGCGGCGAGCCGCGCGGCCTGTTCGGGTCCGAGCTGCGCCGCACTGACGCCGAAGTAGTGACGCGCCGCGGCCTCGGCACCGAACACGCCTTCGCCCCACTCGACGACGTTGAGGTAGACCTCGAGAATGCGGCGCTTGTCCCAGAACGCCTCGATCATGTAGGTGATCACAAGTTCCTGCGCCTTGCGCACGTAGCTGCGCTCCGGAGAGAGGAACAGGTTCTTGGCAAGCTGCTGCGTGATTGTCGACCCGCCACGCGCCGAGCGACCGCGCTTGACGTTGTCCTTGTAGGCCTTCTCGATCGCTTCCCAGTCCACGCCCTCGTGCTCGGCGAAGCGCGCATCTTCTGCCGTGATGACGGCGCGCTTGAGGCTGACGGCAATGCGCTCGTACGGTACCCAGCGGTGCTTCAACTCGGCCTTGGGGTTGCGCGCCTGCAACGCCGCGAGCTCGCGCCGCATGAACGCGGTCTCCTGGGGATCATTCCAGCGCCACCAGGCGATCCAGCCCGCGTACCAGAGCTGCACCGCCACGATCAGCAGTGCGACGATCAGCGTGATGCGCAGGGTCCAGCGCACGAAGACTCGCGAATTCACACGGATGCCATGGCGTGGTTCAGGCGGCGCCAGGTCGCGCTCGCCAGGAAGGGATTTGAGCTAACGGACGACGGTTACCGACTCCGCCGCGGCCTGACTCAGCAGTTCGCGCAACTCGCGGTACACGGGACCCGTATCCGGGCGGACGCCGCGCCAAAGCAGGAACGACTCGGCCGCCTGTTCGATCAGCATCCCGAGACCATCGCAGACGGTCTTGGCCCCGCCGCTGCGGGCCAGTTCCATGAACGGCGTCGGGTCGGCCGCGTAGACGAGGTCGTAGGCCAGCGTGCAGTCATTGAACGTCTCGGGGTCGATCGGCGGGGCCTCGTGCTTGAGGCCGGTCGTTGTGCCGTTGACGATGAGATCGAAGTGCTCGGCCGGGATCTCGTCGAGATGGATCGCCTCGACGCCGAACTCCTCGGCGAGTTCCTCGGCGCGCTGGTGGGTGCGGTTTGCCACGGCGATCCAGCGCGGGCTCGCGTCGAGCAGCGAGCCGATCACTCCGCGCACCGCCCCGCCGGCTCCCAGCACGAGGACGGAACACCCGCTGAAGTCGAACTTGAGACGTTCCCCTACGTCGCGCACGAAACCGATGCCGTCGGTGTTGTCGCCGATGATCGTGTCGCCGTCGAACTTGAGGGTGTTGACCGCGCCCGCGAGGCGCGCGCGTGGCATCAGATCGTCGGACAGCTTGGCGGCGTCCAACTTGAAAGGCACGGTGACGTTGAGCCCGCGATAGCCCGCGTCACGCAGCGCGAGCGCTTTTTCCTCGAAGCCGTCGAGCGGCACCTCGATGCGCTCGTACGAGATCTTCTGGTGCGTCTGGCGCGCAAATCGCTCGTGGATCTCCGGCGATCGGCTGTGCGCGATCGGATTGCCGACGACTCCGTACTTGTCCACACCGTTCATGGGTTGCCGCTTGTGCGTGTCGACAGCTGATCGTTGGTGAAGATCCAGGTCCGCGTAATTTCGAGTACATCCGTGTCGCGCGCGATCTCGGGCGGGAACGGCGGGTACGGAGCAGCCATGTTAACGATGCGGCGGGCCGCGCGGTCAAGTACGGGTGATCCCGATGACTGTTCCAACGTGGCCTCCACCAGGGATCCGTCCTTGCGCACAGCAACCGTCATCCGCAGCGTGCCATAGACTTTGCCACGTGCCTCGTCCGGATAGTGCTCGTTGCCGATTTTTTCGACGCGCGAGCGCCAGTCCTCGACATAGCGTGCGTAGCGATACTCCGACGTGCTCGGCATGAAGTGATGCTTGCGGGGCCGCTTCTGGTAGTCGGAAATCTGCTTGGCGATCTCCGCCTGGGTGCGCGAGAGCTGCTGCCGCGTCTCCTCCTCCGAGGCACCCGGTTGCGGCGAGTCGGCGGCGGTCTCCTTGCGCGGCAGTGGCCGCATCTGCAAGGAGTCCTTCAGCGCCGTGAGCAGTTTCTTCTGCTCTTCTTCGAGCTGCTCGACCAGGCGGCGGGCGGAATCGAGCGCGTCACCGTCGCGCATCTGCAACGAATTCGGCAAAGGCGAGGTACGGCGCCCGGCTTCGTGGGAGCCTCCGCCGTCGAGATTTGCCTGCGCCATTGCCTCCGCCTTGCCGGGCCGCGTGTCGCTTTTGGCGTTGACGAGGATGATCTCGAGCGGGGGATCGGTGGAACGTACCCGCAGGAACTCCGGGTCGACAAAGCGGACGGCCAGCACGGTCATGTGCAGGCCGATGGAAACGGTCAACGCCATGACCAGCGCCTTGTCGGCAAGAAAGGCCGCGACTCCGCGCGGAGTCTCGTCGACAAGATTCATGCGTCAGGAAGGAGCTGGATCATGGCGAATCGATTGTAGCCACGAGTCCTGCGACCGGATCACACGATCACGCGACCTGCGTGCGGATGACCTACTCACGTGCGTTGGAGTTGGGCGGCGGTCCGGCATCCGCGCCGCCCGGCGCCGCGGGCTCGGCAAGCGACCCGTTGCCAGCCTCGGCGGGCACGGCTTCCTCAGCGTCGTCCACGTCTTCCGCCTGTTCCGACAGAACGCGATGCACGCGTGCCTCGAGCGTCAAGTCGATGTCATCAGCCCCCAGTACATCGAGTTCCAGACGCTGCCCGCGCGGCAGCTCGGGCAGGCCCGGCAGGCGCATCACGTAAGGCAATCCTTCGAGGCGCAGCACGTCGCCGCGGATCACCGTCGCCCCGAGGCGCCGGATACCCTCCTGTCGGATCCAGCGCTGTGCCCAGTAGCGTTCCATGCGTTGCTGAAACTCCGCGTAGGCGGAGTAGGCCGTATCGAAGCCCGAGACGATCGCAAAGAGATCCGCATCATTCGCGCTGTACGGTGGGGCCCGGTTGCCTACGCAGGCAATCAGCTGGCGCTGGTTGACCAGGTCGACATAGCGCCGCAACGGCGACGAACTCCATGCGTAATGGCTGACGCCTATGCCTTCATGCGCAGCCGGAACGGTCGACATGCGCACGCGCCCCATCGCCTGCGAGCGATAGATCCCCGCAACACCGCGCTCGGCAAGCCACCTTCCCCAGGTACTGTTGGCGAAGATCATCAGCTCGGCGACCAGCAAGTCCAGCGGGGCACCGCGGCGGCGTTGCTTGATCGTCACGTGCGAGTGTTCGCCCTCGCCGTCGAGCTCGAACGAGTAATCGATGCGGCCCAAGGGTTCGGACCGGCCCCGCACAGCCTCGCGGCGGGCCAGGAGCGCGCGGGCGAAGCGCCACAGCAACGAGAGCTCGGGAGCAAACGGCGCATCGAAGTTCGCGGCGACGATCGAATCCTCGGTGATGACAGTATCCAGCCGGTCGTGCCGCAGGTTGGCAGCGATCCGGATGCGCTCAACCCGGGTTTCGGTGGCGAGCACCTCCAGACTGTCGGGCGCGACATCGACATACAGCGATATCACCGGGACCTCCCGGCCCTCGGCGAGCGAGTAGGCGTCGACCCATTCCGTTGGAAGCATCGTCAGCTTGAAGCCGGGCGCATAGACCGTCGACATGCGCGCGCGTGCGACGACGTCCAGCACATGCGCGCGCTCGAGCGCGATAGCCGGCGCCGCAATGTGGATGCCGATGCGAACGGTGGAGCCGGTCGTCGACACCGAGAACGCATCGTCGATTTCGGTCGTTGCGCTGTCATCGATCGAAAATGCCTCGACCGAGCCCAGTGGCAGTCCGACGTCGAGGGCCGGCGCGGGCAGGTCCGAGCCGAAGCCGGCTCCGCGCGCGAAGTGCTGCGCCAGGAAACTATCGACGTGCCACCGGTAGGGCGACTCGATCGCTCGTGTGGCAAGCAACAGGCGCAGCGGCGTTGTCTGCGACTCGTTGGCGGCCTGTTCGAGCGCCTTCACTTCCAGCGTGCCGCGATCGGGCCGCACCAGTAACTCGATCGCCTGCGATGCAATGGCGGCCGGCGCATGGCCACGTTTCAGTTCATCGACGTACTGCTGCCGCAGCGCGTCCTGCAGCCGCTTGCGCTCGACCGCAGCCAGGGCGGCCTTCAGCGTTTCCGGCGGCGCCGGGCGGTAGCGTCCGCGTCCCTTGCGGTAGAAGTACACGGGCGCCGAGTGCAGGCGAATCAGCAGTGCCGCTTCCTGCACGCTCGATGGTTTGGCGCCGAAGTAGTCCCGGGCCAGATCACGGAAGCCGAACTCCTCCTGCGGCGACGCTTCCCACAGGAAGTCGAGGTCGATGTCCTCCGCTTCGGCGTGCGCGCGCTCGAGCAACCGTCCGGTACCGGGCTCTTGGAACTGCAGCAGCACGTGCGAGCTCTTGACCTTGGTGCGCTTGCCGCTTGGAAGCTCGACCTGAAACGAGGCATCGGTGGCCGACAACACGCTGCCGGCCTTGAAGGCCCCGTCTTCCTCGAACAGAAGGTTCAAGTGACCCTCATCAGAGCGTCGTCGCGAAGGCGCGCACACCGCGTAGCAGCAACTCGACCGCGATCGCGGCCAGCACCAGGCCCATCAGCCGTTCGAAGGCCAGCGTGACGCGCTCGCCCAACAGCGCCTGAAGGCGGCCAGCAGAGACCAGTATCAGCGCGCTTCACCATGACCACCGCAATGGCCGCGATCCATTCAGGCCAGCGTGCCGGATTCTTCGATACGAGCAGCATGACGGTCGCCAGCGCCGAAGGACCCGCCAGCGCCGGCACCGCCAGCGGCACGATGAAGGGCTCGCCGCCGGGCGACGCTCCGTACACCCCGTCGGGCGACGGAAAGACCATGCGCAGCGCGACCAGCATCAGCACCACGCCGCCACCGATCTGCAGCGCAATTTCCGACAGGCCGAGCGTCTGCAGGAACGGACGCCCGGCGAACACGAAGATCGTCAGCACGACGAAGGCGATCAGACATTCGCGCAGGACGATGAACAGGCGCCGCTGCGGCGGCACCTCGCGCAAGGCAGAAATGAAAATGGGGATATTGCCGAACGGATCGGCAACCAGGAACAGCAGCAGGACGGCGGAAACGAAAGTGTCGTTCATGCGTCGATCGCAGCTTCAGTGCCGGCACTCACGCGCAGCAGGTCGTCGGGCCGGATCGGGAACACGCAATGCGGCGTCCCGCCGGCCGCCCACACGGTGTCGAAGCGCCGCAACGAGGTGTCGACGAACGTCGTCATTGCCTGCGCGTGCGCGAGCGGCGCGACGCCACCGATCGCAAAGCCTGCGTTCTCCCGCACGAAGTCCGGACTGGCGCGCTCGATGGGCTCTCCAATCAGCTGTGCGATACGGTCTTCGCTGACCCGCCGGTCACCTGCTGCGATCACCAGGACTGCCCGGCCCGTCGTCGTACCCCGGAACACGAGCGCCTTCGCAATCTGGCCAACGTCGAGCCCCAATGCGTCGGCCGCCTGCTGGGCCGTTCGTGCCGCCGCTGCGAGCTGGACGATGCGCGTGTCCAGACCGGCGACCGCCAGCGCACGCTGAACGCGTTCAGCCGAGGCCGGCAGCGTTTCCGACTCCATGATCAGACCGTGAGCCCACCGGCGACTTCGATGACGGCGCCATTGATATAGGACGCGTCGTCCGAAGCGAGGAATGCGTACACGTTGGCGATGTCCTCGGGCGTGCCAAGGCGCCGCAGCGGGACGCGCTCCTTCATCTGGAGCAGCACCTTCTCCGGAATCGTCCTGAGGATCGGGGTTTCGATGAAACCCGGGGCCACCGCATTGCAGCGGACGCCCTTGGGGCCCAAGCTCCCGCGACCAGGTCTTGACGAACCCGATGACACCGAACTTGCTGGCCGCGTAGTTCGTCTGCCCGAAGTTGCCATAGATACCGACGACGCTCGACGCATTGAGTATGACGCCGCTGCCCTGCTGGACCATGATGTCGGCCACGGCGCGCGAGCAGTTGAACGTCCCCTTTAGGTTGACGTCGATGACGCGATCGAACTGCTCGTCGTTCATCTTCTGCAGTCGGGCGTCGAGCGTGATACCGGCATTGTTGACCAACACGTCGATGGAGCCATGGCGCGTATGGACGGCGCTCACCATGGCGTCGATCTGGTCACGGCGCGTCACGTCGACGACGAAACCCTCGACGGTCCCGAGTTCCCGCAATGCCTCGACCGCGGCGTCGACGCTCTCGCGGCGGATGTCGCACAGCGCAACGATGGCGCCATCCTGTAGGAATCGTCGCGCGGTCGCCAGCCCGATGCCCTGTGCCGCTCCCGTCACGATGCACACACGTCCCTGCAACCGCTTCATCCACCTCTCCTCATGAAACTTCAATCAGCGCCTGCCTCGACCGCAGAACGCCAGAACATCTTCCAGATAATCGGCAAAGTCCGACAACTCGTGATCACTGCCCTCGATGACGACCTGGCGCGCACCGGAGTACTTGTGCATCATCGCGCGGTAGTCGATCACGGCGTCGCCCGTGGCGGCGATCAGCAGGTACCTTTCCGGCCTCGTAATCGACGGCGTGTCGATTGCATCGAGTTCGCCGAGATACTCGCGGCGGAAATCGATCGAAATGTCGGAGAAGAACACAGGTTGGACTCCGAGGTGTTTCGCCAGGTCATCCTGCGGTCGAATGGCCGGGTTCAGCAGCACGGCTCGGCAGCCGAGCCGTTCCGCAAGCCATGTCGCGTAGTAGCCCCCCAGCGATGATCCGATCAGCGCCAGACGGTCCGACGCGATGCCCTGCACCAGACGTAAAGCCTCCTCGACGGCGCGCGTCGGCGATGCAGGCAGCGCCGGACAAAGATACTCGGCCGACCGCCCGCGGGACGCCATCGCCTGCCGCAACATCGTGGCCTTGCGCGAAGCCGGCGAGGAGCGGAAGCCGTGCAGGTAGACGATCACGCCACCGCCGCGCGCTCGGCCAGCCGCGCGAGCAGCGTGGCATGGATACCGCCGAAGCCGCCATTGCTCATCACGAGCAAACGGTCGCCGGCGCGGGCGTACGCCAGGACTTCATCCACCAACACAGGCAAGGCATCGAGCGTGGTCGCGCGGTCGCCGAGTGGGGCGAGCGCCGCCGCTACGTCCCAGCCAACGCCCGGTCCCGCGTAGCAGAACACGCGATCGGCACCCTGCAGGCTCGGCGCGAGTTCCGCCTTCACGGCACCCTGTTTCATCGTATTGGAGCGCGGCTCGAGGACCGCAACGATGCGCGCCGAACCGACCTGACTACGCAGCGCGGCGATCGTCTCGCGGATCGCGGTGGGGTGATGCGCGAAATCGTCGATGACGGTGACGCCTTCGACGGTTCCCCGCACCTCCAGCCGCCGCTTGACGCCGCCGAATTGCGCCAGCGCTTCAAGCGCCATCTTGGGCTCGACGCCAACGTGGTAGGCGGCCGCGATTGCCGCCAGTGCGTTGCTGCGGTTGTGCGCTCCGGGCAGCTCCAATCGCAGCGGACCGACGATCGCGCCATCGTGCTGGACAAGGTGCGGCGGCTCGGCACCGGCCTGCCAGCCGGACGCCCCGCCGAAATACTCGACTTCGCTCCAGCATCCACGCGCAAGGACGCGCTCCAGCGCTGCGTCCTGTTCGTTGACGATCAGCCGCGCACGCGCCGGCAGCGTTCGGACAAAATGGTGGAACTGTGTCTCGATCGCCGCTAGGTCGGCAAAGATGTCCGCGTGGTCGAACTCGAGGTTGTTGAGGATCGCGGTGCGTGCGCAGTAGTGCAGGAACTTGGAGCGCTTGTCGAAGTAAGCGGTGTCGTATTCGTCGGCCTCGATGACGAAGTGCCGCCCGCCCGTGAGCCGGGCCGAGCGACCGAAGTCGTTCGGCACCCCGCCGACCAGGAACCCGGGGGCGAGACCCGCATGTTCGAGGATCGACACCAGCATCGATGTCGTCGTCGTCTTGCCATGGGTTCCTGCCACGGCCAGCAAGTGCCGCCCCGCAAGGATGTGTTCGGCCAGCCACTGCGGCCCGGACGCGAACGGCAGGTCGCGATCGAGGATCGCTTCCATCAGCGGGTTGCCGCGCGTGACGACATTGCCGATCACCCACAGATCCGGCTGAAGCGCGATCTGATCGGAACGATAGCCTTCGATGAGTTCGACGCCTGCTGCCGCGAGTTGATCGCTCATCGGCGGGTAGACGTTGGCGTCACAGCCCGAGACACGGTGACCGGCGGCCAGCGCAAGCTGTGCGAGCCCGCCCATGAACGTGCCGCAGATGCCCAGGACGTGGATATGCACAGGTCGTCGAACGAAGTGGAGGTTGGGCGGGGCGAAGCTCTGCCCGCCAAGAAGGCGCGCGATTGTAATGCCCGCGACACCGCGGGCCCGGCGGCTAGACTCCCGCCTCGCCATGCCTGTCCGCCCTGATCGCCTGCGCACCGAAGTTGCCGCCACGGCAGCTCGCCTCATCGCCGAGGAGGGTTGCGACTACGCGCAGGCGAAGCGGCGCGCCATGCGCGAGCTGCTTGGCGATGGGTCAGACACGCGCGGGGCGATGCCGGACAATGCGGAGATCGAGCACGAGTTGCGGCTCCATCTGCAGCTTTTCGCCGCGGATACCCATCCCGGCCTCCTCACGGACCTGCGGTGCACGGCGGCCGAACTCATGGCACGGCTCGCCCAATTCAACCCTTATCTGGTCGGCGCGATCTTGAACGGTACGGCGACCGAGCACTCCGACATCGAACTTCACCTGTTTACGGACAGCGCCAAGGACGTGGAGGTCTTCCTGATGGATGCCGGCATCGACTTCGATGTGGAAGGCGGCGCGGAAGAAGGGACGCCGGCCGCGCTCGAACGTCTGAGCTTCATCACGCCGCTCGGCGGCGAACGCGCACCGTCGCGCGGACCACGGGTGGGTGTGCGCCTGCACGTGTTCGATCAGGACGCCATTCGGTTCGCGCCACGCCACAAGGCCGCCGCCTCACCCGAGTTCGCGCTTCATCCTGTCGCCGCGAGTGGACGTGCCAGCCTGGCTGCGGTGCGACAGCTGATCGACGCCACGCAATGACCTCACAGCGCCGACGATGGTTAATGGCGGGCGTCGGGCTCGGCGCCTTGATGACCGGCGCCGGCGTCGCCTGGCGGCGCTACCGGCCGACCGCGCCCGAAGCCGGCGCGCTCTTTGACCGCGTGTTCGACGACGTAGACGGGCACCCCCAGCCGCTGGCGCAGTGGCGCGGCCGCTGGATCGTGCTGAACTTCTGGGCAACCTGGTGTGCTCCCTGCGTCGAGGAAATGCCAACGCTTCAGCGAGTTGCTCGGGAATACGGCGGGCGCGGCGTCGTGGTGGTAGGTGTTGGCATCGACAACGCCAAAGCGATCCGTCAGTTCAAGGAGGAACTCAAGCTCGATCTACCGCTGCTCGTGGCGGGAGCCGGTGGCAGCGAGCTGGCGCGGGACCTGGGTAATCCCAGTGGCGCGTTGCCGTACACTGTTTTGATCAGTCCGCAGGGCCGCATCGAACAGGCCCACCTTGGACTGCTCAAGCCCGAACTGCTCCGCTCCTGGCTCGATAGCCGTCTGGCGGGCTAAGCCGCTGATTGGACAGCTCGACTCAGACAGTGCAGACTTCGGGCCTTCACAATTTCGGGCGACATCTGTAGCTAACTCCGCCCAAAATATAATAAAGCGCCAATGGGAGGAATGATGAGCAGCCATATTCTCATCCTCAACGGGCCGAATCTGAACCTTCTCGGGACTCGGGAGCCAGCGATCTACGGGGGACGCACCCTGGCGCAAATCGAGGCGGAGTTGTCCGACGTTGCGCGCAGATACTCGGCAGATGTTGCTTTTTTTCAGAGCAACCATGAAGGAGCGCGTGATCGACCGCATTCACGTTGCCCGGACGGACGGCACGGCGTTCCTGATCATCAATGCCGGCGCATTCACGCACACGAGCATCGCGCTGCGCGATGCCCTGGCGGCGGTGGCGCTGCCCTTCATCGAAGTCCACCTGTCGAACGTCCACCGTCGTGAGAAGTTCCGGCACCACTCATTGCTGGCGGATCTTGCCGTCGGCACGATCGTCGGGCTGGGAGCGGCCGGCTATCGATATGCCCTCGAGTACGCCCTGTCTGAACGCCACTCCTGACCGGAAGGAGTCCGCATGGATCTGAGAAAGCTCAAGACGCTGATCGACCTTGTCGCCGAATCCGGTATCGCCGAGCTCGAGGTGACCGAAGGCGAAGACAAGGTGCGCATCGTCAAGCACGCGACCGCCCTGGCGGCGGCGCCCGCACTGGCCGCGACCGTCGTTGCCGCGGCCCCGGCCGCGCCGACGCCCGCCGCGCTGGCCGCTGAAGCTGCTGCCGCGGCGGAAGCTGAAGAGGCTGCCGGCCACGTCGTGAAGTCGCCCATGGTCGGGACCTTCTATCGCTCACCCAGCCCCGGCGCGCCGGCCTTTATCGAACAGGGCACCGTCGTCAAGGCCGGCGATACGCTGTGCATCATTGAAGCCATGAAGCTGCTCAACGAGATTGAGGCGGACGTCGGCGGCACCGTGAAGAAGATCCTCGTTGAAAACGGCCAGCCGGTTGAGTACGGGCAGGCGCTTTTCATCATCGAGTAGCAGGGACGGGCGTTCAAAGCCGGGCATGTTCAAGAAGATCCTGATTGCCAACCGCGGTGAGATCGCGCTGCGCATCCAACGCGCGTGCCGCGAGATGGGCATTCGCACCGTGGTCGTGCACTCCGAGGCCGACACCGGCGCCAAGTACGTCAAGCTGGCTGACGAGTCGGTCTGCATCGGCCCGCCGCCCTCGCGCGAGAGCTACCTCAACATTCCGGCCATCATCAGCGCGGCTGAAGTGACGGACGCCGAGGCGATCCACCCTGGATACGGATTCCTCTCGGAGAACGCGGACTTTGCCGAGCGGGTCGAAAAGAGCGGCTTCGTCTTCATCGGCCCAAGGCCCGAGTCGATACGGCTCATGGGCGACAAGGTATCTGCAAAGCAGGCGATGGCCGCGGCCGGTGTGCCGACGGTGCCGGGATCGCAGGGCGCACTGGCGGAAGAGCCGCGCGAGATCGTGCGGGCGGCGCGCGCGGTCGGTTATCCGGTCATCATCAAGGCCGCTGGTGGCGGCGGCGGGCGCGGCATGCGCGTCGTTCACACGGAGGCGGCGCTGCTGAACGCCGTCACGATGACGCGGCAGGAAGCGCACGCCGCCTTCGGGAATCCTGCGGTGTACATGGAGAAGTACCTCGAGACGCCGCGGCACATCGAGATCCAGATTCTCGCCGACCAGCATCGCAATGCCATCTGGCTCGGCGAACGCGATTGCTCCATGCAGCGCCGGCACCAGAAGATCATCGAGGAAGCTCCCGCGCCGCTGATCAACCGCCGCCTGATCGAGAAGATCGGCGATCGCTGCGTCGAGGCCTGCAAGAAGATCAACTATCGCGGTGCCGGCACGTTCGAGTTCCTCTACCAGAACAACGAGTTCTACTTCATCGAGATGAATACCCGGCTGCAGGTCGAACATCCGGTCACCGAATTCGTCACCGGAATCGACATCGTGCAGGAACAGATCCGCGTTGCCGCTGGCGAAAAGCTGCGACTGCGCCAACGCGACGTCGTACGCAAGGGACATGCGATCGAGTGCCGCATCAACGCGGAAGATCCTTTCAAGTTCACGCCGTCGCCCGGGCGCATCACGAACTGGCATCCGCCCGGAGGGCCCGGCGTTCGAGTCGACTCGCATGCCTACAACGGATACTTCGTCCCCCCCAATTACGACTCGATGATCGGCAAGGTCATCTGCTACGGGGACACCCGCGAGCAGGCGCTGGCACGCATGCGCATCGCGTTGTCCGAGATGGTTGTCGAGGGTATCCAGACCAACATCCCGCTGCATCGCGAGCTGCTGATGGACGAGAAGTTCGTGCTTGGCGGCACCAGCATCCACTACCTGGAAAAGCGCATCGCGGCGCGCCAGGTCGCCTAGACCGGGTGCTGGCAGAAGTCACACTGCGGATCGACGCAGAGCACGCCGAGTTGCTGGCCGACGCACTGCTGGCCTGTGGCGCGCTCTCGGTCGCGGTCGAAGATGCGGACGCCGACACGCCGGATGAACTGCCGCTGTTCGGCGAGCCGGGACTCGAACCCGACCAGGCTCGCCTGGCAGCACAGCCGACTGCGCGTACTGGTTGAAGGCGACCAGGCGGCGGCCCGGCGTGCGGTCGAGGTGGCGATTGCTTCGCTGAAGCTGGCCACGCCGACGATCGAAGGTTGCACCCCCGTCGCTGAAGCCGACTGGGTGCGCGCAACACAGGCTCAGTTTCCGCCGACTCGAATCAGCGACAGGCTTTGGATCGTACCCACCTGGCACGATCCGCCGGATCCCACGGCGATCGCCGTGCGGCTCGATCCCGGCGTGGCATTCGGCACCGGCACCCACCCGACGACACAGCTGTGCCTGGCCTGGCTCGACGATCACGTCGTGCCGGGGGCACGTGTACTCGACTATGGTTGTGGCTCCGGCATTCTCTCCATTGCCGCGGCAAAGCTGGGCGCCGGTGACACGGTCGGAGTCGACGTCGACAATCAGGCACTCGAGGCCGCGCGCGCCAACGCAGCGGCCAATGACGTATCGGCACGCTACACTGGCTCGGACGATCTGCACGCTGGCTCATTCGACATCGTGGTGGCCAACATACTCTCGAATCCGCTGAAGCTTCTCGCGCCGGCACTGCTCGCCCGTGTCGCTCCGCACGGTGCACTGGTGCTTTCCGGCGTGCTTGAGCGCCAGTCCGATGACGTGATCGCCACCTACAAGGCCGTCGATCCGACCGTACCGCTGCAGGTCTGGCGAGCGAGCGAAGGCTGGGTGTGTCTCGCGGGGACGCGCACCGCATGATGCTGCAGACCGATTCGGTGCCGGCGCAACACGCTTCGCCTTTGCGCATTCTTTAGTCGAAGACGATGGCCCTGGCGACCAAGTGCCCCCAGTGCGGCTCGATGTTCAGGGTCGTGGCCGACCAGCTGAAGCTGCGCGGAGGGCTCGTGCGCTGCGGCCAGTGCCGTACCGTGTTCGATGCCATCGGCAGTCTTGCCTACGTAGAGGACACGACGCTGTCTCCGGTGCGGCCGACGGACGAGCCGGCCGCCGAAACGCAGCCCACCCAGCCGCTGCGCGTCGAAGCGCGCACAGCCGCGCCGCGCACGCCGGCGTCGCCCGCCTCCGAGCGCGCCAGCGCCTCAGCGGAGCGTAAACGCGCGGCGCTCGGCCCGGCAACGACGCTGCGCATCGCGCCGGGCGCCGCACCGGTGGCGACCATCTCGCAGACGCTGCCACTGAAACAGCCGTCCTCGCCCGTCGTTCAACCGTCGCCACGATCATCGGACATCACCGCGCTCAGCGCGTCGGCCACCGGGGTGCCGACGTTGATGGCGACCGACGCCGCTGCCCAACTCACTGAAACGGAAGGCGCCGCGCTCGATGGCATCGAGGTGATCGAAATGCCGGCCGTCGAGCCCGTGGCCGAACCTGCGTCGCCGCAGGAGGAGCCCGAGTTCGTCCGCGCGGCGGCACGGCCTCCGCGCCGAGGATTTTCGATCGTCTTCGGCGGCGGCACGCTGTTGCTGGTGCTTCTGGCGGCGGCGCAGCTCGCGGTGACCTTTCGCTCAGATCTGCTGACTCGCTGGCCGGAGACGCGCCCCGTTCTCGTTCAACTGTGCCAGGCGTTCGGCTGCACGCTCGGCTGGCCGACACAGCCTGACCAGTTGGCCGTGATCGGCAGCGAACTGCAGGCGATCCCGGGCACCGACGTGCTCGAACTGACCGCAGTGATCCGCAATCGCGCCGGTTTCACGCAGGCCCTGCCGGCACTCGAAGTGACGCTGAGCGACACGCTGAATCGCCCGGTGGCACGCAAGGTATTCACGCCGGCCGACTATCTCGCAGCGGCCGGCGAGCCGAGTTCCCGTATCGACGAGGGCCTGGGAGCGGGTGCCGACATGACGATTCGCGTCTTCTTCGAGACGCGGGGCGTCCAGGCGGCCGGCTTCCTCGTTTACCCCTTCTATATATAGATAGCGTGCCGGGACTGCCCGGCCCGGCCGGCCGAGCGTCCTTACCTCACGAAAACTTCATGCGCACACTTATCTGCGGTTCCATCGCGTACGACACGGTCATGGTCTTCCAGGGCCGCTTTGCGGACCACATCCTTCCGGACCAGGTCCACATCCTCAACGTTTCCTTTCTCGTCCCGGAGATGAAGCGGGAATTCGGCGGCTGCGCCGGGAACATCGCCTACAGCCTGAAGTGCCTGGGCGGCGAGCCGGTGCCGATGGCCACCGTGGGCGATGATGCCGTGCCGTATCTGGAACGTCTCGATGCCCTCGGGATCGATCGTCGCCATGTGACGCCGGTGCCCGGCAGCTATACGGCACAGGCTTTCATCACGACGGATCTCAATGACAACCAGCTGACCGCGTTTCACCCAGGCGCCATGGCGCAGTCGCATCTGAACTCGGTGCCCGCGGACGGCGGTATCGAACTGGGCATCGTCGCTCCCGATGGACGAGACGGCATGCAGCAGCACGCACAACAGTTCGCCGAGCGAGGGATTCCGTTCATCTTCGACCTCGGACAGGCGATGCCGCTCTTCAACGGCGAGGAACTCCTGTGGTTCATCGCACGCGCGGCCTATGTCACCCTCAATGATTACGAGGCCCGGGTCGTCGTCGAGCGCACGCGACTGTCGTTGCCCGAGCTCGCCGGGCGTGTGAAAGCGCTCGTCGTGACCCGCGGCGCAGAGGGTTCGGACGTCTACGTGGGCGGGTCAACGCTGCACGTGCCGGTTGCAAAGGCCCAAGCGCTGGTCGATCCGATCGGGTGCGGCGATGCCTATCGCGGCGGACTGCTTTACGGCATAGCGAACAGCCTCGACTGGGAAACGACCGGCCGTCTGGCGGCAGTCATGGGCGCGATCAAGATCGAGGCAAGCGGTGCGCAGAATTACGTCGCCGATCGCAGCTCGATCGCGCAGCGCTTTTTCGAGGCCTTCGGCTATCGGCCCTGGTAGTCCCCGCGGCGCGTGAGGCAGGCGGGGTTCAGATCACGACCCGCGCGACGACCATCTGCAGCACGTACACGATGATCAGCAGCACCATGGGCGACAGGTCGATCCCGCCGAGCGCGGGCAGGATGCGTTGAATCGGCGCTAATAGAGGCCGCAGCAGCATGGAGAGCGCGGGCGCCACCGGTGCGAGCGGATTCACCCAGCTGATGATGACGTAGATCAGCGTGACCCAGATGACCAGCGACAGCGCCCAGTTGAGCAGCTGGCGCACGGACTCGATCAGGACCAGATCCCAGGCCAGACTCAGCCCGGCCACCATCACCTTGAGCACGACAATCGCGAAGCTCAGCAGCAGCGCGGCGAGCAGCGCTGCCCACTCGACGCGTCCGCGAGCGGGTATCAGCCTCGCCAACGGTCGGACCAGCCAGTCCGTCAATACACGTGAGAAGTGAGCGAGCGGGTTGCGCGCCGGCATCCCGATGAACGTCGCCCAGCACCGCAGCAGCAGGACCCCAACGAGCAGCGAACCAATGATGTCCAGCAGCGCTCGCGCGATATCGACGAAGAGCATGGGCTATCCGGTGACAGGGCGAGCGGCATTGTAGCCGCGACAACCGCGAGGTCCGCGCCGTAGCGGCACCAAAAAAACGGGCGCGGAATTCCGCGCCCGTGTCTGGCACTGCGGCGAACCGTTACGGACGGCTGCCGGTCGGGAACGGCCACGCCGCCGCTGGATTCAGCGCCGTCTTGGCGCCGGGAGCAGCAGCAGTCGACGGCATCGCCGGCGCAGGCGCCGGTGCAGCCGCGGGCTTCGGCGCCGGCTTCGGCGCGACAGCAACCTTTACCGCTTGCACCGCCTTCACAACCGGCGCCTTGGCCTTCGCAACCGCTTTCTTCACCTTGGCCTTGACGACCGCCTTCTTGACTTTCTTGACGGCCTTTTTCGCCTTGGCCTTGGTCACGGCCTTCTTGACAGCGCGCTTGACCTTCGCCTTTTTGACCGCCCGTTTTACCTTCTTGACGGCCTTTTTTGCCTTCGCCTTGGTCACGGCCTTCTTGACGGCGCGCTTGACCTTGGCTTTCTTGACCGCCTTTTTCGCCTTCTTGACGGCTTTCTTCACCTTCGCCTTGGTCGCGGCCTTCTTGACGGCGCGCTTTTTGGCGGCTTTCTTCGTTGCCATGTCAGTCTCCTAAAGAGAATGGCGTGAAGTGCCTAGCGACAGCGCATTCCGGTCCGAGCGCGAATTGCTGCCTCGAACGCGGGCTGGAATGCCACACCGGCTGCCCGAAGGCAGCCGGTGAGCGCTACGCAGTTTCCGCGATGACTACTTCTTGGCCTTCTTAGTAGCCTTCTTGGCCTTCTTCGCGGTCTTCTTGGCAGCTTTCTTTACGGTCTTCTTCGCGGCCTTCTTGGCAGGCTTCTTGGTGGCTTTCTTCGCGGTCTTCTTGGCAGCTTTCTTCGTGGCCATGTGTATCTCCTTCAATATCAACGTTGAGGTTTCGAGAATGAAACCCGCTGCGCGGAGGTACCGCCAGTCGGGCTATTCATCGGCGCACGCAGATGCTCTGTCGCCGCGACACCCCCAGAAATGCGTTTGATCCGCATATCCGAGCTGAGCGCGGAACGTGCAGCGCACTGACCGCTGACGCTGATGAATTCGGGACGGCGCACGCGAGGCCGCATAGCGGATCGCGCGCGCAAGAAAAACGCCGGAACAGGTCCGGCGTTCGGTAGAGGGGCAGCAAGCACGAAAGGCTTGGCGCAGGACAGGGTCGATTTCGCGGCGGGAACAATCCCCCAAGACACTGGGGTCTCGTTCTGCTTTGGAGCGTGGTCCTCTGCGTTTACTGGTCGACTGTGACTGTCTGTGGTCAATTCAGTGTTTGATCGATGCCGGCGTGATGCACAACTCCAAACATCGATCGAGCTACTAATTAACGGTTCGCTTTTTACTCGCAATCGAAATCGATCGCAAGAATTTTCTGCATCGAAGAACGAATTGTGTGTGATTTGACCCACTTCTTTTTCGTTCGCGCGTTGCTTCAACACTTCGATGTGATCTGTTTCACTTCAGTCCCACGAGAGCGCACCGCCGGATTGATACTCGATGACGCGCGTCTCGAAGAAGTTGCGTTCCTTTTTCAGATCGATCATTTCGCTCATCCAGGGGAACGGGTTTTCCTCCTGCGGGAAGAGCGCTTCGATGCCGATCTGCTGCGCGCGCCGGTTGGCGATGTAGCGCAGATAGCCCTTGAACATCGGCGCGTTGAGGCCCAGCACGCCCCGCGGCATCGTGTCCTCCGCGTAGGCGTACTCGAGGTCGACGGCCTTCTTGAAGAGCCCCCGCACTTCTTCCCGGAACTGCGGCGTCCAGAGTTGGGGGTTCTCGAGCTTGATCTGGTTGATCAGGTCGATGCCGAAATTGCAGTGCATCGACTCGTCGCGCAGGATGTACTGGTACTGCTCCGCCGCGCCGGTCATCTTGTTCTGCCGTCCCAGCGCCAGGATCTGCGTGAACCCGACGTAGAAGAACAGTCCTTCCATCAGGCAGGCAAATACGATGAGACTGCGCAGCAGGGCCTGATCGCTCTCGATTGTCCCGGTCTTGAAGTGCGGGTCCGTCAGCGTGTCGATGAAGGGGATCAGGAACTCGTCTTTGTCCCGGATCGACGCGACCTCGTGGTAGGCGTTGAAGATCTCGCCTTCGTCCAGCCCGAGCGATTCGACGATGTACTGGTAGGCGTGGGTATGGATCGCCTCCTCGAACGCCTGGCGCAGCAGGAACTGCCGGCACTCCGGGGCCGTGATGTGGCGGTAGGTGCCCAGCACGATGTTGTTGGCGGCGAGCGAGTCGGCCGTCACGAAGAAGCCGAGGTTGCGCTTGACGAGCCGGCGCTCGTCCTCGGTTAATCCGTTCGGATCCTTCCACAGGCCGATGTCGCGCGACATGTTCACTTCCTGCGGCATCCAGTGGTTCGCGCAGGTCGAGAGGTACTTCTCCCAGGCCCACTTGTACTTGAACGGCACCAGCTGATTGACGTCGGTCGCACCGTTGATGATCCGCTTGTCGGCGACATTGACCCGCCTGAGGTCTGGCGCCGCTTTCTCCGGCGTCGGATCCGCCGTCCCGCCGATCGGAACGGCGGATTGCAGGGCAGGCTGCGGCGCCAGTGGTGCGGGGTTGTCTTCCCAGGCCAGCATGCTTGGCTACTCCTCTATCTTGTTTGTGTTGTGCATCACTGGCAGGCTTCGCAGTCAGCGAAACCGGGGTCGCCGGGTTTCAGCATGCAGACCTTGCCCTCGGCGTCCGGCATCGCCGAGACTCCCATGTCGGAAGTCACGGAGTTCAACTGGCCGGTTCGGGTGGAGGTCGACTTTTCGGCGTGCGTGGCGCCGATCGTCCGCAGGTAATACGTGGTCTTCAGCCCCCGCTGCCACGCCAGCCGATAGGTCTCGTCCAGTTTCTTGCCGGAGGCACCCGCCATATAGATATTGAGCGACTGCGCCTGGTCGATCCACTTCTGCCGCCGGGCCGCGCACTCGATGAGCCACTTCGGCTCGACCTCGAAGGCCGTGGCGTAGAGCTCCCGGACTTCGGCCGGCACCCGATCGATCTTGGCGAGCGAACCGTCGAAGTACTTCAGGTCCGAGACCATGACCTCGTCCCACAGGCCGAGGCGCTTCAGATCGCGCACCAGGTGCTCGTTGACGACCGTGAACTCGCCCGAGAGATTCGACTTGACGAAAACGTTCTGGAACGTCGGTTCGATGCAGGCATCCACGCCGATGATGTTCGAGATCGTCGCGGTCGGAGCGATGGCCACGCAGTTGGAGTTGCGCATCCCGACCTGCCTGATCCGGGTGCGCAGGGCGTCCCAGTCCATCGTCGCGCTCATGTCGACGTCGACGTAGCCACCGCGTTCATCGCGGAGCAGCCCGAGCGAATCCTGCGGCAGGATGCCGCGGTCCCACAGCGAGCCGCCGAACGACGAGTACCGGCCGCGTTCCTGCGCCAGGTCGGTAGAGGCCCAGTACGCGTGGTAGCAGACCGCCTCCATGCTGCGATCGGAGAACTCCACCGCCGCGTCGCTCGCATACGGCGTGCGCATCATGTGCAGGCAGTCCTGGAAGCCCATGATGCCCAGGCCGACCGGCCGATGCCGCACGTTGGAATTTCGCGCCTTCGGCACCGCGTAGTAGTTGATGTCGATGACGTTGTCGAGCATCCGCATCGCCGTGCTGATGGTCTTTTTCAGCTTGGCCTGGTCCAGCATGTAGCCGCCGTTGCCATCGGGCGTCATATGCGCCGGCAGGTTGACCGAGCCGAGGTTGCACACGGCGATCTCGCTGCCGGAGGTGTTGAGCGTGATCTCGGTGCACAGGTTGGAGCTGTGGATCGTCCCGACGTGCTGCTGCGGCGAGCGCAGGTTGCAGGCGTCCTTGAACGTGATCCACGGATGCCCGGTCTCGAAGAGCATCGAGAGCATCTTGCGCCACAGTTGCAGTGCCGGGACCTTCTTGAAGAGCTTCAGGTCACCACGCGCCGCCTTGTCCTCATAGCGTGTGTAGGCCTCCTCGAACGCCTTTCCGGTCTTGTCATGCAGGTCAGGACAGTCACTCGGGGAGAACAGCGTCCAGTCGCCCCCTTCCATCACCCGCTTCATGAACAGGTCCGGAATCCAGTTCGCGGTGTTCATGTCGTGTGTGCGACGTCGGTCATCGCCAGTGTTCTTCCGAAGCTCCAGGAATTCCTCGATGTCGAGGTGCCAGGTCTCCAGGTAGCAGCACACGGCGCCCTTGCGCTTGCCGCCCTGGTTGACCGCGACCGCGGTGTCATTCACCACCTTCAGGAACGGCACCACGCCCTGGCTCTTGCCGTTCGTGCCCTTGATATGGCTCCCGAGCGCGCGCACCGGCGTCCAGTCATTGCCCAGCCCGCCGGCGTACTTGGCGAGCAGCGCGTTTTCCTTGATGGCCTCATAGATGCCGTCCAGGTCATCGCTGACCGTCGACAGATAGCACGACGACAACTGGGAATGGCGCGTGCCGGCATTGAACAGCGTCGGCGTCGAACTCATGAAGTCGAACGTCGACAGCACTTCGTAGAACTCGATCGCCCGCGCCTCGCGGTCGATCTCGTTCAGCGCCAGGCCCATCGCCACGCGCATGAAGAACGCCTGCGGCAGCTCGAACCGGCGGCCGTCGTGGTGCAGGAAGTAGCGGTCGTACAGCGTCTGCAGGCCGAGGTAGTTGAACTGCAGGTCGCGCTCTGGCCTGAGCGCCGCGGCGAGCTTCTTCAAGTCAAAGAGCGCGAGCTTGTCGTCCAGCAGTTCTGCCTCGATGCCGTAGCGGACGAACGTGGGGAAGTACTCGGCGTAGCGCTTGGCCATCGCCGCCTGAGCGACCTCTTCGCCCAGCGCCTCGCGCCGCATCGTGTGCAGCAGCAGGCGCGCGGTGACGTAGGAGTAGGCCGGGTCTTGCTCGATCAGGGCACGCGCAGCCAGGATCGCGGACTTGTGGACTTCCTCGAGCGGGACGCCGTCGTACAGGTTCTTGTAGGTCTCCCCCAGGATTGCATCGGGGATGACGAATTCGGTGAGCCCGTCACAGGCCGCCCGCACGAGCGCCTCGATACGCGACATGTCGAGTGGAACGCGACGGCCTTCTTCAACCATCGACAACGCCGGTGCGGTCACCGTAGCCGTCGTCTGCCGCGCCGCGGCGCGCTCCTGCGAGCGCCTCTCGCGGTACAGCACGTAGGTCCGTGCCACATCGTGCGCACCGTCGCGCATCAGCGAGAGCTCGACCTGGTCCTGCACGTCCTCGATATGAAACGTCCCGCCCGCCGGCTGCCGGCGCAGCAGCGCCGTCACAACGCTGGACGTGAGCTTCTCGACCTGTTCCCGGATCGCCGCTGACGCAGCACCCTGGCCACCGCGCACGGCGATGAACGCCTTGGTCATTGCCACGGCAATCTTCGACGGCTCAAAGGCCACGACAGCGCCGTTGCGGCGGATGACCTTGTAGTCGCCATAGGACGTCGCGTGCACGCCGGTTACACCGCCCCCACCTTCGACAGGCGCGAGATGCGCTGCCGGCCCGACGGCCGCAGGGGACGTCGACTGCTGAAACTGCATAAACCCTCCGATGCTCCTTGCACCCGAAGACGGAGCACAGTGGGCGGCCTTCCTTGCTGCCGCACCCACAAGCTGTAGCCGTCCTGGTTGTTGTCTACCTTCGCTACCCCTGCGCGCGCAGCACTGCGCCACCGCACGTGGGGACCCGCTTTCCGCCGCTTGGCCTGGCCCGTGCCCGTCAGACGCCGAAGTTCTTGACCTCAACGCCAACCACAATATGTTGTGGCATGACCGCTTGCGAGCACTAGTTTTAGTGTTTGCGCATCATAGGGAAACTTTTCCCGAACTTCAACAGGCAGCCATGCGGCAGCGCACACGCGAGGGTGCGCAGGCAAGCTTGAATACGCAGGAGATCAGTGCGCGATCAGGTCGGGCGACACGCGGAGCCGGGCCCAATCGAAGAACGGGCCGGGGTCCGTCTTGCGGTCGGTCGCGATATCGCTATGTCCCACGACCGCTTCGAGCGGATACGCGGCCGCGAGTGCATGCAGTAGCGCGTTGATCGAGACATACTGCACATCGGTGAAAGGCTCAAAGTCCGAGCCTTCGAGTTCGATGCCGACCGAGAAGTCGTTGCAGCGCTGCCGGCCCCGGAACGCCGAGGCACCGGCATGCCAGGCGCGATCGAGGCATGACACGAACTGGATACAGCGCCCGCTGCGATCGATGTACAAGTGTGCCGAGACGCGTGCACCGGCCACGCGCGCAAGGAATCCGTCCGTTCCGACGTCGAGCTGGTTCAGGAAGAGGCGCTCGACGTGGCCGCTGCCATAGGAGCCCGGTGGCAAGCTGATGTTGTGGATCACGACCAGGCTGACTTGAGCCTCTGGGGGCCGGGCGTCCGCGTTAGGCGAGCGCAGGCGGTCAACCCCAGCGACCCACCCGTCCGCCGCTACGTGCAGTGACGATTGCGGCATGGCCCGCCAACCGTTCCCTCGGCGGGCGAGCAACCCGCCGCGATATGCGCCAAGCTCACTGGAAACTCACTTGATGTTCAGTCGCTGCATCCGATAGCGCAGCTGCCGGAAGGTGATCCCCAGGAGCTGGGCAGCAGCCGTTCGGTTGTAACGCGTCTTCGCCAGGGCCGTACGGATCGCGCTGCGCTCGTGCTCGTCGAGGAACGCCGGCAGCGACGACGGCACGCCGTCCACCATGTCGTAGGAGCCGTCGCCATTGCCTTCGTCCGTGGCCGCAGCGCCGGGGCCCTCATCGGCCGGGACGGGCTCTGCTTCGAGTGGCAGGTCGACTCCCGGCCCAGTCAACAGCAGGTCGTCCGCCATCAACACGTCGTCGCCAGCCAGCGCGACCGCTCGCTCGAGGATGTTCTCGAGCTCGCGCACGTTGCCCGGGAAGCGGTAAGGCTTCAGAGCCGCCAGCGCGGCGGGAGACAAGCGTGCGGCAGGACCGCCGGTCCGCGCAGCAATGCGGGCGAGGACTGCGTCGGCCAGCAGCTCGATATCGTCAAGCCGCTCGCGCAGCGGCGGTACCCTGAGCTCGATGACGTTGAGCCGGTAAAAAAGGTCCTGCCGAAAACGCCCCGCCGCCACCAAAGCGGCAAGGTCCTGATGCGTGGCGCTGACAAGCCGCACATCGACGGATTCCTCGGTCGGCGATCCCACTTTGCGCACACGTCGCTCCTGGATCGCGCGCAGTAGCTTGACCTGCATCGCAAGCGGCAGGTCGGCGACTTCGTCGAGGAATAGCGTCCCGCCCGCCGCCGCCTGGAAAAATCCGTCGCGGTCCCGGTCAGCGCCGGTGAAGGCCCCCTTGCGATAGCCGAAAAACTCGGCCTCCATCAGATTTTCCGGAATAGCACCGCAATTGACCGCCACGAACGGCTGCACGCGCCTCGCCGACGATTCGTGGATCGCACGCGCTGCCAGTTCCTTGCCGCTACCGGATTCCCCACAGATGGCCACCGGCGCCATGCTGCGAGCGAGCCGCTCGATGAGGGCACGCATCTGCTGCATCGCCGGCGTCGTGCCGATCAGCCGCTCCAACGCAGGCACCGGTTCGCGCACGGCTTCGGCGTGGCCGAGTGCCGCCCCGCTTGCATCGCGTATCGCCGATCGGACCAGCAGTCGCAACTGGTCGAGATCGACGGGCTTTGTCAGGTAATCGAAGGCGCCGGCCTTCAGCGCCGCTACGGCGTTCTCCGCGCTGCCGTAGGCGGTGATCACGGCGATCGGCGGGCCGGACGACAGCGCCACCTCACGTACCAGTTCGAGGCCCGTCCCGTCAGGCAGGCGCATGTCGGTCAGGCACAACGAGTACCGGTTGCGCGCGAGCAGCGAACGCGCCGCCGATACCGATTCCGCCGTGTCCACGTCGAGGCCGAGACGCAGCAGCGTGAGCGACAACAGCTCGCGCAGATCCGCCTCGTCGTCGACGACGAGCACTGCGGGCGACCGCCGGCTCGCCGGCGATCGAGGGGCTTCGGAACGCTGGGCTTCGCTCATCGAACCGGGATCGTATCGAGGAATCCGTGCAGGCTCGCGTCGACGCGCGCGCCCTGCCCGAAGCGCAACAGGAACCCTTCGCGTGTGCTGCCATCGACTTCGCGGCGCGCGGCGTAGGCAAGTTCGGCCCGGTTTGTCACGCAGAACTCGCGTGCGAGATAGAGGCCCAGGCCCGTGCCCTGGTTGCGAGTGGTGAAGAACGGCTCGAACAGACCCGTGCGCGCCTCGAAGGGAACTCCCGGTCCATCGTCGAGCACCCAGAGCTGCGGCCGGTCGCCCTCGGGCGCGGGCTCGACAATCACGCAGACGCTGCCCGCGCTGCCCGTCGCATAACGCAGAGCATTATCGACTAGGTTGTAGAGCACCTGCCGCAGATGCGACTGCTCGAATTTGACCCGCTGGTCCGGCGAGAGCTGTGCATCGATCGTCGACGGAGCGAGACCCCGGTCGCGGACGAACTCGGACAGGAATTCGCGGACGAAATTCGCAAGGTCGATTTCGTCACCCAGCGGCGGCTCACGGCGCGCGACCCGCAGCACGTCCTCCACTAGCCGATTGAGCCGCTGCGTGTTTTCGCGCACGATGGCGGCGAGCCGTTTGAGCACCGGGTCGCGCGCGTCCTCGCTGAGCAACTGCCCGGCGTTGCCGATGGCCGCCAGCGGATTGCGGATCTCGTGCGCGATTGACGCCGTCAGCCGTCCCATGGCCGCCAGTTTCAGCTGCTGCGCGCGGTCCTCGACGTCGCGTACGTCCTCGATGAATATGACGAATTCTTCGCTCGCAGCCGACGACGGACGCGCGAAGCGCGCGCGGAGGCGTGCCTCCGGCGCAATGGCCGCCCCATTGTCTGCGGTCGGAACGATGGTGTTCGACCACAGCCCTTCGCTGCGGCCACCCTCGCTCCAGGCGGAAAAGGCGACCGCCAACTCGCTTGCCGCCGGAATCTCGGACAGTCGTTTGCCCGTCAATTGCGCGGCGGAATCGAGCCCCAGCATTCGGCGTGCACCGCGGTTATTCGCTCGCACGCAGCCCGACCGGTCGACCACGATGACGCCCTCGTCCATCTGGGCGATGACGAGCCGGTTGATCGCGAGCTGGTTCTGCAAGTCGCGGCCGCGGCTGCGAGCGAGCTGCTCCTGACTCGCCAGCCGGGCACTGAGCGCCCGCAGCAGCGCCGAAACCGCAAACAGCGCCGCGCCGAAGATTCCGGACTGGAACAGTAGCGAGTCGCCGGACTCCGCGGCCAGGGCGCGCAGCCCGGCGTCGATCAGGATCGCGAGGACAGCGAGCGAACAGACGAAGAACACCTGCAAAGGCGGCAGCAGCAGCGAGGCCCCGGCCAGTGGCAACAGGTAGAGAATGACCCAGCCCGAGGCCACGCCTCCGGCCGAGACCACAAGCGCCGTCACGGCAGCCATGTCGACGGCCAGCTGGCCGAAGACCTGGGCGAAGAAGTGGCGCCGCCAGTACAGCGCCAACCCTGCGAAAAGCGCTGCGCCAACGAAATACCCCAGCGCCAGGAACAGCGCCGAGTGCGTCGTCGCCGCCCCACCCGCCTGCCGTAGGCCGACCGCCGCGGCACCGAGGACCAAAGCGCTCGCGACGATCACGCGCGTCGTCGCGAAGTACTCCAGCGTGCGCCACGGCGGTTCGTCCGGTCCGCCCGCAGCGCGCTCGAGCGCTTGCGACTCGATGTCGGCCATCGGGAAATTCAGGTGCCGTCGCCGCGACGGCGATGTTCTTCGCTGCAGTAGAACCGGTCATCGGCGACCAGTGCCTCCTGCCGCGGCAGGTGCAGCCCGCACGCCGCGCAGCTCACCATGGCCTGCGGCAGCGGCTTGGCATCGTCGCGCGCCACTGTTTCGCGGCGTGCAGCTCGCTGCATCCATTGCCATCCCACATAGACCAAAACGGCGAGCAACACGAAAAAGAGGATCCGGCCCATCACACCCGTCCCAGCAAGACTTCAAGCACAAATCGGCTGCCGACATAGGCCAGCATCAGCATCGCGAATCCGATCAGCGTCCATCGCAGCGCCGTCCGACCGCGCCAGCCAAAGAACATGCGCCCCATCAGCAGGCCACCAAATACAGCCCATGCGGCGATCGTGAACACCGTCTTGTGATCCAAGCGTAGCGGGCGGCCGAAAAGCTGTTCGGAGAAAAAGACCCCGCTCACCAGCGTAGCCGTCAGCAACACGAACCCTGCCGTGATCAGGCGGAACAGCACGGTTTCCATCGCCAGCAGCGGTGGCAGGCGGTCGAGGAAACGCGCCAGCCGGGAACGTTCGCCGAGCACATCGCCATGCAGGCGTCGGTCGATCGTTGCCATCAGCAGTGCCTGCATCGCCGCGATCGTCAGCAGGCTGTAGGCAAGGATAGCGAGCAATAAGTGGAGCCGGAACACGGGCGACGCGGTTCCTGGCCCGAGCACCGAGCCCGGAAACAGGACCGGAAGCCCCGATGCGACAGCGGCCAACGGCAGCACCAGCAGCAACAGGCCGCGTGAGGCCGAGAAGTAGCTCTCGGCCCAGACAATCAGGACCGTCAGCCAGAGCGTGGCCGAGAGCGCATGTGCAAAGCCAAACCGGAACTGCTCGGGCCCGATGATCGCCTGCCAAAGCAGGACACCGTGCAGCCCGAAGGCGACCACCAGGATAACGCTGGGCCAGATCGGCAGACGCTGGGAACTGGTGCCGAGCGTCGTCCACTCCCGCCAGGTCACGAGGAGATAAAGCGCGACGACGGCGCCGTACAATACGAGCCACTCGGAGCGCAGAAGCATGAAGATTTATACCATGCGCTGCCTCGTCCCACTCTCTTCCGTTCCATGCTCGAACAGCTGACAACCAAGCTGGCGCGCGTCGTCAAGACGATGCGCGGCCAGGCACGACTGACCGAACAGAACATGCAGGACATGCTGCGCGAGGTTCGCGTGGCATTGCTCGAGGCTGACGTCGCGCTGCCCGTCGTGCGCGACTTCATCGCACGCATCAAGGAGCAGGCCCTCGGCGAAGAGGTCGTCGGCAGCCTGACGCCGGGTCAGGCGCTGGTCGGCGTCGTTCAGCGCGAGCTGACGCAGTTGATGGGAGGAGACCTCCCCGAAGAGGCACGCGACCTTTCACTGGTGACCCAGCCACCGGCGGTGATCCTGCTCGCAGGCCTGCAGGGGGCCGGCAAGACGACGACAGCTGGAAAGCTCGCCAAGTGGCTGCATGAGGAGCGCAAGAAGAAGGTTCTGCTGGTGTCGACCGACGTCTACCGCCCGGCTGCCATCGAACAGCTGCGCACCGTGGCGGCCCAGGCGGAAGCGGAATTCTTTCCTTCCGCCGTGGAAGACGCGCCGCTCGACATCGCCGACCGTGCACTTCACCACGCCAAGCGACAGTTCTTCGATGTCCTGATCGTCGACACCGCCGGCCGACTGGCAATCGACGAAGCGATGATGCAGGAGGTCGCCGCGCTCGAGCAGCGACTGACGCCGATTGAGACGCTCTTTGTCGTCGACGCGATGTTGGGACAGGACGCCGTCAACACGGCCAAGGTGTTCGCTGACCGACTGCCACTGACCGGCGTCATTCTCACCAAGTTGGACGGCGACTCGCGCGGCGGCGCCGCGCTCTCCGTGCGCCAGGTCACCGGCAAGCCCATCAAGTTCGTCGGCGTCGGCGAGAAGCTCTCGGGCTTCGAGCGCTTCAACCCGGCCGGCATGGCGGGACGCGTGCTCGGCATGGGCGACATCGTCTCGCTCGTCGAGGATGTGAAGAAGGCGGTCGATGTCGACAGCGCACAGAAGTTCGCGCGCCGCATGCAGTCCGGGGAGCGCTTTGATCTGAACGACTTCCGTGAACAGGTCGGCCAGATGCGCAAGATGGGCGGCCTCGCCGGCCTGGTGGATAAGCTGCCCGCGCAGTTCGCGCAAGCCGCGGGCCAGGTGAATGCGGCGGACAGCGAAAAGCAGATCCGCCGCATCGAAGGCATCATCTCCTCGATGACGCCCGGCGAGCGGTCCAAGCCGGAGCTCATCAAGGCCTCGCGCAAGCGGCGGATCGCGGCCGGCGCGGGCGTTCCGGTGCAGGAAGTCAACCGGCTGCTCAATCAGTTCGAGCAGATGCAGTCGATGATGAAGCAGATGAAAAAGGGCGGACTGGCCAAGATGATGCGTGGCCTAGGCGCGCTGCGCGGCATGCCGAACATGCCCGGGATGCCCCGGCGCTGATTCAGGCCCTGGGAGATGGCGCGACCGGCCTTGCCGGCGGCTCGTAACGCCAGCGCCCGTGCCATGCGGCCAGCACGGCGTTGGGATACTGCGGCCGACCTCGACTGCCGTTGTAGCGGCCGAGCGCCATGAACAGATCCCCCTTTTCGATATCCAGGTAGTGCCGCAGGATCACGTTGCCGTAGCGCAGATTTGTTCGCATCTCGAACAGCCGCCGCGGCTCGCCATCGCCGATGAGCTTTGTCCAGAAGGGCATCACCTGCATGAATCCGCGCGCACCGGCCACCGAAACCGCGTACTTGCGAAAGTTGCTCTCCACCGTGATCAGGCCGAGTACCAGCTGGCGATCGAGTCCGGCCCGGGTGGCTTCATAGTCGAGCGTCTTCAGGAACTCGACCCGCGCTGTGTAGTCGCCGATGCGCCCACGCAAGCGCTCGGACATCTCGCCCAGCCAGGCGAGGTAGGCAATGCGCTCATCGATTGTTGTGAACGTTCGCTCGGGCGGGCGACTGTCCGCAATCTGGCCGGCTAGCGCGACCCGGACCGAATCGGACAGCGGTTCGTACTTCTGGGCGCCCGCCCAGGCCACCTTCGGCGCGAGGACAAGGGCGCCGACACCGACCAGGAAACCACGACGACCGAGGCGTGCTGGTCTGCTCACGCGCGAGGAAGCAGTCCGCGGACAAAGGCGTAGGCGTCCGCGAGAGGCACCAGCGCCGTCTGCAGCGTGCGCCGGTCGACGTACTCGACCTGCCCATTCTTGAGCGCCCGCTCGCCGATCGTGATTCGATGCGGGATACCGATCAGTTCCATCTCAGCGAACATCACACCCGGTCGCTCGTCGCGATCATCGAGCAGTACGTCGACACCCGCTGTTTGCAGCTCGGCATGGAGATGATCGGCGGCTTGGCGCACCACTTCCGACTTGCCGTAGCCGACGGGTGTGATCACCACCGTGAAAGGGGCCAGCGCGGCTGGCCAGATGATTCCCTTGGCGTCGTTGTTCTGCTCGATCGCAGCGCCAAGAAGTCGTGTAACGCCGATGCCATAGCAGCCCATCAGCATGCGCCTTGACTGACCATCCTCGTCGATGAAGCTGAGATTCATCTGCTCCGGATAGGGCAGGCCGGCGAAAACGTGACCGACTTCGATCCCGCGCTGGATCGCCAGCACGCCCTTGCCGTCGGGCGACGGATCACCCGCGACGACACTGCGCACGTCCGCCACGACCGGCTCAGGCGAATCCCTTCCCCAATTGACGCCGGTGTAGTGGTAACCCTCGTCATTGGCACCACTAACGAAGTCGCTCATATTGGCCACGGTACGGTCGGTCACGACGCGCACCGGCCGGCGCGTGCCGATCGGACCCAGGTAGCCGGGCTTGCAGCCAAAAGTGTCGAGGATCTCAACCTCTGTGGCGAAGCGAAAGCCACCCTTGAGTCCGTCTAACTTGCCGACCTTGATCTCGTTGAGCTCGTGATCGCCCCGAATCAGCACCAGCCAGATCTCCGCCGGTGCGGGCTCATTTCCGGTCGAAGCATCGACCGCAAGCACGATCGACTTGACCGTCCGCTCGAGCGGCAACCCGAGAAATGCCGCAACGTCCTCGCACTTCTCCTTGCCCGGCGTCGCCGTCTTCGCGAGAGACTCGGCCGGCGCCGCTCGCGTGGCAATCAACGGCAAAGCTTCGGCCATTTCGACGTTGGCCGCGTATTCCGACGTCGGGCAATAGGCGATCGCGTCTTCGCCGGTATCGGCGATCACCTGGAACTCATGGCTTGCCTTGCCGCCGATGTTTCCAGTGTCCGCGGCCACGGCACGAAAGGTGAGGCCCATGCGCTCGAAAATGCGGACATAGGCGTCGTACATCGCACGGTAGCTCGTCATCGCACCGGCTTCATCGCGATCGAACGAGTAGGCGTCCTTCATCGTGAACTCGCGTCCGCGCATGACACCAAAGCGCGGTCGCCGCTCGTCGCGGAACTTGGTCTGGATGTGATACAGATTGATCGGCAATTGCTTGTAGCTGCGGACCACTTCGCGGACGATGTCGACGACGACCTCCTCGCTGGTCGGCTGCACGATGAAATCACGGTCGTGCCGGTCCTTCAGCCGCAGCAATTCCGGCCCCATCTTGTGCCAGCGGCCGGATTCCATCCAGAGCTCGGCAGGCTGGATCACAGGCATCAACAACTCCACGGCGCCGGCGCGGTTCATCTCCTCGCGGATGATGGTTTCGATCTTGCGGATCACGCGCAGGCCCATCGGCATGTAGGTGTAGATACCGGCGGCCAGCTTTTTGATCATCCCCGCGCGCAGCATCAGGGAATGGCTGACGACCTCGGCGTCGGCCGGCGCCTCTTTCAGCGTGGAAATCAGGAACTCTTTGGCGCGCATGTAAAGACCGGACTTTTCGTCGTTGTGATCGCGAAAAGTGCGACCCCTATAATGGGTCGCAGATTCTAAAGGTTCAGGGGTTGGCATGCTGGACAAGGACGGGTACCGCCCGAACGTCGGCATCATCCTGCTCAACAGCCGCAACGACGTCTTCTGGGGCAAGCGCGTTAAACAACATTCGTGGCAGTTTCCGCAAGGCGGCATCAAGCACGGAGAATCGCCTGAGCAGGCGATGCTGCGTGAGCTTTGGGAAGAAGTAGGCCTCAAGTCGGAGCATGTGAAGATCGTCGGCCGCACGAGGGACTGGCTGCGTTATGACGTGCCTGAGCAGTGGATACGGCGCGACTTGCGCGGGAACTACCGCGGGCAGAAGCAGATCTGGTTTCTGTTGCGACTCACGGGCCGCGACTGCGACGTGAGCCTGCGCGCGACGACGCATCCGGAATTCGATGCGTGGCGCTGGCACGAGTACTGGGTGCCGCTCGATGCCGTAATCGAGTTCAAGCGCGACGTCTACCAGCAGGCGCTGATCGAGCTGTCGCGCTTCGTGTTCAGGCCGGGTCGACCCCACCAGAAGGCATCGCGGCCGCGACCGGCCCGTTTTGGCACGTGCGCGGAACTCGGCTCGGACGCCCCTTCCGCCACGCTGCAAGCCACGGCTCCACCCGGGGGAGATTCGACCTAGCCCCCGTGCTAGAGCAACACAAGGTTGTCGCGGTGGATCAGTTCGGGCTCTTCGATGTAGCCCAAGGTGGCCTGGATTTCACCGGTGGGCTTGCGCGCGATCTGGCGCGCGTCGCCGCTCGCATAGTTGACCAGCCCGCGCGCGATCTCGCGCCCGCCCTGCGTGACGCAGCCGACGACATCGCCGCGCTGAAATTCTCCGATCACTTCGACGACTCCAATCGGCAGCAGGCTCTTGCCACCGGACGCGAGTGCGCGCGCGGCACCCTCGTCGAGGACCACGCGTCCCTTCAATAGCAGGTGGTCGGCCAGCCATTGCTTGCGCGCCGTGAGTACAGCGGTGGACGCCATCAGTTCCGACCCGATGGCCTCCCCAGCGGATAGCCGGAGCAGGACATCGGCCTCGCGACCCGACGCGATGACCGTGTGGGCACCACTGCGGGCCGCCCTCTTGGCCGCGAGGACCTTCGTCAGCATTCCGCCGCGCGCAATGGAAGATCCCGCGCCACCCGCCATGGACTCGAGTACGGGATCGCCCGCGGTCGCGGCGCGGACGAGCTTGGCGGCCGGATCGCGGCGAGGATCGGCTGAAAACAGACCGGTCTGGTCGGTCAGGATGACGAGCGCGTCGGCCTCGATGAGGTTGGTCACCAGTGCGGCCAGCGTGTCGTTGTCGCCGAACTTGATTTCGTCGGTTACGACGGTGTCGTTCTCGTTGATGACCGGGACCACGCCAAGTTCGAGCAGCGTGAAAAGCGTAGACCGCGCATTCAGATAGCGTGCGCGATCGGCCAGATCGGCATGCGTCAGCAGCACCTGGGCCGTGTGCAGACCCAACGCGCGAAACTGTGTTTCATAGGCCTGCGCCAGGCCCATTTGACCGACGGCCGCCGCGGCCTGAAGTTCGTGAATCTGCTGCGGTCGCCGCGCCCAACCGAGTCTCTGCATGCCTTCAGCGATGGCCCCGCTCGAAACCAGGACGACTTGTTTGCCCTGCGCCCTCAAGTCGGCAATCTGGCGCGCCCAGCGCGCGATGGCGTCGGCGTCGAGCCCGCGGCCTTCATTCGTGACCAGGCTGCTGCCTACCTTCACCACGACCCTACGGGCATGTTGAAAGGAAGTCACGGCGCAACCTCGCCGGGGGTCGAGGCGTCCGTAGCTGCAGCGGCAAGTTGAGCACGCTGTTCGTCGAGGAAGTTCTGCACCGCCCCGACGAGTTCGCGACATCCCTCGCCGGTCGCTGCAGACACCATGTGCACCGGCGACTTGATACGGAGCCGTCGCTTAAAGTCCGCCGCCAGCGTGGCGCGATCCGAGGCCGGCACCAGGTCGATCTTGTTCAGCACGAACCAGCGCGGCTTGCGTGCCATGGTCGCGTCGAACTTCTTGAGTTCTGCCGTAATGATGCGGGCGTCCTTGACCGGATCCGCGGTCCCCTCCGGCCCGACGCAATCGACGAAGTGGAGCAGCAATCCACTCCGGCTCAGGTGCCGAAGAAACTGGTGACCCAGCCCCGCACCCTCGGCAGCGCCCTCGATCAGCCCCGGCACGTCGGCGAGGACAAAGCTGCGCTCGGGACCAACACGGACCACGCCGAGATACGGCTGCAGCGTCGTGAACGGGTAGTCGGCGACCTTCGGGCGCGCATTCGATACGGCCCGAATGAATGTGGACTTGCCCGCGTTCGGCAAGCCGAGCAATCCGACGTCGGCCAGGACCCTGAGTTCAAGCCGCAGGGTGCGATGCTCTCCCGGCTCTCCCTTGGTGAACTGCCGCGGCGCTCGGTTGGTGCTCGACTTGAAGTGCAGGTTGCCGAGACCGCCGCGCCCCCCCGCCGCCAGCAACGCGCGCTCGCCGTCGTGGGCAAGGTCGGCCAGTTCGTCCCCGGTTTCGTCATCGAAGATCAGGGTACCCACTGGCACGCGCAGTTCGATGTCCTTTCCCCCCGCGCCATAGCAGTCTGCCCCGCGTCCGGATTCGCCGTTGCCGGCACGATGCAGGCGGGCATAGCGAAAGTCGATCAGCGTATTGAGGTTGCGATCGGCTCGCACCCACACGCTGCCTCCTCGGCCGCCATCGCCGCCGTCCGGTCCGCCCTTGGGAATGAACTTCTCGCGGCGAAACGAAGCGCAGCCGTCCCCGCCCTTGCCGGCCGTAACCTCGATCCTTGCTTCGTCGACGAACTTCAACGGATCACCAAAGAAAAAGCCCTGCCGCGGACGGCAGGGCTTTCATTCAACCGGATGCCGCCGAGCGACTGCTCAGGCTGCGGGAACGACATTCACGACGCGTCGATTCTGCGCGCCGCTGACCTCGAATTTGACCGTACCGTGGGCGGTTGCGTAGAGGGTGTGGTCGCGACCCATGCCTACGTTGTCGCCCGCGTGAAACTGGGTCCCGCGTTGCCGCACGATGATCGCGCCGGCCGCGATACCCTGACCGCCGTAGACCTTGACGCCCAGACGTTTGGCCTGCGAGTCGCGTCCATTGCGGGATGACCCGCCTGCTTTTTTGTGTGCCATTTCAGCTCCTGCCCAGTCAAGCCGCGATCGTATCGATGCGCAGTTCAGTGAAGTTCTGACGATGCCCGGCGTGCTTCTGGAAATGCTTGCGCCGCTGCATCTTGAAGATCGTGACCTTGTCACCGCGGCCGTGCGACAGCACCGTCGCCAGGACCGCTGCGCCCGAAAGCAGGGGGTTACCAGCCTTGAGGTCTCCACCGTCGACCACTGCCAGGACTTCCGACAGCTTGACCTGCGAGCCGACGTCCGCCGGCAGCGACTCCACTTTCAACGTGTCGCCAGCAGCGACCCTGTACTGCTTGCCGCCCGTTTTAATAACTGCGTACATAATCATCGCTCCTGCGCTCAGCGGGAGCTGAGGCGAAAATTCTTGATGTTCCTGCTTTGCCAATTCATGCGTTCGTGCGAGCCAGCGTTAGCGCGACTGTCACGGTGACTCGCGACCATCGCGAACATAGCGACCAAGCCGTCATCTGGCTCGTGCCGCTGTCGGCCTTTACCGAACCCACGCTGGGTTTTCCGATTTCCAGACTCCGAGAGCCCTGAAACACGGAAACGGAGACAACGCCAGCGGGAAAGCTTTGAATTATCACACTTTTGTGGCGACCCAGTCAAACTCCGCAGGCCAAGCGTCCCCGTCGTTCCGGCGAACGCACCGTCGGCCGGCGGTCACCGAGTGCGCTCATATAATGCTTCGATGAGTCGGGTTCCCCAGCCACTGAAAGACGGCGCGCGTCCCATCGCGCAGGCAGCGCCAGCCCGTCCCGAACTTGAGGTCATCGGGCCGGGCGGACCCATTCCGGACCTCAGGACCGTGCTGGCCCCGGTCTCGGCCGACATGCAGGCCGTAGACGCCGTCATCCGCGAACGCCTGAACTCCGATGTCACTTTGGTCAACACGATCTCCGACTACATCATCGGCGCGGGTGGCAAGCGCCTGCGTCCAGCCGTGGTGCTGCTGATCGCGCGGGCGCTCGGCTACAAAGGCACCTCCCATGTGCTGCTCGCCGCCGTCATCGAGTTCATCCACACCGCCACCCTGCTGCACGACGACGTCGTCGATGAGTCGGATCTGCGGCGCGGAAGGTCTACGGCGAATGCCATGTTTGGAAATGCCGCCAGTGTCCTGGTCGGCGACTTTCTCTACTCCCGAGCGTTCCAGATGATGGTGGACGCAGGAAACCTGCGCGTCATGCGGATACTCGCCGATGCAACCAACCGCATCGCCGAGGGCGAAGTCCTGCAGTTGTTGAGCGTCCATGATCCCTCGGTCAACGAGGAACGGTATTTCGAGGTTGTCGAACGCAAGACCGCGACACTGTTCGAAGCCGGCGCCCGGATCGCAGCCGTGCTCGCCGAGGCCGACGCCACGACCGAGCAGCGATGCGCCAGCTATGGCGCGTCCTTGGGCCGTGCGTTCCAGATCGTGGATGACATGCTCGACTATTCCGGTCACACGGAGGAAATCGGCAAGCGACTGGGCGACGATCTGCGCGAAGGCAAGGTGACGCTGCCGCTGATCCATGTCCTGCGCAGCGCCGCGCCAGAGCAACGCGAACTCGTCGTTCGGGCAGTGCGAGACGGAAACGGTGACTTCGAAGCGATCGCCCGTATCGTCGCGGACAACGGCTCGATCGCGTACTCGGGCCGCCTCGCCGAGCGTGAGGTCGACGCAGCAAGGCAGGCCATTCGCGATCTGCCGGCCTCGGAGCATCGGGATTCTTTGTTACACTTGCTCGCTTTCGCGATTGGTCGTGATCGTTAGCGGTTCCGAGCGGCACGTACTGACGTCGGGGTGTAGCTCAGCCTGGTAGAGTACTGCGTTCGGGACGCAGGAGTCGGAGGTTCAAATCCTCTCACCCCGACCATTTCCCTCCCTCATCTCCTGATCGGGTAACGCGGCTGCGGCACGTGGACGAGTTGCCCCTTTGGATCACGCTGGCCGGGCTCGTCGTCCTGCTCCTGGTCTCGGCTTTCTTCTCGATTTCCGAAACAGCGCTCATGGCGCTGAATCGTCTGCGGCTGCGCCACCTGGTGCGCGAGGGCCAGCGCTCCGCTCGCCGCGTCCAGTCGCTGCTCGACCATACGGACAAGCTGCTCGGCACGATCCTGCTGGGCAACAACCTGGTCAATGCCGCGGCGACGGCAGTGGTCACCGCCATGACGATTCGCCTCGTTGGTGACAACGACTGGGCGCTGCTCGCAGCCACGGCGGCGATTACGTTTCTGATTCTTGTCTTTGCCGAGATCACACCAAAGATCATTGGTGCGACGTTCCCGGAAAAGATCGCGATGCCGACGAGCTACGTGCTGGCGCCCCTCCTGGTCTTGTTCAGGCCGGTGGTTTGGTTCGTCAACCTGTTTGTCCAGGCGGTGCTCCTGCTCTTGCGAATTCCACCCGGCAGTCGCGAGGGAACGGGCCACCGCCTGTCCACCGAAGAGCTGAGGACGCTGGTGCTGGAGGGCGGAAACTTCATTCCCGGCAAGCATCGCAGCATTCTGCTGAATCTCTTTGAACTGGAGGAGTTGTCGGTCGACGACGTAATGATTCCGCGAGCGCGGATCGAGGGCATTGACCTGCAGCAGTCGCGCGAAGAAGTCTTGGCCCAGCTGCGGACCTGCTACCACAACAAGCTCCCTGCCTACGATGGCGACATCAGTCGAACGGCCGGGGTGCTCTTGGTGCGGAGGTTGCTGCCATCGCTGGCGAGCAATGAGTTCTCGCTCGACGCGTTGCGCGCAACGCTCTCCCCCCCTTACTTCGTTCCAAGTGGCACTCCCCTGTTCCAGCAGCTTCAGCACTTTCAGGACACCCGACAGCGCATTGGACTGGTCGTCGATGAGTACGGCGAGGTTCAGGGCCTGGTGACGCTCGAAGACATCATCGAGGAAATCGTCGGTGAAGTCGCGACACGCACAGCCGCCTCGGCAGGCCAACTTCACTGGAGTTCCGACGGGACCGCCATTGTCGATGGCAGCATTACGTTGCGCGACCTGAATCGCCGGCTCTCGCTGGAGCTGCCGCTCGATGGGCCAAGGACGCTGAACGGCCTGATGATTGAGCGGCTGGAGGAAATTCCCGATGCGCCGTGCTGCGTGCGCTTCGACGACGTGCTGGTTGAGGTACTCCATGTCGACGAACACGCGGTACGGAGCGCACGAGTGGCGCGAATTGGCGCGGCCCGGAGCGCGTCAGCAGCGCACTGAAACGCTCGTTCGGCTTGCCTTGTTTGCGGGAGTTAAGCTTTACAAATCCGGGCCTTATCGGCAGTATCTTTTTGCTTCGTGAGAAGTGCCCGCCCGCTATAACTTGGGTCTCGTTCGACCCTTCAGGGACCGCAGCACCCCATGTCCGCCGTTACTCAAGGTCCTGCCGCCGCAGGGGCCCTCACCGGTCTCGCGCGTGCCCTCGTCCAGCAAGGAAAGCTGAGGCCTGACCGGGCGGAAAACTTCGCCCGCAAGGCCGCGCAGTCGAACACGCAGTTCATCGATGAACTGACCAACTCGGCCGACGTCACTGGCCTGAGCGCAAGTTCGGTCGCCAGGTTCGCCGCCGAGACCTTCGGCCATCCAATGCTGGACATCGCTGCGTTCGATCTGGAGCAACTGCCGCGCGACATCATCGACCGGAAGCTGGTCGCAGGTTCGCGGGTGCTTGCCCTGCGCAAACGCGGCAATCGACTCGCGATCGCGGTGTCGGATCCGACCAACTTCGCGGCGCTCGATCAGGTCAAGTTCCAGACCCAGCTGGCCCTCGATGTCATTGTCGTCGAGCACGACAAACTGCTGAAGCTGGTCGAAGCCCAGTCGCAATCGGTCGGACAGAAGCTCGAGGAGATGGCCGGCGGCGACGACGTCAGCTTCGACGATCTGCTGGGCGAATCCCCGGACCAGGCCGCTGGCGACGATGCCGCGCAACTGGAAATCGACGACGCTCCCGTTGTCCGCTTTCTGCAGAAGCTCCTGCTGGACGCCATCGGCGAAGGCGCATCGGACCTGCACTTCGAGCCGTACGAGAAGTTCTATCGAGTCCGCTTCCGCGTCGACGGGATCCTGCGCGAGGTTGCGCAGCCACCGCTGGCGATCCGCGAGCGGCTATCGGCGCGCATCAAGGTGGTTTCCAAGCTCGACATCTCGGAGAAACGCGTGCCGCAGGACGGCCGCATGAAACTCGCACTTTCGGGACAGCGTGCCATCGACTTTCGCGTCAGCACCCTGCCGACGATGTTCGGCGAAAAGATCGTGATGCGGATTCTCGATCCGTCGCAGGCGAAGCTGGGCATCGATGCCCTGGGCTATGAGCCCGACCAGAAGGAAGCCTTGCTGAGCGCCGTGCAGCGACCCTACGGAATGGTGCTGGTGACAGGGCCGACGGGATCCGGCAAGACCGTGTCCCTCTACTCGTGCCTGAACATCCTGAACCAACCGGGCATCAATATCTCGACGGCGGAGGATCCCGCGGAAATTCAGCTCGCCGGGATCAATCAGGTCAATGTCAACGAAAAAGCCGGCCTCACGTTTGCGAACGCGCTGCGTGCGTTCCTGCGCCAGGATCCGGATGTCATCATGGTCGGTGAGATCCGCGACCTTGAAACCGCCGACATTGCGATCAAGGCGGCGCAGACCGGCCACATGGTGCTGTCCACCCTCCACACCAACGATGCGGCGGCTACCCTGGTGCGATTGCAGAACATGGGTGTGGCGCCCTTCAACGTGGCGTCGAGCGTCATCCTGATCACGGCACAGCGCCTCGCCCGAAAGCTGTGCGCCTGCAAGCAGCCGGTCGAGGTCCCCAAGGATGCGCTCGTCAGCGCCGGGTTCCGCGGCGAGGACCTGAAAGGCGACTGGATTCCGTACAAGGCAGTCGGTTGCGAGAAGTGCAAGGGCAGCGGCTACAAAGGGCGCCTCGGTATCTATCAGGTGATGCCGATCACCGAGACGATGCAGGACATGATCCTGAAGAGCGCCACGGCGCTCGAGATTTCTCGAGAGTCAGTCAAGAACGGAGTGCGCGATCTGCGCCAGTCCGGGCTGCTGAAGGTCAAGGCCGGCATCACGTCGATCGACGAGGTGCTCGGGTGCACCAACGAATGATGCAAGGCGGGAGCGACTGAAAGATGGCCACCGGAGCAATTGCGAAAGCCAAACCTCGCGTCGAGGTCAAGGAATCGGTCTTCCAGTGGGAAGGTCGCGACAAGAACGGGCGCGTGGTCAAAGGCGAGATGCGCGCTGGAGGAGAGTCCGTCGTCGCCGCATCGCTGCGGCGCCGCGGCGTCATGGTCAGCAAGATCAAGAAGCAGTCGTTCTCGCGCGGACGCAAGATCACGCAAAAGGACCTGGCGCTTTTCACGCGGCAGCTGTCGACGATGCTAAAGGCCGGCGTGCCGTTGATGCAGTCTTTTGACATCGTCGGTCGCGGTCACGCTAACCCCTCGATGGCGCGGCTGATGAACGACATCCGGATGGACATCGAAACAGGTACCAGCCTGAACCAGGCGTTCCGCAAGTATCCGATCTACTTCGACGCGCTGTTCTGCAATCTGGTTGCCGCTGGCGAGCAGGCCGGTATCCTGGAAACGCTGCTGGACCGGCTGGCGATGTACCAGGAAAAGACGATCGCGCTGAAGGGAAAGATCAAGAAGGCCCTTTTCTATCCGGTCTCGATCATCTTGGTGGCAATCCTAGTCACCGCGATCATCATGATTTTCGTGATTCCGTCGTTCAAGAACGTGTTCAGCAGTTTCGGCGCTGACCTGCCGGCACCAACACTGATCGTCATTGCGATGTCGGATTTCTTCGTGAAGTACTGGTACGTCGTCTTTGGACTGCTGTTTGGCGGCATCTATTTTTTGGTGCAGGCGTGGAAGCGATCGACGAAGGTCCAGGCGCTCGTCGACCGCAGCCTGCTTAAGTTACCGGTTCTTGGCGAGATGCTTCAGAAGGCTTCGATCGCGCGCTGGAGCCGCACGTTGGCGACAACCTTTGCCGCCGGCGTACCGCTGGTCGAGGCGCTCGACTCTGTCGGCCCCGCATCCGGCAACTATGTCTATAAGGAAGCAACCAAGTCCGTGCAGACCGAGGTCAATGTCGGCACGAGCCTGGCACAGGCCATGCAGAACACAGGCGTGTTTCCGAATATGGCAGTGCAAATGACGCAGATTGGCGAAGAGTCGGGCTCGCTCGATTCGATGTTGTCCAAGGTGGCCGACTACTACGAGCGCGAAGTCGACGAAACCGTGGATGCATTGGCAAGTCTGATGGAGCCGCTAATCATGGTGGTCTTGGGCACAGTCATCGGCGGCATTGTCATCGCAATGTACATGCCGATTTTCAAACTCGGCCAGGTCGTCTAGTCGCTCTACGGCCGCCGGAGCGGCCCAGTGCCGATCGTGTTTTCGGATGCGCAGTTCGTTGTTGTCGCGGCGGTCCTTGGGCTTGCGATCGGTTCGTTCCTGAACGTCGTCATCCATCGCCTCCCGCGGATGATGGAAAACGAGTGGCGAGCGCAATGCGCCGAGCTCGAAGGCACGGCACCGCCCGACACCGGGCGCTACAACCTGATCGTCCCGCGCTCGCAGTGCCCGTCCTGCCAAACACCGATCCGCGCCAGAGACAACATTCCGGTGCTCTCATGGCTGATCCTGGGTGGGAAGTGCGCGCAGTGCAAAGCGAAGATCTCTCCGCGCTATCCGATCGTCGAGGCGCTGACGGCGTTCCTGTCCGCCTTGGTGGCGTGGAAGTTTGGACTCGGATGGGCGGCGGGTGCGGCGCTGGTCCTGACCTGGACGCTGATCGCACTTGTCTTCATCGATGCGGACACGACGCTGTTGCCGGATGACCTCACGCTGCCTTTGCTGTGGCTGGGCCTGCTCGCGCACCTGTTCGGCCTGTTCCCTGGAGTAACTCTGCGCGACGCCGTCATCGGCGCGATCGCCGGCTACGTCGTACTCTGGACGATCTACTGGTCATTCAAGCTGGCAACTGGCAAGGAGGGCATGGGATACGGCGACTTCAAGCTGCTGGCGGCCCTCGGCGCATGGATGGGCTGGAAGGCGCTACTGCCAATCTTGCTGGCTTCCTCCGTCGTTGGAGCTGTCGTGGGCATCGTGCTGATTGTCCTCGCTCGGCGCGGCCGCGAAGTCCCGATTCCATTCGGCCCGTATCTGGCCACCGCGGGCTTTCTCGTCCTGCTCCTCGGCCATCGAGCGACCGAGTGGCTGCTGCCCGGCTGATGGGGCACCTCCGGATTGGTTTGACCGGCGGCATCGGCAGCGGCAAGAGCTCAGTAGCCGCCGTGTTGCAGAGCCTCGGCGCAGCTATCGTCGACGCCGACGTCATTGCCCGGGAGCTGACGTCGCTCGGAGGAGCGGCGATCGATGCATTGCGACGGGAGTTCGGTCCGGCGGCGATCGACAAGGACGGCGGTCTCGATCGCACCTGGATGCGCGCCCAGGCGTTCGGTGATCCCGCGGCACGAAAGCGCCTCGAAGCCATCGTCCACCCTCTGGTTCGTGCCGAGACCGAGCACAGGGCAGACACCCTGGCTTCCACCGCACCGTATGTCGTACTGGTCATTCCACTGCTCCTCGAATCGGGCAACTTGCAGCAGCGTGTGCACCGCGTGCTCGTCATCGACTGCAGCGAGCCGGTCCAGCTGGCGCGGGTTCTTCAACGGACCGGCATCGATGCCAGCACGGCACGCGCCATCCTCGCCGCGCAGAGCAGCCGCGCCGCACGCCTGGCAGCCGCCGACGATGTACTCTTCAACGAAGCGCCGTTCGACCTCGTCGAGCGGCGCGCCGCGCAGTTGCACGCCGTCTATATGCACCTCGTCAGCACGGCCGCTCCGCTCGGCAGCGTGTGATATCGTCGAACGATCCTCCGAGCACACGGCGATGTCGACCGACGGTCTGGTTCTCTACGAATATCCGTTCAGCGAACGGATTCGAACGCTGCTCCGCCTGGAGGATCTGTTCGACAAGCTGCTCTACTTCTGTGGCCAGCAACACTCGTATTGCCACCACACGGCGCTGCTGACGCTGTTCGAGATCCTGGAAGTCACGTCCCGCGCGGACCTCAAGTCGGATCTGCTGCAGGAACTCGAACGCCACCGGCAAACACTGCAAGGGCTGCGGAACAATCCCCAGGTTTCCGAGGCTGCGCTGGCGTCGGTGCTGACAGAGATCGAGCAGGCGCAGCAGGCCCTGAATGTCACGACCGGCAAGGCGGGCCAGCACATACGCGACAACGAGTGGCTGATGAGCATACGCAGCCGGGCCATCATCCCGGGCGGCACCTGCGAATTCGATCTTCCCTCGTATCACGCGTGGCTCTCGCGCGACGTCGACAGTCGCACGCGCGACCTTCAGAGCTGGGTGCAGCCGATGATGCAGTTTCATTCGGCACTCGGAATCGTACTGAAATTGCTGCGCGAAACCGCCCACCGCAGCCGGCAAGTGGCCGCCCAGGGTTCGTTCCAGCAGATGCTGCAGGGCCGTACCTATGCCCTGCTGCAGGTGCGGGTCGACGGATCGCTGAACGCGACCCCGGAGATCAGCGCCAACAAGTACATGCTGTGGATCCGTTTCACGACCCAGGACCGGGACCTGAAGCCACGTTCGGTCGAGCGCGACATTCCGTTCGAGCTCGCCCTCTGCGCATTCTGACCGCCTGTGGCCACGGTCAAGTGCCCAAGTTGCGGCTTGACCGTGCGCTGGTCGGAGGAAAACCGCCATCGTCCATTCTGTTCCGAGCGCTGCAAGCTGATCGATCTCGGTGCCTGGGCATCCGATCGCTACGCGATTCCCGGTCCCAACGCCGACCGCGCTGACGAAAGCTCCGCGGAAGGAACGTCGCCGCGCGATCAGTGATCCGGCCAGGCAGCGCGCTGCAGTGCCATGCCATGGGCGCCCGCACGGCGAGCACGATCGAGATCACCCTGCGTCAGGCCGCCGATCGCATACACCGGGATGGCCGAGGTACTGACGGCACGAGCAAGCGCCTTCCAGCCAATCCCTTGCAGGCCGGGATGCGAGGCGGTCGGCGCGACGGGTCCGAACACGGCGAAGTCGACGCCTATCGTGGCGGCATGGTCGAGTTCGTTCGCTGCGTGGGCCGAGGCCGCCACCCAGTCGACCTGCGGCCGGCGGGTAAGGCCCATCAAATCACGCGCCGTCAGATGGACACCGTCCGCCGCGCGTGCCCACGCTTCCGGGTGCCGGCTGCTGACCAGCAGGCGGGCCCCCGCAGCACGGATTCGTTCGAGTACACCACCGAATGCCCGCTCTGCGGCAACGCGGTCCAGCGCCGGCTCACGAAACCCGACGAAACGGACTCCGCGCCGAAGGCCCACCTCCAGTCGCCGCAGGAACTGCGTCTCGCCCAGTTCAGCCACGTTGCTCAGCGCGTAGGCCGCGGGCAGTCCAAGCCACCGCATGACCGGCAGTGTCGCGGGCAGCAGCGGCCCGTCGGGCAGATCGTCCTGCGTGCAAAAGCGAAACTTCTGTCCCTCGCGCGCATGCGGCTCACCCGACCATTCAAAGACGCGGCAGAAGTGCAAGCGGACATGGGCATGCGGGTAAACGAACTCGCGCACGACCCAGGGGTACACCTCTCCGATTTCGATGCCGAGTTCCTCGTGCAGCTCGCGGCTCAGCGCATGCGCAACGGACTCCCCGGCCTCGAGCTTGCCACCCGGGAACTCCCAGTAGTCGGAATAGGGCTTGCCTTCCGGCCGGCTCGCCAGCAGAAAGCGATCGTCCGGGCGGATCAGCACGCCGACCGCCACGTCAACCACGCCGCGCGCGGTCATCGCTGCGAACGCAGCTTCTCGAGCCGGTGCCGCCCTGAAAAGTCACGCGCGAACTGCAGGGCGACCCGCCCGGAGCGCGAGCCGCGCTGCAAGGCAAACTGCAAGGCTTCCGCGCGGCCGGCTTCTTGCTCCGAGGAGGGCACGCCGAGCTGAGTAAGCCAGAACTGCACGATGTCGAGGTAATCGTCCTGGCGGAAGGGATAGAACGTCAGCCACAGGCCGAATCGCTCTGACAGTGACACCCGCTCCTCGACGGCCTCGCCCGGGTGAACTTCGCCGTCGTCCTGATGCTCCGCAGCCAGGTTGTCCCGCATGAACTCGGGCATCAGGTGGCGCCGGTTCGAGGTCGCATAGACCAGCACGTTGTCGGCGCGGCCGGCCACCGAACCGTCGAGCGCGGCCTTCAACTCCTTGTAGCCGGCCTCGCTGGCATCGAACGACAGGTCGTCGCAGAAGACGATGAACCGCTCGGGGCGACCCTCGAGCAACGCTACCAGTTCGGCCAGGTCGACCAGATCGCGCTTGTCGACTTCCACCAGCCGCAGGCCCTCGTGCGCGAACGCATGCAGGCAGGCACGAATCAGTGAGGACTTTCCGGTTCCGCGCGCGCCCGTCAGCAGCACATTATTGGCCGGCAATCCGCGCACGAACTGCTCGGTGTTGCGCCGGATCGCATCCTTCTGAGCACCGACATGCTGAAGGTCGTCGAATGCGATCAGCGCAGGATGGACAACCGATTCGAGCGACCCGCGCTCCATACCGAGGTAGCGCCGCTTGCGCCAGCGGAACGCGATGGCGCCGCCGAAATCAGGCAACGTCACAGGCGGCAGCAGGGCTTCGATGCGTTCGAGCGCCGTTGCCAGCCGCTGCAAGACATCGCCGCGGTCGTCCGACGGCTGCACGCGGTCAGGACCCTTGCCGCGCACAGTCATGAGCGATAGTCAGCATTGATCGACACGTAGTCATGCGAGAAGTCGGTGGTCCAGACCGACGTGGACTCGGCACCGCGGCCCAGCTGCAGGTGCACAAGGATCTCGGATTGCTTCATAACGCGCTGACCGTCGGCCTCGCGGTACTCCGGATGCCGTCCTCCGTCCCGCACCACCCAGACATCGTCCAACCGAAGCTGGACCCGTGCCGGATCCAGGTCGGCCACGCCGGCGTTGCCGACCGCGGCAAGGATGCGCCCCAGGTTGGGATCGGAGGCGAAGAAGGCCGTCTTGACCAGGGGCGAGTGAGCCACCGCATAGGCTACCTGCGCCGCTTCTTCCACGCTGCGCGCCTCGTCGACGCGCACCTCGATGAACTTGGTCGCCCCTTCGCCGTCGCGCACAATGGCTTGTGCCAGCCCGCGCGAAACGTCGGTCAGCGCTTCCTGCAGCAGCGTGTAGGGCGCTTCGTCGCGACTCCTGACCTGCAAGGCGCCGGCTCCGGTCGCCATGACGACGAATGAGTCATTGGTCGAGGTGTCTCCGTCCACCGTGATGCGATTGAATGAACGATCGGCCGCATGGCGCGTCATCGATTGCAGGAACTCGCGCGGCACGGCCGCATCCATGGCGACAAAGCCGAGCATCGTCGCCATGTTGGGGCGGATCATCCCGGCACCTTTGGCGATGCCGGTGATCGTGACCTCGTGGCCAGCGATGGTGAGGCGCTTCGAGACAGCCTTGGGAAGGGTGTCGGTCGTCATAATCGCCTCGGCCGCCTCGAGCCAATGGCCCGGTGCGAGCGAGGTCACCGCCTGCGGCAACCCGGCCACCAGTCGGCCGACCGGCAACGGCTCCATGATGACGCCGGTGGAAAAGGGAAGCACCGTTTGAGGTGCGACGCCAAGCAGCCGGCCGACCGCCTCGCACGTTGCACGCGCATCGGCGAACCCCGCGGCACCGGTACCGGCGTTGGCGTTGCCGGTATTGACGACCAGTGCACGAAGCGGCCCACCACCGTCGAGGTGTTCGCGGCACACCAGGACCGGGGCGGCCGCGAAGCGATTGCGCGTGAAGACACCGGCAACCGTAGCCGTGCTCGCCAGCCGGATGACCAGCAGGTCCTTGCGTCCCGGTTTGCGGATGCCCGCCTCGGCCCAGCCTAGTTCCACGCCGGCGACCGGCAAGAGGTCTTCGCGGCGGGGTGGCTGCAGGTTGACGGCCATGGCGACTCAGAGTGAAGAAAGCGCGAACCTTACCGCAATGAAGAGTGCCTCGTTCGCGCCGTGATCACCAACAACGGGGAGGTCCAGGAGGGGGCTGCGCCCCCTCTTGCATCCTTAAGGATCCGTCTCGCGCAGCGAGTCGGAAGGCTCGCTTATGCGAGCCTTCCGTGACACTGTTTGTATTTCTTGCCCGATCCGCACGGACACGGGTCGTTGCGCCCGATCTTGTCGCCGAAGCGCTTAAACGGCTGGGGCTTGCCCTCGGGCTCATCGGGCAGCGTCAGCGCCTCGACGTCCACCGGCTCTTCCGAGACGGCCGGCCCGAACTCGGCATGCTGTGCACGCGCCAGCTCCGCGCGTCGCTCGCTCTCGGCCTCGATGCGCTGCTCAGCCTGCTGCACTTCTTCCTGCGACTGGATGCGCACGTTCATCAGCACCTTGACCACGTCGGCGCGCACGCGGTCGAGCAGTGAACCGAAAAGTTCGAAGGCTTCCCGCTTGTATTCCTGCTTCGGTTGCTTCTGCGCGTAACCGCGCAGGTGGATGCCCTGACGGAGCGCATCCAGGGCGGTCAGGTGCTCTCGCCACGACTGGTCCAGCGTCTGCAGGATGATCGAGCGTTCGAAACCGGAAAACGCCTCGCGTCCAACTGTCTCGATCTTCGACTCGTAGGCCGTATCGGTCGCTTTGAGTACATGCCCGAGCAGGTCTTCGTCGTTCATCGACTCCGACTCGTCGAGCAGCTTCTTGAGCGGCAATTCGATCTGCCAGTCGCCCGCGAGCGTTGCCTCCAGACCGGGGACATCCCATTGTTCCTCGACCGATTCGGCCGGCACGAACGTGCGGAACATGTCCGTGAAGTACCCGCGGCGCAGGTTCGTCACCATCTCCGCCGAGTCGTTGGTCTCGAGGATTTCGTTACGCAGCCTGTAGATCTCGCGGCGCTGGTCGTTGGCGACATCGTCGTACTCGAGCAACTGTTTGCGGATGTCAAAGTTGCGTGCCTCGACCTTGCGTTGTGCCGTCTCTATAGAGCGCGTGACCATACCAGCCTCGATCGCCTCACCCTCGGGCAGCTTCAGCCGGTCCATGATCGCTTTCATGCGATCGCCGGCGAAGATGCGCAGCAGCGAGTCTTCCATCGAGAGATAGAAACGCGAGGCGCCTGGGTCGCCCTGGCGCCCGGATCGGCCGCGCAGCTGATTGTCGATGCGGCGCGACTCGTGTCGCTCGGAACCGATGATCTTCAGTCCGCCGGCGCCGACGACATGGTCATGTAGCGACTGCCACTCGTTGCGCAGCTTGTCGATGCGTCCCTGCTTTTCGTCCGCCGGGATGGCCTCGTCGGCCTCGACGAACTGCACCTGCTTTTCGACGTTTCCACCCAGCACGATATCGGTCCCGCGGCCCGCCATGTTGGTCGCGATCGTGATCATCTTCGGCCGGCCCGCCTGCGCCACGATTTCGGCCTCTCTCGCGTGCTGCTTGGCGTTGAGCACCTGGTGCGGCAGGGCATCCTGCTTCAGCAGTCCGGACAGCAGCTCCGAATTCTCGATCGACGTGGTGCCGACCAGCACCGGCTGCCCGCGCTCATAGCAGTCCTGGATGTCCTCGCGGATCGCGACGTACTTCTCTTTCAGCGTGCGGTAGACCTTGTCCTGCGAGTCGATCCGGATCATCGGCCGGTGGGTCGGGATCACCACCGTCTCGAGCCGGTAGATTTCCTGGAACTCGTAGGCCTCGGTGTCGGCCGTTCCCGTCATTCCGGCGAGCTTGCCGTACATGCGGAAGTAATTCTGGAACGTGATGCTGGCGTAGGTCTGGTTCTCGGCCTGGATCTTGACGCCTTCCTTGGCCTCGACCGCCTGGTGCAGGCCCTCCGACCAGCGCCGGCCCGGCATCAGTCGCCCCGTGAACTCGTCGACGATGACGACTTCGTTGTTCTGCACGACGTATTGCTGGTCGCGATGGAACAGCGTGTGCGCGCGAAGTGCGGCGTTCAGGTGGTGCATCAGGATGATGTTGCCCGGGGCATAAAGGCTCTCGCCTTCGCTCAACAGCCCCATGCGGCTCAGGATGCCTTCCAGCTTCTCGTGGCCTGACTCCGAGATGTGCACCTGGTGCGCCTTCTCGTCGACCCAGAAGTCGCCTTCGCTCTTTTCATCCGGCTGCCGCGCCAGCAGTTTCGGAACTTCATTGATGCGGACGTAAGTGTCGGTGTGATCCTCTGCGGGACCGGAAATGATCAGCGGCGTGCGCGCCTCGTCGATCAGGATCGAGTCGACTTCGTCGACGATCGCATAGTTCAGCCCACGCTGGCGCCGGTCCGAGACCGAGTACTCCATGTTGTCGCGCAGGTAGTCGAAGCCGAACTCGTTGTTCGTGCCGTAGGTGATGTCGGCCGCATAGGCCGCGCGCTTGTCCTCGTTCGCCTGCTGGGTGAGGATCACGCCCACCGACATGCCGAGGAACTTGTGGACCTTGCCCATCCACTCGGCATCGCGACTGGCCAGGTAGTCGTTGACGGTGACAATGTGCACACCCTTGCCGCCCAGCGCATTGAGGTAGGCAGGCAACGTCGCCACCAGCGTCTTGCCTTCGCCGGTTCGCATTTCGGCGATCTTGCCGGAATGCAGCACCATCCCACCGACCAGCTGCACGTCGAAGTGGCGCATGCCGAGCGTCCGCTTGGCCGCTTCGCGGACGACCGCAAAGGCCTCTGGCAGCAGAGCATCGAGCTCTTCGCCTGCCGCGACGCGGCCGCGAAACTCCTCGGTCTTGGCGCGCAGCGCGTCGTCCGAAAGCGCCGACGTCTGGGCTTCGAGCGAGTTGATGCGTTCGACGTTGCGCTGGTAGGTCTTGAGCAGTCGTTCGTTGCGGCTGCCGAAAATCTTCGTGAGAAAACCGGAAATCATGCGAGACACGGGTCGCGGTGGCGCGACGCCGCCCAGAAGTGATCGCTCGCGAAGGCTCGGGGCCGATCCGCGTTGCGCAAAGCGAAAATTATGTCACAGGGGTCGGGCCCCGCCCGACACCGCCAAAGCACCTAATTGCGGGCGGCGGCGGCCGCTGCAAGGGCCTTCAGGTTGACTTTCCCGGCTCCAGTGGCGGGCTGCTCCAGGGGTCCGCCCTCGGCGAACAGGAACCTGGAGGGGTTCTGGGCGATGCCCCGATGGTGGACTTCAAAGTGCAGATGCGGCCCTGTGGAGCGACCGGTACTTCCTACCTCGGCAATCTTCTGCCCGCGCTTGACCAGATCCCCCGGCGCCACGACCAGCCGGCTGGCATGGGCATAGCGCGTCAACATCTGGTTGCCGTGGTCGATTTCGACGAAATTGCCCCAGATCGGATGGTGTTCCGCGAGCACGACGACTCCGCCCGCCGCTGCATGGACCGGTGTTCCAAGCGGCGCTGCAAAGTCGATGCCTTCGTGACGGGTCATGTCCCCGGTGAAGGGATCGGTGCGCCATCCATAGCCGGACCCGACGAAGCCGTCCGACACCGGCTGGCTGCCCGGCAGCAGCGCGCTGCGGACTTTCTTGGCCTGCAGTTCTGCTTCCACCACCGAGAGATAGTCGGAGCGCTGCTCGACGCTGCGAGTCAGCTGCTGCAGTTCGCCGTCGAGGTCACTGAAGCTCATCACGCTGCCAAGCGGCCCGCCGCGGGCAGGAAGTTCCCGGAAGCGGAACTCCTCCGGCCGGATGCCGGCTGCCTTGGCAACGCGCTCGCCCAGCACGTCCAGCCTGAGGAGCTGCGCTTGCACTTCACCCAGCTTCCGCGTCATCGCCGAGACATTGTCGCGCACGTACTGCTCCTTGCGCATGGCCTCGTCGCGAGTCACAAAGGCGATAACATCGGAGACGAATGGCACCGGGAACGCCGAGGCAGCGCGCACGGTCAGGAGGGAAAAGAGCGTGGAAACGACGACAACCGACAGCAGCGCCAGCACTGCCGCCGCCACGAGGTGCTGCGCCTTGAGCGTGATCGTTCGCGCGCATGACAGTCGCCGGTCGACCAGGATGATCTGCAATTTTTCCCCTTACCCCTTCACGCGACCCGTCAACCGGTCGCGCTCATTTGTCCATGGCTAGCCCGGCACGCCTGGTGGCGACCGCCCTGCGCGATGCGCCCGAAGCCTCATCACTCCTCGCGCGCTGGGAAGCATCTCAGGCCATCAGCCGTGTGCTCGCCCCCTTCGCGCGCTCGGTAGCTCCGGGCCTCGACCTGCTCAAGCCCGGCTGCTGCGAGCTGCGGGAGAGCGTCCTGTGGATCGCCGTCGATTCCGCCGCTGAGTCCGCCAAGCTGCGGCAGGCCGCTCCGCGGTTGCTTGCCGAACTCGTCTCCCACGGCATGCAAGTCTACGAGATGAAAACCCGGGTACAAGCCGGCAACACGACCTACCCCGGACAAGGTACGGTGGGACCCTCAAGTCCCGGATTGGAGTACCCCCCGGTGACCGCAAGAGGCGCATCGGCGGTACAGGACGCGGCCGACCACTTGCCGACGTCGGCCCTCCAAGGTGCGCTGAAACGCCTCGCGGCGACCCTTAACCGGCGACGTCAGCGCGCGTAGTTGAGTTAGGCAAACTCCGGCTGCAGCCGGTAGGCCGCGGGCGCAGCAGTGTCGTCCTCGAATGTGACGATGTCGTATGCCGCCTCTTCAGCCAGCAACGCTCGAAGCAGGCGATTGTTGATCGCATGGCCCGATTTGTGGGCAACGTAGCTCGCCAATAGAGGACGGCCGAGCGCCGAAAGGTCGCCAATAGCGTCCAGGACTTTGTGCTTGGCGAACTCATCGCCTGCACGCAGCCCGTCGGTGTTGAGCACGCGGTATTCATCCATCACGATGACGTTCTCGAAGTTGCCGCCCATGGCGAGCCCGGCGGCCCGCAGGGCTTCGACCTCATTCACGAAGCCGAACGTCCGCGCGCGGGACACCTGCTTGACGTAGGAGTCGCGCGCAAAGTCCACTTCCACCACCTGCTCGGTCGAATCGATCGCCGGGTGCTTGAAATCGATCGAGAACTTCAGCCGATAGCCGAAGTAAGGCTCCAGACGCGCCCACTTGTCGCCATCGACAACTTCGACCGGCCGCAGCACGCGCACGAAGCGCTTCGGCGCATTGAGCTCCTCGATCCCGGCAGACTGGAGCAGGAAAACGAAGCTCGCGGCGCTGCCGTCCATGATCGGGATCTCGGCGGCGTCGACATCGATATAGCAGTTGTCAATGCCCAGCCCGGCGAGCGCGCTCATCAGGTGCTCAATCGTCGCGATGCGGACGTTGTCGCGGCCGATGGTCGTGGCCATGCGCGTGTCGACGACCGTGTCCGCCGCAAGTTTGATGTCGACCGGCGGATCGAGGTCCACCCGCCGGAACACGATTCCGGTCTCGGCCGTGGCGGGTCGCAACACCAGGGTCACCTTGGTGCCGCTGTGCAGTCCGATTCCGACCGCGCTAACCAGTTGCTTGAGAGTGCGCTGTTTCAGCATGACGCTATTTTATCCGTCTCCTTGTGCACTGCGGCGAGCTTTCGCGGGTTGCGGGCCCGAGAATCCGGTACGAAATCCACTTCCGTCGCTCCCGGGCGAAACCGTGTCGCCACTTCCCGAAACCTCCGAATCCACGCCCGACGGCAGCGCGAGCCAGGCCGTCGTCATCCGGACGCCGTTCCCACCGATCCGGACCGTCGGTCCATTGGCAGCCTTTGCGTGGCTCGCGCAGGGCCTGCGAGACATGTGCCGAGCTCCGGCCGCGAGCCTGGCATACGGCGTCGTCTTCGCACTGATGGGCGGGCTCATCGCGTTTGTGTTTCGAAACGCCTATGAGCTCACGTCGGCGCTGACGGCGGGCTTCCTGCTTGTCGGCCCGTTCCTCGCAACCGGCCTGTATGACATCAGTCGCCGGCTCGAACGTGACGGCTCCGTGCGCTTCGCGGACACCGCCGCTGCCTGGCGCGCCAACCTCGGCGCATTCAGCCTCTTCTCGCTCGTGCTGACGATCATCGCGCTGATTTGGGCCCGCGCGTCGCTGGTGACATTTGCGCTGTTCTTCTCGAGCGGTGGTATGCCGACCTTGAAGAGCTTCATGGCGCAGGTCGTATCGGTCGAGCATGTCGATTTCCTGCTGACGTATTTCGCCGTCGGTGCGCTGTTCGCCGGCATCGTGTTCGCGGTCAGCGTCGTATCGGTGCCGATGATGCTCGACCGCGGCACCGACACCATCGTTGCCGCCCTGACCAGCGTACGGGCGCTCTTCACCAATCCCGTGCCACTGCTGATCTGGGCGCTACTCATCGTGCTCGTCATCGGCATAGGTTTCGCAACGTTCTTCGTCGGCCTCGTGGTCGCGGTTCCACTTGTCGGACATGCGACGTGGCATGCATATAAAGCTCTCGTTACCGAGGTACGCGATCCTTCGGATCGCACGTGCATCGGTAACGATTAGGACTAGTCGGCTGCGCTCCGGAGCGGCCGCGCGCTTCGCCGACATTCAACTGCACGGCACCCTCCCTGACCCTCTCGCCGTGCGAGAGGGAATGAGGCACTCCTCCCTGCACTCTCCTCGCCTAGCGAGGAGGGAAAGGCAATCCTGGCACTCCGAGGCGCACCGCGGGGTGGAGTGTCCGCCTTTGTCCTTCGGCGGAGCGCTCGGCCGCCCCGAAGTGCAGCCGACTAATCACTCGGAGCGAGTGCACGTGCGACGCCGACCTCAGTCCGCCTGCTTCCTCAGAAACGCCGGAATGTCGTAACGATCGCTGCCACTGTCCTCGAGTGCGGTGACACGCTGCTGCGCGGAGTCGCGCGAGCGCCAGACGGCCGGGGTGTCGAGGTGGCTGTAGTCGGAAGCGGCGCCGCCGCCCTCCTTGGTAGGAGCCACCATCAACGGCGCATTGTCGGTGCCGGTGCGTACGACCGTAAATGGCGTCGACTGTTTCTTTGACGCAGCCCGGCCGAGACCCGTCGCCACCACGGTAACGCGCAAAGCGTCGCCGATCGATTCGTCGCACACCGTACCGAAAATCACGGTGGCGTCCTCGGCTGCGAAGGCACGGATAGTGTTCATCACCTCGCGAGTTTCCTTCATCTTCAACGATTGCGAGGCGGTGATGTTGACCAGAACGCCGCGGGCGCCCGACAGGTCGACGCCTTCGAGGAGCGGACTCGCGACCGCCTGCTCGGCAGCGATGCGCGCGCGGTCCAGGCCCGACGCCGTGGCCGTGCCCATCATCGCCTTGCCATGCTCGCTCATGACGGTCTTCACGTCTTCGAAGTCGACGTTGACCAGGCCTGGCACATTGATGATCTCGGCGATACCGGCGCAGGCGTTATGCAGCACGTCGTCCGCCGCGCGGAAGCAGTCGGCCATCTCGGCGTCCTCGCCCATCACTTCCTCGAGCTTGTTGTTCAGGATGACGATCAGCGAGTGAACCGAGGACTCCAGCTCCGCGAGCCCGGCCTCTGCCACCTTCTGGCGTTTGGGGCCTTCGAACTCGAAGGGCTTCGAGACGACGGCGACAGTCAGCAATCCGAGTTCCTTCGCAATCTCGGCCACAACCGGTGCCGCGCCAGTGCCGGTGCCGCCTCCCATGCCCGCGGTGATGAAGACCATGTGCGCGCCGCGCAGGGCATCGGCGATGCGGTCGCGGGCCTCTTCGGCGGCCTGACGGCCGGCTTCTGGACGGCTGCCCGCCCCCAACCCGGTCTTGCCCAGCTGCAGCACATTCTTCGAAGATGAACGCGCGAGCGCCTGGTGGTCGGTATTCGCACAAATGAACTCCACGCCCTGCACACTGCGCCGGATCATGTGCTCGACGGCGTTGCCGCCCGCACCTCCAACGCCCACAACCTTGATCACCGTTCCGCGGGTTTCGGTTTCCAGAATTTCAAAACTCATGGTGTTCTCCTGCTCCTGGGTTTGATTGCTGCTTCAATGCGAAACGCGCAAGGCCAAAAGCGCAACTGCACCAACGCGCTTGGCATTGCCCGCTTCAGTGGGCGCACGGCGTGTACGCGAGCCTTCGGCTCGCACATGCACGCCGCGCGTGTTTGGATTTTCGCGAGCCGCTTGAGGCGGCTCGGCACGGCTCGCGCCTACAGAAGCTACGAACGGACGACCTCGAGCTGCGAGCGCTGCCACAACAGCTCCAGCGTGGCCGTCGCGCGATTCGCGCCAGCGAACCGCGCTCAAAGAGACGCGGTCGCCGCCCGGCCGCCCGAAGGCGGCCGCGCTAACTTGAGCGCAAGCGGTGCACGTGCGAGCCGCAGGCTCGCGTACACCTCGCACGCCTAAAAGTTTCCGACGACCCATTCCTTCATCCTCTTGAACGTCTGCTTGAATGAACCGGTCTGCTGCGCGATCTTGCGGCCGCGTCTGCGTTGCGAATCCGCCTCGACCAGCAACCCCATCGCCGTGGCAAACCTCGGGTTCTTGACGACATCGGCGAGCGAGCCGTCGTACTGCGGCCAGCCAATGCGCGCGGGCTTTAGGAAGACGTCTTCGGCGAGTTCGGTGATGCCAGGCAGCAGGCTCGTGCCACCGGTCAGCACGATTCCGGACGACAGCAGTTCCTCGTAGCCAGACTCGCGGATCACCTGCTGCGTCAGCGTGAAGAGCTCTTCGACGCGCGGCTCGATGACCGCCGCCAGCGCCTGCCGCGACAGCAGGCGGGGGCCGCGGTCGCCGAGGCCGGGGATCTCGATCTTCTCGTTGGGGTCGGCCAGGACTTCCTTGGCCACACCCCATCGCACCTTGATCTCCTCGGCATCCGGGATCGGAGTGCGCAGCGCCATCGCAATGTCGTTGGTGATCTGGTCCCCGGCGATCGGGATGATCGCGGTGTGACGGATCGCGCCGCCCGTGAAAATCGCGATGTCACTGGTGCCGCCGCCTATGTCCACCAGAGCGACGCCGAGTTCCTTTTCATCGGCCGAGAGCACCGAAAGCGAAGACGCCAGCGGCTGCAGGATCAGGTCCTGCACCTCGAGCCCGCAGCGCCGCACGCACTTGATGATGTTCTGCGCGGCACTCACGGCACCGGTCACGATGTGGACCCGCACTTCGAGCCGTACCCCGCTCATGCCAATCGGCTCACGAATGTCTTCCTGGCCGTCGACGATGAACTCCTGCGTCAACACATGCAGCACCTGCTGATCGGTCGGAATGTGCAGCGCCTTGGCGGTCTCGATGACGCGCCCGACGTCCCCCGCCGAGACTTCGCGGTCCTTGATCGCAACCATCCCGCTCGAGTTGAAGCTCTTGATATGGCTGCCGGCAATGCCGGTGAAGGCGTCCTTGATCTGGCAGGCCGCCATCAACTCGGCTTCCTCCAGCGCGCGGCGGATCGACTGCACGGTGGACTCGATGTTGACGACGACTCCCTTGCGCAGCCCTTGAGAGGCCGCCTGACCGAGTCCGATGACCTGGAAGCGTCCGTCAGGCAGGGCCTCCGCTACGGCGACGACGACTTTCGAGGTGCCGATATCGAGTCCGACGATCAGGTCTTTGGTTTCTGTTCTCATGGATCAGCGTGTTCTCGGATCGTTGGCGCGCGCAGGGGTGGAGGCGGCGAATCCGTTGGCATAGCGGGCGTCGATACGAGCCGGCGGGCCACCGACGCGCGCAACCACCATCGGGTAGGCCGCAACGACGTCGGCCAGACGCTGCTGCAAGGCGCCGGCACCGTCTTCACGCCCAAGTTCGACTCTTGTAGAAAGTCCCGTACCGCTTGCATTCACAGCCCAGGATCGGCGATCGGACACTTCGATGCCTTCGACGCCCAGCGACAGCGCTGCGAGCTGCGCCGCAAAGTCGTAGTAGCGGGTCGCAACGTCGCGCGCCAGCGCATCCGGGCCGGAAAACGCCGGGAGCGGTCCGTGGATTTCCGCCTCGGCCACGTTCGCGACGAACAGCTCTCCGCGGTCCGAGAGCAGTCGGCCGTCGTTCCAGGCGCCGAGCGCGCGATGCTCGCGCAACGTGACTTGCAGCCGATTCGGCCAGATGCGTCGCACCGATGCCTGCGCGACCCAGGGCACGGTTTCGAGCAGTCGTCGCGCCTCATCGAGCCGGATCGTGAAGTAGTTGCCCTTCAGCCGCCCAGCGATCGCCGCTCGCACGGACGCCGCGGTGACATGCTGCAGGTCGCCACGCACTTCGATGCGCTTGAACTCGAAGGCCGGGCGCTGCGCCACCCAGCGCGCGGCGGCCGACACCATCAGCACCGTCGCCACCAGCAGCGCGGCGAGCGCCGCGACGTTCATCAGGCGCACGCCCGTCACGTGGCCCTCCGGTCGTCCAGCGTCGCCAGCGCTAGGATGCGTAGCACGAGATCCTCATAGCTGATCCCGACCGAACGTGCCGCCATCGGCACCAGCGAGTGACCGGTCATGCCAGGCGAGGTGTTGAGTTCGAGCAGGAACGGCGCACCGTCCGCGCGCAGCATCACGTCGATCCGCCCCCAGCCGCGCGCGCCGAGCGCACGGTAGGCACGCAGGCACAGCTCCGTGATCCTGGCTGCGACGTCGACCTCGACCGGCGCGGGGCATAAGTACTTCGTCTCGTCGCTGAAGTACTTGTGGTGATAGTCGTAGTTGGCCTCGGGCGCGCGGATCTCGATAAGCGGCAGCGCTTCGGCCGCCGCACCCTCGCCCAATATGGCGCAGGTCAGCTCGCGCCCCGCGATCAACTGTTCGATCAGCACGTCGGCGTCGTAGCGAGAGGCATCCTCGAACGCCAACGCCAGTTCGTTGTTGTCGTGGCGCGTGACCTTGGTGATTCCGATCGTCGAACCTTCGCGCGCGGGCTTGACGATCAACTGGTCACCGAGTTCGGCGACGACCCGCATCCAGTCGGCACTGGCGTGGCCGATGCGATAGGCGGGCGTCGGTATGCCCGACTGCAGCCAGATCTGCTTCGTTGTGTGCTTGTCGATCGCGATGGCCGAAGCCTGGACGCCACTGCCCGTGTAGGGAACGCGCAGCGTCTCGAGCACCCCCTGTATCGTGCCGTCCTCGCCGCCGCGCCCATGCAGCGCGATGAAAACGCGTTCGAACCGGGCCGACTCGAGCTCCGCGAGCGACTGCGTGCCGGGGTCAAAGGGATGTGCGTCCACTCCACGACCACGCAGCGCGTTGAGCACGCCGGTACCCGACATCAGAGAAACCTCGCGCTCGGACGAGCGGCCGCCGAGCAGCACGCCGACCTTGCCGAAGGTGACACTTGATGGACTCATTCCGCACCTCCGCCGCTGAGGCGCGCCGGCACCTGCCCGATCGACCCCGCGCCCATCGTGATGACGACATCGCCGTCACGCACGACGTCGCTTAACGCGGACGGCAGTTCCTCGATCGCCTCGACGAAGATCGGCTCGACCTTGCCGGCGACCCTTAGCGCGCGCGCCAGCGAACGCCCGTCGGCCGCGACGATCGGCGCTTCACCGGCCGCGTAGACCTCCGCAAGCAGCAGCGCGTCGGTCGTCGACAGAACCTTGACGAAATCCTCGAAGCAGTCGCGTGTCCGCGTGTAGCGATGCGGCTGGAACGCGAGTACCAGGCGGCGGCCGGGAAATGCGCCACGCGCCGCCGCCAGCGTCGCGGCCATCTCGACCGGGTGATGCCCGTAGTCGTCCACCAGCGTGTAGGTTCCACCGCCGGGCGCCGGCACCTCGCCGTGGTGCGCGAAGCGCCGTCCGACGCCCGTGAAGCTGGCGAGCGCCTCGACGATGGCGGCATCCGGCACGTCGAGTTCGGTGCCGACCGCGATCGCCGCCAGCGCATTCGCTACGTTGTGCAGCCCCGGCAGGTTCAGGACGACCGGCAGCGGTGCTGCGTTCTCGCGCAGCACCGTAAAACGCATCTGCGTGCCGGCCGCCACTGCGTCGACGGCCCGGACCTGTGCTTCGGCCACGAAGCCGTAGCTAACGATTGGCTTGGAGATGAAGGGCAGGATGTCACGCACGTTGGCGTCGTCGATGCAGAGCACGGCCGCACCGTAGAACGGTAGGTGGCCGAGAAACTCGATGAAGGCCTGCTTGAGCCGCGTGAAGTCATGGCCGTAGGTCTCCATGTGGTCGGCATCGATATTCGTCACCACCGCGATGACCGGCGCCAGGTTGAGGAACGAGGCGTCCGACTCGTCGGCCTCGACAACGATGTATTCGCCGCTGCCGAGCCGCGCATTCGCGCCGGCGGAGTTCAGCCGACCGCCGATGACGAAAGTCGGGTCGAGCCCTCCGGCCGCGAGCACGCTGGCGACCAAACTGGTGGTCGTCGTCTTGCCATGCGTGCCGGCGATGGCGATGCCCTGCTTCAGCCGCATCAGTTCGGCCAGCATGACGGCGCGCGGAACGACCGGGACACGTTTCGCACGCGCCGCGACGACTTCGGGATTGCTCGGCGAGACCGCCGTCGAGATCACGACGGCGTCGGCGCCCGCGATGTGTTCGGCGGCGTGGCCCTGCGCGATCGTGGCACCGAGCCGGGTCAGTCGATCCGTCGCCGCATTGCGCGCGACGTCCGACCCACTGACTTTGTATCCCAGCGTCAGCAGCACCTCGGCGATGCCGCTCATTCCCGAGCCGCCAATTCCCACGAAGTGAATGTGCTTCACCGCGTGCTTCATGCCGCCACCTTCTCGATGACCGCAGCAACGGTCGCCGTGGCGTCGGGCCGTCCTTGTGCCCGTGCCGCCTTGGCCATCTGTAGCAATCGCTCGCGCGTCAGACCATCGAGCAGGCTGGCCAGCCGTTCGGCGGTCAGTTCGGCCTGCGGCAGATGCACGGCTGCACCACGCGCCGCGAGGAACTCGGCGTTGGTGCGCTGGTGCTGCGTCGTTGACACGACCAGCGGCACGAGCACGCTGGCGACGCCCGCCACGGCCAGCTCCGTCACGGTGATTGCGCCGGCGCGGCAGACAACGACATCGGCCTCGGCATAGCGTCGCGCCATGTCGTCGATGAATGGGACCACTTCCGCGTCGACACCTGCCTCTGCGTAGGCACGTCGCACGTCTTCCACGTTCCCGGCGCCGCACTGGTGCAACACGCGTGGACGGCGATCCGCGGAAATACGCGCCAGTGCAGATGGCACCGCGTCGTTCAGCACTCGCGCTCCAAGACTGCCGCCGACCACCAGCAACTGGAGTGGACCTGCTCGCCCGGCGAAGCGTTGATCGGGCGATGCAATCGATGCAACCTCGGCACGCACCGGATTGCCAGTGACGAGACCCTTGTCGCCCGCGGCAGCCGCTGCGCCGCCGTCGAAACCGCACAACACACCCGCCGCTAGTGGCGTCAGCATGCGGGTGGAAAGTAGCGACTCAGCGTCGGCATTCATCAGCACTAACGGCACGCCCAGCGAGCTTGCCGCGAGACCGGCCGGCACCGCCACGTAGCCGCCGGTCGAGAACACGACCTTTGGCGCTCGCGCGCGCAGCAGCCGGCGGCTCTGCCACAGTGCGCGCAGTAGCAGGAAGCCACCGAGCAGCAGTGTCTTCAGTCCCTTGCCGCGCAGCCCGCTGAAATCGATCGCATCGAACGCGATGCCGTGACGCTCGACCAGGCCACGCTCCATGCCAGCCTTCGTCCCGAGCCAGCTCACCGACCAGCCGCGCCCGCGCAGGGCCTCGGCTACGGCGAGTCCTGGCATCACGTGACCCCCCGTCCCCGCGGCGATGACGACGAGATGACTCATGCGCGGCCTCCGCGCATGAGGATCCTGTTTTCCCGGTCGACGCGCAGCAGGATTGCGATGGCGACCAGTGTCGAAAGCAACGCCGATCCGCCGTAGCTCATCAGCGGCAGCGTCAGACCCTTCGTCGGCAAGAGCCCCGTGGCCACGCCCATGTTGATGAACGCCTGGACGCCGAGCCAGAGGCCGATCCCCTGCGCCACCAGGCCGGCGAAGGTGCGTTCGAGTGCGATGGCCTGGCGGCCGATTTCGAATGCGCGCTTGACCAGCCAGTAGAAAAGCACGACGACGACCATCACGCCAACGAGTCCGAGTTCCTCGCCGAGCACCGCAAGGATGAAGTCGGTATGCGCTTCCGGCAGGTAGTGCAGCTTCTCGACGCTCGCGCCGAGACCGACGCCGAACCACTCGCCTCGGCCGAATGCGATCAGCGAGTGCGATAGCTGGTAGGCCTTGCCGAGCGCGTTGGCCTCCGACCAGGGATCGAGATAGGCAAAGATCCGATCGCGGCGCCACGGCGAAAGCCAGATGACGAGCATGAACGCGATCGTCAGCACGGCACTGATGCCGGCGAACAGCTTGCCGTTGACACCGCCGAGGAACAGGATGCCCATGCTGATGGCGACGATGACGCCGAACGCGCCCAAGTCGGGCTGCAACAGCAGCAGCGCACCGATCGCGCCCATCACGATCGCCATCGGCAGAAATCCCTTGGTGAAGTCGTGCATGTAGTCCTGCTTGCGCACGGTGAAGTTCGCTGCGTACAGCACGCACGCGATCTTCATCAGTTCCGAAGGCTGCAGGTTGAGAAAGCCAAGCGGGATCCAGCGTTTGGCACCATTGACCCCCTTGCCGACACCCGGGACGAGCACAAGCACCAGCAGGCAGAGCGCGGCCACGAAGAGCCAGGGCGCGAAGCGCTGCCAGGTCGCCATCGGAACCTGGAAGGCCACGATCGCCGCGCAAAGTGCGATCGAGAGCGCGAACAGGTGTCGCACCAGGAAATGAGTTGGCGCGACGTTGAAACGCGGCGAATCCGCCAGCGAGATCGACGCCGAATACACCATCACGGTGCCGATCATGATGAGCAATGCGACCACGCCGATCAGCGCCCGGTCGACAAGTGGCAGCGTCTCGCGCGACGTCGTCGCGAGTGCCGCACCGCCAAGCCCGGCAAGCGCCAGCACAGCGCCGCCGCTGTCACGCGCGACAGACCGCCCGCGCGCGCTGCGCTTCGTGCGCTGTAGCCCTTGCAGCCAGCGCTTCAGCATGGTTGTCCAGCCTCCGCCGCAAGGTCGCGCACGGCGGAAATGAAAACATCTGCCCGATGGCGGTAGTCGCGAAACATGTCGAGGCTGGCACAGGCCGGCGAAAGAACCACCGCATCGCCGCTCTGCGCCTGAAGTGCAGCGCATTGCACCGCCTCCGGCAGCGTGCTCGCATCAGTCAACTTGACCGTCGGTGCACCGATCGCCAACACGGCGCGTATTGCGGCGGCATCACGCCCGATCAGCACCGCCGCTCGTACGTGACGCGCCACCGGTTCGGCGAGCGGGGCGAAGTCCTGCCCCTTGCCGTCGCCACCCAAAATGGCGACCAGACGGCGTCCTTCCGCCCCGAGCCCTTCCAGCGCCGCCACGGTGGCGCCAACGTTGGTGCCCTTGCTGTCGTCGTAGTAATCGACGCCCGCCAATGACGTGATCAGTTCGACCCGGTGCGGCTCCCCGGCGTACTCGCGCAGGGCATGCAGCATCGGGGCCAACGGCAAGCCGATCGCGCGCGCCAGTGCCAGTGCCGCAAGCGCATTGAGTGCGTTGTGCCGACCGCGGATGAGCAGCGCATCGACCGGCATCAGCCGATGCAAGTGAATTTCAGGCGCGACTGGCGCCGACTCGGCAGCGGCCTTGCGCTTGCGGGTCGGCAAACTCGTGTCCTCGGCCCACGCCAGCCAGGTCATGCCGCCGTCACGGACGAGGCCAAACGCGTCGGGCTGCGATGGTGCTCCGGCGCCGAACGTCACGACCGGCGCCTTGCGCCCCGTCATCGCCGCCACGACCGTGTCATCGCGGTTCAGCACACGCACGGTGTGGGGTCCGAAGATCCTTTCCTTGGCCTTCGCGTAAGCCGCCATCGAACCGTGCCAGTCCAGGTGATCCTGCGTCACGTTAAGCACGGTCGCGGCATCGCAGGCGAGGCTCGTCGTCGTTTCCAGCTGGAAACTCGATAACTCGAGCACCCAGATGTCAGGCAGTTTGTCGGCATCCAGCCGTGCCGTCAGTTCATCGAGTGCCGCGGGCGAAATGTTCCCCGCGACGGCGACCTCGCGCCCGCAGCGCTCGACCAGCAGGCCCGCAAGGCGCGTGGTCGTCGTCTTGCCGTTGGTGCCGGTGACACCGAGCACGCGCGGCGCGTAACCGCGCTCCGCCTTAAGCCTCGCCAGCTCGCGCGCGAAGAGCTCGATCTCGCCCACGATCTCGATACCCCGCCGGCGTGCCTCCTTGAGCAGCGGCACCGCGGACGAGTGCGAGGGCGAAAGGCCAGGAGAGAGCGCGACGAGCCCGACATCGGCCAGCAGCGCATCGGTGAACTCGCCGCCGTGAAACTCGGCCGATGGATAGTCACGCTGCAGGGCTTCGAGCTGCGGCGCTTTCGCACGGGTGTCGGCCACGCGCACCGACCATCCCGCGCGAGCCAGCCAGCGCGCCATGGCGAGTCCACTGCTGCCGAGACCGAGGATGAGCGCCTGCGCCATCAGCGAATCTTCAGCGTGGAAAGACCCACCAGCACAAGCATCATGCTGATGATCCAGAACCGCACGACGACCTGCGTCTCCTTCCATCCGGAGAGTTCGAAGTGGTGGTGCAGCGGAGCCATGCGGAAGATGCGCCGGCCCTTGGTCCACTTGAAGTAGGCCACCTGCATCATCACCGAGACGGTCTCCACCACGAATACCCCGCCCATGATGAAAAGAACGATCTCCTGCCGCGTGATCACCGCGATCGTGCCGAGCGCGCCACCGAGATGAGGCCCGCGTCGAGTCCCGGGCAGTCGCCGCCCGCGGTCAACATCCCAATTCGGCGGGTCTTCTTTGCGAACCTGGAAAACAAGGGAGCAGCCATCAGACATCATCTCCTGCAGCTTGCCGATTGTGGACCTCTGCCCTTCCGACCTCCGACCGCTGACCTCTGATCTCTGACCTCTGATCTCCGTCCGTCGTCCGCCCTCCGCTACTCTGCACCTACGGGCACGGGGAACCAGGTCGACACCCATTGCAACGGCGCGACGGCGATGCCGTGCAGCGTAATTCCCAGTGCAGGTGGTTTCCCGTGCTGAAACCAGTCGTACCGACATGGCCCAGTAGGTCGCCGGGCTGCCGCCTTCCGGGCGTCACGGCCAGGTCCACCAGGTGCCGATCGCCGCTGTACAGCCCGGCGCCGTGGTCGATGATCCGCGTTGCCGCGCACCACCAGCGGCTCGGCCAGCACCACAGTTCCTGCTGCCGGCGCGTAAACGGGCGTGCCTTCAAGTGCGCTGAAATCCTCGCCGGCATGAAAACTTGTTCATTGGACCACCGTTGTACGAGCGGCGTTGGCCAAAGGGCACGCTGGTGAGGAATTCCTTGGCGATGGGACGCCGGAATCTCCGCGCCAGGCCGGTTCGGTCTCTGGCTGGCCCCAGATGGCCGCTACTTTCTCGTTTTCAGCTCGCACCAACTGGGGATCGAGCAGATCACCTTTTTCGGGTGGCAGTTCGATATCAAAGCTCGGGTAGCTGCCGTCCACGACCTGGATCGGCCAACGGATGGTCTGTGTGGCGGTGTTTGACGGGATTCCCAGCGAAGCTCCAGAGGCAGAACCCCCGGTTCGGTAAAAGCGTAGATTGGCGCCAGGCCCCACAGCGATCCGGCGCTTGTCTGACGCAGGGGCACGGCTTGATCCTGAAAGGTGAGGCTCAAGCTGATCGGCTCGCTGAGATCGACGAAAATGCGAATGCTCACGTTTTATCATTCGGCCGGGACACGGGGCGTAGTGACGATTGAAACGATGGGGCCGGGTGGCAAAGCGGGCGACGGCTTGCCCACCGGCGCCGGTACCGGCGGGTCTTGACCTGGCTCCAACCGCTCCCCTGAGTCCCCATTTCATTCAACTGGGCCACCTGTTCGGGCCGGCTGTGGTATCGACGAGCGATGCCCGACAGCGTATCCTGGGGACCGACCACGATCGACAGCAGCGGGGCATATGCCGGAGGTACGACAAGGATTTGATCGACTGCGATTTGGTCCGGGTTTGCGAGGCGATTGGCTGCCACAATCGCCGGCACGGTGCTGCCGGACTGTTCAGCAATCGACGTCAACGTCTCGCCAGGCTGCACGGATACCGCGGCGGCGGGCCGTCGGCGGCCTGGGCCGAGCCGACGGCCAGGCTTAAGGCTGAAAATCGGCAGCAAAGTGTAAGCCAGTAGGGCTCATGCCGAGCGGACCCAGGCGGGACGGTGACATCAGGCGGGACAGTCAGAGGTGATGGGTGGTCGGTGGTCAGCATTCTGCCGCCGGGACTGCCGTCTGCGGTCTGTGTCTGCGGTCCGCCGTTTGCTGTCAGCGGTCAAACGTAGATCTCCGGCTTCAGCACGCCGATGAAGGGCAGTTGGCGGTAGTGCTCGGCGAAGTCCAGGCCGTAGCCGACCACGAAGGCGTCGGGCACTTCGAAGCCCACGTAGTCGATGGGCACGTCGATCTCGCGGCGCGTGCGCTTGTCCAGCAGCGTGCAGACGTGCAGGGTGGCCGGGTGGCGCTGGCGCAGCATGCGCAACAGATAGTCCAGCGTGCGGCCGGAGTCGACGATGTCCTCGACGATGATCACGTGGTGCCCTCGATGGTCTCGTCCAGGTCCTTGAGGATGCGCACGACGCCGCTGCTCTCGGTGCCCGCGCCGTAGCTGGAGACGGCCAGGAAGTCGATGGCCAGAGGCAGGTCGATGTGGCGGATCAGATCGGCCAGGAAGAGCAGCGCGCCTTTGAGCACGGCGACGATCAGGATCTGCTCGCCGGCGAAGTCGGTGGAGATGCGCTGCGCCCATCTCGGCGACTTCGCTGGATCTGGTCCTCGCTGATGAGGACTTCGGCGACGTCGTCGTAGGCTAGAGGGTGGTGTGAGCAAGGGAACCTCCGGCAGATTCAGGATAGGTGGTTACGCTTTGTCGACCGTTTGTGACCAACACACCATCTGTGGACTAAACGCAGGCTAGTCGGCGGCGAGGCTGCGGCGTCGGCGGTGGGCTCGACATCGGGCACCGTCCAGCTCCTCGGCCGGGCCAATGGGTTGGACCCACTGGCCGCTGACCCAGGCGCGCTGGCGGTCGACGCAGCACACCTGCCACCAGCTTTCGCGGGCAAGCTGGCCGGTGGCGCGCCAGACGCTGCCTGCGGAGTCTGGCCAATGCGCGGGCCGGCCGTGCCGGCGCGCTGCGCAGGTTGAGCACGGCCGTCTCGACGCGCACCGCGGCATAGCTGGGTGTGGGGGCAGGCGACCCCCTCCCGGCTCCCGCTCGGAGGGGGAGGGGCCAGAGCCCGCTGCTGCCTCGCGCTGCGACGGGGACGAGCCGGCAGGGGCGGGCGGCGTGTAGGCGATGGCCTCGCCGCTCTTGAAGCGGCCCGCCCATTCGGCGGTCAGGCCCAGGTAGCGGTCGCCGTAGGCCTGGCTGGGCTCGATGTAGGTGCCCTCAGGCCACTCGTTGAACGAGGTGATGATCACCCAGTCCGGGTTGCTGGCGATGGCCGCCTGCCAGGTTTGAGCGTAGTAGGCGCCGTCCTCGCGGCCGCGGGCAAAGGCGTTGCCGCGGCCGGTGCGGGTGTCGTTGTAGCCGGGCATGACCGTGGCCACCCAGTAGCGGTGGCTGCCGTAGCGGTCGCGCGCCTGCTGCACCCAGCGGCTGAACTTGTTGGCGGTGTAGAAGACGTCGCTGGGCGGGTTCCAGGTCACCGAGTAGAGGTGATGGCCGTCGAACACGGCCTGGTAGCTCATGTCGATGCCCTCGGCGATCCAGATGCTGCCGTGGCCGGGGTCCACCTGGTCGCGGATCGACTGCCAGGTGTCCACGCCGTAGCGCTGCTGGCGCCAGAAGAAGAAGACCGGCTTGCCGTCCACCCGCAGGTAGGCCGGGTGGTTGGCGTGGGTGGCCAGGGCGTGGCGCAGCATCTCGGCCGTGCCGCCGGTGCCGCCGCCGGCAAAGGGGCTTGTCACCTCCACGTCCAGCGCCAGCTTGAAGCCGCGGGCGGCGGCCACGTCCAGCATGGCGGCGAAGTTGCCCTCGGTCTGGTTGCCGCCGCCAGGCCCGTACCAGCTGACCACGAAGGCGTCGATGCCCGCGCCCTGGGCCTGGGCGATGTGGCGGTCCATGACGCCCGGATCGCGGCTGACGTAGGGCTGCGTCGGGAAGTCGGGCACCTTGGCCGGCGTCCAGGTGTTCTCGTCGAACCAGTTGTAGTAGAAGGCCAGCACCAGCCGCGGGCCCTGCGCGCTGGTTGCTTGGGCGGCAGGGCAGGCAGGGTCAGGCCGATGGCGACCAAGAGCGAGATCGCCAGCCAGGCCCGGCCGCACCAGGGTGATGTTTCAGTTGACAGGGATGCGACATGTGGGATGGCAAAGATGGCCGATTATACCAGAGGGGTATTAGGGAAGGCAAAGGAGTGTGCTATCCCACGATCGTCACGCCATAGTTCGGCGGCACGACCTGGAACCAGGTTTGGCCCGGCTTGAGCGGGATGGGATTGCCGGCCGCGTCCACCAGCTCCAGGCCGCTGAACTTGTCCGGCACGCGCCAGCGGCCCTGGATGGCCACGCCGTCGCGGATGATGGTGGCCGGCCCTTCCTGGCCGACGATGTAGGTGCGCACGCTGTAGCTGTTGACCACATCCCACCAGGTCGGTCCGGTCGTGCTGGACCTCCAGGATCACCACGTTGGAGGCCGTCACCTGCTGGCCGTTGTTGGCGTCGATCAGCGGGTTGCGCTGGGAGCCGGAGAAGCGGGCATAGCGGCCGGTGGCCGGATCGTAGCGCCATTCCACCTCGTAGAAGCCGCGGTTGATGTAGGGGATCACGACCCGGTTGGCCGGCTGGCCGCCGCTGGGCGGGGTCTCGTTGAAGGTGAACGGCTTGATCTTGACGCCGGTGTTGAGGCCGTTGGCCTCCAAGAAGTTGCGCAGATCCGGCGCTGCTGGTCAGGACCCGGTTCTGATAGCCGCCGCCGCGGGATTGTTGAAGTAGAGCCCCGAATAGCAGCGCTCGTCCAGGTCTTCGATGCCGGCCGCGTAGGCGAAGATCTGGTTGGGGCCGACCGCGCCGCTGCTGGCCATGGGCGCATCGAACGTCTGCGCCACTTGGATGGTGGTGCTGCGGAAGGAGCGCATCGGGCCGATCTGCGGCGCATCGCCGCCCAACCAGAGCGTGGTGAAGCGGGTGGTGTTCAGGTCGTCCATCAACTCCTCGAACACCAGGTCGGGCGCCGAGATGCCGAAGTAGTTGTTGATGGCCGGCTCGTTGCCGTAGCGGGCGACGAAGATGCGCTCTTGCAGGCGCGCCGGGTCGATGGGCAGGCCGGTCAGCGGGTTGGTGTTGCCCGTGAGCACGTCGCTGCGGCGCCACCTCGCGCACGGGGCGGTTCTCGCGCAGGCCACACAGGCCGTAGTATTTGCCGGGCGGCGGGTTGTCCACCGGCGGCACCACGTTGCCGATGGAGACGAAGCCGGTGGGCGCCTGCGACTGCCAGAGCCGCTGGCCACTGCCGCCACGGCGTCAGCCTGGGTCTCGGCGTTGAGCGGCGGCGCCTCGACCACGGGGATGGCGCGATGTCGCCGCTGAGCTGGGCGAACTGGCTGGCGATCCATGCCTCCTGGCCGTTGACGCAGCAGATCTTGTACCAGCCGCCGTCGGCGCTCTTGCCGTAGACGCCCAGGGTGTCGGCGCGGGTTACCTGGCCGACCTTGCCATAGTTGGTGCCAGGGCCTTTGCGGGTGTTGACGTCGTCCTGGCTGGGCTGGAGGAAGGCCACCGGCGCGGGGTCGGCTCCGGGGTGGGCGTGCCTTCGGGCGTCGGCGTGGCCGTGGGCTCGGGGGTGTTGGTCGGCTCGGGCGTGTCGGTCGGCGGTGCGTGGCGTGTCGGTGGCCGGGCGTGTTGGCAGCCAGCGGCACGGGCGTCTTGGTGGGCGTCGGCGTGGGCAGCGGCTCTTCGCCGCCGCAGCCGGCCAGACAGCAGACCAAACATAAGCAGGGCAAAAAGAAGGGGGATTCTGGTCCGTTTTTTCATAATGGTACCTTTTTGAATTTCTTGCGATTGGCTCGACAGACCTCCGAGGTCTTCGTTTGAAGATCTCGGAGGTCGTGGATGGGCGAGTCCAGTAAATCAGCAGTTGGCAAATCGGCAAATCTCTGCCAGCTCGAAGCGGGCGCGATCTACGGCGTATCGGTCGTGGGCGACCCTTCGTCCTCGGGCTGTTGCATATACTTAACGCCATTATAGCGGTAAGTTTCGCTTGCATAGGGTTCACACCACTGCTCTTCCCAACCAGCATCTCGCAGAACGACCTGACAATAGGATCGCTCCACGACAATCTCTTTGATCCCGTCGTCATCCAGGTCGTTGAACTCGTATTGGTCGCGAGCTAGTTCACCCTCGGCGAACTTCAGCGTCCAGTTGCTTATGCTGCCTTGGAACAGGAATCGCAGCTTGTCCTCTGCGATCTCAATCAGCGAGAAATCGGTTCCTCCAAGGCCTGTGCCGGCATGCCACCAGTTCATAGCTTTCAGCACCTGGCCATGATCGCTGGCCGGCGAGAACAGTTCGACGGTTTCCAGGTTACCTGCTGGCGTCTCGCCAGAAATGAGATCTGGCCTTAAATACCCGTTTGGACCGGGCGCCCAGTCGACGAGTCGCGCCTGGCTACCTTCCTCCTTGAAGAGGAATAGGTAGCCAGGCGCCTTTCCCGTAAGACCGATATTGACTAGCACGCCAGCTGCACCGCTGGGAAATCGCACGGGCTTGGCTGTATAGCTCTCTGCAAACGGATTTTCGATCGACGACAGCTCGTATTTCTCGACCAGACCACTTAGATAGTCTCCACCTTGCTCCGAATCGAAAAGCGTTTTGGGGTCGATCCTCTCGGTTCGGATATCAGTCTCGGCAATGGACTCCATCATGGTTGGCTTGTTGCTCGGGTCACGCAAGAGCAAGGAGATAGGCCACAGCACGGCCTGGCCCTCTTCGATCCAAGCCAGGCGGCTTCCATCCGGTAGAAATGAGAACTGCGAGATGTATCCGGGGTATTCTCGTGTATGCACCACGACTTCCGATCCCAACTCAGCCAGGTGTATGCCCTCCGGAGAGATCCACGCCAGGTAACGACCGTCGGGCGAAAAGGTTGGCTGATCCAGCGACGGGTTTGAGAACGCCCAAGTCAGGACGCCGTCTTCGATGTGATAGAAGCGCAAGGTGTTGCCTCTGCCCTGCAGCGCAATCGACTTGCCGTCAGGTGAGAAAGCAGCCGCATGGCCCTCAAAGGTGCGCACCAGCGAGCCGTCGTCGACCCGCCACAGGCGGATTGCGCCGTCCGCACCTTCGCTGGCCAGCAAGCTTGCGTCTGGTGAGAACACCACGCGGGTAGCTCCAGGCGCGTGTGCCTGGATGGTGCGGAGGTGGACGCCGCACTCACCCGAGTCGGTCGCGCAGCCCGATAAGTCCAACAGACTGACCGCACCATCATCAGCGCCAATGGCCAGGAGTCGACTATCTGGAGAGAAGCTTAGCTCGTTTATTGGTCCACCCGGTACGCTTAGCTGACGTAGCGCGCCATCACTTGCTGGACGCCATAGCTCGATCACGTTTAAGTTTGAGTAGGGCAAGCGTACCAACAACTGGCCATCCGGCGAAAACGTAGGTGTCCCGCCGACAGCCTCGGCGCCAGGGTACCAGACCTGTGCCTGCTCATTGCCCGAAGCATCAACGAGAACTTGAGCACGGCGTTGCATTAGCCCAAGCAGTTGGCCATCGGCGGTCCAACCGGCGGGAGTGAAGGTGTCGGCAAAAGGGATTGTAGTCGGGCTCTCGGCCTCAGATGTTGGCAGGGGAGTATCGTCGGGGACTGATGGTTTGTCCGTTGGCGCCACGATACCAGGGGGTAGCGCTGTTTCTTTAACCGTCGGTGGTGGGCTGACAAAGCGGCCGCACGCAGAAAGCAACGGTGTTGCTGCGATCAGGCATAAACACAGCCAGAGGCGCGCATTGCCTCTACTACCCCTTAGTTGTTTCTTTGACGAGTCGCTTGTCATACTGGACCTCTGGCTTGACAGACTTCCGAGGTCACGGAAGACCTCGGAGGTCGTTGATCGGCGAGTGTAGTAAATCAGCAGGCTGGTGAATTGGCAAATTCAATGCGATCCATCTGCCATTGCTTGTCCTGCTGGGAACTGTCCCGGAGGGATTTGTTGTCACCCATTCGCTGTGATATCACCGCCAACCCCTCCGCCTACCACACCCTACAGATCAATCCCTTCAAATACTCCCCTTCAGGAAAGCTCAGCAGCACCGGGTGATCCGAGCCCTGGCTGAGGCGTTCGACGACCTGCACATCCCGCTTTGCGTCCACCGACGCGCCGAAGAGGATCTTCTGGAACAGGTCGGCGGAGACCAGGCCGGAGCAGGAGAAGCTGACCAGCGTGCCGCCAGGACGCAGCAACTGCATGGCCGAGCAGGTTGATGTCCTTGTACGCGCGCGCCCGCGCTCGACCTGCTGCTGGCTGTGGGCGAACTTGGGCGGGTCGAGGATGATCACGTCGAAGCGCTCGCCGTCCGTCCGCCAGTCGCGCAGAACCTGAAACACATCGCCGGCCACCCCTTCGGCCTGGCTGTCCGGGTCGAAGCCGTTGAGCGCAAGATTGCGCTCGCCCAGCTCAAGCGCCTCCATGGACAAGTCGAGGTTGATCACGTGCTCAGCGCCTGCAGCCAAGGCATAAACGGCAAATGCGCCGGTGTAGCTGAAGGCGTTGAGCACACGAGCCCCCTTGCAATAGGCCGCGGCCAGTCGCCGGTTTTCGCGCTGATCGAGGTAGAAACCGGTCTTCTGGCCGCCCAGCAAATCGACCAGGAAACGATGGCCGTGCTCGAGCAC